>JBEBYG010000005.1:0-176093 GCA_040391235.1 Cryomorpha ignava
AACGCGACCTTTGCACCATGAATGCCAAGCCCATCGACCTTCGTGAACTTTCCAAAGAGGAGGTCATAACCCTTGTTGCCGAGCTGGGCGAGAAGCCTTACCGCGCCGCCCAAGTATGGGAATGGCTTTGGAAGACCCATGCTCCGTCCATCGAGGCGATGAGCAACCTCTCCAAGGATTTCCGGGCCAAGCTGGCCGAGCGAGCCGTACTACGGCCACTGGTGATCGTGGAGGAGCAGAAAAGTAATGACGGCACCATCAAATGTGCCTTCCGCACGTGGGATGGACATGTGGTGGAAGGGGTGCTGATCCCCACCGAAAAGCGCATCACGGCCTGTGTGAGCTCGCAGATCGGGTGCAGCTTGGATTGCGATTTCTGCGCCACGGGCAAATTGAAGCGGGTACGGAATCTCAGCGCCGGTGAGATCGTGGACCAAGTGGTCCAGATCGCGCGCTTGGCCGAGCAGCACCTCAAGCGTCCGCTCACCAACATCGTCTACATGGGCATGGGTGAGCCGCTGCTGAACTACACGAATACAATGCGGAGCACCGAACGCATCAATGCCGAGGACGGCTTGGGCATGAGCTATCGCCGCATCACCGTGAGCACGGCCGGACTTGCGAAGCAGATCCGCCAGTTGGGTGATGATGGGGCCAAGTTCAATCTGGCCCTTTCGCTGCACGCTGCCACCGATGAGAAGCGCAGCAGCATGATGCCGATCAACGATAGCAACAACATCGAAGAACTGGTCTCGGCCTTGCGCCACTATACCCGCCTCACCCGGAAGAACGTCACCTTCGAATACATCCTCTTCCGCGACCTGAACGACTCACTGGAGGATGCACGTGACCTGGTCCGCATCTGCAGCAAGGTGGACGCCAAGGTGAACTTGATCGAGTACAACCCCACGGATGATGGTCGCTTCCAGCGCACCCCCATCGAGAAGGCACTCCAATTTCAGAACTACTTGGAGAGCAAGGGCATCACAACGCGCATCCGTAGGAGTCGCGGCCGCGACATTGATGCGGCCTGTGGGCAGTTGGCCAATAAGAACGAGCCAGCGGTGACAGGCGGCGAGCGGATAATGAAGGTGGCTGGGGCTCAGAAGCCGTAGCCGATCTTGACGCCGAGGAAGAAGGCCGGCACGTTATCGTGCGACTCCTCCACGGTATAGCTCCAATCGCGCTCCACCAGGTTCAAGCGCTCATTCACTTGGGTGATCGTGCGATTACGGAAACCTACGCCGCAGTAAGCATCGAAGAGCCAGTTGTTGGTGCTGGACAGACGTTGGTAGCCGAAGTAGAGCCGGACATCGTTGTACACGCTCTGGTCACGAAGAGTGTTATCGGTCAAGCGGCCGGTGCTGTCCTTCATGGAGATGTCCTTGCTATGGTCAAGATAGGCGAACTCGCCTTGCAGATAGGTGCCTTGAGGCTCGATATCGTCCGTGAAGTACCAGCGGAATCCAATGTGGGCGGCCAGCCTGGGAAGTATGTGGGTGCCGGCACTGAAGTCATCCGGCGTGTCGCCGGTGAAGTCACCGCCTAAGTAATTCCGGGTGGTAACCCCGGCTGCCACTTCTGCGCTCAGGCGGTGTGAAAGTGCGCGTTCGTAGTAAAGAGGGATCTCGCCACGCAGAAATAGGAGGGGGTTGAACTTCAGCACGTTCTTCACACAATTCACCGTATCCCATTGCGCCGCCAAGCGGTCTTTATAGAGCACCACCTTGGTCTTGCCTTTAGATTGGGCAGCCGCGCTTCCACCTGACAGGATCGATGTCAGCACGAAGAATATGGGAAGGAACCATCTCGCCATGTGCCGAATGTACGAGGCCGGAGCATGCCGTGGACGTGGACGTGGCTGAAGAATTACTTTTCCCTGCTGGCCATCGGGTGCGACTTCCCATCTTTGCGCTATGACATCCCCGCCTATAGCGCACCCTGTCAGCATTCCGCTTTCCATGGCAGGGATCCGCAAGCCGGTGGCAGCGGAGATGGACGTGTTCGAGCAGCGGTTCCGTGAAGCCATGCGCAGCAAGGTCGCCCTACTGGACAGGGTGATGCATTACATCGTTCAGCGCAAAGGCAAGCAAATGCGGCCCTTGTTCACGCTGCTGAGCGCCCGACAGTTCGGACCGGTGAATGAGGCAGGCTATACAGCAGCCTCCTTGATCGAGCTGCTACATACGGCCACGCTCGTACATGACGACGTGGTGGACGATAGCAATATGCGCCGGGGCTTTTTCAGCATCAATGCGCTCTGGAAGAACAAGATCGCCGTACTGGTAGGGGATTACCTGCTGAGCAAAGGATTACTGCTCTCCGTGGAGAAGGAGCAGTTCGAACTGCTTCGCATTGTGAGCACAGCAGTGCGTGAGATGAGCGAAGGAGAGCTGCTGCAGATGGAAAAAGCACGCGGACTCAACTTCAAGGAAGACGTCTACTTCGATATCATCCGCAAGAAAACGGCCAGCTTGATCGCTGCCTGTTGTGCCAGCGGGGCCCATGCCGGTGGAGCGAGTGTGGAGGAGGTAGCACTGATGCACCGCTTCGGCATGCATGCCGGTACTGCGTTCCAGATCAAGGATGATCTCTTTGATTATGGCGCAGGCCAGGATGTGGGGAAGCCTACCGGCATCGATATAAAAGAGGGAAAACTCACCTTGCCGCTGATCCATGCGCTTCAACAGGTGGACGCCAAGGACCGGCGCTGGATGGTTCGCACGGTGAAGCATGAAAGCACCGACGGCAAGGCGGTAGCGCGGTTGGTGGCCAAAGTGGTGGAGGCCGGCGGTATCGCCTATGCCAAGGAGAAGATGTACGAACAGCGTGATCTGGCCTTGGCGCTCTTACGCCAGCTACCAGCAACAGATGCGCGTTTCGCATTGGAAGGACTGTTGGAAATGACCGTGGAGCGGAACAAATAGGCACGATGGCACTGAAGTATTGGATCTTGATCCCTGTCCTTGGCCTGTTCAGCTGCGGAGGAAATACGGGGGCGGCGCACACCAAGGAAAAGCCAGCTACTTCGCTCCCTGAAATGGCACCTGCACAGCCGGAACTCGTCATCAACGGTCCCGATAAGGTATACGACACTCAGGGCCGTCTGGAGATGGAGGGCGATCGGAAGAACGGCCTGCGCCAAGGGGTATGGACCAGCTATTTCCCCAATGGCCGGGTGAAGAGCAAGAATGAATATCGCGAGGGCAAGCTGCAAGGCCTTTCCATCGTTTTCCGGGAGAACGGTAGTATATACTACACAGGCCAGCACAAGGACGATAAGCAGGTGGGAGAGTGGCGTTTCTACGATGAACAGGGGAACCTTGAGCGTACGGTGACCTATGATATCGAAGGGGCAGTTATCAACGATCCGGGTTAGGCCGGTTCACCGTCGGTAAATTCGCGGCCCTTTAGCTCCCCAAGCCGTGATCACTCCCCATTCAGTTCAACAGGTCAAGGATGCCGTCCGCATCGAGGAGGTGCTGGGCGAATTTCTGGACCTGAAGCGCAAGGGGCCGCGGTACTTGGGCCTCTGCCCGTTCCATAATGAGAAGACTCCGTCTTTCAATGTGAGCCCGCAGTTGGGCATCTACAAGTGCTTCGGCTGTGGTGAGAGTGGCGATGCCATCACATTCCTTCAAAAGCAGGAACATCTCTCCTTTGCTGAATCGATCCGTTGGCTGGCCAAGCGCTACCAGATCGAACTGGAGGAAGAGGAGCAGTCCGAGGAGCAACAGCTGGAGCAAAGCGAGCGCGAAAGCCTCGCCGTGGTGCAGCAATGGGCGCTGAACTGGAGCGTGGACCAGTTGTGGAATACCGAGGAGGGCAAGCAGATCGGCCTGGCCTATTTCCTGGAGCGCGGTTTCCGCGAGGATACCATCAGGGAGTTTGAGTTGGGCTATGTGCCGGAACGCGGCGATGCCTTCGCCAAAGCGGCTCTCGCGCACGGCTTCACTCCGGAGCTGCTGGAGAAGGCCGGCTGGATCAAACAACGGGAGAACGGTACTCCATGGGATTTTTTCCAAGGGCGTGTCACCTTCCCCATCCACGGACTGACCGGGCAGCCCATCGCTTTTGGCGCACGCACCTTGCGCAGCGACAAGAAGTTACCGAAGTACTTCAACAGCCCGGAGAGCCCGCTCTATGTGAAGAGCAGATCGCTATATGGGATCTCCCAGGCGAAAAAATCCATCGTCGAGCAGCAGAATTGCTTGCTGGTGGAGGGCTATACGGATGTGATCAGCCTGCACCAGGCCGGAGTTACCAATGTGGTAGCGAGCAGTGGTACCAGCCTTACGGTGGACCAAGTGCGGTTGATCAAACGCTATTCACCGGGTGTCACCATCCTCTATGATGGCGATGCTGCGGGCATCAAGGCCTCTTTGCGGGGGATCGACCTGATCATAGCGGAAGGCTTGAACGTGAAGGTGGTGGTGTTCACGGATGGCGACGATCCGGACAGCTTTGCGCGCAAGCACAGCAGTAGCGAGATCGAGGCTTTCCTTCAAGACAGCGCGAAGGATTTCCTGGTCTTTAAGGCGGACCTGTTGGTGAAGGAGGCAGGTAATGACCCCGTGAGCAAGGCTGCAGCGATCCACGAGCTGGTTGCGAGCATCGCCTTGGTACCGGATCATGTTTTGCGCTCCTTGTACATCAAGCAATGCGCGAGTATTGTGGCCGTGGCGGAGCAGGCGTTGGTGAGCGAGATGAACAAGGTGCTGCGGCGCAGCTACCGGAAAAAGCTCGGTGGCGATGCCCCGCCTTTGGAAGACTTGTTCGAACCCTCCATTGCCGCGCCGCAACCTGAAGTGGAGGATCTGGGCACCGTTCCCCAGGAGCGCGATCTATTGCGACTATTGATCTCCTATGGACATGAAAAGGTGATCGCACCCATGTTGGATCTGGAGGGCAACGCCTCGGATGAGGAACTCTCGGTTGCCGAACTCATGTTCCAATCGCTGGCCACGGATGACATGTCCTTGGAGGATCCCCTGTTACAGGCCATATTCCGGGATTACAGCTTTAGCCATAAGATGGGCGAAACGGTGTTGCCCAATCGGTACATCACCAGCGAGAACACGGAATGGCGCGATCTCGCCATCGATCTGCTCGCCTCGCGCCATGTGTTGAGCCCCAATTGGGAGGGCAAACACAAGATCCATGTTACTCAGGAACAGGAACAGCTGCTCCAGGCGGTGCAACAAGGGCTGAACATGTTGAAGGAGCGACGCGTGGACCGGATGCTGAAAGAGAAGCAGGAGCAACTGAAAGGGATGACTGACGAAGCCGATATCGAGATGGCCATGCGCACGCTGATGGCTTTACAGGAAGCGAAGAAGGACTTTGCGAAGGTCACCGGTCGAGTGGTCGTTAGCTAAGGTCCTTCCGTTCATCTGAGCCGAAAGCGCATACTCCCCGTCCGATAGAGAGCTGCATTCATTCCTGCCGATCCTCCGAACCTATATTGGCTCTTCGGGGCATGGGCTTCAAACCGATCAAAGAATGAGTTTGCGCAAAAGAGCCTTTCGCCTGTTGGCAGCCATCAATCGCACGGTATTACCCAAGCAATGGCACCGCGACCTCAGCCGATTGAGCAAAGCGCGGATGGCTTTGGCAGGTTATCGCTATTGGGTGACGCGTAACGCGCTTTGAAAGCGTATTAGCGCACCATCAACCGCTGGGTCGGCGTGTTGCCACCTACCAGGTCGATCACGTAAGCCCCCGGAGCCAACGAGGATATATCCACGGACTGGCGGATGGAAGTGCCCGAAGCTTGCACGGACTGCCGTAACACCACCTTGCCGCTCACATCCATGACGGAGATGTATTGGCCCTTGCCCGGCTGTACACGCTCGATCTCCACCATCACGTGGTCACTGGCCGGATTGGGCATCACCAGCATCTTGTCGCTAAAGGAAGCCAACGACTGAATGCCAATAGTACATGGAGGGCCATCCAAGCTGACCACTACAAAGGCAGTATCCGACGGACATGGTGCTGTGGTGACCACATAGGTATAAGTGCCCGCGCCATAGAGGGATACATCAACAGGCTGGTCGTAAAACGTGATCCCCGATCCATCGGGACCATACCATATGCCCGTGATATCCTCCCCTGTGACGTTGTCGCTCAGATTGGCCAATTCCTCATTGAAACAGTAAAGTGCACTACTGCCCACGCCGGCATTGGATGGCGGTCCAGGAAGCACGGTCACCGTGGCGGTGGGGTTGGTGCAGGGTGGGAGGCCTGTGACCTGATAAACGTATTGGCCAGCAGGACTTGTTCCAGGGGTGAAGATGTTGGTGTTACCCGCGCCGCTCCACGTGCCACCCGTGTCCGGGTTGCCGCCCAGTTTCGTGAAAAGGTCAACGGGCGGCGCCCCCGCTGCCGTGCAGAGGGTTACTGTGGAACTAATACCTGCAGAAGTGTTCGGGCTGTACTCGATGCTCAAGTACTGGTATTCGATCACGCACGGTGAGTTTACGTTGAAATAGTACTGGTATCCACCTGCGAGGCTTGTGCCTGGAACGAACATTCCGTTCGGCACGACCTGCAATTGAGGAGAAAGCCAGATCCCGCCTGGATCAGGGGTACCGTTCAACCGGGAGGTCAACGAGAACGGTGCATCGTTGGGGCATATGGTGATGGCATTGGGCTCACCTACATTGGGGAGGATCGGAGGAAGCACATTGAGGGTTCCTGTCCACGTGGAGGTGATGGTGCCGTTGTATTGCAAGCTCACGCTCAAGGCGTAGGTGCCTTCGCCATAGGGACCTCCTGAAACGGGGTTATTGAAGGAGCCCGAACCAGATCCGGGGCCTGTGGCCTCGATCACCAAACTGATGCTGTTGGCCGAGACTGAAGTGTTCACAAAATTGAACTGCATGCCATTGGGAGCATTACCGATCACTCGGAACTCTGCCGGCACACAGGCACGCAAAGGGTTCGGGGTCCAGGTAACGTTGGTGATCTGCTGCGCAAACGCTAAGGGAGCGGCAAGGAGCAGAACCGAGAGGGTAAGGAGTGATTTCATGGAGCGATGTTGTGTTCCAAATGTAGTTGTTCTCCTTCCACCACATAATTTGCCGCGATGCGCCACCGGAGCACCTTGTTTTTTCTGCTTGTTACCCATCTCCTCAGTGCGCAGCTCCGCATCAATGAGCTGCAATGCACACGCGTTGCCGGGAGCGATGGGCAGGGGCCGAACGGTGATTGGGTGGAGCTCCACAACGCAGGCCACAAAGCGCTGGATCTGGCGGGATATGCCTTGTCGATGAACGGTGCAACGGTGCAGTTGGCAGCTGGCCTTACCATTGGCCCGGGTGAATGCATGGTCTTTTGGTGCGATAAGGCGACCGGTCAAGGACCCGACCACATCCCCCTGGATCTTCCGCGCAAGGGAGGGGCGCTCTTGCTGATCGCACCGGACCGATCAACGGTACTCGATGTGTTCAACTGGCCTGCTTTACCGGCGGGGGTATCCATCGGCCGGAAGTCTGATGGAGGCCGCTCGTGGGGCTTCTTCATCAACCCCACACCAGGGCGGCCGAATACGAATGCCTTCTCCCGCATGGTAGCGGCACCGCTGCTGTATTCCGAGGGGAATGTGCTGCGGGCCGGGCCGAACCAAGATGGTGAGATCCGTTATAGCATGGACAGTACGGAGCCGGTTCCTGGATCCCCGCAATTGGTGAGGGACCTGCATTTGCCGGTGGGCACGGTGATACGTGCGCGATCATTCGCGGAAGATGCAGTGCCCAGTAGGTTCGCTATGCACACCGTGGGACTCGCGGATAGCGCCTGGGGCCTGATGGTGCAGGAGGAAGACCTGCACGGCAGGCAGGGCATCGCAGACACGGCATCCGGGAATCATGCCCGAAAAGGGCGGAATTGGCAACGCCAAGCATGGTTGCAGGTAGGAGATACAGTGATACCAGTTGGGTTGGCCATCGCTGGCAGCGGTTCGAGAAGTCTTCCTAAGCGCAACTTCAAAGTCAGGGTACGTGACCGCTTCGAAGGGGAGGGTCCGGTAAGGCTGCCCGATGGTACCGGTTGGAAGGAGGTGTTCCTGCGCGCAGATGGTACCCCTCACTCGTTCCTGCGAAACATCTTCATGGAGGAGGTAGCGCGACGCAGCGGAAGCCGTGTGGACGTGCAGCCCGGTTTTCCGTTACCTCTATATGTGAATGGGGCTTACCACGGCCTCTATCGGGCCATGCCAGCCAAGGGCGATGAGTGGATCCGCAGTCTGAATGCCGGAGATCCCGTGGAGATCATCGAAGGACCGGGCATGCGGGTAGTTCGCGGGAATGACAAGCACTATCGGCATATGCTGGAAGTGCTCACCTCGGAGCACTCCTTCGATACATTGGGCAGCACCGTGGACTTGGACAACCTGATCGAACTGGCTTGCTACGACCTGTGGACCGGTCGTGCGGACCATGACCTGAACGTGCGTTGCTGGCGCCCGGACCGTACCGATGGGCGTTGGCGTTGGATGATGTACGACATGGATCAGTGGGCACCTGCGGAAGACAATACGGTGAAGCGCATGTGTGGAGCCGGGGTGTCGGAAGCGCCCTACCTGCCGGAGTTGCTGGCTAATAATGCTACTAAGGATCGTTTACTGGCCCGGATCTCTGCCTTGGGGGCCACAACGCTAAGTCCCGATCGGGCCGGGGCCGTGGCCGATTCCATTTATGCTCGCTACCGCGATGCGATGCTTATGGACCACCTACGTTGGAAGGATGAAATGGCGTCGCCCAGCCCGGAGATGGCTATCAAGGACCTACTGGAACACGTTGATCACAGGAACCAGTATCTGCTGGAACAGTTGGCGGTATATACCGGGCACAACCTTCGGAACGTGACCATCCAAGTGGAGCCGGCCGATGCTGGAAGTGTTGCCGTGGAAGACCTCTTCCTTACGGGAACGGAGCGTGGACTGAAGGTGTTCGAGGGTGTTCCAGTTCACCTCCGGGCCATGGCCGCTAACGGAATGGAGTTCGCCGGATGGAAAGGAGCACCATTGGAAGGCGATCAAACCACCTTGGTCCCCCGTCGGAATATGAGGATCACCGCTGTGTTCCGACCGGCCGGGATATCACGCAAGGGCGGCCTGTAGCAACGACTCGAACAGGGCCTTTCCGTCGGTATTGCCCAAGCGCTCATCCGCTGCCCGTTCAGGGTGCGGCATCATGCCGAACACGTTCCGTCCCTCATTGCAAACCCCGGCAATGTTCTCCACGCTGCCGTTGGGGTTGGATTCTTCCTTCAGCCAGCCTTCGTGGTTGCAATAGTGGAAGAGCACGCGATCCTCTTCGTTCAGCGCCTTCAGCGTTTCGCTATCTGCATAGTAGCGGCCTTCGCCATGGGCGATGGGGATGCGCAGTGGCTTGGACTTGAGGCCGGCCGTGAGCGGAGTGTTGAATGTTGCAGGCCTGATCCAGGTGTTCCGGCACACGAACTTCCGGCCCTCGTTGTGCAGCAATGCGCCGGGCAGCAGCCCTGCTTCGCACAGGACTTGAAAGCCGTTGCAAACGCCGAAGACCAGACCGCCTTTGCGCGCATGTTCCGCCACCGCTTGCATGATGGGTGAAAAGCGTGCGATCGCCCCGCTGCGTAAGTAGTCGCCATAGGAAAAGCCACCGGGCAGGAGTACCATATCGCAGCCACGCAGATCTTGATCTTTATGCCAGAGACGCTCGACCGGTTGTTGGGTCAAGGATTCCACGACATGTACCATGTCCTCATCGCAATTGGACCCAGGGAAAGTGACGACGCCGAATTTCATGTGTAGCAACTTGGGGCGGCAGGGCCGCAGTGTGGTCGCAAAGGTAACTCAGCCCGCCCAGCGGGCCCAGCAGGCCAAGAGCAACAAGCTCCAGATGGCCGCATCGGCCCATCCCTTCCGCTTAGCCTGTAGCAGGGGGTAGGCCAGCAGTAGTGCTCCGGGAGCCGCCAACAACACCGGAGGGATACGCCGGTCCAGCCACCAAGCGAATAGCGCCAATAGGCTCATCGCGAAGGCAAAGGCCAAGAAGGAAGCCCGGATATTCTTCTCTCGCATCACGCTATGGGTATACACGGCGGCAAAAGAGATCATTATGCTCAAGGCCAGCACGACCAGCACTGCGATCAAGATCACGTTATACATCCAGTGCTCGGGCACGGGAGCAGGGGTGCCTGCCGGAAAGTGCATGGACGCTACGGGGTGCCATAGTCCGGGCGCAACGAAATGGACGATCCCCCAGCCTAGGAAAAGTATCGCGGCCATGCCCAATGGAGGCAACATGTATTCGCGGAATTTGAAGGGTCGTGATACGGCCAAGGTGGCCCAGACCACAACGATAAGGAAGGTGTACGGAAGGTAGAAGAGCCCAGCAATGCCGAGCAACAGGCCGGCATCGAACAGGGCCGACCGGATGTCCTGTCGACCCATCGCGGTCCACGCTCGTGACAGTCCCCAGAGCACCGCCCACATCCCCAGCAGGGCGGGGTCGGGTATCAGGCCAAATGGCATCAATGCCAAGAGCAAGGGAAGGAGGATGACCGGCAGATGATTGCGCCGCTCATACAATTCCGAATCATTGGCCATCTGGTTCAGGCTGTATGCCAAGCCCACCAGAAGCACGATGCTCAAGCCCATGGCCACCCAAGGTGAAAGCTCCAACAACCAACGCACCGGGGCATGGAACGGCATGCCGGCGACCATCTGATCCGTGAATCCGTGATCCGAGAAAAACGGGCCGCCATCAACGGTTCCGGCCCCCGGCCAGAGCAACAGGACCAGCAGAGGGAGCGGAAGAAATGCGGTAGGACGGTCTTGTCGAAAGAACCCGGTCAACATGCCTGAAATGGATGAGCAAGGGGGCATGCAGCCCGGCTGCTATATTTGCCGCTCCACAAAGCGTGATATCCCATGACTGACTTCTTCTTCGCTATCGGCCATTTCTTCCAATGGATCCTCCAGGTCGTGGTACTTGGGGAATGGATCGTCCCCGCGGTGATCACGGTGGTGCTCCTGTTCGGAATGGCGTACTGGCTGTGGACACAGACGGTCCTTTCGCGCAAGGCGAAGGAACGGGACGGGTTCATTTGACCCCCGTTTTCGCGGCACTGCTGCCGCTGCCTTTTCCCGAGGTGTTCCGCAGGAGGTCCCGACCGATATCCATGCGCTGGGTTTTTCCCTCGAAATTGATCAATGACGCGCTTGCGTAGGAATTGAGGATGGCATGTTCGATGTCCTTCCCGAACGCCGTTACACTGAGCACCCTGCCCCCGGCAGTTACCAGTTCATCACCATCCAAGGCGGTTCCGGATTGGAAAATGTGCGCAGCTTGGACCATTTCCATCCCCACGATCGGTTTGCCGGTCTCGTACTTACCGGGATAACCCTCTGAGGCCAATACGATCGTGGCGCAGGTACGATCGTCCACGTCCACATGCCGTTCGCTGAGAGTTCCCGTGGCGATGCCTTCAAAGAGGTCCATCAGGTCGCTGCGGAGGCGGGGGAGGATGGCCTGGGCCTCGGGGTCACCCAGCCGCACGTTGTATTCGATCACATAGGGTTCCCCACCGACGTTCATCAAGCCCATGAAGATGAAGCCTTGGAAAGGAATGCCTTCGCTGCGAAGTCCGCGCACGGTGGGTACCGCAATGCGATCATGCACCTTGCCCATGAAGTCCTTATCCGCAAAAGGCACGGGTGAAACCGCTCCCATGCCTCCGGTGTTCGGTCCCGTGTCGCCGTCGCCGATGCGCTTGTAATCCTTGGCCGAGGGTAGCATCTTGAAGGATTCCCCATCGGTGATGAGGAAAGCGGAGAGTTCCACACCCACCAAGTGCTGTTCGATGAGCACGCGATCCGCAGCGGCACCGAGGCTGCTGCCGCCCAACATGTCATTCAGGGCCTTTTCCGCACTTGCGCGATCGGCGGCGATCACCACGCCTTTGCCCTGGGCCAAACCATCAGCTTTGATCACGTAAGGGCCCTCCATACGGCCGATGTGCTGGATGGCCTCGGGAAGCTGGTCCCTGCTGAAGACACGGAATTGGGCGGTGGGGATATTATGCCGGAGCATGAACTCCTTGGCGAACTCCTTGCTGCCTTCCAGCCGCGCACCTGCGGCGGTGGGGCCGATCACGGTAACGAGTTTCTTGAGTTGGGGGTCTGCTGCGATGCGATCGTGCAAGCCATCCACCAACGGGCCTTCCGGGCCGATCACCACCATGCGGATCCGCTTGTCGATGATGAGCTGGCGCAACGCCCGTTGATCGTTGAGGTCAAGGTTCACATTGCGGCCGTGGCGCACCGTACCGGGATTGCCCGGGGCTACGTACAGCTCGTCCAACATAGAGCTCTGGGCCAGCTTCCATGCCAGCGCATGTTCCCTTCCTCCCCCGCCGATCAACAGTACGTTCATGATGGATTGCCTTTCGCACAAAGGAAGAACCCTTCTGCGGGGAAAGGAAATGAAGTTTCCAACAATTCAACAAAGCATGTTGGAACAGAAGGGCACATGCACGGTCGTTCCGGGTGAACTTGCTCGTGCGAGCAGCATCGTTGGTGTTATTCCCGCTTCACGCTACAGCCGATGTTGCGCGTGGTGGCCGGTTCCGGGGTGTGCCCATCCACCATTGCCTTAATGGCATTGCGCAACCAGGGCTCCTTCGCCTCTGCGGCACTTTTCACATTGTCGTCAATGGCACCCTTGTACACCAACTTCAGGTCCTTGTCGAAGAGGAAAACATGGGGAGTCGTGCGGGCACCGAAGGCATCTGCTACAACATGCCCTTGATCCAGCAGGTAGCTGCCACCGTAGGTCTGCTCCTTGTAGATCCGTTGCATGTCCAAGAAGCCATCGCCTTGGTCGCGTTGGCCATCATTACTGTTCACGAAGGCCACGCCAACTTTCTTGGAAGCGCAGCCAGCAGCCAAGGAGCCATAACGGCCTTGCCAGCCATCGCTGCCTTCACTACCCACAACAAACGGACAGATGTTGCCGGTAAAGATCACCAGCAGGCCATGTTCCCCGGCGATGTCCCTCAAACTGCGCTCGCCACCGATCACATCCTTCATCTTCACATCCACCGCAGGCGCAAGCGTGCCAATGGTGAGGTCGGGTAATTCGGTAGGTGCAAGTGCGATACCGGCGAAGGCTGCGAGAGCAAGGAATTTCAGTAGCATGGTCTTGTTTTTTGGAAGGTCTAAAGATATCAGAGGGAACGCAGGTCCTTCCGCCGGCCTTCTATGAGGGGATCACTTCACCAAACCTGCGGACACGGCGAGCCGCACCAAGCCGGCAACATTGTGGACACTCAACTTTTTCATGAGGTTGGTGCGATGGGTATCCACTGTTCGGGGAGAAATGAAGAGGCGCTCCCCGATCTCTTTGTTGGAAAGCCCTTCTGCCAATGCGCCGAGCACCTCGCGTTCGCGCGAACTGAGTCCGCTCAGG
The DNA here is from genome assembly GCA_040391235.1 of Cryomorpha ignava. GTDB lineage: Bacteria > Bacteroidota > Bacteroidia > Flavobacteriales_F > PHOS-HE28 > PHOS-HE28. The sequence continues at coordinate 13,461 of JBEBYG010000005.1, forward strand.
CGATCGTCCTTGGCGGCTGTCTCAACGCGTTTTGACAACAAGGCTTCCGTAATGTCCGTGGAAAAGTGCTTTTGTCCTGCTTGCACGCTCTGCACAGCCATCAAGAGCTCGTCGCGGCCACAGGTTTTCAGCAAGTATCCATCCGCCCCTTGGTCCATCAGGCGGCGCAACACGGCCACCTCATCGTTCATCGTAAGAATGATGACCTTGATCTTGGGCCAGCGTTGCTTGATCTGCCCCATGGTCTCCGCCCCGTCCATGCCGGGCATGTTGAGGTCCATGATGACCAGGTCCGCGGGAACGTGTTGCAGAAGGAAAATAGCCTCCGGACCGCTGCTCGCAACACCCACGCATTCCACCCATGCCACATCTTGAAGAAGCCGCTTCAGCCCATCGGTGATGATGCAGTGGTCGTCACACAGTACAAGCCTCACAGATGCTTTGGGTTCCATTATTCAACGTTCGTATCCGAATGCAAGATTAGAATACCTTTTCAATTTGGTATTGGAGGCAAGGGTATCCGAATGGTAGCGCGCATGCCGCAGTGCTCACCATCCCCTATGGTCGCCTTGCCACGCAATGCATGCACGCGTTCCCGGATGTTGCTCAATCCGATCCCTTCAGGGCCAGGTGTCCTGCTGAAGCCTTTGCCATCGTCCTCGTAGTTGAGCACCAAGTTCCCTTGGTTCCTCAGTAGTTGCAGGTCCACATGCTTGGCCTGCGCATGTTTCAAGGTGTTCTGCACAAGTTCTTGGATGATCCGGTAGAGGCCTACCTCCACCTCAGCGGGCAAGCGTTCTTCCAATCCGAAGTGATCGAGTTCGTAGGTGATGGCGGAGCTGCCGAGCGTTCGCTTCAGCATGTCGGTTACTGCTTCGCTTAGGCCCAGGTCACTCAGTGCGCGTGGCATCATGGCATGCGCGATCTCGCGTACTTCCCGGCCTGCATCCGTGCTGATGGCCAGCGCCTCCCTGATGGTGCTGACGGGCATGATCTGGTTGGTCTCCACCTTGGCGGCGATCTCTTCCAGTCGGAACCGCAGACCTGTGAGCTGTTGGCCCACGCCATCGTGCAATTCTCGAGCGATCCGTTTTCGTTCACCCTCGGTGGCCTCCAACACTCCGCGTAACCCGGCCTCGCGCTCGGAGATGATCGCGGCATCGCGTTGCGCCCGGGCACGCCTGCGTTGCACTTGAAGGAGTAGCAACGCGGCAAGGATCACCAAGGCCGATCCGCCCACGGCGGTAACGAGCCACAATTTGCGCCGCTCACTTTTCTGCTCGAGTTCGGCGATCTCGGTCCGTTGCACTTGGATGTGGCGTTCCTTCTTCTCCGTTTCGAATTTCGTCTCCGCCTCCGCCAAGCGCTCGCTCATGTCCGCGTTGAAAACGGAATCCTTCAGGGCCACGTAATGTTGATGGAAGAAGAAGGAACTGTCGCCCAAATTCAGTTTGGCATAGAGCCGGGCCAGATCCAGAAGTGCCTGCATTTGTTCGCTGCGTGCATCCACCTCTCTACCCAATTCCAATCCTTGGAGCAGATAGCGGCGCGCTTCCGCAGTTCGCCCTTGCCGCAGCCGGGTGCCACCCATCCCGATGAGTGAGGATGCCATGGCCTTTCGCTCGCCTGCTTCGGTGCGGATCGAAAGGGCTTCACTGTAGTAGGCAGCCGCCCGATCCAGTTGGCCCTGGCCCATGAAAATACCCGCGAGATTGTTCAACTGGACGGCCAGCTCCGTTTTCAATTCCTTCTCCCTGAAGTAGGCAATGGCAGCTTCGTAGTTGTTGATCGCTGCAGCGGTATCCCCTAACTGGGCTTCCACGTTGGCCATATTGCCCAACGAGGCGGCCAGACCCGCTTCATCCCCGATCTTTCTCCGGATGTCCGCTGCATGTTGGTGGGTGGCCAAAGCATCCGGTAGGCGTTGCAGGTTGAATTGAAGAATGGCGATGTTGTTGAGCAGCGTGGCCTCATGCGCAGGCGGGCCGATCCGCTCATAGATCCGCAACGCTTGCAGATTCTCCTCCAAGGCTTCTTCCAGCATGAAGCGGGCCTGATAGATGATGCCCAGCTTGTTGTGTACCGCGGCCATACCGGCGGAGTCGCCCAGTTGGCTGCGCAAGAAGAGGGACCGCCGAAGCAGGCTATCAGCACCGTCGAAATCGCTGCGATCGATGTGCAGGATGGCAAGGTCGTTATATGCTTGTGCTTCGCCGCGGGAGTAGCGCAAGCGCTTCGCCAAATTCAGGGCAGCTTGGCCGAATGACCGAGCGGAATCAACGTCCACCCGCCGGTATGCATAGCACAGGTCCGAGAGCTGGAGCACCTTCGCTGTATCATTCGGCAAGGCAAGCACCTGCGCCGGATCGAGGGTGTTCGGTTGTGCTTGTGCAGCGTTCAGCAAGGCAAGCCAAAGAACCGGCATGGCCCATGCACGAAGCACCCATCCCACAGGTTTGGTTCGATGCTTACTGGGCTGGAATGCGATGGCCCGTTGCACTGCGGATGCTCTTAATATGGATGTAGGTGTGCGCTGGAACTTACAGCGGAAGGTTGCCGTGCTTCTTGCGCGGCATGCGCTGCGCCTTGTTGCGGAGCATGCGCAGCGCCTCGATCACTTTTCGGCGGGTATCCGAAGGTTGGATCACCTCATCGATGAATCCTCGCGCCGCAGCTTCATAGGGGTTCGCGAAGCGCTCTTTGTACTCCATCTCCTTCTCCGCCAAGGTGGCCTCGGGGTTCTTGGAGTTTTTGATGTCGTTGCGGAAGATGATCTCTGCCGCGCCTTTGGCCCCCATTACGGCGATCTCCGCCGCGGGCCATGCATAGTTCATGTCGCAGCCGATGTGCTTGCTGTTCATCACATCATAGGCACCTCCGTATGCCTTCCGGGTGATCACCGTGATGCGTGGCACCGTGGCTTCGCTGAACGCATAGAGCAACTTGGCGCCGTGGTTGATGATGCCGCGCCACTCCTGTTCCGTACCGGGCAGGAAACCGGGTACATCCACCATGACCAGCAAGGGAATGTTGAAGGCATCGCAAAAGCGCACGAAGCGAGCGGCCTTTATGCTGGCATCAATGTCCAGTACACCGGCCAATACCGAAGGTTGGTTCGCCACACAGCCCACGGTCTCGCCGGCTACGCGGGCGAAGCCGATCACCATGTTGCGTGCATACTCAGCATGCACCTCCATGCTGCTGTCAGGGTCGATCACGGCATTGAGCACCTCCCGGATATCATAAGGCTGGTTCGGGTTTTCAGGTAGGATGCTGTCCAAGGCGGGACGCGTTTCATCACTCGGCTCGTAAGGAAGCATGGGTGGGCGCTCCTCGCAATTGTTCGGCAGGTAGCCCACCAAGCGCCGCAGTTGATCGATCGCATCGAGTTCATCCGGTGCTGTAAAATGGGCTACGCCGCTTTTGGAGGCATGGGTCATAGCCCCACCGAGTTCTTCAGAGGTCACCGTTTCATGCGTCACCGTCTTCACCACGTTGGGCCCGGTCACGAACATGTAACTGGAATTTTCCACCATCAGCACGAAGTCCGTGAGGGCGGGGCTGTATACGGCTCCGCCGGCGCAGGGGCCGAGGATGGCACTGATCTGAGGCACTACCCCGCTGGCTTGCACATTGCGATGGAAGATGTCCGCATATCCGCCCAAGGAAACAACGCCTTCCTGGATACGCGCACCACCACTGTCGTTCAGGCCGATCACGGGGGCACCGTTGCTCATGGCGAGGTCCATGATCCGGCAGATCTTCTCAGCATGGGCCTCGGCCAAGGAGCCACCCAGAACAGTGAAATCCTGCGAGAAGACGTAGACCGTGCGACCTTGAATGGTACCATAGCCGGTGATCACGCCATCCCCCAGAAAGTGCTGCTTGTCCAGCCCGAAATTGACGCTGCGGTGTGTCACCAGTTGTCCGATCTCTTGGAAGGAGCCCTCGTCCAACAGCAGGTTTATGCGTTCGCGTGCGGTGAGTTTTCCTTTCTTGTGTTGGGCCTCAATGCGATCCTCTCCTCCGCCTTTCAAGGCTTCTGCGGCCTTTTGGTCCAGCAGTTCAAACTTGGCTTTCATATCCATGACGGCTCTTCGGCTTTTATGCACACTGACAAAATAGGGCAGGCGCCGGCCAAATGTAGAACCCACGGCATCGTCGCTTCCCCTACATTCGTCGGCAGATGAACTGGCGGTTTGCTGATCTTCCCATCCGGACCAAGTTCCTGATCACGCTGGGCATTCCCGTGGCAGGATTGGTCCTGCTTATCGGCAAGCAGGTGGATTCCAGTCTGAAACGCAATGATGTCTTGGGTTATGTGTCCAACCAAGCACGCAATATCCGTGTGATCGGGGATGTGATGGATGGCCTGCAACAGGAGAGCGCGGTGAGCGTGGCTGTCTTGGATGGGGTGATCCCGAACAGCCGCACATTGGAGCTGGCCCGGGTACAAAGTGATGGATACATCACCCGGTTGAACGATCCGTCCCTCAACATTGATCCACTCTTGCGGCCCAGTGCAATGCTCCGACCCTTGGAGAGTTTTCGCAAGCGGGTGGATGCAAGGAACGTTTCTGCGGATCAAGCTGCGCGCACCTACCGCGTTATGAACCATGAGCTTCTGCGCAACCTCGGGGAGGTTTCCAAGCAGGCCATGGACCCGGGGACCAACGACAAGCTCTTTGCGCATCAAAGCCTGCTGAATGCGAAGAATGCACTGAACGACATCCGTACCTGCATCTTAGGGGCATTCTCATCGGGTGTACTAAGTGCCTCGGAGCTGGGGGAATTGAACGAACGCATCTCCCTTTATGAGACGAGCACACTGCTCTTTCAGCGCGACGCGACACCCGACCTGTTGAGCTATTATCGGAACACGTTCCGCGGCCCGGAAGTGAATTTCCTACGCTCCATGATCGGTACCATACACGAGAAGCGTTCCATCACTGGCTTGGGGGTCAGTGCTTCCGAGTATTGGCAGCTCAGTGGAAAGGTCGCAGGGAGTTTGCGATCCGTGGAAGAGCGCTCCATCGATTCGATCATCGTAGCCAGTGAAGGCATTTCCAGCGCCGCGCAGAGGAGGCTTTTTCTGGTCCTTGTCGCGCTGTTGGTGGTAGTGGGAACGGTGGCGGTAATGGCCGTGGTGATCATGCGGGGCATTCGGAGCACGGTCTCCGAGGTCACGGATGCGGCATCGGCATTGGCACGAGGGGATGTGCGTGCACGGGTACCGGTGAACTCCAACGACGAAGTGGGCCACATGGCGGGATCCTTCAACGTGATGATCGAAGCGATCCGATCCCTGTCCGCCAGCGCCGATGCCATTGGAAAGGGCAACTATGACACCTCTGTGATCGTGCGTGGCGAGCAGGATGTGCTCGGCCTTTCGCTTACCCGCATGCGGGACAATCTGAAAGGTGCACGGGAGCGCGATATGGAGCACAATCGTGCCTTGCAAGAGGAGAAGGAGAAGCTGGAGAAGGCCAACGAACGTATCCAGACCCTGATCCGCGAGATCCATCACCGGGTGAAGAATAACCTGCAGGTGGTGGCCAGTATGCTGCGGTTGCAATCGGGGAATATCCAGGACGAGCAATTGCAGCAGGTGTTCGCACAAAGTCAAAGCCGGGTGGCCTCCATGGCGCTGATCCATGAAAAGCTGTACAAAGGGGACGACTTGGCGCAGGTGGATCTCTCGCAGTACATCAAGGACCTCTTCGCCGAGCTCGTGCAGCTGAACAAGGTGCGGGAGAGCATCCGCTACCGCACGGCTATCGACCCTGATCTCGTGTTGGACCTGGATACCATGGTGCCGTTAGGACTCATCCTGAATGAACTGATCACCAATTCCTTCAAGCATGCTTTCACGGAAGGCCAAGAAGGCTTTATCAACCTGAGGATCCACCGCGCGGACCAGGACCGGTTCGACCTGTACTACAGTGATAATGGCACGGGTATTCCCCCCGGGAAACGGAATGGCGATACCGGTACGTTGGGGCATAGTCTCATAGAAAGCCTGGTGGAACAGCTCGATGGATTCATGACCTTGGATAGTGATGGAACGGGTACACGCTATCACATCCGGTTCCGCGCGAGTTGAACGAAGAGGCGGCCTGCGGCAGAACGGACCGATGAAAACTTGATTTTGCGATAACTGAAGAACACATGCGCACCCTCCTTTTACTCCCGTTTCTCGCTTTGCTCGGCCTGAGCAATTCCCAAGGCCAGATCGCCGGATTCGCCGTTACCCTGAAACACGATACGATCCTGTTGTATGGAACCAAAGTGTCGATGTCCGCCGCCGACGTTACCTATGATGATGCGGACGGAAAGTCTCGGAGCATCAAGCAGAGCAAGTTGTCCGATCTCTATCTGGGTGTCCATCATTTTATCAATAGCCCGATCTCCAGCTTGGGCATGGATCGGCTGCAACGGATCGTGATGGAGAATGAGCGCTACATGCTCACCAGTTATTTCGGGGGAAGCAAGTGGGTGTACTACGTTTTTGACAAGCGAACCAAGGAAGCACTTGTGAAAAAGGTGACGCATAGTGCAAATGCCAAGAATGACCTGAAGTCGATGGACAAGTACATCTTGCCCTACTTCAAGGACTGCCCGGATGCGCTTCAGGCCATCCGTAGCGGGCTAACCAAAGAGGCTTACAAGGAGACGCGGTATGAGGTTGTGGACCGCATGTTTGGAGTCGTCTCCAACTATGATTGCGAAAAGGCAGGCGAGAGCGGGTTGTGAGGTCGTTGAATACGAGCTTCAGGGCCTAGGCCTTTTAAAGCACTTCTTCCCCAAGGTTCACATACCGGTATAGGCAAGGAATCTATCCTTCGGCCAATTCGGCCTCTACTTCTTCGCTCAACTCCATGTTGTGATATACGGCGTTCACGTCGTCGTCCTCATCCAACAGGTCGATCAGCTTCATCACATTACGCGCCGTTGCCAGATCGGCTGGCATAAAGCTGAGCGGGAAGCGCTTTAGTTCGGCACTCTTGGCCTCAATGCCCAGCTCATCCAGCTTTTGTTGGATGTGTCCAAATTCGGTATAGGGGGCCAAGATGATGAAGTCTTCCTCGTCGTGGTGGAAGTCCTCTGCACCCGCATCGATGCAGGCCATTTCGAATTCGTCGGTGTCCATCCCCTTCAGCGCTCCCGTAGGAACCACGAATTCGGCCTTGCGATCGAAGACATGGGATAACGAGCCTGAGTTGCCCAGGCTGCCGTCGCATTTGTTGAAAAGCGTGCGCATGTTGGCCACCGTGCGCGTGGTGTTGTTGGTGGCCGTGTCCACGAAGATGGCCACGCCGCCGGGCGCATAGCCTTCGTAGGTCATTTCGCTGAAGTCCGCATCGGCCCCGCCGGCCGCCTTCTTGATGGCCCGGTCGATGTTGTCCTTGGGCATGTTCATGCCCTTCGCGTTCTGGATGGCCACCTTCAGGCGGTGGTTGGATTCGGGGCTCGGTCCGCCAGCCTTAACGGCCATGGCGATCTCCTTGCCGATGCGCGTGAAGAGCTTGCTCAGCTTGGCGTTGCGTGCGAAGATCCGGTGCTTGCGTGTTTCAAAAATGCGACCCATGGGGTTGTGCAATATTGGGGTGTAGGTCACGCAGAAAAGGCGCGGCCAGCCGCGAAAATACGAAGGGTTGTCCGATCGGGAAACAGCGCACCGGAGAGAAGGGCTGTGTTGTGGATGAAGCTGCCGGTATGGCCTTTCAAGTGGCTCGGAAGTATGGGCTTGCCCGAGCCATGATCTACCGTTTAATAAGTTTTTCGACCGCTTGATCGGTTTTTCGACGGGCGGCTGGAAAGTGCCTTTCATTCGCACGGTCGCAACGCCGAACCTAGCTTATCGTACGATGAGGACTCCAGTATCTGCATCTTCAACATGGAGCGACTGTACGCCTGTTTTTTTCTTGGAGCCCGATCATAGATCACTAAGCTCATGCTGACCCGATCTATCATATTACTGGTCGTGTTGGCCGCTGCAGGACTGGGCCCTCAGGCGCTGGCACAGGACGTTGGTCAGGTGGGTCAGCAAAGCCCCGTGCAATTCAATGCCGGTGTGCAGGCGCGGTTCGGCTTTTACCGGGTGAACGGCATCGATCCACGGCGAACGCCTTACTTCTGGTCCATCAGCGGCACACCCACGGCCACCCTTCAAGGGGTGCAATTGCCGTTCATGGTGGTGCTCAGTGATCAGCAGCGCTCCTTCCAGCAGCCGTTCAACCAGTTCGGCATGAGCCCTTACTACAAGTGGCTGAAGGTGCACTTGGGGTATCGGGATATCTCGTTCTCCAAATTCACTCTGGCGGGCCACCGGGCACTGATGGCGGGCGTGGAGCTGAACCCCGGCAAGTTCCGCTTCGGCTTCATCTATGGGCGCTTCCTGAAGGCCGTTCAACAAGATACCACCGCCGTCTACGACCCGGAGAAGTACATCAGCGACGTGCCCACACCCTCTTACGAGCGGAGCGGTTATGCGATGAAGGTGGGCATCGGCACCGACGAGCAGCATGTGGACCTGGTGATGTTGCGTGCGAGCGATGATCCGCGGTCGATCCGGGAGCCGGTGGGCATACAGCTGAAGCCCGAGGAGAACCTGGTGGTGGGCGTGAAGGGGAAGCTGAAACTCGCCAAGAGCCTGACCTGGGATTTCGACATGGCGGGCAGCGCGTTTACACGCGACATGCGCAGCGATGACCTCATGGAAAAGGGCGACCCGGTAGGCAATGTGGTGAGCAGCTTGTTCGTACCGCGCACCAGCACCCAAGGATTGATCGCTGCGGAAACGGGACTTGCGCTGAAGCTGAAGCGCTCGCGGTACAAGCTGGTCTACCGCAGGGTGGATCCTGATTTCAAGAGCATGGGCGCGTACTATTTCCAGACGGATGTGGAACAGGTGACGGGCACGATGATCAACAACTTCTTCAAGAACAAGGTGAGCACCAACCTCACCTTGGGCTGGCAGCACAACAACCTGAAGAAACTGCGCAGTGCCACGGCGCGGCGCATCATCGGGAACTTGGGAGTGAACTACAACAGTGGGAAGGCCTTCGGATTGCTGGTGAACTATACCAACTTCGGTATCACGCAGAACCCGGTGCGGCCCAGCTTCGGGGATACGGCCTTGCTGCAGCAGGTGAGCCAGAACCTGCTGGTACAGCCTCGCTTGAACTACAACGTGAAGAACGGCTCCCACACGATCAGCTATACGTTCAACTATTTCGCGTTGAGCGACCGGAGCGAGAGCGCTTTCTCCAATGCGCAGCTCACGGGCATGCACCACGACCTGGCGTACACGCGGGGTTGGAAGCAGTACGCCATGCGGGTGGGTGGGGGAGCGATCTTCCGGAGCACGGAAAGCGCTGTGGGTCGGACCGAGAGCACGGGTGCACACTTGGAAGCTGGCCGCAACTGGCTCAAGGAAGGACGTCTATCCACGCAGTTCCGAGGGACGCTGCTGATCAATGACCTGCCTGGCGGCGGTACCGGTAACACCGTACAGCTGAACCTAGACCTACGCTTCAGCGCGAGTAAGCGCATCGGCATCACTGCCCAGCTGATCCACCAGAACAACAGCAGTAACGATCCTGTGATCCCTGCCTTCACCGAAGACACCGGCACCATCGGCGTCGACATACGATTCTGACCATGCGCATACGTACCCTCCTCTTAGCTGCATCGTTCCTGGTCCAAAGCGTGTTGCTGGCCCAGAACCAAGTGTCCGTGATGCCGGTGCTCACGCCACCTTACAGTATCTACTTGGCCGATTACCAAGGATCGCTGATGGTGAACCTGAGCAATTTAGGTATGACCCCTTTGGAGGTGAAGCTGGTGGGTTCGCTCGTAGGGGACAACGGCTACAGCGCGCGAACGAACAGTAGTTACTCTCCGGCCTCGCCGATCCATTTGGGCGCCATGGAAACCACGGTGCTCTATGCGAACTCGCCGGCCCTAAGCTTCATTGACCTGAACAACCTGCAGGTGAATGCGCCGGAGCAGATCAAGAATGCGGTGATGCAAACGGGCATCCTGCCGGAAGGGAATTACGCGCTCTGCATACAGGCCTTGGACTACTACACCAATGAGGAGTTATCGCCGGACGCGCCGGTGGGTTGCCTCTTCTTCACCATCAGCAATGTGCAGCCGCCGATGCTCACTTTTCCGTGGTGCGACAGCACGGTGGACACGGAGTGGCCGGTGTTCACGTGGAGCCCGCCGATCGGGAATATCAACATGGCCAATGTCGTATATGATCTATACATTTTGGAACTGCTCCCCGGCCAGAATACGGCCGATGCGATGGGGCTGGCCATTGACGGGATCGCGGGGAACCCCATCATTCGCAGTGGTCTTATGGTGCCGTCCTACGCATGGCAGCCCTATGACCCCAGCCTGAGGACGAGCACCACCTATGCGGTGGCGGTGGTGGCACGCGATATCACCAACATGAGCATGATCGAGAACAAGGGCCGCAGTGAGGTCTGCACGTTCAACATCCAACCGCCACCGACCGGCCCCGGATCTACAACACCCATCAATCCGGGCGGCGTTACAACCACCTTGAATCCGAATCATCCGCTATTACCCATCGGACCCATCAAGAATACCAAGGTCAGCGGCCGCTTGGTATACCAGTTCAAGGAAGATGGAAGCAAGGACTGCGGGAAGGATCAGGCGGCTGCGAACGGTGTGCCATTCCCCGTGGTATTGATCACCGGGATGGGTGGGTCTGGGCAGACCGGCGGAACCACAGGCAGCGTTGGCTCGGGTCCACTGGTGGTAGGTGGTATTTCAGGCACGGTCGGCGTTCAGGGAGCAGGGGGCCTATCAACGGTGATCATGGGTCCCTTCAACTATGGCCACGGCACCCCGGGGAACGACATGCCTCCCAGTGTAATTGGAACGATTCCTCACGGTATGTTGAATACTGCTGGAGCCGCTGCCCTCCCGAACTACAAATGGCTGGACCCACACCCGGTAGCGCCAGTAAGGAGCAGACCGATGAAGAAGATCCCCATCCGGCTGGTGGAGCGTGTAGTACTGACCGACGTTCAATTCGGACTGGGTGGTGTCAACAATTTCGCTACCTCCGACCGCTTGATCTATGGGGTGGACCCCATTCCAGGAGCGGCCGCGAATACCTATGTAGCAGGATTGGATAGAAACACATGGGTGAACGGGAGGGTGCTCGCGACCGGTGAGACCGATGAGAACGGTAATTACACGCTGTTCTTCAATCAATCCTCCAATACGGGCGTTGATTTTCCGGAGGACCTACAGGCCAATCTGGAAATGCCCATAGCGATCCTCCAAGGAACGAACGCGGGAGGACCCATCATCCATAATCACATAGATGTAGCAAGTGCAGATGGTAGGCAACGGATCCTGATGATCGAGGTGCTTTCGCCCTATTACTGCAGCCCCAACTTGGAGATCTACACCCAACCGGGTGATGATGTGGAGCTGCCGGAACAAGTCTGCTACGTGCGCAGCTACAACATGGAGGTGCAGGTAACCTCTGGCGAGTGCATCACTCAAATGATCGGCTCGGGCAGCGCCATTGGGAATGTGGACGTAACGCTGATGCGGACCAAGGACCGGACCCCGGCGGACCTGCCAAGCAATGAAGGGCAGGATGCCGATGAAATGGTATCCAGTGCGCAAGGCCAGATCCCTTTGGTCTCCAGATGTGTAACGAATCTCGCTAACGGTAAGGCGTTGTTCCGGAACCTGGTGTGCCATAAGAATAACGCACCGGATGATTATTACTTGGAATTCACCACGGATCGAGATCGAGGTTTGCTCAGTTACAAGAGCAAAACCATGTGGTACCCGACCAGAGCGTGGGCAGATGAACCAATTGTAGGGCGTTGGCTAAACAAACCCGAACTGAACTCCTACATCCGGAATAGCGACTTCAAACTGGAGACATACCCGGTGGCGACGGTACTGGTTCCCAACCCTCCGCGGGTGATCGGAAGGGTAATGGTGAGTACCACACAGCCTCTGGCCAATGCCAAGGTGGTACTGAAATTACGCTATGATAAGGTCTCAAATCCGGAGAAGGAAACCCCGGTGATCCTCGAGTCTTGTGGGACCAAGACCACAAGTGCGGATTTCACGACCATGACCAGGGAGCGATTCACGGACGCGAACGGATATTTCGTATTCAATGACATTCCGGTAAAGGTGACCCGCGATGCCGGTAAATTTCTCGGACCACATTCATACATCGAGGTGACGAAGTATGGTTATGCGTCAGCGATCAGGCCCTCCGGCGCAAAGCCGAACATGGATCTGATGATGGGCGTGCAGTGGGACGTGCCTTACATCCTGATGGAACCCTTTGGCATGGTGAAGGGGATCGTAAAGGATGAGGACGGGAAGTCAATACGCTGTGATGTGCAAGTGGGAGATGGCCCTTGGGTCCGGACGCAGTCCACATTCGAATCACTCGGTTTCGCCGGCGGCAATCTTCCGATCGGAAATCCGACCGGGAATCAGCAGGTATCCCTGACCGGAACCTTTGTGGAAAAATTCACGGCCCCTGCCCCGGCAAGCAAAGACCCGAACAGTCCTTATCAGATCGGACATGATATCCAAGTAGTCCCATTGAGCGATCAGTATTTCCCCCTTACGATCAAGAAGAAGCTCATCTATCCGAACGCGGATGGCACACCCACGGATCTAGGCACCTTAACGGTAAAGGAGAAGAAGCACCGAGTGAAAGTGTGGCTTCTGGAAAACATCCAGCGGCTCGATGGGGTTCCTTTTGGAACGCCCGTGGCAGGTGCACAAGTGCGCTTGGGCGAGCTGGTGGCGACAACGGACGCAACGGGTGCGGCCTATTTCGACTTCCGTACACCGGAGACGGAGTTTCGCTTGAAGGTGAAACCACCGGGGAACTACCGTCCCATCGACAGCCTGATCGTCAACAACGTCTCCCCTGAACGGGTCACCGTGCTGATCGCTATGAAGAAGGGAGCCACGCTCCGTGGCAAAGTGATCGCAGAGAATAGCCAGCCAATAGCCGGCGCGCGCGTATGGGTGGAGATGGGAGCTGATGATCATGGCCCGCAGTTGAACCAAACCACCACCGCCGCAAACGGGGAGTTCACGCTCAACGGGGTGCCCAATGGTCAATATGTGGTGTATGCGGCCAAGTACGACCCATCGATCAGCTACATCGGTACATCCAAAACGATCGGTGGTATTACCATCCAAAACCCATTCGCCACGCCCTCAACAGAACCACCGTATGTGACCCTTACCCTAAAACAGGAGAAGGATCTGGACCTTACCGCCATCTATGGTTTCCCGGTGGAGGTGACCAAACAAGTGAAGAACGGCGACGGAAGCCGCACCATCAGCGGGGCGTTCATAAAACTCCCTGACAATGGGAACTTCCGCCTGCGGGACGCTGGCCAACGCGTGCCCTTCAACCAGATCCAAGTAAGGCCGGGTACGCCCGGAGTGAATGGTATTCCGCAGGCGGAGCCAACGGGCGGTGCAGTGAGCACGGATCTGTTGAAGCTGGAGCTGAAGCTCTATACGGATCTGGATGTGACCCTTCAGGGGCTGGGAGATCTCATGAACCCATCGCCCATGATCAGGGTGACGAAAAGCGTGGAAGGCGGTGAGGTGAACGGCCTGGTGGGTACCGCGCTTTCCTCTTTCAATTTCTCCTACGACTTCACCGGGCGCTTCTATCTGGGGGATGGGCCCGATAAGGCCTTCATAAAGGTGTTCCGCAGCCGTGCAGACTATCCGCAACGCCAGTTCAACCTGATGACACGGGCTCCTTTTAACCGCTTCGCAGGCCCTGGGTCGCAGTGGATCTTTACGCCGGCAAATGCGGAGTTCTCCTTACGTGGCTTTGCGGCCCGGAGCGATCGCACCAATTCCTTCGTGGAGCCGGATGTCTTCCGGATCGCCACGGTGCTGCAGGTGAAGGACATCCCCGACATCACACCCGGGGTGCTGGAATTGTCCGTGGGGGAGGTCCGGGTGAAAAAGGAATCCATCGAAGGGCTATCCGGAGGTGGAAGCAAGCTCGACTTCAAGTTGAACAACTGGAGCTTCCGATCCACGGAACCGTGGGCATTCAACAGCGAGCTGGCATCCATCGTCATCCCGAAGGGTACCTTGGAAATGGCGGACGAAAATGGAAAGTTGTATGCCACTGCGGCTGTGCGACAGATCCTGATCCGCTCGAACTCACTGTCGATGGACCTCTCCAACTTGGGTGAAGTGCTCCTCGGTGGAGGTGCGCCGGTGAAGCCCTTGCCGGATGCGCCTTGGCAGTTCGGTTATGACGCAGGCTATGTGTATCGTGGCAAAACCGGAGCTTGGCGTCTCGGTGCACTCACTACAGGTAAGCGCAGTGTAGCCACTATTCAAGGGCCACCGGAACTTGTGCCAAGTGTGTTGGAGCTCTCCAGCTTCTCCATGGTGAGCCGAGGTGAGCCGCAGGCTGAAGTGAAGGTGCGGAATTATCGGTACTACGACATCATGGACATGGCACCGGTAGGCACATTCGCTGTCGCTCCGGATGGCGTGGATATGCATATGAACTGTTCCATGGCGATCCACGGGTTCCCGACGATCACGGGTTCATTCGGTTTCTACAAGGATGGCAATGCCTTGGTAAGCCGGCTCAGGCCGCTATCCGCAACCGTTAAGACCGGGCGCGGCGGCGTGGATTTCCAGCTGGACACGAAGGCAGGAACCCAAGTGTTCTCTCCCGGCAAATTCACGAGCTATGGCACCTTCTGGATACCTCCGGAGGCTGGCAAGCCAGGTACGCCCTTGAGGCCAAGAGGCTTTCTCTCCCATACGAAACAGAAGACGGGCATAGATGTGATCCTGGTGGATGGTGACAGCTTGTACGCAGGACCCAATAGGCAGGCGATCAAGTTCGGAGACTCGCAGGAGAAGAAAATGCTGGTGAAGAACGGCAAGCAGGACATGGCTTCGGCCCAATGGAACGAACTGGCCTTCACCGGCAACTTGGTAGGGATGGGCAATGTGAAGGATGACCCTGCGAATGAACTCACATTCGTGGTGAAAGGTGCGGTCAGCCTTGATAAGGGAGTGCTGAAGATGGATTCCATGAGCACACCTTTCGGCGACTTGACCATGTCCTATGACTTCATCAAGGCGAGGTTGATCGGTGACCTGACGATGAAGGACGTTGTGATGGGTGCGGTGAACATCGATACGGCCCAGCTCAATCTCCTGATCGATAGAAGCGGCTTCCTGATCAGCTGCCTTAAAGCGGAGGTAACGGTTAATTCCGCGCCTTGGCCCTTCCAGCATCACCAACCATCCTTCATGATCGGTGGACATGACGACATACCACCCGAGCTTGTTGTGCAAATGATGAAAGGCTACCGTCTAAAGGAGCTTCCGCAGCACCTACAGGAAGGGAGGATCTTGGGTCTTTTCCTGCAGAACAAAATGACACTAGCTGACTTTGACCTTCCCAAGGTGAACCTCCTTGTTCTATCCGTATGGGGCCATGCACTCTGTGCGGCGGAAGCGCAGATCTGGGTGAACCTGAGTGACGGAGGTAGCGTGGGGCTTGCCGGATTGGCCTATGCTGATATTACGCTCGGCTTCGCTGTTATTTTATCTCCATGCGACTTTCTGCTGAACGTAACCGCTTCCGTTGGCTTTGATGTGCGTTATGAGCACAAGCTCTTCACGATCTCCGGCTGCGCCGGCATCGTCGCGAGAGCTGAATTCTGCGGAGCGGAGGATGAAACAGATATCATCGTCAGGTTGTCCGCGAACTCCAACGGCGATATGACATTGGAACGCTCTGACAAGCCATGCGCTGGGCCGGCAGAGAAGGAAGACAAGGACAAAGACAAGGACAAGGACAAGGACAAAGCACCGGACGATAAATAGGCACCAACTGAACATGAGAACGTTCCTCATCCCACTTCTGGCGTTGGCGCTTCCGTGCATGGGCCAGCAGACCACACAGCCCACCCAAGCCAAGCCAAGTTCCATGGCTTGTGCCTTTTACCCATTCCATGCAAAGACGCATGGCGAACAGATCGAGGTGATGTGGGTCTCACCTGCTTGCAAGCCGGCCACCATGCGCGTCTATCGCCGCCGCAGTGCAGGTGAGGAACACGAGATCCATCCCATGTTGCTCGTCGCCGACCGGAACGATACCACATTTGCGATCTGTTGGGACACCCTGTTCACCGATCTGGGGATCTATGAGTACCGCGTGGTACCGGTGGACAGCTCAGGTATCGAGGGGCCCTCATCCCAGTGGGCTGTTGCGAACAACCTGCACGACGAAACCTCCCCGTGGGTGCATTCCATCAGTGTGAAGGATGTACCGGGTGAACGGAGCGTGCTCATCCGTTGGTCACTGAAATTTCCGGAACGGGCCCGGGGTATCGTCATCTACCGCTCAGAGGATTTTGATGGACCCTATGAGCGCTTGGCGGATGTGGACCCTGCAATCCACAGCTATGTGGATCGGGTGCAGCGCGTGAAGGAGACCTACTTCTACCGCATCGAGGTGATCGACGTGGTGGGACTATCGACCGTGAGCATGGCCGTACAAGGATTGAGCAATACCGAACCCATGGCTCCAGCCCCCATGAGCTTGACCGCTGGTCAAGGGCCGCTAGGCATTACGCTTTACTGGTCGCATGTAGGGCCCGATGCATCGCACTACAAAGTGGAACGGAGCGCCATAGGCGAAGAGAATTGGTTGCTTGTAGCCGATGGAGTGCGAGCACCGGAAGAGGGTCCGGTGCAGTGGACGGACAGCATGGCGAAAGACAATGTGGTCCGGAGCTATCGTGTGCGCACCGTGAGCATCGGGGGCCTCACCAGCGAGCCTTCCAAGCCGGAGACGATCCAAGCTATTGACAGCCGAACGCCTTCCACACCAAGCGATGTGGCTTTGCGCGCAGTGGATGGTGCAGTGGTGGTGAGCTGGCTTGATCCTTGGTCCGGAGAAGTCGGTATGTTCAATGCCAACGTTGAACGTGCCGATACCGGAAGTACGGAATTTGCGGTGCTGAACACGGCACCATTGGAAGGAGGGGTCACCGTGTACCAAGATTCCACCGCCATACCCGGAAAGCCCTACACCTATCGTGTGGTGGGCCTCAGCTTGGCCGGTACGCAGGGCATCCCTTCGTTGCCTGCCGTGCTGACGGTGAAGGATCCGCTCACCACCGGCCCGCGTATGCTGATGGCCCATCGCAAGGAAAACGGCATCTCCGTGGAATGGGCGGTCCGGGAGCGGCACGGCAAAGGACTCAATCTGTACCGAGCAGTGGATGAAGGTGACCTCAAGCTCCTGAAGAGCTTACCGATCGATGCTTCTTCCTATGTGGATGAGGCGTTCGTGGATGGGGCCATGCATCTGTATGTGATCGCCTTGGTGCTTCCCGATGGGACGGAAAGCAACCCCAGCGAACCGGTGGGGATGCGCTGGGAATAGGTAGAATTTTTCCGATTCATACCGCTTAATAAGTTTTTCGACCGCTTAATCGGTTTTTCGACCGGGGGACGAAAGGGGTCGTTGATTCGCTTGAATTCAACGATGTACCTGATCGAAAGACGATGACACCCCTATTTGCTGCATCATCACTGGCTGACTATAGCCCGGTCATTTTCCAGGAACCCGGTCATAACTGATCCACCTTGTGTTGATCCGTTTGACCATATCCGTGGCCGTATTGGCCGCAGTGTGCATAGGCCATCAGGCGCTGGCACAGGATGTTGGCCAGGTAGGTCAGCAAAGCCCCGTTCAGTTCAATGCAGGTGTGCAGGCCCGGTTCGGTTTCTACCACGTGAACGGGATCGATCCGCGGCGAACGCCTTACTTCTGGTCCATCAGCGGCACGCCCACGGCCACCCTTCAAGGGATCCAGCTGCCGTTCATGGTGGTGCTCAGCGATCAGCAACGCTCCTTCCAGCAGCCCTTCAACCAGTTCGGCATGAGCCCTTACTACAAGTGGGTGAAGGTGCACTTGGGGTATCGGGATATCTCGTTCTCCAAATTCACTCTGGCGGGCCACCGGGCACTGATGGCGGGCGTGGAGCTGAACCCCGGCAAGTTCCGCTTCGGCTTCATCTATGGGCGCTTCCTGAAGGCCGTTCAACAAGATACCACCGCCGTCTACGACCCGGAGAAGTACATCAGCGACGTGCCCACACCCTCTTACGAGCGGAGCGGTTATGCGATGAAGGTGGGCATCGGCACCGACGAGCAACATGTGGACCTTGTGATGCTGCGTGCGAGCGATGATCCGCGGTCGATCCGGGAGCCGGTGGGCATACAGCTAAAGCCGGAAGAGAACCTGGTGGTGGGCGTGAAGGGCAAGCTGAAACTGGCCAAGAGCCTGACCTGGGATTTCGACATGGCGGGGAGCGCTTTTACACGCGACATGCGCAGCGACGACCTCATGGAGAAGGGCGACCCGGTGGGCAATGTGGTGAGCAGTCTGTTCGTACCGCGCACCAGCACGCAAGGGTTGATGGCCGCAGAGACGGGTCTTGCGCTGAAGCTGAAACGCTCGCGGTACAAGCTGGTCTACCGCAGGGTTGATCCTGATTTCAAGAGCATGGGGGCGTACTATTTCCAGACGGATGTGGAACAGGTGACGGGCACGATGATCAACAACTTCTTCAAGAACAAGGTGAGCACCAACCTCACCTTGGGCTGGCAGCACAACAACCTGAAGAAACTGCGCAGTGCCACGGCGCGGCGCATCATCGGGAACTTGGGAGTGAACTACAACAGTGGGAAGGCCTTCGGATTGCTGGTGAACTATACCAACTTCGGTATCACGCAGAACCCGGTGCGGCCCAGCTTCGGGGATACGGCCTTGCTGCAGCAGGTGAGCCAGAACCTGCTGGTGCAACCTCGGTTGAACTACAACGTGAAGAACGGCTCGCACACGATCAGCTATACGTTCAACTACTTCGCTTTGAGCGACCGCACCGAGAGCGCCTTCGATAATGCGCAGCTCACGGGCATGCACCACGATCTGGCATACACACGGGGTTGGAAACAGTACGCCATGCGGGTGGGCGGCGGAGCGATCTTCCGGAGCACGGAAAGCGCCGTTGGTCGGACCGAGAGCACGGGTGCACACTTGGAAGCGGGTCGCAACTGGCTCAAGGAAGGACGTCTATCCACGCAGTTCCGAGGGACATTGCTCATCAATGACCTGCCCGGCGGCGGTACCGGTAACACCGTACAGCTGAACCTAGACCTACGCTTCAGCGCGAGTAAGCGCATCGGCATCACTGCCCAGCTGATCCACCAGAACAACAGCAGTAACGATCCTGTGATCCCTGCATTCACCGAAGACACCGGCACCATCGGCGTCGATATCCGATTCTGACCATGCGCATACGTACCCTCCTCTTAGCTGCATCGATCTTGGTCCAAAGCATGTTGCTGGCCCAGAACCAAGTGTCCGTGATGCCGGTGATCTTTCCGCCGTATAGCATCTACCTGAGCGATTACCAAGGTTCATTGATGGTGAGCCTGGTGAACCAGACCAACGAACCTCTTGAGGTGAAGCTGGTGGGTTCGCTCACCGGCGACAATGGCTACAGCGCGCGAACGAGCAGCAGTTCCCCTGCTTCACCGATCCTTCTGGATGCTTTGGCATCCAGAATAATCACCGGGAATACCCCGGAAATGAGCTTCATCGACCTGAACAACCTGCAGATAAATGCCCCTGAGCAGATCCAGAACGCGGTGATGCAGACCGGCATCCTACCAGAAGGAAACTACGAGCTCTGCATACAGGCCTTGGACTACTACACCAATGAAGAATTGTCCATGGACGCACCCATCGGCTGCCTATTCTTCAGCCTCGGGGACCCGCAACCACCCATGCTCACCTTCCCATGGTGCGACAGCACAGTGGACACGGAATGGCCGGTGTTCACATGGAGCCCGCCGATCGGAAATATCAACATGACCAATATCGTGTACGACCTGTACATTTTGGAACTCCTTGCCGGGCAGAGTCCAAACGCTGCCATGAGCCTGGCCATTGACGGGCTCGCAGGTAACCCCATCATCCACAGAGACCTGATGATCCCGGCCTACCCGTGGATGCCCTACGACCTCCAATTGGAAGTGAATACCACCTATGCCGTGGCTGTAGTGGCACGCGATATCACGAACATGGTCATGATCGAGAACAAAGGGCGCAGCGAGGTTTGCACCTTCAAGATCGAAACGCCGTCAACATCTACGGGAGGCGGTGTTCTGTCCGCGATCGATCCTTCACTGACCGGGTTCAACCCGCACGTATTCGATCATTTGCCTATTGCTCCAATCAAGAACACACGGATCAAGGGTAGGCTGCTGTACAAGTTCAAGGAAAGCGCCAGTGAAGGGTGCGTGGATCCAAAAAAGGAAAAGGGTGAGGATTGGCATCCGCCGATCCTGTTCATCCCCCTATTCGGAACAAGTACGAGCGCAGCTGGAGCTACAGAGGGTGCAACGGGGTCCACCAGTGGGTCATCCGGCGCAGGCTCAGGCGGGGCCGGAGGCTTTATGAATGCCAACAGCATGGCCGCCCATGACCCGCTGGCAGGTATTGTGGGTAGTTCAAACTTAGGTATGAATGCCTATAATTTTAGCGGTGGAGCATCTGGAAGCACCAGTTCTCCGGGCTTGTATGGCGGGCCGTTAGTTCAAGGGGATATTTCGATCGAGTCCCCATTTAAGGTGCCTGAGTATAAATGGAAAGATCCCTATCCTGTAAGCCTTACAGGTGGCAAGTCGCTAAAGAACATCACCGTCCAACTGATAGAAGAGGTTATAGAGAATGGAGTGGTGAGGCGGACAAATGTGATCGACACGGATGAAACAGGGGAAGATGGACAGTTCAGCCTGTTCTATAACCAGACCATAACAACTGGAGTAGACTTCCCGACACTTAGAGTTTCGGAGATAGATTATGACCCTAGAACAGATCAGGTCCACACTGGAGGGGGGAAGAAGCTTTATGTCACTAGCTCCGTTTTAAGACTCAAAGTGGTCTCGCCCTATTACTGTAGCCCCGACTTGGAGATCTACACGCAGCCCGGCGATGAAGTGGAGCTGCCGACACAGGTCTGCTATGTGCGTAGTTACGAGATGGAGGTGAAGGTGACCGGCGATGCATGCGCATACCAATTCGGCGGCAAGGACGGTGCTCTGGGCAATGTGGAGGCGAAACTGATGCGCCCAAAGCACACTCCTGCGGCGATACCGAGCGACGAAGGGCAGGATGCCGATGAACTGGTGCTCATGCCCGGGCTGGGCAATCTGCCCCTGGTCTCCCGATGTAATTCAAATACCGGGGATGGTAAGGTGTTGTTCAAGAACCTGGTGTACCACAGCAATTCCTCTCCGGATGACTACCTGCTAGAGTGCAGCACGAGTAGCGAAGGGGGGATGAATAACTACCAGGCCAAAAAGCAATACTACCCGGGCAATGGGTCTGGGGGGCCGGTGGCGGTCATATATAATGACGAGAGGGCGGTCCAGCCCTATCCCCGCAACAGCGACTTCAAGGTCGAAAGGCACAAGGTGTCCATGGTATTGTCCCCGAAAGCTCCCCGCGTGTTCGGTCGGGTGATGGTGAGTACCGCACAGTCCTTACCCAATGCTCGCGTTGAACTACGGCTTCTCTACAAAAGATCGGGCACGGGCACTGCGATATACAGGAACGGCTGCTCTGGAGGGTGGCTTGAGGGTCTTCATGAAAAAGAAGCGGACACGACCATGAGCAGGTATGTGATCACGGATGAGAACGGGTTCTTCGAGTTCTCTAACATCATGATCAAAGGTGCCAATGGCGGCGACCAATTTCTGGGGCCGTTCGCCACGATCTTCGTGACCAAACCGGGCTATGTAACAGCGATTGAACCCAAGAAGAGCCCCCCAGTGGAGGAGCTGAAAATGGGGGTCCAATGGGATATGACCATTGGAATAATGATGACACCCATAGGCTTTGTTGAGGGCATCGTTCAGAACGAAGAGGGCCAGCCCATAAAGTGTGATGTGCAGGTAGGCGACGGGCCTTGGGGGCGGACAAAGACCCTCATCCAGTTGGATGGTTCGATTACAACCACTCCCGGTCGGGGGATCATGAACCCGGGCATAACCTATGGAAGCTCTACTGAGAGATTCTCGGTCAGGGCCCCGCAGGGGAAAGATACCGTCTACCTCATTCCATTGAGCGACCAGTACTTCCCTCTGAAGGTTGAGCGCACCATACCCACCAATCGGACCAATACCCCTACCGATCTCGGCGTCTTCACGGTGAAGGAAAAGAAGCATCGATTGAGGGTGAAGCTGGTGGACCCGGATGGTAAAAGAATATCTGGAGCGCAAGTGAGCGTGGATGATAGGGTGAAGACCAGCAATCCCAGTGGTGTGGCCTTGTTTGAATTCCGCTCGCCGGAAACCGAATATCGGCTGAAGGTGACGGCACCGGGGAACTACCGCCCGGTGAACCGGATCATCGTCAATTATGTAACGCCGGATTTCATCACCATGGAAATTGAGCTGGTGCCGGGTATCGAACTGGCTGGTAAGGTGACCGAAATGGATGGCCAGCCGATAGCTGACGCACGGGTGTGGGTGGTGATGGGTTCGGACCACTACGGGCCGCAGTTGAACGAGACTACCACAAATGCACAAGGGGAGTATCTTCTCTCGGGGGTGGACTACGGCTATTTTACGGTCTATGCAGCGAAGTATGATCCGCAGATCAGCTACATAGGAGCTTCGGAACCTGTTGGTGCCCCGGTCACCACTCCGTCCGTGGTGCCTCCCTACACAAGCCAAACGAAATTACAATATACCATTCTCAAGCTCGAACGAGAGAAGAACATGGATCTCACCTCCATATTCGGTTTTCCTGTAGAGGTGACAAACCGCGTGAAGAACAGCGATGGAAGCTACACCCTCAACGGGGCCTTCGTGAAGCTCCCGGACAACGGGAACTTCAAGTTGGAAGATCCCGCGCAGCGCGTCCCCTTCAACCAGATAAAGGTGAGGCCTGGTACGTTCAATGCGCAAGGCATACCACGCGCTGTACCGGTGGATGGTGCGGTGAAGACGGATATGACCCATCTGGCGCTCAAGCTCTTTGGTGATCTGGATGCTACTCTTCAGGGAGCTGATGAGACCGGCTTTATCAATCCTATGCACGTAGGGGTCAGATCTGGCCCTACCATCATTCCCCGAATTAATGTGGTGAGTTACCAAGAAGGTGGGGTAATTCGTGGGAAGGTGGGCAGTGAGCTTTCTTCGTTCAACTTCTCCTACAATTTTACCGGCCGATTCTACCTCGGCAGCACTCCGCAACAGCCACGGATCGATGTGTTTCGAAGTGGTGGGTCTTACCCGCAGCGGAGCTTCAACCTCATGACACTTTCAGGGGGCAACATGCCTTCCGATGCGGAGTTTTCCCTCCGTGGATTTAAGGCCCGCAGTGATCGTGCGCGCTCCTTCGTGGAACCGGGCGTATTCCGTATCGCCACCGTGTTGCAGATAACGGACATCCCCGACATCTCCCCGGCCATGCTGGAATTGGACGCGGGGGAGGTTCTCGTGAAGAAGGAGACCATTGAAGGCATTGGAGGGGGCGGACAAAAGCTCAGCTTCCGGCTGAACAATTGGAAGTTCGAATCCACCTCGCCATGGCGTTTCGACAGCGGTATCGCCTCCATTGTAATTCCCAAGGGCACCTTGGACATGGGGTTGGCAACGGCCGAAGTGAAGCAGGTCTTGATCCGCCCGAACGGCATGGATATGGACGTAAAGAACCTGAGCGAAGTAACCATAGGTGGAAGCGTTCAGGTGGTACCCACTCCAGGTATAGATTGGGTGTTCGGATACGACAAAGGCTATTTATACGATAGCAAGCTCGGCGCTTGGCGTTTGGGCTTCAACACCGCAGAGAAGAAGGACGTGGCCACTATCCAAGCACCCCCGGAACTGGTGCCAAGCAAGATGGGGCTTTCCGGATTCTCCATGGTGAGCCGGGGGGACCCGATGGCCAAATTAGCATCGCGGACCTATCGCTACTACAACATCGCTGACTTAACCCCGGCACTGAGCTTTGAGGCCACACCGGACGGGATGCAAATGGGTATGAGCTGTTCCATGGCGATCGATGGCTGGACAAAGACCAGCACCCGCTTCAGTCTCTTCAAAAGTAATGGGAAGCTCGTGAGCCAGCTGGCACCGATGGGTACCGCCATTGAGACCGGGCGGGGTGGTGTGAAATTCATATTGCTCGATATACCCACGGCCCAAACCTTCACACCGGGGACCTTCACGAGCTACGGCAAGTTCTTGATCCCGCCTCAAGCAGGCGCCGAGGGTGCTCCGGGCAAATCGCTTGAGGTGAAGGGCATGCTGCACCACAGCGCAGCGAAAACGGAGATCAAGTTCCTTGAAGGGGTGGATAGCAGGGGCTTTTCAGGCGATCAGAAGCAGGAGATCCGCTTCGGTGAATCACCAGACAAGAAAATGGTGCTGAAGGAGGGCTTGCAGGCAATGGTCGCTGGCCGTTGGAAGGAACTTAGATTCAAGGGCAATCTGGTGGGTATGGAGGGTATCGATGACGACCCGAAGAACGACCTCACCTTCCTTGTGAAGGGCGCGGTGGATCTCGATGAGGGCGAGATCAGCGTCACCAAATTAAGTACTCCGTTCGGTTCCCTCAGTATGTCCTACGATTTTGAAAAAGCACGACTGATCGGCAATTTGGAACTCAAGAACTGCTTCTTTGCGGCGGTGAATATTCTTGAGGCCAACCTCAGCTTGCTCGTGGATAAGGAAGGTTTCCTGGTGAGCTGCTACCAGTCGGATATCATTGTTTCCGCTGCGCCTCCGCCTTTTCAGAACCACCATCCCGCCTTTATGATCGGAGCCCACGGGGATATCCCCCAGGTCTTCATCACCCAAATGATGCAGGGCTTTCGCTTACAAGACCTTCCATCACACTTGAAGGCGGACTCGGGAACGAAAAGGCATATACATGGACTGTATCTTCAGAACAAGTTGGATCTGATCGATTTCAGTTTGCCGTCGCTTGAACTGGTGTTCGTGTCCATATGGGGCCATGCACGCTGTTCTGCGGAGGCCCGGATCTGGGTGGACATGGCTAACGGAGGCAGTTTTGGCCTTGGGGGAATGGCCTATGCCGATGTTGAATTGGGGGTTGGGCTTTTGCTCCCGCCGTGCCAAATAGTGCTCGGAGCCGGCGCGAGTGTGCTACTTGAAGGCAAGTATGAGGGTGAGAAGTTCACCATCGCCTTTTGCTCCGATGTAAGTGCGAAGATCTCAATTTGTGGCGTAGGTGACACATACAATTTCGGGGTGAAAGCTTCCGTGACCTCCGAACCCAGGTTGAAATTGGGCCTAGTTGACAAATGCGGCGGAGAATAACACCCAAATGACAATGAGAAAGATCCTAATTCCCCTCCTTGCCTTAGCGATGCCCTGCTGGGCCCAGTCATCTGCGCAGGTCATGCCAGCTTCCGGCGCGTGTGCATTGTACCCGATATCCTCCCAGACCAACGGAGAGAATATTTGGATCACTTGGGCCTCGCCCGCATGTGAGGTGGCCAAGGCGCATGTCTTCCGTCGTAAACAGGGCATAGGCAAAGAGGCCGAGATCCATCCGGTCCTCCTCATCGGTGACCGGAACGATAGCACCTTAGTGATCTGTGCGGACACGCTGTTCACCGAGTTGGGGATCTACGAATACCGGGTGGTACCCGTGGATTCAACGGGCAAGAAGGGGCCTTCCTCGCCATGGACCATCGGGCATAATCTGTACGGTGATATTTCGCCATGGGCGTATGCCATCCGCGTGCAGGATATGCCCGAGGAGCGCAGCCTCCGGTTACAATGGGCGTTGAAGTTCCCGGAACGCGTGCGGGGTGTTGTGATCCACCGCGCCGAGAACTTCGATGGCCCCTATCTGCACCTCGCGGACGTGGGTCCTGAGGATAGCACCTACATCGACCTTGTGGAACGGGTAAAGGAGGTCTACTTCTACCGCATCGAGGTGATCGATGTAGTCGGCCTCTCCTCGGTGAGCATGCCGGTACAGGGCCTGACCGATGCCGAGCCGCCGGTATCGCCCCCAATAGGCTTGGTCGCCCGGGCGGAGCCTCATGGAATTACGCTGTACTGGCCCTATGACAGCCCGGATGTATCCCACTACAAAGTAGAGCGGAACAATCCAGACGAAGAGAAATGGGTGCTCGTTGCCGATGGCATTCGGGCACCTGCGGAGACCTCGTTACAATGGACGGATAGTTCGGCAACGGACAACAAGGTGAGGCGTTATCGCGTGCGGGCCGTGAGTTTTGGCGGCCCTATCAGCGATCCTTCCAACGTGGAGACGAAACAAGCATTGGATTCCAGCGTGCCCAGCACGCCCACGGATGTGGCCGTGCGCCGTGTGGATGAGCACACCGTGGTGATCAGCTGGCGCGACATCTGGGCCGGTGATATCGGTGCATATCAAGCCAATGTGGAGCGGGCCGATACGGGAAATACGGAGTTTACTGTGCTGAACAAAGAGCCGTTGAAGGCAGGGTACACCGTGTTCCACGATTCCACCGCCATCCCCGGTAAGCCATATACCTATCGGGTGGTGGGCTTGACGGTGTCCGGCACACAAGGAATCCCTTCCATGCCTGCTGTATTGAAAGTGAAGGACGCGCGTACCACCGGCCCGCGGATGTTGATGGCCCATCGTCAGGCCAAGGGGATAGCTGTTGAGTGGGCAGAACAGCAGCGGCAGGGCACAGACTTCAACTTATACAGGGCATTGGATGATGGCGAACTCAAGCTCCTGAAGGTCTTGCCGATCGATGCCTCATCTTATTTGGATGAAGCTATTGTGGACGGAGCACTGCACCTATACGTGATCGCTTTGGTCCTTCCGGATGGCTCGGAGACAAACCCGAGCGAACCGGTAAGCGTGCGGTGGTAAGAAGCAAGCGGGGCCGTCGCAACAGCAACGGCCCCGCACGGGCAATAGCGACCTGTTTCCGGTTCCCTCAGCGGTCTCCCGCCGTTTGGCGGGGCCCTGAAGTCCCGATCTCAATTAAATCCGACCAGTGTAATACCCACGTTCAGTGCTCGCAGGTCGGGTGCTGTCCCTTTCTCGAACATCGGGGTGAGCCCGTACTCCGCAAAGAGATTGAGTGCTCCGTAACCGATCTGTGCGCGGGCTGCCAAGCGGTAGGGGAGCAGGTTGTAGTCGTCCTTGCTGCGCTGCTTCACGTTGTGGCCGCCCTCGCTGTACTTCTGCTTGTACATGGTGTCGAAGAGCCAACTGCCCACTACGCCAGCGGCCAAATGGAAATTGTGCTTCCTGTTGAAGGACCAGTCCGGCTTGGCTGCTAGTTCGCCGGCATTTAGAGGGAGCTTGGCCCGCTTGGTGTTGAACTCCAGCATCAACGGCACGCGCAGGCCGATCTGCCGCAGCTTGTTCTTGCGCAGCTCCGGGCGGTCCATGGCCACGGCATAGGTGCTATCACCATTGAAGAAAAGCGTGTTGTTCTCGCTCAGCCGGTAGTTGTCGAACTCGATGCCCATGCCAGTGAACAAGCCGACGTGGTTAGTGCCGAATTCGATCTTCTGCTCCCAGAAGTTGATCGCGAAAAAGCGGCTCTTCGCATTGTTCAGTTGTAGCGGACCGCTCTCCGGCCCATCACCGATACGTCCATCCGTGGTGAGGAATGAATTCATCCCCAACTCCAATCCAGCCCAGTAGGTGAAGAGGTTCCGACGCTGCCGGCGAAGGCTCTCCAACTTCTCTTCGAACTGCTTGGTGGTATCGATGTCCGTACGCTTGGTGGTGATGATGCGGATCAGTTTGCGCTTGGTGTTGATGCGGAGGGTATCGCCGGTTTCCGACGCGCTCGTATCGGTCTGCTCCACTTTCATTTGCAGACCGTTCTTGCCTGCCCTGATAACGAAGGCATGATCGTGAGTGGGGGTTGCCGTGCTATCCAGTGCCAAGCTATCCTGCTGGGCCATGCCGAGCAAGGGGAGCATCAGTAGCGGAAGGAGGAGGAAGGGTTTCATCAATTGATCACTTTGCAAATAGGACGGGTCGCTCGTTCAATAGTTACAGTTCTTGCGCTTTAGTTCTTTGGTGGCTTTTTCACTGGCATCCGGGATAAGTAGGAACATTCCACTTTCGCGGTCCCGGGTCGAGCCCGGAATGACATTCGCTCGTGGAGTGGTGGCTTATTCTGCCCGGAATTCGAATCGCATGTGCGAAGTTTTCCAGAGCCCGGAAGGATTCGGCCCCACCTGCACCCGGCGAAGTTTCTCCACCACATAGTCGCAGAGGTCCTGGTTCTCGGAGTGGGCTGCGGTCACCACCAGCCTGCCTTCCATGTTCACGACGAACTGTACTTCCACCGTTCCGAACAGGGCCTCCGCTTCATCTTCCAAAGGGAAGATCACATAGCGGTTGATCTGGTGCTTTACGGCGCGCTCCATTTCGATGGAGTTGCGGAGGATGAAAGAAGGTGCAGCAGTTGGTGTAACAAGGTCTGCGGCATACGTGCTCATCGCGAAGAGCAACAGTGGGAGGGCGATCAATGCGTGGAGGATCCGGGTTTTCATGACATGTGTTTTTGTGGCGTTCAGGCCGTTGTTCGGTTGTTCACATGAGACCCGGTAAGCCGCACACTTGTTACAGCTTATCGATGGAATATGGATGAGCGGTTTTGGCACGGTGATGGGCGGCGATCCTCCACAAGAGATCAGCGCATGCATGCGCCGGCACCTTCGTCACAACCTTGAATGAAGTGGGTAAAGAGCCTCAGCGGCCCCTGCTGGCGCTGAAGGACAGGTTGCGCCCTAAGCGGAGCTGGATCCTTTCGCCATGGGCAGTGCGCTCGAGCGCCACGCCTCCACGGCCACCCGTCACTGCGCCAACCGCCTTGTCGGCAAGTGCAAGCGCATCATCGCCATCCAACTTGTCTGCGCGCTTGGGAGCTGCAAGCACTTCACCACGGACCGCATTGGCCACGAAGGTGCCGAGACTTTGCCCTGCACTCCGCGTATCCACCATGGCCATCTCTTCATTCCCGTTTGCTACAACCGGTGTCGTAACGGATGAGGTCGCACCCATGGGCTTGCTCAGCTGAGCAGGAAGTTGGGCCAGCGTTGGTTCTTTCACGGGAAGTCGGTCAATCGTCGGCATGGGCGATAAAGGAACTTGGGGCGTTGCCTCCGGTTCTTGCTCTTGCTCACTTTGCTTTAGGGGATCGCGCGTTTTCGATCCGCTGGATCTCACCTTCCCAATGGTGGATACCTCTTTCCGTTGTACTCCTTCGTTCTCCTCTGCAGGTTGTGCAGCAATGGTTTCTTCGTGGTGGATCGGGCTTGTTGAATTGACTTCAACGGAAGCCTTACTCGATGGCCCGACGGAGGACCGCCCTGGCACCGCCTGTCGTGTTTCCACCTTTGCTATTCCTGCATCCTTCACGTTTCCTTCACGAAGGATCCACCATCCGGCACCCAGGAGCAGCATCACGCTGGCTGCCACGGCCAGCCTCGCCCAGAGCGCGAATACGCGCACCTCGCGCTTTTTCAGGTCGGCCTTTCCAAGGTAGGGAAGAAGCTCCGGCTTCACGCGTGTGGCGTTCACCAGTTCCTGTTCCCGGCGTGCATCCGCATTACCGGCCAGGTAGGCTTGAAGAGCTTTCTGCTGAACAGCTGTCAGATCTCCCTCCAGGTCAGCGATCAGAAAATCGGTGAGGCGGTGAACATCGGGAAGTCCCTGCGGTGGGAAATGCCGCTGCAGACTTTCCTTTTCAAAAAATGCCAGCGGCTCGTTCGGTGCCTTGGCCAGCGCCATCAATGTCGCCTGCCGCTCTGCTTCCGGATGCTCGAACAGGTATTGTTCCAGCTGCTGTTGCTGCTTGCTGGTCAGCTCCTGTTCCATGCGGGCCACCAGGAAATCATCCAAGCGCGCGGCATCCGGTGAGCCGGTGGGCGGGAAGGTCCGATGCAGGTTTCCTTTGTCGGGGAATGGCTCGGTGCTGGTATGCACGCGAGGTAGCGGATCGGAGGAAGCGAGCAAGTCCGGGTTCTCCAACAGAAAGGCATCAAGCGCCGCTTCTTGGTCAGGTGTGAGTACACCTTCCAAGCGATCCAGCAGCCAAGCTTCATATGTGTGCCGGTCCAGCTTCATAACACGTTCTCCAAACTGCCGATGTGGTGCTTCAATGCGGTACGGCCGCGATAGATGTACACCTTCACTTGGGTGACGTTCAGCTGCGTCAATTCGGCGATCTCCTCATAGCTGTATCCCTCCAGGTCGCGGAGCAATACCACGCTGCGCTGCACGTCGGGCAGAGTTGCCAACGCCGCATCCAATATTTCCTTCAGGTCCGGTTGAGATTGCCCGGTCCAGCGCAGGTCGGCATGCCGATCCTCCATCCGTGTCTTCCGAACATCCTTCCTCGCCTCATCCACCAACAGATGGTGTGCGGTGGTGAAGAGATAGCTCTTCGCCTTGGTGCCTTCCACAGCATCCAACTTCTGCCAAAGGCGCGCAAAGCTTTCCTGCACCACGTCCTTCGCCGAATCGGTGTCGCGCAGGTGCTTCACCGCGAAGCGGTAGATGCCATCCGCATGTTGGTCCACGGCGCTATTGTAATCGGATAGGGTCACGGGGAAAGGGGTTCCTGATGATGTGACGGGGAGCCTTGGCGAAAGTTACACGCGCTCCCGTTCAAGCCTTGCCAAGGAGCGTCGCAGGTTCCGGAAGGTAAAAATGAAGCATTAAGCAGCGTTCAGCTTTTCCGCTGCGTCTTATCGCTTGAAACTCCGTTTTCGTTCAACGCCATACTCAGGCCACGGCCCAGACCCATGCGATACACAACGCCACTCTTCCTGATCCTTACCACGTTCTTTGGTTGGACCGCGAACGTCGTCCATGCGCAGACCTATTTCTATTTGGGTGAGATCGCCGTGATGCCTGCGGCCCCCACGGACCAGGACCCGGTTGAATTGCAGCTTATGGGCAACTTGTCCAGCACGGGTTCTTCCATTACATCCGCCACTGCTGAGTTGAATGGATACACGATCACCCTCGCTTTGGTAACACAGAACACGATCGGCATGGATGTGATCGTCCCACACACGGAGTTCGTGGCCTTGGGCCTATTGTCGGCCGGAACGTACACGGTGAACATCACAGGCGCCGGAGTGGACGATTTAGCCCCGTCCGGCCAACATGAGTTCACCGTATCCGGCGGTGCTTTCCCCTGTGACTCGCTTGTGCTTGCCAGCCTCACTTGGTCGCCTTTCACCGACACGACGCTGTTGGTCCACATCTTCAATCCGACCTTCACGCTGTTCAACTATCCCAATTTCGTGCTGCTGGCGGACAATGGCGACACCTTGGCCAAGGAAACGATCAACACCTTCGGCATAGCGCAGGACAACTACAACATGTTGGATATTCCTGCGGGCACCGTCATGCCTCAATCGCCCTTCAATGCCACACTACAGCTCTTTTCCAGCCAGCAACTTGCTTGCAGTTGGGACCTGCCCGTGGACCTATGTCCCCCGGGAG
Organism: Cryomorpha ignava; assembly: GCA_040391235.1. Lineage (GTDB taxonomy): Bacteria > Bacteroidota > Bacteroidia > Flavobacteriales_F > PHOS-HE28 > PHOS-HE28. The sequence goes on from JBEBYG010000005.1 coordinate 45,110, forward strand.
ATTGTTCACCGGTGGTGTTGGAACTTCGGAATTTCAGTTCCGGAACGGCCACGGGTTCTTTCCAATACAATGTCCGCAAAAGCGGCACCTTGGTCCTGAGTGGCTTCTTCGAGCTGACGGATGAACAGCAATACGATGAGGACACTGTTTGCCTCGCTCCGGGGCATTACCTCATGGAGGTGATCCCGCAACAAGGGCCCAATGGCGGCCAGCCGTATTTCGGCCCGCGCCTCACCCCGATGATCCAGGGAGCCCATGCTCCGGTGATCTGGACCGCGCTCTCCGACGTTGCCTTTTCATTTTATGAGCAATGCATCGAGATCGGGCAGGGCATTTCGGAACCGGTGGAAGGCATCCTTCACATAGCCCGCTCAGCCACCAGCACGGAGGTGTACACTTCGGATGGTGGTGCCCTTGGGAAGATCCGGGTATTCGATGCGCAAGGCCGGGTGATGGCAACACAGGTTGAAGTTGGATCGCACCATACGTTCCGCACGGATGCTTGGTCGCCTGGCCTCTACCTCTTGCAAGCACGCAAAACGGACGGCCATGTGCTGACCGTCCGCTTTGTGATCGGATAGCGACCGCTATCCCCTCCCATTCCGGTGGATCTAGTTTCCACCAACGCCAACGGCGAGATACACCTGCAAGCATCGGTTCTGGGCATCGCCCACAACAGCGCTGAGATCCTTGTTATCCACCACATCCACGAGGCCATGGAGATAACGCATTCCGATCTGCAGGTTATCACCCACGTTGAAGCCAACGCCACCAATAATACCGGCATCGAGCGAGGTGAAGTCGCTCTTATCGAGCTCACCTGATCCGCTACCCAGATCACCGGAGGTTTTCACTTTGCCCGAGAGCAGGTAGGCAGCATAACCCCCGATCTGGAAATCCACCACATCCAACACGCGGATGGAGGCCATTACCGGGAACTCCAAGTAGTTGAGGTTGAAGTCCACATCCTGTTGCACCAATCCGAAGAAGGCGTTGTACTTGGTATGATTGCCCTTGGTCGAATAGAGCAATTCCACCTGAAGGCCTACAGGTGATTCAGGCATGGTGCGGGCAAATACGCCGGCGTTGAAACCCACGCGGGCATTGTTATCATCGGCATCCAGCCCAGCGAGGTTCGTGTAGTTCAATCCTCCCTTGAGGCCGAAGGCAGGTCCTTGGGAGAAAGCGGGTGCAGCGAGGAGGAGCGCTCCGCATACAGCCATTGCATTGATGTAGGCTTGTTTCATGTTGCTGATTCTTTTTTCGGAACCATTCCCAACTGTGTGCCATTGCCTCCTTCAAGCTGTTTGAAGCATGCGTTCCGGATGCTGTGGGGCATCTTATCCCCGTTGACGGCCGGGATGCCGACCCGAATCCCCGCCGCTCGCTGGAGCTCACCTTGAATAAACAAGCAGGGCGACCGGAAGGTCGCCCTGTTGTTTCGGAGCTTTCGACAAAGGCTGTTATTCCACGATAACCTCGCCGCGCATCACCACATGAATGCTGCAGAAATACTCCGACGTGCTATCCGCAACCAATTTCCAGCTCTGGCCGGGGTGCAGCGGACCGCTGGTCCAAGCACTGTCCGGAAGTGCTGTGGCATCGTGGTCCACTACATCGTTATTGGTAAAGACGACGGTGTCACCGCGGTGTACTCGCACTGTGTCGGGTTGGAACTTCATTTGTGCGATGGACACCGCTACCGAAGTGGGCACATGCTCCTCGGGTACGATCTTGTACAGGGGAGCCGCTTTTTCGGGCTTCTCCGCTGTGCCACAGGCTGCCAGCAGAGCGCAGGCGAGCAGGAGTGCACTGGATCTTATTCCACTAACCGGCTTCATTTCTTGGCAAACTCCTTCTGTACCATTTCAGCATGTGCCAAGTGCGACTCCAGAACGGGCTCAACGCTCACGAGCAGGTTCTTCAGCTCAGCGTTCTGCGTTTGTGGGATCAACACGTTCTTCACGGCATCGATCACCGCTTTGTGGTAGGTCACTTCATTGTCGATGTAGGCCTTGTCGAAGGCTTCACCTTTCAATGAACGTAGCATCTTCTCCGTTTTTGCCTCGCCTTCCTTCAAGGACTTGCTCATGGCATTGTCCTTTGGCGTAACGCCCAATTTGGTGGCGAGGACAACGGCCTGCTTGATCACGCCCTCGTGATCCTTGGCCATGGTCGCAGCAAACTGGAGCACGGCCTTATTCGTTGACTTTTCCTTTGCGATCGCTGCATAATCAACGTCGATCTGGTTTGCCGTTACGGCAACGTGGGCGATCTCGGGGTCAGAGAGTTTTGGGGCGTCCTGTGCAAAGGCACCTACGTAGAGGAATGCAGATAGGGCGAACAGCATAGCGCCCCGTTGGAATGTGAATGTCTTGTTTTTCATGATGTGGTTTTGGTTTAGTAACGGATATTGGATGAGGGAAAATTGGAATGGTTACACCTTGGCATAAAAGGGCAGGACCAACGGGTCCGGCCCTTTTAACCATGGATAGTGCATGAAGGCATACTGCTCGTTGGCAAATGCCCAGTACTAGTACTTCTTTCCTGCAGCGGGCTTTTCAGCAGGTTTTGCAGCCGCTGATCGGGAGAATTCCTTGGCCACCATCTCAGCATGCTTCAGGTGCGAGTCGAGCACGGGCTCGACGCTCACAAGCAGGGCTTTCAACTCTGCGTTCTTGGTAGCAGGCACCAATGTGTTCTTCACTGTGGAGATCACTGCTTTATGGTAGGCTACCTCGTTGTCGATATAGGCCTTGTCGAAGGCTTCCCCGCTCAGTGAACGGAGGTGTTTCGAGGTCTTCTCCGCCTGCTCTCTCAAGCTCTTGCTGGTGGCATTGTCCTCAGGAGTTACGCCCAGTTTTTTAGCAAGCTCTGTGGCTTGCTTGATGATGTTGGTATGGTCAGCCGCCATGCTTGCGGCGAATTGGAGGATATCCTTGTTCGTGGATCTTTCCTTTGCGATGGCAGCATAGTCCACGTCGATCTGGTTCGCGGTTACTGCGATGTGTGCGATCTGCGGATCGGTCAGCGCGGGTGCGTCTTGGGCTTTTACGCCCAAGGTGAAGAAGGTGGCGAGCGCGAAGGCGCCCAGCGTGTGTGTGGTGAACAAGCGTGTATTCATTTGATGAAAGGGTTTTCAGCCCACGCACGAAGCCTGTGCCACGGTACATAACGACCAGAGCTACAGGCGTAATCGATAGTTGGAATTGGCCGCCGGTGTGGCGGTATCACCCCGTGGGGCGAAGACGTGCTGTTATTGGTAACGCCCTGTGAACACAAGTGGCGGATCCAATGGCACGCCTGGATGCACCGGATCGGTTTTTGCGATCCGACCTTTCATGAGCTTACACCAACGAATGGTATTGGCAATTGCGAAATAGGGAAGGAGCTGCAGCGATTGCAGCATCGCCGTTTGCTCCGATACTCCTCAATCCAACTTCAGCACCGCCAGGAAAGCCTCCTGCGGGATCTCCACGGAGCCCACGGAACGCATGCGCTTCTTCCCTTCCTTCTGCTTCTCCAGCAGCTTGCGCTTCCGGCTGATGTCACCACCGTAGCACTTGGCGGTCACGTCCTTGCGGAGGGCCTTCACGGTTTCGCGCGCCACGATCTTCACGCCGATGGCGGCTTGGATCGGGATGTCGAATTGCTGGCGGGGGAGTAGTTCCTTCAGCTTGCTGCACATCTTCTTGCCCAGCTCGTGCGCATGGTCGCGGTGAATCAGCGCGCTGAGGGCATCCACCTTTTCGCTGTTCAGCAGAATGTCCAACTTGATCAGGTCGCTCTCCTTGAAGCCGATGGGGTGGTAATCGAAGCTGGCATAGCCGCGGCTGATGCTCTTGAGCTTGTCGAAGAAGTCGAAGACCACCTCGCCGAGCGGCAGTTCGAAGGATAGCTCCACACGGTCCGTGGTGAGGTAGTTCTGGTTCGTGAGCATCCCGCGCTTCTCAATGCACAGGTTCATGATCACGCCGGTGTACTCGCTCTTGGTAATGATCTGCGCCTTGATGTAAGGCTCCTCGATCTTTTCGATGTGCATCACCGGAGGCAGTTCACTGGGGTTGTGCACGTTGATCACGTCCCCATCGGTCCGGGTGACGATATAGCCCACGTTCGGCACGGTGGTGATCACGGTGATGCCGAACTCACGCTCGATGCGCTCTTGGATGATCTCCATGTGCAGGAGGCCGAGGAATCCGCAACGGAAACCGAATCCGAGCGCGGCGCTGCTTTCGGGCGTCCATGTGAGGCTGGCATCGTTCAGCTTCAGCTTTTCCATGGCGTCACGCAGCTCCTCGTACTCGTCGGTCTCCACCGGGAAGATGCCGGCCCACACCATGGGCTTCACATCCTCGAAGCCGTGAATGCCCTCCGTGCAGGGGCGCGCCAAGTGCGTGATGGTATCACCCACCTTCACCTCGCTGGCGGTCTTGATGCCACTGATGATGTAACCCACGTCCCCTGCGCTCAGTTGCGCTTGGGGCTTCAGGTCCATCTTCAACACACCGATCTCATCCGCGTCGTACACGACACCGGTGTTGAAGAACTTCACTTTTTCACCCTTGCGGATGGTGCCGTTCATCACGCGGAAGTAGGCGATGATGCCGCGGAAGGAGTTGAACACGCTGTCGAAGATCAGTGCTTGCAGCGGGGCCGCCGGATCGCCTTTGGGGGCGGGCACGCGGTCCACGATCGCCTCCAGCACCTTGTCCACGCCCAGGCCCGTCTTGCCGCTGGCGCTGAGGATGTCCTCCAGCTTGCAGCCGATGAGGTCCACGATCTGGTCCTTCACCTCCTCCGGATTGGCGCTGGGCAGGTCCATCTTGTTCAGCACGGGGATGATCTCCAGATCGTGCTCCAAGGCCAGGTAGAGGTTGCTGATGGTCTGTGCCTGGATCCCCTGTGTGGCATCCACGATCAGCAAGGCACCTTCGCAGGCGGCGATGCTCCGGCTTACCTCGTAGCTGAAGTCCACGTGGCCGGGTGTGTCGATCAGGTTCAGGATGTACTTCTCACCATTGAGCTCGTAGTCCATCTGGATGGCCTTGCTCTTGATGGTGATGCCGCGCTCGCGCTCCAGGTCCATGTCATCCAGGTTCTGCGCCTGCATGTCACGGTCGGAGATGGTGCCTGTCATCTGCAATAACCGGTCGGCCAAGGTGCTCTTGCCGTGGTCGATGTGTGCGATGATGCAGAAGTTGCGGGTATTCTTCATGGAGGGGCCGGGCCGAAAATGCCCGCGAAGTTAACGGGTAGAAGGGGAATCGTGGAGGGCAGCCTGCGACCACGATGGGTTCAAAGATCCACCGCCAAGACGCCCAGAGCGCCAAGTGATGTATGGGGGCGAATCGCGACCTTTTCAGAAGAGCGCCACGGATTGCTCACGACGCGGGTTTGAAGGCTCTACCGCGGTACAGCTTAACCATACCCATAGACTGCCCGCAGAATGCAGATCGATCGGATACACCCCCAAGCAGCGCTCTCGCCCCAGTCCGTGTCTTCATTGAAGTAACTTCACACCATTGAACTGACACAAACCCGAACACAATGATCCATCGCTACCTCGCCTTTTTGGCTACAGTCGCCTTTGTTGGCTCCTGTTTTGCCCAGTATCCTGTGGGTTCCCCGGGCTATGATGCATGGAAGCTGACACAGGTACAGCAAGAACAGACGGCGATCTCACCTAGTGTGGAAGCAGGGACCTTACGGTCTCAGCGGGACAATGAGCCGTGCGCATGTTGGCTCACGCCGGATGCTTCATACACTACGATCGATAACGTGACAGATTGGGACGCATCCGGCTGGAGTAACGGCGACGACGGATCCCATGACGCTATCCCGCTCCCCTTCAGCTTCCAGCTTTATGGCCAGAGCTGGGATACTGCGTACATCAATATCAACGGCAATGTGTCTTTCAGTGCTTACCTCGCCACATATACCCCGAGTGCCTTTCCTTATGCTGGTCCCACATTGATCGCGCCATTCTGGGCCGATGTGGATCTGCGGGGGACAGGTACGGATGTGAACAGGGTGCAATACAAACTAACGCCCACAGCGCTGTATGTGAACTGGACCAATGTGGGCTATTTCAGCCAACATACGGACAAGCTGAACTCGTTCCAGCTGATCATCACCGATGGGACCGACCCTGCGATTCCTGGTGGCAACAACGTTTCCTTCTGCTACGGGAATATGGAGTGGACCACAGGATCGGCGTCGAATGGTGTGAATGGCTTTGGAGGCTTTCCAGCCACGGTGGGAGCGAATAAGGGAGATGCCATTGATTACCTGCAATTCGGACGTTTCGATCACGCCGGTACCGACTGGAACGGAGCTTTTGGACCAAGTGGAGGTGTGGGCTGGCTTGCTGATCGGCATTTCTCATTCAGCACCGAGGATGAGAACATTCCGCCCATCTTCACCAGCATCGGCTGCGACACGTTGGAGATCGAGGTAGGTTCCTCGTTTGATTTCCCCATGATGATGATCGGGGGAACACCGGGGCAAACGATCAGCGGGATGTCGCTGTGCAGCGGCATTGCAGGCTATGTGGAAACACTGAACACATCCGGGGCTACGGCGGAGATCATCTCCACCATCACCCCCACGGCCAGTGAGATCGGTCTGCATACCATCAACTACACGGCGCAGAATGATGCGGCCACGCCCTTGGTTTCCACGTACACGGTGATGGTGAAGGTGTTGGATGCAACCACGGGCATCCATGCTCCCACTATGGCTTCTACGCTTTTGATCCAGCCCAATCCCGCAGCGGACCGCGCCACAATCACCTGGCCTGAAGGTCAGCGACCCGCTCGTGTTGAGGTGTTCTCGCTGACGGGTGCTTTGGTGCTGAGCGGTACTACGGGCATTGGCGATCCGCGCATGGATCTGGACCTGACCGGCTTGCCGGACGGCGTTTACACCGTGCGAGCTACCGGTGCGACATCCACAGCCACGGTGAGGCTGGTGCGTAGCTCGGTGCGCTAGGCGCAAGGGCAGTGGTACTTAGTTGCGCTCTCCCGGGAAGATCGGGAGCAAGCGGTTGCGGTAACTCCGGAAAACTCCTTCGCGCTCTTTGCGTCTTGGCGGTGAAACCAGTGATGTACCTCCCGCGCTCCCCCGTACTTTCGCAGCGCACATGAAGACCCCTGCCCGTACCACCGTCACCGCCGCACTCCCTTACGCCAACGGTCCACTCCACATCGGCCACATCGCCGGTGCCTACCTACCCGCCGATATCTACGTGCGCAATTTGAAGGCACGCGGCAAGGAGGTGCTCTTTGTCTGCGGAAGTGATGAGCATGGCGCCGCGATCACGCTGCGCGCCCTCAAGGATGGCACCACCCCGCAAGCCATCGTGGACAAGTACCACGCGATGATGGGGAAGGCTTTTTCCGACTTCGGGATCGTCTTCGATATCTACCACCGCACGAGCAGTGAGCTGCACAAGAAGACCTCTCAGGACTTCTTTCTGAAGCTGAATGAGAACGGCGCCTTCACGGAGAAGACCGAGGAGCAGTACTACGACGCCGAAGCCAAGCAATTCCTCGCCGACCGCTACATCATGGGCACCTGCCCCAACTGTGGCAATCCGGATGCCTATGGCGACCAGTGCGAGAAGTGCGGAAGCGCGCTCAGCCCCAGGGACCTGATCGACCCGCGCAGCACGCTCAGTGGCAGCAAGCCCGAGCTACGGCCCACCAAGCACTGGTACCTGCCCATGGAGCGCAGCCAGGAATGGATGACGGAGTGGATCAACACCGGCATGCTGAACGGCGAGCAGCAGCACGACACCGCTGAGTGGAAGCCACAGGTGCTGGGCCAATGCAACAGTTGGCTGAAGGAAGGCCTGCGTCCCCGCGCCATGACGCGCGACCTCGATTGGGGCGTGCCCGTGCCGCTGCCCGGTGCGGAAGGAAAAGCGCTCTACGTGTGGCTCGATGCACCCATCGGCTACATCAGCGCCACCAAGCAATGGGCGAAGGACCACAACACGGAATGGGAGAAGTGGTGGAAGGCCGACGACACGCGCCTCCTGCATTTCATCGGCAAGGACAACATCGTTTTCCACTGCATCATCTTCCCGATCCTCTTGAAGGAGCACGGCGGATTCATCCTGCCGCAGAACGTGCCTGCGAATGAGTTCCTCAACCTCGAAGGCAGGAAGTTGAGCACCAGCCGCAACTGGGCGGTGTGGCTGCACGAATACATCGAGCGCTGGCCGAACCGGCAGGACGAGCTGCGCTACACGCTTACCACCATTTTCCCGGAGTTCAAGGACAGCGAGTTCACGTGGAAGGATTTCCAGGACAAGAACAACAACGAGCTGGTGGCCATCATCGGCAACTTCGTGCAGCGCGTGTTCGTGCTCTGCAACAAGTACTACGATGGCAAGGTGCCCGAACCAGCGCCGAGCAGCAGGGAACAAGCCGATCAGGATGCCGTGCTGTGGGCGGAGCTTTCCGCCATCCCCGGAAAGGTGGCGGCGGACGTCGATAAGTTCCGCTTCCGCGATGCCTTGGCCACGGCCATGAACGCCGGTCGCCTTGGCAACAAATACCTCACCGATACCGAGCCTTGGAAGTTGGAGAAGACCGATCCGGACCGCGTGCGCACGGTGCTCTTCAACAGCCTGCGGATCACCGCTGCGCTCAGCGTGGTGCTGGAGCCGTTCCTGCCCTTCACCGCACAGAAGCTGCGCACCATGCTTGGCCTCAGCGACCTGAAGTGGGACGATGCGCTCCGCGAAGGATTGATCGTTCCGGGAGCAGCGATCGGCAAGGCGGAACACCTCTTCAAGCCCATTACCGATGCGGAGATAGCCGCCGAAGTGGACCGCCTGAAAGCCAACGAGCCCATGGACCAAAAGCCGGAAGTCCCGAAAGCCGCCGCTGAGCCGATGGCCGCTGAGCCGAAAGCCGCCAAGCCATCGATCGCCTTCGATGATTTCACCAAGCTGGACCTGCGCATCGGCACCATCACCGCTGCGGAGAAAGTGCCCAAGGCCGACAAGCTCTTGAAGCTCGCCATCGACATCGGCGAGGCCGAGCCGCGCACCATCGTCAGCGGTATCGCTGAACACTTTGCTCCGGAAGCATTACCGGGCCAACAAGTACTCCTTCTGTGCAACCTCGAGCCCCGCAAGATGCGCGGCGTGGAAAGCCAAGGCATGGTGCTGATGGCGGAAGATGCCGAAGGGAAATTGCGCTTCGTGCAGCCTTCGGAGGCGGTACCTGCGGGAAGTGAGGTGCGGTGAGGCTCAGTTGCCGGTTGTTGGTTGTCAGTTGTCCGGCGTTGCCGCGACGGGCTTGAACGCAGATTTGCGCAGATGCGGGTTGCCGCATGATCCGATATACATCGGATGCCCTTGCCGCGAAGGAGGAGCCGCAACGGACGCAACGAAATGCGCAATGCAGGCCCCCGGTCATTCAGGCGTGGCGCCCTTTGCGTCCGTTGCGGTGGAACCAACACCGTTACCTCCGGCGGTCTATCTGCGCTGAGCTGCGCCATCTGCGGTTTTTCTTCTGCCCTCGCGCCTGCGGTAAAACCAAAAAGGGCCACCTCGCAGAGGCAGCCCTTTCCGTTGGAAAGAAGACGATGATCAACGGATCAGCGGAACGCGGAAACTGCGCTCCGTATCGCCGCTCTTCACGCGCACGAACCACACGCCGGTGTTCAGGCTGCGGTCATTGATCAGGATACGGCCCGGGTTCACGATGCTGCCGCGGCTGATCGCCAGGCGACCTGTTGCGTCATACACATCCACATCCACGGGGCTGTTGTTGAAGGAGTGCTGGATCACGATGTGGTCCGGCGTGGCCCATACGGCCAGAGGACCGCTTGGCGTGGTGGCTTCGATCGCGGTGGTGGCATCCACGGTAAGCTCCATGGTGAACACGTCCGCGCAAGCTCCACCGGAGGCGGTGAGCGTTACGGTGTACGTGCCCGGGAGCGTCCAGGTGTGCGTCGCGTTCAAATCCGTGCTGGTGGTTCCGTCACCGAAGTCCCATGTGAAGTCCTCACCGAGCACGCTGGTGTTGGTGAAGTCCACGGCCGTGTTGGCCACTGCGTTGGTACCGATCATCTCGAAGCTGGCGATGGTTCCTTCACCTGCTGGCACCACGGTGGCGACCTGCTCGGTACAACCATTTGCATCCGTGATGGTCACCGTGTAGCTACCTGCTGCATCGGTGATGTTGGCACCGGTGCTGCCATTGCTCCAGAGATAGGTGTAGGGTGCGATGCCTCCCATCACCATCACATCCGCTGTTCCGTCCATTGCGTTCGGGCAGGTGGTGGCGCTGGTGGCTGAGCCGGCCTCGATGGCCGCTGGTGCCGTGATGCTGAAGTCGGCTACCAATTCGCCGCAAGCTCCACCCGGAGTTACGCGGACCATGTAGTTACCGGCAGCGGCTTCGAATTCAGCTACTCCGCCTGCGATGTCCGTCATGTTCAAGAGCACGTTTCCGAAAACGTCCGTCCACTGAATGTTCACCGGACCCTCGTTCACCACCACGGTGGCGGCTCCATTCTGGTCGCTGCAGAGGGCGTTGTCCATAACGAGTGGGAGCGGGGCCGTTCCGTTCAACAGGAAGCGGGGGCTGTTCGCATCGTCGCTCGCGTTGATGGTGAAGCTGTAAGTAGCTCCATCGGTCAGCGGGGTAATCGTGCCGGTCTGCAGGTCCTTGATGCTGAGGCAGGAAAGGTTGTTGATACCTGCGATGCTCGCCGAGAGCGTATAGGTCCCGGTAACGTCGGCATTCACCAACAGGGGGATCTGGATCTCGCTGGCGTAGTCGCCATAGAAGTCCACGGCCAGGTTCTGCCCATCGTTGCTCAGGATGCTCACCTGCGGTGCGCCGATGGTCTTGAAGGTGAACTTCAAGGCATCCATGGCGTCATAGTCAGGCGTGCCGTTGGCGAAGACGATCGTGGCCTCATCACTGTAGCTGTTCAGGGTGCTGTTGATGGTGAGGTTGAGGATCGGCAATACCGCGTTCTGCGAGCCACCGAAGGTTCCACCCACGTGCTCATCCACCTTGGCGGATTCGCTTACCGTGGTGGTCAGTGCGGCTCCATTGGCCTTCAAGTAAAAGCCTTGGCTGCTCTGGATAACACCGTTCAGAGTGCCTTGGCCCAAGCCGCTCGTCCATGCCTTCAGGTTACCGGCGACGGGGTCGAAGATCCAGTAAGCGTTCTGCACATCGGTACCGCGGTTCACCAAGGTGAAGTCGATCGGGCTTGGCACCGGGTTGCTCACCAGGTTCCAGCCGTCGGCTACCAGCGAGCCGGAAGAGGTAAAGCTCATCGGCAGGGCGATCGGCGTTTGCGCGATGTAAGGTGCTCCTTTCACATCCACCGTAAAGGCGGTGGTGGTGTTGAAGTTGTCACCGCTCCATGCTTGGAAGCCTTGGCCCATGTTCAGTGGCTGTAAGTTGCTGGTGACACCCAACAAACCGTTATCGGCGTTGGTGGAGACCACGGTCTCATCGTAGTAGCGGATGCTTGGCCACAGGATGCCGCTGCCCACTGGATTGTAGAAGTTGGGGTAGTGCGAGCCAGGGAAGCCAGCGGTGTAGAAGTCATCCTTCCAGTTGTTCACCGTTTGGCCGGCCACGGGGCTACCGAGCATACGCCAGTTGGTGTGGCCTGCAGGGATGTAGCGCTGCACGGTCATGTTACCGGTGTAGCTGGCTGTAGCTGCCACGGGGCCCAAGCGGCCCGTACCGGTCGCGGTGCTGGCCAAGGTCACATCGGCCAGGTCAGCATTGAACTCACCACCGTTCAGTTGCAGGGTGCCACGGATGGAGATGGTCGCATCCGTCAAGGTGCCTGCCGGGGTGTTCACCGTCAGGTTCCAGAGGTTGAGTGCGCCGCCGTCGCTTGCGAGGATGGTTGCTTTGGTGCTCAAGAGCGACAACGTGCTGAGGTCCGCTGCTGCGAACGCTCCATCGAAGATCACCTCGTCACCGTTCACGTTCAGGTCCGTTCCGGCGTTCAAGCTCAGGCTGGCACCGGCTTCCACGGTTACCTTCTTCACATCCGTGTTGGAGGTGTTCACCACTACATCGCCGGTCTGTACCACCATGCTTGTGCTCGCCGTGAAGGTTGCTGGTCCAGCGGTTCCCACGGGAACGATGTCCCAGATCGGATCCGACACATTGCCGGAAGCTTGGCTGTAGTAGATCACCTCGCAGTTGCCAGGTACAGGCTGCCATCCGGGGGTGCCGGGCTGGTCATCCGTGCCGGCCATACCGTAAGGCTCGTAAGGCACCAGTGCAGCGGAGGTTCCCATGATCTGGGCAACCTGTGGCCCAGGTGCAGTACCACCGAACTGGGAAGGTACTTGGGTGGCATAGCCGGGCTCCGAGGTTGCGGTCGCGCTCACAACGGGTGAGGACGTTCCGTACCAGTTACAGCTGAAGTCAGCACCGCTCACAGGGGTGCTTGGCGTGCCTTGGTAGCTCACATCGGTATACCAGTTGCCGCTGAAGCTGTTCTCGCTCACCACCAATCCGGTCGTGTTCGGCGTTCCGGTGAGGCCGAAGTTGAACAGGAAGCCCATGGTGAAGTTGTCCTGGATGAAGTTGTTCCGGATCTGGGTGCCCGAAACATCATTCCCCACTTGGATGCCCGTGCGGTTCGCCTCGATGATCGAGTTGAGCACCTGCACGTTCTGCCGGTTGTTGATATAGACACCGTTGCGATGCCCGGTCACGCGGACATTGTCCATGATGGCGTTGTTGCCGGCGAATGTCACGCCGCCCGTTTTCGGGCTGGCCTGCCATTGTGCTGTGTTCGCACCGAAGTCGCGCGTGCTGGTGAGGTCGCGTACGGTGGCGTTCGCTCCGATGCTCAAGGCTGTGATGTTGTTGCCATACAGACCACGGAGGATGGTGAGGTCGCGGTCATTGCCCATGAGGGTGATCACCTTGTTCACGTCTACGTCCTCGTTGTAGGTACCGTCGTTCACGTGCACGATGTCGTTGGCTACCGAGACGTCGATACCGCGCTGCACGGAACCCACCGTGTTGGGGGCTACGAAGCTGTTGACGGTAACGAACACCTCACCCGGTACGAAGCTCACCTTGCCGAGGCCGAGCAGGTCCACCTTGTGGTCGATCAGGTCCTCGATGGTGAAGCCGGTGGCCGTGGTGGCCGTGGCTCCATTGAACTTCACTTGGGTCGCATCGATGTTGCCGGCGGGCAGGGTGCTGCCGTTGCTCTGCAAGCGGATGTGACGGAGTGCGCTGCCGGTGAGGTCCACATCAGCACCAAGGAAGGTTGCGCTGGCCTTGGCTCCGGTCACAAGCACGTTCACGGCACCAGCGGCGACGTTCACGGTGGTAGTGCCTTCAATGTCCACATGTACCGTGGCAGCAGGATTGGTGTTCAGGTTGTTGTCCTTCACATGGATGCCGGCAATGCCTGCATTCACGATGTTGACATCCTTCACGATCGCGGTGGTGCTACGCGTTTGGTTCGGGTCGGGCGGATAGGCATCGTAGTTGTTCACGAACACACCTGTTCCGCAGTCCGTGAGGGTGCCCCCTTCAATGGTGACCCCGCCTGTACTGTTCGAACCCCAAAGCATGATGCCGTTCTGCGCACCGGTCACGTTGTTGTTCTGGACCGTTACCGAGGTGGTAGGGTCGAGCACGCCGATGAAAATACCTGAGTTGGTAGCGGCACCGGCATAGGTGAGCAGCTCATTGTTCGCAATGGTGAACGGGGTCGCAGTGGTGTATTGCACGTTATGGAAGATGCCCAAACGGTAGGAGGTGATGGTGTTGCCACTGATCACTGGGGGCGTACCCAAGCTCGGCTGGATCTGCACGCCGGTCTGGATGCCGATACGCACTTGGTCCAGTGTGTTGTCCGTTACGTCCGCATAGAAGTTGTACTGCAGAATGATCGCCGGACCGGAGGCCGCGCTGTACACGTTCGTGATCAAGTTGTTCCGTACGGTAGTGCCCGAGAGGGAACCCACGCCTTGATAGTTCGCCAGGTCCAATCCTGTATATGGGAAGTTGCGGATCTTGTTGAAGGCGATGTCGAGGTCGCCGTTCCCCTGATAGCTGGCGATTCCTTCAATGGCATCCATATCCGCACCGTTGTTCACCACGCCGCTGGTTAGAGCAGGGTTATCCCCATCAACGGTGAAGCCGTTGATCTTGGTGCCGTTTGCAGCATTGTCATCCAGGTATACCACTGGCATGGAGGTGGCGCTGCTCGGATCCGGGTCGGACGTGGCAGGGTAGAGGATGGACTCAGCGCCTGTGCGCGTGTTCGGGTCAGCATTGTACTGCACACCGCGCAAGTCCACTGGCTTGGTAATGACGAGGTCCTGCACGTAAACACCTGCATCCACCATGATGATATCGCCGGGGCTTACTTGATCGATCGCATAAGCGATGGTCGCGAAGGGGCATTCGGCGGTACCGGTATTGCTGTCGCTGCCTACTGCTGTGGTGTACACATCACCCACCAAGCTTGCGTCGTTCACATACCAAGTATTCCCGGTATGGGCCACGCAGGTCTGCTCCACCACAACTTGGATGCTCATGCTCAGCAGTTCCTCACCAAGAACGACCGACTCCAAACGCACGCGCACATCATAGATGCCGGCCACGTTGGGGTCGAAGGTGACGCCCGGGAAGGCGACGGACCAGAAGGCGGAAGCCAAGTTCTCGGATGCTTGGTAGATGTGCTGGCTGCCGAGGCCATTACCGATCATGGCGGCGCTCAGGTTCACCGTGTTCCAAACGGGGGTAACACCCGGGTCGAAGTCCAGGTCGAGATACAAGTTCACATCCGTGAAGTCATAGGCGCCCAGATCCACGCTGCCCAAAATGCTCCAGCGTGCGAACGCAGGGTCTGGAGTTGGGTTGCTGCCGGAAGTAGGACTATAGCCAGTGGTGGTGGTGTAGACGTTGCTCGCAGGAACGATAGCTCCTACATACCGCTCAAAGGCCGTGAGGCCTACGGTGAAGGGATGGCAATCCACGGAAACCGCGGCGTTGTCAGCCGGTATGCCGCTGCCGATAAGAATAGGCGTGGGGATCGGCGTGTTGTAAGTGATGGTAGGTGCGCAGAAAGTGCAGCTGCCATCATCGGTGATCGCGCTCGGGTTGTAATTCTCCGCCAAGGGATCCATGCAACCTTCCGTGGCATTCACCACCACTTGAATGCTCATGCTCAGCAGCTCCGTGCTCGTGGTGGGCGATACGATGCGCACGCGCACATCATAGATGCCGGCTACCGTGGGGTCGAAGGTGACACCCGGGAACGCGGTGGCCCAGAAGGCGGACTTCAAATTCTCGGATGCCTGGAAGATGTGCTGGTTGCCCATGCTCTGGGCGATCATGTTGGCGCTCACGTCCACGGTGTTCCACACAGGGGTGGCACCGGGATCGAAGTCCAGGTCCAAGAACACGTTCACTTGCGTGAAGTCGAAGCTACCGAGGTCGATGCTGCCAAAGAGGTTCCAGCGTGCGAAGGCAGGGTCCGGTGTAGGGTTGCTGCCGGAGGTAGGGCTGTAACCGGTGGTGGTGGTGTACACATTTCCCGAAGGGATGATCGCGCCCACGTAACGCTCGAAGGCGGTCACTCCCACAGTGAAGGGATGGCAATCCGTCGATACAGCGGCATTGTCCGTTGGGATCCCGGTACCGATCAAGATCGGCGTGGGGATCGGCGTATTGTAGGTGATCGTCGGTATGCAGAAGGTGCAGCTACCATCATCCGTGACGGCGCTCGGGTTGTAGTTCTCTGCCAAGGGGTCCATGCAACCTTCCGCAGCATTCACCACAACTTGGATGCTCATGCTCAGCAGTTCCGCGTTCGTGGTAGGCGACTCCAAACGCACGCGCACATCATAGATACCTGGTACTGTTGGATCGAAGGTGACACCGGGGAAAGCGATCGCCCAGAAAGGGGACTTCAAGTTCTCTGCGGCCTGGTAGATGTGTTGGTTGCCCATGCTCTGGGCGATCATGGCAGCGCTCACGTTCACCGTGTTCCATACCGGCGTGGCACCGGGGTCGAAGTCCAGGTCCAAGAACACGTTCACCTGCGTGAAGTCGAAAGTGCCGAGGTCGATGCTACCCAACAGGTTCCAGCGGGCATAAGCGGGGTTCGGGGTGGGGTCACCCATGGACGTGGGGCTGTAACCTGTAGTGGTGGTGTACACATTGCCCACAGGGATGATAGCCGGGCCGAAGCGCTCAAAGGCGTTCATGCCCACGGTGAAGGGATGGCAATCCACCGCCACTGCGGAGTTGGCCACAGGGATCCCCGTGCCGATAAGGATCGGCGTGGGGATCGGCGTGTTGTAGGTGATGGTGGGTACGCAGTAGGTGCAGGTGCTGTTGTCCGTCGCAGCGTTCGCATCGTAGTTGTTCGCCAAGGGATCCGTGCAACCAAAGCCCACGGTGGTCACCTCGATCTCGTCACTGCTGGCCGAAGTACACGTGCCGGACTCAGCGCGCACAGCGTAGTAATAGGTAGTACCCGGATCAAGGCCCGTTACCACTTCGGAAGTACCGGCCACCAGCAGGTCATTGTAGCCTGGAACAAAGGTCTGGCTGAGGGAATTGAAGGTGTGCGATCCAAGGCGGGAAACATCGTCGATGGGATAGCCATCCCACTCCGTGGCCAAGGTGGGGAAGCCAAGGCCCACTGGGTTGGTGGTAACACCCCCGGAAACACTGGCTTTACGCACCAAGGTCCGGTCCAACGTGGAGAGGCCGCCACCGGTCCATGCGGAGCCGGGGTCATTCCCGATCTGGCCAATGATGTCCACATAACTGCTTGTGGAGACCTTGTAAAGCGCAACGGCATCATTCCCATTAAAGCCGACCGCAGTGCTGACCGTGGTGGTTCCGCCGTAGATCGTTGCCGAGCTATTGCGATACACCCTCGTGGTGTTGTTTGCCAAGGTGCCTGAAAGTGCAGCCGTGTTCGATGGGCTTGAGGCGCCATTGTTGAACAGGCGCAACTCATAGTTCGCAAGGTTGACCGGAGCCCCGGTACCGTTGAAGATCTCGATGTACTTGTTGTTGCTGCTGCCTTCCACGTATTCGGAGATGAATAGGTCGGTAGCCAAGGTGGTGGACTGGGTGTAAACGTCCAGGCGGTAGTCCGTTGCGCCGCTCACCGTTCCCCAGTTCGCAGTGAAAGCGTCCGTACCAACACTGGTGCCTGCGGTGGCAACGGGCGTACTGATGGTCGCGGTGGTGAAGCTCTGCTCGGTGCCGTAGGTGGTGCCGGAAGCACGCGTGGCGTAGGCAACATAGTAGTAGGGTGTGCAAGGGCTCAAACCGGCGAGGTCACTGCTGTACGTATTGCCGCTGAGGTTGGTGCTGGCCACTTGGGTACCTGTACCCGGGGTAAAGCCCGTGGTGGTGCTGTACTCAATGCCGTAGGCTGTGATGGTGCCACAACCCGCATCCGTGATCTGTCCGGCCACGGTTGCTGAAACGATGGTAATGGCCGAAGCCGCGCCGGTGGTCAACTCGGGTGCGGGGTTAATGCCATTGCCCGTAACCTCTACAGTGACGTTGGGGGCACCGCCGCCGCCGATGGTGATGTTGCCATCATAGTTCTGTTCGGCCGTGGGCGTGAATGTCACCCAGATCTCCTGCGAGAAGGCACCACCCGGCTGGGTGATGGAAAGCGTGGAGGTATAGGGACCAAGCTCGTCGGTGGCATAAGAGAAACCTGCCAACGCTCCCACCGTCACAGCATCGGTGGTGAGGTTGAAGCCTTCCACAGTGACGGCTTGCGGTGCAGCATCGGTGTTGATGCAGAGGTCACCGAAGTCGGCCAAGGTGCCAGCGATCAACGAGGGGTTCACACCCGCCGCAGTGGTCACATCGATCACGTTGCTATTGGCCGAGGTGCAGCTGGCACCCACGGCGCGAACGCGGTAGTAATAGGTGGTGAGCGGGTCCAGGCCGGTTACCACTTGGGAAGTGCCTGCTACGGAAAGGTTGTTGTAACCGGTAACGAAGGAAGGTGAACCAGCTGCATCTACCGAAATGTTATCGATGCGACTTGTGCCTCCATTGGCAGTAGTACCGCCGTTAGCGGAAGTATTGGACGTCATTATCCAGCGCAGGAATACTTGGGCTTCGTTATCACAAGCGGCAGGCAAGGCCAATGCATTGATCACTCCGGTCGTGAGGTTGTTAGCTACGGTCACGGAGCCACTTGGCACATCGGTCCATGCTCCGCCGGTACCAATGCGATATTGGACCTTGAAGTCTCGAGGGCCGGTGTTGGAGCTTTGTTGAACGGAGGACAAAGTGAGGCCAGCGTACCCAGTGGTAACCAGATCGACCATCCAGTATTTCGAATTACTACCGCCATCCCATCCGGTGTTAAGAATCATTCCAGTTGGATAGGAGATAGTTCCCGTAGAGTTTGTGGTGATCGTTTTGCTCAAGTTCGCAGGAATCCCACTATCTGCGGTGGCGTTGCCATCATCAAAATCCCATCCGACCATTTGGCCGCCTACACTACCGAAGGTAGGCGACGTGCTCACATCCAGCTGATACCCCGTAGCGCCTGTGACCGCGCCCCAATTGGCGGTGAAATCAGCCGAACTCATGCTAGTGCCAGCCGTAGCCACAGGGGCACCGATCACATCCGTGGTAAAGGTGCCCTGCGCGCCATAGGTGGTGCCGGAGGACCGTGTTGCGTAGGCATGCGTATAGTAGATGGTGCAGGGCGACAGTCCGGCAAGCGCGCTGCTGAAGGCCGTGACGCTCAGGTTCGTGCTGGCGACCGGGTTGCCTGTACCGGCCGTAAAGCCGGCGGTGGTGCTGTACTCAATGCCATAGGCGGTCACCGTTCCGCAAGAGGTGGCGGTATTGAGCGTGCCAGCCACGGTGGCCGAAGCGATCGTGATGGCCGATGCCGCACCTGTAGTGACTACAGGTGCGGTGTTCACACCGCTGCCGCTGGCAGCCACGTTGCTTCCCGTAGCACCGCCGCCGCCCACCGGGATGTTGCCGCTATAGCTCTGAACCGCTGTGGGGTCGAATTGCACATAGATGGCCTGGGAGTAAGCACCGCCTGGCTGGCTGAGCGTAAGGCTGCTGGTGTAGGGGCCAAGTGCGGTGGTGCTGTAGGTGAAACCACTCAATGCGCCCACGGTCACATCCGCAGTGGTAAGGTCGCTGCCCGTGATGGTGAAGGAATTGGGACCGTAAGGGCCGGCATTGATGCACTGGGCACCGAAGGCGGTGAGAGAGTTTGCGGCCAAGGACGGACCTGATGCAACATCGCCGGTCAGCTTGATGTCGTCTATGCGATAGCTGTCTGCATTTGTGGAATTCGTCCACCGAAGTCGCAAGTTGCTTGTTGCCGGAATGGTTCCACCCGTGATGGTGATAAGCCTCCAATTCGCCGTGCCGCTTCCAGTAGCCTGTGCTGGGAAGGTCAAGGTGGTCCATGTGCTTCCATCGGTGCTATACTCAACGACCAAGAGCGTCAAGTTTGAAGCGTTTCCGGACTTGAAGGCACCGAAGGACAACGAAAGATTCGTATAGCCGCTGGTGTTAATACCTTCCATTTGGAAGTATATCCCGGTGGTAGCCCCCACCCAAACATTCCTCCCCCCGGATGCTCCGGTATATCCGCTTGAATTGCCGGTGTTCCGCGTGTCAGCAGTACCTGAATAGGTATACGTCCCCGTGTTCTGGAAAGTGGATGCGGGGATCAAGGTTGTGCCCCCTGTTCCCGTCCCCATATTCTCCGTGAAGACGGTCGCTGCTTGGGTGTTCAGCGACAGCAGACTCAGTGCAAGTGCGGATGCACCAAGAATCAAAGAGGTTTTGGAGCGCAGCGTAAAGAAATTCTTCATGAGCTAGGGATTGAGATGGACCGGGGCGAAGGCAAGGTTTCAACAGGTAAAGATGTCAAAAGTAATCGAGTAGGGCATTCGGACTGCGGGATCTTTGAAGAGGAAGCGAGGGCCTTGGATCGGATCGGGGATCAGGTAAGCGGATAACGAGCAGGAAACGCAGCGTTTCATTTGTCGGCCTACACCGGGCCGGAGCAAGGTGGGTCGGTCCGGCAGCGCTAATTCCCTTTCCGATATCCTCCGCCAGTCCGGGCAAGCCGACATCCAACGGTCGATCAGTTCCTGACCTATCTTCTCGCACCGTCCTTGACGAAAATGATGTCGATCCCCCAAACCCCTTGTCCTGTGGAGGGACTTGTGCCGTGGGCCAACGCGGTGTGGCCCATCGTATTCCGCACCGCCCACCCGGTATTCGGCTGGCTCTATACCATCCATGAAAAAGCGCGGGACCGCCCGCTTTGCATCCATTACAACGTGAGCCAGGAGCAGATCGTGAAGGCCATGGAAGCGTTCGCCACCTTTAAGCGCGGCCAATATGTGTCCTTAGGAAGGGGAGGCAGGCGCCGCATTCTGGCCCGCAAGTGGAACTTCGAAAGCGGAACCTTCAACTATTCCGTGGAAGGCGCGCGGGAAGGGCGTGCGTGGACCGTGGCGCAGCAGGAACTGGAGGAACGGATCAAGGCGGTGGAAGAGGAGAATGGCTGAGTGGTGCGGCGTTGGAACGCTTGAACACCGACGGCCAAAGGGGTCGCATGGATCGGCGTTGATGCCCGCGCGAGCCCGGGGCGGCCAAGTGATGGAAGGCATCACCCACCGGATCCCGCTCCATTTCCCGCTTACTTTCAGGTCCTGAAAAAGGATCCGCGCAGCGGAACCGGGGCGACCCAAGGGTCACCGGTTCTTCGGATCCAACCACCACGCACCATGCAGACAAGTGATCTATTGCGGCAGATCGATTTCATCAAGGAGATCGACAAGGTCAAGTACATCCAGAGAAGGACAAAACTGTTCAACAGCGACCGAAAGGAGAACGATGCTGAACACAGTTGGCACCTGGCCATGATGACGATTGTGCTGGCCGAACATGCGAATGTTCCGATCGATGTGTTGAAGGTGGTGAAGATGGTATTGATACACGATATCGTTGAGATCGACGCCGGCGACACGTTCCTGTATGACACGGCTAAAAGCCATTCCAACACCGAGGAGGAACGCGCAGCCGCACAACGCATCTTCGGGATGCTCCCCCCGGAACAAGCCACGGAGTTCATTGCGATCTGGGAGGAATTTGAGAGCGGACAGACCGCGGAAGCGAAATTCGCCCGAGCGATGGACCGGCTGGAACCCTTGCTGCAGAACACCTCGAACAACGGTGGTACGTGGAATGAATTCGGAGTGGACCATGCGAAGGTCCTCGAAAAAAAGAAGGTGATGCAGGACAGCTCCGAGGTGCTCTGGAGCTATGCGGAGCAGTTGATCAACGAGAGTGTGGAGACGGGCATTTTGCGGAAGTGACCATTTCCTATGCCGTTCGCGGCACTGCCCGGTAGGTATCCGTTGGAACACGCACGCAGCCGGCCGCCAAGCCCGCGAGCACACTGCTATGTAACCAGCAGTTTCCTTGACCTTCGGCATGATGCAGGCTACCTTAGCAAGCATGGTGAACTACTTGGCCTGCGAGGAAACAGCAACGGCATTTGTAGAGCGGGTCACACCGGATCTGGTGATCTGCCGCTATAAGGAGGGGGTGCGGGTGAATGCGGAGGTGGTGGCAGCGAACCTAGCGGCCCGCATGCGTTTCCCGGGTAGCAAGCCCTACGCTGTGATCGGTATTTTTCCGGAGGATGTGGACTTTGACATGAGCTTGCTGGAAAAGGACCACTACATGGATATTGCCTTGAACACGGCAACGCAGGTGCTGGCCATTGTGGCGCTGGGTTCTTTGTTCGATCCGATCGTGCGGCTCTATTTCGCCTACCATCCCACGCGTTTCAATTCGGCCGTGTTCGATAACGAGGCAGAGGCGGTGCTTTGGGCGAACGGCCGGATCGCCAAGCATCGCTTGATGCAGGGTGGCCGTTGACGGGATCCGCAGCATTGCGAACCTCCGGTCCGACATACCGTGATGAACAACGGACGATGTATGCGCCGCCTACAGGAGGAGGTTTTCGGCGGTGCTGGTTTCCCTACGTGCAGGCTTTTGGCTTTCGCGGCCAAGAGGTCCGCATACGCACAGCTCAGATCAAAATACCCATCCGGCGCACCAGCCCGTCCTCGAACTCATACAGGTGCCTTACTAAGCCTTGGGAAATAGCGACCTCACCTGTTCCACGCACCGTCTGTATCACGGTGAGCACCACCTTTCCTTCTTCATCCATCTCGAAGTGTCGCAGGTCGAAGGTGGGGTTCATCTCTTTCCATTGCCGCAGGAAGTAGGCGGCCACCGCCTCCTTTCCATGAATAATGATCCCATCCAACGTGTTCTCCCATTCAACGTTGGGCCCGATGTACTTCATCGTGCGGGCGAGGTCACGCTCGTTGAAGGCCAAGTAACTGTCCCGCAGGATCTTTTCAAATGGATGCATCGGCTCGTTCTTCATGGGATGAAGGGCTGGTTATATGATGCATTCATTTGATCTCCGGTTGCCCCATAGGGGCAAATCGTGAACGTGGTGCTGAAAAGTAAGCAGGGCAACATTCTGCGAAGACAATGTCTTCTCCAATTCACCCCAAATTCAACCGTTGGTAACAGGAAATGGCACTTCCCGGTCGCTCAGGATCTTCTTCCCACGCGTAAACATTGTCCCGAAGTGCGATGGGGTGCCGACTTGCAGCCCCCAATGCACCCGCACGAAAGCACCCCAACAGGGCTATGCATCCTTCCAAATTCTACTCCCGAAGAGGAGGGAGATGACCAAGAGCACAAGGAAGATGTAGAACACCACCTTGGCGATGGAAGCAGCGGCGGCAGCGAGCACACCAAAGCCGAGGATCCCGGCAATCAGCGCAATAAGGAGGAATGTGATGACCCAGCGTAGCATGATAAAATGGTTTTAGTGGTTTGCATACAGAAAGAACAGGGATCGTGCCGAAGCATGCCCGCAGGGAAATACCGACCGCATGGGGTATGTCATGCCCAAAGCGGAGGCGAACTGCGGAATTTTCAGGGGAAATAGGGAAGGTGCTGGAAGAGCTCGTGTAGCCAGGACCGAAAGTTCCGCAGGGATCGGCTGTGCGGTGCTCGCCGACCCACTGCCAATACCAGAAGAGCCGCTCCTTTCGGAACGGCCCTTCGGCTTGGGGTTCCTCAGGGTCCACTTCGGGAGACCGCTGAGGGAACTACTGAGGTTCCGGTTTACCGGATAATGCTCAACCGCTGCACGGTACGCTCACCGTTCACAGTAATGTTCACCATATACACCCCGCTGGCGATGTCGCTGGAGAGGTTGAGGATGGTGTTGAAGCGTTCGCCGCTGTTCCCGAACTCCTTGGCGAAGACCAGCTTGCCGTAGATGTCCTGGATCTCCACGGTGATGCGCTGGTCCGCATCCAGCAAGCCATCGATGTTCAGGTTCACCTGTCCATCGTGCACGGGGTTCGGCCACATCGTTGCCGTTCCGTTGGCCTGCACCAGGCTGGCCTCGGGGCGGTTTGCGCTGTTGTCGATGGTGATGTTGCACTGGCTGGTGCAGAAGCCACTGTAGAGGCTGTTCACCTTCACGTTCATCTCCACTTGGTAGGTGTAGCCGTTGATCAGTGGCGGTGCTACGCTGCTGTTCCACTTCAACTGCAGGATGTAGGTGCTGCGCGTGAAGGTCTGGTCGTAGCCCTCTTGCGTGCTGAAGATCCGGAACTGATACTCCGTAGCACCCTGCACCGGCGTGGCGTAGATGAAGCTGTTGTTGGTGTTGAAGGTGCGGGTCTCGTTGCAGGAGTGTCCGTAGGCAGGTGCCGGGATCAACTGCGTGCAGGGTACTGCCGCCAGTCCGATGCCCATCTCACAACCGCTTCCGAAGTGTGCATCCAGCATGGCACCATCGCGGTCCGTGCGAACACGCGCGAAGTACTTCACACCGGGCACCAACGGGTTGGTCACCATATCTCCGAAGAGCACATAGTTGTATGGGCGTGCAATGCGACGGAAGAAGCCGGCATCGGGGTCGGAGAATTCGAACTGGTAGTTCGCCGCACCGATGACCTTGTTGGCATACACCTTATTGCCGAGCAGGTTGTTGAAGATGCCGCACTCGGTGGGGGCGATGTTGGCCGGTCCGGCAGGCAGGCAGAAGCTGTGCGCGCTGCCGTAGCTCGGGTTGGCTGCCGGGAGAGCAGGGGATGCGAAGCCGCCAGCGAAGTCATCCCGGAGGAGGAGCTTACCATCCGTAGTGCGCAGTTCCCACCCTCCGTTGGCGATGCCATCGCCGAAGCTGTCCATCAGGCGGAAGCCGTAGCAGGCGCTTGTGGGGGTGCTGCCCAAGCACACGGTCTCGTTCACCACGCTGTTGTTCTGGATTGGAGCACCGCTCGCGATCACTACGTTGGAGGCGTTGGTGATCTCCCAGGATAGCTGGCTCGCGTTGTTATCCGTGGTGATGCGCACCTCCACTTGGTTGCCGGTGCAGCCCGCAGGTGCATTCACCGTGATCGTGGTGCTGCAACTGGCAAAGCACTGCATGGGGTCGTTGGACGTGAACATAAGGGTATGTGTCCCCGCGCCGGCGGCGGCAGGGTAGAACCGTTCGCCGTCCACGCCATTGCCGGACCACATCCCAAATGGTGTGGACGCTTGAAGCGGGATGGAACTGTCCGTGGTGCTCAACGGACCATAAGGCCCACCGCAGGTGACAGGGATGGGGGCCATGAAGGTGGTAGTGGTCGTGAAGCTGTGCGTGATCCCGCTCGGTACGCTGGTCAGTACAATGTCGTAGGTATAGCTGCCCGGAACGATGCCCGATGTCGCTTCACCATGGATGTGATTGAATTCATCAGGGTATGGTGGCTCGATAGCGTAGCTGTTGGTACTGTATGTCAGCCAGCTCGGGGCACCGGAGAAGCTCACCGCGATCGGTTCGTTGAAGCCATTCATCGCGTTCACGCCCAGCGTGGCAATGGGACCCACAAGACCCGAACAGCCCGTGATCATGGAATTGCAGCTGCCATAAAAGCAGTTTATGCTGAAATCCGGTGCTGGCGCGCTCACGTTGATCAAGTAGTCCTCCGCCTGGCCGAAGCTGTAGTTGGCGCAGGGGTCAGTGGGATATGCATCGTAGTTCTTGAAAACGCGCATGCGGGTGAGGCCGGGTAGTGCGCTCACGGGTATGGCAATGTTGCTGGTCGCCTCCTTTTCGTCCGTGCCGGAGGAATTCGTGATCGTGCCGATGTTCACTGCGGTCTCGAACTCGCCATCCTGGTCCCAATCGAAGAAGGCTGTGATGTAGTCCGTACGAGTGCCGTCCGAATTGCCTTTCACCCGGATCGGATAGCTCTGGCCCGCGATGCCGTTACCCGGTGTGGTTCCCGTATAGTCCACCAGCCCGCCATCGCAATTGAGTTGCGGGCAACTTTCTTTGAGGATCCCGGCAAAGTCCACCAAGGTGATCGGTTCAATGGAAGAGGCGAATTCCACCGAGGTGCAGGCCGCCACGCAGGCTACTACACCAGTGGTACCACCGACACACTCGTTGCAATTGTCCAAGAAGGCTGATCCCGCTATCACTCCGAAGCAATCAGCGAGTTTCCAGCGGTACAGCGTTCTTGCATTGTTCGAACAGGGGGCCAACTCGATGTTCCCATTACCAAGGACATAAAGTTCCTGATGGACCGGATCATAGACCGGTGTGGTCATTGATCCACTGTAAGTAGCCATCAGGAACAACTCCTCGGTGTTCGTATCCATATAGTACAAGGAGGATCCAATAGTTGAAAGGATGCCCTCATCCGTTACGGTAATGAACAGACCTCCCAATGGATCGGTTGCTATCCCGCTGACTGTGGCGTACTGGGCATTCGGTGCTTGGGGCGTGAACGTGTGCAATACTTCTACTTCTTGAAGCGGCCCTGTCAAGGCAAGGGTATTTCCGGAGCCTATATAGATGCGGGACCCATCCGCGTGCAGCTCCATAAAGTTGTTGTTGCCGACCCCGGAAGCGTAATGTTCAGGTCCTGTGGGACCGACCTTGAAGATCTCACTCGACGAGCTTCCCACATAAACGTCATCGGCCGAGCTGATAGCGACCCCGTTGACATAAAAGCCCGACAGTCCATAAAAGTAACTACCTGTGGTCTCCCCTTCCTGCGATAGCGCATCGATACTTAGGAACAGTCCAACTCCGTTAACGACAGCGGTGCCGAAAGCCAGAAGAGATCCATCAGGCCTTCTTTTGAGCGCCCTGAAATAGGGGGGTAAACTGGTATTGATGGGACCCAGGAGCGTGCCATCACGCAACACCCCGTGCAACGTACTTGGGTTACTGCTGCCTGAAAAATCGCCCAAGCACACCATTCCATTACCCGAAATTGCCATTGTTCTCCCATTGAAACTTCCGGGACAAGCAACCGGCAGGAACTCAGGTACACCATAAGGGTTCTGTGCACTGACTGATGTGGCACAGATCAGTGCAGCAGCAAATACGAGGTTGGTAATTCTCATGAGCATTGGTTTTGATGTTCGTTGAAGTGTGGGTATGGGGAGAAACGCTTGATGACATGAGGTGCGTGACACATGGTCCACAACCGGTCGGAATGATCGTATCGGTAGTGCTCGTTCTCCTTTAGCCGCGGCGAAACAACGCCATCCCGACGTAACCGTCCATTACTACATTCACTATTCCCGCTGCTGGCAAGGGTTTCCGACCGGGCTGGGTGTACATTGCGCGGTGCGCGAATTGATCCCGGTGCTCCTATTGGCCTTGATGGTACCCCGTGCCCACGCACAGGTGCCTTCTCCGGCATCAAGCGCCCATCAGGAGCGGTACAACTTCGCACTTCGCCACTACACAGTGGCCGATGGACTGCCGACCCGGCGGGTCTCCTCCTTGGCGCAGGACGATCAAGGCTTCATCTGGATGGCCTCGCCCATGGGCCTGGTGCGGTATGATGGCTACCGGTTCATCAACCATAACAGTAATGATGGCCTGTCCGACGATGCGGTGAACAGTGTGCTGCGTGATGCCGATGGCATGCTTTGGATCCAGTACGAGGATGGGGAGGTGGACATCATGGACCCCATGCGGTGCAAGGCAATGCCGTTCGCGAAATATTTCGCGACAGCATCAGCTGACATGCTCCGTGCGCCGATCCAGGGTATGGCCGCTTCCGCCGCCGGGACCATTGTGTTCGGACAAGCCGGAGCGCTGGTCCGCTACCGTGGTGCCGTGTTGGGTTTCGAGCGGAAGGCCGTGCCTTGCAATGGTCCGCTTCGGCCCAAGGTGGTCGAGGAGAACGATGACGTGTGGTGTGAGTGTGCCGCTGGCTTCGTGCATACTTCCACGGAGGAGTTGCTTTATCTGGCCTCGGAGGCATGGGCGGCGGATGGGTCGCAGCCTACCCGTTGGGAGGGCGTGGCCATGGCACCGGCCAAGGGGCTCGATCGTTCCGGTATGCGTCCGTCGGTGGCACCAGGTGCGTACATCACCCTGCTGCGGTCGGGTCGTGCAATGTCCGGCTGGGTGCAGCCTGATGGTACGCGGATCGTGCACGACCGGTCATCCAATTTCCCACAGGCATATCTCCGGTACAACTATCGGATGCCGCTCACGGCGGACATGTGGCTGGTGGACGGCAAGGTCCGCCGCATGCGGGCGGGCGATGTCCCCTACGACGCACCGGTACTGTTCGACCTTACTGCCGTGGAGGTCGATATGGAACAGGAGATCGGCAGTGTTTTGCGCGATCGGGCCGGCAACATTTGGATCGCCAACGATCATGGGCTCTTTAAACTGACATTGGAAGAGGATCACTTCCGACGCTACCTCTACCAACCACAACTGCACGGGAGTAATGGCATCCGCATCCGTGGCATGACGGAGGTTGCCGGCCGCCTTCACGTCAACACCGATGTCAACGGCTACTATGTGCTCGATGCCCGGTCCGGGGAGGTGCTGCAGAGGGACCCAAACACCCTGTACCGCTTGGGCATGGTGCCTGATGGACGCGGTGGCCTCTGGCGGGCCGAATACGGCGACCTCGTACATGAAGGGCGCAACGGGAACATCGATGGCAGGGTCCACGCGCATGAGGGGGCCAGCCCGGTCTGGAGCGTTTTGGAAGTACGCCAGGGTGCGGTGATGATGGGCTGCGAGGACGGGTTGCGCATGGCCTATCCGCCGGACAGTGCCCGTGCGGTCGTTCATCCGGACCATCCCGAACTGGACCTCGCGATGGTGTGGCACTTGGGCCGCGATCAGGAAGGAAGCATCCTGGCCTGCACCAATAAGGGCTTGTACCGGTTGGATGAACAAGGCATGGTCCTGCAACGGTGGTGGTCCGGTGCCGATCGCGTCAAGGATCCGCTCCAATACATACCGGTCAGTGATATCCGCCATTTTCAGGAGGGGCCTGCCGGGGTGTTCTGGTTGTCCACCGGTACTTCGGGCGTGCTCCAGTGGAACCGGGAAATGGGATCGGTGCGCACCTTCGGCCATCGCCAAGGTTTTCCCGCCGCAAGCATCCATGCGGTCTATCCGGATGACAGTGGGATACTGTGGATGCCTTCTGATAACGGCCTGGTCCGCTTCGACCCCGTTACCGAGCAGGTAAAGGTGTTCACCACCCTGGATGGTATCGCGCACAACGAATTCAACCGGATCGCGCATTGCCGATCGGCCGCTGGACTTTTCTACTTCGGAGGGCTCAACGGTATCACGGTCTTCCATCCGGAAGAGGTGGGTGCAAGCTCAGGACCTTCGCAAGCACCCCTGGTGCTCCTTGCCGTTCACCTGCAACATGCGGATAGTACACAGCCCAGTGATCGATCACTGGAGATCATGGACGGAAAGCCCTTGGTGATGCGCAATACCGATCGCTTCCTTACCGTGGATATGGCCTTGCTCAGTTATGACAACCCCGGGGAGATCCGCTATGCGTGGCGTATGGACGGTATCGACAGGACGTGGAACTTCCAACCGGAGCCACACTTGCGCTTCACCGCACTCCCCTACGGAGAACACGTGCTGCGCATCAAGGCGTTGGACCGCAATGGGCAATGGAGCGCCAATGAAATGAGCATTCCCATCACCATGCTCCGCCCGATATACCT
Source organism: Cryomorpha ignava (assembly GCA_040391235.1). Lineage (GTDB taxonomy): Bacteria > Bacteroidota > Bacteroidia > Flavobacteriales_F > PHOS-HE28 > PHOS-HE28. The sequence continues at coordinate 74,242 of JBEBYG010000005.1, forward strand.
GCGCTGGTGGTTCATCCTGGCCTGTGTGGTAGCATTCGCCGCGGTGGGCTACGGAGTCTTTCAGTACCGTATCCGCCAGCTTCAAAAGATGATCCGTGTGCGCGACCGTATTGCCTTGGACCTGCATGATGAGGTGGGCAGCAACCTCAGCAGCATCGTGCTCTTCAGCACGGCCGTGGGCACCAACGCCGATGCATTGTCCCCCAAGGCCGCGAGAATGTTGGAACGCATCACCGAGAACAGCACCCGTGCCATGGAGAGCATGAACGACATCGTATGGAGCGTGAATAGTAGCAACGATCATATCGAGGACCTGGTGGACCGCATGCGTGCCTATGCGGAACCGTTGTGCGAAGCGGCCGAAATACAACTGGACTTCACCATCGGCAAAGGCCTCCTTGCACGCAGGCTCGGCATGGAGGAGCGGAAGAGCCTTTATCTGATCTTCAAGGAAGCGCTGAACAATGCCGTGAAGCACGCCGCGTGTACGGACATCGATGTAGCGCTCACCATGGCGGATGGCCGGTTCAATTTGGTGGTCGCCGACAATGGAAAAGGCATGGCCGAAAACCACTTGAGCAAAGAAAACCTCGGTGGCAACGGCTTGGGGAACATGCGGCGCAGGGCCTTGGAAGTGGGCGGGGCCTTGGAAATAAAACAGGCCCCGCAGAGCGGCACGCAGATCCTGTTCAGCGTGCCCTGTCAGGTGGGGTAGTGAATGTAGTAAGTGCGAATGGCCTTCCGGTAACGGACCTTTACCAGATGGAAGACCAGCACAAGGAGCCATGATCAGGGTGGTCATCTTCGATGATAACCGCGAACAGCGGGATGGCCTTGAGGCGGTGCTATCATCCGTGCCCGAAGTGGAATTGGTGGGTGCTTTCCCATCCGCGGTAAACGTGCTGGCCGATGTGGAAGCGAGCGCTGCGCAGGTGGTATTGATGGACATCGACATGCCCGGGGTGGATGGCATTACTGCATCCGCACTGTTGCGCGACCGATACCCGGAGCTGCGCATCATCATGCTCACCGTCATCGAGGACAACGACCGCATCTTCGCCGCCATCCGTGCGGGGGCCGATGGCTACTTCCTGAAACAGACCTCGCCGGCAAGGCTCATCGAAGGCATCAAGGAAGCCATGGAGGGCGGCGCACCCATGACGCCCAGTGTGGCGCGGCGCGTGCTCCGCATGATGGAAGCCAAGCCCACGACTGCCCGACAGAACGATTTCCAGCTAAGCGAGCGCGAGTTGGCCATTCTTGCCCAGCTGGTAAAGGGGCATACGTACAAGCGGATCGCCAGCGAACTGGGCGTGAGCTACGCCACGGTGAACAAGCACGTGAGCAATGTGTATGTGAAGCTCCGTGTCCACAGCGTGAACGAGGCGGTCGCACTGGCCATCCGTAAAGGCTTGGCTTGATCGATCGAGCACGCGATCGTAGGCCTCGCGGAAAGGTCCTTCGGGTCTTGTTCTGAGCACGGAGAGCATCAAGGTCCACTGCGTGAGACCTTGATGGATCTACTATCTCATGATGCTTAACCGCCGCGCGGTACTCCTTCCGTTCACGGGAATGCCCCAAAGCAGAACGCCCCCGAGCCGCATGGCTCGGGGGCGTTCCCGTTCGTGGTCACTTCCTACTTCTGCACGATCACGCGCTTGTTGTAGGTCTTGTCGCCGGCGGTCACCTGTAGCAGGTAAGCTCCGCTTGCGGCATTGTTCAGGTCCAGCACGCTGTTCAGCTGTCCTTCCGCCACGGGCAGGGTGCTGCTGAAGACCACGCGACCGGTGAGGTCGAAGAGGTCCATGTTCACGGCCAGCAAGGTGTTGTCCAAGCCGTCCATGGTGATATAGAGACGCTCGCCATGGTTCGGGTTCGGCCAGAGGTTGAATGCTGGAACATCCTCCATTTCGGCAACACGTGCCTCGGGGCGGTTTGCGCTGTTGTCGATGGTGATGTTGCAGGTGCTGGCGCAGAAGCCGCTGTAGACGCTGTTCACCTTCACGTTCATCTCCACCTGGTAGGTGTAGCCGTTGATCAGGGGCGGTGCCACGGTGCTGTTCCACTTCAACTGCAGGATGTAGGTGCTGCGTGTGAAGCTCTGGTCGTACCCCTCTTGGGTGTTGAAGATCCGGAACTGATACTCCGTTGCTCCTTGCACCGGTGTGGCGTAGATGAAGCTGTTGTTGGTGTTGAACGTGCGGGTCTCGTTGCAGGAGTGTCCGTAGGCAGGTGCCGGGATCAACTGCGTGCAGGGTACTGCCGCCAGTCCGATGCCCATCTCACAACCGCTTCCGAAGTGTGCATCCAGCATGGCACCATCGCGGTCCGTGCGAACACGCGCGAAGTACTTTACACCGGGCACCAACGGGTTGGTCACCATATCTCCGAAGAGCACGTAGTTGTAAGGACGTGCAATGCGGCGCATGAATCCGGCATCGGGATCGGAGAATTCGAACTGGTAGTTCGCCGCACCGGTGACCTTGTTCGCATAGACCTTATTACCGAGCAGGTTATTGAAGATGCCGCACTCGGTGGGGGCGATGTTGGCCGGGCCCGTAGGCAGGCAGAAGCTGTGCGCGCTGCCATAGCTCGGGTTGGCTGCCGGGTTGGCAGGGGATGCGAAGCTGCCAGCGAAGGCATCCCGCAGGAGGAGCTTGCCATCGGTGGTACGCAATTCCCATCCGCCGTTGGTGATGCCATCACCGAAGCTGTCCATCAAGCGGAAGCCATAGCAGGCACTTGTCGGTGAACCGCCAAGGCAGACCGTCCCGCTCACCAGCATGTTGGCTTGGCCCGCTGAAGGACCGCCGGTGGCGATCACTGCATTGCTGGCATCCAGCACCTCCCAAGTGAGTTGGCCCGGGTTGCTATCGGTGGTGATGGCCACTACTACCTCATTGCCGGTGCAACTACCCGTGGCCGTTCCCACGCAGTTGCAGTTAGCGTCGTAGGTGTCGTTCACCGTGTTGGCGTTGCCATCATCGCAGGGTGTTCCCACGGTGGCTGTTCCGCCTGGTACGCCTTCGCAGTCAGGCGCAGGAGGCGCGCTCACCGTGATCATTGCGGTGCAATAGGCGGAACAAGCTTCTTCACCGAATGCAAAGAACGTGAGTTGATGCGTGCCAGCCCCGGCCGTTGCGGGCTCGAACGTATCACCATTCACTCCGGTACCGCTCCAATATCCCATCGGGGACCCATTGAGGGTGACCGGACCATCCAACGTGCTGAACGGACCATAAGGCCCACCACAGGAGATAGGTATCGGTTCTTGGAAGGTGGTAGTGGTCGTGAAGCTGTGCGTAATACCGCTTGGTACACTGGTCAACACAACGTCATAGGTGTAGGTACCCGGTACGAAGTTCGATGCCACATCCGGACGGATGTGATGCCAAGAGGGGTAAGGGGGCCAGAAGTCGCTGTAGGAGTCGTTGAAGGTCAGCCAGCTCGGTGCACCCGATAAGCTCACGGCGATATGTTCGTTGAAGCCGTTGATCGCGCTCACCCCCAGGGTGGTAATACCCACCCAACTACCACAGACGGTAACGGTCATGTCACAGGAGCTATAAACACAGCCCACGCTGAAATCCGGTGCAGGCCCTCCGGCGCAAACGCAATCGGCACCATATACATCGTTCACCGTGTTGGCATTGCCATCATCGCAGGGGGTTCCCACGGTGGCTGTTCCGCCCGGTACGCCTTCGCAGTCAGGCGCTGGAGGCGCGCTCACCGTTATCGTTGTGGTGCAAGAGGGAGAACAAGCTACTTCACCGAATGGATAGAACGTGAGTTCATGTGTGCCAGCCCCGGCCGTTGCGGGCACGAACGTATCATCATTCACTCCGGTACCGCTCCAAAATCCCATCGGAGACCCATTGAGGGTGACCGGACCATCCAACGTGCTGAACGGACCATAAGGCCCACCACAGGAGAGAGGCACTGGGTTGTTGAAGGTGGTTGTTACGGTCATGCTGTGCGTGATACCGCTTGGCACACTGGTCAACACAATGTCATAGGTATAGGTGCCCGGTACGAAGTCCATCTCCACATTCGGACGGATGTGATTAAAGTCGGGGTAGGGGGTGGCAAAGTCGCTATAAGAGCTGGACGTCAGCCAGCTCGGTGCACCCGACACGCTCACGGTGATCGGTTCGTTGAAGCCGTTGATAGCGTTCACGCTCAGTGTGGTAACACCCACCCAACTGTTGCAGACGGTAACGGTATTGTCACATGAACCATAAGTGCAGCTCACGATGAAATCCGGTGCAGGACCTCCGGCGCAAACGCAATCGGCACCATATACATCGTTCCCGGTGTTGGCATCGCCATCATCGCAGGAAGATCCTACGGTAGCGGTTCCACCCGGTACTCCGAGGCAGTCGAACGCTTGGCCAACGCAGTTGCAGTTCGCGTCATAGGCATCGTTCGCCGTGTTGGCATCGCCATCATCACAAGCGGTTCCTACAGTTGCCGTTCCACCCGGTACGCCTTCGCAATCAAGCGCAAGGCCCAGGCAAATGCAATCGGCACCATACGTGTCGTTGCCGGTAGTAGGATCTCCATCGTCGCAGCTACTTCCGGGCAGGTTGGTTCCTCCGGATACACCAAGGCAGTCGTCCACTGGTAATACGACACTCCCCGTATTGGTTGACGAGGTCGTGCTTCCTCCAACGAAATCGAAAGCACCACCAACGGCAGATATATTAAGCGCACGAGCTCTTGCATCACCGCCACTGCCCTCGAACATGGAAATAGTATGAACGGTATTATCCGCACCGCCACCGAGCTGGAAAGTGGGGTCCAAACTGCCATCCGGGCGAAGCACCGCGATGTTGCTGGTCCCTCCAGAGGTGGTGGAGAAGTTGCCACCAACGACCATGTTGTACTGGCCACCACCAATAGAGCTACTGGCATCATAGGGCGCAACGGTCAGGATCTTCCCGCTGATCGTGCTGGCGGGGTTGAAAGAGCCGTCCAACGAACCATCCGCGTTCAATACGGCAATGCCATTGCGTGGCACATCATTGTACGTGGTGAATTCACCCACAATGATCGTTTGCGCCGTCCCTGGAGCCGCGGGGGGGCTGCCAACCGGTATCCGCGGCATGGCCGCAACCACCTTTCCGTTCGGCCCGCTCCCTCCCACGTTAAAGGGCACTTTTTGACCATCCCGACGGATCAGCTCGAGAGGCCTTGCCGGTGCCCCGTTGAGGGTGGCTATGCTTCCTCCGACCAGGATCGTGCTGTCGGGAAGCTCAAGGATGGTCTCAACGGTATCGGTGAGACCGATAGAGGCTTCAAAGCTGGGGTCTTCGCTACCGTCCGGAGCGAGCATAGCGAGGCCGGAAAAGGCCCCCGGACCAGCACTGGGTGCGCCACCCACGAGGGGTGCGCTTAGGCGTGCCGAAGTGGCTTTATAAAAGGCCTCGGCCGGGTTGAAAACAGCGTCCAAGTTGCCATTGTTGTCTATCTGGCGGAGCGAGTTCACGTTCGGATCGCCAGCTCCGCGGCTGATCACGAGCGCATTTCCATTGGGGGCCGGGACAACGCTACGAACTGGCAGTTGGATGCTCGGCGGTGCAGTGAAGCCAGGGATCCTCTTACCCGTGGGTCCCACTTTTACGAGGCCGTTCGAAGCGGTATCGTTGTAGGTGCTGAAGTCGCCACCGAGGATCACGCCATCGTCGGTTCCGGTGGATGTATAGACCGCACCGCTCGTGCCGGATCCGGGATCGAAGCTGCGGTTCTGGTTGTCGATCGGTAGCACCCGTGTAATGCGGCCGCATGCTGTACCATCGTAGTTCGTGAATGCTCCAACGATGATGATGTTCCCATCAGCTTGAACAGAGATCGTATATACACTACTGTTGGCTCCGACCCCCGGGCTGAACGTTCTATCCCAAGTCCCGTTGGGGAGGATGCGGGTGAGCTTTTCCACCGGAGAGTTGTCATAATTGGTAAAGTCTCCTCCGATGAGGATCTTTCCGTCGGCTTGCAGCGCCAAGGAGTTGACCAATTGATCGGGCCCGTCCCCCGGATCGAAGGTGGTATCCAAGTTGCCGTTCGAAAGGAGCCTTGCGATATAGGGGCGATACGCTCCGTTGAAGTTCGAGAAGTGCCCGGCGATGATGAGCTTCCCTCCGGACTGTTGCACCATGGCATAGATGTTAAAGTTCGTCCCGCTCCCCGGAGCAAAGCTGTTGTCTGCAGTCCCGTCTGCGTTCAAGCGAGCGATGTAGTTGCTGGTGATGGCTCCGCCGCTGGTGAAATCACCGCCTATTACGACCTTCCCATCCGCTTGTGCCACAAGGGCATAGATCCAGGTGCCTGACGCGGTCACCGGGTTGAACGAGGCATCAAGACCGCCGTTCGTGTTCAGCCGTGCGATGCCGTTGCGCGCGGTTCCATCGAAGGTGGCGAATTCCCCACCGATGATGACCTTTCCATCAGCTTGCTGGGCAATGGTCCTTACACTCATATCCGCCCCAACACCGGGGTTAAAGGTGTTGTCCAAGCTACCGTCCGCATTCAAGCGCGCCATGCGAACGCGTGCGGTTCCATTGTAGCTTGTGAAATCTCCGCCGATGATGATCTTTCCATCCGCTTGAAGCAGGGCGGCATTGATCATACCATTAGCTCCGCTGCCGGGGTTGAAGCTGGCATCCAAGCTACCGTCGGCCGTTATGCGTGCCATGCGTACGCGAGCCGTTCCATTGTAAGCCGTGAAATCCCCGCCGATGATGATCTTCCCATCGGGTTGGATCACGGAGGTTATGACCGCATCATTCCCTCCGGTACCGGGATGGAAGCTGGGGTCCACGCCACCACCCTGTGCAAAAGCTGCAACGGCCAGCAGGGCTGAACAGATGATCGAGAGTATGTGCCTTTTCATGATAGAGGGGGTGTTTGATGGTGTGGACATAAGCTTCTGTTCCTGTGCTTCATGCTGGTTGGTGTTTGATAATGGGTAGGTTCAAACCTTCATCAGGCTTCAGGGACAAAACACGCAACCGCGGATCGCATTGCAAATACATACATTCACTCATTGTAGGTTCGGCGGTACTTACAGGAGGTGTATGAGGGAAGTTCCCTTATTTAATAAGGTGTTCAGCAGGTGCTGAAGTGCGCATCCCTTTAGGGGCAAGGCATACAAGGCGTCCGTGGTGTGGCTCGACGTGCGATCTTCGGCCGGATCACCCGTAATGGACCGGCTGCCGGGGGAGCGCACGGCGGTGCAAGGGACGCGAATGGAGATGGGTGTTGTAGTCGCGCATGCGGACCGTCGGCTGGCGCTCGAAAGGACAGAGCTTCTTGTGCGCGGTCAATATTCAGTTCTCATATCGTGCTCGTATTCCATGTTGTCACATCGAGCGCTTGTCCATGTTGTCATGTCGAGCGCTTTTCCATGTTGTCACATCGAGCGCTGTCATGTCGAGCGCAGCCGAGACACGAGATGCGGCAACACTCCGTTGAACAAGCAGGACTTCTTATTTACTGGAAAGTCTCTCTCGCTTCTCACACGCTATGCGTGCTGCGAAGTGCCGCTTCGCTACTGCTCGAGATGACAAGCTCTTTGTGCGCGGTCTATAACCGGTTGTCACATCGCGCGCTTTTCCCTGTTGTCATGTCGAGCGCGAGCCGAGACACGGCAACACTCCCGTTGATCACGCAGGACCTTTCATTCACTGGTATGTCTCTCTCGGCTAATGCTCGAGATGACAAGACTTTCCATGCTCGGACCCGACCCTTCTTCGCTCTTCAGCCAAGCATCCTATGCTCCCTTACCCGCGAGCGCCGATGAAGGCTTATTTTCGCGCCCCGTTCCAAGGGTCGTTCAACCCAGCCTCATAGTTCAACGGATAGAATAGGAGTTTCCTAAACTCTAGATCCAGGTTCGATTCCTGGTGAGGCTACTTTATATTTGTGTGTCGGTGATCCGGCCCGGTCTTGAGTCCTGAGTCTTGAGTCCCGAGTCTTGAGCCATGGGTCGGTTGATCCGGAATTGAGCACAGATGGAAAAGCATCCTTCCTCGCAAGGGCTCTTGAAGCTCTTTGCTTTTTACAAGGAGCTGGCTGAAAAAGGGTTGGCCCAGGTGAAGGACGATGACCTGCACCGTGTGCTGGTCGAGGATGGCAATAGCATCGCGGTATTGATGCAGCACATCGCTGGCAACCTGCGCTCGCGCTTTACGGATTTCCTAACGTCGGACGGGGAGAAGCCTTGGCGGGATCGCGAGGGCGAATTCACGGAGACCACGTTGGGGCGTGCAGCGCTGTTGGATGATTGGAAGGAGGGATGGGCCGTTTTCTTCCGCGAGGTGGGAGGCCTTACGGAGGCGGACATGGAACGCACGGTGCTGATCCGGAATGAAGCGCATACCGTGCTGGATGCCTTGCACCGCCAGCTGGCGCATTATGCCTACCACGTGGGGCAGGTGGTGCTGTTGGCGCGAACGTTCGTGGGGGCCGAGTGGGTTTCGCTTTCCATTCCACGGGGCGGGACCAAGCGGTTCAATGCGGAACATGGACTGTGAGCGGAGGCGTGAGTCTTGAGTCCTGAGTCTTTAGTCTTGAGTCGCGAGTCCACTGCTATTGGCCAGTGCGGAGGCGTAAGCCGCTGATGCTTAACAGCGACGTGTGTGAAACTGCCACTTGCGCGGGGAACGCGGGAGATGCACCGGCATACCTTCGGCGCAACCCGTATCGTGCCCATGTCCGAACTACGATCCATCGCACTGGCCCTGTTGTGCTTCGCTGGCGGAAGTCTCTTCGCGCAGCCTGCAAATGACGACTGTGCCAATGCGGCGAACCTCTGTGCGCAGCAGGCCATGGCGGGGAATAACATCGGGGCGTTGAACAACATGCCCGCCTATTGCCAGCCGGGGGCGATGAACGTTTGGTACACCTTCACCACCAATTCCGTGGGAGGCCCGGTTACGGTGCGCATGGAGAACCTGGATTGCCCCAGCATTGCCGGCATGGACAATGCCATGAGCATGGTTATCCTGAGCGGCGACGGCAGCTGTACCCCGGCGAGCTTCGGGCCTGCATCCGTTTGCGCAAGTGATTCCGTGAACTTTTCCGTGGGTAGCACCGGTGCGCTCCTGCCCGCCACACAGTACTGGATCATGGTGAGCGGGATGCGCGAGCCGCCGATGACCATTGCCGCGCAGTGCGATTTCAACATCAGCGTAAGCGGGCCGGGCGTGAATGTGGTGAACGTGGATTTTGATGCCGGTCCGGATGTGCTGATCCCCGCCGGGGGAAGCACCCAACTGCATGCTACCGGCGGCACCACGTACGAGTGGAGCCCTACCTCCGGCCTCAGTGGCAATACCATTTCCGATCCCGTGGCGCAGCCCAATGAGACCACCGTGTATACCGTGGTGACGGAGATCAACGGCTGCATTTACGAGGATGCGCTTACCGTGGAGGTGGTGCGGCTGGTGAGGCCGGTGAACACCTTTACTCCCAATGGCGATGGCATCAACGATACCTGGGACCTTCCCGAGCTGCGCGACTATCCGCAGGCGGACGTGAGCATTTACGATCGCTGGGGCCAGCGCGTGTACCACAGCATCGGATACCGGGATCCGTTCGATGGGGCAGGGCTCCCCACCGCTACCTACTACTGGTACATTCAATTGAACGACGTGAAGGGCAAGTCCGATCCCTACACCGGTTACGTCACCATTGTCCGCTGATGCGCTACCTGGCACTGCTTTTCCTTTTCGGCTGCACCTCGGTGTTCGGGCAGCAGACCGCGCAGTACACGCAGTATGTGATGAACATGTTCGCCATCAACCCGGCGGTGGCGGGCAGCAAGGATTGCATCGATGTGCGCTTGGGCTACCGCAAGCAGTGGGTGGGTTTCGACGGTGCTCCGGTAACGGGTTGGGCCACCATCAACAGTGTGATCAAGCCCAAGAAGAAGGGCTCTTTCCATGCCAACCGCCATGGCATCGGTGCCTTCGTGGAGGCCGATAACACCGGGCCCTTGGGCTATACCTCCTTCCAGCTCGCCTACGCCTACCACATCCAGATGAAGAAGGATGTGTTCCTCTCCATGGGGGTCTTCGCCGGTGTGCGGCAGGAGAAATTCTCCTTAGGGGATGTGTATGCCACGGATAACAATGACCCCGCATTGGCCGGCAACGGAAGTGTGATGGTCTATCCGGATGTGACGCCCGGGATCTGGCTCTATGGAAAATCCACCTGGGGCGGCCTTTCCATCCAGCAGTTCCTGGGGAACCGGGTGAAGGATATCGGCGTGGAGACCCGGCTGACGCGCAACTTCATCGGCAGTGTGGGCCACCGCTTCCGGGTGAGCAAGGATTTCAGTGTGATGCCCAGCACCTTGCTGAAGCTCTCACCGGGTTCGCCCTTGGCCATGGACATCAATGTGATGCTGGAGTTCAAGCGGAAGCTGGGGCTGGGCGTTTCCTACCGGAACCAGGATGCCGTGGCCGCCATGATCAAGGTGCCCTTCCTGAAATACTTCTCCCTTGGCTATAGCTATGACGTGACCACCAGCAAATTGCGTGTTGGCGGTTCGAACACCCACGAGATCATTCTCGGGATCTATCCATGCACGCCCATCGATCCCAACAAAATGATCGTACGATGCCCCATCTTCGAATGAGCAAGATCCGATCCCAGCGGTCCCCGCTTTCAGCGTATGCATGGCTGCTGTGCGGCCTGCTTATTCCCGCACTGGCCTGGTCGCAAGATCAGCGGCACTGGGTGGGTGGCAATGGCACTTGGAACGATGCCGCGCATTGGTCCCTTACCGCCAACGGCGCCGGTGGTGCCGGTGTACCCCGCAGTGGCGATGCGGTAACCATCGCCCCTGCAAGCGGGCAAGTGGTGGTGACGGTGAACAAGGATGCCGCGGTGGGCGATCTGGTGCTGGATGGAACACGAGCCTCCATTACGCTGGCGGGTTCGCAAGGCCGCATGCGGGTCGGCGGCGATCTGGAGCTGCGCGGAAGCGTGGCCTGGGACTATTCGGGTACGGTGGAGCTGGTGAATGGAAAACCGGTGAGCCAGTTGGACCTGCGTGGCATTCCGCTGAAGGGAGATCTGCTCTTCACCGGTGGAGGCACCTGGTCCATGCGAAGCGATCTGGTGGTGAATGACCGTTCGGACCTGCAACTGCGCTCCGGTACGTTGGTGACCAATGGGAACATGCTGCGTGCGGGCAAGCTTGCCGTGGGCGATCGCGGCGCGAAGTTGATGGCAGGTAGTTCGGTGGTGTTCTTGGTACGGGAGTATGCTCCCGGCCGGAACCGCGAAGCCGTTGATCCCGGAACTTCACGCTTGCTGATCGGTGGAGCGCCCGCAGAATGGATCGAAGGCAGCACTGCGGATGATGCGCTGCGGGCCATGAACGTATGCGCCACGGCCGTGGGCCAGACCCCCTTTACCATTGACGCCCAGTTGATGAGCAACTACAACGGCTTCGGCGTGAGCTGCCACCGGGTGTGCAACGGCAGCGTGCGCGTGGTGGTCGTAGGCGGCGTTGGTCCATTCACCTATAGCTGGGTCGGCGGCCCTACCACGGCCACATGGAACAACGTGTGCCCGGGGAACCAGATCGTGATCGTAACGGACCAAGGGCAGGGGGTAAGCTGTGCCACCACGGTGCAGGTGACGGACCCGGCGTTGCTGAGCGTGATCTTCACCGGTACGCAGCCGCCTACCTGCCATGGCGTGTGCAACGGCTCTTCCACGGTGTTCGCCGTGGGTGGCGTGCCGGGCTATAACTACTCATGGAACAACGGCGCGGGGACCGGTGCCAGCTTCAACCAGCTCTGTCCGGGAAGCAATACCCTGCATGTAACGGACGCCAATGGATGCGCGATCGACACCACCTTCGTTTTCCCCGTACAGCCCATTCAGCCCAACCTGACCACCACGGATGTGCTCTGTGCGAATGCCTGCGATGGAACGGCCACGGTGGCTCCGGTGGGTGGCACGGGCAGCTTCACATACAACTGGGGCCCCGGTAACCCGGCAGGGGACGGCACGCCATCGGTCACCGGCTTGTGCGCGGGGAACTACACGGTGAACATCCGCGATGCGAACGGCTGCGATACCACGCTGCAATTCGTGATCGATCAACCGGCGCCGATCATCCCCAACGCTACGCACGTGGATGCCAGTTGCGGCGGCATTTGTGATGGCACGGCTTCCGTAGCTCCCACCGGTGGTGGCGGGCTCTACGGCTACAGCTGGTCGCCGGCACCGGGTGGAGGCCAAAGCACGGCCAACGCAACAGGGCTCTGCGAAGGCACTTACACGGTGACCATTGTGGACTTGGATTCGGGCTGCGATACGGTGGTCTCCATTACCATTGATGCACCGCCTGCATTGATCCCCAACCCGGGCAGCACCGATGCCACCTGTGCCAATAGCTGCGATGGCACCGCAACGGTGGCCCCCGCTGGAGGCACCCCGCCCTATGCATACCTCTGGAGCCCGGCGCCGCCTGCAGGCCAAGGCACCAACACCGCTGCACAGCTCTGCCCCGGCAACTGGAGCGTGACCATCACGGATGGAGGAGGCTGCGATACCACGGTGCAATTCACCATTGAAGCCCCGCTGCCGATCTCGCCGAACGCCTCGCAAACCAATGTGAGTTGCGCAGGTGATTGCGACGGTACGGCCACCGCACCCGCCACGGGCGGAACCGGTACGCTCTCCTACGCCTGGGGGCCCAGCAGCCCGGCGGGCGATGGCTCACCAACGGCGACCGGCCTGTGTGCAGGCACTTGGACCGTGACCATCAGCGACGATAACGGCTGCGATACCACGCTTCAGTTCATCATTACCGAACCGGATCCATTGACCCTTGCCGCCAGCCAGACCGATGTGACCTGCGGGAACGCCTGCGATGGAACCGCCACCGCCACGGTGGATGGAGGAACCCCCGGATACACCTATGTATGGGCACCCGAACCGGGAAGCGGACAAGGAACCGCCACGGCCGGCGGACTTTGCGACGGAGTGTGGACCGTCACTATAACGGATGCCAACGGCTGTGAGATCGTTCAGGCCTTTAACATCCTGCCAGCCGTTCCCTTGGAAGCGGTGTTCCAATTGACACCTGCCAGCTGCCCCGGCACCTGCGACGGCGAAGCAGAAGTAGTGGTGAACGGAGGTACCCCGGGTTATACCTATCTCTGGAACCCGGCACCCGCCACCGGCCAAGGCACGGCCTCGGTCACCGGTCTGTGTGAAGGTCCCGGTAGCCTTACCGTTACGGATGCCGTGGGTTGCGATACCACCATCACATTCACCATCACGGCGCCGGACCTCATCGAGGCTCATGCCAACGTGACCGACCCGACCTGCGCGGGTTCGTGCGATGGCTCCATCGTGCTGGCCACCACGGGTGGAAATGGCAGCTATACCTATGTATGGACACCCGTTCCGGGGAATGGGAACGGGACGGCTCAAGCCACCGGCCTTTGCGCAGGCGACTATCAAGTACTGGTCACCAGCGGAGTTTGCGATACCACCTTCACGTTCACGCTCAACGAGCCGCCTGCCATTGATGTGAGCTTGGCCATTACCGCGGCCAACTGTGCGAATGCGTGCGATGGCACCGCCACGCTCACGGGCGACCTTACGGACCTCACCTTCACGTGGGCACCTGCACCGGGTGCAGGCCAAGGGACCGCCACTGCCACAGGCCTCTGCGCCGGCAACTACGCCGTTACCGTGACCAATGCAGCGGGTTGCGATACGCTGATCGCCTTCACCATTGACGCACCCACGCCGATCGTGCCTGCCCTGCAGATCACGGATGCTTCCTGCGGTACGGACTGCGATGGCAGCGTGGCCATCACCACTACCGGTGGCACCCCTGTCTACACCTACTTCTGGGCACCTGCGCCGGGCACCGGACAAGGCACCTCCACCGCTGGCGGTCTTTGCCCCGGCGACTATGCCGTCACCATCACCGATGCAGCCGGATGTGATACCACCGTGCAGTTCGCCATCACCCGTCCTCCCGGCATTACCGCCGCAGGAACCGTTACCCCGGCGAGTTGCACGAATGTGTGCGATGGCGCCATCGATGTAACGGCGACGGGTGGGTTGGCCCCTTACACCTGGACGTGGACCCCTGAACCGGGAAGCGGCCAAGGCACCGCCTCCGTTACGAGCCTATGCCCCGGTACTTGGAACGTTACCATCGGCGACCAAGCAGGTTGCGACACCACCTTGATCTTTACGGTGACCGCACCCCCAGTGATAGAGGCCAACGCCACCGTGACCGACCCGACCTGCGCCGGTTCGTGCGATGGATCGATCGTGCTGGCCGCCACTGGAGGCAACGGCACCTTCACCTATGCCTGGTCACCGATACCTCCGAATGGGAATGGAACGGCCCAAGCCACTGGACTGTGCGCGGGAGACTACCTGGTACGGGTCTCCAGCGGAGGTTGTGATAGCCTCTACAGCTTCACGCTTACCCAACCCCTGCCGATCGATGTGGCCCTCGCATTCACAGCGGCTACCTGTTCGAATGATTGTGATGGCACCGCTACCCTCACGGGTGACCTCACCGGCCTCACCTTCACTTGGACACCCGCGCCCGGCGCAGGCCAAGGGACCGCCACTGCCACCGGACTTTGCGCCGGAAGCTATTCCGTACGGGTCGCCAACGCGGCCGGTTGCGATACGCTGATCGCATTCACCATTGATGCACCCACGTCGATCGTGGCGGCACTGGATATCACGAACGCATCCTGCGGAACCGCTTGCAATGGAAGCGCTGTGCTCGCCGTGAGCGGAGGCACGCCGGGCTACACCTACGTATGGGCACCTGAGCCGGGAACCGGGCAAGGAACTTCCACCGCGGGCGATCTCTGCCCGGACACGTACACGGTGACGATCACCGATGCTGCCGGATGCGATACCACGGTGCAATTCACCATTTCGCGCCCCGGTGGGATCATAGCGGCCGGAACCATTACTCCAGCGAGTTGCGCAAATGTTTGCGATGGAACCATCGGCGTTAGTGCGATCGGTGGGGTGGGAGCGTTCACCTATGTCTGGACACCCGAGCCGGGAAGCGGCCAAGGCACGGCATCCGTGGCGGACCTCTGCCCGGGAACATGGAGCGTCACCATCGGCGATGCTGCTGGTTGCGATACAACGCTGGTCTTCGTGGTCGGGTCGCCCGATCCGATCGACCCACAAGGCGTGTTCACCAATGAAAGCTGCAACGGACCTTGCGACGGAACCGCCACGGTGTCGCCGGTGGGCGGCAACGGGGTCTTCACCTATGCCTGGTCACCGGCCCCTCCTGTGGGTGCCGGAACCGCCTCCGTGAGCGGGCTCTGCGCAGGCGATTGGTGCGTTACCATTACGGATGGCACAGGCTGCGATACCACGTGGTGCTTCACCATCCTACCGACTTCGCCCATTGAAGCCACGATCACCTCGGTGGACGGACTTTGCTGGGATGGATGCACAGCCGAAGCCACGGTTGTGGCCACGGGTGGGGCAGGTGGATACAGCTATGTGTGGGCCCCTGCGCCGGTCACCGGCCAAGGGACCGGAACTGCCGGTGGCCTCTGCGAAGGCCCGGGTACGGTGACCATCACCGATGCCGCTGGTTGCGATACCACGCTGGCCTTTACCATCTCCAACGCTTCCCCGATCCAACCCAACCTCACGATCCTTCCTGAGAATTGCACCGCCACCTGCACCGGGGAAGCCTCGGTTGCTCCCGTGGGTGGAGCCGGCGTGTATGGCTACCTCTGGGCACCTGAGCCCGCAACGGGCCAGGGTACCAATGCGGTGACAGGGCTGTGCGCCGGAGTGAACTACACCGTGACCATCACGGATATGAACGGATGTGATTCCATTGTGCCGTTCACGGTGCCTGCATTCGTTCCGATAGAGCCGACGATCGCCCTCACCATGGCCACCTGCTCGAACAGTTGCGAGGGCACCGCCACCATCACAGCCACCACCGGTGGCTCCGCCCCGTACAGTTATTTCTGGACGCCCACGCCTGCAAATGGTCAAGGACTTTCCACGGCCACCGGCCTCTGCGCGGGTAGCTACCAAGTGCTTGTGAGCGATGCGAACGGTTGTGATACGCTTCTGGAATTCAGCATCACGGCGCCCTTGCCGATCGATCCGAACGCGGCCATAACGGACATTAGCTGTGCGGGTCCATGCGATGGAGCGATCGACCTGGATACGCAGGGTGGAACTCCGGGCTTTACCTATGTGTGGACACCTGCACCGCCGGTAGGCCAAGGCACGGCGAATGTGAGCCAGCTCTGCGCCGGCAACTGGAGCGTGCTGATCACCGATGCCAGTGGCTGCGATACCACAGTTACCTATACACTCGCTGAGCCTACACCCATTGTGGCCAGCGTGGATGTGACGCAAAGCCATTGCGGGAGCTGCGATGGAGCTGCGCAATTGCATGCCGCAGGCGGCAGCGCTCCCTACTCCTTCTTCTGGGGTGCACCCTTGAACGTGACCACTGCGGATAGTCTCCTTACGGACCTCTGTGCGGGGGTATACACCGTGACCATTACGGATGCTTCCGGATGTTCCGTTCCCTTGGCCGTGGCCGTATCCGATAGCGACGGCGAGGTGCTGAACATCACCGACGGTATCACGAGTTGCCCCGATGTATGCGACGGATCCGTTTCGGTGAGCTATAACTGCAGCGTAGCGCCTTGCACGGTAGCATGGACCGATATGCTGGGCAACAGCATAGGTACGGGCACGGATATGCTGGACGATCTATGCGCGGGCATGTACCTCGTTTCGCTGACCAACGGCAGTGGTTGCATCACCGTGGATACCGCGCGGGTGACCGAGCCCGCTCCTTTGGTGGCCAACATCAGTAGCTCACCCACCAGTTGTGTGAACACCTGCGATGGAATAGCCACCATTGGCATCGTGGGCGGCGTTGGTCCGTTCAGCTATAGCTGGAGCCCGGCACCGGGTGGCGGCCAAGGCACGCCACAAGCCACGGGGCTGTGTGCAGGTAGCTATGATGTTTTCGTACAGGACCAGGGCGGTTGTGATGCAACCTACAGTGTGCTCATCCTTTCCCCGGATCCGATCAACGTGGCGGCTGTTGCCACGGACATCAGCTGTGTGGG
Organism: Cryomorpha ignava; assembly: GCA_040391235.1. Lineage (GTDB taxonomy): Bacteria > Bacteroidota > Bacteroidia > Flavobacteriales_F > PHOS-HE28 > PHOS-HE28. The sequence continues at coordinate 91,386 of JBEBYG010000005.1, forward strand.
CCAATGCGATGGAGAAATTGCGTTGAATGCACAAGGTGGCAACGGACCCTTCACCTATACCTGGTCGCCATTGCCACCCGCAGGCCAAGGCACGGCGACCGTGAGCGGGCTGTGTAGCGGCACTTGGTCGGTTACCGTGGCGGATGCGAACGGATGCGATACCACCGTGAGCTTCACACTGATCGATCCCCTGCCGTTGACCTTGGCAGCCACCACCACCGAGAGCCATTGCGTTGTTTGCGATGGCACTGCCACCCTCGTGGTGACCGGTGGAACGGCACCAGCGGACGTCCAATGGACCAGCAACGGGAACCCGGCGGGTAGCGGGGATATGCTCACGGACCTCTGCGCAGGCATCTACGTGGCCAACGTGACCGATGCACATGGCTGCACAGCTACACAGACCGTGGTAGTGCCTGATGCGAACGGCGAAACGATCACCGCCGTGGATGGGCAGACCCTCTGCGCGAATGCCTGCGATGGTGCCGTGAGCGTCACCTACAATTGCACGGATGCACCCTGTGTCGTCTCCTGGTACGATATGGGCGGCAACCTCTTGGCGCAAGGGCAGGATACGCTCTCCGGCTTGTGCACGGGCAGTTACTTGGTGCAGGTCCTGAACGGCTCCGGTTGTGCCACGGTGGATACCGCACAGGTGGTCCCTTCACAGGTGATCGTGCCGAACCTGAGCACCAGCCCGGTGAGGTGCTATGATCGCTGCGACGGCATCGCCACGGTAGGCCCTACCGGCGGCACAGCACCCTATACCTTCAACTGGGTACCGGCACCCGGCGGCGGACAAGGCACCCCACAGGCCACGGGGCTTTGCCCGGGTTCCTACCAAGTGACCATTACGGATGCTTCCGGTTGTGATATCGTAGCCAGCGTGTTGATCACTGCACCCGCACCGCTGTCGGTTTCCGCCACGGTGGAAGAGGTTACCTGCAGCAGCGCCTGCGATGGAAGCATCGTGCTTGCCCCGACCGGTGGGAATGGATTTTACTCCTACGTCTGGTCGCCCATGCCACCCAACGGCCCGGGTAGCAACGCGGCCTTCAACCTCTGCCCGGGTGAATGGTCCGTTACCATCGCCGATCTGAACGGTTGCGATACGACCATCACCTATACCATCTCGGAACCCGATCCGCTCTCGGCGGCCACCAGTTCAACCTTGAGCACGTGCAGCATTTGCAACGGCACAGCCTCGGTGGTCCCTGCCGGAGGAACGGCCCCCTATGCGATCACGTGGTTGCAGAACGGTGCTGCGCTGGGAAGCGGTACTACCATCATCGATCTCTGCGCAGGCCTCTACACGGTCCGCGTAGTGGATGCCCATGGCTGCGAAGTGGAGCTCCCGGTTCCGGTGAGCGACCTGGGTGGCGAGGTGCTGTCCACCACCGACTTCATGCTCACCTGTCCCGATCAATGCGATGGGGTGGTGAGCGTATCCTTCAATTGCGATGAACCGCCATGCACTGCGGCTTGGTTCGATGCGGCGGGGAACGATCTGAATGAAGCGGGGAACACACTGTCCAACCTCTGCGCAGGCACCTACTTCGTGCAAGTGACCAACGGGCTTGGCTGCACAAGCCTGGACACGGCCAGTGTGAACGCTCCTGATGCCATTGTCGCCAACCTCAGCACCACACCGGTCACGTGTCCGACGACCTGCGATGGCACTGCCACGGTAGGTCCAACAGGCGGGGCAGGGGATTATACCTACTCCTGGGACCTGGGCACCGGCACGCCGGAAACCACTCCCCAAGTGACCGGCCTGTGCGTTGGATCCTACCAGGTCACCATCACCGATGTGGATGGCTGCTCGATCATCCAGGATGCGCTGATCCTTGCGCCACCGCCGATCACCGCCATGGCCGTAGTGGTACCCGTTACGTGCAATGGAGCATGTGATGGAGCCATCACCTTGATGGGGCAGGGAGGCACCGGTACGCTCAGCTATAGCTGGTCGCCGGAACCGGGAACGGGGCAAGGCACCCATGCTGTCACCGGGCTCTGCGCCGATGATTGGAGCGTCACCATCACCGACGCCAACGGCTGCGATACCACCTTCACACTCACCTTGACGGATCCACCGCTCTTGACAGTGGGCCTCACACACACGGACAATGTGTGCTTTACTGATTGTGTGGCAACGGCCCATACGGATATCGCCGGTGGTGTACCCCCTTATGCCATCACCTGGGCAACGGACAATGGTACCGTAGTGGACCTGAACGTGGTGGATGTCTTCGGCCTTTGCGGAGGTAACTACACGCTTACGGTCGCGGATTCCCGCGGATGTGAGATCGTGACTCCGTTCACCATAGATGCCGGTGATCCGATCGAGGCCAACCTCAGCTTCCTCGGGGAAAGCTGCAACGGCCCCTGCGATGGCAGTGCTTCGGTCGCACCCACCGGTGGAACCGGCGCAGGCTTTAGCTACCTCTGGGCACCGGGCAACCCCAACGGCCAAGGCACGGATCAGGTGACCGACCTGTGCCCGGGCAATTGGACGGTGACCATCACCGATGGTGCCGGCTGCGACACCACCTATGCCTTCACCATCGATCCCTTCGCGCCGATCCTACCCGTGGCCACCATGCAACAGGTAACGTGCAATGGCGATTGCAACGGCAGCATCGACCTGGCCACTACCGGTGGAGTGGGAACACTCACTTACCAGTGGACACCCGATCCCGATAACGGCCAAGGCACTTCCTCCGTGAGCGGCCTCTGCCCAGGCAATTGGACGGTGCTCATTACGGATGTAGCAGGTTGTGATACCAGCATCACCTACAGCATCACCGAGCCTCCTGTTCTGGTGGTTACCGAGGATGCTGTGATCGCGGCCAGTTGCAATACCGCCAGCGACGGCTCCATAGCCGTTACCATCTCCGGTGGCATGCCCGGATACGATGTGGCATGGGCCGGTCCGAATGGCTTTACCTCCACGGATGAGGACATCAGTGGTTTGCTACCCGGTAGCTATGTGTTGACCGTGACGGACCAGAACAACTGCCAAGTGATCACAATGGTGATGGTGGCTGCACTGAACACGGTGGTAGCCGATGCCGGTGGCGATCGCACGGAATGCTCCGGCGTATTGATCACGGTGGATGGCTCGGCCAGCCAAGGCGCCACCACCTATGCGTGGTTCGATGACCAAGGAAATTCCATCGGCACCGATGCCGTGATCAACGTGGGCAACCTGCCGGATGGGGTGTACACCTACGTGCTGAATGTGGCCGATGGCGTATGCACGGATGCAGACACCTTAGTGATCACCGTACTGCCCACACCCATCGCCGATGCAGGGCTGGCGCGCAGTATCTATCTACAGGGTACAACGGTGTTGGGAGGGGCACCTGCCGGCCCTCCGGGAAGCACCTTCATCTGGCAGCCCGACAGCTTACTGGACCACAATGACATTGCGAACCCCACTGCCACATTGAGCACCACCACGTGGTTCCACCTCACCGTGATAGGGCCTGATGGCTGTGCCAGCATTGATTCCGTGTTGGTAACAGTGGTGCCCGAGGTGAAGGTGCCCAGTGGCTTCACACCGAACGGCGATGGCCACAACGATACCTGGGTCTTGGACATCGCAAGCCTCTTCCCGAACATCGAAGTACAGGTCTTCAGCCGATGGGGCGAACCGCTGTTCCGAAGTGTAGGCTACGCCGTGCCGTGGGATGGCAAGTACGATGGGAAGGTAGTTCCCATGGGCACCTACTATTACGTTGTTGAACTGCACGACGATCGCTTCCCGGAGGCACTTACCGGACCGCTTACCGTGATCCGCTAACACATGGACAGCATGCGACATCTCCTTCTTCTCCTGATCGCTGGATCGTCCCTGCAGGCCGTGCGCGCACAGCAACTGCCGCAGCTCAGCCAGTACAACAGCAACGATTATCTCTACGACCCGGCCGTGGCGGGAAGCAGGCCCTGGTTCGAGATCCGGAGCACCCACAGGAACCAGTGGGTGGGCATTCAGGATGCACCGCGCACCTTCATGCTCAGTGCTACCACGCCCTTGGGCACCAACATGGGCGTGGGTGGCTACATCTTCACGGATAACGTAGGGCCTTCGCGCCGCACGGGCATGCAGCTCAGCTACTCATACCACTTCCGCATTACAGAGGACATCAAGCTGGGCTTGGGGCTTTCCTTCGGCATGCTTCAGTTCCTGATCGATGGATCCAAGATCCAATTCCACGATCCGGATGACCCCTTGATGGACGACCAGCTACGCGGATCCCTGATGCCGGATGCCACCTTCGGCCTCTACCTCTACCATGAAAAATGGTGGTTCGGGGCCACGGCACCGCAACTGCTCCGCAACAGGGTCATCTTCTTTGATGACCGTGACCAAAGCCTCAGCACCTTGGCGGCGCATTATTATGCCCTGGGCGGATACCGCATTCCCATTGGTGATGATCTGAAGTTGGAACCCTCTTTCCTGCTGAAGTATGTGGACCCGGTCCCACCGAAGCTCGACCTTACGGCCACCTTGCGTTATCGGGACATGGTATGGCTTGGTGCGACCTACCGCACGGAGGATGCGCTCAGCTTCATGGTCGGGTACTGGATGAAAAAGACCTTCCAGTTCGGCTACAGCTACGATCTCACCACTACCAATTTGCGCAATTACACCTCCGGTACACATGAGGTGATGTTGGGCGTGACCTTCGGGAAGGAACCACCTCCGCCACCCGATATTCCAGCCTTGGCACCCACACCTTGAGCGCGGGGCGTCAAGAATTGATCCAGACATATAGGGTGTTGGTCGGGTGAAATAGCCCGTTTGGCGATGCTGTCACACAGCGTTGTCGAGCGGTAGGTTTCCACGGGGAGGTAACTTTCTATCTTGCGGCACCATTAATACCACTTTGGAAAGCGGGTAATGGCGATCATATGAAGGTGAACAAGACACTAGTAGGCATACTGTCGATCCTTTTTCTATTGGTCGGCATTCCTACACTTTCTGCTAAGGGCCTGGCGTTGCTGGGCGATGTGGCCCATGAGAACAGGGTCGCCCTCGCAGCGGGGCCGGGAACGGATGGAAGTGTTTCCCTCTGCAGCAACAGCGCGAGCATTCAACTGTTCGCTCACTTGAACGGCACCCCGGAAGCTGGCGGAACATGGAACGGTCCGGCCGGTCATCCGGGAACCTTCGATCCGGCAACGGATGCACCCGGGGTCTATACCTATACCGTAGTTGGTCCTCCTTCCGCCAGCGCCACTGTTACTGTTACGGTCAACCCGCTACCGATCGCCGGCACCTCAGCCACCCTTGCCGTATGCGAGAATAGTGCCCCCGTGAATTTGGCTCCCCTCTTGGGTGGCACGCAGGATGCTGGCGGCGTTTGGACCCTTGGAGCCACTACGGTCAGCAGCACATTCACACCGGGTACATCACCCGCCGGTACATACACCTATACCGTTACCGGCATAGCACCTTGCCCGAACGCTACCGCGAACGTGGTGGTGACGGTGAACGCCCTCCCGGATGCCGGCACTTCCGCAGCCCTTGCCGTATGTGAGAATGGTGCGCCTGTCGATCTCTTCACTCGCTTGGGCGGCGCGCAGGATGCTGGCGGCGTTTGGAAACTTGGAGCGACCACGGTCAGCAACATCTTCACGCCGGGAACATCGCCTGCCGGAACATACACCTATACAGTTACCGGCATTGCACCCTGCCCCAATGCTACCGCGAACGTGGTGGTAACGGTGAATACCCTTCCGAATGCCGGTACCGCGGGGACGCTGAATACCTGTAGCAACGGGCCGGTAGTGGACCTGTTCACCAAGCTCGGCGGCTCTCCGAATGTGGGAGGAGCATGGACCTTGGCTGGTGCTCCGGTGAGCAACATGTTCACCCCCGGGACCTCCGTGGCCGGTACCTACACCTACACGGTGAATGGCACGCCCCCCTGCCCGAATGCCACCGCGAACGTAGTGGTGACGGTAGTGAACGCCCCGAATGCGGGTAACAGCGCGAGCACTACGGTCTGCAGCAACGATGTAGCCTTCAGCTTGCGATCAAAACTGGGCGGTTCACCGGCTGCTTCCGGTACCTGGACCCCTGGCGGAAGTAACACGTTCACCCCGGGTACCTCTCCGGCCGGCCTATACACCTACGTGGTAGCAGGCACCAGCCCATGTGCAAACGATACGGCCACGCTCAATATCACCGTGCGCGAGGCACCGGATGCCGGTACCAACCGATCGGTGTCGGTATGTAGTGATGGAGCGGTCTTCAACCTGCGCGATTCCTTGGGTGGAACGCCGGATGTAGGAGGTACATGGAGCGGACCGAACGGCCCCCACTCCGGTCAATTCCAGCCCAACACGGATCCCACAGGACAATACACCTACACGGTTGTAGGACAAGCACCGTGCAGCCCCGCCACCGCGAAGGTCACCGTGGTCGTGCGGGCCGCGCCCAATGCAGGCAGCAATGCCAACGTGGTAAAATGCTCCAATGCAGCCTCATTCACGTTGATCTCCCAATTGGGAGGTACCCCGGCAGCCGGTGGTACATGGAGAGGACCGACCAACCAACCCTTCCCTTCCGGCACTTTTGTTCCAGGCACCACGCCTCCGGGCGCATACACCTATACGGTGACCGGGCAATCGCCGTGTGCTCCAGCTACTGCTACCGTCAACGTTTCGGTCACTACAGCACCGAAAGCCGGTACCAACGGAACCCTTACGGTTTGTAGCAGCAGCGGCTCCTTTGCCCTTTTCACCAAGCTGAACGGGACCCCCGATGTGGGCGGTACCTGGACCGGCCCCGATGGCCCCGTGCCTTCCGGTAATTTTGTGCCCGGCACCAGCACCCCGGGCATCTACACCTATCGCGTTCTGGGTACATCGCCCTGTTCCGATGCCACGGCAACTGTAACCGTTACGGTGGTAACAGCAGCCAACGCAGGCAGCAATGGTTCGGTGACCCTGTGTAGCACCAGCTCCAATACCAACCTCTTCTCTTACTTGGGAGGATCACCCGCTACGGGCGGTGTATGGACCAAGCCGCTCCCTGGAGGTGGGGTCCTTGCTGGAGGGATCTATCAACCGTCCAACCCGGCTCACCCCGCCGGCAACTACACATACACCGTCACCGGTGTTACGCCTTGCCCGAACGTATCCGCGACCGTGCAGGTGGTGGAGAACCAAGCCCCCAATGCCGGCACGAACGGCACCACGACCCAGTGTAGCACCAATCCGCCCTTCAACATGGGCACCATACTCGGAGGTGGCCCTGATGCCGGAGGCACCTGGCTGAATGCAGCGAATGCCACGGTTCCCGCACAGTTCACGCCGGGTACCACCACACCGGGCGTATACCGCTATGTGCTACAGGCACTCACTGCTTGCGTGAATGATACCGCACAGGTAACAGTGAACGTGAATACGGCCCCCGTGGCCGGCACGAATGGCGCCATCGTGGTGTGCAGTGATGGTGCGCCCGTGGACCTGTTCGCCCTGCTTGGCGGAAACCCGAATCCAGGCGGAACGTGGAAGAACCCGAGCAACGGGAACAACAACGGATCCTTCGTGCCCGGCCCCGGTGCATTGCAAGGTGGATACACCTATACAGTGGCCGGCCTCAGTCCCTGTGCGGCTGCCACGGCCGTGGTAACGGTAACGCAGAACCGCAGGCCCGTGGCAGGTACCAGTGCTACGTTGCCCTTGTGCAGCACCGCCGATCCGGTGAACCTGTTCAACAGCTTGGGCGGAACACCCGATGCCGGTGGCACATGGACCGGCCCCGGAGGCTCCACCAGCAATGGCGTCTTCATTGCTACCACCGCAGGCACGTTCGTTTACAAATACAAGGTGACCGGAACCGCTCCTTGTGGCCCGGACAGTGCAACCGTTACGGTGAACGTGACCCAAGCACCGAATGCCGGAACCAGCGGCACCCTCACCATCTGCGCTGGCCAGGTGACCGTGGACCTCTTCGATGCTCTGGGAGGAACACCCGACCTCAACGGAACTTGGAGCGAGGTCACCGTAACGGGCCGGCTCAGTACACACTTTTTCAACCCCGGCACGCCCACGCAACTTGCCCCAGGGAACTACGATTTCCGCTACATCGTACCTGCCAGTGGACTCTGTGTGGCGGACACCGCTTTGGTAAGGATCACCATTGTGCCTTTGCTGAATGCCGGTAACAACGGCACCAAGAACGTTTGCAACACGGAAACCAACGTGGACCTGTTCACCGGTCTTGGCGGTAGTCCACAAGCGGGAGGCATGTGGCTGGATCTGAATGCAACCGGCCAAGTAACCGGCCAGTTCTTCAATGCCAATGGCGCTGGCGCAGGAACCTATCAGTTCCGGTACAAGCTCACCGGAACCATGGGCTGTGCATCGGACTCCGCAACTGTGACCGTGATCGTGACCGCCGGTCCCAATGCCGGGCATGAGGGCTGGGCCACCTTCTGCTCCGATGGGCCCCCCGTTAGTCTCTTGCCCTACATCAGCCCAGCTGCTGCGGGAGGGACGTGGCGCAGGCCCGCACCGGGGAATGAAGTGTTCAGCGGAACCTACGTACCCAGCACATTCGACCCCGGAGATTACACCTATACCGTGAGCGGCACCGCACCATGCGCCGCCGCGGTGGCCATCTTGCACGTCAATGAGACAACCGGGCCGAATCCCGGGTTGCCGGCAGTGACCACCAAATGTGCCAGCGATCCGCAGTTCAACATGTTCGCACTGCTGGGTGGCACTCCCGACCCGACCGGTACTTGGAAAGGGCCGGACGGACTGCCGCATACAAGCACCTTCGTACCGGGACAGGATGCGCCCGGCGTGTACATCTACACGGTATCAGGAACATTCCCTTGCGTGGACAAGTCCAGTTCGCTCACCGTGAACGTGAGCCCGGTGCCGCAGGCCGGTGGTGCTGCTACCAAGGCGGTGTGCAACAATGCCCCGAGCTTCCTGCTCATCAACGAGCTTGCTGGTGCAGGACCCGGTGGCGCTTGGTTTGCTCCAGGTATGGTGCCATTCCCCACAGGCACGTACGTGCCCGGCACCAGTGCTCCGGGGATCTATACCTACCGTGTTACAGGTATTGCTCCGTGTGGAGTAGCTGAGGGAACCGTCACGGTGTTCGAGACCATCTCGCCACAGGCAGGGCGGGATACCTCCGTGGCCTTCTGCCAGAATGGTGCTTCGGTTTCTCTGGACACCCTCTTAGGTGGACCGCATGACCTCACCGGAACGTGGACAGGTCCAGCGCCTTCCCAAGCATACTTCAGCGGGACCTTCCAGCCGGGAAGCAACGCGCCTGGGGTGTACACCTATCATGTGAACGGGATCCCGCCGTGCCCAGCCGATGTCAGCACTGTGACAGTGGCTGTTCTGCCCCCACCAAATGCGGGGCAAAGTCGCAGCATCAACATTTGTTCGACCGCGGGCCTCTTTGCCATGGTGGACAGCCTCGGCGGCACCCACGACCTCAACGGGTCATGGTGGCGCCTGCCTTCCGGCCCTTCAAGCAACGGCATTTTTGATCCCGTTGCGGCCGGACCTGGAACCCACAGTTTCCGCTATACGGTGCAGCCTGTGGGTAACTCACCCTGCGGACCGGCACAGGCCACGCTCACCATCAATGTGGCCGCAGCCCCACGTGCGGGAGGAGATGGCAATCTCGCGTTATGCTCCACCAGTGCCATTACGGCCCTCTTCCCGTATCTGAGCGGCAACCCCCAAAGTGGTGGAACGTGGAGCTACAATGGTGTGAGCCATGGAAGCAGTTTCAACCCGAACCTGGACCTCCCTGGAGCCTACACTTACACGGTGCAGGGTGGCGGAGGCTGTGCGAACGCTACGGCGAAAGTGACCGTAGCACTGAATCAGGCACCCAGTGCAGGCAATAACGGCGTGTTGACCATCTGCGATGATACCCTGGCGGCCATCGTGTTGCGCACCGTGTTGAACGGCACGCCCAATACAGGCGGGACTTGGACGAACGCCAATGGCACTCCTGCGAACGAGATCTACCTGCCCGGTAATTTCAGTGTAGGTGTCCACACGTTCACCTATACCGTCCAAGGTATTTCTCCTTGCCCGGCCGGCACTGCACAAGCAACCATTATCCAGAACGCCAAGGCCGTGGCCGGGAACAATGCCAGCACCGTGGCATGTACCGATGGCCCCAATGTGAACATGTTCATGCTCTTGGGACCCTCCGCCAATCCAACGGGCTACTGGATCAATGCAAGTGGGGCCTCCGCTCCATCCATCTTTGTCCCAGGCGATCATGTAGCCGGAACCTATGTGTACCGCTACATCGTGATCGGTAATGCACCCTGTGTGAACGATACCGCAACGGTGACCATCACGGTGAACCGCAAGCCCAAGGCAGGGGTGAGCACTGCGCCTCAGATCTGTACCAATGGTTCCATTGTGCCTTTGCTGGGCCTTCTAGGGGGCACCCCGGACAGCAACGGTAGCTGGACCTACCAGCCTGCTACCGGACCAGCCGTACCGCATGCACCTACGTTCGATCCAGCAGTGGATCCGGCCGGGACCTATGTGTACACGGTAGCTGGTGTAGCGCCTTGCACCAATGCCACGGCCACTGTGCAGATCACCCTGGTGCCCGAACCGGATGCCGGTACATTCGGCACCATCAGCGCATGTGTAAGTGAATGCGCAGTGGTGCTCTTGGATGGCCTGCAAGGCACTCCGCAGGCCGGAGGAACATGGACCGATATCAATGCATCCGGGCAGTTGAGCAATGGCATATTCAATGCTTGTGCCGTAGCGGCGGGTGTGTACCTTTTCCGGTATACAGTAGCCGGTAGTGGCCCCTGTGCGAATGATACCGCCACCGTGGCGGTAACAGTGACCGCGGCATTGAATGCCGGTAATGATGCAAGCATCACGCTTTGCTCCAGCGATTTTGTGCCGCTCTTGCAGTACTTGGGCGGATCACCCCAGCCCGGCGGTGTATGGACCGGCGTGGAAAGCCAAGCAGGTTTGATCAATGGTGTGTTGAACGCCGGGGCAGCTGGTGTCGGTGTCCATCACTATCGCTATGTGCTGAGCGGCTCCCTCAGTTGTGCGCCCGACACGGCGATCCTTACGGTCACCGTCCAGAATGGACCAAGGGCCGGGAACGGAGTGCCGCAAGCCATCTGTTCCGACATGACCACTTTTGACCTGTTCTCGCAGTTGAGCCCGCCCTATGGTATCAATGGTACTTGGTACTACCCGGCTGGGGGTGCCCTTACCGGTTCCATCCTGGATCCGGCGGTGGACCCTCAAGGAACGTATGTGTACATCGTACCGGCTATCGGAAATTGCCCTGCTGACTCCGCCTTCGTGAACATCACGATCAAGCAGGCGGTGAACGCCGGGATCAATGGCTCACTGAGCTTCTGTTCCAACGGCGTAGCCGCCTACCTGAGCACAGGGCTGGGGGGAACACCGGATAGCATCGGCAGTTGGACCTTCAGTGGCGTAGCACATAATGGGGTATTCAACCCGCAAACGGATACGCCAGGCAACTATGTGTACACGGTTCCGGGTAACGGTCCGTGCCCTTCTGCCAACGCCACGGTGTTGGTCTCCGTGGTACAGCAACCTTTCGCCGGTGGCGATAACAGCTACACCTTCTGCTCCAGCGATGGCTCTTTCAACATGTTCACCAAGTTGGCTGGAAACCCCCAAAGCGGAGGCACGTGGAGAAGGGATGGAACCCCACCTACGAACCATGGTGCCACCTACAATCCAGCGATCGATGTGAGTGGAGTGTTCCTCTACATCCGCACAGGAACAGCTCCCTGCGCCAGCGATACCGCGCGCTTGACCGTCACCGAAGTGCGTGCTCCACAGGCAGGCGCCAATGCGGTACTCAACATTTGCCCCACTGATACCGCTGTGAACTTGTTCGCGGCACTGGGGCCGAATGCAGACAGCGTGGGTACATGGACAGATAGTGGCAACACTCAATTGCCGGACAGCCTCTTCAATGCGACCCAAGTGCCTATTGGAACCTATTTGTTCACCTACACCGTGACCGGTGCTCCACCATGTGGTGACGCCACCGCCACGGTAACGATCAACGTAGGTGCAGGGCAGAACGCGGGCATCGGAGGCAACGACACCATCTGTGGTGCGCTCACCGATTATGACCTGTTCTTATCCTTGGGTGGATCTCCCGACCCGAGTGGCGTGTGGAGTGAACAGATCGGCGTGGGGGCCATCACCGGCAGTACGCTGAATGCCACCGCACTGGTCCCGGGATCTTCCTATCCGCTCGTCTACACCCTCAATGACCCAGCCTGTGGCCAAGTACAGAGCGTGGTGCTGATGTACATCTCGCCTTTCCCCGATCCCGGCCCGGACAATACCGTAACGCTCTGTTCCACCAGCACGCCCGTGCGACTGGGATCTTTCTTGGTCGGCGCTGAACCCGGTGGCACATGGATAGCGCCCAACGGCACGGCCACGGACAGCCTTTTCGATCCTGCGGTGGATCCACCCGGGGTGTATGGTTATTTCCTCTCGGGGAATACCTATTGCGCCGATACACTGGCCCGGATAACCATGGTGGTGAACGCTCCAGCCAATGCTGGGAATGACGGTACGGGCCAATTCTGCAACGATGGCCCCGTGGAACTGTTCCCCTTGCTGGGTAGCGCTGCCCAATCAGGAGGTACGTGGATCGATCTGGATGGATCCGGTGTATTGACCGCAGGAACAGTGGATGCAAGCCAGCTCGTTGCGGGCCAGTACCGCTTCCGGTATCGGTTGGATGTGTCAGGCTGCCCTTCCGATAGTTCAGAGGTCGGGCTCTTGATCGTGGATGGGGTGATCGTGACGGATGTGCAGCGCATCTGTAACGAGCAGGACCGCACCTATGTGGTGAAGTTCACCCTCTCGGGAGGCACTCCCGGAAGCTATGTGGTCACCGGTGGATCCGGCACCTTGAGCGCTGCCGCGCCTTATGTGTTCACCAGCGCACCCTTCTTCACCAGCCAGTCATTCAGCTTCGAAGCGGACGATGGCAACCATTGCACGCCGCGCGTGGTGGAAGGCACGTCACCTTGTGTATTCCAAGATGAAGTGTTCGTGCCGGAATCGTTTTCCCCGAACGGGGATGGTATCAACGACAACTTCACCATACCCGGCATCGAAGGGTATCCCTTCAACTCGATCATCATCTTCAATCGATGGGGAGGTGAAGTGTACAAGGCCAGCGGATATGATAACGTGCGCACCGTATGGGATGGAAGTTCACCAAAGGCGCTGGTACCCGGCGATGCATCCACCGGCACCTACTATTATGTCCTTGACCTGGGCGATGGCTCCGAACCGCTGAAAGGCTTTATCTACCTGAACCGATGAGGCGCCCTGCACAACTGATGATCGTGGCCATTATGCTGGCCATGGCCTTTCCGGCTTCCAAGGCACGGGCCCAACAGGATCCCATGTTCAGCCAGTACATGTTCAACACCTTGGCATTCAATCCGGCCTATGCCGGTAGTGCCGATGTGTTCACGGCCATGGCCCTCAGCAGGCACCAATGGGTGGGCTTCGCGGGAGCTCCCACTACGCAAACCTTGTCGGCGCATTCCCCTTTGCCCGGGAACAAGCTGGCCTTGGGCGGCAACCTGATCCACGATGTGGCCGGCCCGGCCAAACAGAACAGTGCCTTCATCGATGTGGCCTATCGCATCCGCACCGGAACCGATACACGCTTGGCATTCGGCCTCAGCGGTGGAGTCAATTTCTTTCAAGCGGATGTGGCCTCGCTCAGCACGGTGGAAGCAGATCCAAGCAATGCGAACATCAGCGGCAAGGTCCTGCCCAATTTCGGCTTCGGGCTTTATTGGCATGCACCTCGCTACTACGTCGGCATCAGTGCGCCCAAATTGCTTGAGAATGTGATCGGCACGGATGGCTTGCTGACCACCAACCAAGAATTCAGGCATTACTTCTTCATGGCCGGCTATGTAATGGACATCTCCCAGGACCTCAAGTTCAGGCCGTCCATCCTGTTGCGGGCCGTGGAGGGAGCACCACTTTCCTTGGATCTGAACGCTAACTTCCTGCTTCGCGACCGCGTCTGGTTCGGGGCGATGTATCGCTTCGGCAATGCCTTCGGTCTCATGGCCCAATACCAAGTGAACGAACAGTTGCGTTTGGGCTACGCGTTCGATATGACAACAACCAAGCTGGGAGCCTACAATGCGGGCACCCACGAGATCATGTTGGGCTACGACTTCAAGTTCACCAAGGGTCGCACCATTTCGCCGCGCTATTTCTGATGAGGAACGTTCTCCAAATACTCGCGCTATTGATGCTGACGAGCTGGGCGGCACCGGTGTTCGCACAGGGCAGTGCGGAAGCCCACACACGCATCGCCGACCGATACTACCAGCGCATGGCCTATGCGCAGGCCAAGGAGGAATACAAGATCGCCGCCGACCTCGGTGCGGTGAATGAACATGTGGTGAAACGCTTGGCGGATTGCTCCATGAAGCTGGGTGATACCCGGGAGGGGGAGGTCTGGTATGCCCAAGTGGTCAGGTACCTCAACCGCGAACCGCTCGACCTGTACATGTATGCCCAAGCCCTGAAAGGGAACGGGAAATATGCCGAGGCTGAAGAGTGGATGGACCGCTATTTGGCAATGGCGCAGAACGAGGATGGGTCGAAGAAGAGCAACATCGTGGATTTCGCCAAGAAGTTCACCTCCAATATGGACCGCTTCACCGTGACCCGTGTCTCGATCAATTCTCCCATGGACGACATGGCCGCCACTTGGGATGGACCCGATCGGGTGATCTTCTCCTCTTCCCGCGATACGGCCGTAGGCATGCAGTGGCGTTCCGCATGGAACGACAAACCTTTTCTGGATCTGTACAGCGCGAGCCGCCAACCCGGCGGGGACCTCGTGGGTGCCAAGCGCTTGAGCGGTAGCTTGAATTCCAAACTACACGAAGGACCAGCGGTAGTAGCACCGGATGGCTCGTTATGGTACACGCGCACCAACGCATCGAAAAGCAAGAACGGGATCCATCGCCTCAGCATCCTCCACGCAAAGCGCGAGGGCGATGAATGGAAGGGAGAGGATCCCTTCCTCTACAACAACCCTGAATGCTCGGTGGGTCATCCGGCCATTTCCTCCGATGGAAGGTGGTTCTACTTTGTAAGCGACATGCCCGGTGGGTATGGGGGAACCGACATTTACGTCTGCGAGAACAGGGGAGGGCAATGGGGTGAACCCCGCAACCTCGGTCCGGGTGTGAACACCGCGCGGAACGAGCTGTTCCCCTTCATAGCGGATGATGGCACCTTGTACTTCTCCAGCACGGGACTTCCCGGGTTGGGTGGCTTGGATGTATTTGCTTCACAGCGCGGGCTCCGGGGTGATTTTGCATTTTCGGTGAACGTGGGCGCGCCGGTGAACGGACCCAAGGACGACTTTGCCTTTGTGATCGACAAGAGCAATGCAACAGGCTATTTCACAAGTGACCGGCCGGGAGGTGCCGGGGGCGATGACATCTATGCGTTCACCATGCACTATCCGCTGGAGCAGCGCTTCCTTTGCACCGGAACAGTGATCGATGATGACAATGCAATGCCCGTGGCCGATGCGGAGTTGGTATTGCTCAATGCCGATGGGGCCGTTCTGGAAAGTACGCGAAGTGATGCGGAGGGCCGGTATTCATTCCCGGTGGAGGAGAACAAGGAGTATGCAGTGAAGGCCAGTATGCCCGGGCATTATGATGGCATTGTGCACCTGAGCACGGAGTATGTCGGAAAAGAGCAGATAGTGGCGCGGGATGTCCACTTGGTGCCGGATGCCGGCATTTGGCTCCGGGGTACCGTGAGGTACGAGGACAAGATCGGTTTCGTGGAAGGCGTGAGCGTGAGCGTGGTGAACCTGACGAGCTTCTTCAGTGAAGTGCATACCACCGACGCCGGCGGTGATTTCCTCTTCCGCATGCAGCCCAACGAACAGTTCGAAGTGATGCTGGAGAAGCCCGACTACTTCAGCATCAGCGTGCCGGTAAGTACGGCCGGCGTCCAACGGGGCGTGATCGAACTGGGGGACGTGAAAAAGCTGGAACTCGAGCGCCTGGTAATTGGACGGGCAATTCCCCTGAAGTATGTGAGCTGGTCCGATGACGGTACCGTCTTGTCGCCGACTGCCAAGGCCGAACTGGACATATTGGCGGATCGCATGCAAGTGAATCCCTCGCTGAACATCGAGGTGGGCGTGCATGCCGATACACGCAAGCCCGCCGATGCTGCCCTGAAGTTGACCCAAGCCCGTGCCAAGGTGGTGGATGCCTATCTGCACACCAAGGGGGTCCCCAAGGATAGGCTCACGGTAAAGGGCTACGGTATCAACAAACCGACGAATCCTTGCGGCCCCGGCGTGGAATGCACCGATAGACAACACGCGGAGAACATGCGGGTGGAATACATCGTTACCGGGATCGTAGGCTCGTAGCAAGGGCTGCGCCCAGTGGGGCGCAGCGATAGCCCTTTCGCGCCCAGCCTTCCAAGATCAATGGTAAGGCTTCCTTCAGGCAGGCTGTGCTTTTCAGATTGTCATGCAATACAACGATGCTGCCCGGCTTCGCCCGACGCAGTACGTAACTGGCACAGGATGCACCGCTCCGGTTCTTCCGGAAATCGCCACCGAGCACATCCCACATCACCACTTGAAAGCGCCTGCCAACTGTTCGAGACTGACCAATTTTCATTCGGCCATACGGAGGACGGAATAATTCTCCCCCGACCTGCTCAGCCCCGCGCAATACACTGCGGTAGTAGGAGCGAGTAGGAGTTTGCCAGCCACTGGGATGATCCCAGGTGTGATGCCCTACCGAATGGCCCTCATCCCTAAGCCGTTGGAATAGTTGCGGGTGCTGCTCTGCATGGCGGCCCAAGCAGAAGAAGGTAGCCTTGGCACCGTGCGCAGCCAGCGTGTCCAACACCCACGGGGTCACCGTGGGTTCCGGCCCATCATCGAAGGTGAGGAACACCTCATTCCCCCGAGTGGGAACCCGCCACAACACGCGGCGGTCCAGCATGCCGAGCATGCGCAGGACCACCTTGCCCGGCATTAGAACTTGGCGTTGAGGGTCCGCATGCCGTGCGTGGCGATCAGCGTATCCAATTCGGCCACCCGCTTATTCAGCCTGGCTGCCAGATCCTTCTGGCCATAAACTTGGGCACTGCGGGCCAAACGCTCCATTACCAATCGACCCATGCTCACATCATCCGAGACCTTGTCGATGAACTCCGGGCTCAGGCTGAGGTACCATGTCATGTTCTCGTCCATGATGGTGAACAGGCGCTCCGTTAAGCGATTGGCCGAGGCCGTATCGTCCGCTTGGTAGTACGCCTCGATGATCGGGAGCATGATCCGGTCGTAAGGAACGTTCTTCTCCGGCATCTTGGCTTGCGCCAGGTCCAGCACCTGCTTGGCCTCTTCCTTCCTCCCTTCTGCCGAGAGCTCCGTGGCCAAGGTGGCGATCTGTAAGCGCAGGTTGGTGGTCATCCGCAGCACGTTCTCATCCAGGTATACCCCCGGCTCGTAGTCCATGCCGCCCCACTTGAACTTGTTCATCACGTTGTCCAACATGATGTCCGTGGCCACACTGCCGTAGGTGTTCGGGTTTACTGATTCACCGGCAACCGGTACCAAGCGGTAGGTAAGGCCCTCCAAGCGGAAGTAGTTCTGCAGGTTCAGGTAGCTGTCCGGGCCGGTCGTCACCGCGAAGTAGATGGGGCGCTTCCAATCGTTGTTGGCGAGCAGGTCCATCATCAGGAAATGGTTTTTCAGCACATATTGCTTGTTGATCGTCCAGCGTACATCACCCGTGAAATAGGCGGTGTCAGCACGGGTAAGCATGCCCTCGGGGCCGAAGACGAACGCGCTGTCCGCAGGGATCCGGAAGTTCTGGCTCGGGATGTAGGCATCCTTCACACCCAGTTGGAAGATCTGTTGCAGGTTCCTGTCATCCGTAGCGAAATCCATCGCACGCTTCAGATCCAGGTAGCCGGTCACCTTTTCATTGGGGATCAGGGCCACCACATCACGCGTTCCTTGGCGGTACTTCGAGGGGTCGATGTTGAAGGGGACCGGCTCGCTGTCGTATGCCTTCCGGCGCATCTGGTCGATGTACCAATCGGTGTTCAGAAGGCTGAGGTTCACCACGCGTACGTCCGTGCGAATGCCTTCCACCTCTTGGGCATACCACAGTGGGAAGGTGTCGTTGTCACCGTTGGTGAAGAGGATCGCATTCGGAGCGCAACTGTTGAGGTAGTCTGCGGCCAGGTCGCGCGCAGGATAGCGGTGGCTGCGGTCATGGTCGTCCCATTCGGCCTGCACCATCACCACCGGAATAACAAGTCCGATCAGTGTAGCCACCACGCCACTGGCGCGGTCGTTCTTGAGGGTTCGCAGCAGGTACATCACACCCAATGCAATACCGCTCACAATGCCGATATAGATGAAGCTGTAGGAGATCGAATGGTCGGCGCCCGAGAGTGCTTCCACCAAATACTTCAGCACACCAATGCCGATGATCCCGCCAACCGCGTACAACAGTTCGCGTTGCTTGATGGAGCGAGCCGCATCAAAGAGTGCATACACGCCCAGTCCGATCCAGAAGGCAAAGGCATAGAACGAGCCCACGTAGGCATAGTCACGCTCACGGGGCTGGAACGGGTATTGGTTCAGGTAGATCACAATGGCAAGTCCTGTGAAGAAGAACAGCAGCATCACCACGCTCCAGTTCCGGATGTCACGGGTGAGCTGGTAGATCAATCCGATCAATCCTAAGATGAAAGGAAGCAGGAACAGCTTGTTCATTCCCTTGTTCTCTGTCATGCTCGGAGGTAGGAGTTCCTGGTTGCCCAAGCGCTCCGCGTCGATCAACTTGATGCCGGTGTACCAGTTGCCCTCGGTGATCCCACCGTGCCCTTGGATGTCATTCTGCCTGCCTGCGAAATTCCAGAGGAAGTAGCGCCAGTACATCCAGTTCACTTGGTAATTCAGGAAGAACGTCATGTTCTCCACCTGCGTGGGCTTTTGGATCACCGTGGGTTTGCCTTCCCGGTCGGTGGTACGCACCGATTCTCCCTTGAAGTTGCTCCACTGCTTATAGGCCGGGATGTGGTTGGATTGCGAACTGTACATCCGCGGGAACATCATGGTGGTCGCCGGTTCATACACCGGCTCTGTACCCTTGCGGGCATCCGTGATCACGTACTCGTTCTTGATGGTGAGGCCATTCGGATTTCCTTCCACGTAGTGTGCTGCGTTCCAGCCATCGTAGAAGACCTTTTCGAGACGGTTGCCCTTCATCACCTTGTAGGTGGCCGTGTAAACGGGGTTGCCATCCTCACGCTGGTTGGCCATCTGGCTTCCCCAGAACTGGCCCATGATCAGTGGGCGATCGCCATACTGTTCGCGGTTCAGGTAACTCAATAGCGTGAATACGTTCTCCGGATTGTTCTCGTCGATGGGAGGATTCGCCTTGCTACGGATCACGATCATGGCGTAGGTGCTGTATCCCACCAGGATCATGGTGACACCAAGGATCACGGTGTTGAGCACCACTTTGGCGTTCCGCTGGCTCCAGAGGAGGCCCCAAACGATCAAGCCGATGATGATGAGCGCATAGATGAGCGTGCCGGTGTTGAAGGGCAGGCCGAAGTCGTTCACGAAGAGCAGCTCGAATTTACCGGCCAACTTCACCAACCCGGGTATGATCAACCCTTGGATGGCACCGAGGATAAGGGCAGAGATGAGGAAAGTGTAGACCACACCCTTGGTGGTCACTTTGTACTTCTTGAAATAATAGACGAAGGCGATGGCGGGGATACACAGTAGGTTCAGCAAGTGAACGCCGATGCTCAGGCCCATCAGGTAGGCGATCAGGATCAGCCAGCGGGTGTTGTGCGGCTTATCGGCCTCGCTTTCCCATTTCAAGATGGCCCAGAACACAATGGCCGTAAAGAAGGAAGACATTCCATATACCTCGCCCTCCACGGCGCTGAACCAGAATGAATCGCTCCAGGTGTAGGCCAAGGCCCCTACGATCCCGCTGCCAAGCACGGCGATGATCTTTCCGCTGGTGAGCTCCTCATCACCCGGACGTGTAGCCAGGCGCAGTGCCATGTGGGTAATGCTCCAGAAGAGGAAAAGAATGGTGAAGGCGCTGGCCAAGGCGCTGAGGATGTTCACTGCCACCGGAACGGCATCGGTGGCTACGAATGCACTGGCAACCCGTGCCAAAAGCATGAAAAGCGGTGCACCGGGGGGGTGACCCACCTCCAATTTATAAGCCGTTGCAATGAACTCCCCACAATCCCAAAAGCTCGCGGTGGGCTCTATGGTGGAGACGTAAGTGAAGGTGGCTACCAGGAAAACGGCCCAGCCGGTGAAGATGTTCAGCTTCTTGAAACTCATAGGGATGGCAGCTTCGATAAGCGGCGAATGTACCCAAAGTCGCAAGTTCTATTTCTTTTCATGCGGCTATGTGAAGGAACTTTCTAAATTTGCCGCGCTTCCGGGATGGCGAAAGCCGGTTTTGGAAGCGGTAGTGGCCGATGGTGTAACTGGCAACACGTCTGATTTTGGTTCAGAAGAGTCCAGGTTCGAGCCCTGGTCGGCCAACAAGGAAAGCCCCGCGAATGCGGGGCTTTCTCGTTTTTCGGCCGCCGTACCTTCAGCTCGAAGCGGGCGGGGGATGATACCCGGCTCAAGCCACCCGGGCAGCGCTCAGTACTTCACCTTCTCCTTCAGCACCGTCCAGGCATGGAAGACCGTCTTGGCCTCCTCGCGCAGCTGGTTCTCCATGGGAAAGCGACGCTTTTCCGGCGATAAGGGCAGTTCATCATAGATCAACTGGTCATCAAAGCCGGCGGCTGCGGCATCCTCCCGCGTGGCGGCATACACGATACGGGCCGGGCGTGCCCAATACAGAGCTCCCAAGCACATCGGACAAGGTTCGCAACTGGTGTATACCGTGCAATGGTTGAGTTGGAAGTCCTTCAAATTGGCGCAGGCAGCGCGGATGGCCACCACTTCGGCATGTGCGGTGGGGTCGTTATCCGAGGTCACGCGGTTGTTTCCGCTGCCCACCACTTGGCCATCCTTTACGATCACGCAACCGAACGGTCCGCCATCGCCCCGTTCCATGCCCGCACGCGAAGCCTCAATGGCCATGCGCATAAAACGTTCGTCCTGTTCCTTCATCGTTGGAAAATAATGGCTCCCGAAATGGGGGTATCCCCAGCACGGAAGATGAATTCTACCCTTTCACCTCCAATCCAAGCTCCTTTAACTGGATCGAATCGATCGTAGAGGGTGCATCGATCATCACATCACGCCCGGCGTTGTTCTTTGGGAAAGCGATGAACTCACGGATGTCGCTGCGGCCGCCGAAGAGTGCTACCCAACGGTCAAAGCCGAAGGCTGCACCACCGTGTGGAGGGGCACCATATTCAAAAGCATCCAGCAGGAAGCCGAACTTGTGGCGGGCCTCTTCATCCGTGAAGCCGAGTACGCGGAACATGGCTTCTTGCATAGTGCGGTCGTGGATGCGGATGCTGCCGCCACCGATCTCCGTACCGTTGATCACCAGATCGTAGGCATTGGCCTTTACGCTTCCGGGGTCGCTCACCAGCTTGTGCGCATCCTCTGGAACGGGTGCAGTGAAGGGATGGTGCATCGCATGCCAGCGCTCACTTTCCTCATCCTTGTCCAGTAGCGGGAAGTCCACAACCCATAAGGGTTTAAAGACTTTCGGGTCACGGAGGTTGAGTAGATCTGCGAGGTGCAATCGGAGTTCATTCAAAGCCTTGCGTGTCTTTTCTGCAGCCCCGGCCATGATGCAGAGCAGGTCGCCCTCTTTCATGCCGAAGTGGTCCGCCCAGCGTTGCAGGTCCTCCGGTCCGTAGAATTTGTCCACGGTGCTTTTCAGGCCCTCTGCACCCCAGCGGACGAAGATGATCCCGGTGGCTCCCACCTGCGGACGCTTCACGAAATCAATGAGAGCATCGGTCTGTTTGCGGCTCCAGGCGGCACAGCCTTCCGCTTTGATGCCGACCACCAGTTCGGCATCATCAAACACTTTGAAGTCCTTGCCCTTTGTGACATCGTTCAGCTCATGGAAGCGCATGCCGAAGCGGAGGTCCGGCTTATCGCAGCCATAGTCGCGCATCGCCTCATCGTAGGGCATGCGCGGGAACGGCTCGCTCATATCCTTCCCCAAGATGGACTTGAACAAGTGCTTCGCTAAACCTTCGAAGGTGTTCAGGATGTCCTCGCGTTCCACGAAGGCCATCTCACAATCGATCTGGGTGAACTCCGGCTGGCGATCGGCGCGGAGGTCCTCGTCGCGGAAGCATTTTACGATCTGGAAGTAGCGGTCCATGCCGGCCACCATCAGCAGTTGCTTGAAGGTCTGCGGACTTTGTGGTAGCGCGTAGAACTCACCTTGGTTCATGCGACTGGGCACCACGAAATCGCGAGCACCTTCCGGCGTGCTCTTGATGAGCACCGGTGTTTCCACTTCCAGGAAATGCTGTGCACTGAGGAAGTTGCGCACCTCGATCGCCATACGACTGCGCAGTTCAAAGTTCTTGCGGACGTTGGCCCGGCGCAGATCCAGGTAACGGTATTTCATCCGCAGCTCATCGCCGCCATCGGTCTCTTCTTCAATGGTGAAGGGCGGCGTCTTGGAGCTGTTCATCACCTTCAGCTCCGTAGCGAAGATCTCAACGTCGCCGGTAGGCATGTTGGAGTTCTTGCTCTGGCGCTCCATCACTGTTCCGGTCACCTGCACCACGTATTCCCGTCCAAGGTGCCCCGCGGTTTCGCGCAAAGCAGCATCGCTGTCCGGATTGAAGGTGAGCTGCGTGATGCCGTAGCGGTCGCGGAGATCCACGAAGGTCATGCCACCGAGGTCGCGGGTGCGTTGCACCCAGCCAGCAAGGGTTACGGTTTTACCAGCGTCGGAGAGGCGTAGTTCGCCACAGGTATGGGTGCGGTACATGGGAAAGTGAATAGGCCTTCTGAAAAGGAAGCGCGAAGGTATCGAAGTGGAACAAGTAGCTACTCGGCCGTAAGCGTCAGGTGCCGCTGGGTGCGGTCGCCATTCCCTTCCACGGCGATAAAGGTCCAGCGCTCCACGCCGGGCTGATCGCGGAGCACGAACGTGGTATCATAGTAAAAGGGCGCACTGGGGATGTGCAGGCTATCCATGCGCTGCGGCTGTCCGGCATCGTAGGTCCGGTTCACCAAGAAGGTATAGAGACGCTTCGAGCCCTCCTCCACGGTCACACCGATATGAATGGTGTCGCCTACGGGATGTGTATCGTCCAAATAGGTATACCCGCTATCGCTCTTGAACTTGAATGAAGCCGCCCGGTACCCCTGATCATCTTGGTCTTTGGTGCATCCGCCGGAAAGCATGATCAGAATGACGATGACGATTGCAGGAGCGAAGTTGCGCATGACCGCAAATTTAAGCCGTTGGCATTCCATGGAGAGGCCAAATAGCGAAGGGCGCCCTATTCGAGCGCCCTTCGTTCTGATCTTGTTTGTGCGTAAGACTTACAGTGTCCCCCGATTCTCCTGTTCGCGCTCGATCGCTTCGAACAGCGCCTTGAAGTTGCCTTTGCCGAAGCTCTTGGCACCCTTGCGCTGGATGATCTCAAAGAAGAGGGTAGGGCGGTCCTGCACCGGTTTGGTGAAGAGTTGCAACAGATAACCCTCGTCGTCCACATCCACGAGGATACCGAGCTCCGAAAGTGGGCCGAGGTCTTCATCGATCGGACCCGTACGCTCCAACAGACCTTCGTAGTAGCTGGAAGGCACTTTCAGGAATTCCACTCCACGGCTCATCAGGTCCTTCACCGTCTTCACGATGTCGTCCGTGGCCACAGCGATGTGCTGCACGCCTTCACCTTGGTAGAAGTCCAGATACTCTTCGATCTGGCTGCGCTTCTTGCCCTTGGCCGGCTCGTTGATCGGGAACTTGATCCGACCGTTGCCGTTGCTCATCACCTTGCTCATCAGCGCACTGTATTCCGTGCTGATGTCCTTGTCATCAAAGCTCAAGAGGTTGGCGAAGCCCATCACCTTCTCATAGAAATCTACCCACTTATCCATCTGGCCCCAATCCACGTTGGCCACCATGTGGTCCACGTATTTCAGGCCGGTAACAGGGGGATTGTAGTCGCTCTTCCAAGCGCGGAAGCCAGGCAGGAATGTGCCCTTATAATTCTTGCGCTCCACGAAGATGTGTACCGTATCGCCATACAGCTTGATGCCGCTCTTCACCACCTCGCCATCGGCGTCCTTTTCCACGGTGGGCTCCATGTAGCTAACAGCACCGCGCTTGATCGTCTCAGCATACGCCACGCGCGCATCATCCACCCAGAGGGCGATCACTTTCACACCGTCGCCATGTTGGCGGATGTGATCGTTGATCGCATCCTCCGGCTTCAGCGGCGTGGTCAGCACTAAGCGGATCTTGTCCTGCACCAGCACGTAGCTCGTGCGGTCCTTCATGCCCGTCTCCAAGCCAGCGTAAGCCAAGCTCTGGAAGCCAAAGGCAGTCTTGTAAAAGTGTGCGGCTTGCTTGGCGTTGCCCACATACATTTCGATGTAGTCGGTTCCAAGCAAGGGGAGGAAGTCAGCCGCTGCGGGGTTGATCTTCTCGAGTTCGGGGGTGATGCTGGTTATGCTCATGGTCGTATCGTTTTAGTGGCGGTGCGTTCGATCACTCCAGCCAGGATTTCCAGTATTTGCCGTCATCGATCTTCAATGCTTCCTCGGTCACCATCAACGGCTTGAAGGTGTCCAGCATCACAGCAAGTTCATCGGTCTTCGTTTTGCCGATGCTGCGTTCCATGGCGCCGGGCTGCGGGCCGTGCGGGATGCCAGCGACGTGCAGGGTGATGTCCCCTGCAGAGATGTCGTTGCGGCTCATGAAGTCTCCATCCACGTAATAGAGGATCTCGTCGCTATCGATGTTGCTGTGGTTGTATGGCGCAGGAATGGCCTCCGGGTGGTAGTCGTACAGACGCGGACAGAAGCTGCAGATCACGAAGGCGCTCGTCTCGAAGGTCTGGTGCACAGGCGGTGGCTGGTGCACACGTCCGGTGATCGGCTCGAAGTCGTGGATGCTGAGCGCATAGGGATAGTTGTAGCCGTCCCAGCCCACCACATCGAAGGGGTGTGTGGCGTAAATGAACTCGTGGATCATGTTCTGCTTCTTCACCAGCACACGGAAGTCACCCTTCTCGTCGTGTGTCTCCAGATCCTTGGGCCGACGGATATCGCGCTCACAGAAGGGGCTGCTCTCCAACATCTGGCCGAACCAGTTGCGGTAACGCTTCGGCGTATAAAGGGGGTGATGACTTTCGATCACCAGGTGCCGGTTATCCTCCGTGTCGAACTCCAGCGTGTAGATCATGCCGCGCGGGATCACCAAGTAGTCGCCGTATTTGAATTCAAGCGTACCCACCATGCTGCGCAACCGACCGCTGCCTTTGTGGATGAAGATCAGCTCATCGCAGTCGGCGTTCTTATAGAAGTAATCCACCTTCAATGCCTTGGGCGCCGCGAGGGCCATGGAGACATCGCTGTTGTACAAGAGCGTTTTGCGCGCTTTGAGGTGGTCATCTTCGGGAGACACATTGAAGCCGGTGAGCCGCATGCAACGCAGGTTCTTCTCAATGGCGACCTTCGGTGTAACATCCGTGGCGCTTACGATCTCCTTCACTTGCGTGGGGCGATGGGTATGGTAGAGCAACGTGCTCATGCCATCGAAGCCCACGGTGCCGAATAGCTGCTCGTAGTAGAACTTGCCTTCCGGACTTTTGTGGATCGTATGCCGCTTATGCGGGATGTTGCCGAGGGTGTGATAGAAGGGCATTTTAGCTTGGGTTGGGGCGCGAAATTTCGCGCCCGTACATGTTCAGGGGATGATCTTCGTCAATTCCGGATGAAGCGTTCCGTTCCGAGCAAGAAGTTCTTCCTCCTCAAGGATCCGTGCGCGCAATCCTTCCGGATCGTTGACGGCCTTGGTCTTGGTGCTGCGCGTGCTGCGGCCCTTGCGCCAAGTGCGCTGTGCTTCGATAGGCAGTTGGTGGATCTCGCGGCAGCTTGGTGAGCAGCACTCGGCATACTTCGTTGCACACGCCTCACACTGCACCAGTAGCATGTTGCAGGTGGCTTCGTGGCAGTTGCTGATGCGATCGCTCACCGAGCCACATTGCATGCACTGGCTCACCACATCATCGGTAATGCGTTCCGCAAGGCGTTCATCGAACACGAAATTCTGCCCCTTGTAGCGGCTTTCCAGCCCTTGGGCCTTGATCTGCCGCGCATAGTCGATGATCCCGCCGTGCAGCTGGTTCACATTGGAGAAGCCGTGGTGCTTCAAATAGGCACTGGCTTTTTCGCAACGGATACCGCCCGTGCAATAGAGTAAGACTTCCTCTTGTTCCTTACCCTTCATGGTTTCGGCTACCTCTTCGATCGCTCCGCGGAACGTATCCGCCTTGGGTAGGTAGGCACCTTCGAAGTGCCCGATCAGGCATTCGTAGTTATTGCGCATGTCGATCACCAACGCGCCTTCATCCATCTTCCGGTTGAAGTGCTCGGCATCCAAATGCTCGCCCACATTGGTCACATCGAAGGCGTCATCGGCCAAACCGTCGGCCACGATCTTCGGCCGCACCTTGATCTTCAGCTTGAGAAAGCTCTTGCTGTCATCTTCCACGGCGATCTTCCAAGGCACATCCGTGAAAGCCCCACGCGCATCCAATGCTGAACGGAATGCTTCCAGATTCGCGGACGGCAGGCTCACCTGCGCATTGATGCCTTCCTGGGAGATGTAAATGCGGCCCAGTATGCCGAGTGCATCCCATTCAGCATACAGTTCGTGTCGGAGCGGCTCCACCTCTGAAAGGCGCACGTAGCGGTAGAAACTGAGCGTGGTGCGTGGCACGGCTTCGCGCTCGATCCGGGATCGTAGTTCTTCCGGGCTTCGAAGATTGCGCAAGCGGTGCGTTTCCATGGACGCGAAGGTACGAAAGGGTGAATGGTGCCCGATCGGAGGACCCACCAATACAATGTGAATTTGCCGCCACGGATCCCGGTAGGTGAGGTGTAAAGAAATTGCGGAATGATCAAAGAACCGCAAACCCGCGCCTAGCTTTGCCGCTCTCCAACACGCCATGACAGATACCTCCAAAAAGATCCTCGTGATCGGCTCCTCCGGCCAGATCGGCACCGAACTCGTTGAAGGTCTCCGAGCCCGCTTCGGGTCGGAGAACGTGATCGCCAGTGACATCAAGGATCCCCAGCAAAAGCAAGATGGGCCTTTCGTGCTGGTGAATGCCATGGATAGGCACGGCATCGAGCGCATCATTGCGAAGTACGAGATCACCGAGGTCTACCTGCTCGCGGCCCTGTTGAGCGCTACTGCGGAAAAGGATCCAGCTTTCGCTTGGAAGCTGAACATGGAAAGCCTCTTGATCGTGCTGGAACTGGCGCGGGAAGGAAAGTTGAAGAAGGTATATTGGCCCAGCAGCATCGCGGCGTTCGGCCCTACCACGCCCAAGGATGCCACCCCCCAGCACACCATCACCGAGCCGAGCACCGTTTACGGGATCAGCAAGTTGGCAGGGGAGGGATGGTGCAATTATTACTACAACCGGTATGGCGTGGATGTCCGCAGCATCCGGTATCCGGGCCTTATCGGCTGGAAGAGCGCACCCGGCGGAGGGACCACGGACTACGCGGTACACATCTTTCATGAGGCCATCAAGAATGGCGCTTACACCAGCTTCCTCGGGCCCGAGAGCACATTGCCGATGATGTATATGCCGGATGCGATCCGTGCCACCATCGAACTGATGGAGGCACCGGCAGAGCTGGTGAAGGAACGCACCAGCTACAATCTTTCAGGCCTCAGCTTCAGTCCCGAACAGATCGCTGCAGAGGTGGCGAAACACATTCCCGGATTCAAGAT
Organism: Cryomorpha ignava; assembly: GCA_040391235.1. Taxonomy (GTDB): domain Bacteria; phylum Bacteroidota; class Bacteroidia; order Flavobacteriales_F; family PHOS-HE28; genus PHOS-HE28. The sequence goes on from JBEBYG010000005.1 coordinate 119,438, forward strand.
GAGCTATGCCCCGGACGAGCGCCAAGCCTATGCCGATTCGTGGCCGAACAGCATTGATGACAGTGCTGCGAGACGCGATTGGGGGTGGAAGCCGCAATATGATCTCACCGGGATGGTGGATGATATGATGGGCCATCTGAAGCGGAAGCTGGACAGTGCTTCCTGAGATCGCAGTGTAACCCTGTGTGGGGTTCTTCCGTTTCGCACGAGCGACTCCACTCAGGCATCATGCGCATCATACTTCCCTCTTATTACGCTGTTGGCTTTTCCCTGCTGATCATGCTGGGCCAATCAGCCTCGGCTCAAGCCAACGCGCTTGCTACGGATACCTTGAACCGGGTAGATGAACTGGGCCGAAAACAGGGCTGGTGGCAAGTGGCCGCTCCGGTTGCAGATAAGCCGGATTACCAAGCGGGGAAGTTGATAGAGGAGGGTAGCTATGCTGACAATAAGCGCATGGGTACGTGGGTCCGCTACTGGCCTAACGGTAAGGTGAAGAGCGAGATCAACTACGTGAAGGGCATGCCCAGAGGTACGTATAAGCTGTACTATTCCGATGGAAAGTTGGAGGAGCAAGGTGCTTGGGACATGGACCGGAATACCGGTGATTTCAAGCGTTGGCATGCGAATGGGAACCTCGCCCAGGAGTTTGTTTTTGATGCACATGGCACCCGGGACGGCAAGCAGAAGTACTTCCACGAGAATGGTCGCTTGGCGGTGGATGTGAACATTGTGAAGGGTCGGGAACAAGGCACATTGAAGCGCTATTTCCCGAATGGGGACCTAGAGGAGACGATGGAACTGCAGAACGGAACGTTGGAGGACGGCTCCTTCCGGACCTTCAGCCCCAAGAGTCCGGTGCCAGCGGTAAAACCACCTGCAGACGCAGTGCCGGCACCTGCCAAGACCGCAGAGGAAACCACCAATGCCATGGAATTCCTTGCGGATGGGTACAACACCCTCTATGACTCGCAGCACCGGTTGGCCCAAAAGGGGCATTACCGAAAGGGCAGGCTATGGAATGGCAAGGTCTATAAGTACGATCGGAACGGGATCCTCTACAAGATCGAGGTGTTCGTGGACGGCCGCTATGCAGGAAAGGCCCAGCTCACTGAGGACGATCGATAGATCCAGACCTCCTACAATGCAGAAGCCCCGGCATAGGCCAGGGCTTCCAGTGATCGAATGATCCGAGCAGGGTTCAGCAGAACTCCTCGTACACGGTCTTCAGATGCTCGGCGATCATTTCCGCGCTGCGGCCCTCAATGTGATGGCGCTCCACGAAGTGGACCAACTTTCCGTCCTTCAGCAACGCAATACTCGGGCTGCTGGGGGGGTAAGGGAGAAAATGGTTGCGTGCCTGCATCACCGCGTCGTTGTCCACGCCGGCGAATACGGTGGTCAGATGATCGGGATGCTTGCCACCTCCAACGGAGGCTTTCACTCCGGGGCGGCAGGCGCCGGCAGCACAGCCGCAAACGCTGTTCACCACGCACAATACGGTGCCGGACTGTTTAAAGGCCTCATCCACTTGTGCTGGTGTCTTCAATTCCTTGAAACCCACGGAAGTCAAGTCGGCGACCATCGGTGCGGTCAATTCTTCTGGATACATGTTCTATGTGCTTTGGGATCGCCGATCCCAAGGGATGTCGGTGATCGTTGTTCTTCAAGGTGCAAAGATACCGCCTAAGAAAACCGCCTCCAAGGCGGGTGGTCGACGTGCCGTTATACCTGAACCGACAGAACTTGCTCCGAGAAGCGGCAGCGGATACCTTGCGTGTCCCAAACCCCACCCATGTTTCGTCGCTCCGCCCTCCTGTTGTGCTTTTCAACTGCTTTTTTCTCTGTTTCTGCAACTGCCCAAGACCGCCACAAGGATCCCGCCGCACTGGTGCGGTCTGAACTCATAGGCCATGGCTATGTGGCTGAAGATCTCGCTGATCTGGTGGTGAAGGACCAGTACCGTGATGCCCACAATGGGGTGGAACACATTTTCCTTCGCCAACGTTGGCATGGCATCGAGGTCTTCAACGGTGACATTGCAGTGCACCGCTCGGCGGATGGCAGCGTGTTGAAGATGAACAACGCCGCCTGGCCTTATGTGGAAAAGACCGTGGACGCTACCGCTCCGTTGATCTCGGCGGAACAGGCCATGGCAACCGTGCTGAACAAGGACCTTCCCGGCGCCCGTATCCCTGCATTGGTTTCCAACGAGGACCAAGGACGGCAACTGACATTCGATGGGGAGGCATTCAGTGGCGAAGCCGTGAAGGTGCAGTTGATGTACCAGCGTACGGACAGTCTGTTACGTCTGGTGTGGAACGTGAACTATTACAGTCCCGGAGGAGCAAACTGGTGGAACGTGCGCGTCAGCGCGATCAATGGGGAAGAACTGGAAAGGAATGATTGGGTGAGTGAATGCGGTTTTCATGAGGCCTTGGAACGGCTGGTGCGTGTTGAGGAAGAGGATGCGGCCATGCCACTCCCTGCAGCACCGATGGACTACAACGTTTACCCGATGCCGTTGGAGAGCCCCAGCCATGGCCCTCGCGGCATTCGGAATGCGCCATGGGCCGCGGCCGGTGTTGCATCACCTTATGGTTGGCACGACACGAACGGAGCTGCCGGCGCGGAATACACGATCACCCGGGGTAACAACGTATGGGCGCAAGAGGATGCGAACGGAAACAACGGAACAGGATACAGCCCGAGCGGCGGAGCCTCCTTGGATTTCGACTTCCCCATCAACCTTACCCAACAGCCCAACACCTATCAGGATGCGGCGATCACGAACCTCTTCTACTGGAACAACCTGATGCACGACGTCTGGTACCAGTATGGCTTCAATGAGGTGAGCGGCAACTTTCAGCAGAACAACTACGGAAGGGGAGCTGCAGGTGCGGACTACGTGCTGGCGGATGCACAGGATGGCAGCGGAACGAACAATGCGAATTTCGGTACTCCACCCGATGGCAGCTCGCCGAGGATGCAGATGTACCTGTGGACCTCTACCACACCCAAGCGCGATGGGGATCTGGATGCCGGGATCATTGCACATGAATATGGGCATGGCATCAGCAATCGCTTGGTGGGCGGACCCTCGAATGTGAACTGTCTGAACAATGCCGAACAAATGGGTGAAGGCTGGAGCGACTTCTTCGGCTTGATGATGACCATGAAGTCCGGTGATACCCGCACCGCTGGGCGCGGTATCGGCACCTATGTGCTTGGTCAACCCACAACTGGACTCGGTATCCGGCCGGCTCCTTACTCCACCTCCTTCGCGGTGAATGACTTTACCTATGTGGACACACGGAACCCCAGCTACCAGTATGTCCATGACATCGGCTTCATCTGGTGTACCATGTTGTGGGAAATGACCTGGGACCTGATCGATCAGTATGGCTTCGACCCGGACCTCTACAATGGAACAGGAGGCAACAACATGGCTATGCAATTGGTGATCGATGGCCTGAAGCTTACCGCATGCAGCCCCGGCTTTGTAGATGGTCGGGATGCCATTCTCCAAGCCGATGCACAGAACTATGGGGGGGCCAACCAAAACCTTATCTGGGCCGCCTTCGCCCGCCGTGGGTTGGGATACAGTGCCAGCCAAGGGAGCTCGAACAACTTGAACGACCAGATAGAGGCCTTCAACCTGCCTCTCCAGAAGAACATCGGAATATCCCAAGTCCTTACGCCCGGTGCCGGCGATTTTTTCACCTGTGGTAGCACCCCTATCACCGTAAGAGCTGAATTGCGCAATTCCGGCCTCCAACCACAAAGTGGTTTCACGTTGCGGTACTCCTTGGACGGGGCTGCCTTTGTGAGCCAAGCTTATTCGGGCACCTTGGCAGCAGGCGCTTCCGAGGTCTTTACCTTCACGCAACCCGTAACCCTTGCATCGGCAGGTACCCACACGATCGTGGTGAGCACCGTGCTATCCGGTGATGAGTTCGCCGGGGATGATGCGGCCAGCAACACGCTCAATGGCGTGGAGGGAACCACCGTGACCGCACCACTGAATGAAGATGTGCAAGGAGGTTCCGTTACACCCGGGGGTTGGACGCTCCAGAACCCCGACAACTCGACGACCTGGACCACCGCTGTCGTGAGCAATGGCGCAGCTTGTGCCTCCACCACCGCTTGGATGATCAACTATAGCACCTACAGCACCTACGGCCAAGAAGACCGGTTGATCACCCCCAAGGTCGATCTTTCATCAGCGGCAGGTACTCAACTGCGCTTCGACCATGCTTACGCCCGCTATAGCAGCAATTACTTTGACCGGCTCCGGGTGGAGATCAGCAATGATTGCGGGGGATCCTGGAATAGTCTCTATGATGCTGAAGGCAGTGCCCTTGCCACGGCACCGGACAATACCGGTTCCAATTGGCAGCCAAGCAATTGCTCCCAATGGCAGTCGCATACCATAGACCTCAGTGCCTATGATGGACAATTGGTGATGATCCGCTTCGTGGGCATATGTGGCTACGGCCAACGGCTGTATCTGGATAATGTGAGCGTTGAAGGGAACGGGGTAAGCGCTTCGATCCGCCTGTACTTGGAAGGGGCGTACAACAGCACGGAGCACCGCATGAATGACCAACTCCGGATCGGTGGACAGATCCCTTCTGCCGAACCCTATACGGCGCAAGGCTTTGCGTTGCCCGGGGGCGGTGGGGAAACACTGGCACAAGGTCTATTGACCGGTACGGGCGACAATGCGGTGGTGGATTGGGTGCTGGTTGAGCTGCGCTCCGCGATCGACCCCACGCAAGTAGTAGCTACCCGATGTGCCCTCTTGAAGCGGAATGGCGAGGTGGTGGCCTCGGACGGAGCCACTGTGTTGCGCTTTGCCACGGCAGCGGGCAATTACCACGTGGCAGTGCGGCACCGCAACCATTTGGGTTGCATGACGGCGCTTCCCGTGGGGCTGGGTCCCACGGTACCTACAGTGGACTTCAGCTTGGGTTCCACTACTACCTACGGAACCGATGCTCGCCGGCTATTCGACGGCAAATGGATGCTCTGGTCAGGGGATGTGAATGGTGATGGAAAGCTCCGCTATACGGGGGCCGACAATGATCGCGAGCCGATGCTACAGATCATTGGTGGTGGCAACCCCACCGCTGCGCAAGCGGGATACCATTCCCAGGACATTAACATGGACGGCGTGGTGAAGTATACCGGCGCTGGCAATGATCGGGATGCGTTGCTACAGAGTATCGGCGGGAGCGTACCAACCGCAGTGCGGCTCGAGCAACTACCGTAGCGGCGACGCGTATCGTCCGAAGTGCGCTGGCTGCCGAGGGTCCGTCCGGGTGATCAGCCTTGGGCGTTACGGAACTCCTTCACGAAACTGGAGATCCGCTTGCGGAAGAAAAGGAAGAGCAGGATGTAGGGAATGGCGATCATGAACAGGATGCCCTTGTTCAGGCCTGCACCTACGGATTGATTGCCGCCATACACACTTCCACCGCCCTCGGTCTGGGCCACTGCCTTGCACATGGAACAGCCTTGGGCCCAAGTCTCTACTGGCAACATCGCCAATACCAGCACCACGGCAAAAAGGAGAAGGTGACGCTTCCTCATCGGGACAAAGGTAATGGTGCGGAACAGCCTTGTTTGTTGGTCAATAGTAGGGAGCGCACATCAGGTAGACGACGACTCCTGTAACGCTAACGTAAAGCCAGAGCGGTAGTGTCCAGCGGGCGATCTTCCGGTGCTTATCGAAGCGCGCGCTCAATGCCCGGACCAACGTGATCAGTACCAAGGGTACGATCGCTGCGGCCAGTACGATATGGGTGAGCAGCACGGGATAATACAACCAGCCCATGGTGCCGCCATACTTCACCGAAGGAAAGCTGCCATGTTGGACCACATAGCTTACCAGAAAGAGTACACTGAGGGCGACAGCGGTGAGCATGAGAGCTCGGTGCAGAGGTATGTTCCGCTTCAGGATGGCCACCCATGCGCAGATCAACGTCACGGCAGCCAAGCCGTTCAGGAGTGCATTCACCTTAGGCAATGTGTCTGGTGCCAGCCCTGTGATCACGATCAGCTTCGGCCCCATGTAGATGAAAGCGATGATGCCGATCAACACAAGGCTCAGGACCCATACGATCGCCGTTCCCCGGCGTTTGATCAAGGTGGACATTTTCAGCTACCGCCCTTGGCCGCTGCTCTGGCTATGGCCTTTTCTTCCTGAAGCAGCATCTTCAGGTCCACCATCAGGTCGCGCATGGCATCGGTGTTCGTACCATCATACATACCACGGATGTGGTGGCGCTTATCCACCAATACGAATTGGGGGGAGTGTACGAATTGCTCGGCAGCCGAGGAGTCAGCGCTGGCGCTGAGCAGGTAACCCATGTTGCCTTGGCGGTAGATATCCGGGGCATTTCCGGTAAGGAACTTCCAACGCTTCGGGTCGGCCTCCAGGCGTTTGGAGTATGCCTTCAGCACCTCAGGCGTATCATGCTCGGGATCCACGGTGTGGCTCAAAAACAGCACGTCCTGATACTGCAGATGATCCAGCTGCAACTGCAACTGCTGCATCTGGATGCTCATTTTTGGGCAAATGCTCGTACACCGCGTAAAGAAGAAGTCCACGATCAGGACCTTCCCCTCCACGTCCTTATCGGTGAAGGGTTGCCCGTTCTCATCAATGAAGTTGAACGGAGGTACCGTGAAATAGGTGGTGTCGCCGGGTGCATTCACCTCCCGTTCCCCGATGTAGGGAAGGTTGGTGTAATGGCTCTTGCTACCTTTTCCAAGGAGGAGTGCCCCGGGTATCAGCACCAACAAAATGAGCAACAAGATGATCTTCTTGCCCTTGCTTGATGGTGCGGGTTCTTTGCTCACAGGAATACTTTCAGCACTTCGTGGATGTACGTGGCTTCCCAGATGAGGATGAAAGCGATGTACATCAGAAAGAGGACGTAGGGGATCAGGATCATGCTGCGCACGTTCCGTCGCTCATCGCCCAAGTGCATGAAGGTCATCACGATGTAGGCGGCCTTTACCATCGTAAGGACGATGAAGACCCATTTCACCCAATGCCAAGCGTTGGGCATCCAGTCCATCCAGAACACTCCGAGGAGCACCTCCACGGAGGTGATCACGGACAGCAGGATGGTCACGAAGAGGATCTTCTTGCGGATCACACGCCCTTGCTCCTCACTGTGGCCGGCATCCAGGCTGTATTCGATGATGTCGTCGCGTTCCATTCAGATCGCCGTAGCCCGGCGAAGGCATTTATTAGTTCAAATCCAGTGAGCCAAGCTAAGGTGCTGGATCACACCAAGTAGAAGAAGGTGAAGACGAACACCCACACCAAGTCCACGAAGTGCCAGTATAGACCGGCCTTTTCCACCATCTCATAGTGGCCTCGCCGCTGGAACACGCCTTTGATCACCATCGTGAGCACGATGATGTTCAGCACGACCCCCGTAGTAACGTGGAAGCCGTGGAAACCGGTAATGAAGAAGAAGAAGTTTGCGTAGGAGGTAGGACCGTATTCATTCTCGGTCATGTTGGCCCCGGAAACCACGGAAATGGCGCTCTGATAAAGCTTGTAAGCCTCCGGCCCTCTCACCACTTCCTCGGAATGGGTGCTGCCGATGGTCATGGCAAAGGTGGCAGGATCGATCTCCTTGCTGTGATCCAGATGATCCACCAAGTAGGCGGTTCGCCCATCGGCCAAGGTGACCCGGGCATGGCTACCGTGGATGAAGTGCGCCCATTCGAAAGCCTGTGAGCTGAGGAAGAAGACACCTCCGATCACGGTGAGGAACAGCCATTTCACCACACCTTTCTTGTCCATCCGATGGCCGGCCTCCACGGCCAGTACCATGGTCACCGAGCTGATGATCAGGATAAATGTCATCAAGGCCACATACATCAGCGGGTACGTGCCGCTAAGGCCAGGGAAGGAACTGAAGACGATCTCGCCGATCGGCCATTCCATGCCGGGGCCGAGGGAGTGACGCGCAAAGCCGTATGCGGCAAGGAGGCCGCTGAACGTGAGCGCGTCTGAGACCAGGAAGAACCAGATCATCAATTTCCCATAGCTCGCGCTTAAGGGGGAGCGACCGCCGCCCCAAAGGACAGCGTTGCTTATGTTTTTGGATGCTTCGCCAGACATGGAAAGGATTTCGTGGGCAATGTTAGTGAACGTAGGCCAAGAACAAAAGCAAGTATACCCATAGGCCCGCTAAAAAGTGCCAGTAGTACGTGCCGGCCCATAGACCTTGGTGGTTTTCCTTGCCATATCGACCCATCAGGGCCTTTACGGATATGATCATCAATGCGATGAGCCCACCGATGATGTGGGCAAAGTGGGCATAGGTGAGCACATAGAAGTAGGAACTCGCTGAGTTCATGCTCTCGTCCATCTCTGCATTGAGAGGATGCTCGAAGGCGGTATCGTCCGGGAGGAAGTACAGATCACCGTTCTTCACCAAGGTCTCACCCCTGCGCTCAATGGTATAATCCGTCCCATATTCCGCATGCACGCTCTTGAGGCGTGCTACCAAGGCATACCCATCCTCCAGTAGGTCGCTCCAGCCCTTGAACTGACTGAAGGTAAAGCACAGGCCCAAGCCCAAGGTGAGCAGCACCCATGGTGCGACAGAACGCTTGTGGTCCTTGCGGGCCTGCATCAACGCCAGATGCATGGTGAGGCTGCTGATCAGAATGAAGCCTGTGCTCCACCAGAACGGCGCTGGCAGGTGGAAATTCACCCAGTAGTTGGAGCTTCCCTTGCTCACAATGTAAGCGCTGGTGAGACCAGCGAAGAACATCACAATGGAGAAGAACAAGAGGTAGGTAAGGTTCCTCTTGGCCTTGAGCATGCTGGCCTGTTGCTCGGCCGTTAATTCCGTATCGCTCATAGCTTATCCAGCACGTAGGCCAGTTGCACCACAGGTAAATAGAGGAAGCTGGCGAACATCAGACGCCGGGCATCGGCCTTATCCAACGTGCGCATCAGGCGCAGTGCATGTAGCAGCATCCACAGGCCCAAGAGTGCGGCGGTCAAGGCTGCCCAAGGACCGGTAAGGCCGAATACCCATGGCAACATGCCCACGAGCAAGGCAAAGAACGTGTAGAGAACCACCAGGAAGGCGCTGTAACGGTCGCGCCCTTCACGGGAAGGTAGCAGGTGATAGCCGGCCTTCGCGTAGTCGTCGTGCAACAGCCAGGAGATGCTCCAGAAGTGAGGGAATTGCCACATGAACTGCATGGCGAAGAGAAGTCCGGGGCCGAGGCCGAAGGAGCCGGTAGCCGCAACGTATCCCAACATCGGCGGGAATGCACCAGGGAAAGCACCCACGAAGACGGCCCAAGAGCTCAGGCGCTTCATGGGCGTGTAAAGCGCCACGTACATGAATAAGGAGAGCAAGCCCAGGATGCCGGTGAGCGGCCCGAAGGAGTTCCACAACACGAAGGTGCCGATGGCCCCGGCCGCTAAGGCGACGGCAATGGCCTCTCCCATGCTCATCGAGCCGCGTACCAAAGGGCGCTGGCCGGTACGGTCCATACGGCCGTCCTGCTCGATCTCGATGACTTGATTCAGAGCGTTGGAAGCGCCGGTAACCAGTAGGCCGCCTAAGGTGAGCAGCAGCGCATTCGCAATGCTGAAAGCGCCTGTAGGTACGCCCATGCCATAGCCCAGAACGGCGCTAACCACCACTAAGGACGCCAATCGCAGCTTGAACAGTGCTGCAAGGTCCTTCACTTTCGACATGACCCCCGGCCGTGCCGCGTATGCTTCCCGCGTTTCCAAATCGGCGGCGAAAGTAAGCCATGTACCCATTAGAATGCATCCGATCCCCCTCAAAGGCGACGTATGCTAGATCGGCCCGTCTCCTTAGCGCACCGTCTGGAACGGATGCCGCTCATGCAGGTTGGCCGATAGGCCCAGTCGCAGGTAGTTCGTCAGGCGCGTGGGGAAGACCTCCGAGGTCTCCGAACGGAAGGTCCAGGAGCACTCGAGCATCAGCCCGCTGCGGGGTTCCAACAGGCGTCCCACCCGCAATTCATTCTGTATAACATGGGCTTGCACGGGATCTCCGATGAAATATCCGAAGTTCTTCTGTTGGGTACTACCATCCACCAGTGGACGATCCCGGTCCGTCAAGAAGATGTTATTGCCATTGTTGCGCTCAGGGCCGAAGGCGGTGTCCTGCCCCATCATCGTCCAACTGAAGGTGTTGTTCATCAGCCACGGCCCCTTCCGCCATTCGCCCTGCACCAGCCCTTCCACAAAGCCGCTTCCATACGGATGGGCCAAGGGTTGGCCGTAGTGGGCATAGTTCTGTCGGCTGTCCGTATGGGTGTACATGAATGGGCGCACGTAATTCACTTCACCCCGCAACATCAGTCCTTTCACACTGAAGGGGTCGTGTGATATTGCACCCACCTGCACGCCCTGCTTATTGCCATACCAGCCATCACCCTGCCGCACGTATTTCAATAGGAACTCGTCCAGGATCACTTGCGAATAGAGCTGCGTCCGGGCGCCCACCTTCACGTTCAGGGCCACCCCGAGCAACGCATTGTCCGGCGATCCCAAACCGAACTCCACGGGTCGGTAAAAGATCACCGGGTTCACATAGGAAAGGTCGAACCCCCGAGGGTATTTCGGATCGTTGCTTTCCCATACGATCGCTTCGAAAAAGCCGGCATTCACCCGCTTGGAGATGTTCCAGCTGAGATAGTGCATGCTGGTGAACTTCTTGGAGAACCGGGCGGGATCGCCGTCCGCACCGCGGATGTCGTCCATCAGGGCGAACAGGTTCATGTAACGGAGGTGCCAAGCGGTGGTAGTGATCTTGAAGTAAGGATAGCTGTACGCCTCATCACTGAGGAACAGTGATCGGTAGCCTTCGCCGATGGCAGTGCGGCCCTTTCCCAAGGTAAGATGGAAGTACTCGCCTGCCTTGTAGTCAGCATAGGCGTTCCAGTCGTAGTGTGTAACGACATCGCCGCCGCGGTGCGCATATCCTTCACCCGGGGTTACCTCTGATACATAGGCCCAGCGGTCCAGATAGTTGGGGAGCGTTTCCGTCCAGACCTGCCCGTCCACGCCAAGCGTGAAGCGTGGGTGGGCGTTCCATTCCAGCCAGCCGCCGCCACCCAAGCGATACTTGAATTCATCGTTCTCCCCGAAGGAAGCACCCGCCAAGGCCTCCACCAGCGGGCCGCCATGCCAGCGGTTGGCCGGATCGGTCATGCGTTCCAGCCATGGTTTCCACGCGGGAGCCAATGCCGAGTCAGCACCGGGCAACGCTTGTAGGTCCTCGCGCAAGTAGGGTCGGATGGCACTGTGTGCAGCCACCTTCGATCCGTGCATCAGTGCGGTGTAAGGTGCATCCACCGTGCGGCTCAATGGCAGGTACCCTTGTTGTGCGAAAGCGGTTGTGGACGCCAAGAGTGCCACCAGCCCAAGGCCCTTGGTCATTCCTTCACGCGTTTGCGGAATGCAAAAGGCACCATCGCCAAGCCGAAGGCCCCAACGCCCAAGAGCAATAAGCCTTTGTTCGGCAGCACATCGCGGGTGGTGAGGCTCAAAAGGATGATGGCGATGGCGTACGCATACAGCACGAGCACGGTGCCGCGGTGTCCCAAGCCCAAGGCCAAAAGGCGGTGGTGGATGTGGTTCTTGTCGGCTTGGAAGGGCGAGGTGCCACGTGCCATCCGAACTATGAAAACACGGAAGGTGTCGACCAAGGGGAAGGCGATAACGGACATGGCGAAAAGAGGTGTGGGCACGGTGCGCAGCCATTCTGGAAGACGCGAAGTATCATGGTCCACCACGCGCATCGCCAGCACGCTCAGGATGGCCCCGATGATCAAGGAGCCGCTATCACCCATGAAAATGCGGGCCGGGTGAGCGTTGAAAATGAGGAAGCCCACCAGTGAGCCCGCCAAAGTGAAGGCCAGCAGTGCCAAGGCCACATCGCCGGCCCAGTAGAGCCAAATGCCGTAGGCCATGGCACTGATAAGGCCGATGCCGCCGGCCAGCCCGTCGACACCGTCGATCAGGTTGAAGGCGTTCACCAGTACGATGTAGGTGAAGAAGGAGAAGGCGATGCTCACAGAATCCGGCAATTCGTAGAGACCAAGGATCCCGTGCATGTTCTGGATACGGATGTCGCCCATGATCACCAGGATGTAGGCTACCACGAAATGCCCCACCAACTTCTTCACGGGTGAAAAGCCGATGATGTCATCCTTCACGCCGATAAAGAACAACAGCACCATGGCCGCGATCACGATCTTGAAATCCGCATAGGCCGTGCCCATTTCCATGTAGAGCAACTTGAAATCCGCCAAGCTGCCTGCCACACCCGCTTGGGCATGTGGGAACCAGAGGCTGTAGCTGAAGATGATGGCAGCGAAAATGATGATGCCTCCTATGGTGGGCACGCTGCGGCTATGGAGCTTCCGCCCTTCCGTTGGCTCGTCCACCAAGTGCTTCATCCGCGCCACCTTGATCAGGCTGGGCATGGTGAAGAGCACCACGAAGAACGCGGTGAGGAAACCCATCAGCAATATGTATCCGTGCTCTTTCACTTGAAATTCCGTTGGTCAAATATCGTAGTAGCGATTGAACAGGCCAGTATGGAAGGAGATATAGGCATAGCCACTGTCGCGGCCGAGGGTTCCCGGGTTAACGTCTCGCATGCTGTATCCCAAGGTGATCTGCATATTGGTCATCTGGTTCATTCTCCAGGATGCATTCAAACCGGCAAAGACACGTTGGCGGTTTTCCCCCGTCACACGGGTCGGCTTGGCTGGTCCGAAAATATCACCTCCGGGCACCTCTGTCATGCCTACTCCATACGGGTGTTGCACAAGGCTGATCTCGCCTTGGAACCAGAACCGTTGCTTAATGCCATAATCCGTGCGTACCAAAAGCTCGGTGTAGTCCGTGCCGATCGGGGAGGCCAGCGGCTGGTTGTCGTGGGTCCAGCTCATCCGAGCGTTTGGCTTGGTATAAGCGAATGGGGTGGCCTGGTTGAATTCAGCCAGCAGGTGCAGGTCCTTTCGGATAATGTCGAACCATTGCATACCGAGCTGCCAAGCATAGCGGCTCTTGTCGGGGTCGGTAAGTGCGAACTGACCGTACAAAAAGGCCTTGTCGGTCACTTTGTATTTCGCATCCAGCCCCAACAGTTGCGTGTTCTCGCCATTGAATCCATTCACCACCGTGTTCAAGCCGATCAACGGGTTCAACTGCATACCGTTGAAAGGGAGCACTCCATCCGGCCCGATGCTCTTCCACATGGTACCCTCGAAAAGACCCAACTGCAAGGGTCCGAGGCTGGCACTGAAATGCAGGAAGGTGGAGCGTTTCCAATAGAAGAGGGATTCACCCGCATCGCCCGTTGGTAGCCGGTTCGCCTCGCCCACCAGTTGCAACTTCGCGAAGATGGCAGTGTATTGGAAACGCTTGTTGTTGGTGAGCGTACTGAACTTCACATAGGGATACGGCGTGGTGTTGTCGCTGAGCAGAACGGAGCGGTAGCCATTGCCCACGAAGTGCCGTCCTTGGCCAAGCTGTGCATTGAGCCAAGGACGAGGCGACCAGCTGACATTACCGCTGGCCCAAGCGAAATCCAATCCGCGTGTATTGAAATTCTTAATGCGCCCTTGCCCTGGAACTACACTATATGCTTGGGAATAGTGGTAGAGGTATCCCGGCAGGATGGCCTGATTCTCATAGAAGGAACTCTGGAACGATACCGTGGGCCCCAGGTCCGCGGCCAAATGGAACCCACGCCCGTTGTGCTCCATCCAGTTGTTATCCGACCAACCACTGCCTTCCCGGTAGTCATGGCCCAGTTCCAAGTGGAATGCAGGATCGATCGCGAGCTTGAAGCCGCCTTCCTCTACTTCGATCAGGTGCTTCTGGAACAACTTCTCGGTGATCCAGTAGTACTGCGGCGTGCTGTCCGGGCGGAAGCCCATCACATTCGTGAGGTCCGCACGGCTCTCGATGAGTGGCCGTATGCCCGTATGCATCGTGCTGCTTTTGGCAGCACCATTGCGGTCAATATCGTAGTAGATGTCCCGGTTCAGCGGAATATCGTTCTGCTGCGCGAAAGCCAGATGGCCGAGCAGGAGCGCTCCAAGAGCGGTGAATATGCGGGGGCAACGAGTGAGCATCCCTTTTCGGACCGGCGCCGAAGGTAGAGGAAGGGAGGCGTGTGGGGAAGAGCACGGGGGTGGGGGAGGCGACAGAAGACCTCTTCCTTATACGCTACCCAGGTCAGTTGGAGCTCGATGCATCCAACCATCCACTCGTACAAAGGGGTGCACTACACCTTCGCTCCCTCGTACTTCTTGAAGGCCTCGTAAACTTCCGTGATGCCTTCGCGCAGTTCGATCTTGTGCTTCCAGCCCATGTTGTGCAGGCGGGAAACGTCCATCAGTTTGCGCGGTGTGCCGTCGGGCTTGCTGGTGTCCCAGTTCAATTCACCCTCGAAGCCGACGATGTCCTGGATCAGCTCCGCCAGCGCTTTGATGGTGAGGTCTGTGCCGGTACCAATGTTCACGAAGAGCTCGTCGTGGTAGTTCTGCAGTAGGTAGAAGCAGGCATCCGCGAGGTCGTTCACGTGCAGGAACTCGCGCATGGGCGATCCGGTGCCCCAGACCTCAACGGTCGGTGCTCCCTCCTGCTTCGCAGTGTGGAACTTGCGGATCAGCGCAGGCATCACGTGGCTGTTCTTCAGATCGTAGTTGTCGTTCGGCCCGTAGAGGTTTGTGGGCATGGCGCTGATGTAGTCGCAGCCGTACTGGCGGCGGTAGCTCTCCACCATCTTGATGCCCGCAATCTTGGCGATGGCATAAGGCTCGTTGGTCTCTTCCAGCAATCCGGTGAGCAAGCTTTCCTCCTTCAGTGGCTGCGGTGCCAGCTTCGGATAGATGCATGATGAACCAAGGAAGAGCAGACGCTTCACGCCGTTCTCATAGGCCTGGTGGATCACGTTGTTCTGGATCATCAGGTTCTCGTAGATGAACTGCGCGCGGTAGATGTTGTTGGCTTGTATGCCGCCCACTTTCGCCGCTGCGAGCACCACATGATCCGGCTTCTCCTTCTGGAAGAAGTCGCGCACGGCCGCTTGGTCCTTCAGGTCCAGCTCAGCACTGGTGCGGGCCACGATGTTGTTGAAGCCATCCTTCTGGAGGCGGCGCACGATGGCGCTACCGACCATGCCGCGGTGGCCTGCGATGTAGATCTTGTCTTGTTTTTCCATGGTCCCGATCGATCAAAAACGTTACGAGTTAGCGCGTTACGCGTTACGGGTTCGAGTGCTCAACTCGCCAACTCGTAACACGTCAACTCGTAACAGGCTTTGCGGTTATTCCTCCTCGTTGAGGATCTTGTGACCGCCTTTCTTCAGGTAGACGTCACGTTCGAAGAGCTTGATGTCCTCGCGCACCATTTCCTTCACCAGGTCCTTCAGTTCGTAGGTGTGTTTCCAGCCCAGCACCCTGCGCGCCTTGCTGGGGTCGCCCTCCAGGTGGTCCACTTCGGCGGGGCGGTAGTAGCGCGGGTCGATGGCCACCACGGTCTTGCCGGTCTTCTTGTCGATGCCGCGTTCCTTCACGCCCTTGCCCTTCCACTCCAGCTTCATGCCGGCCTCTGCGAAGGCGAGGTTCACGAAGTGGCGCACGGTGTGGGTCTTCCCCGTGGCGAGCACGAAGTCGTCCGGCTGCTTGGCCTGCAACATGCGCCACATGCCTTCCACATAATCCTTCGCATGGCCCCAGTCGCGCTTGCTGTCGATGTTGCCCAAGTAAAGGGTGTCCTGTAAGCCGAGCTTGATCTTGGCTGCGGCGCGGGTGATCTTGCGGGTCACGAAGGTCTCGCCTCGCAGTGGGCTCTCGTGGTTGAAGAGGATGCCGTTGCAAGCGAATATGCCGTAGCTCTCGCGGTAGTTCTTGGTGATCCAGAAAGCATAGAGCTTGGCCACACCATATGGGCTGCGCGGGTAGAAGGGCGTCTCCTCGTTCTGCGCGCTGTGGATCACGCCGCCGTATAGTTCGCTGGTGCTGGCTTGGTAGAAGCGCGTCTTCTTTTCCATGCCCAGGATGCGGATGGCCTCCAGGAAACGCAGCGTACCGATGCCGTCCGCATTGGCGGTGTATTCGGGTAGTTCGAAGCTCACGGCCACGTGGCTCATGGCAGCGAGGTTGTAGATCTCGTCCGGCTGGATCTGTTGGACCAAGCGGACGCAGTTAACACTGTCGGTGAGGTCCCCGTAATGCAGGTAGAAAGGCAGCCCCTTCTCGTGCTTGTCGTGATAGAGGTGGTCGATGCGGTCGGTGTTGAAGAGCGAGCTGCGACGCTTTACGCCATGCACCTCGTAGCCCTTGTTCAGCAACAGCTCGCTGAGGTAGGCACCATCCTGGCCGGTAATACCGGTGATCAGGGCGACCTTGCGCTTTCCTTGCGGTGCAGCGGCTTTTTTCGGGGCGACCTTGGCGGTCACCTTCCTTGCAGGAGCGGTTTTCACCATGGCTTTTTTCGGAGCCTCCTTCTTGGCCGTTTTGGCAGAGGCTGCCTTTTTAGCTGCGGCCTTGGGTGCCGCCTTTTTCACCGCGACGGGCTTTCCCGTTGTCTTTTTCACAGCGGCTTTCGCAGTTGCTTTCTTCTTTGCCATGTCTCTTTCTTCTCGTGTTTATTGGACGATGAACCACTGGTTCAACAGGTCGTGCTTGTTGTAGCGCATGGGTGCGCCGGTGCTTACGTCGATCAAGGTCTTGCCGGCGGCATTCGCGATGGCGTGCCCGGCGGCCGTGTCCCACTCCATGGTGGGGGCGTAGCGTGGGTATGCATCCGCCGCTCCTTCGGCCACCAAACAGATCTTCAGAGCGCTGCCCATGTTCACGGTCTCCACCTTCCCATGCTCCTTCTCCATACGCTCGATGTAAGCGTCGGTGTCGGGGGAAGCGTGGGAACGACTGGCTACGATGGTGAAGGCTTCTCGGCTCTGGTGCATGGGCAAACGTGCTGCGCTGGCGGCGAGTTCATACGCCCCTTTGCCCTCCAAGGTTGTGGCCTTGTCCAAGCGATGGGCACCGCCTCCCTCCCAAGCGAAGTACAGCATGTCCTTCACGGGCACGTACAACACACCTGCAACGGGGCGGTGCGAGCCGAGTGTCCCCACTGGTTCGTTGTCACGCGCCATCAGTGCGATGTTCACGGTGAACTCGCCATTGCGCTTGATGAATTCCTTGGTGCCGTCCAGCGGATCCACGAGCCAGTACATGCCCCAGGCTTGGCGCTCGGCGGTTGACAAGTGTTTGCCTTCTTCGCTGAGCACAGGCAATCCGGTTTTCTCCAACTCCTTGGCGATGGCCGTATGTGCACGCTTGTCGGCTTCGGTCAGTGGGCTCCGGTCGTCCTTCAGTTCCACATCGATCGGTCGCGAGTAAACGTCGAGGATCTCGCGACCTGCGGCGAAAGCGGCGGAGATCGCAGCGTCCATCAAGGGAAGAAGTTCGCTCATGGCGACGAAGGTAGCTTGTGGTTTTTGTGGCTGATGGTCGTGCATCGCGGCTATCTACCGTACCGCTCTTCATACTGTCGCCAGAGCCGCTTCTGCCGATCTTCCAGAGAGAGCCTTCGCCCATCGATAAAGGCAGCGATCACATTGTTGGTGCGCATGTCCAGCGCATCCCCATCAGAGATGAAGAGCGTGGCGGACTTGCCTGTTTCCAAGCTGCCATAGCGCTTTTCGATGCCCAGGATCGCCGCTGCATCCAAGGTGATGGCGCGGAGTGCATCCTGTGCGGAGAGGCCGTAAGTGCTGGCGGTACCTGCGAGGAAACCCAGGTTGCGCGATCCCATGCGTTCCATGTCGCCGGAATAACCGAGGCAGAAGCGAATGCCGCGCTCCTTCAGCAACGCGGGAAGGCGATAGGGGAGGTCCACCTCCTCATCGTCCCGCCGCGGTAGGCTGTGGAGACGCTTCAGGATCACATCCACCTTCTTGTCGCGCAATAGGTCTGCCACACGCCATGCATCATAGCCGCCCACGATCACCATACGGCGCACATCCATTTCCCGCGCAAAGAGCACGGCCTCTTGGATCTCCCGCGCGCCATCCGCATGCACGTACAGCGACTTCTCGCCCATGAACAGATCACGCATGGCCTCCAAACGCAGGTCGATCTTTTCCGGGACAGGCAAAGCGGCATAAGCCTTGGCCCGAAGGAAGAAGGAGCGGATCTCGCCCACTGCTTTTTCGCGCTTGGAATTCTCCTCCTTTTCGGTGCTGCCCCGTTCGGCCCACCAGCCCGTGCGGGCGAAGGCGATCGGCCAGTTGAGGTGGATGCCATCGTCGGCATGCACCACGGCGTCGTTGTTGTTCCATGCATCCAACTGCACGATGCCGCTGGTGCCGCTGATGGCATTGCCCCGTGGTGTCACCTGCGCCAGCAATACGCCGTTGTTACGCACCGTGGGGATGATCTTGGAGTCTGCATTGTAGGCTGAAAGCGCACGTACCTCCGGCTCCAGCCAGCCTGTTTCCCTGTCGTCCACGGAGGAGCGCACGGCATCGATCTCCACTAGGCCCAAGGTGGCATCCGGAAGAATGAAGCCGGGATACACCTGCTTGCCTTTGGCATCGATCACGGTGTCGTACACGGCGGTTACCGCATACTCATAGCCTACGAAATCGATGGTGCCATTGCGGAAGCCGACAGCGCCATCCGCGAAGGAGCGTCCATCGCCCACATGCACCAGGCCGCCCTTCACCAGGATGGACCGTGTTTGCGCCGGTGCCGGAGAAGGGCGTTGCGCCGCAGCGCATGCTGCGACCGCGATACAGGCAAGGAGTGTTGCGATCCTCATGGCTGTTCCCCGATGGTTTCACAATGCCATTGCTCCGGCTCCTGCCGTTGGGCCTTCCTTACTGCAGCACCGGCTTGCTTGGCAGCGAGCATCTTGGCGGTGATCCTTGCCCGTTCGGCTTCGGCGATCATACGTTGATCCAGATCACGTCTGCGGTCGTAGTAGCGTGCCCCGTCGATGTAGGTCATCATCGGCTTTGCGCGGATGTTCAGTGGATCGTCGTTCCACAGCACCAGGTCGGCATCCTTGCCGACCTCCACACTGCCCATGCGGCTATCCAGATGCAGGGCCTTGGCCGGGTTCAACGTCACCATTTTCCATGCGTCCTCCGGAGCCACTCCGCCATACTTGATCGTCTTTGCGACTTCTTGGTTCAAGCGACGCCCCATCTCTGCATCATCACTGTTGATGCACACGTTCAGGCCCTGCTCCTGCATGATCGCCGCGTTGTAAGGGATGGCATCGTTCACCTCGAATTTGTACGCCCACCAATCGCTGAAGGTGCTTGCATTGGCTCCATGACGCTTCAGTTCGCGGGCCACTTTGTAGCCTTCCAGCACATGGGTGAACGTGTTGACGCGGAAGCCCATGCTATCGGCGACGTGCATCAACATCAGGATCTCGCTTTGCACATAGCTGTGGCAGGTGATCTGGCGCTTGCCTTCCAGGATCTCCACCAGTGTTTCCAGTTCCAGATCGCGGCGCGGAGGGACGGTGGCTGCTTTTTCCTTCGGTTTCAATGCTGCAAACCGGGCCTGTTCGGTCGCATAGTCCTTGGCGCGGTAGAAGGCATCGTAATAGACTTGTTCCACGCCCATCCGCGTTTGCGGGAAGCGGTCCCGCCCCCCCCAGTTGCTTCGCTTTACGTTCTCGCCCAAGGCGAACTTGATCGTGCCCGGCGCACCTTCTATCCGGAGGTTATCCGCCCCGCGGCCCCAGCGCAACTTGATCAGCGAGCTTTGGCCACCGATCGCATTGGCCGAGCCATGCAGCTGTTGCACCGCGGTAACGCCACCGGCCAAGGCACGATACAGGTTGACATCATCCGGGGCGATCACATCCCCGATCCGAACTTCCGCCGTTACGGATCGGGTGCCTTCGTTCACCCCACGGGCGATGCCGATGTGGGAGTGCTCATCAATGATGCCGCTGGTGAGGTGCATGCCTGATGCATCGATCTCCGAGACGCTGATCTTGCTTTTCGGGAAGAGTTCCGCGACGCTCAGCTTCGGCCCTACCGCCAGGATCTTTCCCTTGCTGATGCATACATCCACGTTGCGCAACACACCTTGGGGTCCATTGGTCCACACGGTTGCGTTGCGGAAGATCACTGTTTCGGTGTCCGGTAATTGGGTGGTTCCGAAGGCATCCATCGGGTACCAGACCTCCCCCACTGGGAGCGACCAGATGCTGTCCAACGTTGCCAATGCACGCTTTTCCTCGCGATTGCCGCGCTTGTCCTCGCGCTGGCGGATGGCGCTCCATGCGAACCACTCACCTGTGGGGCCTTGGCCTTGTCCGTCCCATATGGCGCCGCGATCGTGGATCACGCCATTCAATCTCACCGGACCCGGAAAGCCCAGCTTCGCTCCTTCGAACCAGAGGGTTACAACCGGACCTTCGGCCTTCATCACGGCCTTTACCCAGGTGGTGTCCGCACCGGATAGTCTCACGGCCGCTTCCGGCTTTTCCTGCGACCCCTTCACGCGCATCTTGAGTATGGTGCTACGGAGGTTCAGGTCGAAGGTGCCGCGCGGATCTTCCGTGTAGCGAGACTTTGCCACGAAGCGCTTGCCGGAGGCCCAAGTCTCGTAGATCACGTTGTTCGCATCGAGCAAATGCTTGGAAGAGATGATCAGGTCAGCTCGCTTGCCTTCCTCCAGCGTACCCACTTGATCCGCCATGCGGAAGAGCGATGCAGGAACCGTGGTGAGCGCCGCCATGGCGGTGGTGCTGTCCAATCCGCTGCGCACCATGCGCCGCAGTGCAGGCCACATTTCGGCCGGGTCCTTCAAGCCTTGTGTGGTGAAGGCGAACACGCCCTTACCCTCGGCAATGCGCGCCGGGTTGGATGGTGCCAGCTCCCAATCCTTCAATTGCCCAAGGGTTACTTCCATGGCATCGAAAGGGTCCTCCACATCATAGGCATCCGGAAGCGCAAGCGGCACGATCAGCGGCGCGCTGGTGGCCAGGATATCAGCCAACTGGATATAGGCATCCCCTGTGTTCCGAATGATGAAGTGAAGCCCGAATTCGTTGGCGATACGCGCTGCCCTCAATACGCCCTGAGCATCGCCTGCATCGAATACCAACGGCAGGTCAAGCTGCTTCGTCAAGGCATCCAGGTCTGCATCACTTTGCTCCTTGCTTCCCCCGGCTGCGTACCACTGGGCATCATATAGTGCTTGGCGCAAGAGGGCGATGGCACCCATGAGCGAGCTGGGGTAGTCGTCCGGTGAGCTGCCTTTACTGAACGAGAAATTCGCGGAGGCACGTGGCAGGAAAATGTCCTGTGCGGGTTCGCGGCCAGCCAGTGAAATAGCGCAACCGCTACCTCGGGCGATGCCGTCCATGCGTTGCACCACCGCGGTGGTGAAACCTTGATCGCGTAAGGCCTTCGCCCGCTTTTCATCCGGAGCATAGAGCTCGCTTGCGTTCGTGCTCGCCGTAATGGCCCGGTTCCAGTAGTTCGCTCCGGAAGCTTCCTTCAGCTTGTTGCGGTCCCGAATGGCCACTCCCAGATCGCTGAAAGGCTCCACCAGCCCGGGCCATAGATGCAGTCCGGTGAGGTCGTGAACCTCCGCACCCACAGGAATGCGCACGCGCTTACCGACCTCTTGGATGCGATCACCCTTGATCAGCACGGTGGCGTCGGTCAACGTTTGTCCCGGGGAGATGTGGACCGTGGCATGGGTGAAGGCCACCACCAATTCGGCCCGGTCGTGCGGACCGTTCACCGGAACGTTCTGTTGGGCCGATGCGGATAGCGCCCAAATGCCAAGAATGGCAAGGAAGAGGGGACGGATGTGCACGGTGAGAATTGTTGGCGCAATGTAGCCGACCGCAAGAGGCTCCGTTGATCGTGTTCCCGTATCTTTTTCACAGGCTACTTTTGACGCCTTCCAAAACCATCGCCATGCTCCTTGCTGCCTCCGTCGATATGTCATCCATTTTCGTGTTCTTCCATAGCCTGTTGCGCTGGGGTATCCTGATCACAGTGGCAGTGGCTGGAGTTGCTGCGCTGTTCGGATGGATGACCAAAGGCCCCGTGATCAGCTGGCAACGGGCGGTGGCCATTTGGGCCATGGTGCTCTGCCATGTGCAATTGATCATCGGCTTCGCGCTGTATTTCATGCGCTTTGATGCCTTCAAGCAGATGCCATCCGACCAGATGCGGTATTGGAAATTCGAGCACATGGGCATGATGGTGATCGTGATCGCCTTGGTAACGATCGGGCGGATGACCAGCAAAAGGGCCAAGACCGAGAACGGCAAGCACCTGCGTGTGGCGATTTTCTATCTGATCGCCTTGGCATTGATGCTGGCCATGATCCCTTGGCCGTTCACCGCCATCGGGGAAGGACGTGGATGGTTATGAGAAACGTGGTGCTCGCCATCCTCGTCGCGCTGATCGCCCTGGTCGCGTGCTCGGCATCCGGTAGTTCCGGAACGGACCAGCCTGCTTCCACTCCCGGGGAGGCACTCTTCAAAAGCCAATGTGTGATGTGCCACGGCCGCAAGGGAAACCTGAACATGAGCGGTGCAAAGGACCTCACGATAAGTACGCTCACCGAAGAGGAGATGATCGCGGTGGTGACCCATGGCAGGGGAGGGATGATCGGCTATGGCAAGACCCTTTCGAAAGAACAGATCAAGGAAGTGGTGGCGCATGTTCGCACCTTGCATGTGAAAGAGGTGGATGGTTGATGTGATCTGCGACCAACAGGGAATGGACCTTCATCCGGAGCCACATCCCAAACTATTCAGCTTCATCCTTGTTCCATCCATTGCTGCATGATCGATCCACAGGAAACACGAATTACCGCGGAGAAGGCCGTACTCATCGGCCTGTCCACGGATAAGCAAACGCCCGAGCAGGTGAATGAATACCTGGAAGAGCTGGAGTTCCTTGCCAACACGGCCGGTATTGAGACCGTGAAGCGCTTCACCCAGCGCATGCACAAGCCGGATGGGAAATTCCACATCGGCTCGGGTAAGTTGGCGGAAGTGAAGGCTTGGATCAAGGAGCATGAGCCCGATAGCTGTGTGATCTTCGACGATGAGCTCACACCGGCGCAGCAACGCAACGTGGAGAAGGAGTTGGAGCTTCCCGTATTGGACAGGCCACGCCTGATCTTGGACATTTTCGCCACCCGCGCGCGCACCGCCCATGCCAAGACCCAAGTGGAACTGGCCCAGTATGAATACATGCTGCCCCGCCTCACCAAGCTGTGGACACACTTGGAGCGGCAGCGCGGTGGTACGGGGACCCGCGGTGGTGCCGGTGAGAAGGAGATCGAAACCGACCGCCGTTTGGTGCGTGATCGGATCAGTTTGCTGAAGGGGCAACTGAAGGACATCGACCGGCAGAAGATGACCCAGCGCGGCAATCGCGGCAAAATGGTGCGTGTGTCGCTGGTGGGATATACCAACGTGGGCAAGAGCACACTGATGAACGTGTTGAGCAAGAGTGATGTCTTCGCCGAGAACAAGCTCTTCGCCACCCTCGATACCACCGTGCGCAAAGTGGTGCTGGGCAACCTGCCTTTCCTGCTCAGTGACACGGTCGGTTTTATCCGGAAGCTGCCTCACCAACTGGTGGAAAGCTTCAAGAGCACGCTGGATGAAACGCGCGAAGCCGACCTGTTGCTGCACATCGTGGACATCAGCCATCCGCAGTTCGAAAGCCAGTACAACACCGTTCGCCATACGTTGGAAGAGATCGGGGCCGGCGGCAAGCCCACCATCGTGGTCTTTAACAAGATCGACGCGTACAAGCCGGCCCCGCATGATCCGCACGATCTGGAACCCAAGCGCGAGGACCAGTTCACGTTGGAAGAGATGGAGCGTACCTGGATGGCCCGCATTACACATACCGATCCGGATAGCGATGAGGCCATTTTCATCTCGGCCACTCGGAAGGACAACATCGATGTGCTTCGCAAGTTGATGTATGAGCGAGTAAAGGCGATCCACGTTGCACGATATCCTTACGAGAAGGACCTGTTGTTCCAGGATTGGACGGTGGAGGAGGAGTGAGGATAGGCCAGCCTGTTCCAGATGTGAGATGAAACACACCTCCGCGTGCCCGCATTGCTGCGGCTGAACCATTCGATGGCGAAGAAGAAAAAGAAGCAGTCCAAGGGGGCGGCGTTCCTTTGGAAGTCGGTCTTCCTCTTGCTGGCCGTGGGTTTCATCTCCGTGTTCGTGTTCATCTTCCTGGTGCGGAAGGATGTTTTCGGCAAGCTGCCTACCACGGAAGAACTGGCAGCGCTGAGCAACGAAGAGGCCACGTTGATCTATTCCTCCAACGGATCGGTGATCGGGAAGATCTTCGCGCAGAACCGCACCAACGTGCTCTGGAAGGACATCCCGAAACATGTGGTGGATGCGCTGGTCTCCACGGAAGACCAGCGCTTCTTCGAGCATGAAGGGGTGGATGCGTTCAGCTATGTGCGTGTGCTCGTTCGCACCATTATTGCTCGTGATCGAAGCGGTGGAGGAGGCAGCACCATTTCGCAGCAGTTGGTAAAGAACCTCTACGGTCGCGAGAAGCATGGCATGCTCACGGTGCCGGTGAACAAGGTCAAGGAAGCCTTGGTAGCGCAGCGGTTGGAGAAGGTCTATTCCAAGGAGGATGTGATCACGCTCTACCTCAACTCCGTTCCATTCGGTGAGGATATCTACGGCATCGAAGCCGCTTCGGAGCGCTACTTCAGCAAGCCCGCATCGAAGCTGAAGGTGGAGGAAGGAGCCGTGCTGGTCGGCATGCTCAAGGCCAACACCAAGTACAACCCGCGGCTCAATCCCAAGGCGGCCAAAGGGCGCCGCGACCAAGTGCTGGCATTGATGGCCGGCAATGGAAAGCTCACCGATGCTGCGCGGGATAGCCTGCAAGCGAGGCCGCTGACGATCCGCTATACCGGCATCACGGCGCTGGATGCATACGGCTATTTCGATGCGCAAGTGGAGAAGCAGGCACGTGCGGTCCTCGCTGACATCGCGAAGAAAACCGGCACCACCTACGACCTCGAGAAGGATGGACTTCGCATATACACTACGCTGGATACAGCACTCCAACAGGCGGCCCTGCGTTCGGTGAGCAAGCAGCTTTCCGCCATGCAACCCAAGCTGGACCGCGAGCTAAGCTCGAAAGGACTTCGGAAGACCTGGGAGAAGAAGATGGGAAAGCATCCCAGCGCAGATTGGAAGCACAACGAGCGCTCGGTGAAGGATGTGTTCACCTGGGACGGAAAACGACCGGATACGCTGAGCTATCGCGATAGCCTGTGGCATTACCATAGCATGCTGCAAGCCGCCTTCCTGATGGTGGACCCGAACACGGGAAAGGTGCGTGCCTACAGCGGTGGCAACGATTTCCGAACGCTTCCGTTCGATCAAGTCCAAAGCCACCGGCCCATTGCATCCGCGATCAAGCCGATCATTTATGCAGCGGGCCTGAAACGGGGTTTGACCCCCTGTACCTACCTGAACAACGAACAGAAGACCTATCCGGAGCTGGAAGGTTGGTCGCCGCAGAACTTCGATAAGGATACTATAGGAGGGCAGGTGGCACTGTGGTATGCCTTGGCACATTCCATGAACATTCCCACGGTGGACCTGTATTTCCGCACAGGTGTGGATACCATTCGGGATACGTTCAAGACCCTTGGACTTCCAGTCAACGGAGTGGAGAATCCATCGCTGGCCTTGGGTGCTGCGGACATTTCACTGAAGGAGATCGTACGTGCCTATTCGGCTTTCGCCAATGGTGGCCTTGTGCGCGATCCGCAATTGATCGAGAAGATCACCGATGCACGGGGCAAGGTGATCTACCAAGGGAAAATGGAAAAAGCGAAGCGCGCTTTGGATGAAGAAGTAGCGGGAACCATCACCGCGCTGTTACAGCGAGCGGTTGACCAAGGCACCGGGGCTTCCATGCGCTCACGCTTCGGCGTCCGCAGTCCGTTGGCCGGCAAGACGGGCACCTCGCAGGATTACGGTGATGCTTGGTTCGTGGCCTACACACCTGGGATCGTCGCTGCGACGTGGGTGGGTGCTCGCGATCCCGCAGTACACTTCTACAGTGGTAATGGCACCGGTTCCCAATTGGCGCTGCCCATAATCGGTGGTACGCTGGCCGAGGTGGAGCGCTCTTCCACCCTGCGGAAGATGTACCTCTTGCCGTTCCCTGCTATGCCAATGGACGTGGAGCTGGATTGCCCGGCGCGCCGATCCAGCGATCTGTTGGAACGACTCATGGATGGCATCTTCAACAAGAATGGGGACGATGGCAAGAAGAAACGGGAGCCATCAGAACCGAAGGAGAATGAGAAGGAGAACTTCTTCCGGAAGCTCTTTCCCAAGAAGCAGTGATCACGCGGTCAGCGGTCGTTTGCAGAGCGTGGCCAATGAGCGCTCAACCAGCGGCCCATCGGGTCCCGAAGCCGCATGAAGGGCCGCTCCCATAGGACGAAGACCAGAGCTGAAAGCGCCAAGGCCACGGAGAGGAAAAGTGCATAGTGCCACGCGCACACCCAGGCCACCGGATCAGGCACACGGGCACCGAAGAGGTAGAGCATGGGCATGTGCACCAAGTAGAGCGCGAAGGTGATCAAGCTCAAGCGCCGCATAGGTTGTGAGAGCCATCCACCGGAGCGCCATGTGGACAGGAGCGGCAACAGAAGCGCAACGGCGATGGCCACCACACTTTCTTGGGCGTAAATGGCGAAGGTGGGCGCATCCGCATAGCGCATCAGACCTACGGTGCCCATGAGGAACAAGCCGATGAGAAAAGCCGGCCAACGCACGGTCCTCCATGCCGCAGGCCATCCTCTGGCGACCCAGGCCGCCAGCATACCCAAGCCCGGGGCATCCAGGCGCGTGATCACCAACTTATTCACCCAGATGGACCAAGTGTCCGCATCGTGCACATGGTGAGCAACCCCGAAGCGGGCCACCACCGGAATGGTAATAAAAGCGATGGAGGCCAACAGGAAGGCACGCCTGCCGCTGAGGCCCAGGAGCGCAACGGCGCCGAATGCGATCAAAGGGAACAACAGGTAGAACCACTCTTCCACGGCCAGCGACCACGATTCCCAGAAGAACAGGTTCAAGGGCAAGTGGAAATTCTGCATGAAAACGGCGTAGCCCCAGGTGGCGTGGCTGGTCATTCCCTGCGCAATGCCCGCATGCACCAACCACACGTTCAGTGCGAGAAAGAGGTAATAGTTCGGTAGGCTCCGCAGCCAGCGACGTTGCAGGAAGTCCATGCAGCGAAAGGCAGGCGTGCCTTTGGAGTCCATGCCGTCCAGGAGGATACCACCGATCAAAAAGCCGCTCAGGAGGAAGAAGAGATCCACCCAGTCGATGGGAGGCACTATCGGGAACCGGGGCCAATGTTGTTCGACCAAATGCCCGGTATGCGCGAGCACCACCATGATGCCGCCCGTTGCCCGCATCAGGTCCAGGCCGAAGATCCTCCCACCTGAAATGCTGCTGCTCATGGAGTGGTCAAGCTTAGGCGAAAGCTTGCAGGTCGCACAGCTTCCGGTACTGCCCTTCCGCCGCATACAGTTGCGCATGGGTGCCACGCTCAATGATGTTCCCGCGGTCCAGCACGATGATCTCGTCGCAGTGCTGGATCGTGCTCAGGCGGTGCGCGATCACCAAGGAAGTGCGGTCCTTCATCAGCTTAAAGAGCGCATCCTGCACCAAGCGTTCACTCTCCGTATCCAACGCTGAGGTAGCCTCGTCCAAGATCAGGATCGCAGGGTCACCCAACACGGCACGGGCGATGGCGATGCGTTGCTTCTGCCCGCCGGACAAGCGGTTCCCCGCATCGCCGATGGTGGTGTTGTAACCGTTCGGCATGCGCACGATGAACTCGTGCGCATTGGCGATCTCCGCAGCCCGCTGGATGTCCGCCTCGTTGATGCCGGATCTTCCAAAGGCGATGTTCGAAGCCACGGTATCGTTGAACAGCAGGCTGTCCTGCGTAACGATGCCCATCAGCGCGCGCAGGTCCTTGATCTTCAGGTCGCGGATGTCCGTGCCATCGATGGAAACGGAGCCTGCCGTCACATCGAAGAAGCGTGGGAGCAGGCCGGCCATCGTGGTCTTTCCGCCGCCGCTGGTGCCCACCAAGGCTACGCTTGTCCCTTTCGGCACGGTGAGGTTGATGTCCTGCAGCACAGGTTTATCATCATAGGCGAAGGCCACATCGGTGAACTTCACCGCATGCTTGAACGCGGCAATGGGTTGTGCGTTGGGCTTCTCCACCACCGTGTTCGGCACGGCCAGCAGGTCGAATACCCTTTTGGCGCTGGAAGAACCCCGCACAATGGCCGAGTAACCTTGCGAGAAACCCTTGATGGGCGTAAGCAATTGGGAGAAGATGATGATGAAGCCGAGGAAGCTGTCGCCGCTCAGGCTGGCATCCGGGCCGAGCACGAGCGTACCACCCAGGAAGGCGATCGCAGCCATCACCGCGGTGCCCATGGTCTCGCTCAATGGTGAGGCGATGTCCTGCCGGTTCATCATGGAAATGCCCGCCCGCATCAGCAATTCGTTCTCCCGCTGGAAGCGGCGCTGCATGGCCTCTTCACCATTGAAGGCCTTCACCACGCGCATGCCGGTGAGTGTTTCTTCCACCCGGGAAAGCAGGTCGGCGCTTTTCTCTTGAACGCGGGTGCTGCGGCGTTTCAAGCTCTTGCTGATCCGCGCAATGATCAGGCCGCTGATCGGCAGCAGCAGCAAGGAATAGATGGTAAGCTGCGGGGAGAGCGTCACCATGGTCCCGAGAAACAGGATCACTGCGATCGGCTCCCGGAACACCATCTCGATGGAGAGCATCACCGAGAACTCCAGCACCTGCATATCGTTGGTCATCAACGACAGCAAGTTCCCTTTTCGCTCATCGGAGTGATAGCGCAGCGGGAGATCCAGCATCTTGCTGTAGATCTGTGTCCGCACATCACGCACGATGCGGTGGCGGAAGGCGCTGATAGCCCGCACGGCGAGGTAGCGGAAGAGGTTTTTCAACAAGAAGAGGAACACCACGAGGATGCAGATGATGGCCAAGGCCCCCAGCTGCCCGTGCAGCTCGATCAGCCGCGTGAGCGACCAGTTGAAGGTTTGCTCCAAGGTGTTCTTGTTCCACTCCAGCGCGGGGCGTACATGTTGCGCCTGCACCTGGCCCAGCAATAAGCGCAGGAACGGGATGAACAACAGCATACTGGCCAAGTGGAAAATGGTGGCCAGCAGGTTGAAAACGCCATTCATCACCGCATACCGGGCATACGGCCGGCCGAAGCGCATGATGCGGAGGAAGTTCTTCATGGAAAGCGCCAAAGGTATCGGGGGAAGTTCAACCTCGTTGGTGCTGATTTTGGCTTCTCGCCAGGAAAGCACTTCTCTGTGCGCTCTGTGCCTCTGTGGTGAATCTGCGTACGTAACCTCTGCTCCCCGTCTATCTTCGCGCCATGGACAGCGTTCGACAGAACAAGGTGAACAGCCTCTTGCAGCAAGAGATGGCCGAGGTGATCCAAGGCCACAATAGGACGTTGCTCCCGGGCGGACTTATTACGGTAACAGCCGTGCGGGTGAGCCCCGACCTGGGACTGGCCAAGGTGTACCTGAGCCTTTTTCCGGTGAAGGATAAACAGACCGTGCTGGACCAAGTGCGCAATTTGGGCCCTAAGCTCCGCGGCGAACTCGGCCATCGGGTCGGTAAGCAACTGCGCATTGTGCCCGAGCTCAACTTCTACATAGACGATTCATTGGACCGCATTGAGGAGATCGACAAATTGTTGAAGAAGGGATGATCGAGTGCCAGTTGTCAGTTGTTGGTTGTCGGTTGTCAGGCGTGGCCGCGATGGCGGGCGGTAACGTACAGATGTCAGTCGCTTTTCACAGGAAGGCAATTCTCTGCGTCTCCGCGCCTCAGTGGCCGATCCTATATTTTACATTCCCCTCGGGCCATGCAGTATGATCCGGTAAAGCGCCGCTTGGGCGTGGTCTTCAACAGCACGCCGTTCCTGCGGAAGGTGTTTTACGGCCTATTGGATCTACTCCTCTTGCGCGCATGGCATATCCAGAAGGAATTGCGCACGTGGTCCAAGGACAAGCGTGACCGCGAGCTTGCCATCTATGATGCCGGTGCGGGCTTTGGCCAATACAGCTATTGGCTCAGCGGGCTGTCGCGGAAGTGGAACATCACCGCCATCGATGTGAAGGAGGAGCAAGTGGCGGATTGCAATGCGTTCTTCCAAAAGATCGGCAGACCAAAGGTGAAGTTCGAAGTGGGTGATGTCACCAAGTTCACCCGGCCGGACAGCTTCGAGCTCGTGGTCTGCGTGGACGTGATGGAACACATCCTGGAGGACGAGGCAGCGCTGCGTTGCTATTCCACTTCGTTGAAGCCGGGTGGTATGCTCATCATCAGCACCCCCAGCGACCAAGGCGGCAGCGATGTAAACGGCGAGGAGGAAGGCTCCTTCATTGAGGAGCACGTGCGCGACGGCTATAACATTCAGGACATCGAGGCGAAGGCATTGCGCAACGGCTTCAGCAAGGTGGAAGCACGGTACAGCTACGGCGCACCGGGTAAGATCAGCTGGAAGCTTAGCATGAAATGGCCCTTGCTGATGCTACAGGCCAGCAAGCTCTTCTTCATCATACTGCCATTCTATTACCTCATCGCCTATCCGATCGCCTTCGTGCTGAACTGGTTCGATGTGAACACCACGCATTCCACCGGCACGGGATTGATCGTGAAAGCATGGAAGTGATCGGGGATCAGTGATCCGCCGATCATCCGCTCAACGGATCGAACATGGGATTGCCCCTCCTCTTCGCTCGCCGCTACTTGCTCGCCAAGCGTTCGCGCAATGCGATCAACATCATCACGCTCATCAGCATCGTGGTGGTGGCGGTTGTCACTGCGGCCATGGTGGTGGTGCTCAGCACGCTGAACGGCATTTCGCAATTGGTGGACACGCTCTACAGCCCCTTCGATCAGGACATCACCATCACCGCTACCCAAGGCAAGACCTTCGAAAGGGATAGCCTGGACCTGGCCGCCATCCAAGCCGTGCCCGGCGTGCAGCGCACCAGCTGGGTGATCGAGGAGAACGTATTGCTCCGCTCGGGTGATCAACAGGCCGTGGCCACCATGAAAGGGGTGGAGCCGCAGTATCTCGAGATGAGCGCACTGCCCCAGCACATGTATGTGGGCGACCCCCGCTTGGAGAATGACCACGACCCCGTGGTGATCCTCGGCGCGGCGCTAAAGGATGGATTGCGCGTACCGAAGGACGATGGCGTGCTGCAACCCTTGGAGATCGGAGCGTTGATCCGTGGACGGAAGATCGGAACGCTTTCCTCCTCTGCCTTTGAGCAACGCCGCGTTGCCGTTGCCGGCGCCTTCACGATCAATCTGGAGTTCGATTCCCAGTACCTGATCGCACCCATCGAACTGGCATCGGAACTACTGCACTATGGCCATGCGGTGAATGCCCTGGAGATCCAAGGAGTGAAGGGCAGCGATCCCGATCGTTTGAAACGCGCTGTGGAAGCGATCGCGGGACCGCGGTACACGGTGAAGACGCGCTACCAGAAGAACGCGTTGATGTACAGCACGAACGCCAACGAGAAGTGGTTCACGTTCGTGGTGCTCGCATTCATCGGCCTGATCGGTGCCTTCAATATCATCGCCTCGCTTACGCTGATGATGATCGAGAAGCGGCAGGACATGCGCACGCTCAGCGGCATGGGCGTCACCGAAGGATTC
The DNA here is from genome assembly GCA_040391235.1 of Cryomorpha ignava. Classification (GTDB taxonomy): domain Bacteria; phylum Bacteroidota; class Bacteroidia; order Flavobacteriales_F; family PHOS-HE28; genus PHOS-HE28. The sequence continues at coordinate 151,327 of JBEBYG010000005.1, forward strand.
ATCCGCCGCGTGTTCTTCCTGGAAGGCCTGCTGATCGTAGTGGTGGGCACCGTGGCCGGTTTGCTCATCGGCCTCGGCCTATGCGGCCTACAGCTCTGGACAGGCATGGTCTCCCTGCAGGATTCCGTGGTGGAGAGCTACCCCGTGAAGGTGATGTGGGGCGACCTGGTCATGATCTTCGTGGCTGTGATGGCCATAGGAACGCTCGCTGCCTGGGTGCCCTTGCGGAGCCTGAGCCGGAGGTACTTGTCTGCTGCGCAGTAGTTGTCAGTTGTTGGTTGTCCGTTGTCTGGTCGCTCTCGCCGACCGCGCCTCCGGAATGTGGGTCGATGGACTTAGGAAACAGCGAACGCCAAGGGTGGTGTAGAGAGTCCAGATAACCCTGACAACGGACAACTACCAACTGACAACTATTTCAACGATCTCTTCTTCTTGAAGAACGCCCGCATCAGGTCTGCGCAGGCGGGTTCCAGTATCCCACCGGTCACCTTTGTCTTGGGGTGAAGGAGCATGTTGCCCACGCGGCGGTATCCGGCTTTCTCATCGAATGCGCCGAAGACGATGCGGCCGATGTGGCCCCACGCCAAGGCACCGGCGCACATCACACAAGGTTCCAGTGTGACATAGAGTGTGCAATCGTGCAGGTATTTTCCGCCGATAAACTCCGCAGCCGAGGTGATGGCTTGCATCTCGGCGTGTGCTGTCACATCGTTCAAGCGCTCGGTGAGGTTGTGGCCGCGCGCGATGATGCGGTCGTTAGCAACGATCACCGCACCGATGGGCACCTCGTCCGCGGCAAAGGCTAACTCCGCCTCGCGCAGCGCGTGCCGCATCCAATGCTCATCGTCGTGGGGTTTGAGGATCGGTTCGGGCATCAGGCGTTCTCTTGTTCCAGGGTGTGTGCACTTTCATCCTCCAGCACGTTCGCTACGCCCGGCTTGATGTCCTTCACGTTCAACTGCGTGGTGGTGATGCCTTGCCAGTGGTTTTCTTCGATCGAATACAGCATGCTGAAGGGTGATCCGCTGCGCAACAGATCGAAGTGTTCACCTTGGCGGAAGGCGATCGCATCGAGTTCAATTTTCGGGCTGTCCGGATGGGTCACCTTGAACTTGAGATGATCTCCGCTGGTGCCAAGCAATCGGGCGTCTTTCGCTATCAGCCCGGAAGTGAGGAAGACAGGCTTCATGTTGCACGGGCCGAAGGGTTCCATGCCTTCGATGCCGCGCACGAAGGGCAGTTGAATGTCCGATAGCTTGATCACCAGGTCCACTTCTTCCTCCGGTACCCGCATGAAGGGATGGAGCGATGCACGGACGACCTCTTCAAAGCGCAGCCGGAATGCATCCACGTTTGCCGGCTTCATGGTGAGCCCGGCCGCATACATGTGCCCACCGTATTGCTCCAGAAGATCACCGCAGGCACTGATCGCATCATGTACGTTGAAGCCTTTCACACTGCGCGCGCTGCCGCTCACCATGCCGTTGCTTTCGGTGAGCACCACCGTGGGCCGGTAATGCTGCTCGATCAGCCGCGAGGCCACAATGCCTACCACGCCCTTGTGCCACGTGGGGTTGAAGACAACGGTGCTCCAGGAATCGCGCAGCTCGGCATCGGTTTCAAAAAGGGCCAAGGCCTCATCGGTGGTCGCTTTGTCCAGCTCCTGTCGGGCGGTGTTGTTGCTGTCGATGCGCTTGCCGATGTTGTCCGCTTCACCGGCGGTCTTGGCCAGCAAAAGTTCCACCGCCTGCTGCCCATGCTCGATCCGTCCGGCTGCGTTGATCCGTGGCCCCAGCACAAAGACGAGGTCGGTAATGGAAAGCCGGCGCTTGACGTTGGACAGCCCCAGAAGCGTCTTGAATCCGGGGCGTGGCTCCATGTCGTTCAACCGCCTCAACCCGAAATGGGCGAGCGTACGGTTCTCGCCATCCAGCGGAACGATGTCGCAGCCGATGCTCACCGCTACCAGGTCCAGCAATTCCTCCAGTTCGCTGAAGGGCATGTTGTTGCTCTGCATGAAGGCCTGCATCAGCTTGAAGCCGACGCCGCAACCGCTCAATTCCTTGAAGGGGTAAGAACAATCGGCGCGCTTCGGATCCAATACCGCCACTGCATCAGGCAGTTGCTCACCCGGAAGGTGGTGGTCGCAGATGATGAAGTCGATGCCCTTTTCCTTGGCATACGCCACCTTGTCCACGGACTTGATGCCGCAGTCCAAGGCGATGATGAGCTTCACTCCGCGTTCCGCTGCGCGATCGATCCCCAGTGTGGAGATGCCGTAGCCTTCCGCATAGCGATCGGGGATGTAGTGCATGATGTCGCCCGTGCAGCGCGAGAGCACGCTATAGACCAAGGACACCGCTGTGGTGCCGTCCACATCGTAGTCGCCATAGACCATGATGGGTTCTTTCTCGCGTAGCGCTTGTTCGATGCGGTCCACTGCACGGTCCATGTCCTTCATCAGGAAGGGGTCGTGCAGGTGCTCGATCCGGGGACGGTAGAAGAGCTTCGCTTCGTCGGGGTCGTGAACGCCCCGCTGGGCCAGCAAGGTGGCGAGGGCAGGGGTGCAACGCGCATGCGTCAATGCAGCCACGACAGCGGCATCGGCGGGTGGCTTCAACCTCCAACGTTTGGGAGTAACGGACATGCGTGCAAGTTATCCATACCACTGCGTCGCCCCTGAAAAACCTTTCAAGGAACAGGGGCGGAAGGAGCTTCCAACAGTGCTACGTGCTGCGATCAATTATCCTCTTCGCGCAACAGCTTCGCGGCTTCCGGCAATTCCTTTTCAGCCTTTGCATCCAGTTCGGGGATCTGCGGATCCATCGCTTCCAGCTGTTCACGGACTGCTCGGCAGATGATCGCGCGGCTCTCCCACTGGCGGTCGGCGGGCACCACATACCAAGGAGCCAAAGGGGTGGCAGTGGCACGAATGGCCGCTTCGTAGGCATCCATATAGGCATCCCAATGGCCGCGCTCCTTGACATCGCCCATGCTGAATTTCCAGTTCTTCTCCCGCTCTTCAATGCGCTCCATGAAGCGCTCCTTTTGCGCATCGCGCCCCATGTGCAGGTAGAACTTCATGATGGTGGTCCCTTGCCGGGCAAGGTGCTCCTCGAAGTTGCGGATGCTGGCATAGCGCGCTTCCCAGAAAGCCGCGTCAGCATCCTTTCCCGAGCGGATGCCGGGCAGGTGCTGCCCCACGAGGTATTCCGGATGCACCTTCACCACCAGGACCTCTTCATAGTGGCTGCGGTTGTGCACGCCGAACATGCCCGTGGCGGGTGTGGCCTTGGCGTGCCGCCAGAGAAAGTCGTGTTCCAATTCCTCCGTTGTGGGGGACTTGAAACTGGTGACACGGCAACCCTGCGGATTCACATCACCCAGCACCCGGGCGATGCAGCTGTCCTTTCCGCCGGCATCCATCGCTTGGAAGATCAGCAACAGGGATCGGTGGTTCTCCGCATAGAGTATCTCCTGAAAAGCCCCGATCCGCTCAGCATCCTTCTTTACGGAGGTTTGCAGGTCATCCTTCGGGATCTTCTTATCCAGTTGGGTCGCATGGTCCTTCATCTTGAAGGAGCTGCCGTCAGTAATGCGGAAGTCGGAGGTGTTGAACATGGGATCTACGGATGTACGGGAGAGGGTGAAGATGTCGGATCGGGAAAAATAAAAAGGCCCTCCACGCGGAGGGCCTTTTTAAAGGAAGGAACAAGATCAATGAGAAACCACAAAGGACCTGGCGGAGCCTGCGGATGTCGCGGTGCTGAGCCGGTAGCTGTAGACCCCGTTGGAAAGATCGCTCGTATTCAGGATCACGCTGTGGCTGCTACGTGCAACGCTTTGCTGCATCACGGAACGGCCCATGGCATCAAAGACCTCCAGTGTGGCATCGCTCAGTAATGTGTTCACCGGAATGTTGAGCTGGTCATTTGCAGGCACCGGATATGCTTGGCCCAGCGAACCGATGGCTGCATCAAATTCCGTGATGCCCACAGTCCCGTAGAACCAATCGTGGCTCAACTGGATCATCGAGCGGCCCACGGAGGCATTGGCCATCTGTTCAGGACCTACGCCAAAGTAGACCAGCTTGTAGTTAGCCGTTTGGGCCCGGATAGCACCGATGTTGGTACCGGTGTTGTAGGTAAGGATCCCGGTGGCAGGGGCGATCGGCGTGATCTGGTCGGGATAGGTGTTGCCCGAGAACACGTTGGCGATACCGGAGTTGGGGACCGCGCCGAAAATGGCATCCGCATCCGTGAAGTTCACTGTGTTGCTGGCATTGCTTCCGTCGTTCACGAAGGTGGCGAGCATGTAGGTGGTGTAGAAGGAACGGGTAGTGGTCGTGCCATAGGAACTGGTGGCGCCGCTTTGGTCCCAGCCGATATCCTGTCCGGCGATCATCAGGTTCCCGCCATTGTCCATGAAGTCCTTCAGAACGGCCACCTCATCATTGGTCAAGCTGGGGAAGGTCCAGCTGATGTTGCGGTATACGTTGAGCACATCACCCAAGGCATTGGCTTGCCCGAACTTCACGAACTGGTCGCGGGTGGCATGGGCATACGCAAGTTCACCGGCCTGTACCATGGATGCTGTGTACAGGGCTTTCCAGGGCTCGGCCTCCGGATTGGTAACGATCAGATCGTGCACACCGCTGATCACATGGAGTTCTTGCTGCATCAACGCGGCACCGGGGAAATCGACCGAGGTAACGGTCAAGAGGTAGCTGCCGATTCCGGGTGTGTTATCCGGGGTGATGTTCACATTGATCTGGATCGTGGCAGCATCGGCAACAGTAATGGTCGCGCCGCTGGCGATCGTGCTGCCCGCAGCCTCGATCGCGGTTCCCCAGGATGCAGGGGCGTCGGTGGCAACAAGGCTCACCACGTAGTTCGCGCTGTTACCTATTTGATTGGTAAGGCCGGAGCTGAAGGAGGTGGCTGATGCACTTGCACCACTTTGATAGGGCGCAGCTACTTGGCCCAGTGACCCTGCGATCAGTGTGAATCCACCGTTGGCATCCACTGTTCGGGCCTGATACACATCGCTCTGGTACTCACCAACGAATGCGGTGACCTTGCAGTTGGCGATGTTCCAAGCGGCCGGCACGGTCAGCGTATAGGTGCGGTCCACGGTGGTGCCGGTGCTTGTAGTGCTCACGGCCTCGCCCCATATGCCGGTGAAGTAATCACGCAGTACATGCAGGTGGTCGTAGTTGGCCGAGCCTCCCGTTTGGGGGCCTATGATGTGATCTTCAGTGACCAACACCGAAATATGGTCATCGCCGCCGGGGCTGTCGCTGGTGTAATAGAGTTGCACATGTACTGTGAGCTCTTGGCTTACTGTGTCAAAGTTGCTTTCCACGCCCAAGTTCACCGGGCTGGGCATGCTGAGCATTTCAGCCACATCGCCTACCCATGAGCCTCGGCTCCGGGCAGCGCCACCAGGGAAGGCATGCCGGTTGATCACACCCGAAGGATACCCGGGGATCTGGTAGAAATTGTCCAGCGCGGTGCCCTCCGGTGTGCGGAAGTCAGGTTCTCCAGCACCGGGTGCTGCAAAGCCGCCTGCATGCACACCCACCATGGAAACCTTGCCCGGGTTCGCGGCAGCGATCTGGGCCATGATAACGTGCCCATCGGGACAGTACACGCAATGGATGCCCGTGAAATCCTCGAGCAGAGCGGTGCGGTTCTCGGGCGAGGTGCCGACCAAGGATTGGCCGAACGCAACAGTTGGTAGAAGCAATGAGAGGGTCAAGATCTTCTTCATGAACATGGGTTTTGCAGGGTTCAATGTAGGGAGCGTCCGATAAGGGAATTTCGTTTTGCGCAACATTGTTGGAAGGCATTCGGCTATAAAAAATACATTGCGCCCCATTCAACCCCCAACATGCAAGTTCGATCCATCGGTGTGGCCTTGGCCAGTGCCGCCCTGTTATTGCTCAGCGGCTGTGCCAGCATGCTGAATAAAGGCAACCAAAGCGTTGTGATCAATAGCTCACCCGCAGGTGCCACCGTCTATGAGAACGGAGCGGAAGTGGGGAGCACGCCCTATACCTATACCTACGACAAGCTGGATGGAGGTGAGGTGAACATGGAGCTGCGGAAGGAGGGCCTTCAACCGGTCACCTTCATCCTGAAGCCCCGGAAAATGAACGGCATCATGCTCGCAGATGCCATGCTGCTCGGGATCCCATACATAGTGGATGGCAAGAGCAATGCGCTGTGCTCCTTCCCCAAAAAGGAAATGGCCGTGAACATGTACAAGGCGATCCCGAGCGGGCTGCAACAGTTCGACCTGCCTGTAACCGTGTTGGAGAATACGCTGGGGTCAAAAGCGAAGTTGGGTAAGCTGGGGCCCCATGCGCTCACCATGGACAGCAAGGAACTCGGCGACCTGCGCTATCCCCAAACGGCCACATCGGCTGTAACCCGCGGCCTGGGCAACTCATTCCTGAACGCATTCATCATCCGCCAAGGCACCACCAAGGGCGATGAAGATGCACAACGCGCGAAGGTGGTATTGCGCCCAACGTTGAAGGCGCTCAACATGCAATTGGAGGAGAAGGACAACAGGGCGTATGGCACGATCCAGATGGAAATGGATTGGCGATTCTATAGCGGGATCGACAAGGACAGCCTGTTGTTCACCATCAACAAGACCACGAGCACGCCGGTTTACGGAGCCCCCAAGCGGGACGTCTTCACCGATGCCGTGCAGGATGCGGCGCGGCAGTTGCTCGATGAGGATGGACTGTATGATCGGATCACCTCGGTGCACGCAGCCGGCCTGGTGCGCTCAAAGGGAGCCGACCTGAAGTTGCCCGCACCTACACCGATGGTCTTTGCGGATCGTAGAAGCATGATACCCGCCTTGGTGAAAGGTGTGGTGACGGTAGAGACGAAGACCGGCCATGGCAGCGGGTTCCTCATCACCAACGATGGATACATCATGACCAATGCCCACGTGGTAGGTACCGATGCCATGGTGAAGGTCCGGTTCGAACAGGGCTTCACCTTGGATGGGCAAGTGGTGAAGGTGAACCGTGATTTTGATGTAGCACTGATCAAGGTTGCGGGCAACGATCTGCCTGCCTTGAGCATTGGGAATGACGAGGCCCTGCAGTTAGGCGAGGAGCTTTTCGCGATCGGCACGCCGCTGGACGAGAAGCTGGGACAATCCGTGTCGCGCGGGATCATGAGCGGTAAGCGCGAGATCGAAGGCCGCAAGTACATCCAGACCGATGTGAGCATCAACCCGGGCAACAGCGGTGGCCCCTTGATCGATGATGAAGGCAAGGTGGTGGGCATTGCGACCATGAAGGTGAAGGCCGCCGGCGTGGAAGGGATCGGCTTTGGCGTGCCCATCAGCACGGCCATGGAAATGCTGAACATTGTATTCGCCAAGTGATGAGGAAGCTGATCTTCGCTTTCCTCCTCTTGGCTTTTGCCGTTCAGGCCGGAGCCCAGAACACGGCATTTCGTTGGATCCTTGGTGAAACGAACCGGATCTACGATACCCCCAAATTCGATAACTATTGCATGGGATTGGGCCTGGACCGTTCCTTCAACGATAAGCTCACCGTAGGCTTCGATATTTCCTACGACATTGGAAATGCCTTGCGCACGGATCCTCCGTACACGACCCTTACGAGCGGCGGTATTGATGCTAGTTACTCGATGAAGCCGGGTCTTCTGGCCATGAACTACCATACCGAGTACGCCTTAGGAGACGATGGCGGAACACATGGTTATATCGGCACGTTCATCGGCTTGCGACGGATCTGGCAGAATTGGACCCTTGAGAGTGCGTACAACTACGGAAGCGGTATCTCCACAAGTGGTTCATTTCCTTCTTCCAAAAAATACTCCGACTGGCTGATCCCTGTCGGTTTGCGGATGGGTGTGCGAGGAGCTACGGATGGTGGCTTCATGGACCTCTATGTAGCATTGGGTTACCAGATCGGCGGAGGGAACAAGGTGGATATCGGAAACCTCTACCGTGCGAATGAGGACTTCATGGAGACCACATCCTTGGCCTTATCCATTGGTTTGGCATATGGCATCGGATGGTGAAATTCAGCAAGCAAATGGGTCGTTTCCTCTATCGGTCGTTGTTAGCCGTGGTGCTGTTCTCTTGGACCGGCTTTGCCTGGTCCCAGGCCAGTGGATTCAACCTGAACATCTTCTACGGGCATGGCCTGTTGAAGGGTGAGAAGACGATCGATTGGGGCGGGGCAGGTGGAAGCCTCGGCTATCACCACGACCTCAGTAACCGGTTCGGGTTGGCATTGAACATCGGTATTGCAGGCGATGATCTGGGTGCCAGTTCCGTTGAAGGCATCTACAGCGCGAAGTATTTCTTCTCCGACAATGACGAGACGGCCGTTTATCTCGGATCCTTCATCGGCGTACAATCCATTAAGGCCAAAGAGAGGTATCCCACAGTGAATGCCTCCAAAGTGCAGGTCCCGATCGGGCTACAGTTGGGTCTACGTGGCGGGCTGGATGGCTTCTTTGGCGAGCTTTTCCTTCAGGCTGGCTACAACCTTGGAAATGGCGACTTGTATTCCAACAGTGATGGGATGGTAAGAACCGCACCGGTCTACTTCAGCTTGGGCTTGGGCATCTTGGGCTTCGGCTGGGACCATTAGGCCGCCGAAGCCTACCTCAAGCAATAAGCGCTCGGCTGGTCAAGCTCACTTGCGCTCCGTCCACACCACTTGGGACAGCGTGGCACCCACGGCTTGCAAGCTTTCCTGATCGATGTTCTCCAAGTTGTCGGCGTGCGTGTGCCAGGTGGAGGGAAAACTACCGGTGGCAGGATCATAAGCAATGATGTCGATGCTTGGGATGCCGTATTCGTTCACGAACACATGGTCGTCCACTCCGACGTAGTTGCGCGTTTCACTGAGGAAGCGATCGCCGTGGCCGACGGCTGCAGCCGCCTTCCACACCTTGCTCACGATACCTGCAGCATAGCGCATGCTGTAGCCTTCGCGAGCGAACTTGGCATCCTTGGAGCCCACCATGTCCAACAGGATCCCGTAGCGTGCCTTGTAGTCGGGCACATGCGGATTCTTCACCCAGTACTGCGTTCCGAGGCACCAGGTCTTCAGGCTTTCCTGACCCAGGCCCATGGCCCCGTGCGGCTCGCCCATGTCCTCCACATCCGTCAGGAAAATGTCCACACCTACCTGCGGCGCTTGCAGTGCGAGGTTGCGTGCGATCTCCAAGAGAACGCCCACGCCACTGCCGCCATCATTGGCTCCATCGATCGCTTCGTTCTGCCGCTCGGGATCCTGGTCCGCCATGGGGCGCGTGTCCCAGTGCGCGAAGAGGAGGATGCGCTCCTTCTTTTCCGGATGCCAACTGGCGATGATGTTGCGCATCGGCACCTGCTGCCCGTTGTAGATGGTGACCTTGGCATGCTGCTGGATCACCGTGTCACTGAACGTCTTCAGCTTCTCCACCAACCAATCGCCACAAGCGCGATGTTCGGCCGTGCCGGGAACGCGCGGTCCGAAAGCCACCTGCTTGGCCACATAGGCATAGGCGCTGTCGCCATTGAACAAGGGAACAGGAGGGAGCTCGGGTAGTGCAGGCTCAGCCTTGGTGGTGGTAGTGGTCTCCGGCTGGCAGGCAGCGAAGAAGAGCGCGATCAGGCCAAGGCCGAGGACGCGGTGGGAAAGGCGTTGCATGCGTCAAAGATCGGGTTTATGGGTACAAGGTTCACCACAGAGACGCAGGGAGCACAGAGGAAGCTAGTTGTTAGTTGTCCGTTGTCAGGCTGCCGACAGTACTGCTTGGGAAAGACTTGGCGTTCTTCGCGTCTTGGCGGTAAAAAGGCAACCAAGCGCTGTGTCCTCTGTGCCGTAGCCTGCCCCGACGAAGGCCGGGGTGGTAAAAGATCACACCCGTTCCCACACCGGGCCGTCCTTCGTGTCCTTCACCGTTACGCCCAGCGCAATGAGCTTGTCGCGGATCAGGTCGCTGGCGGCGAAGTCCTTGCGGTTCTTGGCATCGGCGCGCATGGTGAGCAACACCTTCATCAGCCCCTCGCTCAGGTCATCACCAGCTTTCGCTTCGGCTTCCGGCTGCAGACCGAGCACGGTGAAGAGCATGTCGCCAAAGAGCTTCCGCAGCTGATCGATGTCCGCTTGTGAAAGTGCCACGTTCCCGTCGTTCGCGCCGTTGATCGCGCGAACACCGTCGAACAGATGCGCGATCATCACCGGCGTGTTCAGGTCGTCGTTCATGGCGGCGTTGCAGGCTTTCATCAGCGCTTCCACATCGAAGGACGTGCCTTCCGTTCCGGGCTTCAACTTGGCCAGGATATCGTTCGCGGCCATCAGGCGCTGCAGGCCTTTTTCCCCGGCTTGCAAGGCAGCGTTGCTGAAGTCCAGCGTGCTGGCGTAGTGGCATTGCAGCATGAAAAAGCGCACGGTCATGGGGGAGTAGCCGCGCTCCAGCAACTTGTGGTTGCCGGTCACCAGCTCTTCCGGCGTGAAGCCGTTGCCCTCGCTCTTGGCCATCTTCCGGCCGTTCACGGTGAGCATGTTCCCGTGCATCCAATAGCGCACCGGCGCCACACCATCCGCGGCCACGCTCTGCGCGATCTCGCATTCGTGGTGCGGGAACTTCAGGTCCATACCGCCGCCGTGGATATCGAAGGTGAGGCCGAGGTATTTCGTGCTCATCACGCTGCACTCCAGGTGCCAGCCGGGGAAGCCTTCACCCCATGGGGAAGGCCAGTGCATCAGGTGGCCTTGTTCAGCCTTCTTCCACAGCGCGAAATCCAGCGGGCTGCGCTTTTCCTCCTGGCCTTCGGTGCCGCGCGTGTTGGCCATCTGGTCCTCGATCTTCCGACCGCTCAGCTCGCCGTATGCATGGGTTTCCGCATACTTCGGCACATCGAAATAGACCGAGCCGTTCACCTCATATGCATAGCCGTTGGCGATGATGCGTTCGATCATCACGATCTGCTCGATCAGGTGGCCGGTGGCCGTGGGCTCGATGCTCGGCGGTAGGATGTTGAAGAGCCGCATCACATCGTGGAAGCCGTTGGTGTACTTCTGCACGATCTCCATCGGCTCCAGCTTTTCCATGCGGGCGCGCTTGGCGATCTTGTCCTCGCCCTCGTCGATGTCGTCCACGAGGTGCCCCACATCGGTGATGTTGCGCACATAGCGCACGTTGTAGCCGAGGTAGCGGAGCCAGCGGAAAAGGATGTCGAAGGTGAGGAAGCTCCTCACGTTGCCGAGGTGTACATCGCTGTACACCGTAGGCCCACAGACGTACAAGCCGACATGTGGCGGGTTCAGCGGGATGAAGTTCTCTTTCTTCCGCGTGAGCGTGTTGGTAAGCTGGAGCGGATGGTCTTGTGCGTTGGCCATTGCTGCAAAGTAACGGGGTGGGGAGGTTCCCTCAGCGGTCTTCCGCAGGAGACCCTGAGGACACGAAGAGTTCAGAGGCATCAACGTCCACTTCGTGAGACGTTGATGGGACTAATGCAGGAAGGCCTCAATGGAAACGATCTGCTACATTATGTGTCACAAGATCGCCAATAAAATCGTCGATCATGATTCTCAACGCACACAGCTGGTTCAGTTTCAAGTACGGGGTGATGAAGCCCGAGGTGCTCCTCGAGGAAGCGCACAAGGCGGGCGTGCAGACCCTCGCGCTCACCGACATCCATAGCACTTCCGGGATCCCGGACTTCGTGCGCCTCGCGGAAAGTCATGGCATCCGGCCGGTCGCGGGCATTGAATTCCGCCAAGGGTCGCGCTTGCTCTACATCGGTTTGGCGAAGAACAACGACGGCTTCCAGCAACTGAACGAGCTGCTCAGCCCGCACCTGCTCGATGGCGAAGCACTGCCGGAAGAGCCACCGGAACTTTCAGATGCCTTCTTCATCCTGCCTTTCAGTACGCCGCCGCGGATGCTGAAGCCGAACGAGCGCATCGGCATCAAGCCGTCGGAACTCACGCGGCTTCCTTTCAGTCCATGGGCGAAGCGACCGCAGGACCTGGTCGCACTGCTGCCCGTCACCTTTCGCAGCAAGCGCGACTACAACACGCACCGCCTGCTGCGCACCATGGTGAAGAACACGCTGGTGAGCATGCTGCCTGCGGAAGAGCTCGCGGCACCGGACGAGACTTTCCGCAGCGAAGAGGAAGTGCAACAGATCTATCGTGATCATCTTTTTCTGCTGAAGAATGCCGAGCGACTGTTGGAGCAATGCAGCATCGCCTTCGACAAAACGGACAAGACGTTGAAGGTCTTCGGCGAAAGCATCACGCGCGATCGCGAGAGGCTGCACCGCGATACGCTGGAAGGACTGCGCTACCGCTATCCGAATGCTTCGCAAAAGGTTGTCGCGCGCATGGAGCACGAGCTGGACGTGATCGAACGCATGGGCTTCATCAGCTACTTCCTCATCAACCAGGACATCGTGCGCTTCGCCCGCAGCAAGGGTTTCTTCCACGTGGGGCGCGGCAGCGGCGCAAACAGCTTGGTGGCCTATTGCCTCGGTATCACCGACGTGGACCCGATCGAACTCGACCTCTACTTCGAACGCTTCCTCAGCACCGCGCGCAAGAAGCCGCCTGACTTCGACATCGACTTCAGTTGGAAGGATCGCGACGAAGTGTATCGGTATGTATTCTCCCGCTTCAACGAAGAAAAGGGCGGGCATCACCATGTGGCGCAGCTTGCCACCTATACCACCTTCCAGTGGCGCGGTGCCATCCGTGAGTTGGGTAAGGCGCTGGGTCTTCCGCCGATGGAGATCGATGCGCTGGCTGCGGGCGTGCGCGAGCATTACCGCGACTACCGAAGTCTGCCCCAAGGAGCGCGCGGCGATCTGGACCGGATCGCACAGGTGGTGATCCGCTATGGGAACCACCTCCTCGGCACGCCGCATCAGTTCGGGATCCACGCGGGCGGCGTGCTGGTGAGCGAGCGGCCCATCACCTGCTACACAGCATTGCACCGGCCGCCGAAAGGCTTTCCCGTCACGCAGTTCAGCATGCTGGAAGCGGAGGATCTCGGTCTGCACAAGTTCGATCTGCTGAGTCAGCGCGGGCTGGGGCATATCCGCGATGCGGTGGAGTTGGTTGAAGCCCGAGCACCAGTTGCCAGTTGTCAGTTGTCAGTTGTCCGGCCAGACCGCGACGCGAACGGCTCATTCTTCTCTGCGCCTCCGCGTCTCTGCGGCCATACTTCATCCCCGCCCTTCTCTGCGCCTCCGCGTCTCCGCGGCCCTAATTCACCCTCCGCGCCTCGCATCGATATCCACGACATCCCGCGTTTCAAACAAGACCCGGCGATCAAGGAGATCCTGCGCACGGGCGATACCGTGGGCTGTTTCTACGTGGAAAGCCCGGCCATGCGCATGTTGCTGCGGAAGTTGCAGGTGGAGGATTACCTCACGCTGGTGGCGGCCAGTAGCATCATCCGGCCGGGTGTGGCCGAGAGCGGCATGATGCGCGAATACCTGCTGCGCCACAACAACCCCGAACGTCTCAAGCTTGCACCGAAGGAACTTTTGGACATCATGCCCGAGACCTACGGCGTGATGGTGTACCAAGAGGACGTGCTGAAGGTGGCGCACCTCTACGGAGGTCTCGACCTGGAGGAGGCGGACCTACTCCGGCGCGGCATGACGGCGCGTTTCCGCGAGCGGCCCGAGTTCAAGGCGGTGGAAGAGAAGTTTTTTTCCAACTGCAAGGCACGCGGCTATCCCGCAGGGCAGGCCGAAGAGATCTGGCGGCAGATCGAAAGCTTCGCCAGCTTCAGCTTCGCGAAAGGCCACAGCGCCAGCTACGCGGTGGAGAGCTACCAGAGCCTCTACCTGAAGGCGCACCATCCGATGGAATTCCTCGTGGGCGTGGCGAACAACTTCGGCGGATTCTACAGCACTGAGTTCTACTTGCACGAGGCAAAGCGCAAAGGCGCGGTGATCGAAGCGCCCTGCGTGAACACGAGCGGAGAGTTGTGTACGCTGGAAGCCGGCCTTGAGAGGAATGAAGAATGTAGAATGATGAATGAAGAATGTAGAACGGGGGCTTCGGAACCTTTCTCTCCCTCGTCATTCTCCGCGCCTCCGCGTCTCTGCGGCCCAACCTCCCAACCTCCCCCTCGCATCTACCTCGGCCTCGCCAACATCAAAAGCCTCACCGACGAAACCGTGCAACTCATCCTCCACGATCGCCAGCGCAACGGGCCCTTTGCCGACCTACCGGATCTTTTGCATCGCGTGCCGCTTCCGCTGGAACAAGCGCGCATCCTCATCCGCGTGGGTGCCTTGCGTTTCACCGGAAGAAGCAAGCCGCAACTGCTGTGGGACCTCGCCCTGCTGCATGTCGGGCCGGTGAATGCTGCCGCCATGGCGGACCTCTTCATCACGAAGGTGGAGGAGCCGATGCTGCCGGAGCTGCACCACTTTCCGCTGGCTGATGCCTATGATGAGCTGGATCTGCTGGGTTTTCCGCTCTGCGATCCGTTCACGTTGGTGGAACTTGGGTCGGGTGATAATGGCTCCGCATCGCCACCCAGCATTCTTCAGCGCGAGATGCATCAGCACATCGGAAAGCGTGTGCTGATGCTCGGCTACATGGTGCATGTGAAAGCCACCGATACACAGCGCGGCCAGCGGATGACCTTCGGCTCTTTCATCGATACTGCGGGCGACCTCTGGGACAGCACGCAGTTCCCTTCCGTGGCGGAGCGCTTCCCGTTCCGCGGACGCGGTGTGTACCGCCTCACCGGCGTGGTGGAGGAGGAGTTCGGACACGTGAGCCTGCGCACGCAATGGATGGAGAAGTTGCCATGGAAACCGGACCCGCGTTATGGGGATAAGTGATGTGTAGTAAGCGGGTATTTTTGGGCCATGCGTATTCTGTTCTTCTTCTCGGCTCTTCTCCTATGTGTCAACTTGAATGCCCAGCAATGGAACTGGGCGGTGGACGCGGGCGGTGGCGGGAATACCGACTTCTGCCATGGCATCGCCACCGACAGCCAAGGCAACGCATACTGGGCCGGTAGCATTAGCGGGACCGCCGATTTTGGCTGCGGCACCTTGACCGTGGGAAGCACCATCGCAGGCTTCGTTGCAAAAGTGGACGCCAACGGCGTGTGCCAATGGGTGCGTGGCATCACCGTGGGCTTCAACGATGCACATGTCTATGGCATCGCGATAGATGCGGATGACCGCATCTATGTGACGGGTAGCTACGATGGGAACGCCACCTTCGGGAGCGGTATCACGCTCAATTCGCTTGGGTCCGACGACATTTTCCTCGCACGTTACGATGTGGACGGCAACTGCCTTTGGGCACGCCGGGCCGGCAGCAATGCATCCAACGATGAGGCACGAGGCATCGCACTTTCTCCGGATGGCGGTGTGTTCATCGCCGGTGTCAGTGGCGGTACCACCATCGGTTTCGATGGTATCAGCGTTCCGAATCCCGGCAACTACCGCCAGATAGTAGTGGCCCGTTATGACAGCACCGGAACCGTACAATGGGCCAAGGCCAGCACCGGGAACGGGCAGTACAAATCGGCAGGGGGCATCGCGGTGGCCAATGGTCGCCTGTTCGTCACCGGGAAGTTCGCCTACATCGCGGGCGGTTTCGATGGCCTTCCGATCGCCACCAGCGACCAAGGCGGCAAAGCCTACGTGCTGGCCTGCGATCTCGATGGCCATGCCCTGTGGGCGAACAGTTATGGCAGCGGTGACCATGAAGGCATGGCCATCGCTGCGGATACGCTCGGCAACGTCTTCATGGTAGGGCGTATGTGGGGAAGTCTCTTCTTACCCGATGATACCTTGACATCGGTGGGCAGCAACGACGATATCATGCTACTGAAATTCGATGCAGATGGCAATTATCAATGGGGAAGGAGCACCGGTTCCGCGAACCGCGATCTGGCATGGGGCGTCACCACCGATGGGAAAGGCAACGCGTATGTGGCGGCGCAGTTCAACAATACGGTGGACTTCTTCGGTACCTCGTTGACGAGCACCGGCGGAGAGGACATCGCGATCCTGAAGATGGACGGCGCAGGGAACCTGGTCTGGGCCGCCAAGGCTGGTGGCGGCGCTCGCGATGTGCCACTGTGTATTCACCGCCAAGCCGCGGCACCACACAAGCTCTACTTCGGTGGTTACTACTGGGGCACGGTCATCTACGGCAGCACCACGATCACCCACAACAGTAACGGCGATGCCATGATGGTCTCCGCGATGGACACCACCTTCGATGTGAGCTTGCATGCCTCGCGGGTATGCCCCGGTGCATGCGATGGCGAGGCCGTGGCCTTCACCAATGGGGCCGGGCCGTTCACTTACAGCTGGAGCGGTGGAAGCTCTTCGCCCGGGATCGCTGATCTCTGCCCTGGCACATACACCGTGGAGGTGATCGATGCCAACGGACAAGTGCATACGGACACGGTGCAAGTGGAGGAATATGTGGACCCCGGCTACACGGTGCAGGTGCAGAACGATTCGTTGCGCGTGGAAGGAGGCGCGGCCTGGCAGTGGTTCTTCAACGGCAATGCCTTGCCCAGCGATAGCTCGCTATTGATCGCGCAGGAGACCGGCACTTACCACGCGCTGGTAACCGATGCGCACGGCTGCACATGGAACAGCGACACCGTGCTGGTAGTGTTGGGCACAGGTGTGGCAGCACAGCGTTCAGAAGGTCTGCGCGTATGGCCGAATCCGGTATCAGAACAGTTCTCCATTCAGTTGGAAGCAACCGTGCTCGTTCATGCCGAACTATTGAACAGCGTTGGGCAACGTGTGCGGCCCTTGGTCCTTCAGCCCGGAGTGAATACCGTGGAGGTGAAAGGAGTTGGCAGTGGGCTGTATGTATTGCTGTTGGAAGATGGCAGGACGGTGCGGGTGGTGGTGGAGTAGCTCAGTCCGCTCCAAAGAAGTCATTGTCGATTCGCTTTGAGGTATAGTGCAGATCTGGACTTATTCAGCCTTCGGGTCGTGCTTGGTTTTTTCGATGGACCGGAGGGCTTCCTTGGCATTTAACGCGGTTACCACTGGCTTGCCGGTGCGGGCCTCCAGTTCGATCCGCGCCACCTTGGCCACGTTGCCTCCCTGCCGTGCCACCTCTTTGCTGGCATCGAACGAGTCGGGGTCAGTGGCGTTCGAAATGTCTTTGGTAGAAGCTTCAGCCAGCATGTTCAGGATCAGCTCCGTGTTGGTCATGTTGTCGCGTAGGTTCTCTTTCTTCAAGCCTTTCAGCACCTTGTACTCTTTGGTATTTCGTCCCGCCCATGCCTTGGTGATGATGTCCGTAAGCGTGGCGAACTGCACACCTGCCTTCAATCCGACCCGCTTCCATTCATCGGTGAGTTCCTTGCGAACCTCGATGCTTTTGAGCCGCTGGTTGATCCAATTCTCTGAATAGCCCAGGCGCATGTATTGCTCCAACGCCCGGTCGATGGTGAGCTCCGGATCCTGCATCTCGTCCAGCCGCTCGGAAGCCACTTCGGCCAGCCAGAGTTTGAATGGTTCCGCCTTGGGCGAGGGGATCGACTGGATGAGACGGAAGAGCTGTTCGGTGTCGGCTACATCGGTCATGCGCATCTTGCCATCCTCGGCGGGCAATTTCAACTGTCCCATATTATGGGACAGTTCACTGCCCTCCGCTTGCAGCTTGGTTTTCAAGGCATTCCAGTACTTTCTTGGCCGCGGGCTTCCGGTGAGCGCCGCGATCACGTCGATGATGGAGAAGAACCACTTCTCCAGCTCGGCATCCCAAACGGTACGCACTTGTTTTTCCTCGAAGACTTTAATGGCGTTTTGCTTTTCCATAGGATGATGGATCGGAGAACAAGATAAGTTGTGTCGTAGAGGCGCAAGATCGGTGTTCATGCATCGCATTCACGTCCGCCGGTTCGCCAACAACACCGGCGCCTGCCCATCAAACGGGTTGTCCATCCTCCCGATGCTTTTGGCACCCATGCCGGCGGCGCGCATCACCATGCGGTCGCCGAAGCGCTTGCGTACGTTGTCCATGGCTTGGTAGAGGCTCATGGCTTCCTGCGTGTCGGTGAAGGCGTCCATCTGGTGGCCGCCGCCCACGAGGTGGCTGAAGCGCACGCCCACCAAGCGGATCCGTTGGCGGCGGTCGTACAGCGCGCGGAAGAGCTCGTGGATCGTGGGCAGGATGATGTGGTCGCACGCCGTGTAGCCGATGCGGAGCTGGCGCGAGTGCGTGTTCATGTCGGCGTAGCGGATCTTCACGGAGATGCAGCTGGTGAGCTTATCACCCTTGCGCAGCTGGTAGGCGAGGCTTTCCGCCATGGCGGTGAGCAGCCCGCGCAGCTTCACCATGTCGATGGTGTCGTGCTCGAAGGTGCGCTCGGTGCTGATGCTCTTGCGCTCGTGCCAAGAGATCACCGGACTGTCGTCGATGCCGTTCGCCTTGCGCCACAGCACGGGTCCGTGCACGCCCAGCAAGCGTTGCATCAGGTCGATCGGCAGCTCCTGCATGGTGTGGATGCGGGCCACGCCCATGCTGCGCAGCAGGTGCGCTGTTTTGCCGCCCACGCCGGGGATGCTCTCGATCGGCATCGGTGCCAAGAAGGGTTTTTCGGTGCCGCGTTCCACCTCGCGCCGGCCGTTGGGCTTGGCGGTGTTGGTGGCCACTTTGCTCACCGTCTTGTTCACGCTCAGTCCGAAGCTGTTGGGCAGGCCGGTCTCCTTGGCGATGTATTCCCGCAGCTCGCTGGCCAGTTTCATCGCGCCGAAGAAGCGCTCGGTGCCGGTGAGGTCCACGTAGAATTCATCCACGCTGGTCTTCTCGAAGAGCGGCACGCGCTCGCGGATGATCTCGGTGACATCGTCGCTCTTCTGCATATAAGCACCGCTGTCGCCGCGCAGGATGATCGCCTCCGGACAGAGTTGCTTGGCCGTGCGCATGGGCATGGCGCTGCGCACGCCGAATCGCCGCGCCTCATAGCTGCACGAGGCCACCACGCCGCGGTCACTATCGGAACCCACCAGCACGGGCTTGCCCACCAACTGGGGGTTCTTCAAGCGTTCCACACTTACAAAGAAGCTGTCGAGATCAAGATGTACGATGGTGCGCTGGTCGCTCATGGAGTTGTGCGATCGACGAGGAAGCCGTCAGATGCGCGGCGAGAAGGTAAGCACCGACAGCCTCGATCGTGCGCAAGGTTTCATTAGGGATGTGACTCCCAAAAGGCGACTCCGATGTTCATCGGACGAACTGCATTTATCAGCTGGATAGCACAAGGGCAAGCTCGCGGTCAAGGCACATCCGTGTCCATCCGTGTTTATCCGTGGTTCACCTCAGAAAGGGCACCGCAATCAGGCGGTCTCAGCCCATCGTCTTCGCATGGAAGTACCCACCGCTTTCCATGAACGTCTGCACCTTCAGGATCGCCTTCAACTTCTCATCCACCAAGGGCGATTCCCGTAGCTTCTCCCGGAAACTCTCGGGCAGCAGCACCACATTGCTACCAAGCTCGCCCAGCCGTGCATGCAGTCGCCCGGCATCATCCAAGAGCGTGAACTCCTCGTGTTCCACATCATGCAGCAGGCTGTGCACTTCGTGATAGGCAGCCCGCCCTTCCGCCGAAAGAATGTGTGTGGAGAAGAGGAGGCCCTTGGCCATCAAATGCTCCTGCATGGGGCCGCTCTTGAAGGTGCCGAAATCATCGATCGTCCGGTTCATGTGGAGCCGCAATTCAGCCAGTGAATCCGGACGGTCCTCCGGAAAGAGTGAGAGTGCAAAGGCCTGCGGAGCGGACATGGGTACCGGGTCGGTCACATGCGTCAGGAAGAGCCGCATCACCAAGTGGTGGTTGTCGTGCCCCGCCACCACCTTGCTGTAGTCCAACGAGATCGCACCATTGAAACACAGGTGATAGATGGTATAGCACAACATCGCTTCCCCGGAGGAGAAAAGCGGATGGTGCAAATAGTGATAGGTATGCGGTCCGATGCGATCCATGGGAATGTTTCCAGTAGTAACAATCGGTGCGGGGAATGGTGCGCATTGTGCATGGCAGGAAGGTCGCTCCCTCAACGGACTCCTTTGTCCAGCTCCCTCATCGGTCTTTCTTCTTCAGCTCCCTCAGCGGTCTCCCGCAGGGGACCCTGAGGCAACCCCATCAATTTCCTCTTATGTTCCTTTGCCCGGAAGGCATCCCGCGCAGTACCAAGGCCGATGTCCCCTGAAGAAGCCATGATCATCGACGTACACACCCACATCAACAACTACCACGAGGACCGTGTATCCTCCTTGGAAGAATGCTTGGACCGCCTGGTAGCTGCCATGGCCGAGAACAAGGTGGACTATTCCTTGGTGCTCACCTCGTACAAAGTGAACGAACACCGACCCAGCACGAAGAAGGTGGTGGAGGCGATCCAAGGCCGCAACAACCTGGGCGTGGTGGCCGGCATCAGCTACCTGAACTACAACCACAACGACCTGCGCGAGATCGGCGACTACCTCCGCGCGGGACTCATCAAGGGCCTGAAGCTCTATCCCGGCTACGAGCCGTTCTACCCGAACGACACGCGGCTGCAGGTGGTCTACGACATGGCCACCGAGTTCGACGTGCCGGTGATGTTCCACAGCGGTGATACCTATTCGCCCACCGGCCGCATCAAGTATTCGCACCCCATCCACATCGACGATGTCGCGGTGGATTTCCCCAAGATGAAGATCGTGATCTGCCACGTAGGCAACCCGTGGATCAAGGACTGCATGGAAGTGGTGTACAAGAACGACAACGTCTACGCCGATTTTTCAGGGCTCGTGCTGGGTGACTTCACCGACAAGTTCGAGCGATACATGAAGAAGGAGCTCGAGGAGATGATCACCTACGCTGGCAACCCGCGCTACCTCCTGTACGGCACGGACTGGCCCATTTCCAACATGCATTCCTACCTCAAATTCATCCAGCAGCTGGATCTGCCCGAAGATCGCAAAGAGATGATCCTCTTGAAGAACGCCGCAGAGCTGTTCAAGATCGACGTGGGGGCGCTATAGGAGGATCCGCTTTCTGGACCCTGCCTGTCGGTCATTACCGCCCGAGCGCACTAAGCAGAGTGATCCAGAATAGCACTCCCAAGATCAAAGCGGTCGTGCGCTGCCTGTTTTTCCTTGTGTAGTTCCGCCTCTCCAGCTCGGAAAACACGAACTTCTCGGTCAGGCCGAATTGTCGGCCGAGGAGCTTACCGGCGATGAAAAACGGAGCACCCAGAAAGAACAGTAGCAACTTCCAGAACGGATAGCTCTCTTTTGCATGCCGCTCACGCAGCTCCTCATGCGCGATCGATGCCTTCGAGAAGGATTGTTCCTGCGCCTTTATCTCTTCCGGCTCCACGCCTCGTTTGGCCAGTTCCATACGCGCCAAGGCACGCGCCTCCGGCTGCCACGACACAGCATCCGAGGTCATCTTCAGCAGCTCCTTCGTACTCCGTTCGGAAATGGGCGGGTGGAAGTCCATCGCGGAGCAAGCTACGCGCGCCAATCAGTGCAAGTGGCGGCATCTTTCTTTGAAACCCATGGCAAAGAAGAAAACCATCGATCGGGCACTCGCCCCCGGTCCTGAAAGCAAGGATCACATCACCATCAAGCCGCAGTACGACCTCTTCATCGGCGCCAAGTGGATGAAGCCCAGGAGCGGCAAGTACTTCGACACCATCAACCCGGTCAACGAGCAGAAGCTCGCGCGCATTGCAGAAGCCAGTGATACCGATGTGGACGCCAGCGTGAAGGCAGCGCGAAAAGATCATAGCGCCGTGTAGGAGAAGTTGCCCGTTGCCGAGACGCGGCAAGTACGATCACCGTATTGCACCGTCGAGGCAGTTCAGGGCCAGCAGGATCGCTTGTGTTGAACTTATGGACAATGGATCGCACGGTGCGAATTCCGACAGGCACTAACAAAGGTTCTATTGCAGCGGGGTGGGGTGTCGCTGTTGCTTTGGCCCAGAAAAAGTCAACCCCATGCGCAGACATCTTACACTATCCTTGGCGAGCGTCTTTGCCCTCTGTAGCGCCTTCGGACAAACACCTGTTCCAGCAGGCATTTTCGGCACCAATGGTTGCGCCGATATCACGCTGCTGCCCACACAGACGGCATTTTTGAAGAGCCACGCGCTGCAACCCGATGGGAAATTGCTGGTGGCGGGCTGGGGCGGCGATGGCTTCCCGTATCGGGTAGCCATGGCAAGGATCGATACGGCTTGCGGCGAGCTTGACCCCACTTTCGGAGTAGGTGGCATACTCGCGCATCACTTCCAGCAGCGCACCATCTGCAGCACGATCGCTGTGCAGGCCGATGGCAAGATCGTGGGCGGTGGATTGATAGCGGCCAGCAACGCGGGCTCGGGGCAGTTCCCGGGCGTGTTCCGCTACAACGCGGATGGTTCAGTGGACAGTACCTTCAACGGGACCGGATACAACAACACCGGATTCTCCTCAGGCTCGGGCACTGGCAAGGCGGAAGAGGTCTTCCTCGATCCCGCCGGTCGCATCCTCGCGGCTATCATTGGCAATGCGAAGGTGGGCGTGTTCCGCTACCTGCCGGATGGCACGCTGGACACGACCTACTCCGCGGACGGTCGCGCGGAGATGCCGGTGGACTACACCCCGTTCAACGATAACCTCGGCGCTGTGATGGACCCCGATGGGTCGGTGACGCTTGCGGCATTGGTGGGCACGGGGGTCTTCGATCCGTTTTTCATGGGCCTCGCGCGCTTCCTGCCCAATGGTGATCCCGATCCGAATTTCGGCACCAACGGCCTCGCGCTGCATCCCACGTTGCTGACCGGCTCTTCGGCCGGACCCAAGAACTGGAGCATGGTGCGCCGTCCGGGTGGTGGATACCTCGTTGGATTTGGTGGGAACATCGGTACCAGCAGCCCTAGCGTTGCAGCATTCACGGAGGCTGGGGCGATCGATCCCGCCTACGGCACGGACGGCATTTACCGCTTCATTGAGAGCACCCCGACCGGTAGCGGCCTGTGGATGGATCCCGATGGAAGTGCCTTGCTCTTCATCAAGCACAGCCAGAACGGACCTGGCGGTATCGTGCGCTTGACGCCAAACGGAGAGCAGGACCCGAGCTTCGGGAACAACGGCCTGTTACTGGCCCCTTTCGGCGCGCCGCTGGATAACCGCGGCTTTGCTCATGGCTTCCGCCTGCCCGGCGGCGACCTCATCGCGTATGGCACCAATACCAATGCCGGACAGGGTTCGGTGGTCCGCTTCAGCCTCAATGAGGAAGCGAACGCGCTGCCGGTGATCTCCATAGACTTTCCAGGGCTGGTCGTGAGCGGCAGTGGTAGCGCTCAATGGTTCCTCGATGGCACAGCGATCAACGGCGCCACTACGAACAGCTACACACCCACACAGAACGGCACCTATACCGTGGAGATGAACGCATTCGGATGTTTACACACATCGCCGCCCTTCCAGGTCCTTAACACGGGCGTCAGTGAAATGCAGGATGGCGGCATCGCGATCCGGCAGGACCTGGCCGCCGGTCTGCTCGTTGTTAGTAACGTCCAGCAGGCCATGCCTTGGCAACTGATGGATGCCAGCGGTCGTGAGATCCAGCACGGCCAGCTGCGCAAGGGCACGAACGAGCTGACGCTGTCCAACCTGCGGAGTGGGCTTTACATGCTGCGCGCACTAGGCCACGTGCATCGCTTTGTGATGCCGTGATCATAGCGGACCGTCAGCGTGCCCTTCCATGCGCGCCAAGGCACGCGCCTCCGGCTGCCACGACACAGCATCCGAGGCTATCTTCAACAGCTCCTTCGTGCTCCGTTCAGAAATGGGCGGGTGGAACCCATCGCGGAGTTAGCTGCGTGCGCCTTTCAGTCCAAGGGTCGGCATCTATCTTTGAAACCCATGGCAAAGAAGAAAATCATTGATTGGCAACCTGTATACAGCACAGGCAGGCTCGCTTCGATGCATGGGAACAAGACCGGTTTTGCCGTTGGCAATATCCTTACTGGGGTCAGTGGAGCTGTATTGAGTTTAATAGTGATTCTGGGATTGATCGATATCGTCGGCTTTCTTATCGACCCAAGTGAACATGCCATTGGTCAAGGAGTGAATGTGGCTCTCGAAGGGTGGCAACTCAGCTACGTTATCAAAGGTATTTTGATAATTGTTGCGGCGAGCTCCATACTGGGTCTTATGATTTACTGTACCAAGAACCCTCAGAAGCGATGGGCATTCCCGGTTATTCGGATTACCTCAGTCGCTGTACTTCTGTTAGTAGCCCTCGGATATATCTCATGGGCAAGCACCGGTTTTGATCATTGAACAAGTCAGATTACGGATACATGGCAAAGAAGAAAACCATCGATTGGGCGCTCGCCCCCGCTCCTGAAAGCAAGGACCACATCACCATCAAGCCGCAGTACGACCTCTTCATCGGCGGCAAGTGGGTGAAGCCCAAGAGCGGCAAGTACTTCGACACCATCAACCCCGCCAATGAGCAGAAGCTCGCGAGTATCGCCGAGGCCAATGAGGCCGATGTGGACGCCGCCGTGAAGGCCGCCCGCAAAGCCTACGAAGGGCCGTGGGGAAGAATGCCCGCCAGCGAACGCGCCAAGTACATCTTCCGCATCGCGCGGCTCATGCAGGAAAAGGCCCGCGAACTCGCCGTCATCGAGACCATGGACGGCGGCAAGTCCATCCGCGAAAGCCGCGACATCGACATCCCGCTCGCCGCCGCGCACTTCTTCTA
>JBEBYG010000006.1:0-172301 GCA_040391235.1 Cryomorpha ignava
CCACCAAGCTCCGCGCCGGCGTCATCTGGGCCAACACCTTCAACAAGTTCGATCCGACATCACCGTTTGGTGGGTATAAGGAAAGTGGGTATGGCAGGGAAGGAGGAGTGCATGGCTTAGGGGCGTACTTGAATTTGAATTGATGTTTTTGGGCGTGCCCCCTTGCCCAAATGCGGCAAGGGGTCGGGCTTTCCGCTGCAAGTCCTCGGCGGCTTCCCCCGGCCTAGAGCCGGGGCTCAGCCGCCTGTGGGCTTTCCGCTACTATCCCTCACGCGAGACACGAATAGTGGATGAAAGCGGACCTTCCGCAGGAACACATGACTACACTCTACTTTAGCATGAAGTATGGCGAAGGAACATTTGCACCGTAGAGCGCGGTTCGGTTTTTTCTCCTCTGGAACAAACAGCGTAAGAAGCGATCCGGAGTTCCGAAAATTGCGGAATACCCCAGACTTCAAGCGATTTGCAAAGACCCAGTTCAAGAAGGCAACGTCTGTACTGAAGGTTCAAATGTCCAATGGAGCGGGTTTGCCAATGGATGAGGAGCTCCGAGGCTATCTTAGAGAATTCAACTATCGAGCCTTCAATCATGGCTTGGATAAGATGCCATCATCGTTCAATGTGCTTGAAGCATTCTTTGAGTATGATGAGGAACTTTTGTTCTTCAAACTTCTGGACGAAGAGAACCACATGCTCTCAATGTTCGACTACGTGGACTTTGCCACGTCTGCCGACTTCAAGGAGGCGAAAGGACTTGTCCTTGATCATATGGTCGAAGATTTGATTTATCACTTCGACGTCACGGATGAGCTTGGAGGTATCACGTTTTCTAGTGACGCTGGTGATCTTTATGTGATAGGCGGGGTTTCAATGGTCCGAAGGGGGCAAGAAGTGGTGGTCCTTTTGTTGACCGGCCAGGCCACTGACACCGAAGCAGAATCAAAGAAATTAGCTGTACAAACTATTAAGGAGACTCCGGGTAAAGAGCAGATTCGACCAGACAAGAATCGCACAAGAGAGGCTGTCAAACTGTTTGGCAAGACGGAATATTGGAAGACATTGGTGCACTGCCGAATTGACATTGAAACAGGAACGATTGATGCCAGGTACGTGCAACAGGATGCCGGTGATTCGTTTGTGACGATTACGGATGACATTTCAGGGATGCTCAACCCCAACGGAGAGTTCCTTGATGTCGAGTATAAGTCGTTGTATGATTCAATGGTCCAGAGGATAGCTTCATTTTCATCCTTATTCGAGCTGGCAGCGAAGTGCCTGTACTTGCCATATCACTTGGATATGGTTGAGGACAGGGTCACTAGTGAGGATCATCCGACGAGGTTAGCTGGCGAACGAGGGAAGAGATCCTTTGTGAAGGACACCAATGCAGTTCCTGCTGGCTTAAAGGTGTTCAGTAGAACCGTGTGGGTTGTGAACAGCACAAGCCAGCCTCAGTCAGATTCCATCTACTTCTCAGAGGGAGACATCAAGGTTGAGACTAGCGGTTATTGGAAGAAGTTGGACCACAGTGCCGTCGGAACAGACAAAAACGGCAACCCGTTACACGGTAGAACATGGGTGCAGCAAACATTGACTTGGAAGGAACAGGGCAAGAGGACGTTGGCTGTTTCTCGGATGGCGTCTCAGACTCAACGGATTGGTGGACGGGCAAATGCCGGGTATATATACTTGATGCGAAACGCCGCTCACGCAATTGACCTTTTCAAGGTGGGTAGGACGATGCGAACTGCCGCGGAAAGAGCAAAGGATTTGTCGTCAACTAGCGGGGCGGTCGACAAATTCCTTGTAGCTAATGAATGGTGGGTTGCAGATTGTGTCGTGGCTGAGTCACTTGTGCACGAGCGGTTGAGCGAATACAGGGTGAATCCGAAAAGAGAATTCTTCAAAGTGGATTTTCGAACTGCGATGAGGGTTGTCGACAGCGTTGTGCAACAGGTAAACGGTGAGTCTAACTAATTCCCAACACTGGCGCGAGCGTCCACGCTCGTGCCTTCGGGGCCTGAGCGAAAGTGTTGGTAAGGAGGACAGCTATGCAAAACACCAAGATCTTCAAGATGCCCTTCGCCAGCGTCTATCCGCACTACTTGAACAAGGTGGAGCGGAAGGGCCACACGAAGGAAGAACTGCACACCATCATTCACTGGCTCACGGGCTACACGGAGAATGGCCTACAGAAGGTGCTCGATACGAATGTGGACTTCGAGACCTTCTTCGCAAAGGCGCCACGGATGCACCCGAACGTCAGCATGATCACCGGAATGATCTGCGGCTACCGCATCGAGGAGATCGAGGACCCGCTCATGCAACAGATCCGTTACTTGGACAAGCTGATCGATGAGTTGGCCAAGGGAAAGGCGATGGAGAAGATCTTGAGAAAATGAGCAAGACCACATTCATCATGATCTTTTGCGCGCTCTCGCTGAGCACCAGAGCCGTTGCGCAGATCTTCCCATTCGGGACTACGGAGCGCCCCGCTGAAGGGTGGCCTGCAGAGCAAGTGGAGTTCTACCAGCCCATCGTGATGGACAGCACACTACTCTTCCCATCACAGTCGTTGGTGTGGCAGTGCGCCTGCGGTTGGCCCAATGAGTACGAGTTCTATTACGACGTCGACTTCCGCACCGTGCGCAAGTGCTGGGGCCGCACAGAGGTGTTCGATCGCGTGGAGGTGAACGGCCAGTATGGCTTTGTGCAGCGCGGGCTCGGTAGACTCCATGCTACGCTGGAGGAAACCGGTGACGGCTTCCTCTACACCGAGGTGATAGCGGATAGCTTGGACAATGCTACACCACTGCGCACAGTGCACCTGCTGTTCGACACGGACCATGTGGTGCGCACCGATACCACCGCAGTCACCATGTGGGGGCGCGAAGGGCTTGTTACCCGGATCACGCACTACGTGGAATTGAAGCGGGTTGAATGAGCGTCTATCGCTTCACTTCATACCGCATCGCCACCGCTCCAGAGCCGAACTCTTGCCGGCCCACAAGCTTCAGGTCGACCAGCTTCGATATCCCCGCGAACAACGTGGGTCCGTGTCCTGCGATCCTGGGGTGTACGATGAATTGGTACTCATCGATCAGGCCCAATTCCGTCAAGGCCATAGCGAGTTGCACGCCGCCCACCCCCAGCGCTTTGCCCGGCTGCTGCTTGAGCTGTTGAACGAATGTGGCCAGGGCCTGTCCCGCATCAGCGGGATCAACACGCACGAGTTCCGCATTCCAATCCACCTCCTTCAACGTGCTGCTCACCACGTACTTCTTCGCTGCGTGGATCGTCTGCGCGAAGGGCATCATCCAATCCGGCATCGGCCACGATACCGGCAGGCGCCACGCGGCCAACATCATCTCATAGGTCACGCGCCCGAAGATCAGCGCATCGCACTGCGCGATGTATTCCATCGCATTACGGTGCAGTTCCTCATCAGCGATCCCGACCGTGTGATCATAGCATCCGTCCAAGGTGACGTTGAGGGAGAAGCGAAGGGGGCGCATGCTGTAAAAGTATCCTCATCCTTACTCATTCTGGCGCGAGCATCCACGCTCGTGCCTTTGCTACTTCAACCCCGTTGAATTCAACGGGATTGGAATGCATTGCCACTTCCAAGGGCGTCCGGTAGCCTTCGAAAGACCACATCTTCAATTATGGCGAATTCGCCCCAATTAAGCACTTCAACCCACAGCCGTAACTTCGCCTACGAACCACTACTTCCATGGCCAAGACCGCGACCAAGCCCACACCCATTGCTGCCAAGGCCGAAAAGCCTTCCAGCAACGGCCACTCCACTACCACTACCGCCACGAAAGCCGAGCGCCTTCCCGTGATGAAGACCTACAAGATCTTCATCGGTGGCAAGTTCCCCCGCACCGAAAGCGGCCGCTACTATCAGCCCAAGGGCACGGACGGAAAGCCGCTGGCGAACATCTGCCGGGGCAGCCGCAAGGACATCCGCGAAAGCGTCATCGCGGCGCGGAAGGCCTTGGGTGATTGGGCCAACCGCAGCGCCTTCAACCGCGGACAGATCCTCTACCGCATCGGCGAAATGCTCGAAGGCCGCAGCGCACAATTCGTGCATGAGTTGATGCTTCATGGGGCTACCAAGAACCAAGCAGAAGCCGAAGTGAGCGCCGCCATCGATTGCTGGATCTACTACGCCGGCTGGTGCGATAAGTACCAAGCGATCTTCAGCAGCGTGAACCCGACCAACAGCTCGCACTTCAACTTCAGCGTGTATGAGCCCACCGGCGTGGTGGGCCTGATGGCCCCCGGAACCTCCGGCCTCATCGGCTTGGTAAGCACCGTGGCGCCGATCATCGCAGGCGGCAACACCGCGGTGGTGGTAGCCAGCGAAGCGCATCCATTACCCGCCGTCACCTTCGCGGAAGTGCTCGCCACCAGCGATCTGCCCGGCGGCGTGGTGAACCTCATCACCGGCCTGCGCAGCGAATTGCTCAAGCCGCTGATCACGCACATGGACATCAATGCCGTGGTATGTGCGGATCCTTCCAAAGAGGAGAAACTGTCACTGGACACCGAGGCTGCCACGAACATGAAGCGTGTGGTGGTGCCGAAACTACCTGTCATGTCGAGCGGAGCCGAGACATGGATGCAGGAGGAAGGCCGTACGCCCTACATGATCCTCGATACGCAGGAAGTGAAGACCACCTGGCACCCGATCGAGCGCGGGCAGGGCGGGGGCGGAGGGTATTGAGAACCTACATCATGCTCAAGCATGCACTCTTGTTATCTCTGTCACTGATGGTAATAGTGACGGGTGCTGAGGCTTGCACGTGCATTGGACAAGAGAATGTGCAGCAAGCACGAAAACGATCGGATGCGGTTGTGGTGGGTAAAGTGATCAGCGCTGTGCAACAGGAGATAGCGGCGACTGGGGAGTTCGCGCCTTCCCGATCAGTTGTGATGCGCTATTCGGTCTTGGTCGAGCGTTCATTCAAGGGAAGAATTCGAGGTGACACGATGATCGTATACACGGGGGTGGGCAATGGAGATTGCGGTTATGGGTTTGAAGAGGGGCATCGCTATGTGATCTATGGAAGCCGTGACCTGCCGTATAATGGGAAATGGACAGGCGAAAAGCCTCTTCAAGGCAAGAATACCCTCTGGACTAACATCTGCACACGAACTCGACAATATGATGAGTCCGAGATAAAGGAGCTCGAAAGGTTGAAATGAATAGTGTTGGCCATGGCTATCTTTGGTCGTAACGAACGAGCATGACCACGATCATCAAGCGTACAACTACCCGCAAGCAATTGGCCGCCCTCTTGAAGGGTAGGAAGCGAACCCGCAAGTCAAAGGGCGTGGATGTGAAGAGCTTTGCCGGCAAGTTGCAACTAGAAGACGACCCATTGGAGGTCCAGAAGCGCATGCGTGATGGATGGAAATAGGTTGCTGGTTGATACCAACATCATTCTGTATGCATTGAAGGGTGATATGGCCCTCACGGAGATGATCGATGGGCAAGACCTGTACATCTCCTTTGTAACACGCATCGAACTGCTAAGCTTTCCGAAGATCGACGCGCAAGGCATTGAGCTCATCGAACGTTTCTTGGAACAAGTTCCGGTGATCGAGAGCAATCCGGTAATAAATGCGGATGCGATAGAGCTGCGGAGAATGAGCGGCCTTGAAGTGCCTGACGCTATTATTGCGGCTAGTGCCCGTTTCCTTGGAGTACGGCTAATGACGGCCGATAAGGATTTCCAGAAGGTGGAGAAGGAGATCGACCTTCTTCTTTATCGCAAATGAATGAGCTGTCCTACGGGATAATCCACAGGCGAGAGAAGTAACCACTTGGCACCCGATCGAGCGCGGGCAAGGCGGGGGTGGAGGATACTAGCGCAAGCTCCTTGTGCAAGGACGATCCTGAGGGGACTGTTCGATCAGCACATTGGGACCATCTTAAACTGCTGCTGGTGTTCCATTCAAGCTGTTGATGCAAATTGCATTCGACAAGGTGTAGAATGAAAGAGCAGGAACGTGCCCGGAAATAGTGGTCATGAAACGCAGCCGCTTCTTCACCATCAACCTGCTGCTGATCGTCACGGGTCTTTTCTCCATTGCCGAATCATGGCTGCCCGCGCGTGAGGTGGTCAGTCGCGTGCGTATTGTGAAGGAACAGGGGTTCAAGGAAGGCCATGATGGAAGCCCGACTACAACGCGCTTTTGGTCCGCTGTGATCATGGAGGATGGGAGCTATATCTGGACGCAGCGCACAGCTGATCGGTTCACTCCCATGGACAGTTTCGAATTGCGCGTAACACCCATCATGGGTTCCGTGCTGAGGTATCGGGAACAAGGCTCATCACATCGTTGGATGGAGGTGGAACGCGAGGATGAGGCCTATCGACCATTTCCATATGTAGTGGTTTTGCTCGGGTTGCTGCTCATGCTTCCGTTTTGGTCTGCCGACAACCGATTATTTCTACAGGGACTTCTCCTGGTAGTGTCAGGCACTTGGGCAATGACCTTGTTCGCCACTGGTGGATACATATTCAAAGTGATAGCGCAGCTTGGTTGGTGAAAGGGAGCCGCCTGATACGAGGGTGACATTGCCTACAGAAGGAAGCACTGACTATGATCTGCTGGCCCGCAGAAGCGACCGTCAAGAATTTCTTGCCACCACTCAGAACTTCGCACAGGGCACTACGCGCCTGCGGGACATCGAACGCTTTTTACGTCGATCCGCCAACTCGAGAATGGTGGTGATCTCGTGGGCGCCGCCACTGTTCATGGCCAGGCGGGAGATGGTGATGTCGTAGCTGTATCCGAAGCGCCAATCACCTGCTTTGAAACCAACGAGCACCGAGAGTGCATCGTTGTTCGCGTATCCAGGCTGATAGGATTTGACCGGCAGGCCCCGGTACCACAGGCCGGCGAATATGGGATCGCGTTCGTAGTAGGCACCGATGTCAAGCTGGTCGAATTTCCCTTGTGCGCGATAGTTGAACGCCGCCACTACGGACTGTTGGTTCTTCCGCACCATTCCACCGGAGCGCAGCTTGAAACGATAGCCACCGTGCATGTTGAACTGGCGCGGTAGTGCTGCTTCACTTTCCAGCAGCGATTGGTTGGGCTCGTTCATGTGTTGGAGCGCAATGCCGAACCACAGTTGGGGCGTGAACAGCAACAGCCCGGAACCGATATCGGAGTATCCCTTTTTACGGCCGTCGTAGTATTCGTAAGTGGCTACATCTCCACCGCGCGAGAGCTGATCGTTGAAGATGAGCTTGGAGTAGTTCACCGAGCGGCTTGCATAGCCGAGCTGCAGGGCAGGCCGCAAAAAAACCTTGTGCTTCAAGCGGATCTCATAGGCATACTGGAAGGCAAAGCTCGTGGAGCTTAAGCCACCACTTCCCGCTTGGTCGCGCGTAGCGATGAAGCCGATGCCGCTGTTCAAATTGGCCAAGTAGGAATCGGCAGCCAGGTTGTAGCTCACGAAGGCACCCGGGATGGAGGGCCACTGATCACGGAACTGGAGCGCAAATCGGTTCTGTACCGTGGTGCCCGCAAAGGCTGGGCTCAAGTAAGTGGGCGCGGCATAGAACTGCGTGAAATGCGGGTCTTGGGCCACGGCATGGCCCAGGACGCCGAGCATCCAAGCAAGTATAAATGCGTGCCGCAGTTTCATGGGGGTTAGTGCTGGGGCAGGGTGCCAGCGGTCTTTTCGTTGTGGGACATAGGCACGTCCAGCAATAAAGTGCCGGTCATGTCCTCATCGTCGTTGTACAGATCATACTCCCAAGGGGAGAAGCCTTCCGCCGTCACCTCCATGTGGTACGCTTGGCCGGGGCGGATCGCCATCACATATCGACCTGTTCGCTCATTGGAATTGTAGATGCCGAATACTTCCTCGGTCTTGCGGTCCGTAAGAATGATCCGGGCCTTCAAGGGCTCTTCATTCGCATTCGTGATCAGGCCTTGCACCAGGAGGTATTCCACTTGGCTGGATGGGAACACTACTTCGTAGATGTCCTGTCCGCCCAATCCGCCTTCGCGTTCGGAGCTGAAATAGCCGGTGCGGCCATCCTCGCCGAGGGAGAAGTAGATGTCGTCATTCACCGTGTTCAATGGGTATCCCATGTTCACCGGCTTATCCCAAATGTTCATGTCGGGATCCAGCAAGGCGGCCTTGAAGATGTCGAAGCCACCCATGGTGTTATGCCCGTTGCTGCTGAAGAACAGCGTAGTTCCATCACTGTGCAGGAACGGAGCATCTTCGTCAAAAGCCGTATTGATCTCCGGCCCGAGGTTCAAGGGAAGGCTCCATTGTCCGTTCGGCAAGCGGCGGATGCGGTAGAGGTCGCGTCCACCGAATCCTCCCGATCGATCGCTTGTGAAATAGATCTCGGAACCGTCAGGAGAAATGGTAGCGCTGGGTTCGTGGGCCTTGCTGTTGATCTGGTCCGTCATGCGTTCCGGCGTGCTCCATACCCCTTGTGAACGTTGGGTAATGAAGAGATCGCCATCCGGTATCGCATCACTGGCGCGATAGATGATCATCTCATTTCCATCCGGGCTAAGGCCTACGGTCGCATCCTGCATGGTAGAGTTCACCGGCGCTTGGATATTCCGGGCGCGGCTCCAGATCTCATCGGTCTTCGTGCTGGTGTAGATGTCTTCGTAGTACTGGCCGCTTTCATCTTTCAGGCCACCCATGGCGCCGGGTCGGCGACTGGTGAAGTACATCGTGGTGCCGTCCGCGGTCGCCAATGGCGAATAGTCGTGTGCAGGCGAGTTGATCGAGGGGCCCAGGTTCCGGATCCGGAGTCGCACGGGATCGGCGGTAAGTGAGCGGGCATTGTTCGCGATCATGAGTTGGCGATCCACTTCCGCGTTGGGCACTTCCCGTCCCTTTTCGTGCCGGTATTGATCCAGCAGCGTGATCTCTTCAGCGAAGCGCTGTTGGCGATGCCGGGCCATGGCTAACTGATAAATGCCTTCGACGCTGCCGTTCCGTGCTGCCACTTCAAAGCGCGCTGCCGCATTGTCCCGCTTGTCGGGCATGTTCACCTCGCACATGCCGATGCCATAGTAGGTTTCAGCGAATGTGGTATCCACGGTCACCAAGCGCTTGTAAATGCGGTAGGCATCCGTCCACTGTCCGGCCTCCATCAGTACGCGGGCCTCATCCAGCATGTTGTACTGCGCGCGGCTATAACCACGCTGGGCTTCCACACTTCCGCACAGTGCAATGGCCATGAATACGGCCGTCGTCAGTCGTTGCTCTCTCCTCATCGTAATAGGGTAAGGTCACCGGTCATTCGTTTTTCATCACCGGTAACGAACCGGGCATAGGCCTTCCATACGTAAACATCCTGTTTCGACAAGCGCCCGCGGTAGTATCCGTCCCAGCCTTTGTGGATGTCGTCCGTTTCAAATAGCAGTTCACCCCAGCGGTTGAAGACCTGCAAGCGGTAGTCCTGCACGCCTTTGCTCATCGGATGGAAGATGTCGTTGTCGAAGCTGTTCGGGTCGTATACGCCGTCCGTAGGCCCGGTGTTACCCGGCGTGAAGGCGTTCGGAAATACGATCTCGCCCCCGGCAATGGAGGTGACCGCACCGGGGATGCTGAACGTATCCGGACAGTTCCATACGTTGTTGGCAATAAGGGACACATCGAACACGCCAGGCACCTGATAGTAGTGTACCGGGTTCACATCATTGCTGAAGCTGCCGTCGCCGAAATCCCAGACATAGCTGGTGGCGTTGGTGCTCAGGTTGTACGTGAACATCGGTTGTGATGGTGCCACCACCTCGGAAGGTTGCAGCGTGAAGAATGCCATGGCCGTAGGTCGGACCACTACGGAGTCCACTTTCACCATGGTGCTTATGCCGCCGTTCATTCCGAAAGCTGTAAGGGTGATCGTGTATGTACCCGGTGTATGGTATTCGTGTACGGGGTTCTCCGCGATGCTGGTGGCGCCATCCCCGAATTGCCATTGGTAACCGAGCCCCAGCAAGGAGGTGTTTTTGAATGCAACGGTTAGCGGCGCACAGCCGATCCCGCTTCCGATGAAGGATGCAGTGGGCAGCGGTGGGTCGATGGTTACTTGCTGACTGACCGTATCCGTGCAGGTACCTGTGCTCACGGTAAGGGTGATGGTGTAGTTGCCCCAAGTGGCATAGGTGTGTGCAGGGGGATCTTCCAATGTGGAAGTGCTGCCATCGCCCATGGACCAGGAGTAGCCCCATGGTCCGTTCGGTGTCGTGTTGTTGAGCGTAACGGTTGCATTGGGGAATGCCTGGCCGAAGGGAGTCGCCATGAAAGAAGCGGTAGGGGACGGATGGATCACGATGTCATGCTGCACCGTCCGTGTGCATCCATAGGCTGAAGTGGCGGTCAAGGTCACCGTGTAGGTGATGTCCGCAATTCCGGTGTTCACATAGGTATGTGTAACGTTCGTTCCGACCAGCGTGACACCATCGCCCATGTTCCAAAGCGCTTGGTTGGTGCCGATGCTCTGGTCCGTCAGGCTGATCACCGCAGGGGAACAAGCTTCCGTCGGCAGTTGGAAGATGGCTTCGATCGCCGGATAGATCGTTACGGCTACCGTGTTGGTATCCACGCAACCGAATGTGGAGGTGGCGGTGAGCTTAACTGGAAATTGGATGGGCCCGATCCCGGTATTGTTGAAGGTGTGGCTGATATCGCCCGGAGCGGCATTCTGGAAGGTGCCATCGCCGAACTGCCAGTTCATGGTGGCGGCACCGATGCTCAGGTCGTGGAAGTTGATGGCCACCGGAGCGCATCCTGTTGCAGGGGTCGCAATGAATTGTGCGATCGGCGCGGGGTGTACCCGTACCGTGGCAGTGGCCGTATCGCTGCAGCCGAATGGTGAGTTGGCGATCAGTACCGGATGGAACAGCGTATCGGCCAAGCCATTGTGGACGTAGGTGTGCGCCGGATTTGCCGACACGCTACCCCCGCCATTTCCGAAGGTCCAGAGGTAGCTGTTCGCACCCGTGCTCAGGTTCACGAAGTGCGGATTCATAGGTGAGCAACCCGCACTATCGGCAACAAAGGCCGCATTCACTTGCGGGAACACTTGCACCGTGGAGGTGGCCGTGTTCGGGCAGCCATATGAGGAGATGGCCGTGAGTGATACCGGATAGGAACTCGCTCCTGGTCCGGAGTAGTTGTACCAGTTGTGTCCGTGGGTCGTTGCCGAGGTGTCGGAGGTCTGCCCATCACCATAGGACCAATGGTAGGTGCTTGCACCTTGCGATTGATTGGTCAATGTGGTGATCAATGGATGGCAACCAGAGGTGGAGCCTATGGATAGCTGGGCCACTGGCGAAGGATGCACCGTGATCACACCGGACGTACTGTCCGTGCAACCGAAGGCGTTCGTGGCCACCAGGCTTACCAAGAAGTGAACAGTGCTATCCGTGTTGTTGATATAGGTGTGCTGGGGTGTAGGGCCACCACCGGTACTTCCATCGCCGAAGGTCCATTGATAGGTCAGTGCGCCGAGTACGGACGGGAAGGTGACCAAGAGCGGAGTGCAACCACTGTCGGGTTGGGCGCTGAAGGTGAAGTTCGGTGCGGGATACACCGTGATGTTCTGTTGGCTGGTGCTGCTGCACCCTGCCCAGTTGCTCGCCGTCAATTTCACCGTTATCACCTGCAGCACACCGGTATGGTTGATGTACTGATGAGACGGGGAGGCATCCGTGCTCGTGGTGCCATCACCAAAGTCCCACAGGTAGGTTGAGCCGCCCGTGCTGTTATTGGTGAAGTTCACATCGAGCGGAGCGCAGCCGGGAAAGGCATCATGCGTGAACATGGCCAGAACGGTCGGGGCCACGGTGAAGGTCATGGCGGCAGTGTCGCTACAACCGGAAGCAGTGCGGGCAACCAAATATGCGGTGTACACACTGTCCACCGTCCCAGGGTTCAAATAGGTATGGACAGGATCCGAATCGTTGCTGTTCCCGCCATCGCCGAAATGCCAGATGTAGTTCGTGGCCCCGGTGCTCGTGTTGGTGAAGGTCACAGCCATCGGGGAGCAACCGGTCAATGGATCGGCACTGATGGTGGCCACTGGTTTCGGTTCCACAGTAATGCTGGAGGTGCTGGTGCCGGAGCAATACGGGGTAGTGGTGGTGAGTGTGACCGTATAGGTTCCTCCGCTGGCATAGAGATGTTGGGGGCCTTGCACCGTATCGGTTGCGCCATCCCCAAAGTCCCAGAGCCATTGCACTACCGGGTTCCCCGGAGCAGTTACGGTGAGGTCCGCGAACTGGGCCGGCATCCCTTCGCAAACGTTCTGCGCCCCGATCACCGGAACGGGTAACGCATAGACGTGCACGGTACGATGATAGACATCGGTGCAGCCCTGGTTGTTGGATGCGGTGAGGGTGATGATATGGTCGCCCACGGTGGAATAGGTGTGAGGGGGTGGGTTGGCCAACGTGCTCGTATTCCCATCCCCGAAATCCCAGAGGTAGTTCACCGCATTGATGCTCGTATTCGTCAGCGTCGTCGTGAGGGAGATGCATGCGGCATCCTCATCCAAAGTGAATCCGGCTGTCGGGCTCGGAAGGACGGTTACTGCAACGGTTGCGGTATCCGCACAACCCGCCGTGGCCCCTTGGATGCTCGCGGTGTATTGCACATTGTAAACGCCTTGGTTCAGGAACGTGTAGCTCTTGTTGCCGGCGGATGACCAATTGAATCCGTTGCCATCATCGTAGTTCCACTGGAAGTAGTTGGCACCCCCGTTGGTGGTCTGGGTGAATTGCACGGGGTCACCAGCGCATACAGGTGTTGGGTTGGCCGTGAGGGTTACTGATGGCGGGGGAACGATGTTGATGGTCACATAGGTGGTGTCGATGCCGCAATAGTTGCTGTCCAGCATCATCACCTCGTACGTGCCGATGGCGGGATAGGCGATGGTGTTCGGGAAAGTGGGTGGCCAAGGGGTCCAATCGATGATGGAATCGTGCCCTGCACCCCAGTAGTCTCCGAAGTTCCAGTACTCGTAGCGCTGATAGATGTTGCCTTGGTTGAGGCAGTTCCGAAGGGTGGTGTTGAGGTAGGTCACCTCATTGTCCGGCCAGCAAAGCAGTGTGGCGCTTGGGGAAATGTTCGCCGTGTCGATGTCCCAGATCCGGATGGGATTGAAAGTGGCGATGCTGGGTCCGCCTTGAAGGGTGTTACACTGATTCTCGGCGCTCAAGCGCACCGTGGTTTCACAACCCACCGTACCCGGTAGATACATATGTGAAAGCACCTGACCCAGATTCGTGTAGTCGTATGTATCCCACGTTGTCCCATCCCCGAAATTCCAGCGGAAGACCGTGTTCGGCGAGGTGTTGGTACTGCTGTTGATGAAGTCCACTGCTTGTGGTGCACATACCTGCGTAAGCCCACCAACAGGGATCTGGATCGAGGCACTGGTGCTTTTCTCCATGGTCACCGAGCCGGTGATCACGCAACCGCTGGTGATCTCGGTGAAGGTCACCGTGTACGTGGCAACGGCTGCTGGGTACACATGACTTACCGTCTGCGGTGGAGTCAACCCTGCGCCACTTTGGGTAGGCGAACCATCACCCCAATCGATGGTGTAAGCTCCCGTGGGGGTGGGCGAACCGACCACCAAGGTGAAGTTGCCTCCTGAGCAGCTGATCCATACAGGAGCATCACTCGGGTCGCCGTTGCTATTGAACAGGCGTGGGCACTGGCCAAAGGAGAGAGCAGGGATAAGGCCGGCTGCAATGAAAAGCAGGGATTTCCAAAAGGCCATCGTGGATCTCATCTGGCCCCTGTACGGAGGGATCGATGCTTTGGATACCAGCGCAGCGAAGGAATCCGATAAAGTGCCCCGATCGCTCGCTGAACGTCTCGGCAAACGCGATGGCCGCCGATGTTTTACAGTCGAACCATTCATGGACAAGACCGTAGTAATGGGCCAATTGACTGGATCAAGAGGATATGGAGAACTTCGACCTGTGCGTGATCGGTGGCGGACCTGCCGGGTATGCCGCGGCCATGCGTGCCATCGACCTTGGTAAGCGGGTGGCCTTGATCGAGCGCGATCGCATTGGTGGTACCGGTATCTATAACGGGGCGCTCGCGTCAAAGACCTTATGGGAGTTGAGCCATCGCGTGGCCACCGCCAACGAAGTGCTCCGGGGCCGCGATAGGGAACCGTTCAGGCTTTCTTGGGAAGAGATCACCAAAACCCTCAACGAGGCACAGTTCGAACGGAAGTATCTCTACACCTGTCACATGCAGATGATGGCAGCCCGACCCGGTGAGGCCGGCCGGAAGTTCAAGCACATCCGCGGCAACGCCGTCTTCACGGATACACATACGCTCACAGTAACAAGGGATGATGTGGCCACCCCGGTTTCAGCGGATCACTTCATCATTGCCACGGGTAGCCGACCCAGGAACCTGCCCGGCATCCATGTGGATGAGAGCCGGATCTTCTCCAGCGATGGCATCTTCGATATTCAGGATCTGCCCAAGAGCATCGTGATCATCGGGGCCGGGGTGGTAGGCTGTGAATTCGCTACCATCTTCAGCAATTTCGGAAGCACCAAGGTGCATCTGATCGATCGAGCTCCGCGTATTCTGCCCTTCGAGGATGAGGATATCTCAGAACTGGTAGCGCGGAACCTGGAGCGCAAGGGTGTAGTGATCCACCATCAAGCAAGATTGGAACGGATCGCTGCGGAACCCGATGCAGTGCGCTACCTGCTCCGCTATGATGATGGTGGCTCCGAAGAGGTCGCCGTTGAAAAAGCGTTGCTTTCGGTAGGCCGTGTAGCAAACGTTGACGGCTTGGGCTTGGACAAGGCGGAGGTGGACATGGATGCCAACGGTAATGTGGTGCTCAACGGGACCTTCACTTCCCAACCGCACATTCATGTGGTAGGTGACGCCATGGGAGCGAACATGTTGGTGAACATCGGTGAACAGGAAGGAAGGCATGCCGTGGAAAGGATCTGGAACGTGCACGATCAGCCGCTCAGCCACGCCAACGTGAGTACCATCATGTTCCTCGATCCGGAAGTCGCAGGGGTCGGACTGAATGAGCAGGATTGCCGCAAGCAGAACATCCCGCACCGCACAGCGCGCATCGATTACTCATGCCTGGCAAGGGCCATTGCGATGCGCCGCACGAAGGGATTCTTCAAGCTGATCGTTACCGACGATGATGAGATGAAAGTGCTGGGCATGCGTGCCGTGGGTGAGCACGCCAGCAGTGCCATCCAAGCGGTGGCCCTGATGATGGGCACCAACATGGGCATCCATGAACTTGCCAAGCTCATGCATCCGCATCCCAGCATCATAGAAGGCGTGCAGGAATGTGCGCGCATGCTCTTGGGCACAAGCATCTTCAAGCCTGAAGTGCTGAACGATCGGATGCGCTGTGATCGCTGGAGGCCAAGTGCTGCGGAAGAAAAGGCAGCTTGAGCATTAGCGGCCTCTCTCTGTCGCAAACGTCCGATGCATATCGGACCACGTTCGTGACCAAGCAATCTACAAGTGCGGGGGGCCCGGGTCCGTAAATGCCGGATTCGTTAAGAACTCCTCATCCGTCAACGAGTTCAGGAAGGCGATGATCTGCAGCCGTTTCGTTGGGGTTAGGCCCAGTTGCATGTCCGGGTCCGTGAACTTCATGAACGGATCCACTGTGGGGGAAGCATGCCCACCCGAGTTATAGTGGTCCAATACCTCATCGATCGTGGCAAATCGCCCATCATGCATGTAAGGCGCTGTTACCATGATGTTCCGCAACGTGGGCGATTTGAATTTGGCCAGGTCCGCAGGGTTGTTCGTCACACCAGCGCGACCAACGTCCGAGAAGACCGTATCCAGTCCGTTATTGTGGAATTGTTCATCCGTGAACAGTCCCGCATCCGCAGTGTGGCAATGGAAGCAGTCCGCACCACCTTGGCCGATTACGGGTACGCTACCTGCCACGGGGATGATCTGGCCAATGGTCCCACCTTCCTTCTTGAAGAGGTCGAAGCCCACTTGTGCATCTGTCGGCAAGGAGGCTTCACCTCTGCGGAATTTATCGAAGGGGCTGTTGCCACTGATCATCGTGCGGATGAACTGGGCGATGGCCTTTGCCACTAAAAGCGAATCGATCTGGTCCGTTCCGAAGGCGTTCGCGAAGAGCGTCGGGTAAGCCGCATCGGCTTGCAGCTTGCTCATGGCATTGGGCCACGTATCGTGCATCTCGATCGGGTTTTTCACCGGTTCGATGATCTGGTGCTCCAAGGTGGACGACCGTCCATCCCAAAAGAAGAATCGGTTGTACCCCAGGTTGATCAAAGGCATGGTGCTGCGTGGCCCTGCGATGCTATCAATTCCCTTGGGCACGGCCTTCCCATCCGTGAAGGCGATGCCGGGTTCATGGCAGCTGCCACAACTCATTCCATTGTCGCCGCTCAATCGCTTCTCGTAGAAAAGGAAACGCCCCAATGCCACGCCTTCCACCGTCATCGGATTGTCCACCGGGATGTCCATCGGCGGAAGGTTGCTGGGGATGATCAAATGATATGGCGTGCCCACCATGCCCGGGCCGGACGGGGTGTCTTCGGGGTCGTCCCGACGGCAGCCAGCGAAGATCACAAGGGCGATCGCAAAGACAAAAAGGACGAGGGCGGGTCGGGTCATTCTACGGTATCCAAAGATCGATCATCCGTAAGCGACCTCAAAAAGGCGAGGAGATCGGCTTTTTCTTGAATGCTCAATTGTAACGGGTGTATAACGGGGGACTTGTTCGGATCGTCAAGGCCACCGCTGTTGAAATGGTCGATCACTTCCTCCAAGGTCGGGATGCTCCCGTTATGCATATACGGAGCCGTGAGGGCGATGTTGCGCAACGTAGGCGTCTTGAACTTGCCTCGGTCACCCGGTTGCAAAGTGAGGCGTTGCCTTCCCGCATCATGCGAATGGTCCAGAGTCGTCCCAATGTTGTGGAAGTCGTGGTCGCTGAGATCGAAGCCCGAATGACAGGTCGAACATTTACCGCGCTCGCCATTGAAGATCATCCAGCCGTTCTGCTCCTGTGGGGTCAATGCACTGGCATCGCCTGCGTAGAGGAAGCGGTCGAAGCGGGAATGCCCGCTGATCAGTGTGCGTTCGTAGGACGCCAGTGCTGCGGTGAGCACGAACAGGTCGAAGGGACTGCCGTATGCGGCTATGCTGCCGGAGCGGTACGGCTCCACATCGCGCAGTGCCTCCAGCACCGCATCCACCGTGGCATCCATCTCCGCACTGTCCAGTAATGGGATCAGCACCTGCTGCTCCAACGAGGGCGCACCGCCATCGCGCATAAACAAAGGGTGGTAGGCCAGGTTCACCAAGGAAGGCGCGTTTCGGAAACCGGTGCCGCCGCTCACGCCGGAGCTCAATGCCACGGTATCGCTAAAGGCAATGTCCGGGTGATGGCAGGAAGCGCAGGAGATGCCGCGGCCGAGCGAAAGGCGCTCATCGAAAAAGAGGGCCTTGCCCAGTTTCACTGAAGCTATTGTGAGCGGATTATCCGCAGGTATCAAAGGAACGGGTGCACCTGGCGGCAGTTGAAGAATGAATGGATCGCCTGCAATGATCACGGGAGCTTCATCCTTGGTGCATCCAATGAGCATAAGTGCTATCAACAACGGGATGGCCCACAACGCGGATCTCATGTTCCGGGATCATTCCACGCTGAAGGCAGCGATCTGCAAATTGGCCACTTTCAAGGCGAGGTTGACATTGATGACTTCGCCGATGTCGTTCACCTCGCCATGCCAGAATGCACCTTGGGTAAGGTCCAGCGTGTCCGTGCCATTGGTGAAGAAGCGGGAGACGTCCACCCTCAGGTCGAGCCGCATGGTATCATCCGCACCGGGCAGGAGGTTGATCGGTATCGACCGCTCGCGGTAGCACGTGTCGAATCCGGTGTGGATCGAGAAGTTGAAGGGGAGCTGACCCATGTTGCCGGGGATCGTGTCGAAATGCCCTTCAAAAAGAACGAAGCGATACATGGAACCCCAACTCCAGTACATCCCGCTGTTGTTGCCCGTGGGCGCATTCGGAGGGATCGTGTTCAGTGGTATATGATTGATCTCTGGCGGAAGACCCAGCCCGAAGTGCAGGTTATGTGCGCGCTCCAAGGAGGTTCGTAACACACGTGTCAACGGGCCGTTGGTCACATCGAAAAGGTCCGCATCGAAAAGCTGGCCTTCACCCTGATCGTTGCTCAAGGTGAATTTCGCGAGGTAGAACTTCAGCAACGTGATGTTCACTTGTTCGCCTGACGCCGTTTGGTAATTCGTGGCAGCGTTGAACGGAGCTCCGTTCCATACGGGCGTTATCGTAAGCTTCAACGGAGTGTATTGCCCTTCCGATCGGGGGACCTCCGGATCCTTCTTACAGGCAGGGAGGATCAGGATGGCAGTGAGCAGGAGAACGGAGAGAAGTTGCAGTTGTCGGGACATGGGACAGCGAGTTCCGGCTGTGTTGATGAGTAGCCCGGAGCGTACGAATTTACGGAGTTCCAGCAGGTTGGGATGTTCGCACAAGATGCCGGAGGTCAACAAGGAGAGACCGAATAACTTCGTCAACCATGT
The DNA here is from genome assembly GCA_040391235.1 of Cryomorpha ignava. Lineage (GTDB taxonomy): Bacteria > Bacteroidota > Bacteroidia > Flavobacteriales_F > PHOS-HE28 > PHOS-HE28. The sequence goes on from JBEBYG010000006.1 coordinate 18,625, forward strand.
TCAAGGTACTCCACAGTTCCGCCGGTGCAGGCAAGACACACGCCCTAGTGAAGCACTACCTGCTGCTTTCACTGCACACACCAGATGCAGCGGCATACTCGCATATCCTTGCGCTCACCTTCACCAACAAGGCCGCTGCGGAAATGCGCGAGCGGGTGCTGGTGTACCTCGAAGCGCTTGCTTCCGATGAAGTGCTTGATGGGGCCAAGGCCGATGTACGGGATTCCGTGATCGCGGATGCCGCCATCACAGCAGATGAGTTGCACCTGCGGGCGAAAGCCATGCTGACGCACATGCTGCACCACTGGTCGCAGGTGGCCATCAGCACCATCGATGCTTTCACGCGCCGCGTGGTGATGCCTTTCGCGCGCGATCTGCAACTGGATCACGAGCTGCGCATGACCACCGAGGAGCCCTACTACCGTGCCAAAGCGGTGGACCTGCTGCTGGAAGAGGCCGGCCATGAAGTTGCGCTCACCAAAGTGCTCCTGGCCACCTGTGAGCAACTGCTGGAAGATGAACGCTCTTGGCGTCCTGATAAGCCCCTGCTGGATCTTTCGGTGCAGCTCACCAAGGAGAATGCGCTGGAGCATTTGGCCACGCTGCGCGAGATGGACAGCGAGCAATTCCTCGAGATGTACAAGCGCCTGCGCCAGCGCACCGAGGGCTTCCGCGAGCGTATGCGCAAACTCGGTACGGATGCCTGTGATGCCATCGAACGGGCCGCACTCACCGAGAAGGACCTCGCCTATGGAAAGAACGGATTCATCAGTTACATGCGGAAGCTGCGTGATTTCAGCGGCTGGTTCGATCTGGGCAGCAACGTGACCAAGACCTTGGAGAGCAACAAATGGCACTCGAGCACCGCTACGCCATCGGCGATCGCCGCCATTGAGGGCCTTGCGCCCATGTTGCGTTCAACCATCGATACGGTCGAAGCACTCCGCGACACGGAGATGAAGGACAACCTTCTGGTCGACGCCATCATGCATGACCTGCTTGCCACCGCGAGCCTCAATTCCATCGGTCAGCGATTGGAGGACCTAAAGCGGGAAGAAGGGGTGTCATTCTTCAGCGATCTCACGCGCAAGGTGATGGCCATTGTGCAGACGGAACCCGCACCTTTTCTCTATGAGCGACTGGGCGAGAAGTATCAGCATTTTCTCATCGATGAATTCCAGGATACCAGCCTGATGCAATGGCATGCGCTGTTGCCGTTGGTGGAGAACGCGCTTTCCTCCGGTGGTTCAGTGCTCTTGGTCGGTGATGCGAAGCAGGCCATTTACCGCTGGCGCAACGGCGAGGCACGGCAGTTCGTCGCCTTCCCGAAAGTCTTCCGAAAGGAGATGTTGGCGCGCGGCAACGAGTTCGAAGCGGTATTGAAGCGTGCCCATGTGGACGTGGAACCCTTGGCTTCCAATCATCGCTCCACGCGGAATATCATCACCTTCAACAACGAAGTGACCCATGCCCTGAAGCAACAATTGGACCCACTTGACCAAGAGGTGTACAGCGCACATGAGCAGGAGATGGTGCGCAAGGACGAGGGCTATGTGGAGGTGAGCTGCTACGGAAAGGAGGCTGAAGAGGAGGGACCGTGGGACCTGATGCTAAAGGCCGTCAAGGATAGTCAGGAGGATGGCTTCGATCCGGGAGATATCGCCGTGCTGGTGCGTACCAAAGCGCAAGGCGCCGCTGCCAGCAACCAGTTGACCGCGAACGGCTATGAGGTGGTGTCCCCCGACGGACTTACGCTCGGTGCCGATCCCGTGGCGTGTGCCGTGGTCCATGTTCTGGCCTGGTTGCAGCGCCCGGTGGATGAAAATGCCGCAGCTGCCGCACAGTCCATCGCTGCGATCGGGACGAACGAAGACACGGTGGATCCATTTGGGAATGGAGTAAAACCACAGGATTTCCTACGCACGTGGCGTTCCGGACATCCGCGTATCAGCGCTCGCCTGCCCTTGGTCACATTGATCTGCCGCCTCTCCGAAGCGCTGCATCATGATCCGGCATCGGATGTCTTTATCATGGGGCTGGTCAACGAGGCGCATGCATTCTCAAAGGCGAATGGTGATGACCTCCCTGGCTTTTTGGAACATTGGGGCCGGGCCGCCAGCGGTCGCTCCGTCGGTGGCACACCCGGTGCAGCTGCCATCCAAGTAATGACCGTTCACAAGGCAAAAGGATTGCAGTTCCCGGTGGTGATCGTCCCTGAAGCGGGGAAGAGATCCGGCGGTGGGAATGGCGAACGGATCTGGATCACCCCGGATCCCGCGCTGAAAGGCCCGCCCAGTGCATTGGTAAAGCAGATGAAGGCACTCACCGAGCTGGGCATCCCGGAGCTCGAAGAAGAAGAACGGCTCTCGAAGCTCGATCAGCTGGATGTGCTTTACGTGGCGCTCACCCGTCCGGAGCAACGGCTGTACGTGAGTGTAGCGGGAGATGGCAACGACTTCTTGGCGAAAGCTCTTCGTGAGCATTTGAGCATAGGGTCGGGTGAAGTGTGGACCTCCGGCCAGCGAGGCCCCAAGGTCGTGAAGCAGAAGGGGGAAGCTGTAAAAGGTCCGGCTGCGTTCGAGCTTTCGTCCGCAGCACCACAGGGGGAGCGCACACTGGCCATTCGCCGCGAGGCGCCAGAAGACTGGGATCCTGCAGACCCGGATCCATACCGCAGCCATGGTCGTGCGGTGCATGCCATGCTCGCACGTGTGGGCACTCCGAAAGACCTACCCGAGGCTGTCGCCATGGAGAGCGCCAGTTGGGGGCTGGAGCCTGCAACAAGTGAAGCTATCGGGAAGCAACTGGCCATCCTGCTTGCAAAGCCCGAGCTGGCCCCTTTCTTCCGGGATGGCCTGGAAGTACATGCGGAGACCACCTTGCTCACCACCGAGGGTAAGGCAGTTCGCCCGGACCGCATCGTCCGCGAGGGCGATCAATTTCGCATACTGGACATCAACACCGGTGGTCCTGCGGAGAAACACAAGGAGCAAGTGCGGGACTATATGACGCTGCTCCAGGAGGTGGAAGGCCGACCGGTGGAAGGATACTTGCTCTACATACGCGAGGGCGAGCTGGTGCCCGTGCAAGCATGAGCGGAATGCAAGACTTGAAATGGTCCGCCCATCCGTTCAACGAATTGAACGTGGAACTTCTGTATGCCATCCTGCGCCTGCGCGTGGATGTATTCGTGGTGGAGCAGGAATGCCCCTATCCTGAAGTGGACGGCCAAGATCCGGAGGCGCTACATCTGGTTGCCAGACGAGCCGATGGAGCATTGATGGCTTACGCGCGGATCCTTCCTCCGAAAGCGGATGGATACCCGCACATCGGCCGCGTGGTGTTGCCGAAGGAACAGCGCGGCACCGGCCTCGGGAAGCGATTGATGCAGGAGGCACTCCAAGTGTTACGAGAACGATATGGAAGTGCACGTTCCGCCATAGCAGCACAAACCCATCTCGAACAATTCTACAAGGACCTCGGCTATGTGAAGACCAGCGAGGACTACCTCTGGGATGGCATCCAACACGTGGACATGGTCCTGAACGAAGACTGAATTTCTCCCTTTAGTTCTGCGCTTCAGCGCCTCCGCGGCTTTCCCTCTCCTTCGTCTTATCCGAGCCCCATCGTATTCCTTGGCGCTCTTAGCGTCTTGGCGGTAAAGGCTTCCCTGCATTTCTCAGCGCCTCGGCGTCTCTGCGGCCTTCCCTCAACTCCGCGCCTTCTCTCACCTGATCAGCACAAAACTCCCGTTGTACTCCTTCTCCATCGGCCCGTATTCCGTGATCCAGGCCTTGTACGAATACATCCCGGGGATACCGTTCTTACCGTCCCAGCCCTTCTCCGGATCATTGGTGCTGAACACCACATCACCCCAGCGGTTGAAGATGTCAAGCTGGTATTGGCGCGCACCTTTCACACTGGGTTTCCATTCCTCATTGAAGCCATCACCGTTGGGGGAGAACGCAGTGGGAGCATAGAACAAGTGATCCCCGATGAATACGCGTAAGGTGGTGGTATCCGTGCAGCCCACGCCACTCGTCACCGTCAGGAAAGCCGTGTACCAACCTGCATCGCTGAAGGTGTGGATGAAGGAAGTGGTGTCGTAATGAATTCCTTCCACCAGAAAATCCCATTTCTCCGCATTTATGGAATAGTCCGTGAAGGTCACCTCCGGGTTAAGCACCGTGGTCACTTTCGGTAGTGCTGTGGCCATGGCAGTGGGTTGTGGCCAAACAGAGACCAAGCCCGGAAGGGAAAGCGTGCGCGCCGTAATGCAACCCGAGTCCGTGGAAATGGTGAGCGAGACATCATAGATGCCGGGTGAATTGTACACGTGTTCGGGAATGCTGTCCGTGCTGGTAGTGCCGTCGCCCAAATGCCAGAGATAGGCGAGGGGTGTACCGGAGATCGAGCTGTTCGTGAAGATCGGCCCGAAAGGCACACAACCGTTCGTGTCCACTGAGAAGATCGGCTCCGGTAGAGGAAAGATCCGGACACTGTCGGTGAAGGAGACACTACAGCCTCCTTCATCCACAGTAACGGATACGGCATGGCTTCCCAAGGTGGACCAACCCACGGTGGTCGTGGCACTGTTGACATCGGGCGATATGCCGGTACCAAAGTCCCATTGCAGGTTGGCGGCGGAAGTGAAGTTGCCGAATGCGGTGAGTGAAATAGGCAGCTGGTCCGAACACAAACTGGCAGGTGGAACGAAGGCAACGGAGATCGGGTCGATCACTTCAAAAGTGCTGTAAGAAGTATCCGCACAAGGCCAGCCGGGGTTCGCGATCAAGCTGACCGTGTAGCTGCCGGGTGCAGGGTAGGTGAACGTAGGATGTGTCTCGGACGAAGTATCCGCCAAGGTGCCGGGAACGCCGAAATCCCAATGGTAGAAATCCGACCCCGTGCTCAGGTTCGTCATCTCCACGGTAAGGCCTTCGCAGGGCTGTTGAGCCTGGATCGCAGAGGTGATGGTCTGTACGCAAGGCACCACCAGAAAACGATAGTCGCGGATCATTTGGTTCATCAGTACCCCATTGCGATACTCGCTCACACAGAGGCTGACTGCGAAGTTCCCGAGGGTGGTGGGATGGATGCTCAACTGGCCGTTCGAGCTACCGAACTGCACGGGAGGGTTGGAGTTGATCTGATTGTTCACGGAATAGCCAGGCGCCCAGACAACAGGGGCATAAGGAGGGGCGGACGGAGGGTTGGGAGCAACGTTGAAGAGGTTGTCCCCACCCTGCAGCGGGGCGCACATGGCGTATACGAGCACGTCACCGTCCGGATCGGTCGACATTTGATCGAGCACCATCGTCTGGTCCAAGCACAATAAGGTGGGTGGATCCTCATCGAACGTGGGCGAACTGTTCGGGCCGTTCACGGTGGGGTCGGGAACCTGCACCGTGCAGGTCATTCCTTGCGGAGGATTATTGCTGATGTTGATCACCGAAGGAGAGCGACAGCACCGTTGGTAAGCCAGCGTGTAGGAACCCATGCCCGATGGCAGATGGATGACACCCGTGTAAAGGCCCTGCCGGGTGCAGATGCTCGGCGGGGCTGTAAGGCAGGGATTGGTCACCACGAATTGCAAGGTGGTTTCCTGTGGAAGCGTGAACATAACGGTGTTTATGAGCACCCCCGAGCTGTTGAACACCCCGATGGCAGCTTGGGCGTCCAAAGCAGTGTTGTTGGTGTTTTCCGGTCCACAATCCCGGTAAAGGCGAAGGGTCACCTGATAGTTGTCGTTCCCCAAGTAGGTGTAGTACATCTCCCCGCCCAGAATGTGGGTGGCATAGCTCTGGAGGAAGCAGGCCAGGAAGAAGATTATGAAGGTGGAGCGCATCGGAGAGAGGACGGCAAGATAACTCTATCGGTTGGCCGGCTTCACATTCCAGTTCACGCGGATGCGGGATCCTGCTCACGGCCCGAGGAACTGCATCTCACAATACACAGAACGACCGGGATAATCAGTTTCCGATCCAGTACGCTACATCCGTGGAAGGAATATGTTTGTTCGAAGCGCTTCGCTCCTTAGGGCGCATAACTACCCCAAAAAAACATTGACAGCATGAAAACATCCTTACGCAATCGCGGAATTGTAACCATGTTACTCGCCGCTTTTTCCTTTGGCGCCTACCAGGCGAATGCCCAAGTGAGCCAAGTCCAGATCGCCACAGGAGCACCGGCCACACCGCTCTATGCCGTTGGCCCGATCTACATGTCCTCCACCTTGTACTATCGGTATAGCCGGTTTGCCTACCTCTATACCCAGCAGGAGCTGGCAGCGGTCGGGATCACAGCGGGAACCGTGATCTCAACGGTGGGATGGATGAAGGCGACAGCAAACTCCACTGCAGGGCCGGCATTATTCAAGATCTACATGAAGAACTCCAGCACGGGTGCCTATTCGGGCCCCACAGCGCAGTGGTCGAACTTGAGCAGCGGTGCGACTTTGGTCTACACCAACCCCGCCCAAGCCATACCTGTCACCGCGGACCCGACCTATATTGACTTTCCGCTCGGTGCACCTTTCACATACACGGGAGGTTCCTTGGAGATCCTTACGGAGTGGGATATCTCCGCAGCTACCGCGCCGATCGCTACCGGCGGATTTGAATGGGTGAATACCACAGTGGTGGATCGGATCTACGCCAGTGGCGACGCTTCCCTGCCGGCCACCTTGTCCAGCACGAGCAATAACGTCCCCATGGATGATCGACGCCCGGTGATCCAATTCTCCATTGAAGCGCCAACGGGGATCCGAGAGGAATTGGATGCCAAGATCAGTATCTACCCGAACCCCGCTGAGCAGTTCATCCAGATCAGCAATGAAGGTATGGTGGCCTTTGAAAGCATCCTGATCACGGATGCTGTGGGTAAAGTGGTTCGCACGGAAGGACCAACCGGCATCCAAGCAGATCACCGGATCAATTTGGAAGGCCTGCAGGCCGGCCCTTACTTTCTTTCGATACAAACAAGCGCCGGACGTATCGTGAAAAGGTTCACGGTGCTTTAAGGTTCCATGCACTCAGGGGAGGAGGTGATCCGGTCGATCAGGTCACCTCCTCCTTATTGGTATTCGGCCAGCAATTCCTCCACTTCTCCGGCTGGGCAGTCTTCCACATGCCCATCCGCCATGGCGATCAATTCCATAATGCGTACCTGTTCCGGATAGGCCGAGGCCGAAAGCCGATGAACAACATACCGGCTGCCCACCCGCTGCACTTCAAGGAGCTCCGTGAGCGAGTTGATGCGGTACCAGTTCAAGCCATTGGTCGACCGACGGTACAGAGGAAATTGAGGTTCTGGCATGGGAGCTAATTTGCGCAAAGTTCGATACGCGGGACTGCCGACCTGTTCGGCGTCGCTCTCATTTGATCCAGACCTTTTTCCATGACCGCATTTCTGAAGCAGGTGGCCCAAGCGTTGGTGGCCGAACACGGTAGTGCGTTGCGGGATGTGGCCGTGGTACTCCCCAGCCAGCGTGCCGGATTGTACTTGCGCAAATGGATCTCCGAGGAAGCGGGAAAGCCTGTATGGAGTCCGCGCATCTTTACCATCGGCACCTTTATGGAGGAGCTTTCCGGTCTACGTCCATTGGCGCAGGAAGAACTGCTCTTCGAAGGCTATGAGGCTTACCGCAAGGTGGAGGGAGAAAAGGCCCAAGGACTCGGTGATTTCCTGCAGTGGGCAGGTACCACTTTGGCCGATATCAGCGAGGCCGATGCACACCTCGTTCCGCTGGAGAGCTACTACCGCGACCTACGCCATTGGGAAGAGATCGAATGGACCTTCAATGACAATCCCTTGAGCCAAGGCCAAGAGCGGATGGTGCAGTTCTGGGCCATGGTGGGGAAGCTGCACGCTACACTGAATGCACGCTTGGTGGAGCAAGGTGCCGGAACCACAGGGCTGATCGAACGAACAGCGGTAGCCCACGCCAAGCAGGCAACTGAGCGTTGGAAAGGAGTCTGGTTCGCGGGCCTCAATGCGCTCACTCCAGCACAGGAGAGCGTGCTGCGCCAATTCCGGACCGCCGGCTCAGGGCGCGTTGCTTGGGATGCGGACCGCTACTACATCGACCGGAAGGAGCAGGAAGCGGGTGACCATCTGCGCAAGGCGATCGGATCTTTCGGACCGGGTGTAATTCCCATGGGGAACAACTTGGCCGAAGGTGAACTGCAACTGCGGACCATCCGCGCGCCCAACGATGTGGCACAGGCATGGTGTGCCGCGGAATTCTTGAAGAATGCCAGTGTCAAGGAACGGGAACGCACCGCCGTGGTACTCGCGGATGAGAGTCTTTTGCAGCCCTTGCTGGAGGCGCTTCCGCCGGACCTCGGACCGCTGAACATCACCATGGGCTTACCTGTGGCACAATTGCCTATCGGCTCCTACTTGGATGCCTTCCACCGCCTGCACGCGGGTATGCGTCCCGGGGCCGGCTTCTTCCATGCCGACGTTGAACGGTTCCTCGGGCATCCCTTTCTGCAGCAAGGACCTATGGCAGCGGCGGTGAAGCAACTGGCCGGGGAGATCCGGCTGCTGCGTAGTGCCTTTATGCCTGCGGAGGCCTTACAGGATGCCCTTCAACGCTCCGGGATCTTTGCAGAGGTAGCCGCGGTGTTCTCCGAGGTGAAGGATGTGCGCACCGAGATGCCGCAGATCACGGCCCAAGCATTGTCTTGGGCCATGCAAGCCACCCAAGGGGATGAGTTAGCCACCGAGCAGGTCTTCCAGGCCTCCTTGATCCTGCGGCGCGTTCATCTGCTCATTGGGCGATACGAACATGAAATGGACCTGAAGGCTTATTCCAGCTTGTTCCATCGGCTGTTGGGCGCAGCGCGCATCGGCCTCTTCGGCGAGCCGTTGGCAGGCGTGCAGGTAATGGGAATGCTCGAAGCGCGCGCACTGGATCTGGAGCGCGTGATCGTGCTGGGCGCACAAGAAGGTTCACTGCCATCCGGTGGGGCACAACGCTCCTTCATTCCCTTCGAACTGCGGAGGGCCCATGGCATGCCCTTGCGCGATGGCAATGATGCCGTGCAGGCCTACAATTTCCTGCGCATGCTGCAACGCGCCGAGGAGGCCTTGCTGATCTGGCCGGAAGGTGCGGAACCCACCGGACCGAGCCGCTTCATACTGCAACTGCAACACGAACTCTTCAAGGGGAAGCAGGAGCGGATGGAGGACTTCGATGCCCGCATCCGAATGCCGAAAACGCATCAGGCATTGGTTCGAGTGAGTAAGGATGAAGCGGTGCTGAAGGCCGTGCGCAGGAAGCTGGAAGCCGGGTTGTCCCCATCCGCCCTGGGCAATTGGCTGCGATGTCCGTTGGACTTTCACTTTAAGGATGTGCTAAGGTTGAAGGAAAGCGAGGAGGTGGACGTGCGCATCGCTCCGAACATCTTGGGGGATGCCTTGCATAAGGCCATGGAAGCGGTATATGAGCCTTTGCTCAAGCGACCCCTACAAGCCGCGCCCCTGTTGGAAGCGGCAGGAAGCATTGAAGGAATGATCGTGGCCAAGCTGGAGGAGGGAATGCCTCCGGATCAACTGCGCCAAGGCCAGCCCTTGTTGCAGTTGCGCATGGCTGCGGATGCCGCCCAACGCTTCCTGCGGAGCGAGGCCACCACTGTGGAACAAGGAGCAGTGATCACCCCGCTCGAACTGGAGGCCGACCTGAAGCACTCCTTGGAAAAGGCATCGGAAATGATCGGCTCACCCGTGCTGATAAAAGGCCGCTTGGACCGCGTGGACATGAGGGATGGAGTGGTACAGATCCTGGATCTCAAGTCCGGAAAGGTGAACCCCGGTGATCTTGCCCTGAAGGAAATGACGGTGGAGGGGCTCATGGGGGACAAGCGATATGCCGCGCAGTTGCTCGTATATGCATGCCTTTATCTGCAGGAGCATCCGGAAGTGGATGCCGTGCAGGCCGGCATCCTTCCACTCCAGCGAGCGGCCAGTAGTGAGCCCTTATTGCTGAAGCTGCCCGGGGGAGAGACCATCTCACGTGCGAACCTGCCCGAGATAGAGACGCTACTGACCGAAGTGGTGCAGCGGATGATGGATCCGCAGGTGCCGATCGAGCATGATCCGAAGAGCAAATACTGCACCTTCTGCTTGGTGCAGGATTAGGCGAGGAACCCCCTGAAAACCGAACAGGGGCCCGATTTGGGCCCCTGCGCGGTAAACCTGCAAGGATTAGGAACCAGATCTAGGAAGAACCTTGGATCTGGGGGTAAGACGTGAGCCAATAGGTGGGGTTGCCTCCCTCACACTGCAGATCAGGGCACGAATGCGTGTCCGGGATCCATGTTGATCCATAACAACCTGATTACGTGCACTGTACGCTCGAAGGTCCTTTGCGCCAACCTTCTGAAATTAACGATCGTTTAGGGATGCACTCGAGCTATCGTTTGTAGCGCTTCCTGGTAAACTTGTCGAAGAAGTCCGCCCACTGGTTTTCCTTTCCGGTGATCCGGTCGCCGATCAACATGCCGGCCAACACTCCGTTGGTCATGCCCCAGCCATTGAAGCCGGTGGCGAGCAACACGTGTTGGTCATCCTCGGAAAGCCTGCCGATGTAGGAAGCGCCGTCCGTAGTGGCCAGGTCGTAGGTGTTCCACTTGTAAACCACCCGCTCTATCGAGAACTTCTTCCCATAGTCCTTCTCTACAAGTTCGTAGGCCTCCTCGTCGTTCTTGGCCGCCATCTCATCCTTGCTCTTCCCGCCGATGATGATGATGTCCCCGTCCTCCGTCGTTTGCGCGCGGATAGAGTGAGGCTCTTCGCCCGTGCTGAAGAATTCACCCGGCGGCGTGTCTTCCTTAATGAGAATACCCAAGGCAAAATCACGGAAGGTGGTCATGTCCGCATATTCCTTTTTTGGATCGTGAAAGGGTTCGTGTGTGGCGATCACGATGTCCTTGGCGGTAATAGTGCCTTTGTCCGTTGTCAATATCCGCTTGGCACCATCCGTTTTGATCCCCGTGGCTTTCGTGTTCTCCAGAATGGAGCTTCCATCGCCATCGACAAGTGCGGCCAATGCCAACAAGTACTTCCGCACATGGAACTGTGCCTGGTTGCTGAATTTCACAGCACCAAAGGTTGGATACTCCAAAGGCACCTGATCCGTATAGCTGGCTGGTAGCCCCAAACGCATCGCTACTTCAGCCTCGTGCTTCACCAGGCTCCTTCCCTCCTCGGCCTGCGCGTAGGTGTATGCATCCAAGCGGGAAAAGTCGCAGTCGATGTGATGCTTCTTCACCAGTTCCTCCACTCGGTCAATGGCGGCCTCATTGGCGATGCCATAAATGCGGGCTCCTTCGTCCGTGAAGTTCTTTGTGAGGGTGGTGTAGATCCGGCCATGCAGCGAGGTCACCTTGGCCGTGGTCTTCCCGGTGGACGCTTCCACGATCCGCCCCGACTCCACCAAGGCCACTGTTTTGCCGAGGTCTTTCAACCGATGGGCGATGGAAATTCCCGCGATGCCAGCGCCTACAACGGCGACATCCACGGTGAGGTCATTCTTCAAGGAAGGGTAGTTGGTCTTTGGCGTTGTGGCCATCCACACCGACAAATCTTTGGTCCGGGCATCCATGCAGAATAAACAGGCGGAAAACCCTTCTGTTCACCCGGTATTCACTTTATGGAGTGAACGTGTACCCGACTCCCCGTACCGAACGGAAGTGTTTCGGCTTGTGGGGGTCAGCTTCAAAGTACTTCCTGAAAGAGACGATGAAGTTGTCGATCGTGCGGGTGGTCGGGAAAACATCATACCCCCACACTTTTTGCAGGATCTCCTCGCGCGAAACCACTTCGCCGGCACGGTCGGTAAGCAGGCGCAGGAGCAGCATTTCACGGTGTGTAAGGCGCTTGGTCAAACCGCGTTGGCCTGTGATCTCATAGGTCTCGAAATCCACGGTGTTGGTACCGAATTTCCGATGGGTGGCAGCAGTGGGAGCAGGTGCTCCTTCATCTGATCGCGAAACCAACTTCTCAACGCGCAGCAAGAGCTCTTGGAGGTCGAATGGTTTTCCGAGGTAATCGTCGCCGGTCCGCAGTCCACGCACCCGATCCGCAGGGGTGCTCCGTGCGGTGAGAAAGAGCACCGGCGTGCGGTCTCCTTCCAGTCGGATGGTCTCACAGATCGTGAACCCGTCCACATCGGGCAACATCACATCCAAGATAATGCCATCGAAACGGGCACCGCGAATGCGATCCAACGCCTCACCGCCGCGAACGGCCGTGGTCACGTCATAGCCTTCCAGCTCGAAATTCAGGCGCAATGTGGATCGAAGTGATTCCTCATCCTCGACGAGTAACAGCCGTTTGGTGATCTTCTCTTCCATCTGTCTCCTGAGTGAGTGACGCGTCAAAGAAGTCCTTGTAGCGCCCGGTTTTGCATTATCCGATCGTCAAAGATCGCTCCAAGGCTACTTTCGCAGCATGTTCAACGAAGAACAGCTCGCCTTCGCCAATGCCCTGCGGAAGGACACCATGGTGGAGCGCATAGGCATTACCTACATCCCGAGCCCTCCCGGAACCTTTGCTGCCACCATGCCGGTGGACACACGCACGTTCCAACCCATGGGGCTGTTGCACGGCGGAGCTACGGCCGCATTGGCCGAAACCTTGGGCAGCATGGGCTCCGCCATGTTGGTGGATCTCGAGAAATTCGCTGTGGTCGGCATCGAGCTGAATGCCAATCACCTCAAGAGCGTTCGTTCAGGCACCGTAACCGCTACGGGCACCATTCTTCATAAAGGCCGCACCACGCATGTGTGGGATATTCGGGTGAACAATGAGCAAGGCGAGCTCGTTGCCGTTTGCAGGCTTACCAATGTCGTGATCACAAAGAAATCATGAGTGAATCCACCGTATTGCACAAGGCATTGGCCCAGTGCATCCAGAAGCGCCTCACATTCGCTGCATTCCGCACTCCCGGCCAGCCGGTGCAGATCTGGGCGCAACGCAACCCGGAGCTGGAGACCGTGGATGGCACCTTGCTATTGGGGCTGAACCAAGTGTTCCTTATCGCTCCGTTCGACCTTGATCGAGAGCGCGTGCCCTTCATCCGTTCGGATATCGAGCTGATGTTCGCCGAGATCGATCCGGACATTGCCCGCTTGGAGGAATGCGATGGAACCGTTGTGGAAACAGAGAAGACGGAGCTCCCTACGGTCAACGAAGATTTCATGCGTGCCGTAAATGCGGCGAAGGCAGCTTGTATCGCCCGCAGCTTGGATAAAGTGGTGCTGTCGCGTGTGATGAAGGCGAAACTCGAGGTGGAACAGTGGCCGGAGTTGTTCAGCCGTGCTTTGGAAGCGAACAAGGAAACCTTCGTTGCCATGGCGCATACCCCGGAGCATGGGCTCTGGATGGGTGCATCGCCGGAGCGCTTGGTGCACGAGGAGTTGGACCATGTCCGCGTGGATGCCATTGCGGCCACCCGACCGAGCGATGCCATTCCCGAGCGTTTATCGGAATGGGGCCTCAAGGAGCTGGACGAACAGGAACAGGTGATGTGCCATGTGCATTCCACGTTCGCACGGATGGATCTGCAGAACATTGTAGTACGCGGGCCGGAAGTGATGAAGGCCGGGCCGGTAGCGCACCTGCGCACCGTGCTGGAGGCGGACCTGGGCGATACACTGTTGGGCAATTTGGTGCTGGAACTGCACCCCACACCTGCCGTATGTGGCGCGCCCACGAAGGCGGCGATGGATTTCATTGCAACACAGGAAAAGCATGGGCGCTCGCTGTATGCAGGTTTCTGGGGTCCTTGGAACGCCGATGGCCCGACCGAGTTGTTCGTCAACCTCCGCTGTATGCGCTATCACCAAGGGGGAACGCAGCTTTTGGTAGGAGCTGGCATCACCGCCGGAAGCGACCCCCAATTGGAATGGACGGAGACCGAGCGCAAGGCGCAAACGTGGCTTCGTTTTATGGAACCGGAGCGTGCCGCGATCTGAGCGATGACCACATCCGATCATTTTGCCGCCGCTGAGCTGGCTCGTCTGTGCGCAGCCAAAGGGGTGCGGCACGCGGTGATCAGCCCGGGCTCCCGCAATGCCCCGTTGGTGATCGCCTTCAGCAAACAGGAAGGCATCCAATGCCTGCAGGTGATCGATGAGCGAAGCGCCGCTTTCTTCGCCATGGGCATCGCGCAGCAGCTGCACCAACCCGTGGCGTTGATCTGCACCAGCGGCAGCGCCGTGCTCAACTACGGACCTGCCATAGCGGAGGCCTTTTACCAGCGCATCCCGCTTCTGGTGATCTCTGCGGATCGGCCCGAGGAATGGATCGATCAGGGCGAAGGACAGACGATCCGTCAGCGCGATGTGCTCGCTCCGCACCTGAAGAAAAGCGTGCAATTGCCGCGAGCCACGGATGCCCTTTCACGCTGGCATGGAGGAAGGCTGATCAACGAGGCCATTGATGCCACACTACTTCCCACACCCGGCCCGGTGCAAGTGAACGTGCCCTTCAATGAACCGCTCTATCGAACAGCGGAAGGGAAGGAAGAAGTGCGCCTGGTCGCACCGATGCCGGTGGAGGCCTTCATGCTGCCGGACCATGGCTGGCGTGTTCACCAACTATCGACCAGCCTGAAAGTGATGGTGCTGATCGGTCAAGGTGTTTGGAGTGAAGGCATGCGGAAGCAACTGCGCCAACTGGCGGCATTGCCACAGTGCACCGTGTTCACCGAGGCCACCTCGAATTTGGATGATGCCGCATTCATCACCTGCATTGATCGTGCGCTGGAAGGGGTGAATGCAGACAATGAGAACGATCTGAAACCCGATGTGCTGATCACCTTCGGTGGCGCCATTGTGAGCAAGCGGATCAAGGGCTTGATGCGCAAGTGGAAACCTGCGCAACACTGGCATGTGGATGCCAGCCAGCGCTACTACGACACCTATCAAAGCCTTACCCACGACATCGCCGTGTCACCGCACATTTTCCTCGCACAGCTCGAAGGCCAGGTGAAAGGAAACGAAAGCTTGTATGGCGAAGCATGGCGCATGGTGGATGCACGGATGCGCAAAGCCCATCAAGGCATCCTCAAGGAAACGCCCTTCTGTGATCTCACGGTTTTCGAATCACTACTGGAACACATACCCGAGGGAAGCGACATCCATTTGGCGAACAGCACCGCGGCACGCTATGCCCAGCTCTTCGATCGCACGCGAGGGCATCATTACTTCAGCAATAGAGGCACCAGCGGCATCGATGGTTGCACCAGCACTGCAGTGGGCTCGGCCTACACAACAGGCAAGCCCACCACGCTGATCACCGGCGATGTTGCCTTCTGTTACGACAGCAACGCCTTCTGGAATAACCATCTTTCCCCGAAGCTGAAGGTCATCGTCATCGACAACGGCGGCGGCAACATCTTCCGCTACATCGATGGCCCCGACATGGATGCAGAGTTGCTCCCTTGGTTCGAATCTCCGCACCAACGCGACATCCCCGCGATGGTGAAGAGCTTCGGACTGCCATGCTATTCCGCAAACGACGAAGCCACGCTGAAGACCGCGCTGGAAGACTTATTCAAACCACATGACACACCAGCTGTGCTCCACATCACTACGGATTCGCTTGTTTCTCCGAAGGTGCTGCGGGAGTACTTTCAACAATTGCGTTCCGCATGAATGAAGTTGTCAGTTGTCAGTTCTCAGTTGTCAGGCGACAAAGCCCAACTGCATTTCTCCTCGGCCCTGCCTGCCGGCAGGCAGGGCCGCGCCTCTGCGGCCAACCCGCCACACACCAACCTCTGTGCTCTCTGTGCTCTCTGTGCCTCTGTGGTGACAAAACACGACCAACATGACCCGTACTTGGACCCCCATAAAAGAATACACTGACATACGCTTCGAGTTCTTCGAAGGTATTGCCAAGATCACCATCAACAGGCCCGAGGTCTACAACGCCTTCCGGCCGGAGACCACCATGGAGATGCTCAACGCCATGGACATGTGCCGCGAGATGAATGATGTGGGCGTGGTGGTGCTCACTGGGGAAGGCGACAAGGCTTTCTGCAGTGGCGGCGACCAGAACTTCAAGGGCCGCGGCGGTTACATCGGTGCCGACGGCGTGCCTCGCCTGAATATCCTCGACATGCACCGCCGCATCCGCGAGATCCCTAAGCCCGTAGTGGCCATGGTGAACGGTTACGCTATTGGCGGCGGCCACGTATTGCACGTAGTGTGTGACCTCACCATTGCTTCTGACAATGCACGTTTTGGCCAAACAGGTCCCAAGGTGGGCAGCTTCGATGCCGGCTTCGGCAGTAGTTATCTCGCCCGGCACGTCGGCCAGAAAAAGGCCCGCGAGATCTGGTTCCTCTGCAATCAATACACCGCCAAGGAAGCCGAGGACATGGGCATGGTGAACAAGGTGGTGCCGCTCGCCGACCTGGAGGATACCACAGTGGAATGGTGCAAGATCATGATGCAGCGCAGCCCGATGGCCCTGCGGATGATCAAACGCGGCCTCAACGCCGAACTCGACGGCCAGCGCGGCCTGATGGAGTTTGCCGGAGACGCCACCCTGATGTACTACCTGATGGACGAAGCACAGGAGGGACGCAATGCCTTCTTGGAGAAGCGGACACCGGACTTCCAGAAGTTCCCGAAGTTTCCGTGAGGTTCACCACATAAGCACAAAGAGCACAGAGGAATGCGGTTCGATACTTCAATGAGTTTTCCTTTCGTGCCGACAGATAACGGATGAAGCACTGGTTCCACGCCTTCCGCTTGCGCACATTGCCCTTGGCTATGAGCAGCATTATTGCGGGTGCAAGGCCAGGGCGAAGATGTTGTCCGGGCCCTTTGTGAGCTCGTGCCTATTCAAGTACGGTCGTAACTTTCGCCTATGCGACAGGATTTGATCGAGATCAAGCCGGATGTGGCCAATGGCAAACCCGTGTTGAAAGACACGCGCATCACCGTTCAATCAGTGCTGGAACTGCTCGCCGCTGGCGACGACTTGGATGAGGTCTTGAAGGCCTATCCATCCATCACTCGTGAACATGTGTTGGCCTGCGTGGAAATGGCCGCCCGTATCATGGGGAATCGCTTTACCGTGCTTCCGCTGGCATGAAAGGGATTCTTATTGATGAGAATCTTCCGTTTCCTCCGGCGTTGCCGACCCAATTGCCGGTCGTACACTCCAGAGAATTAGGCACACAGCCAAGCGATACTTTCCTCTGGCAGTATGCGATGGCAAATGATCTGGTGATCTTGACCAAGGATGCGGATTTCTCCGAACGCATCCAGTTAAGCGGGCCTCCTCCCCGAATCGTTCACTTGAGGGTCGGCAATTTGCGCCGGTCTGATTTTATACGTTGGCTATATCGGCAATGGCCGGCAGTCGAGGGAAAATTGCCCGACCATAAACTGATCAATGTGTACATTGATCACATGGAGTTAGTTGCGGAATGAAGCACTGGCTCCACGCCTTCCGCTTACGCACATTGCCCTTGGCTATGAGCAGCATCATCACGGGCAGTGCGTTGGCCGTGTTCCATCACGCATTCCAATGGCCGGTGTTCGTTCTTGCGCTGGTCACGGCGATCCTGTTGCAGGTGCTGAGCAACTTGGCGAACGACCTCGGCGATCACCTCCACGGCACGGACAATGAGGTGCGCGTAGGCCCGCAGCGCGCGGTGCAAAGCGGGGCCATCTCCACGGGTGCGATGAAGCGCGCCATGTGGATCTGCGGATCGTTATCGTTCATTTCCGGGATCGCATTGATCGTGATCGCCTTGGGGCTTTCGATCATCACGCTGGTTTTTCTCCTGATCGGCCTCCTCGCCATCGGCGCGGCGGTGAAGTACACGTTCGGCAGCAATCCATATGGCTATGCTGGCTTTGGGGATATCAGCGTGTTGCTCTTCTTCGGCTTCGTAGGCGTGATCGGCACCTACTACCTGCACACGGCCTCGTTCAGCGCCGCCACCGTGCTACCAGCGATCGGTATCGGACTACTATCCACAGCCATGCTCAACCTCAACAACATGCGCGACATCCATGGGGATGCGGGTAATGGCAAGCGTACGTTGGTGGTGCGCATGGGGTCCGCTCGTGCGAAGGGTTATCACGCAGCCTTGGTCCTGTTCGGTTTCGCTTCGCTGGTCCTGTTTTCTGCTACGCACTTCCACACCTGGTGGCAGTATTTGTTCATCATCACCTTCCTCGCGATCGACCGCCACTTGCGGTTCGTATTGAAGAACACGGAGCCTCGTGCACTGGATCCACACATGAAGTTCCTGGCCCTAACAACGCTCGTAACGGCATTGCTCTTTTCTTTGGGGTTGGTCCTCGCCGCTTGAACCGGCAGGAAGTCAACCATGCAACTGCCGACAACAGACATTCGGACGCCGAGCACACGTGTTGGATCTCCTTCAGGAATTCATCTGCGCCACCGCCAGGCACATCTGCAGGAAGCATCGCGGCCACGGCATTCATCTGTGTTCATCTATGTCCATCTGTGGTTCTCCCTTTCAGGGTCTCATTTCTCAGCGCCTCCGCGCCTCAGCGGCTTCTTCCCATGATCCAAGCCACTTGGAAGGAACTCACCCTCACCCCCCGATTCCCGCTCGGAACCAGCAAGGGGATGATCCAGGAACGCACGGTGTGGTACCTGATCGCATGGGATACGGACCGTCCACAGCTCCGTGGCATTGGGGAAGCAGCTCTATTCCCCGGCCATAGCAAAGAGTTCCCGGCGGACGTGCGCACCAAACTGCTGGAGCTTTGCCGCGACACCTCCAATTGGGAACAGCGCCTGACCAGTGATCTGGTTCATGTGCCCAGCGTGCGATTCGCGGTGGAGCAATGCCTGAAGGACCTTGCAGCCAGCGGAAGCAAAGTGCTTTTTCCATCCGATTTCACCTTGGGTCGCCAAGGCATTCCGATCAACGGATTGGTTTGGATGGGGGACAAGCGGACCATGCGCCAACGGATACAGACACAGATCGCGAATGGCAACCGCTGTGTGAAGATGAAGATCGGCGCCATTGGAATTGAAGATGAACTGGAGCTGCTTCGCGAAGTGCGGAAGGAGTTCAACTCGAAGGATCTGGCATTGCGTGTCGATGCGAACGGCGCCTTCACGCATAGCAATGCCATGCCCGTGCTGGAGCGTTTGGCAGAGCTGGAAGTGGAAAGTATTGAACAACCTGTTGCGCCCGGTCTCTATGAGGTGATGGCGGAACTTTGTGAACGAACACCCTTGCCGATCGCATTGGATGAGGACCTGATCGGACTGAATACCCGGTTGGCCAAAAAGGAGTTGCTCGAACATGTGCGACCACAGCATATCGTGATCAAGCCCAGCCTTGTGGGCGGTTGGGCATCCGCCCAGGAGTGGATCGATCTAGCACAAGAGCGCAACATCGGCTGGTGGATCACCTCGGCACTGGAAAGCAGTATTGGCCTGAACGCCATCGCCCAGTGGACCGCGACGTTGAAGCCGGATATTCCTCAAGGACTTGGAACGGGTAGTGTATACACCGATAATATCCCGTCGCCGCTCAACGTGGTGAAAGGAGAACTGCACTACAGCCCGGAGGTATCTTGGGACCTTCATCGCTTGGATACATGAGCGCACGGAGGAAATATGCGAGGACCATCCCGGAGGCATTCGACTCGCTGACCGTTGATGGCAAGGTGTTGAGCAGCACTGATGCATATGTCCACTTCGATCGGCTCTCCACCACACGCAAGAAGGATCAGGAATGGAAGAAGGCACTGGGCGATCTCGTGTTCGAGCTGACCATCCATGGAGGGAAGTCCATCCGGGCCAGCACCAGCGGTACCACGGGTCCACCCAAGTGGATGGCCATTCCAAGAAGGGATCTGGTGAACAGTGCGCGTGCAACAGCGGATGCGTTTGAACTGAACGAAGGTGATCGGGTGCTGCTCTGCCTGCCATGCGAATACATCGCAGGCAAAATGATGCTGGTGCGTGCCATGGCCCTGGGTCTGGACCTGCATGTGATCGATCCCCGTGGCAGCGTTCTGGAAAATCTGGGCACTACCAACGAACACTTCCGGTTCACGGCCATGGTGCCATTGCAGTTACACCGCGCTATCCAAGAAGACCGCAAGCGAGTGGAGGAGCAATTCGATACCATCCTCCTCGGCGGCGGACCTGTGAGCGCGGTATTGGAGGAGGACCTGCAAGGGCTTCGAACCAAGGTATACCAAGGCTATGGGAGCACAGAAACGGTGACACACGTGGCCTTACGACGCGTTAATGGCAAAGCCCCGGAGGAGCTCTACACCGCGATCGCTGGAGTGACTTTCCGCACGGATGAACGCGGTTGCCTGGTGGTGCGCACGCCGCACCTCAGCACAAAGGAGCATGTTACCAACGACCTTGTGGAGCTGACCGACGACCGCCGTTTTCATTGGCTCGGCCGTTTCGATAACGTGATCCTGAGCGGAGGGAAGAAGATCT
The DNA here is from genome assembly GCA_040391235.1 of Cryomorpha ignava. Classification (GTDB taxonomy): domain Bacteria; phylum Bacteroidota; class Bacteroidia; order Flavobacteriales_F; family PHOS-HE28; genus PHOS-HE28. Next base: position 39,103 of record JBEBYG010000006.1, read on the forward strand.
ATCCTGAGATACTCGAGGCACGAACAGCTGGGGTGATCCCCTATCCGCACTTTTTCATCTCCTATCCCGATGATCGCTTGGGCGAGGCTGTGGCCTTGGTGCTGGAAACTGATCAGAAGCCGGAAGACGTGCTGGATGAAGTGATGCCGGCTTTGTTCAGTGTACTTACCGAGCATGAACTTCCGCGTCGGGTGTTGGCATTGAAGCACTTTCACCGGACACGCTCCGGCAAGGTCATGAGGCGGGTGTGACCACTACCCGTTCATTCCAGGGGCTTCACGCCCAGAGAGAGTAACAACCCTCTCCTTTCGAACGCTTTCATCAGGAAGCGGATGCAGAGGATCAAGCCGCTCATCTCGCAGATCTCTTCCAGCGTGTAGAGCGTTATGTATGTTGGATCCATGTACATCCAACAGCCGGATGGATCTAGATAGACCCGGCAGGGTAACCAAGGAAAATCGGTGGGGGGCGCATAATTCTCGGCGGCCAACTTTCCTCCGACCATTTCCAAGAAAACGGCACCGAAAACGTAAATGACCCCGCTAATGACCAACCCATTCCTCAGCTTCGGGTCCAGTTGCATCAGCCATTTGGAGAGCGTGACCACAAGCACAAGGGCGGCAAGGCCGTAGGGAATCACCCAAGCATAGTTGAACCAGTCGAGGGCGCCGCCAACCGGCTCTCCATCGAGCAAAAGCCGATGCGTGATGAGCATGAATTTTTCATGGATCTGGGACCCTTCGTCAATTCCCAGAAAGATGAACACAGCGGTCATTAGGAACCATCCGGACCGCTTTTGCCCTGCTGCGGCAGCCTTGCCATGCAGATAGAATAGAACAGCGCCTACGAAGAACAGGCTGCAATTGAAAAAGGTGGGAAGGTTCGCCTCGAGGTCCAGGTCCACCAACTGGGTCAGCGCTTCCACCTTCATGTGGAGCACCGTGTGGAAGAACACAACGATCAGATGCAGCACCACCAGGATGCCCAGGATCACGAATAATACACGCGTTGTCTTACCGGATCGGAATTCAATGTTGTGCATTCAGCAGCTTATGTGGAGTGGAAATGAAGGACGTTTAGCCCCTCCCACATGGGAGTGCCGCCCTCTTAACGGAGGGCGGCACCATACGGTTAGGCTTTGCCCATGATCTTGAACATACCGGTACCACACTCGGGGCATTTGCCCTTCATGGCCTTACGTCCATTAGCCATCGTCACTTCGCCGGCCTCTTTCATGTTGCGCTTGGCCTTGCACTTCACGCAATACGCTTCAACTACTGCTGCCATTTCCTTCAGGGTTTTAGTTTCTGGCCAACGGGCCAGAATTGTTGAACGGCAATGTAATGGACAGCAAAGCACCGTGGTGCAGCTCACAGGCAGCGGGTTATCAACAAAAATTGAACAATGAGCGCCCGAGATCACATTCGGGGCCCATATCCGCTGCGTTCGCGCACGCGATCCAAGGTGCGCGCGGCTACGGCACGCGCCTTCTCGGCGCCAATGGCCAATTGCTTGTTCAGTTCCTCCCGATCAGCCATGAGTTCTTGGAAAAGCTGGCGTTCATGGGTGAAGCGGGATAGCAAGAGTTCGAGAAGTTCCTTTTTGGCATGGCCGTATCCGTAGCCACCCGCCTGATACTTGCTCCCCATAGCTGCGGCGGCCTCCACAGGTGCCAGTAACTTGTAGAGCTGGAACACATTATCCGATCGGGGGTCCTTGGGCTCTTCCAAGGCCTTGCTGTCCGTAACGATCCCCATCACCTGCTTCTTCAGTTCCTTTTCAGGAAGGAAGATGTTGATGGTGTTACCGTAGCTCTTGCTCATTTTCCTGCCATCCGTACCCGGCACGGTCATCAATTCCTCATCTATTTGGGCCTCCGGCATCACGAAAGTGTCCTCTCCATAAGCACGGTTGAAGGCACTGGCAATGTCCCGCGTGATCTCCAAGTGCTGCTTTTGGTCCTTCCCAACAGGCACCCTGTCGGTATCGTACAGCAGGATATCGGCCGCCATAAGTACCGGATAGTAGAAGAGGCCGGCATTCACTTGGCTCACATTCGCACTTTTATCCTTGAAGGAGTGGGCGTTGGCCAGCATGGGATAGGGGGTGAGGCAGCCCAAGTACCAAGCCAGCTCGGCCACTTCGGGTACATCACTCTGGCGATAGAAGGTCACATTTTCAACATCCAAACCACACGCCAGCCAAGCTGCTGCAACCGCATAGGTGTTCTCCCTCAACATCAGTGGGTCACGCACAGTGGTGAAGGAGTGCAGGTTGGCAATGAAGAGGAACGCATCATTACCGGAGGCCCTGCTCATATCAATGGCCGGAAGGATGGCGCCGAGGAGGTTGCCAAGATGAGGAACTCCAGTGCTTTGGATGCCAGTGAGGATGCGCATGAGGAGTTATTAGAGGCCTTGTTGTGGTTATGTGTAGCGAAGGGGGACGAATATAGAAGTTAGCTTCGCCCTTCTTTTTCCCATCTCCCGTGCCCGATACCAGGAATATGCGATCCCGGCCCATGGTTGCCGACGGCAACAGCCTGCGCAAGCCGGTGTTCAGGTGGTTGTTCCTGATTCCACGCCTGCTTTACAAGCTGTGGTGCGCCTTCGCCTTTCTATTATCCCTACTGGTGCTGTACATCCCGTTCCGGATCCTTTTGCGTAAGCCAACCGGTTATCCGGCAGCCTTCAAGTTGATGCGAGCGTGGGGAAGCTTTCTAGCGCTATTTTCCTTGGTCCCTTTGCGCATCCATTGGGAGCATAGGTTGCCACCACCGCCATACATCGTCTGCCTGAACCATGGCAGCTACTTGGACATTATACACACCTTCAATCTGCTGCCGGAGTATTTCCTCTTCATCGGCAAGCGGGAATTGCTCGACTGGCCCCTTTTCAACATCTTTTTCAAGGACATGCATATCGCGGTTGACCGTGATAATGGAATGGAAGCAGCGAGGGCTTTGCTGAAGGCCGGTCAAGCCCTGGATCGAGGGATCTCCGTGAGCATCTTTCCGGAAGGTACCATTCCCAAGGGTGCCCCTCAGATGCTGCCGTTCAAGGACGGTGCGTTCCGGTTGGCCATCAAGAAGCAGGTGCCGATCGTGCCGATCACTTTTGTGAACAACTGGCAACTCCTGGGTGATCCCGAAGACCTGTGGGGACGAGCAAGACCGGGGATCGCCCGCGCCATCGTACACGAAGCCATCTCCACGGAGGGCTTGGGTTCGGAGGATGTCAATAACTTGCGCCTCCGGGTGTTTGAAGTAGTGGAGGCACCCCTGAGGAAAGAATTTCCAGCCAAATGAAGATCGACGAAGCCACCTTGGACCGTATAGCCGAACTGGCCCGATTGGATATGCGCGATCCTGCGCTGAGAAGCTCCATGCTCCATGATATGCAGCGGGTGATCGACTTTGTGGAGGTGCTCTCCAAAGTGGATACCAAGGGTGTTGAGCCTTTGATATTCCTCACCGACGAGCACGATGTGCTCCGGGCTGATACGCCTTTAATGGAGCTCACTAAGGAGCAAGCCTTGATGAACGCGCCGGTGCGGGACAGTGACTACTTCAAGGTGCCCAAGGTGATCGGCTAGGCAGCTACGGGGATCTCTACCTCTGCAACTTCAACCTCTTGGGGTTCCTCACCCCAAACCGCCCGCTTCCGCGTGCCCAGTTCGCGCCAGCCGTAGAAGATCACCAGCCCTGCGGCCACCACGGAGTTCACGGCAACAAAGGAGTTGATGTAGATCGCATTGCCATTCCACCATCCTGGAAGTACAGGAATGATGAAGAAAGCGCAGTTGCTCACTACCTGCATGGTCAAAAGGATAACGCCACTTCGGGTCATATTGAAGGACCAGGCCAGCAGAATGGTCAAGGAGATCATGCTCAGCATGAAAACGGGCAAGGGGTAGCCATCCGGAACACCATGGCCGACCAAGAACATGGGTAGGTACCAAAGGCCCCAGCCGGTCCCCACCAGCAAGCAAGAGGTCAACGCTGAATATTTAGCTTGGAGCCGGGTGACGGAAAATTTCATCCAGGCGGTTTCCTCCACAAAAGCGATCCCGAGGATGAAGGGCATGTTCCGGATCAGGTCGCGCAGGGCGCTGTAGTCGCCATCGATGAAATTGTCAAGGATCAAGCCGGGCCATTCTGCGAACCCCAAAAGCACTACCACCGCTATGCCCAAGTAGGTGTAGATGAATTTCCAAGTGAACGCCATGGAGTAGAAGATGGCTGAAGCCCGGAAATGGAACATGGAGCTAAAGAGCGTGCGGATGCCTTTGGTTCCTTCCAAATAGAAGGAGATCAACACAACGAAGAGCAGCGGACCGAACACCCGGACCCGGAAGATCATGTGAGCGATCTTGTCCTCGGCCATTGTGGTTCCGTCGGAAAGCCGGTACCAGAGAGCAGCCATCACCAAGTACTGGAACGCAAGGGCGCTGACAAAGAAGAGGAGAACGGGGTACTTGGAGATGAAGTTCTTCATATAGCGCGTCGAAAATGAACGCAACTTTATGAAGAACTCGATGTGAGTGCAAGTATGATATAAAAAAATATGCAGGGATCATCGGAAGATGTATCCGTTTGGTCGAGGCGATCAGCATGTCCTCAAGAACAGGAATTCGAAGGAGTATGCCTATTGGGCGCTTGGCATTCTCGGGAGACGCTCCGACAAGGGAAGCCTGCTTCTTACTGCTACGTGGAAGGACTTGGTTGCTGTGCCTTGGTGGGTAACTTGCGCCTCATTTCTGGCCCTTTCAGGGCTGAAGCAACAACAGCATGTACGGAAAACTGAAGGACGATCTGATCAAGGAATTGGCCGCCATTGAGGAGGCGGGCTTGTATAAGCGCGAGCGCATCATTACGAGCGATCAAGGGGCGGAGATCACGGTGAACGGTCGCCAAGTATTGAATTTTTGTGCGAATAACTACCTCGGGTTAAGCTCGGATGCGGAGGTGGTGAAAGCAGCCCACGACGCTCTGGATTCCCATGGATATGGAATGAGCAGCGTGCGCTTCATCTGCGGAACGCAGGATATCCACAAGGAACTTGAAGCCAAGCTGGCAACCTTTCACGGCACGGAGGACACCATCCTTTATGCAGCTTGCTTTGATGCCAATGGTGGAGTGTTCGAACCACTTTTAGGTCAGGAGGATGCGATCATCAGCGATTCGCTCAACCACGCCAGCATCATCGACGGGGTTCGCCTTTGCAAAGCCATGCGCTACCGCTATGCGAACAACGACATGGCGGACCTGGAAGTGCAATTGAAAATGGCCCGGGCAGATGGGGCGAACAACATCGTGATCGTGACCGATGGCGTGTTCAGCATGGACGGCATCATCGCGGACCTAAAAGGCATTTGTGATCTGGCGGACAAGTACCACGCCTTGGTGATGGTGGATGATTGCCATGCGGCCGGGTTCATTGGCAAGACCGGCCGAGGAAGTTTGGAGCATTGCGGCGTGATGGGCCGGGTGGACATCATCACCGGCACGTTGGGCAAGGCGCTCGGCGGGGCCATGGGGGGATATACCACCGGCCGCAAGGAGATCATTGAGATGCTGCGCCAGCGTTCACGCCCCTATCTCTTCAGCAATTCGTTGACCCCGGCCATCGTAGGCGCATCCATCAAGGTGATCGAGCTGTTGAGCGCTTCCACCGAACTGCGTGACCGCTTGGAGAAGAACGTGGACCGCTTTCGCACAGGTATCGTGAAACTCGGTTTCAAGACCCGTGGCGCAGGAGCGGCGATCGTGCCCGTGATGCTCGGCGATGCCAAGCTCAGCCAAGTGATGGCAGACAAGCTGCTCGAGGAAGGGGTCTACGTTATCGGCTTCTTCTTCCCAGTGGTACCTAAGGATACCGCCCGCATTCGCGTGCAGTTGAGTGCAGCCCATACCGAGGAACAGATCGATAAGACCCTCGCTGCGTTCGAGAAGGTGGGCAAGGAGCTCGGAGTGATCTGAGCCAAGGCGTTCTACTTCGATCGAATAGGACCGATGCCTACGTGCCTCTGTGGGCGCCCGACTCCGGGTTTGCACCCTGTTCTACAATGAAGGAGGATCAATCCCGCTCACCGAATGCCACCTTGTAGTCCTCGATGGCCTTCCGCAGGATCGTCTTCGCCATTTCAGCTCCCTGGAGTTCTTCCACTACCACGGTCTTGTTCTCCAACCGCTTGTATTCGCGGAAGAACTGGATGATCTCGGAACCCAAATGCTCGGGAAGATCCGTGATCGAGTTGATGTGAGCCACGCTCATGTCATCTGCGGCCACTGCGATCAATTTATCATCCCCCTCACCGTCATCCAGCATCTGCATTACCCCGATCACCTTGGCGCGAACGATGCAGAGTGGTTGTATAGCCATCTGTGAGAGCACAAGAATGTCCAAGGGGTCGTTGTCATCGCCCAGTGTTCGCGGCATGAAGCCATAGTTGGCAGGGTAGTGGACCGAGGAGTAGAGCACCCGGTCCAAGCGCAGCATGCCACTGTTCTTGTCCAGTTCGTACTTGGCCTTGCTACCCATGGATATCTCGATGATCGCATCTACGACATCCGGAGCATCCGGTCCAAGTTCCACATCATGCCACGGATTGAATTTATGAGTTGTCATTTGGTTGGTGGGTTCATTGGCTCCTCGGATCATCGTTGCGTTTCGTAGCGCACGATGTCGATCAGCCCCGTTTCATTGTTTTTGGTAATGATGGCCTTGAGGAAGAATGTGCCTTCCGCATAGAGATATTCGCTGTGCCGGATCAACACGTCATTCCTTAACAGGTCGCGCGTCAATGGATTCCCGGCCTTGTCGTAGGTCCATTTCCAGATGCTCCGCTGTGGCATGCCCAGGTCCGCTTGCTCCTGTCGTTCGGCAAGTCTCCCGTTGGCATCATAGGCGAAGGAGATCCGACCACGACGTTGGGTGATCAAGTTGCGTTGTTCAATGCTGCGCAGGTAGCCGAGCTGATCCTTCGTGAAGGTCTCCTCTTGGTAAGGCCTGCCGCGGTCGTTGAGCCAGGTCTTCCGCCACATGGTGTCGTTCAGCGTGATGTATTCGTACCGCTCATCGCTGATGATGGTGGTGCTTCCTTCCACGAAGCGGTACCGATCGCTGCTAAGGTTCTCCAGTCGCACATTTTCCACGTGTGCGGGCCGACCGTCCTGATCGTATTCCTTACGAAGGGCGTAGTAACCGTGGAGGTCGTTGTGCAGTTCCTGTAGCAGTCGACCATTGCTATCGTAGCTGTACATCACAGAAGCAGTATCGATGCCCGTGCCGGGTTTACCGAAGGAGTTGTTCGAGTAGCCCAAGCGTCCTCCTTCACCGAAGCGATAGAGGAAGTGCCGGTCCAGTGCCACCATGGGCCGTCCGTCACGCTTTACCCAAGCCTCTCCGCTCACACTTTTAATCCCGTTGCGGGCAATGAATTCCGGATTGAAATGAAGCAAGCCCGGGTCCTCAGCTCCCGGGTCCACCAAAAGCACTTGCCCATGCGCCAAGGAAGCGCTAGTTAGAATTCCAAGAAGTATCAGTGCCCCCCTCATTGCATCTGCACCAAAGCGGACTCTACCGAGTGGACGGGAAGTTGGCACACCTTGTTCTCGCAGACGAAGATGGTGGTGGCGCCATCCAGGAACTTGTCCTCCAGTAGGGGGAGATCACTCTTGTTGCTGCCGCCAAGGAACACCGCACCGGGGATGTAATGCGCGGAGAACCCACGTCTACGCAGCAAAGCATCCTTGCCCGTGATCGCGATCTCGTACCACGGATAAACATGATCCATCAGCAGGAGCGCCCAATTGGAGTATCCGCTTGGGTAGTCGGCCATGCTCGCCTGCACATTGTTCAGTTGCTGCTTGCTTATAGCGAGCATGCGCTGATCATCGTAGAGGTGGCCCAGCACGAAGAGTCCTTTGGCCATGCTTGAATTCGATGCGGGGATCACATTATCGTTCACCTCCATCCGGCGCGCGATCAGAGGCGCGTCCAGATCACTGGTGAACCAGAACATGCCGCTCTTTTCATCATGGAAATGAAGCATGGCATATTCGGCCAATGCGTGGGCCTGCTTGAGCCAGTGCTCATCAAAAGTGGTTTGATAGAGCGCGATCAGTGCCTCGGTCGCAAAGCTGTAGTCATCGAGGTAGCCATTGATGCCCACTTTGCCCTTGGTATAACTATGCCATAGGCCGCCATCATCCCGCTTGCATGTCGTAAGCAAGAGCCGCATGGTTTCCTCAGCTTGTGCCAAGTAAGCACTATCGCCCAAGGCCCCGAACGCATCGCAGAGGCCGGTCACCATCATGGCGTTCCACGAGGTGAGCATCTTGTCATCCAGTCCGGGGCGGATCCGTTTGCTGCGTGCAGCCAGCAGTTTGGCGTCCACGCGATCCCGCACGGTCCTTAGCTCCTCCTCCGTGATGCCATGCTTGAAGGCGTAAGCGCTGTCGCTCATGGTGCGCAAGAGGATGTTGCGTCCTTCCTCCCAAAGGCCCTCGGAACCCACGTTGTAGAACTCCCTTGCGAACCCGGCATCCTTACCGAGCACAGCATCCAGTTCCGTTCCGGTCCATACATAAAACAGCCCTTCTTCACCTTCGGAGTCGGCATCCAGTGCGCTGTAGAAGCCACCTTCCGGAGAGCGCATCTCCCGTTGTGCCCACGCGATCGTTCGCTCCACCACGTCCCGGTAGGCATCATCCCGGTAGGCTTGGAAGGCCCGGCTGTACAAGGAGATCAGCTGCGCATTGTCGTAGAGCATCTTCTCGAAATGCGGCACCTTCCAGCGCGTGTCGGTGCTGTATCGTGCGAAGCCTCCGCCGATCTGGTCGAAGATGCCGCCTTGGGCCATCTTGTCCAAAGTGAGCCGCACTTGTTTGCTGATCGCCTTGTCCCCATTGGTCATGGCGTAGCGCAGCAAAAATTCATAGTTGTTAGGCAGTGGGAATTTCGGGGCGTGGTCCGGTCCGCCTTCTTCGGTATCGAAGTTCTTCATAAAGCCTTCGGCCAGCCGGTCCGCATCTTTCTTTGTGAAGTCCGGTGCCTCGGTGTTCAAGGCCACTAGTTCCGCCTGTTGTACGCCTTCGTGCAAGCGTTCCGCGTATTCGGTCACCTTCCGGGGTTCCTTGGCCCATGTGTCGGCTAGCTGATGCAGCACTTGGGTCCATTGTTCCTTGGGAAAGTAGGTACCACCATACACAGGCCGGCCATCCGGTAAGGTGAAGCAATTCAAGGGCCAGCCGCCACGGTTGGTCATCAATTGCACAGCGGCCATGTACACTTGGTCCACATCCGGACGCTCCTCGCGATCTACCTTGATGCAAACAAAGCGCTCGTTCATCACCTGCGCCACAAGGCTGTCCTCAAAGCTTTCGTGCTCCATTACGTGGCACCAGTGGCAGCTGCTGTATCCGATGCTTACCAATACTAACTTGTTCTCCTTCTTTGCTTTGTCGAATGCCTCATCACCCCACGGGTACCAGTCCACCGGATTGTGTGCGTGCTGTAGCAGGTAGGGGCTGGTTTCCAGGCTCAATCGATTGGTGTGGGCGTGCATGGTATCTTTCACGGATGTCTGGCCGGTGCCGCAGCCCGGGAGCATAAAAAGCAGGAACGGAAGGGCGCGCGATGCCCGGTTGAGGAAGCGCATGAATGGATAAAGGTAGCGGGGAAGAATGGCGCCTGAGGCCGCCCGGAGCGCGTGCTCGTCAACAACGTACCGTTGATGTGGGCCCGCCGGAACCGCAATGGCCCACTACAATGATGGCCGTGGGCGTGCTGCTGTTCATCGTGCTCTTCTGGACCATTGGGCAGCTCACCTTCATCAGCTACACAGAGCTGTTCCGCTGGTTCGCACTCTTTGCCTTTTCGGGCAACCTCTTGCCGAAGAGCTGGGTGGAAAAGCGTTTCGCGATGGAACGCCTTGAATGGTTCTGGTTCAACTTGCTGGCGGTTGGACCGATGATCTTCTCCGGATGCCTATTGCTGAACTTCTTCGTGCATGGACCGGAGCGGGAAATACTCGTACATGATGGGCGCGGTTTCAGCCTCCACACCTATTGGCAGGAGCACCGCGAATTGCCGCCCCACGTTCCACTCTTGGTGAAACTCCGTGACAGTAATGCCGAGGCTCGGGAGGCGCTTTTAAGGGCTGGCCGGAATGATGTCGTTTACGGGATCGCCCGTGGCTCTTTCGGCTATGTGGTGATCACCTCACACACCGAGGTCCGCGAGTTGGACCTTCCCCAATGATCCCTATCTCAGGTCGATCACCCGTTCATCCGCGAATGGAAAGCGCTTCCTCAGAAAACCTGCTTTTCCTACTACGGTGCCCTTTACACCCAAGCGTACGGAACCCGTAAGAAGACCCATGGCCAAGCCCGGTATAATACCGGCTTGATCCAGTTGGAAGTTGACGCGCAATGGCACGCGGTACACTTGCGTGCTCCGCGGTTTAAGGACCACCGTGCTGTCCAATAGCGCCTTACCGATGCCCACGCCGTTAATGGACATATCCACGTCAGGATCCTTGATCTTGATCTTGTACCTGTTGGGGTTCTTGAGCTCCACACCCACCGTGGCCGCGATACCCTTGGTATCCACCTTGGTCACCTCCATCGTACGGATCCCCACCAGCTCCACTTCCTTATAGCTGAAACAGCCGGTAAAGAGTGCAATGGAAAGAAGGAAGAGCAAATGCTTGAACATGAGGTGTGGGTTGGTGTCGTATGTCTTGGGTTCGTGCCTGGTAAAGGTCAGTTGGTAGATGCAATTAGCAGTAGGCAAAAGCCCCGCATTATCCACCGATCACAACGCCATTTTCCGCGCCTGAGCGGGCTTGCGTGACCGTCTCTACGCTGCGATCCTCCTCCTCACTTGCTCATCTCCGCAAAGTGCTGGAAGAACTTAGGAATGGTGGTGATCCCCTTCATGTAGTTGAATACGCCGTAATGCTCGTTGGGGCTGTGGATGTTGTCGCTGTCCAATCCGAAGCCGAAGAGAATGGTCTTCAGCCCCAGTTCTTCTTCGAAAAGCGCCACGATGGGGATGCTGCCACCACCGCGTGTCGGGATGGGCTTCTTTCCGAAGGTGTCCTCCATGGCCGCACTGGCTGCGCGATACGCTATGCTGTCGGTGGGCGTTACGGCCGCTTCGCCGCCGTGGTGAGGCTTTACCGTGACAGTAACGTATGGTGGAGCGATCTTGTTGAAGTGGTCGCTGAAGAGCTTTGTGATAGCGGCGCTCTTTTGGGCGGGTACCAAGCGCATGCTGATCTTGGCATGGGCCTTTGATGGCAATACGGTCTTTGCACCCTCACCGATATAGCCGCCCCAGATCCCGTTCACATCCAAGGTGGGCCGTATGGTGGCGCGCTCGGAAGTGGAGTAACCCTTCTCACCCCGTACAGCCTTCACACCCAGTTCGTCCATCCACTCCTTTTCATTGAAGGGGGCCTTAGCGAGCTCCTTCCTTTCGGCATCGCTGAGTTCCTGCACCGCGTCATAGAAGCCGGGTATGGTGATCCTGCGGTCCGCATCGTGCAGCCCTGCGATCATTTCGCAGAGTACATGGATCGGGTTGGCCACGGCGCCTCCGTAAACACCGCTGTGGAGGTCGCGGTTGGGTCCTACGACCTCTACTTCCAAGTAGCTGAGCCCTCGCAGGCCCGTGTTGATGCTGGGTACATCATTGGCGATCATGGACGTATCGCTGATGAGCACCACATCGGCGGCCAAGCGCTTCTTGTTCTCTTTTACGAAGGTGCCCAGATTCTCCGAGCCCACTTCCTCCTCGCCCTCGATCATCATCTTCACGTTGCAGGGGAGGTTGCCGGTCTTCACCATGGCCTCTACCGCCTTCACGTGCATATAGAACTGGCCCTTGTCGTCCGCGCTACCACGGGCATAGATCACACCGTCCTTTACCACGGGTTCGAAGGGAGGGCTGTCCCACAATTCCAACGGATCTGCAGGTTGCACATCGTAGTGGCCATACACAAGTACGGTGGGTTTGGCCGGGTCGATGATCTTTTCGCCATACACGATGGGATGTCCCTTGGTTGTGCATACTTCCACCTTTTCCAGGCCAGCCTCTTGCATGCGTGTTTTCACCGCCTCGGCACAGCGGGCCACGTCGGCCTTGTACTTGGGGTCGGCGCTCACGCTCGGTATCCGCAGCAGATCAAGCAGTTCATTGAGGAAACGTTCCTTGTTGGTTTCGATATGCTCGTCCACGGATGCCATAGCCTTGAGGGATTTTGAAGATGAAGGCACCAAAGGTAACGGACCATGCCAGTGCCAACTTTGGCGCAACGTTCCTTACGATTTTGGGGTGCGGGGCAACCAAAAAGCCTACACATCGGTCAAAGCACAGAGCCGCCTACCTTGTCAACCCCTATCGTATCCATGAACATTCGTTCCGCCGCTTTGCTTGCTGCCATTTTCTCCACTGGCTTGGCGCACGCGCAATTGACATCAAGTGCCACGCCAACGCCCACGCAATTGGTTGAGAATGTTCTATTGGGTGGAGGTGTTACAGCAAGTAACATTACATACACAGGAGGAGCCGGTGGGCGCGGTACATTCAGTGCCGCGAACACGAACTTGGGTTTGCAGGCCGGTGTTGTTCTTACCACCGGTATCGTCCCTGGTGTCTTGCTCAATCCGCCGAATTTCAACTCTGGGGATAGCAATGGGGGAGGCGGTGATAATGATCTGCTGGCACTCTCCGGTCAATCCCAGATCAATGATGTGGCGACCTTGGAATTTGATTTCATCCCGACAGGGGATTCGCTTCGGTTCAGATTCGTTTTCGCATCGATGGAGTATCCTACTTTCGTTTGCAGCCAGTACAATGATGCGTTCGGATTTTTTATTAGCGGGCCAGGGATCTCGGGGCCTTTCTCAAATAATGCCCAGAACATTGCCGTGGTCCCCAATACGACCGTGCCCATTACGATCAATACGATCAACTCTGGATCACCGGGCGGTGTTAGTACTACCGCCTGTGATGTAGCCGATCCGAACTGGCAGGCCAACAGTATTTATTTTGTAAATAACGCTGGCACGGCAACGATCCCATTTCCCGGATTTACAACCGTCCTTACCGCCTTGGCCCAAGTGCAATGCGGCGAGACCTACCACATCAAATTGGCCATTGGCAATGGCGTGGATAATTCTTTGCAATCGGCGGTCTTTCTGGAAGAAAACAGCTTTGCCAGCACAGGGCAAGTAATTCCAACCTTGAACTCATCCAACGCAATTGCAGGTGTCAACGACAGCACCATTTTTGAAGGATGCGGGATCGTGCCCTTCAGCTTTTACCGTATGGGCGACACTACCAATGTCGATACCGTCAACTTCGTCATAGGAGGCACGGCCACACCCGGAGTGGACTACTATCCCCCGTTGCCGAGCCAGATCATCTTTCAGCCCGGTGATACAGTGCTCACCTTCCCGCTTACGGTGCCTTATGATGCGGACGGCCTGGAGACCATCATCATCACCATTACCCAGAACATCGTCTGCAGCGGCACCCAACTGGTCAACGACTACATATTCTATATCGACCAGTATCCGCTACTGAACGTGCAAACAGCTGCTGTGAACGGGGTGTGTGGACAGAGCTATGAGATAGGGCCCACCGTGAGTGGAGGTGCCGGTTTGTATGGGTATTTATGGAGTACGGGGGAAACCACCCCCACGATCAACGTCGAGGTGGATGCCACTACCACCTTCTATGTTACGGTTACCGATACTTGCAGTGTTCCTGCGGTATTGGACAGCATTACCATATTCGTTCCGGCCTATGCCCCCATGGGTGTAACAGCCAGTCCGGATACCGCCATCGCATGCCTGAACAATGCAGACATCAGCGCGATCACCACGGTGGGTGGTAATGGTAACTACACGTACGAATGGACCCAGAATGGAACCGTGGTTGGGACCAACGCCACGTTGAACGTACCGGCCAGTGATCCGCTTTGGTATGTGGTAACAGCATATGACGGGTGCATGCATGCAGCCATGGACTCGGTGCTCGTGAGTACCGCCCTACTGCCGAATATCCAGATCGTCGCGTGGGATTCCACTGTCTTCTGTATCGGTGATTCCGTGTTGTTGTTCCCTTTGAGTGTGACCGGTGGGAATGGGGTGTACACATACACGTGGACGAATGATGCCGGTTCAGTCCTGAGCACTGCAGATACATTATTGGTAGGAGTGCCCACCGATGCGAGCTATACCTTGAACGTACATGACCAGTGCGGGTATTCCACCAACAGCCTCTTCACTACCCGTTACCCGAGGTACCAGCCGTTCACGATCAAGTTGACCCCGGATAGCACGATCTGCTTGGGCGATTCGATCAGCCTATGGGCCCGGATAAGCGGAGGCTCCGGTGTGCATACCATCGATTGGGAAGGTTGGGGGTGGAGCGACCCGAAGATGACCTACAGCGGAGAACAAGATGCCACGTTCACTGTGGATGTGATCGATCGTTGCGGCGAGTTCATCAGCGCGGTCACGCACGTCACGGTGCAACATCCTGTGGCGCAGATCCTCATTTACCCGCAAGGCCAGGACGATTGGCTGTTCCAAGCGGCCACCTATCCGTACTATGTTCCGGTAATGATCTGGGACCTAGGGGATGGTACCCGCGTAAAGGCCACCTCCATCACCCACAGTTACTTGGACCTGGAGGATCACTGGGTATACCTGCACACGGTGAGCCAAGAAGGGTGTAGAGCAATGGATAGCCTGTTGATCAAGCCTCCAGCAACGCTCTTCTTCCCCAACGCATTCACGCCGGATGGAGATGGTGTCAATGATCTGTTCGGCCCTGTGTCTTCATCGGTCAATGAATTCCACATGCTCATTTTTGATCGCTGGGGCCACGTGGTATTCGAGTCGAATGACATCAATACCCAATGGGATGGCACCGTGACGGGCGGTGGCCTCGCTACCACGGGTGTCTACGTCTACAAGTACCGAGCGAAGGGACACTACTACGAAGCCAACGAGAAGTACGGCCATGTTACATTGGTCCGCGGAAGTAACGGCCGATAGACTTTAACAGAATCTACATGATACGTCAACTATGCATTTTTCTGGCCGGTGCCGCAGTGGTACCCGCAATGGCCCAGCTGAACGTGACCACGTCCATGACGCCTGCGCAACTCGTCCAGAACGTTCTGGTGGGTGGTGGCGTGTCCGTATCGAATGTCACCTACAACGGTGTGGCCGTTAACCTGCCGCAGGATGGCTCCGGAGCATTCACCAACGGGAACTCAACCAACTTGGGCTTGGATGCCGGCTTGATCCTCTCATCGGGACTGGCGTCGAACATCCCTGGCCCTGCTTCCTATTTCGGTAGTGATGTGCTCAACACCGGCTCGGATCCCGATCTGGTGGCGATCACAACTCCAGGAAACTCCATCCAGGACAAGTCCATATTGGAATTCGATTTCGTTCCGAACGGTGATTCCCTGAAGTTCAATTATGTCTTCGGCTCCGAGGAGTATCCCACCTTCAATTGTAGTTCGAACTACAACGACGTATTCGGCTTCTTCCTGAGCGGACCCGGCATTTCCGGCCCATACACCAACAACGCCATTAATATCGCCTTGGTGCCCGGCACGAACCTGCCGGTGGGGATCGCCAACATCCACGGAGCGGACGGCGCTGGATGCCCTCCGGCCAACCAAGCATACTACGTCAACAACTCAAGTGGTACCACCATCTCCTTGAACGGCTTTACCACCGTGCTGCGCGCAGAAGCTGCAGTGACGTGCGGGCAGACCTACCACATTAAGCTCGCCATCGGTGATGCCGGTGATAACAGCTATAACTCTGCGGTATTCTTGCAGGCCGGTAGCTTCCAGTCCAACGTGCTGCCCACCTTGACCGCCAGTACGCTTCACGGTGATGGTACCGCAGCGGAAGGTTGCTTGGGAGGCAACTTCACCATCTATCGCCCGCCCGGAGCCGATAGTACCTATACCGTGGACTTCTACTTCAGCGGAACAGCCATCCCGGGTGTAGACTTCAACAATATCCCCAGCCCGGCCGTTATTCCGGCTGGCCAGGATTCCGTGGTGCTCCCTTTCCAGGCCTTTGAGGATGGAATTGCCGAGGGCATCGAAACGGCCATCATGAACGTATATCTCGTGAATGCCTGCGGTGATACCCTCACCAACTCTGTGATATTGGCCATCGTGGACTATCCTGAAATGGTTTTAGATAGTCCCACCCCCTTGTTGTTGCAATGCGATCAGGATTCAATACCCTTGTTTGCCAGCGTAAGCGGCGGCTTTGGACAGGTCACCATGTACTGGGGCGATTCCATTTATTCGGATCACATCTTCGTGCCAGGCATGGAGAACGGCACGTATATCGTCTCAGCCACCGACCAGTGCCCCAAGACGGTGAGCCTGAGCATTGAGGTGGATGCCGGATGCCAGGTCATCATCCCCAACGTGATCACACCCAACAGTGATGGGCACAACGACAAGTTCGTGATCGAGGGGATCAAAGGCCGGGACAACCACGTCCAGATCTGGGATCGCTGGGGAAAGGAGGTCCTGAACGTGAACAACTACCAGAACAACTTTGCCGCCAAGGGACTCCATGATGGAGTCTATTTCTACGTGATCCGGGTCCTGGAAAAGGAGTACACCGGACACCTGCAGATCTTGGGAAGCAAATAGCCTGCGGTCAGCGGAGATCACTGATCAGTGAACGGCCCGTCATTTCGGCGGGCTGTTCCATTTCCAAGAGGTCCAATAACGTTGGGGCTACATCGGCCAAAATGCCATCTCGCACTTGAACGTGCCGGTCGGTAAGTATGATCACCGGTACCGGGTTGAGGGTATGGGCCGTATTGGGCGAGCCATCCGGGTTCACCGCCTTGTCCGCATTGCCGTGGTCTGCTATCAGGATGAATGACCAGCCCTTTGCGCGACCGGCCTCCACTACCTTCTTGGCGCAGGCATCAGTGGTCTCCACCGCCTTTACGATCGCTGGGAATACCCCGGTATGACCCACCATGTCGGGATTAGCGAAGTTCAACACCATCAATTGGGTATCCTCTTCAGCGAATGCCTGCAATGCCGCCTCGGCCACAGCTGGAGCGCTCATTTCCGGTTGCAGGTCGTAGGTGGCCACTTTGGGTGATGGAATGACGTTGCGCCGCTCCCCCGGGAATGGCTCCTCCCTGCCCCCACTGAAGAAAAAGGTGACGTGCGGATATTTCTCGGTCTCTGCCAAGCGCACTTGTTTTGCTCCCGCCCGTGAGACCACCTCACCCAGCGTCATGCGCAGGTCCTCTTTCTGAAAGATCACGTCTATCCCTTTGAACGCATGGTCGTACATGGTCATGGTTACATAGTGGAGCTGCAGGGGTTGCATATCCAGATCGGGGAATGCACGTTGGGTGAGTGCCTCGGTGATCTCGCGGCAACGATCCGTGCGGAAATTGAAACAGATGACCACATCACCTGGTCGGATATGGGACAATGCCCGTTCATCCGTTCCAATGATGGCACAGGGCTCAATGAATTCATCGGTAATGCCCTTGGCATAGCTGGACTCTATGGCCCAACTCGCGCTGGGGGCCTTATCGCCTGTTCCCCGTACCAACAATTCGTAGGCCTTCTTGATGCGCTCCCAGCGTTTATCGCGGTCCATGGCATAATACCTCCCACAGATGGTAGCCACCCGTGCAGGGGTCCCCATGATGTCCTGCTCCAGCTTTTGCACGGATCCGAGTCCGCTTTTAGGGTCCGTATCGCGCCCATCGGTGAAGGCGTGGATAAAGACATCCTTCAGCCCCGCCTTTTCGGCCAGCTTGCACAAGGCAACCAAATGAGCACTCTTGGCATGTACGCCGCCATCACCGATCAGGCCCATGAGGTGAAGGCGCTTGCCCGGTGTGGCCGCCACACGGAATGCCTCTTGGAGCACAGGGTTACGCTCCAGTGAACCATCGGCTATGGCTTGGTCAATACGCACCAGGTCCTGGTACACCACGCGCCCTGCACCGATGTTCAGGTGTCCCACCTCGCTATTGCCCATTTGTCCAACCGGCAGGCCCACGTTCTCCCCGTCCGTGCGCAAGCTCGCGTGAGGGGCATGTCGCAGTAATCCGTCCATGAACGGGGTTTTTGCTTGGGCAATGGCATCTGTATCATCGCCTGCTCCAATACCCCAACCATCCAGGATGATCAGGGCGGTTTTCTTGGTGGTCATGAGTGCTGTGGGAATATAGCTGTGAAGGTAGAACCATGGGGCATTACCGCTCGGTATTCCACCCGACCGCCCAGATCCTCCATGAGTCTACGGACGATGAAAAGCCCTAAACCTGTGCCCTTCACGTTCCGGGTGGCCTCGTTACCTCCGCGATAGAATTTACCGAACATCCGCTGCCTGTCCTCCTCCGGTATACCCGGTCCGTTATCCGTTACCTGAAGAGATACGGCAGCGTCCACCACACTAAGCTCCACCTGCACCGTGGAACCCCCGGGTGCGTATTTACAGGCATTGCCGAGGAGGTTCCCCAGAATGGAGCGGAAGGCTATTACATCTGTGTGCAGGGTCAACGCTGGTGGCAAAAGCACATCGAGTCGATGATCCCGACCATAGGAGGATCGCGCCTCCTCCAATAGTTCCCGGGTTTCCTTTACCACGTCCACGGGCACCAGGGTGGGAGAGCCAGCATGTTCCTCCAACCGGCTGGCCAAGAGGATCTGTTCGGCCAAGCCATGCAACCGCTCCACATCGGAGCGGGCACTGCGTGCAAGCGCTTCACGCTGCAAGGGGTCGAGACCGGGCCGTTGCAGTGTTTGCAAGTGGAGCTTCAGCGCGGCAATGGGTGTGCGCAGCTCATGGCTGGTGGCCATCAGGAAATCCCTTTGCTGGCGGGCCAAGGAAAGCTCATGTCGCAGGGTGCGGAAGGTGATCCAGAGCGACAGTAAGAGCAGTATCAGAAAGACCAGTCCTTCACCCACCACCATCATCAACGTGTGCTTGGGCAGCCGGATCGGAAGGTGAGGCACTACGCCCTCTGTGATCAACTGTTGCTGTAAAGCAAAGATGTCCCGGTCCTTGCTAAGCAATAGCCACATCCACCAAGCTGATTGCAATAGGATGTACAGGACCAAGAAGCCAAAAAGGAGCACCGGGGTGCGAGGGGCAGGGCGTGCCATGGCGCAAAAGTAGAGGCTGCGGCCAATGTCCTCTTCTCCGATGTCCCCTCACCACTGCTGCGGGTAGGCCTGATCCAGCCCCGATCTTGTGAGAGGAATTTCCAAGGGTATACCCAGTACTGGGTATACCCTTTACTTTTCGTCGCCATATCTTGCACACGGCTTCAATTGATGGATCAACAAGCAGCAAAGGCCTTCATCCTTGCGGAACTGCATGTCGGCTTGCCCGGGTTGCGTACGTATCACTCGTTGGAGCACACCTTGGATGTGTATGCATCCACTATCACCATCGCCGAACAGGAGGGTGTAAAAGGGGAGGACCTGAACTTGCTGAAAACAGCCGCCCTGTTCCACGATGCCGGCTTCCTTGTGCTACCGGACGATCATGAAAAAGGAGGCTGCCAACTGGCGAATGAACACCTGCCGCGGTTCGGTTATACGGATGAGCAAGTGGACCGGATCTGTACCATGATCATGGCTACGAAGATCCCGCAAAAAGCCCACGATCGATTGAGCGAGGTTCTTTGCGATGCAGACCTGGACTACTTGGGTCGGGATGACTTTTTCATGGTGGGTGATCGGCTCTATGAAGAAATGAGGACCTACGGGACCTTGACCACACGGCAGGAATGGAACCTGTTGCAGGAGAAGTTCATCGCCAACCACTCGTACTATACCGCAACATCGCGTGCCTTGCGGGAGCCCATGAAGCAGCAGCATCTCCAGTGGGTGCGTCAGTGGCTTCGCGACAATCCCTGATGAAGTCCAAAATGGGCGAAGCCCCCGGAGGTCCGGAGGCTTCGCTTTGGTGGTGCCTCCCAGAATCGAACTGGGGACACATGGATTTTCAATCCATTGCTCTACCAGCTGAGCTAAGGCACCAAGATGTTGATCACCATCTTTGCGGGGCTGGTTCCGCGTCAAGGGGCGGCAAATATAGCTGGTTAGGTGAATGAACGGGCATGACATTGTAGAACTGGTGATCGATGTGGGGAATTCCCGCATGAAAATGGGCCTCTTTTCCCGCGGACGCCTCGTGGATCGTGGTATTGCGCCATTGAGCGATATAAGCGCTGTGGAGGAATTTCTTTCAGGCCGTCGTCCAACTCGCGTCGCGATCGGGTCGGTTGCAAAGGCGGATGAGGGGTTCTTGCATGCCTTGGAACGGACTGCACCGGTCACACTGATCACCGGGGCATCCCCATCTCCCCTCCGGAGTTTATACACTACGCCAAACACCTTGGGTGTGGACCGCTTGGCCAACATCGCTGGTGCTGCAGCCATCTTTCCAAGGCGGTCCGTATTGGCCATCGATCTGGGCACATGCATCACCTATGATCTGGTGGGTGAGTTGGCTGTTCATCGTGGTGGGCTCATCTCACCGGGATTTCGCATGCGTGCCAAAGCAATGCATGCGTACAGTGCCCGTTTGCCGGATGTGGATCCTCCGGAAAATACCAGCCTGCTCGGCACGGATACGTTCACCAGTTTGGCCGCTGGCATCCACCATGGCGCCCTCATGGAACTCAAAGGATTGATACAGGAATTCAGGCAACAACACCGTGGCTTGGCCGTTGTGCTCACCGGTGGTGATGCAATTCGGGCGGTCAGGGCGCTGAAAAGCGGCATCTTTGTGCACCCTACGCTGACACTTATCGGCCTCCATGCAATTTTGCACCATGAACCGGACCGCAGTCCTGCTGTTGCTCACTAACCTCGGCTTAGCCACGGCTTTCGCCCAAAGCGCAGGGAATTCGCCCTACAGCGCCTATGGATTTGGGGATCTGGTGTATACCGGCCAAGTATCCCAGACGCTGATGGGAGGGACCGGCTTGGCCATTTCCGAGCCCTATAGCGTGATCATGGGGAATCCTGCCAGCTATGCTTCCATGGCCAGGCCCGTATTCGAGACAGGGGTTGCCTTGCGCTCCACCCGCAGCACTTCATCCTTGTCCAGCAGTACGCAGAAGGATGCGAATTTCCTGGGTTTCAGCATCGGCGTGCCATTTGCCAATGGCAAATGGGGATTAGCCTTGGGACTCACCCCGTTCAGCGAAGTGGAATATTCCACCACGCGCAGTTCCGCTTTCGATGGCGGAACGGTGAAGTATGACTACTCAGGTAGCGGTGGACTGGACAGGGCCTTCTTTGGTCTTGGGCGTACACTTTACTCCCAACGCTTGGATTCCGTGGGCAACACCGGAACACG
Organism: Cryomorpha ignava; assembly: GCA_040391235.1. Lineage (GTDB taxonomy): Bacteria > Bacteroidota > Bacteroidia > Flavobacteriales_F > PHOS-HE28 > PHOS-HE28. The sequence continues at coordinate 60,527 of JBEBYG010000006.1, forward strand.
CATCACCTTGGGAGCCGATTTCAACTTCATCTTCGGAAGCATTGAGCAAACGCGAGCTGCGATCTATACCCAATCGGACGGGTTCAGCAACACGAAGGCCTTCTCTGCTCTTGTCCTGCGCGCCCCCACAGCGGACGCCAGTGTAATGTGGCAGGGCGATCTTACTCGCAAGAAGCACCGGGATGATAACAATTGGCGCTGGTCCATGGGGGCATCCGTTGGTTTGCCGACAGGCTTCAATGCCAAGTACTCCAACTTGGTCACGAGCTATATCACTAATTCGGACATTGATAATGTGCGCGATACCATCTCTGATCAACGCAGTGTAAGGGGAAGGGTCGAGATCCCTGTGTCATTTGGCCTCGGTCTGGGTGTACAGAATGCACATTGGGCATTTACCGCGGAGGTGCAGCAACGCGACTGGAGCGCGGTGAGTATCGACGTGCCCGGATATTCCTTGCCCGCGCCTTTGCGCAGTTCCATTACTTACGCTGCGGGCGCCAGGTACCGGCCGGGCACTGAAGGAGGCGTATTCCATAGGGCGGTCTATCGTGCAGGGCTGCGCTATGTGGAAAGCCCCCAAGAGGTACGTGGTATGGGCTTGAACAGCAGCATCGCTACTGCAGGGATCTCCTTCCCGCTCAATGCCATGCAGACAAACAGCTGGCTGCACATTGGCGGAGAGTTCGGCCAGCGTGGATCCACGGAGAAGGGATTGGTCGAAGAGCGGTTCGTTACCCTTTGGCTCGGCGTGGCATTCACCCCATGGCGCGGGGAACGATGGTTCACGCCACCCAAGATCCAATGACCTTTTTGAAGGGAGTGTGGATCTTCGGCGTTGCTTGCCTGTTGCTGGCCTGCAAGAATGACCTGGATCGCGTGGCCGCTATCGAGGTACCTGCCAATAGCGCGGACCGGATCACCACCCAAGCCGAATATCTGTATTCAGACAGTGGTCTCGTTCGGAACCGAATTCGCGCGGGTACCATCTCGGAATTCAATGGAACGTCGCCGCGTAGAGAGTTGAGTGATGGAGTGGAGCTCACTTTCTTCAGCCCTGATGGCCATGCGGGTAGCCAATTGACAGCGCGACGGGGGGAGATGGATCAGGAGGGGAACCGAATGACCGTGGAGGAGCAGGTGGTATTCGTAAATGCCAATGGGGAGAAGCTCGAGACCGAACAATTGACCTGGAACCAGGACAGCAACAGGGTATTTACCGATCGCCCAGTGAAGATCACCCGGGCCCGCGACATCATTTACGGCCAAGGTCTGGATGCGGCGCAGGATTTCAGCAGCTACACCATACGTCGCATCACGGGAACGCTTTTCATTGATCGGAGCGATACCTTGGCACCAGAGAACCACGACCGTTGATGGAGAAAGTCGCACGTATCATGGAATTGTTCTGGCTGGCCTTGGCAGTGTTGACTGCGGCTTGGTCAGCCTACATATTGTATGTTCATGGTTGGGCCGCCGGCAAGGTCTGGCTGCTCTTCCCTGCGGTGTGTGCCGCCATGTGGGGCTACCGACGCTTCATGCGCGGCAAGGTGGCGCAATGGGCCGAACGTGAACGAATTGAACGGGAAGCGAATGGACGGTGATCCGAGACGCTACTCGAAGACTGACCTGCATCGAACCGAGCGATGATGGATACGGCGGATGTGATCCTTCTGCTTGTTGCCATCCTTACTTCAGCTATTTGCTCAGGTCTGGAGATCGCTCTCGTTAGCAGCAATAAACTCTACATCGAGCTTCAACGGAAGCAGGGTGCTATCTGGGCCAAGGTCGTCGCCTCGCTCCTGAAGAAGCCGGCACGCGTGATCAGTGCATTGCTGGTAGGGAATACCATCGCCTTGGTGGCCTATGGTATCCTGATGGCCCAGTTGCTGGAGCCAGGACTTCGCCTGTTATACCCGAGCGAGGGCTTCATACTGGTGATGCAAACGGTGTTGAGCACCTTGCTGATCCTGGTGGTGAGTGAGTTCCTTCCCAAGGCCCTCTTCCGCATCGATCCCAATGGTGTGCTCAGCGTATTCGCGCTGCCGTTGGGCTTCATCTATGGCGTGCTCTGGTTGCCAACCGTCCTGCTCACTACCATCAGTGAGGGCATTCTGCGGCTCTTCGGCGTGAAACCCAATATGGGTAAGGCCGGCTTCGGGCGCATCGATCTCGACGCCTTCCTTCAAGAGGTCAGTGAAGCCACCTCGTCCGATAAGGAAGTGGAGGCCGAGGTGGAGTACTTCCGCAACACCTTGGAATTGAGCAATACCAAGGTCCGTGACCTGATGGTGCCCCGTGCGGATATTGAGGCCATGGACGTGGAGGAGCCCATCGCGGAACTGAGTAAACGACTTCTTAGCACCGGCCTCACCAAGATCCTCATCCACAAGGAAGGCATCGATAACATCATCGGCTATGTACACAGTTATGAGATGTTCAAGCGGCCGCGCAGCATTCGGGCCATCCTACGCCCGGTGAACTTCATTCCAGGGACCATGCCCGCCGACGAAGTTTTGCGGCTCTTCACAAAACAGCGGACACACATCGCCGTAGTGGTGGATGAGTTCGGCGGTACTGCAGGAATGCTCACCATTGAAGATGTGGTGGAAACCATCGTGGGTGATATTGAGGATGAGCACGATGACGAGGATAGCGTAGAGGAGCGGATCAGTCCCACGGAATTTTTGTTCAGCGCACGGGTGGAGGTGGAGTACTTGGTGGAGGAGTACGGCTTGAACATGGAAGAGAGCGAGGAGTACGACACCTTGGCGGGCTACATCATGCACCGCACTGGCACCGTGCCGGAACCGGGAGAGATCGTGGACGATGGACCCTTCCGCTTTACCGTTACCAACGTGTCACACGGTCGGGTGGATCTGGTGAACGTGGTCGTGAAGGATGTGGAAGATGGCTTTGTGGGCGGTGCACCGCCGAAGGTGCAAGCAGATTAGGGTGATCGCCTGGAAGCCTTTTTGGATCGGCCCAACAGGGTGTGTTCCACCCCTTATTCGAGCTTTCCTGTCATATGCGCACGTTGAACCGGTCACCCGCCTATATTTGCCACCCTTTTAAGATCAAGTAGATGGCAGTTATTGGAAAGATCCGTGAACGTGGAACCCTCTTGGGCATTATCGTTGGCGGTGCGCTCGTATTGTTCGTGGTGGGTGATTTCATCGGAAATCGCTCCGGTGGGCAGGATCGGAATGTGGGCAGTATTGCCGGCACGGAGATCAGCATGCAGGAGTTCTCCAACCGGGTGGATCAGCAGATCGAGCTCTACCGGCAGAACGGCACCACGGTGGACAACCAACTGCAGGAGCAAGTGCGCAACGGCGTGTGGAATGATATGCTCCGTGAGCGCACGCTGAGCGTGGAGGCCGCGGAAGCCGGCTTCGGTACTACCATCAGCCGCGAGGAGTATGACGATATCCGCTTCGGAAAAAACATATTGCCCGATTTCCGCAACAACCAGAACTTCATCGATCCGCAGACGGGACAGGTGAGCCAAGAGCAGCTGCGCAGGTATTTCAAATACGTGCAGGAGGAGAACTTCCCGTTGATGGAAATGCAACGACGCACCTTCGTGCCGCAGCGCATACAGGCCAAATACAACGACCTGGTGAAGAAGAGCTGCTTCGTGAACAGTGCCCAGGTCCAGAACGAATGGGCGACAAAGAACATCAAGGCCGATTTCCAATTCGTGGCACAGCGCCTGGAAACCGAACCCGATAGCCTCTACCCGGTGAGCGACACCGAACTCCGCCGCTATTTCGACTCCCATAAGAACGAACGCAAATACCGCCAGACCGAATCGCGCAGCTTTGCATACGTCCAGTTCAAGGCGATTCCTTCACAGGAAGACGTCCAGAATGCGCGCGAGGACATGATGACGCTGAAAGCGGACTTCGAGGCGGCAAGAACACCCAAGGCTGACAGTTCGTTGGTGATGGCCTATGCCGAAACGAAATCAGCAGCACCCACGGCCTATGAGCCCGGTACAGCTGACCATCTGAACGATTCCCTGATCCTGAACGCCGATACAGGCTCCGTGGTAGGACCTTTCCGCGCTGGTGGCGCATGGAAGCTGGTGAAGGTGACGGAACTGGCCGACGTGGCTGAGGCGCGCGTGCGGCACATCCTGCTGACCACACAAGGCAAGAGCCCGGAGGAGGAGCAGGTCATCAAGCAGCGTGCGGACAGCATCCTGAACGTGGTGAAGCGTGACCGCAGCAAATTCGAGGCGATGGTGACGAAATACTCCGACGACCCCGGAAGCAAGAGCACCGGCGGTGTTTACGAATGGTTCGACAAGAATCGCATGGTTCCTGAATTTACCAAGGCCAGCTTCAACGAGAAGGTCGGAAGCATCACCGTTGTGAAGACGGACTATGGCTTCCACATCGTGGAGGTATTGGGGCAGCGCACACGTAAGGAGCGCAGGGTGCTTACCATCGATCGCAAGATCGCTCCGGTGCAAGCCATGAAGGCCGCTTGGAGGGACGCGAACGAGTTCTCACTGAACCACGCCGATACGGCATCTTTCCGCAAAGGGGCTGAAGAAGCTGGACTGGCCTACGTGCCGGTTGAAGAGCTTCGCCCAGACCAACGCTTCGTACCCGGTCTCCAAGATGCGGATGAGGTAGCCCGTTGGGTGAACCGTGCCGATGCAGGTGCCAAGAGCAGCGAACCATTGACCAGCGGCGATAGCTACGTGGTCTGCTCGCTGATCAACATCCGGGAGGAAGGTGTACCCAAGCTGAACGATGTGCGCGAGAAATTCACCAAGGAAGTGCGCAACGAGATGAAGGCCGATGCGATCGCTGCCAAGATGAAGGACAAGTCCGATCTACAGGCATTGGCGCAGGAGTTGGGCACCTCTGTCCAGAACTCGGGCAATATGGCATTCAGCGCAAACACCCTGCCTGGCGGATATAGCGATGTAAAAGTGATCGGAAGCATTTTCGGCTTGGAGAACGGTGCCACCAGCGCTCCGTTGAAAGGAGATCAAGCCGTGTATGTAGCCCACATGAATACATTAACCCCTGCCGGGGAAATGCCGGAAGGAGCCGAGGATGTGAAGCAACTGACCGATCGTGTGCGTAGCCGCGCAACAGGCCAGGCTTTCAATGCCTTGAAGGAAGCAGCCAACGTGACGGACCACCGCTCGAGGTTCTTCTGATAACAGATCGATACCAATGCGAAGGGGGGCGAAAGCCCCCCTTTTTGCATGCATGCCAATTCGTAATGTGGAAGCCACGGATGACCCTGAGTGGCCGATAGACATATGGCTTATGAAGCCTAACAAGTATCGTTAGGGTGGGGGTCATGGAAACAGTGATCCGTGGATCCGGGAACAATGAGGTGCGCTTGGCCATGGATGCGCCTTCCACCTGCAGAGGCCGAGCCACACTCCCAATAAAGCTCGTTCGTCAAACGTCTATTTGAAAGGATGTGGTGGGCAAGGCTTGTCATGCGGACCGGTCTCCGTGGGTTGTGTCCCCCACCCGGGCCGAGGCACACTTGGAGTTATTATGACGACCGTGAAACAAGCATCAGCAGATCAGGATATCAGCGCAACTGCCCCAGTCGTTCCGCATCCAATCGGACGAGGATCGCCAGCAGAACGGTGAAGCCGATCAGCGAACTGCCGCCATAACTGAAGAAGGGCAACGGGATCCCGATCACCGGCGCCAAGCCGATGGCCATGCCCACATTGATCATCAGGTGCAGGAAGAAGATACTGGCCACGCAATATGCATAGATCCTCGTGAACCGGGATCGTTGTCGATCGCTGATCTGGATACAGCGCAGGATGAGCGCACCAAAGATCAACACCACCAAGGTGGTGCCCACAAAGCCCCATTCCTCGCCCACGGTACAGAAGATGAAGTCGGTGCTCTGCATCGGCACATACTTGTACTTGGTGAAGGTGCCTTCCAAATAGCCTTTGCCCAAGAGCCCGCCACTACCGATCGCAGTCTTGGATTGCTCCACGTTATACCCATAGCCGCGGGGGTCATATTCCAAGCCCAGTAGCACACGGATACGTGTTTGCTGGTGTATGGGCATGTTGTCGATCAAGTGATCCACGCTGCTGATGAATGCAGCAGAACCCACCAGACCGAAAAGCAGGTAGGCATAGATCCGTTTCCGACGGTGCTTCAGAACGAACTTGCGCACAAAGAGAAACGCCAAGAAGGTGAACACAGCGATCAGGAAAACGAGGAAATACTGACCGTGGACCTCGGTGTCCGTGAATGGAATGGCATAGATGGTCTCCTTCATGATCAAGGAAAGCACCACAAGGATGGCCGCCATAATGGCGAGCAGCAAGATGTTCCCCGAAAGCCCTTCACGGTAGAGAACCAATACAAAGGCACCACTGACCAAGGCCGTGCCGGTATCCGGCTGTAACATGATCAGCGCCACGGGGAATAGGATCAGCACGGCAGAGATCACCCGGGAGCGGACCTCCTTCAACGTTTTCAGGCCGCTCAAGTATTTCGAAAGTGCCAAAGCGGTAGCGAACTTGCTGAATTCCGCAGGTTGTATCCCGAAACCGCCCACGCCGAACCAAGCCTTGGCGCCATTCACCTCACGACCCACCAAGAGCACCAGTATCAGCAGCAGCAGTACAAAGCCATATACGGGGTAGGCCAAGTCGCGGATGAACTCGCCACGTACCAACAACATGCCAGCACCGATCAACAGCGAGACGCAGATCCAAACGCTTTGGGCACCGTATTCCCGGCCGCGATCAAAGAGGTTGGCGTGGTCGGGGTCGTAGGCGGCGCTATAGATGTTCGCCCAGCCCATGGCCATCAGCAGCAGGTACATGATCACCAGCGGCTTGTCGATATTGCGCGCGATGTTCTCCCTGCTGGTCATTGCTTGCGCCGTTTGCTCACGAACTTCTTGAAGTTGCCCTCGGTAGCGATCAGGTTCGCATCGAGCATGCGCTTCATCACATCCGGCCGTGTGATGGTATCGGTCAGGTATTGCTCCATGCAGAGGCTGGCGATGGGAGCGGCCCATGTACCACCAAAACCGGAGTTCTCCACGTAGACCGCGATGGCGATCTTCGGGTCATCCATGGGTGCGAAGGCAATGAATACCGCATGGTCCTTACCGTGCGGGTTCTGTGCAGTGCCCGTTTTGCCACACACGGTAATGCCCGGTATGCGCGCCGAGCGTGCCGTGCCACCCGCTTCGTTCACCACCTTACGCATCCCTTCCACGATGGGCGGGAACCACTGATCGTCCACAAGTGTTTGGTGCCGTACGATCCTGGGGTTCAGGCTGTCCGGATGGCCGATCGCTCGCACCAAATGCGGGTCGTAGTAGTATCCCCTATTGGCAAAGATCGCCGCCAGGTTGGCCATTTGCATAGGAACCACGAGCACTTCACCTTGGCCGATGCTCAAGGAATAGATGTTGCTGAAAGCCCATGCCTTGTCCCCATACATGCGGTTGTAGTACTTGGTCCCGGGGATACTTCCCCCCTTCACGGATGGAAGATCCAAGGCCAACGGGTGGCCGAAGCCGAAGCTCTCCATGTAGGTCTTCCATTCATCCAGCCCCAGCGCGGCATCCTGAAAACGGTTGGGCACCTTGCCCTGCTCCACCTCTCGCTTGAAGACCTGATAGAAGTAGGGATTGCAGGACATCTGCACCGCTTGCTCCACGTTCTGACAATTCGGGTGGTTGTGGCAGCCTACCAAGGCCTTGTTACAAGGGAACCCGGTGTTCAAGTTGATCACTCCCTCCTGAAGGGCAATGGCCGCTTGGGCTAATTTGAAGATCGATCCCGGCGGATACTGTGCCTGCAGGGCCCGGTCGAAGAGCGGGGTCAGCGAGTCCTGCTGGAGTTTCCGGTAGTTGGCACTGCGTACCCGGCCTACCAAGAGTTCGGGGTCATACCCGGGCGAGCTGACCAAAGCCAGCACTTCCCCGGTGCGGGGGTCCAATGCAACGATGCTGCCCTTCTTGTTGCGCATCAGCTGCTCGCCCAACTTCTGCATAGGCAGGTCGATGCTGGTATACAGGTTCTTTCCTGCATGCGCGAGTGTGTCGAAGCGGCCTTCCTTGAAGGGACCTTGCACGTTGTTGTGCACGTCCACTACCACGTATTTCACGCCACGTTTGCCGCGTAGGTCCTTCTCATAGAAGCTCTCCAAACCACCTACCCCGATCACGTCACCCGACTTGTAGTAGGGGTCCTGTTCCACCTTCCGCGCATTCACCTCGCTCAGATAGCCGAGCATGTGGGCCCCTACATGTGGGGGGTAGGTGCGAAGGGTGCGGCTTTGCCCATAAAAACCGGGGTATTTATAAAGATGCACCGAGATGGCGGCATACTGCTCAGAGGTGATCTGCCGCTCGAATTCGCTGGGCTTCCAAACGGAATAGTCACGGGCCTTGCGCAACCGTTCCCGCACTTGTTCCAACGGCACATTCAACAGCGTGGACAATCCCAAGGTATCCAAGCCCTTCACCTCACGGGGCACCACCATGATGTCGTAGACCGGTGTGTTCGCCACCAGCAATTCGCCGTGGCGGTCATAGATGAGGCCGCGGGAGGGGAATACGGTAACCTTGCGTTCGCTGATATCAGCGGCGCGCGCGGTCCAGCTGGTGTCCACCACTTGGATCCAGAAGAGCCTGAAGATGAAGATGATGCAGATGAAGATCACCGCAGCGATCAGCACGTATTTGCGCTCGTCGAAATTCATCGCGACCGGATCTCGCGCGAGCTGAGCGCTTGTGCCAGCAGGCAGAGGACAAGTGTGGCGGCGGCACTCATAAGAGCACGCAGGAAGGTGGAGAGGAAGTCATCGAACCGGTACACTTCAACGAAGAAAAGCCAGAGATGGTGTATCACCACCAGGACGCCGGCAAAGGTCATGTACCAAGTGAGGCCCATGTGCTGGACAATGGGTCGCTTGTCATAATCGTATCCATCCCGCGGGGCCAGGATCCGGAGCATCCAAATGCGGGCATACGCCATCACCACACAGGCGCTCGCATGCATGCCGGGAGTGCTGCTGAAGTAGTCCATTGTGATGCCCAGTACAAAGCCCAGGACCAAGGTTGCCCAAGGCGGCGTGTCGAAGGGTAAGGAGATAATGAAAAGCACATAGAGATAGGGCACCACCCAACCATGCGCCAGGTCCAAATGGTCCAGTACCAATGCCTGAAGTAGCACCAGTAGGATGAAGGAGACGATATGTTTCCTGACAGTGGTGATCATGGCAGGGGAGCCTTCGCTTGAAGGGAATCGCGTTCGGACTTCAATAGGTCGATCACCACATGCACATAGGCCGTGCGGGTAAGATCCTCACTCAGGTGGATATGGATGTCGTGGAAGTTGCTTCCCGGGTCATCGTTCACCTCCACGACGGTGCCCACCATTATACCCGGAGGGAAAATGCCATCGCTGCCTCGGGTGACCACCGTGTCGCCCACCACTATGGGTACGTGGTTGGCCACATCGATCATGGAGGCTGTGCGGGGATCGTCCGATTCCCAGCTGAGCAATCCGTAATGCCCGGTACGCTTCAACTGTATACTGGTGCGGAATTCGTTGCCGAGCACACTGGTCACCAACGCGAAGTGCGGGCTCACATCACGAACGATCCCCACCAGCCCGTTCATGCCTATCACCCCCATGTCAGGCTCGATCCCCGCAAGGGACCCGCTGCCCAAGGTGATGTAGTTCCGCTCCTTGTGCGTGGTGCTATTGATCGTTTGGGCGGTGATGAACATGTAATGCTGGGCCTGCGCGCTGTCGTTCATCACGTGCACACTATCCGTATGACCTGGCACATTGTGCAGCTGGTCACGCTCCGCGGCCAGGGCCTGTGCCAGTTGGCGGTTCACCTCACGCAGATCGGCGTATTCAGTCACCTCGTGGCGCCAGCTGTATATCTGGCCGATCACGGCATTGCTGCTGCTGATCGCCTGGGCACGCTGGTGCATGTTCCCATTGATCAGCAATGAGATGGAAAGCCCCATCAGGGCAAGAAATAGCAAGTTGTTGCGCTGTCGGAAGAGGAAGCGAAAGAGGTCGCGCATGGTGTGTCACCCCCTTGCCCCTATTCCCGCATGAGGAACTGGAACCTGTCGATGTTGCGCAACGCGATACCCGTGCCGCGTGCCACGGCCCGCAAGGGATCTTCGCTCACATGCACAGGAAGTTTGGTCTTAATGCTGATGCGCTTGTCCAATCCACGTAGGAGCGCTCCACCACCAGCGAGGTAGATACCTGTGCGATAGATGTCGGCGCTGAGTTCCGGCGGGGTGCTTTCAAGGGCACTGAGAATGGCCTCCTCGATCTTGCTGATCGACTTGTCCAGGGCTTGTGCGATCTCCGAATAGGTCACGGTGATCTCTTTGGGAATGCCCGTCATCAGGTCACGGCCGCGCACCGCATAGTCGGGTGGGGGTTCTTCCAACTCCACCAAGGCGCTGCCCACTTCGATCTTGATCTGCTCCGCGGTGCGCTCACCCACGAGGATGTTGTGCTGGCGTCGCATGTACTCCTCGATATCGTTGGTGAATTCATCACCAGCAACACGGATGTTCTTATCGCATACAATTCCTCCAAGGGCGATCACCGCGATCTCCGAGGTACCTCCTCCGATATCGATGATCATGTTGCCCATCGGCTCTTCCACGTCGATACCGATACCGATCGCAGCGGCCATGGGCTCGTGGATCAGGTAGACTTCCTTGGCGCCTGCATGTTCCGCGCTGTCCTTTACCGCACGCTTTTCCACCTCGGTGATGCCGCTCGGAATGCAGATCACCATGCGAATGTTGGGCGTGAAGAGTTGCCGACCGGGGTTGATCATCTTGATCATTCCCTTGATCATCTCCTCTGCCGCTTGGAAATCAGCGATCACGCCATCCTTTAAGGGACGAACGGTCTTGATGTTCTCGTGCGTTTTTCCATGCATCTGCATGGCTTGCCTGCCGATGGCGATCACCTTGCCCGTGGTGCGATCCTTGGCAACGATGCTCGGCTCATCCACCACCACTTTGTCGTTGTGGATGATCAATGTGTTTGCCGTACCGAGGTCGATCGCTATCTCCTGGGTGAAAAAATTGCTGAACCAGCCCATGATGGGAGTTAGTGTTTGAAGTGTCTGTTACCGGTGATGCACATGGCGATGCCGCGCTCGTTGCAAGCGTCGATGCTTTCCCGGTCGCGGATGCTGCCGCCGGGTTGTACGATGGCTGTGATCCCTGCGTTCGCTGCTATCCCCACACAGTCCGGGAAGGGAAAGAATGCGTCGCTGGCCATCACGGCTCCGTGTAGGTCGAAATTGAACTTGCCTGCCTTGGCAATGGCCTGTTCCAAGGCATCCACCCGGCTGGTCTGCCCGGTGCCGCTGCCCAATAATTGCAGGTTCTTTGCCAAGATGATGGCGTTGCTTTTGGTGTGCTTTACCAGGATGTTGGCGAATTCCAGGTCCTGCAGCAGCTTGGCGGAAGGACTCGTTTGGGTCACCGAGCGCATGTCTTCCACGCGGTCCGTTATCCGGTCCGGAAGCTGCGATAGGATGCCGTTGAGTGCAGACCTGAATTTGCGCGGCGGTGGAGTGCTCTGCTTCCGCTTCAGTATGATGCGGTTCTTTTTCTTGCTGAGGATCTCCAAGGCTTCTGGCTCATAGTCCGGTGCGCAGATGATCTCGAAGAAAAGGCCATCGATGGCGGCAGCGGTGCTGGCATCAATGGGGGCGGAGGTGATCAGCACACCGCCAAAGGCGCTCACCGGGTCACCGGCCAAGGCCGCGTCCCATGCTTCGTGCAAGCTGGGCCGGATGGCTGCCCCGCAAGCATTGTTGTGCTTGAGGATGGCAAATGGCACACCTTCCAGCAGGGCCAGATCGTCTATCAGCAGCACCGCCGCATCCAGATCGAGCAGGTTGTTGTAGCTGAGGCTTTTCCCGTTCAAGCGATCGAACAGGCCGTCCAGGTCGCCGATAAAGCTCGCCGGTTGGTGCGGATTTTCGCCGTAGCGCAGTGGGTGGATCGGCTGGGTGCCAAGTGCCGGACGCTCGGAGGCCAAGGGCTCGTAGCCGCTGAACCAGCCATGGATGGCGCGGTCGTAATGGGCGCTTTCGGCAAAACCGTAGGTGGCGAACACCCTGCGCTGGGCCAAGGTGGTGGTGCCCGCCTGTTCGGTGAGGATCCGCAAGGCTTCGGCGTAATGGCGTTGTGCCGGCACGATCACTACGTCGTTGAAATTCTTTGACGCAGCGCGGATCAAGGAGATGCCACCGATATCGATCTTCTCGATGATCTCCTGTTCGCTTCCCCCAGCGGATACGGTGTCCTCGAATGGATACAGGTCCACGATCACCATATCGATGGGCGAGATGGCGTGTTCCTTCATCTGGGCCACATCGCTTTCGAGGCGGCGGCGTCCCAGTATGCCACCGAAGATCTTGGGATGGAGGGTTTTTACTCGGCCGCCGAGAATGCTCGGGAAGGAAGTGAGGTCCTCTACGGGTACCACCGGAATGTCCAGACCCTCAATGAAAGTACGCGTTCCCCCAGTGCTGTAGAGGGTTACGTCCAAGCGGTGCAGTTCGCGTACGATCGGTTCCAGACCGTCCTTGTCAAATACAGAGATCAACGCACTCTCAATGCGCTTCGTGTTTTCCGCCATACCGGGCTTGGGTTGCGCAAGTTTACCAGTCCCCGGTGAAAGAAAACACTGGTCTCCGCACGGCTTTTCAGCCCGGTTACCAACAGTTTACTTTCCACTTCCACGGATCCGGCCTTCTGCAACCAGAAAGTTCAGTGGACTAGGACGCGGATCCCGGCCCCTTATTGCCCTGCCGGATCAGAATCGGAAACCCACGCCCAGCAAGACGTTCATGGTGCCCGTAGCGCTGTTGAGCGTGTTGAAGGTGACCTCGCCATTGGGGTCTACCGCGATCGATGTGGGATCCACGTAGTTGGTCTTGCCACTATAGAAGCGCTCTACCCGGGCCTCCATGTAGCCCGCACCGCCCAAGGTCACCATCAGGCCAGCTGCCCAACCGGTGCTTAGGACGAAGTCGTTCGCGTTGCGCTCCTTTCTCAGCGGATCGTCCAAACCGTCCACCGTCAATTTGCTCTGCGTGGTGAATTGCCGAACCCCGGCCAAGCCCTCGAGGTAGGGGCGGACCCTGCTTTTTGATGGGCTGAGGCGCAGGAGGGCGTGGTAGTTGAACACCTTGGCCTTCACGGCCAGTCGGCCCTCTGTGGCCAGTAGGTTGGGATCCGTCACCGGCACAGTGCTCACATCCTTGCCCATTTCACCATACCCGAAGGCCGCGCCGAACTGGAGCGGGATTCTTCCGGAAGGGAAGGTCAAGTGCCCGCCGAAGGTGAACATCTCCTTTCCCCAAGTATCAGCGTATTCGCCCATGGGAATGCTCACGCCGATGGTTCCGCCGAGGTTGCCGTCGTAGCCATTTTGTTGGGCCGTTGCAAAAGGGGCGATCAGGAGTGCCGTAAGAAGGAGGGTGATGGTACGCATGGTGGTATGCTTTGGTGGGCCGGTTGCGGATCCCGTGCCGAAGTTCGCATCTTCGCGCCAGATGGAGCTTTTCACGGGTTGGGCCGATGCTGGATTGCCTGCGCTTTTCCTGGCCTGCTTCCTCGCGGCCACGGTGCTTCCGTTCAGTTCTGAGGCGCTGTTGTTGGCCATGGCGTTGGGTCCTTGGGGGACGATGCCGCTCCTGCTCACGGCCAGCATCGGGAATACATTGGGAGGGATGACGAATTACGGGATCGGGCGTTGGCTACCGGAAGGAAAGCTCATGCGCTGGTTCCGAATAAAACCGGAGAAGGCGGAGCGTTGGCGTGGGTTGGTGCAACGCTATGGCGTGTGGACCGCATTGCTCTGTTGGCTGCCGGTGGTCGGCGATCCCATCGCGATCGCACTGGGCCTGTTCCGGACCTCGGCTTGGCCGGTGCTGGTACTGATGTTCATTGGAAAGGCAGCACGCTACGCGGTTTTGATCGCGGCCGTCCGCGTGTGGTGAAGAAAGTGGCCGGTCCGATCGCTCGTCTGGACCCATCGGGGTGAAAGCACGGTTTTCATCAAACATCGGCATCCCTTGGCTGAAATGCGGAAGGCCGCCGCGTGGTTCACGCGACGGCCTTCCAGTACATAGGGTTCTATACGATCAGTAGGGCGTGTTCTGTGGATCCCAGTTGCACCAGCCTTGCGTCCAATCCTCCGTGCCGAAGGCTCCCAGGAAGTTCACCTGCTGGAAGAAGCCATCCGTCAATGCCGGGTTGGAGAAGGCCGCGCCGCTGAGCAAGGGAGAACCACCGTTCGGAAGAAGATCAGGTGCATTCAGGGAGAAGGGTGTGTTCAGACCAAGTTCGCTGATGTTGGCTAACACACTATTGCCCCAACCGGAAGTATTGAACCAAGCGGATGCATCGAACGTGCTTCCGGAAGCTACGGCCAGCGGGGTGCTACATCCTGCGATGATCGAGGTGCGGAATTGCAGGTCGTTACTCGTTGCAGCGCCTTCGGTGAGGCTGCCATCAAGGAGCAATCCTGTAGGATATCCGGCCAGCACGGTGTTAAAGGCGTTCAGGCGGCTGTTGCGACGAATGTGTGCTGCACGCTTGAATTGTCCGTTCATGCTTCCCGTTACGGTGCCGGGCCCAAGGATGCTGACATTGCTGAAGACCGGCCGGGTCAGGGGTGAGGCTGAAGATCCACTGGCATCGTTATCGCTTTCGAAACCATTGCTACCGCTCTGGTCCGCGATGTTCGGATCGCGCAAGGCGAGCGCGAACTGCACCTTCCCGCGATAGCCGTTGTCGGTATCGAAATCATCGTCCCAACCGCGGAATGCCACGATGTGCTTCAGGTTCACCGCACCGCCGAACATCTCGTAGCTATCGTCACCACTATAGCTCACCTGGATATGGTCCAAGGTGGTGCCGCTTCCGACCGCGCCGAGGGTAAGGCCATTGATCTCTTGGTCAGGCTGAAAGGCTATGCCCGGGAACTCGATCCGGACGTAGCGCATGGTCCCGCTGTTGTCCGCGTCGTTGGGGTTGCTTCCGCCCCCATAGTAGGCATCCGGGCCTCCTTCGATACGTGCTTCTCCGCCGGGCTGGTTGTTGCCTGCGCGACCGCAAATGATCAGCCCGCCCCAATCTCCGTAATCACGGCTACCGGCAGGCTGGTTGCTGGTGAACACAATGGGCTGGCTGGCGCTTCCCACGGCATTGATCTTCGCTCCGCGCTTAATGATCAACGTACCCTTGCTGTTCTTGTCCCCTTTGATGATGGTGCCGGGCTCAATGGTGAGCGTTGCACCGTCCTCCACGTACACGAAGCTCTGGAGCAACCACTGCTTGTCGCTGCTGAAAGTGAAGTTGGCGGCTGTGCTGCCTTCCACCTTGTTCGTGTTGTTGCCCATATCCGTGATGGTAAAGCTGGATGTGGTCTCCGGTAGGGGAGCCAATTCTTCCTTGTCCTTTTTGCACGCGGTCAGTGCGAGCAATGTGCCACCCGCGAGTGCGAGGAGGTGTGTCCTGTTCAAGATCTTCATGTGTCCTTTTGTTGTTGCTTTTTTCACGCTACAAAAGGACGGGCGGTAGTTTGCGTGGATATGAAGGCGATCTTATGTGATCGTTGAATGGAGTGAACGTTGCGTTAAGCCTGCGTGCGGAGGTATAGTGGAAGGAGTCGGCCGCCGTTCTGCCCATCGGCCGAAACGGCTTTCGGAAGTGTAACGCCATGGACCTTAATTCGGGATGGTTACTTCCTGAAGCACTGAAGGCCGTGTGTGAACACGGCCTTCGGTCTTGTGGCTTATCGGATTGAGCTGGAGCCGGCCTGCTCTCACAACGAAGTTCTATACCACCTTCAAAAGCTGTAGCTCACACCACCGCTGAAGTACGCACCCTGCCGATAGCTCATGATCAATTCATCGGAGCCGCCGATCCGCCCGTCCTCATTGCTGTCCTGCTTCAGCAAGGTCCGTGCTTCCAATAAGTTGTGGATGCCCAACTTGATCTCGAAGTGCTCCCCCAAGGCCTTGCTTAATGTTGCATCCAGCATGCCTATGGGCATTTCATAGATGTCCGGTGTGCCGAAGCTGCCCACGGCATAGAGGCGCTTTCCGAAGGTGTTGTAGACGATGTTGTATTGGAGCTTGCTTTCCGTATGGGCATAGTAGAGACCGGCGTTCAGCACATACGGACTTTGCCCCATCATGGGTCGCTCGTTCTGCTGACCCACGGCCTCCTTTCCCAATGTTACCGTGCTATGGATCACTGAGGCGTTCAGCAATACACCCCACCGGGAGAGGTAACCGGATTTGAAGATCCCTTTCAATGAACGGCGCACTTCCACTTCAGCACCCAGGCTCTCCGCGCTTTCGGCATTCTTGTAGGTGAAATTCCGCGTTCCGCCCGAGCCCGCTCCAGGAACGAAGAACATTTCGATGGGGTCGATGAATGCTTTTCGGAACACGCCCACGCTCATCACTTCGCTGGTGCCCGGGTAGAATTCCATCCGAGCATCCATGTTCTGGATCGTTGCGGTGCGCAATGCGGGGTTGCCGTAGAGCACGTTGTTGAAGCTGAAATCATAGAACGCGAAGGGTGCGAGTTCCCGGAACTCCGGACGATTTACGGTAGCGCTCCAAGCCATTCGCACCAATGAACGTTCCCCCAACTTGTAGGATGCGTTGATCGATGGCAGCACGCTGGTCAATTTCCGGTCGACCACCACAGGAACCCCACCGTACGTTGCACTCGTTAGTTGTTGCCGGTTGTTCTCCAATCGCACGCCACCACTGATGGAGATGCGTTCGGCATAGCTGAGGGTGGTGCCGAGGTAGCCAACAAGCAAACTGTTGGCTGCTGTGTAGTTATCGCTCGGGTTGGTGCCTTCCACAAGCTGGAAGCCCGTAGTTGAATTGATGTTCCCTTCCGAAAAGACCTGGTCCAAGGGAAGCTGGGTGAGGCTGTTATTGAACTGACCGCTGTTCGCTTTCTTGAATGACATCCAGCGAGCGGCGAACTCCCGTTCCTTCTGTTCCGCCAGAATACCGGTGCGCACGCTGGCACTGAAGGTGGCCTGCTCTTTCGTTAGGCGATGCGTCGCGTCCACTTTTCCAGTGGCGGTACCCTCCTTCACCGTACTGAAGAAGCGGCCGGCATCCAAGGTGGAAGCGGAGGGTGCGATCACTACTTGAAAGGAGGACTCGGTATCTCCGATGGCACGCGCGCTGCGCACCCTGCGAAAGTCCGGTTCCTTGCCGTTCGCGATCCCAAGCCCCAGGGTCCATTCGATCGCTGTTCGGTCATTGGCCAACTGGTGCCGCCCGATCAGCTGGCCGCTGTAGAGCGTCCGTTCCCTGTATCGGAATGAGAAATTGCGCACATCGTTGCCTTCCTCCAGGTTCTGTCCGGTGCGTAAAGTGGTCTGGTTCTCGCCCAGTTGATTGAACAGGTTCCGGAATTCGATCTTGGTGCGGGTACCGATGAAGGCCGTCCAGTTGTGCATTACGCCCAAACGCACGTTGTGGCCGTATTCGAGGTCGTTGTAGCGGTAGATGGTATCGCTGCGTTGTGCCTCGGGATCGTATGAGTTGTAGTTGTAGTTCTTCACCGCCTTGCTCGCGTAGGTGTTGGACCAGTTCACCAAGGTGGTGTTTCCGTACGTGTTCTTACCGTTTTTGCGTCCGAGGCGGTAAGCGAGCATCAGGCCAAACCTTTGGTCCGGTGTTGCCACGCTGGATGAAGCTGTCCAGGTATTGGGCATTTCACGACCGAGTGCCGTCAACTGTGCCGGGTCTGTTACCGAATTGAGATGTGCCGGGAATGATGATGGAAGACTACGTGATCCGTCATCCAGGCCGAGCAGGTCCGTGGTGCTTTGCTGGCCTTGTTCGAACGTGCGGAAGGTGGTTCCATCTTGGATCCCTGCACCGAGCGATACCTTCACCTCATTTCTTTCAGGAACTCCGGCTGTAGTGATGTTCACTACGCCACCAGCGAATTCACCGGGAAGTTCCGGTGAACCTGTCTTGTACACCATGATGCGGTCCAGCCCGCCGCTGGGGAGCAGGTCGAAGCTGAAGGAGCGTTTGTCCGGCTCCATGCTCGGAGCGGCGACGCCATTCAGCAAGACCATGTTGTAGCGGTC
Source organism: Cryomorpha ignava (assembly GCA_040391235.1). GTDB lineage: Bacteria > Bacteroidota > Bacteroidia > Flavobacteriales_F > PHOS-HE28 > PHOS-HE28. The sequence continues at coordinate 78,714 of JBEBYG010000006.1, forward strand.
GGCCAAGCCACGGATCATGATGAAACGGTCGTTTACCAAAGTGATGCCCGGTATACGTTTCACCACATCGGCGGCCGTGCGATCTTGGCCCTTGGCGATCTGTTCGCGTCCCACGCCATTGGCCACCTGTTCGCTCTGGCGCACGGCCATCATCACGGCTGCTTCCGAGTCCACCTTGCGCTCGCGCACCACCTCCAACGCTTGCATGGTTTGTCCACCTTCTTCAAACTGTAGCTCAACACGCACGGTTTTACCCGCGAGAACGATCACCTCTTGTTCCACATTGGATAGGCCGACCAAACTGGCTACAACCAGATGGGTGCCAGCCGGAGCAGGTAGGCTGAAGGAGCCTTCCACGTCCGTGCTCACAGTGGCTGAGGTGCCTTTGATCGCTACGTTGGCAAAGGGTTGGGGCTGAAGTGTGCCGCCCTCCATAGCCACCACGGTGCCGGTTATTGTGCCATTCTGGGCGATCGAGAACAGGCTTAGATGCAGGAAAAGGAGTAAAAGGGAAATGTGTCTCATTGCGGTCGATCGGGAGATTGGTCCGTCACGCCGCAAAAGTCCCTGCCCACCCTTTCGCCAGTTTTGGCTGGGGGTTATCCTTACATTACTATTTCAGGCCCCGGGTTTACGATCCCGAAACGTCTTGCCCTTGATCGGCTGGTTCAGGAACCACCATTCCGGCAGATGCGCTCCTTTGCCTCTTTGCTGCTGCCACATGTTCACCAACTGATCCTGTAGCACGGCGGTAGCCTCTTCCACATTATCCACCACATGCACAAAGCCCAGCTCCTTGGCGCCGATGGTGCCTTCGGTGATCATTAGATCAAGCTGTTGCAGTACCGGCCCCCAATACTCCTTGCCATATAGAATGATGGGAAAGCCTTTCACTTTGCCGGTCTGGATCAAGGTGACCGTCTCGAACAGCTCATCCATGGTACCCGCACCGCCCGGCATCACCACGAAACAGATGCTGTATTTCAGCAACAGCACCTTGCGCACGAAGAAGTGGTCGAAGGTGAGATCCACATCGAGGTAGGGGTTGGCATATTGCTCGTGGGGCAGCACGATGTTGCATCCCACGCTGGTGGCGCCCACATCGCGTGCACCGCGGTTGGCGGCCTCCATGACACCCGGTCCGCCGCCCGTCATGATGGTAAAGCCCACGCGCCCCACCCGGCGTGCCAGTGAGCGAGTGGCTTCGTAGTACTGATGGTCTTCGCTGAAGCGCGCACTACCGAAGAACGTGACGCAGGGTCCTACAAAATGCAACTTCCGGAAGCCATAGAAGAACTGCTGCGCGATCGTGAACAGCGTTTTGAATTCCTTCCATCGCGAACGAGGGCCACTTAAGAAGCTGAGGTCGATGTGGGAACGATTCGAGGAGGGCGTTGACATGGTGCGAAGTTATCGACGTGGTTATGGCAAAATCAGGCGAAACGGTGATCGCTTCAACAATGGCGAACTAATAGCACGCTTATGACCTGCGTTCAGGAGCTAACAACTCAGTTAGCTTTGAAGGTGGCAATTCCTATTCTATCCGAATGAGGTCATCATTTCAATTTTTCTTGGCCTTGTGCTCGATCACCATGTTCGGTGCTGCGCAAGCACAAACCATCTTCGGCAAGGAATATCCTGTCGGTTACAACAACATTAGCTGGGTGCGCGGGATCGGCATTCACACCGGTGGGGTTATGGTGAGCGCACGTCCCACGGAGAGTACAACAAACACCTTCGCAAGCTCGATCCTCACAACGAATGAAGTGGGTGATGTGGTGAGTTTGTTCCGTTATGAGCATGGCCTTTCCGATCTGATCACATGCATGGAACGCCTGTCGAACGGGGATGTCATCGTGGGGTCTTCTTCAGGTCAACATTTCGGAGGTATCGGTTCCTTTGATATGATGGTAAAGAGGCTGGGGCCGGACGGGAGTGTGATCTGGGCAAAGGCATTGGGGGCGGCCATGGGGAGTACGATCCTGTACGATATGGTTGAGCCGGTGCCCGGAGCGCTCATCGGGATCGCTTCGTTAGAAGATTCCTCCGGCGCAGGTTACCCGTTGGTGTTCCGCCTGGATGATACTGGTGGCATCGTTTGGTCCCACAGGCTTCTTTCCACTGGGGCAGCCATGCGGTGCATGGCCATCACGGCGGACCAAGCCGGGGGCGTGGTCGTTTCCGGCCGCTATGCGGATACCTCGAATGGTATGAAGATGCTAACGATCCGAATGGACCTGAATGGGGGAGTGGATTGGGCGCACTGGTACGGGAGTACTGGATTTATCGAGGTGCGGGAGGTATTGAATGATCCGAACGGCGGCTTGGCCATTGTGGGGGACTTGGGCAATACCGGTGGTGGTGGTGTGATCCGCACGGATGCATCAGGGACCCCATATTCCATGTTCCTTTGGGGTTGGGAGATCGAGGCAGGCCATTGTTTCGCCGACCGCTCGCTCCTATTGGTCACGCAGGTGCCGGGAGGAAATACTGGCTTCGCCCGCATCGATACCAGCAATGTGATCCAATGGTCCGCCTTGCTGGAGGCCACCTCGTGGGGAGCGCTTGTGCCCCTCTATGGAAGCTCGCGCTTTGCCTATGTATCTTCCAAGATGTTCAGCGACGTCACGATCACCACCTTGACGGACCAGCTCGATGCCTGCGACGGTGATACCCTGTCCACCTCTGTGGTGCCGACATGGGAGCTCCATGGATCTGCCGTGGTAACGACCGCTCCGCTATCCTTGCTCACACAGGATATCCCTATCACGCTCGTGCCATTGAATACAAGCATGGTGGTGCAATGCACGGAATACGTAGGTGTGGCGGAGAACGAAGCGCCCGAAGTACAGCCAATGAAATGTGGTTTTGCAATGGGGGATCATGTGCTCTCGATCACCGGCCTTGACCGAGATCGCTTGCCTGTTGTGGTGAGCGATGTGATGGGGCGCCGATGGTCTGTTGGTAAAGCTGTACGCGCTGGTGATGGGGCGGTTCAGTTGACACTGCCAAGCACGCTGACTCCGGGGTATTACATCGCCTCGGCTGGGGCGAAGGCATGCACCTTCGTGATCGCTGCGTGGTAGCTCAGAAGTTTGGGCAAGAAGTGTAGTGAGGCTTTCAGAAGGGATCCGCTGAAGTGGCTCCGAAGTCGTTTGTGCCCAATGGCCGCAGGCATTTTCAGGCCACCATGCCATAGCTTTGGTCAAACCACCGAACACAGGTAGTTGAAGCCATCGGATGAAAGCACATCTACACCATCTCGTATTGGCGCTGTTGGCGATCATCATTGGCAGCCCCTGTCAAGCGCAAAACATTTTCGGTAAGGAGTATCCGGTGGGACTCAACAGCGTCACTTGGGTGCGCGGTGTCGGTCTGTCTACTGGCGGTTTGATGGTGAGCGCACGCCCTACCGAAGCCACGGCGAACACCCTCGCAAGCTCGATCCTGACAACGGATGAGGTAGGTAATGTGGTGAGCTTCTCCCGATATGAACATGGATATTCGGATATGATCACCTGCATGGAACGGATGTCGAACGAGGATATCATCGTGGGTTCAGCTTCCAGGGATCATTTCGTGCCGGACACTGATATGTTGATCAAAAGACTGGACCCCGAAGGAAATGTGGTCTGGTGCAAGGCCATGCGTCCGTTTGGTTCCCCTTGCAGCCTTTTTGATGTTGTGGAACCGATTCCCGGCGTCCTGATCGGCCTGGGTTATGTGGAGAATGGAATGGGTCAGCCATTGGTTTTCCGTTTCGATGATATGGGGAACGTGGCTTGGTCCCGCCAACTTGTTCCAACAGGAGGTCGGATGAAATGCTCAAGCATCGCTGCAGACCCGGCCGGTGGCGTGATCGTTTCTGGCGGTTATGTAGATACACTGAACGACTCCAAGATGGTGGCGGTCCATGTGGACATGAATGGGAATGTCGATTGGGCACACTGGTATGGGACCGGGAATTACAGTGAGGGCGAGGCTACGCTGATTGATCCGAACGGGGGATTGGCCATAGTAGGTCGGTTGGGGATCACAGGAGGGAACTCCGGAGGCTTGCACTATTCTGGTGGAGTCGTACGTACGAATGCATCGGGGGTCCCTTATTCCATGCTCCGTTGGGGATCGGAGGTGAAAGCTGGTCATGGCTTTACCGATGGGTCGCTCTTGATCTACTCAGCGGTACCCAGTGGAAGTATTGAGTTCATCCGAATGGATACTTTGAACACGATCCAGTGGTCCTTGTTGCTTGAGGCCACGTCCTGGGGCGAAGTGGTTCCTCTTTACGGAAGTTCGCGTTTCGCCTATGCGTCATCAAAATTGGTCAGTGATATCACCATCACCACGTTGACCGAACAGCTGCAGGCATGTGATGGAAATGCACTGACCAACTCCCCGGTAGCGTCTACATGGGAAAGCCACGCACCACTATCGGTTACAGCGGTCCCCATGCCTTTGAATAGCGTGGATGTGCCCATCACCGTCGTGCCGTTGAACACGAGCATGGTGGTGCAGTGCACGGAGTACGTAGGTGTAGCGGAGAATGAAGCGCCCGAAGTACAGCCAATGAAATGTGGTTTTGCCATAGCGGATCATGTGCTCTCGATCACCGGCCTTGACCGAGATCGCTTGCCTGTTGTGGTGAGCGATGTGATGGGGCGCCGATGGCCTGTTGGTCAAGCTGTACGCGCTGGTGATGGGGCCGTTCAGTTGACACTGCCAAGCACGCTGACTCCGGGGTGTTACATCGCCTCGGCGGGGGGTAAGGCGTGCACTTTCGTGATCCATACGTGGTAGCTTGGGGACCATTGCACATTCACCGTAGCGCAGTGTGTTCACCCTTGCACGATCAAGGGGATGCCTCCACCTGAAAGGACGTCGGTCTCCATTTTTCCAACAACCGATCCAACGTGATCGCCGCATAGAGGATCACTACCGGCATTATCGGAACCGTGTAGCGCAGGCGTGCCACCACGGCCATGTAGGTCAAGCACAGGATGACGACGCTCAGCACCAGCGGCCAGCCACGTCGCGGGGCATACCGCAGGCCGACCAGCGCGAGCAGGAGAAGCATGGCTTGTTCCGCCGCCATCAGATAGTCCATGAGGCCGATCGGTTTTCCGTAGGCGGAGTAAACTCCCCAATTGAACCAAAGTGGAAGGAAGCGGTAGGCGCTCAATAGAAGGTAAGTGCCCTTGTGTGCCTTGATGATCGCCATGCCCTCCTCCTTGTAGATGCGATCCACTTGGGCCTCATTCTCATGTCCGGTCAACTCGGGATGCCGGGCCAGTGCTGCGTAGGCCACCGGTCGCGCTTCATCCTCGTTGATGTAGCGATACGGATCGTTGCTCGCCACTTGATGGCTGTGCCGGAGTATGTTGTAGCCGGTCAAAGTGGACCCCACGACCACTTGGTGGAAGACACGCTCGTTGCGGACGAGCCAAGGCAGCATGGTCACGAACCAGGCCATGGCGAAAACGGCTGCGGGACGCACCAAATTGAATGACCGAGCACCGGTCTTCCACGAATGCCAGAGCGCAGCAAGGCCAAGCGGCAAAGCGGTGGCGAGAAGTGCGGAACGGGAAAGCACGGCAATGGCCATGAAGAAGCCGGCCAACGCCCACTGCTTCGTGCTACCGGTGCGCCAAGCCCGCAAGTAGTAAAATGACCCGAGCGTTACTGTCAGTGTGGCCACCAGATCCCCGGCGATCTCCGGCAATACAAGTAATGCGGGGAGATACAGCACCCAAAGAGCGGCAGCGATCAGTGCTGCTTGCTCACCGGCCATTTCTCGGACCAGTCGATGGATCATCAGGATGATCAGGAGCTGCAAAAGGAGCTGGACCATGCCCGCGGACCAGAGTGAACCATGAAGCGCTGCAACCAAGGCGAAGAGATACACCGGTACCGGTTCACGCATAGCGGTAGCATCATTACCTGGACCGCAGAAAGGGAAATAGATCGGGAGGCACTCCACGAAACCCTGCCCATCAGCCACGTTCAAGATCGCGGGCCACCAAGTATCAGTCTGGTCGTCCACTATGGAAGGAGGGCTGCTGAACAAGCGCGCCAGTCCTAGCACAACGCCAAGGGATAAGATCAACCACAGAAGCCGAGGCCTGCGTGATACAGAACTGGGAATGGAGACCATGGTGGTGGATCGGAGGTGTTAACAAGGAACAATGTAGCTCTATGCACATGCGGAAAGGAACTGTCTGCCGTTGCCGTAAATATTTTTCTGAAAGGCGATCCACCGCCCCGGAGCATCGAAGGTTCGACGACCACCCATGACCAAGAGGACCATTCGCCTGCGCTGAGCTCCGCCATCAATTCCTGTCCCGAACCAACAAATTCCGTTGCTCGAAGACCGATGCAGTCGTTCGATCCTTCAAAAGGTCGATCAATAGAAAAACAGCTGCATTGAGTAAAATGCCCAACGGTATGCCGGTCCAGAGGTCCATGGTAGTTGGCACCACCGTGGAGCGGATCAAGTGGATGAAGTAGATCACACAAGGCAAGAAACAGAACCAGCTGGTGAGCATGCCGGCATTGCGAAATGTTCTTCCCTTGATGTTGAACAGGAAGGTGTGCGCGATGATGTTTCCCGCAGAGACCATCATTGTAGCGATACCGAGCCAGATGGCGCGCTCACCCAAAAGGGCGGCGAGAAGATAGAAGAGCCAGCCCATGCCGACATTGACGATCAGGGCGCTGTTGCTGTTCAAAGGATAACGGTCCGGCATGCTGCTTTTGAACATCACGGAATTGAGCATGCCCGGGAAGGTGCCTACGATCCGGTATTCCTCCAACTGGTGGAAGAACAAGGACACCAAGCTGAGCCACATGAGCATTCCGTAGGGCGAGAGCGTTTCCCTGAAGAAGAAGACAAAGGCCAAGGTGAAGAGGGAGAGGATCCCTCCGAGATCGTACCAGTGTTTCCTCAGTAGGTCCATTGCGCTGTGATCCACGCCCGGGAATGATCCCGAACGACCAGTACTTGCTGTTAGGCAGAAAGGTAGGTTGATCGATCAAGGTCTGACTGGGGATGGCCTTGCAAAAAACTCACGCCGCCACCGCCAACACCCCCTCCAGCGCTTCCTTCGCTTGTTTCATGTTCTTCACATCACTCACCGAAAGCCGCAAGGTGCCGGCCTTCTCATACACCTTGAACCTGCGCGGATGCTGTTGCACTGCACGCAGGATCGCCGTGAAGGTCTCGCTTCCGAAGAAGGGGTGTTTCTGATCGGCGATGAAGGTGCCGATGAGCTTGCCCTGCTTCAGTTTCATCTTCTCCAGGCCTAAGCGCTCGCCGCTCCAGCGCAGGCGGATCGCCTCCATCAGTTCCTGCACTTGGTCCGGGATGGGGCCGAAGCGGTCCGCGACGGATGCCCCGAATCTTTCCAGCTCCGCGGCGTCCTTCAAGTTGTCCAACTCACGATAGAGCGCGAGGCGTTCGGCGGTCTCGCTCACGTAGTCGCTGGGGATCATCATGCGCAGATCCGTCTCCAGGATGCAGTCATCGGCGCGGTAGCGCGTGGCACCGCGTGCGAGTTGGCGGTCCTCGAAGAGTTCCTTGAAGTGTTCGTCCTTCAATTCGCGCACGGCTTCCTCCAGGATCTTGTGGTAGGTCTCGAAGCCGATGTCGTTCACGAAACCACTTTGTTCCGCGCCGAGCAAGTCTCCGGCACCGCGGATGTCGAGGTCCTTCATGGCGATGTGGATGCCGCTTCCGAGATCGCTGAATTGCTCAATGGCCTGCAGGCGTTTTCGGGATAGGTCCGGCAAGAGGTGCGGACTGGGTGCGAGGAGATAGGCGAATGCTTTCTTGTTGCTGCGCCCCACGCGGCCGCGCAATTGGTGAAGGTCGCTGAGGCCGAAGTTCTGTGCCTCGTTCACGATGATGGTGTTGGCGTTCGGGATGTCGAGGCCGTTCTCCACGATGGTGGTGCAGACGAGCACGTCGCTCTCTCCCTCGATAAAGTCCATCATCACGGATTCGAGCTTGTGGCCTTCCAGCTGGCCATGGCCCACGCCCACGCGCGCACCGGGCACCAGTTTGCGGATCATGTCCGCCACGAACTCGATGTTCTTCACTTTGTCATTGATGAAGTAGACCTGTCCGCCGCGCGAGAGTTCGTACTCCATCGCGTCCTTGATCACCACCTCGTCGTAAGGCAGCACGTTGGTCTGCACGGGATAGCGGTTCGGCGGCGGCGTGCTGATGATGCTGAGGTCGCGCGCGCCCATGAGGCTGAACTGCAACGTGCGCGGGATCGGTGTGGCGGTGAGCGTGAGCGTGTCCACCGTGGCGCGGATGGTCTTCAACTTGTCCTTCACGTTCACGCCGAACTTCTGCTCCTCGTCGATGATCAACAGGCCGAGGTCCTTGTACTTCACGTCCTTGCTCACTAAGCGGTGCGTGCCGATGAGGATGTCGATCTTTCCTTCCTTGACATCGGCGAGGATCTGTTTTTGGTCGGCCGCGCTGCGGAAGCGATTGATGTAGTCCACGCGCACCGGTAGTCCTTTCATACGTTCCGAGAAACTCTTCCAATGCTGGAGCGCGAGGATGGTGGTGGGTACGAGCACCGCCACTTGCTTGCTGTCGCATACCGCCTTGAAAGCTGCGCGGATCGCGACCTCGGTCTTGCCGAAACCGACGTCGCCACAGACGAGCCGGTCCATCGGTACGGGTTTCTCCATGTCCCGCTTTACATCGGCGGTGGCCTTCTCCTGGTCGGGCGTGTCCTCATAGATGAAGCTGGCCTCGAGTTCCATTTGGAGATAATTGTCCGGCAGAAAAGCGAAGCCCGGCTTGCTCTTGCGTTGCGCGTAAAGCTTGATCAGGTCGAAGGCAAGTGCCTTCACTTTGGCCTTGGTCTTCTCCTTCAGGTTCTTCCATGCCGGGCTGCCGAGCTTGCTGATGTTCGGTGCCGCGCCACTTTCCTCGCCGCTGAATTTGCTCACGCGGTGCAGGCTGTGGATGCCGACATAGAGGATGTCGTTGTCCCGGTACTTCAGGCGGATCGCCTCCTGCATCTGCCCGCCCGCATCGATGGTCTCGAGGCCGCTGAAGATGCCGATGCCATGGTCGATGTGTACCACGAGGTCGCCGGGTTTCAGCTGCGTCAGCTCCTTCAGCGTGAGCGCCTGCGAGTTTTTTCGGAATCCTTCCTTCAGCCGGAAACGATGGTAACGCTCGAATATCTGGTGGTCGGTGTAGAGCGCGAGTTTCAGCTCGCCGTCGATGAAGCCTTCGTGCAGGTCCAACACCAAGGGCGTGAAGGACACCTCGTGCTCCATGTCGCGGAAGATGGAGTAGAGCCGTTCAGTCTGCTTCGCGCCGTTGCACGCGATCAGGTTCTTGAAGCCTGCGTTCTGCTTGTTGTGCAGGTCGCCGCTGAGGATCTTGAAGTCTTTGGCGAAGGGGGGTTGAGGCTTTTGGCTGAAGTCGATATGGGCCTCGTTGTCAGTTGCCAGTTGTAGGTTGTCCGGCGTTCTCCGACCGGCTTCCGCCAACCGCCCTGCCACTCCCCAAAACACTTTCCGGAATCCCAACAGTCCCTTTACCAACTCACTATCACTCGCCAAAAGTTCCTCCGGTTTGGCATGCTTTGATTTCTCCGGAGTCCGCGCATAGACGTCGCTCAACAACTGCAAGGACTTTGCCGCTGTGTCGCTGATCGCTTTCGGGTCGCTGAGCCAGATCACCGCATCGGCAGGGAGTTGTGCGAAGAAGGTCTGTTGCTCTGCTGCATCCTCATCCTGCAGGTCAGGGACGATGACCGCTTCGGCGAGGCGCTCCACGCTGAGCTGGTCTTGTGGATCGAAGCGGCGCACGCTCTCCACGGAATCGCCATAAAGCTCGATGCGGTAGGGCTTGTCATTGCCGTAGCTGAAGATGTCCACGATGCCGCCGCGGATGCTGAATTGCCCTGGCTCGTAAACGAATTCAACTCGCTCAAAGCCGGTCTCGTGCAGCCATTCTTCCAAGGTGTCGATCGGCAGTTCCTCGCCCCGCTTGATGGCGAGCGTGTTCTTCTGCATCTTTTCCTTCCCCACTACCAGCGGGACCAAAGCCTCCGGGTAGGTGACGATGGTGAGCTGCGAAGCATCCTGTGCTTTCTGAAGGGTCATCAGCGTTTCCAGCACTTCCGTGCGGGTTACGCGGTCGCCGTCCTGGTGTCCTTCTGGATCGTAAGGAGAACGCGAAGGGGCGGGGAAGAACAACATGGCGTTCTTCCGGGAATCCTTTTGATCCTTCGGTTGCAATGCCTCCAGATCGTTCATGAAGTACGCCGCCTCCTCCTTGTCGCCGAGGATGAACACATGCGTGCCGCCGCGCTTCTCCCGGATGGCATTGGCGGCAAGCGATCGACCGCTGCCCACCAAGCCGCTCACGCGGATGCGCGCATTCGGTGCCGACAGTGCCTCCGCAGCTTGCTTGCTGCGTGGGTCGTTGGCGAAAAGGGAGAGGAGGTCGGAGAGTGAGGTCATTCCTTGGTGAAGAAGTGATGCCAATTGAGTTCGCGATCGACGGTGAAGAATAGCTGGCGCCCCTTCAATACGAATGGCTGCGAGAAGTCCGCGTATTTAAACCTGGAATCTTCGTTTGTCCGCGAGTTTGGGTCTATGTGTAAGTGGAGCGTGTCTCCCGAAGTGGACCAGTGTCCATTTGAGTATGTGCCTCGTGTACATTGATTGAACGAGTAGTCATAGATGCCGTTCCTTTGAAGGACCAGATGAGCGCTGTTGTCCGCGGAATAGCTTCCAATCCAACGTTCGTTCAATGCCCGGAGAGAGTCCAGACTTATGCGAATGGTGGTATCATTCAGTAGAGTGCACCAGTCGTTTGTTTCCTTGACAGCATCGGAGTTCATTCGAAAAGTGCGGATAGCCCCATCCTTGAATTTGACTTTGATGATTGATCGAGGTAAGAACTTCCTTAGTTCCTCTTTTCCCGAATTGTTCCATGCGCGAACAAAACGATGAAGCATTGGTTGAGAAAGGGGCAGTGAATCGAAGGACATCGCCCGTTGATCCGTCGTGGAATAAAGCAAGATCCCGCTTTCGACCTGAGCAGGGTCGATTGCTACTGGACTAAACGCTGCATTAGGCGTCCGGCATCCTTCTGTCCCCAAGAACAGAACTAGGCAAGTGATGTAGAGAATGCTGAATTGGTTCGAACCCATGAACGCCTAAATGCCCGAAACCCGATACCGGCAATTCCGGGCATCGGGTTCGAGAAGGTGCAAAGGTAACTTGTGGTTTCGTCCCTCACTTCTCCTCCAGCCCCCGCGCCAACTCCATCATCTTCAGCGCTGTATTCCAATTCCGCGCGGTGTTCACCACGCCGATGGCTTGATCGAATTTGGCCGCGAACTTGGAGGTGCCGAAGCCATGCGGCGTGCGGAGGTACGCCACGTCATTCACGATGATCAAGCCTTCGCCATCCACGGCAACTGCGCGTATCGCTTCTACGGCTTCAGGCTTTGGAGTAGCGGCCAGAAGCGCAGCATGCAGATGCTTTCCTTCGGTGACTTCCGGAAACGGGTTGTTGTCGATCACTGCCTGCCATTCCGCGGCGGTGGGAGCGAAGATGGCCTTGTCGAAACCGAAGTGTTTCTTGCACAGCTTGGCCACTTGGGCGATGGTCTTCTCACGCGAAAGCGTGCTGCGCACCAACGCATTGCCGCTGTTGATGTAGGTGGTGGCATGGGTGAAGCCCACCGTGGTCAATGCTTCGCGGAGCGGCGCCACGGGCAATTTCGTTGCACCGCCCACACCGCGGAAGAGGAGGAGGTAGGTAACGGGCTTTGCCATTTGAGTTGAGCGGTATCCGTTTCCGAAGGACGTGCTTACCTATATCGAAAGGTGTCGTAATTCAAAACTGCCCCCTCTCTTCTCCGCGATTGATTGGTTACCAGTCCGCGGTCATCATAGCCATATGTAATTTCGGAAGAGAACACCGTCTGTGGAAGTCCATTTCCTAGAAATACTGTTCTTATCGATTGGAGCTGATCGCCGTCATATGAGAATGTTCTAGTTATAGTCGGCACAGGGCATGGGTCAGTAAATTTGTATTCAATCTCGAATTGTATTCTGGCGAGTGTGTCCAAATATTGTTCTTTCCTGTATTCAGGGGTGCCATCATAATAGCTAGTGGTTGATTTCGTTTTCGGAAGCCCTGTTGGATAGGATATGATAGAGTCTGCCCTGTACCACCATGACTGATGTGGATTGTGAAGCCTGCCTACTACAGCATGCTCATCTAGGTATGAATAGACGTGCAGTAGGGTGTCCGTGTCCTTTGTGTTGGTAAGCCTCTCTTCGATCAGGTTTCCGGCGCTGCTGTAGAAGTACTCGGTTAATGCGGTGTCGAGCTTACTGGAAATCATGTTCCAGGTCCCAATTTGCATTCGACTCAATAGTCGATTATCTGCATAGGTCCATGTTGTCGCTGAATAAGTTGAGTCATCGACCGTAGGAAGGTATTCCTGATGGCTTATGCGACCTTCAGGATCAATTCGCCATACTTCAGCACTTTCCATAAAAGTAGAATCGTGAAAGGCCGATCGCACTTCAGTTATTCTATGCTTTTTGTAAAGCTCACGTTGATCGATGTATTCAAATTGGGCCAATGATGTTAATGCCCGGAAGACCAACATTATGAACAGAGCTATTCTCATTGGGACAATGCAATCATTAGTGGCTAACGCTCTATAGTTGTTGAACCTGTTCCAAGAACTTCTGCTCGATGCGATACCCTTCGTCGCGGTATTTGAACAGTCCGCTTGCGCCTTTTTTGAAACGGAGCCTCTTCGACCAGATTGCGAAGAGGAGTAGAGGACAGTAGCCGTCGTAAGAGATACTGCCCTCGTCTGCCATCACTTCGAACACGATTAGTGCGCCACCGGTGGTTTCCTTGTAGTAGGTGTCGTGGTTGGGGCGCTCGATCAACTTGAAGACAATTGTTTCACCCGTATTAAAGCTGCTCAGCCGCAGCTTGCCTTTTTCGAAAGCTGCGGTGGAGAAGCCTTGCGCGCTGAACCAGCGTGCTATTGCCGAACGCTGTTGAGTAGCTGGTCGAGAGGATGTGGTGAATTGGATCCGAGGCATGGTCGCAGATGCCAAGGTAAGATCACTTCGGGTCGAACTAATCCTTCACCAAACGCAGCGTCTCCACTTTGTTCGTCGTGGCGATTTGCACAAGGTAGACTCCGGACTTCAGGCCAGATATATCCAAGATGTTGCTGGTGCCGGAAAGCACTTCCTGCCGCACAATGCGTCCTTGCACATCGGTGAGCGTGAGCGTGGCAGGTGCATTGTCCAAGCGTTCGATGTGGACCCTTTCACTTACCGGATTGGGGACCAAGCGCGTGGTTCCGCTTTCCATGGAAGCTATGCCGGTATGGATCACTTGGAAGGGTGCGGAAGTGGCCGAAACACAACCCAGCGCATCGGTTACGACTACGGTGTAAGCCCCTTCTTCCGTGGCTTCGATGCAGGGTGTGTTGCCTACCGGAAGCGGATCGCCATTGTGATACCACTGCGCGTTCCCGGTGGTGTTCGTGCAGAGTGTTTCGCCGCTGGAGGTGATGAGCGGGATGGCCGCGATGCTCGGGCAGGCCACACGAGCGCGGTAGATGTCTCCCCAGCGGCCCACGGCGATGATGACGCCATCCACGATGGTGGCATCGCCGATCTGTGCGTTGACAATATTCGGTAGGATGGGGCTCCAGTTGATGCCGCCATCGGTGCTGCGTTCGGTCTGCCCGCCGGAGCTTACGGCGTAGCCCGTGTCGGGGTCGGTGAAGAAGATGCTTCGGGTGCTTAGTGATGTGCCGCCCATTTGGATCCAGGTGTCGCCGCCGTCGATGGTGCGGTAGATCCGAGTCCAGCCCAGGCTATCGTTGAGGAAGAAGATGGTGTGGCCACCGCTGGTGCCGGTCATTGCCTGCCAGGTAAGCCCGCCGTCCATGGTGCGGTAGTCGTCGCCGTATTCGCCAACGGCATAGCCCTGTTGGTTGTTGACGAACCAGAGGTCGCTGATGGTGATGTTGCCTACATCGAGGACGCGTGTCCAGGTGGCACCGGCGTTGGTGCTGCGGTAGATGCCGCCGTACACCGCGCCGCCGCCCACGAGGTAGGTGTTGGCATCCAAGGTCCATGTGCAGCGGATGGCCACGGTGGGGCCGTTGGCGTTGTTGCGTGTGGCGAAGCCGTCGGTGGTGCGGGCGAAGGCGCCGTTGCTTCCGCCCAAGCATCCGTCGCCGCTCGCGATAAGATGTACGCCCAGGCCGCCGTTTCCGGCGTTTACCCATGTGCGCCCCCCGTCGGTGGTGCGCAACAGGCCGTTTTCAAAGCCACCGGCGGTCAGGCTGCCCACGGCCACGCCGACCAGGTCATTCTGGAAAGACACTTTGTTGAGCACGGTGTGGTAGGTGCCCATGCGCAGTAGTTGCCACGTCGCGCCAAAGTCCACGGTGCCATAGATGCGGCCATCGGTACCGGTGAAGCCCACGCCTTCCGGGCTCAGCGTAATGCTCTGGTGCAGGGTGGTGCCTGTGCCTACCGTCTGTGCTGCCCATGTGGCCCCGGCATCGGTGCTGCGCAGGATGCTTCCACCGTTGCCGGCGGCGAGCATCACGTTCCCTTGCTTGGTGAGCCCGAGCAAGGTTTGCGTGACGCCGGAGCTGACCGGCACCCACGTGTCACCGCCATCCGCTGTGCGCAGGATGTTGCCGCTGTTGCCCACCACCACGCCGGTGAGCGCATCGCTGAAGTGGAGCATACGCGAGCCGATCGGTACCGCCGCCGCAGTGGGCTGCCAAGTGAGGCCACCATCGTTGCTGCGGATCACGCCCACGCCGTATGCACAGGCATAGGCAATATCCGCCGAGGGCATGGAAAGTTCGGTGATGGAGTAGCTGCTGCCGATGCCACTAGTGGTAAGTGTCCAGCTGTCGCCACCATCGGTGCTACGGTAGATGCGGCCGGCATCGGTGCCGATAAGCCCCAGGGTATTGTTGGCGAACGCGACGCTGCGCAACGTGCCGTACGCACCCGTGCTGGTGGTGTAGTTCTCGAAGCCGTCCGTGCTGCGGTAGATACTTCCACTTCCGCCCACCACGATGCCGCGCTGTTCATCCCACATGTGCAGCGCATTCGGCGTGTTCACCGAGAGCTGGTTCATGCGTTCCCATGTGTGGCCACCATCGCGGGTGCGCAGGATCGCGGGTACGGCATTGTTGTCCAGCGCATAGCCAAGGGTGGCGTTCATCATCTGCACAGCGGGGAATTTGCTGCGCGACTTGATGGCCGTGGTGAGCTCCCATTGCTGGGCGTGAATAGCGGTAAATGAGGCGAAGAGCGCGAGGGTAAGGGCTTTTTTCATGCAGATGCCAAAGATGGTTCGAAGCGCGGTACAGCTATGTAGGGGAAAGGTTCATCGCGATCTTCGGGCCAGAACGAAGCACGGGTAGCTTCGCACCAGATGTTACGTGCACTCTCACTCCTCTTCCTCGGGTTGTTCGTCTCGTTGGGCATTTGCTGTGCACAATCCCACCGCATCGACAGCCTCCACGTGTTCAAGAAGCTGCCGCCAGGGAAGTACACTTCGGCTACCGCGAACGCGATGGCTTGGAAGCTGGAACGCGAGCATGCACCCTACACCGTGGTGAAAGGGCAACAGATGAACACCGCTGGAGAAGCCTTCAAAAGCTATGCACCTACTCGACACATTTTCCGAGAGCTACCGGGCTTGCAGCATTTGGCCATGGGCTGGTCCGGTGGAAGGCCCTTTACGCTCGGCGTGGCGGATGACCTGGACCTGGTGATCAACTTCACGGCACGGACCGAGTACCGGATTTCCGGGATGACGGACCGCATTCGGGTGCGGGCATTGATCGCGCGGATGATGGTGGAGTAGGGGTTTGGCGCTGCAAGCTCGGCGCATTGGCCCAGAGCCTTCGCTCAGGCTTTTCATCAAGAATTGAAAAGCGGATCGAGCTTTTATACTTTCTGTCGAATTAATTGAAAAGCCTTCCCAAGTGCCGCCGTTCGAGGCTGTAACCACGGTGGGACTCACGACCTACACGCCTACCTTGCCACCATGCGCTTGCCCATCCTTCCCATGGCCTGCCTGCTTTCCATAGCGGCCCTTGCACAAGAAGTGCCCGATCATATTGAGCCGGACACCGAGGTGCCGTTCGAAGCGCTCCCACCCGATACGCTCAGCACATTCACTTCAGTGGAACGGAACGCAGAGTTCCCCGGTGGCTTTTCGGCCATGATCGCCTATCTGGGGAAGCACATCCAGTACCCGGCTCAGGAGGTAGAGGACCGCATCGAAGGCAAGGTCGTCCTGCAGTTCGTGGTGCGGCGCGATGGCTCGGTGGATGATGTCCAAGTATTGCGCGGAGTGCCGGGTGGTAGAGGCTTGGAGCGTGAAGCCGTCCGCGTGGTGAAGACCATGCCCCTTTGGGCACCGGCAATGAATAACGGCGTGGCGGTGAACTCATGGGTTACCGTGCCGGTCATGTTCAAGCTGACGAAGTAGGCGGAAGGTGGAGCGCTGTTCCTAAGGAAGCGAGGGCTTCTTGGATCGGGCTATGGCGCTATAAGCGCCTATCTCGCCCGCATCGCGGTGCAAGCGCTGGCGGCACATCACCCCTTCATCACCTCTTCCACCATCGCCGAGCTGCCGATGAACAAGGGGCAACGCTGGTGCAGTTCCGTGGGCTGAAGGTCCAGGATCCGGGTGGCGCCGTCGGTCGCGCTGCCGCCGGCTTGCTCGATGATCATGGCCAAGGGGTTGGCTTCGTAGAGCAGACGCAGTTTTCCGTTCGGCTTTTCGGTGGTGCCGGGGTACATGTAGATGCCGCCCTTCAGCAGGTTGCGGTGGAAATCCGCCACGAGGCTGCCGATATAGCGCGCGCTCATCTTCTTCCTTTTGCAGCCATCGATGTAGTTGCGCACCTTCTCCGGGAACTGGAAGTAGTTGCCTTCGTTCACGGAGTAGATGCTGCCGTTCTGTGGCACCTGCATGTTCGGATGGCTCAGGCAGAACACGCCGATGCTGGGATCCAGCGTGAAACCGTTGACGCCGTTGCCCGTGGTGTATACGAGCATGGTGCTGCTGCCATAGACCACATAGCCCGCCGCCACTTGCTGGTTGCCGGGTTGCAGGAAATCGTCCAACGTCACTTTCTCCGGGTCCAACCGACGGTAGATGGAGAAGATGGTGCCGATGGAAACGTTCACGTCGATGTTGCTGGAGCCATCAAGCGGGTCCATGGCCACCACGTATTTACCGTCCAACGAAGCGGGGTTATCGAAGACGATGTGTTCATCCTCTTCTTCGCTTGCCACGGCGCAAACAGCACCCTGATTGCGCATCGCGTTGATGAAGTGATTGTTGGCATAGACATCCAGCTTCTGCTGTTGCTCGCCTTGGATGTTGTGCGCGTTGGCTTCGCCGAGGATCTCGGTCACCAAGCCGGCCTTGTTCACTTCCCGGTTCACCAGCTTGGCGGCCAAGCGGATGGAGGTGAGCAATTGCGAGAGGTCGCCCGTGGCGAAAGGGAAATCCTTTTCGCGTTCGATAATGAATTCCGAGAGGGTGGTGATGTTGGCCATTTCGATCAGATGATCAGATGATTTGATGATCGGATGATGATCATCTTCAGCACTGATCCGTTGCAAATATCGGCTGTGCGCGATCTTTGGGCACCATGGAGATCACGATCCGCAAGGCGGAAGCCCGCGATGTGCCGCAAATGCTGGCGTTGGTGAAGGAGCTCGCAGTTTTCGAGAAGGAGCCGGAAGCGGTGACAGTTACCGAGGAACACATGCGCGATGCGGGCTTCGGGCCGGATCCGGTCTGGTGGGGATGGGTGGCTGAAGGATCAGACAAGGGCATTGTTGGCATCGCGATGTGCTACGAGCGCTATTCCACTTGGCGTGGACGTGCGGGTTATTTGGAGGATATCGTGGTGACGGAGCAGGCACGCGGCCATGGCATTGGTGAACGCTTGTTCAAGGCCTGTGCTGCGGAAGCGGTGAAGCGGGATTACCACCACATGACCTGGCAGGTGCTGGATTGGAACGAAGGTGCCATCCGTTTCTACAAACGTTTGGGCGCCGAGTTGGACCCGCAATGGGTGAACGGTCGCTTGGACAAGGCGCAGCTCAGTAAACTCGCAGCGCAATGAAGGTCTTCAAATTCGGTGGTGCCAGTGTGAAGGACGCGGCGGGCGTGCGCAATGTGGCGGAAGTGGTGAAGCGCTACGGACTGGACGACCTGGTGATCGTGGTGAGCGCGATGGGCAAGACCACCAACGCGCTGGAGGCGATCACATGGGCATGGCTGGATGGACGCCCGACCGAGCGCATGGTGGAGGACCTGAAGCAACAACATCAAGCGGTATTGCAGGAGATAGCGCCCGAAGATGCGGCTGCAAGAAAAAAACTCGAAGAGCAATTCGAAGCGCTGGAAGCAATCCTTCAGGAACGCCCGACTTCCGGGATTGACTTCCACTACGACCAAGTGGTGTGCTTCGGTGAGTTGTGGAGCAGTACGATCGTACATGCCCACCTGAATGCGGTGGGCATCACCACCGCATGGAGGGATGCCCGCACCGTGGTCCGTACCGATGCGCGCCATCGCGGAGCTCGCGTGGACTGGGAAGCTTCCACCCAAGGGGCCGAAGCGTTCCTGGCGGAAATGAAGGGTGTGCCCGTGCGCGTGATCACCCAAGGCTTTATCGCCGGGGCGAAGGATAACACCACCACTACGCTCGGACGGGAAGGATCGGATTTCAGTGCGGCCATTTTCGCCTACCTGCTCGATGCTGAGAGCGTGACCATCTGGAAGGATGTGGCCGGTATGTTCAATGCGGATCCCAACCGCTTTCCGGACACCATCTTGTTGGAGCGGATCAGCTACCGCGAAGCCATCGAACTCAGCTACTTCGGCGCGAGTGTGATCCACCCTCGCACACTGCAACCATTGCAGCGCAAGAACATTCCGCTATATGTGCGCTCCTTCCTGGATGCGGATGCCCCGGGCAGTACCATCAGCGAGGCTACCGATCGCGACACGCTCATTCCTTCCTTTATAGTGAATCCGATGCAGTTGCTGATCAGCATCACCCCGCGTGATCTCAGCTTCATTGTGGAGGAGAACCTCAGCGGCATCTTCAAGTGTTTCGCCGATCGGCAAGTACGCATCGAACTGATGCAGAACAGTGCCTTGGCATTCACTGTCGCCGTTGATGATTCGCCCCGCGCCCGACAGCTGATCGAGGAACTCCGCGTGGATTATGAAGTGCGCCACAACGAGGGCTGCGAGTTGATCACGGTGCGGCATTTCGATGAAGCCACGCTGAAGCGCCTGCTGAATGGTAAGGAGCCACTGATCGAACAGCGCTCCCGCACCACCGCGCGCTTCGTGGTGAAATAGCTTTACAAGACCGTGCTGAGAAGGCCAAAGATCCCGCTCGCAATAGATTCGCCCCATGACCCGATCGTCTCTCCGACATTTCCTCAACGGTTTGGTAGTGCTGCTCTTCCTGGGCAGTTCCATCCCGCTTTCTGCGCAAGCGGGAATGAGTGCGGCGGACAGCCTGAAGGCGGAGATCCTTCAACAGCGCACCACCTTGACATTGGCCGATAGTGTGGGTGATCTGCATGCAGCATTCGAGGCCCGCATGCGGTTAGTACCCTTGGTGCGCAGAACGGAAAGTGTCACACTTCTCAAGCAAGCTGCCACCATCGCCGATAGCCTGGACCGCCCGGATCTCGGAGCCATGGCACATCGCCTGCTCGCCAAGAGCTATGCCAGTGTTGGAAACACTGCCGCTGCCTATGCGGAAACGATCGTGGTGGATTCGTTGGACCGCCATCGTGAAATGCGGGAGATGGAGCGATCGAACGATCAGCATGCCCGCGTGCTGGACCAGCTGATCGCGGCGCAGGATAGTTCCACACAGGCTGGACTGGATCGCGAGCGGAGATTGGCGGTAGCACTGGTGCAGGTGCAAAGCGATGCGCGCAGTTGGATGTGGGTCGCATTGGTCGCTATTGGGCTTTGCCTCGCGGTGGTGCTCGGGTTGTTCTATCGGATGGGGCGCACCAGCCGGAAGCTGCGCGCCACCATCGAGGGGTTGAGGAAAGAGCTCGACGCGCTGAAAAGCGCCGGGAATCGGCGTAAGAGTACCGAACCGCGGAGCGATGTGGCTCGGCCCAGCCCCGAAAGCAGGCTTGTAGTCCCCACGCCAACCCCGGTCCACGATGCCATGAAACCCGTGGCGGAGGGCATGTTCCGTAAAGGAGCACCGGAACGCTTGGCAACCCTGAGGCAGGCGCGTGAGCTCGGGGATAATGACAAGATCCTACGCGTAGTAACCACCCTAAAGCCTTTGTTGGTCAGCTTCGATGAAGCACGCTTCTCTCCGCTGTTTGAAAGATTGAAGGCAGCCGGTGCACCAAGCAACGCCCAGCAATGGACCGCCGACCTCGATGCATTGGAGGTCGGGGTGCAGGAATTGCTCCGTGCCAAGGATCAGTGACGTTGTGCGAGCAGCGCCATCGCGGCCTTTGGTCGGTCGGTGATCAGGCCAGCTACGCGCAGTTCCAACATGCGTTGCATATCGGCCTCCTCATTCACGGTCCACACCAAGAGTCCGATCCCAAGGCCTTGTAGGGCGGCGGCCAGTTGTGCGTTGGCCAGCGAGAATGCAGTGCTATAGTAGTCCGGAGTGAAGGTCAATCGATCCAGGTTGATCTCCCAGCCATCCGCATTGTCCACCAATAAGGCCAGCGGGATCCGGGGCGCGATCAGATGCATGGTCTCCAGAATGGCGGTGTCGAAACTTTGGATGATGCAGTGCTCCGCGATGCCCAAGGCGATCACCTCTTGGACCACCCGTTCTGCGAAGCGCGCCGGAGCCGGTTGATAGCTGCCATAGAGCGCTGGTTCGCTCTTTACTTCAATATTGAACCCAGGAGTTGGGATAGCGGAATCCTTGGCGAAACCCCTCACGGCTTGCACCATTTCCGCAAGCGTTGGTTTGGGCGCGGAAGGGATGCCCTTCGAAACCTCGTTGCTCCCGGCAGGGAAGCATCCATAGCGCTGCACCTCAGCCAGCGGTAGTTGGAAGATGTTGATCGCCCGGCCTTCCACCTCACTGATCGCACGCCCTTCCGGATCGCGGCAGATGAGAGGGTCTATCCAGGGCTCGTGGCTCACCAGCACTTGGTCATCACCGGTGATCACCACGTCCATTTCCAGCCAATGACAACCGGTGGCGGTGGCGCGCAGAAAGGCCGGTATGGTGTTCGCCGGAACGGCATCGGCGCAGCCGCGGTGGCCGTGGACCTGGGTGGAATGGATCATTATCGTGTCGGCCAAGGTAGAGTAGTCAGGGTTCCATTTAGGTCTCCCGCCATTTGAGGCACGCTCGTGTCCTCAGGATCCCCTTCGGGAGATCACTGAGGGAACTAGTTCCATTAAGGTATCACGCAGTGGACCTTGATGCCCCGGAGGTAGCAGGGTAGTCGTTCAGGATCTTGTCCGCCAGCACATTGGCCAACTTGAAATAGCTCTCCGTGGTGATACCGGCCACATGTGGACTGAGCAGTACCTGTTCATTCGCAAAGAGACGCTGGGCCACCTCGTCCGCCTGCGCCGTGTTCAGGCCCACCAAGGAGCGCTCTTCGAATTCAAGCACATCCAAGCAAGCACCTCGCACTTTTCCGGCATCGATGGCATCCAGCAGCGCTACGGTATCCACCAAGGGACCGCGTGCGGTGTTGACGAACCAAACCGGTTTTTCGCAACGCGCAAAGAACTCCGCGTTCGCATAGTGATCGGTTTCGTCGGTCAGCGGAAGGTGGAGGCTGATCACATCGCTGCGATCCATTAGTTCCTCCAAGGAAACCGGTTCCACTTGCGAATTTCCGAATCCTTCACGGTACTTGTCATGGGCCAACACCTTCACATTAAAGCCAAGCAGGCGCTGTGCGAACGCGGTGCCCATTTGCCCGAAGCCGATGATGCCCACGGTGCCTCCACTCAGTTCGCTCCCGGAATTTCCCTTGCGGTCCCAGATGCCTTTGCGCACCTCGCGATCGGCCTTGGGCAGCTTGTTCATCAATGCCAACAACATCCCCAGCGCATGTTCACCCACGGCATCGCGGTTGCCTTCCGGGGAGCTATAGAGGCGAATACCCCGCTTGGCGCATGCAGCACGATCGATGTTCTCCATACCGGCGCCACAGCGAGCAACGAAGCGCAGCTTCGGTGCATGCTTCATCAATTCGGCATCCACCATCACGCGGCTGCGCACGATCAAACCTTCGGAATCGTGCAGTTGTGCGAGCAATTCATCTCCCGTGTAGTCACTGAGGTCCTCGCAGGTGTGGCCAGCAACGGTGAGCCGCGTGCTGAGCACCGCGTGTACGCTATCGATAAAGTTGATCTTCATGCCAGGATCTGCCGTAGGAATAGCGAGGCGATGCTGAAGTAGATCACCAAGCCGGTAACGTCCACCATGGTGGCCACGAACGGTGCCGAAGAGGTGGCGGGATCGAACCCGACGCGTTTCAACAACAAGGGGAAGAGCGAGCCGATCAGGTTACCCCACACCACCACACCCACCAAGGACAAGGCAACGATGAAGCCGACCAAGAGCCAGTGTGGTCCATACAGGTTCGTGAACTGGCTCCAGACTGCAACGCGCGCAAAGCCGATGATGGCCAAGGTGACACCGAGAATAAGGCCCACGCTGGCTTCGCGACGGAAGATGCGCCACCATTCCTTTACAGTGATATCGCCCAGTGCCAATGCTCGAATGATGAGGGTGCTGGCCTGCGAGCCGGTGTTACCTCCACTGGAAATGATCAGGGGAACGAAGAGCGCGAGCACCACCGCCTGCTCGATCTCATCCACGAAAAAGCCCATCGCCGTGGCCGTGAAGCTTTCGCCGATGAACAGCACGATCAACCAGCCGGAGCGCTTCTTCACCATGTCCCACAGGGTGCTATGGCTGTAGGAATATTCCAACGCTTCCATACCGGCCATGCGATGCGCATCCACGGTCTCCTCTTCGCGGATGGCGTCCACCACGTCGTCAATGGTGATCCGGCCCAGCAAGCGTCCGCGATCGTCCACCACCGGTAGGATCACCAGGTCATACTTCTCCATGATCCGGCTCACTTCCTCCACGTGCTCCTGGGCATGCACGCTGATCACGTCGCGCTCGTAAACATCCTTCACCGGGGTGCGAAGGGAAGTGGTGACCAAGGCTTTCAGCGGAATGGAACCCACCAGCCGATCATAGTCATCCACTACCAGGATAACATAGATGTCATCCATCAAATCGGCGTGCTCACGCAGCTCGCGCACGCAATCCAGCATGCTCTTATCCTCCTTCACCTTCACCAACTCCTTGGCCATAAGGCCACCGGCGGTGTTCTCGTCGTACGTGAGGAGTTCATTGATCTCGTTGCGTTGCTCAAGGTCCTCAATGTTCGCCAGTACTTCATCCCGGACTTCTTCCGAAAGCTCGGCCAGCATGTCCGCCGCATCGTCCGAATCGATGTGCTCGATCAGCTCCTCCGCGATCTCCTTCCCGGTGTAGTTGCCAAGCAGGTCATCGCGCCGGTCCTCCGGAACTTCCAGCACAACTTCCGCCGCCAGCTGGGGTTCCAGTCGCTCGAAGAGGTATTGCGCTTCTTTCAGGTTCAGTTGGTCCAGCACTTCGGCGATGTCCGCAGGGTGCAGGTCGTTCACCGCCGCCAAGAGTTCCTCGTCGCGCTGTTGGGCCACGTGTTCCTGGATCCGTTCCAGGTTCGCTTTGCTGAGGGTGAAGGTCATGGTTGCCGGGGTTCAGATGCCGGTTGAAGGTCGCGAAACTACTGGAATGAGGAACAAGCTACATATTGCCCCGAGCCTTGCAGGGGCATCCGGCCTCTCAACAGTCCGGAGCGGCCGGTTGTTCAGGAGGTACGCACTGGAGCGCCAAGTTGATGAAGTCTTCCACGGAAAGCTGTTCCGCGCGTTTCCGCGCATACTCCGGCGGCACTCCGGCGCTCAATGGCAGAAAGCTTTTCAGGGCATTGTGCAATGTCTTCCGGCGCTGCCCGAATGCAGCCTTCACCAAGCGACGCAGCAAACGCTCATCGCAAGGCAACTCCATCCGTTCGTTGCGCTGCATGCGGATCACCGCGCTGCGCACCTTGGGCGGTGGGATGAATGAGTCCGGTTCCACAATGAACAACAACTCCAGATCATACCAGAGTTGCGTCAGTACGCTCGTGATCCCATAGGTGCGGCTTCCGGGGCCGGCACAGAGGCGATCGGCCACTTCCTTTTGGAACATGCCCACCAGCTCCGGCACCATGTCCCGGTTCTCAAGCACCTTGAAGATGATCTGCGTGCTGATGTTGTAAGGGAAATTCCCGATCACGGCCAAGGGTCCTTGGCTGACACGGGAGAGCTCCATGTGCAAGAGGTCACCTTGCACGACGCGTAGCTCGGGCCACTTTTCACGCAGGTGTTCCACGGATTCGTGATCCAGCTCAATGCATGTGAGCTCGATATCGCTGCGGTCCTTTAGATGGATGGTCAACGCACCGGTGCCAGGCCCGACTTCCAGCACATCGCGATAACCACCATGGTGGGTGAGCCCTTCGGCGATGCGAAGCGCGATCTCCTCATCCTTCAGGAAATGCTGACCGAGGTGCTTTTTCGCACGGACTTGCATCATCCGCATCAAGCGTTGTGGAGCACTTCCAGTAGGGTGCGGAATGCGAGTGCCTTGCCGCCGTAGTACTTCTCGGATTCAGCCATCAGCCGTTTCGCATGCTCATCGCGGTAGCGCTCGTAGGCCTCCATGTTCGCACAGGTGTATTGAATGGCGTAGGTCACTCCTGAATCTTCTTCGCTCAGCACGCGGCAGAGGCGGGCGTTCAGGAACAGGCCGGTCGCCATCACTTCCGGCAAGTGTGTGTTGCGCATCCAAGCGAGCCACATCTCGTGTACTTCGGTGTCCACGCTCACGGTGACGTTGTATATGATCATGGGGTAGGGCCGAGAAGGAATTGTTGTTCGGGCGTGCTCAGGTTGTCGTGGTCGCCGCGCAGGCGGCGGTATCGCTCGCGGGCAGTGGCCACGTAGATGCTGCCGCTCTGTTCGAAGAGCAGTTTCTCATACCACTTTTTTGCCTGCTCCTTGTCGTTCAGGTCGTTCTCATAGAGCTGGCCCAGATCGAACATGGCATTGTCCACCAGGATGTCGTTGGGGTAGAGCTCCACCACTTTCTCAAGGTATCCGGCGGCCTCGGTGAACTGATGGCGGGCAAGCGCGATGCGGTAGCGTGCGTAGAGCACATCGTCGCCCAAGCTGGCCTGTGGGAAACGGGCATTGAGGGTATCCAGCACTACGAGGGCACTATCGTAACGGTGCTGGAAGGTGAGCAATTGAGCCTTTGCGAACAGGCTGAGCGATTCGCTCACCGTATCCACACCGAGATTGTCCGTGATCAGCAGCGACAGCTCCATGGCATCGTTCGCGATCAACTTGCTGGTGCTGGCCTTCAGTACATCCAGTTGCGCCCGGGCCCAGAGGAAGTCGCCGGAGTAGAAGCTCACTTTGACATTCCGCAAGCGTGCCTCATGGCCCAAAATGTCCTGCTTGAAGTCGAGGTCCACTTGAGAGTACAGCAGGGAAGCATCCCAGATATCGCCTTCCAACACTTGGATGTCCCCGAGCTCGAGTTTCAACTGGCCTTGCTCTTTGCGACCAAGTCCCGGTATGTTGAGGGCCTCTTGCAGCAGAGCCACGGCTGCTGGCGTATTGTTGAGGTAGTAAGCGTTCAGTTGCGCCAGTCCACTCACGAGCCTGACGTTGGCCGGTGTGCGACCCAGTTCGCTCAGCGTGGCCTCATACTGCTGCCGCAGCTGCACCAATTGCTCTTGCGGCGGGTTGCTCTGGCTGCGTACCTGGGCATCCAAGGACGTGACCAATCCGATGCGGGCGGCGCCATACCACGGCGAATTGCCTCCCAGGGCGACCACGTATTCATAGCATTTGGTGGCCGTGCTCCAATCCTTGTTGTTCACCGCCATATCGCCCAAGGCCATCAGTCGCTGACCGCCTTCATTGAAGCGCTTGTCCATGGCACGGCTTTGTACAAAGGCACTGTTGAGGTCCTTCCGTTGGATGTACACCCAAATGAGCATCTCTTGGAAGAGCGTGTTGTCCGGCTGCTTCTGGATGCGGCGCAAGAGCTCGGTACGGAGGATGTCCGAGCGCGTATCAGTGCTGGTGAAATCGATGAAGCGCCCCAATCCGTTCTGCACGGCCTGCATGTAGCTCGGGTTGCCCTGCAAGAGGTCCATGTAGTCGCTCACCATTCCGGGTACATCGCCTTTGGCGGCGCGCAGGCTGGCCGTTTCGTAGAAGAAGTCGGCGTCGCTCTTCAGCAATTTCCGGCCGCGCTCATAGGCCAGTAGCGCGTAGTCGAGTTCATTGTACTTGGTGAAGGCATTGGCGAGGTTGCGGATGGAACCCTGCTCCGGCTTCATGCTTTTCAACGCCTTGTCGAACTGTTGATCAGCCTTGGTCGTGTCGCCCTGGAGCTTCAGCACCATACCTATATCCACGAGGTAGCGCGGGTCGCCACCTTGCTTGCGCATCTGCTCCTTGGCCAGTTTTTCCGCATCACTGTATTGCGCCGCTCCGGTATAAGCTTTCAGTAATTGCTCGTAATACAGGTTGTTGGGCTGTTGCTTATACAGCTGCTCGTAGTAGAGTATGGCCTTGGAGAATTCCCCTTGGCGCATGTACTCCGCTGCGAGCTGCTCGTCGGTGCCCGGCTGTGCCCACGCACCCTGCGTAGCTGCGCAGGCCAGCAGGATCAAGAGGAAGCGGAAGAAAGGAGAGAGGATCCGTATGGTCATTGGCGAAGCAGGGAATCGATCGAGGCACGGTAGCCCGCGCGGTCACGGATGAGCACTTGGGTGATGGCCGCCACCGTGTCCAGGTCTTGGCGAAGCGCGTTGTTCCAACGTTGCTCCATCTCCAACGCTTCCTGTCGCTTGTTCTTGCTCAGTAGGCCTTGCTCCAGATCGTGGCGCAGGTTCCGCAGGCGGAACAGGGTGCTGTCCAAACGGGCGCGTTCAACGTGGCGTGCGGATAGAAGACCCGGTAGACGTTCTGCCATGGCCCGGTGGTAATTGCCCAATACCTCCGCCTCATGCGGGAGCAAGGTGTCCCGGAAGCGTTGTTCGATACCGGGGCGCTCCGCCTCGAACAGCGAACACATGTGCCGGAGGGCAGTGGTGTCCAAGCTGTTCAGTTCGATGCGCATGCTTTCGGTCTGTTGGATCATTTGTTCCACCGTGGCCATATCAGCGGGGTTCGCCGGCCGGGAGCATGCGGAGAGCAAGCTGCCCGATGCCAACGCCAGAAGGACCGCCACCGGTATGGCCCGTGTCATTTTTTCACGATCAGGTCGAAGCCGGTGTAAGGTCGAAGCGCGGGCGGAATGCGAATGCCTTCCTGCGTTTGGTTGTTCTCCAGCAGGGCCGCTACGATGCGGGCCAAAGCCAGCGCACTGCCGTTCAAGGTATGGGCCAAGCGTGGCTTCTTGTCCTCACCGCGGTAGCGCAGCTTCAACCGGTTGCTCTGGTAGGTCTCGAAGTTGCTGATGGAGCTCACTTCCAGCCAGCGCTTCTGCGCACCGGCATACACCTCCATGTCGTAGGTGATCGCACTTGTGAAGCCCATGTCGCCACCGCAAAGCAGCAGTTGACGGTAGGGGAGTTCCAGCGCTTCGAGCAGCCCTTTCACGTGGTTGACCATCTCCTCCAAGGCGGCATCGCTGTTCTCCGGCGTTTCCACCCGCACGATCTCCACCTTGTCGAACTGGTGTACGCGGTTCAGCCCCCGTACATCCTTGCCGTAGCTGCCCGCCTCACGACGGAAGCAGGGCGTATGGCCCACGCGCTTCACAGGAAGTTCGTCGGCATCGAGGATCTCGTTCCGAAAGAGGTTTGTGATGGGCACCTCGGCCGTGGGGATCAGGTACAGATCATCCGCAGTGGCGTGGTACATTTGGCCTTCCTTGTCGGGCAATTGCCCAGTGGCGTAGGCTGAATCGGCGTTCACCATCAAAGGCGGCATCACCTCCACATAGCCTGCCTCGATGGCGCGGTCCAGGAAGAAGGCGATCAGCGCCCGTTGGAGTTTCGCGCCTTGGCCGGTGTAAACGGGGAAGCCAGCACCCGTCAGCTTCACACCTTGTTCCAGGCTGAAGAGGTTGTAATCTTCGCCAAGGTCCCAATGCGGCTTGGCGCTTTCGGGAAGTTCCGGCAGGTCGCCATGCTGCATCACGGTCACGTTCTCCTCCGGTGTTTTGCCTGCGGGAACACGGTCCTGTGGCACGTTCGGGATGTTGCAGAGGTGATCGTGCAAGGCACGTTCAGCTCCGGTCAATTCATCCTTCAATGCGGTGATCCGATCCTTCAGCTCAGCGGTCCGTTGCTTGGCGTCCTCGGCCTCGTCCTTCTTACCGGCCTTCATCAGTTCACCGATGGTACGGCTCTGGTCGTTCATCTCGGCGAGCTTCGCATCCAGTACGTTCTGCGTGCTCCGGCGATGCTCGTCCAGCTCGGCGGCCTTGGAGAGCAATGCATCGGCATCGAGGTTGCGTTTGGCCAAGCGGGTGCGGGCTTCTTCGGGTTTGCTGCGCAGGTAGGCGGTTTCCAGCATAGGGAATGGTTTCTTATAGGAACGCGCGAAGGTAAGGATGGGTGGTGGTGGGCGCTTTATGGTCTAATTGTCGCATCCGGAAGGTGGTTCTGGAGGCAGTAAGCGCCCTAAGTCCAGCCCTTACCTTTGCGTGCTCCTTTGCACACCATGCCAGTAGTTCACATCACTCGTCGCGAGCGCTTCAGTGCCGCGCATAGGCTCGGTCGCCCCGAATGGAGCATCGAGAAGAATTTCGCCACGTTCGGAAAGTGTTCCAACCCGAATTGGCACGGCCACAACTACGAGCTGTGGGTAACGGTGAAGGGAGAAACCGAGCCGGAGACCGGCTTTGTGATCGACCTCTCCGCGTTGAGCCGCATCATGCACGAGCACGTGATCGATCTGGTGGATCACAAGAACCTGGATCTGGATGTGCCCTTCATGAAAGGTGTGGGCAGCACCACTGAGAACCTGGCCGTGGGTATCTGGAAGCAGCTGGAAGGGCCCATCGCGAAGATCGGCGGCTCCTTGCAGCGGGTGAAGATCTCGGAAACGGAGAACAACAGCGTTGAATATTTCGGTGAATAGCCATGGCGAAAACCACAGGAAAGAAGGGGGCCAACACCGCGAAGTCAGGGCGGGCGACCAATGGTACCAGCCCCATTGAGAAGGTCAAACGCTACCAGCGCGTCGATCAGTTCGAGCCGGAACGTGTGGAGCGCATCAGTGCACACTACGGGGATATCCTGAAGGCGATCGGAGAGGACCCGAAGCGCGAGGGACTGCTGCGTACGCCGGAGCGTGTGGCCAAAAGCCTGCAATACCTCACCCAAGGCTACGATCTGGATCCCGCTGCTATCCTGCGCAAGGCCCTCTTCAAGGAGGCCTACAGCCAGATGGTGGTGGTGAAGGACATCGAGGTGTACAGCCTCTGCGAGCACCATATGTTGCCCTTTTTCGGAAAAGCGCACGTGGCCTACGTTCCGAACGGCCAGATCACCGGGCTCAGCAAGATCCCGCGGGTGGTGGATGCCTTTGCGCGCCGCCTCCAAGTGCAGGAGCGCCTCACGAACGAGATCCGCGACTGTATCCAGGACACCTTGCAGCCATTGGGCGTTGCCGTGGTGATCGAGGCGTCCCACCTTTGCATGCAGATGCGCGGCATCCAAAAGCAGAACAGCGTTACTACAACTTCCGCCTTTACTGGCATTTTTCTTGATGACCACCGCACGCGCGAGGAGTTCATCAAGCTGATCTCCGCGAAGCTCCACTGATCCCAACCCCAAACAGAACCATGTTCCGCAGTTCCCTTTCCACCCTTACGTCCGACCAGCAGACGCATCCCGGCTTCGTTGCGAACCCGGATGAAGTGCGTGCATTCCTCGCGAAGGTCTTCACGTACATGACCATGGCTCTCGTCATCAGTGGCGGAGTGGCCTACTGGTTCGGCCACGATCTGAGCCTGATCTCCCGCTTGATCAACGTCCAGACCGGGGGTATGACCATCCTCGGTTGGGTGGTGATGCTGGCGCCTTTGGCCTTGGTCTTCGTCATGAGCGGTATGATCAATCGCCTGAGTGGAAGTATGCTTTTGACGGTCTTTATTGCCTATTCGGCACTAACGGGCGCCAGTTTGTCATTCATTTTCTTGGCCTACACGGCTACCTCCATCGCTACGGTGTTCTTCGTCACAGCTGCGGTATTCGGCCTTATGGCGGTGGCAGGTTACACCACCAAAACGGACCTCACCAAGCTCGGAAGCATCCTCTTCATCGGCCTCATCGGCATCGTGATCGCCATGGTGGTGAACATGTTCATGAAGAGTGATACCATGGGCTACGTGATCAGCGTGATCAGCGTGATCATCTTCACCGGCCTTACCGCATACGACATGCAGCGCCTGAAGAACCTCGGCGGCACCATGATCAGCGGTACGGAGGTCGCTCAGAAAATGGCCCTGATGGGTGCATTGAGCCTGTACCTCGATTTCCTCAACCTCTTCCTTTCCCTATTGCGCCTGTTCGGAGACCGGAGGAGCTAAGACATTGGGGGCCATTTCAAATGCGCTGGCTGGATTCATTCGGCTGGCTGTGGTTGAATCCGCGTTAGGTCCGCCGTGAGCGGCTCCTATCTTTGAAGATCTTACACCATTGCATGAAAGCATACGTTTTCCCCGGCCAAGGCAGCCAATTTCCCGGTATGGGCAAGGAACTCTATGAGTCCGATGCCAATGCCCGCGTCTTCTTTGAGCACGCCAACAACATCCTCGGTTTCAACATTACCGATGTAATGTTCGACGGCACTGAGGAAGACCTGAAGCAGACCAACGTCACGCAACCTGCGATCTTCCTGCACAGCGTGATCCGGGCGAAAACCATGGGCGATGCCTTCCAGCCGGACATGGTGGCGGGGCATTCCCTCGGGGAATTCAGCGCGCTGGTTGCGGCTGGAGCGATGGAATTTACCGATGGGTTGAAGCTGGTGGCCGCTCGTGCCAATGCCATGCAGAAGGCGTGCGAGGCCCAACCCGGTACCATGGCTGCCATTCTGGGAATGGAGGATGAAAAGGTCGAAGAGATCTGCGCATCCATTCCTGGCATCGTGGTGCCTGCCAACTACAACTGCCCCGGTCAGCTGGTGATCAGCGGAACGCTTGAAGCGGTGAATGCCGCCTGCGAAGCCCTGAAGGCCGCTGGTGCGAAACGTGCTTTGCTACTTCCTGTGGGTGGTGCCTTCCACAGCCCACTGATGGAGCCTGCACGCGCCGAACTGGCCACGGCCATTGCGTTTACACCCATCGTGGATCCGCGCTGTCCCATCTATCAGAACGTGGATGCGACCGGCCGCAAGGATCCTGCACGCATCAAGGCCAACCTCATTGCGCAACTCACCGCTCCTGTGCGCTGGACGCAGATCATGAACAACATGCTCGCTGATGGCGCAAGCAACATCGTGGAGTGTGGCCCCGGCAAGGTGTTGCAAGGCTTGTTCAAGAAGGTGAACAAGGAAGTGGAGACGAGCGCGGCCTGACCTCCGGCGGAGGTATAGAGAGGCCTACAACGTCGGATTCAACAGCTTCCCGTTGTCGATCAGCTTGTGTAGATAGGGCTCCGTGCGCGCTGCTTGGATCGCTTCAATGTGCTTCATGCTGTGGCAATCGCTGCCCACCAGATCATACCAGCCCTTGTCGATGATCTTTTCCGCAGCCTTCTTTACCGCAGGTCCATAGGCACCTGCCAACGCGATCATGTTCAGCTGGAAGAGCACGCTGCGGTCCTTCAGCTTCTCCATCATGCTCATGTCCGTGTGCCAGAACTGGTAACGCTCAGGATGGGCCAGCACCGGGCGGAAACCTTGGGTCTGCATCTCGAACACGATGCTCAGTAATACCGCCGGCTCGCTGATGAACGGGAGCTCGAAAAGCACCATGTCCGTGCCGAAGGTGAGCAGCTGTTGTGCGGCGATCTTCTCCTGCAACGCGTGGTCCAAGTAGTATTCCGCAGCGGCATCCACAGCGATCGAAAGACCTTCCTCCTGCACGGCACGACGTACTTTTTCCAAGCCACCCAGGATCACCTCCGGCGGATTCTTGTAGCCATCCGCCATGCTGTGCGGGGTGGTTATCACCTTCTCGTAGCCCAGATCATGCATCGCACGGAGCAATTCCATGCTGGCCTCAATGGTGGGGGCACCATCGTCGATACCGGGGATGAAGTGCGAGTGCACATCACATTTCAGCACGCTCAGGTCCGCCGGTGGCATGGCCTGCCGCCCTTTACCAAAGATGTTGCCCAAGATGCCCATTACCGTTTGGTGTACTGCTCGTCGTAGTATTCGCGGTAGGCGCCAGAAGTGACGTCCCGCAACCACTGGTCATTCGCAAGGTACCAATCCACGGTCTGTTCCAAGCCTTGTTCGAAGGTGATGCTCGGCTTCCAACCCAGCTCGCGGTCGATCTTGGCGGCATCGATCGCATAGCGCAGATCGTGCCCGGCACGGTCCGTCACGTACGTGATCTGTTTGGCGCTTTCACCTTCGGCGCGACCCAGTTTTTTGTCCATGATGGAGCATAACACGTGGACCAGGTCAATGTTCTTCCACTCGTTGTGCCCGCCGATGTTGTAGGTCTCGCTATTCTTCCCTTCGTGGAACACCACATCGATGGCGCGCGCATGGTCCTCCACCCACAGCCAATCACGCACGTTCTCGCCTTTTCCATACACGGGCAAGGGCTTGCCTTCGCGCAGGTTGTGGATCATCAGCGGGATCAACTTCTCGGGGAATTGATGGCTACCGTAGTTGTTGCTGCAGTTACTGATCACGAAGGGCAGCTTGTACGTGTTCCCGTATGCGCGAACGAAGTGGTCGCTGGACGCCTTGCTGGCACTGTAAGGGCTTTGCGGATCGTAGTGTGTTTCCTCGGTGAAAAAGCCGCCATCATGCAAGGAACCATAGACCTCGTCGGTGCTTACATGGTAGAAACGCTTTCCTTCAAACTTCCCTTTCCAAGCTTCCTTGGCCACGTTCAACAGGTTCACGGTACCGATCACGTTGGTCTGGACGAAGGCCATCGGGTCGCTGATGCTGCGGTCCACGTGGCTTTCCGCGGCCAAATGGATCACGCTATCGAAGGCATGCTCGGCAAATAGCTTTTGAATGACATCCGCATCGCAGATGTCCGCCTTGATGAAGCTGTAGTTGGGGGCGTGCTCCACATCGCGCAGGTTATCCAAGTTCCCTGCATAGGTGAGCGCATCGAGGTTCACGATGCGATAATGTGGGTACTTGTTCACGAACAACCGGATCAGATGGCTGCCGATAAAGCCGGCGCCGCCGGTGATGAGGATCGTTCTGGGCTGCATGTTGTCCTTGGGTGATCGTTCTGGCTTGGGTCGGCTGTCCGCTTCCTCCGGAGCACGGAAAACGAATGTGCGTTCATTCGGCCGTTGCTTGTCATCCTGCGGAACAGGAGCCTCCATGGCCATGGCTCAAAGGCTCCAGTAGTTCAGGTCCTTGACGCTCTTCCGGTAGGTGCCCTTTAGATCCACTAAGATACCCGTCGGCTTCAGCTGGCCACGGAACCATTGTTCATCGTAGTCGGCATATTCCGCATGGTTCACAGCTACGATGATGGCATCATATGGACCGTTGAACGTGGGGGCGAGCTCATATCCGTATTCTTCCTTCACATGGTCGCTGTCCGCGTGTGGGTCGCTCACATCCACGTGTACACTGAAGCTCTTCAGCTCCTTCACCACATCGGCCACCTTGCTGTTGCGGATGTCGCTCACGTTCTCCTTGAAGGTGGCACCCATAACAAGCACGCGGGCGTCCGTAGGGTTGGTGCCTGTGGCGATGATCTTCTTCACCGTTTGCTTGGCCACATAGCCGCCCATGCTATCGTTCACGAAGCGGCCGCTGTCGATGATCTGTGCGTGGTAGCCCAGTTCCTTCGCCTTGAAGACGAGGTAGTAGGGATCCACGCCGATGCAGTGCCCACCTACCAGGCCGGGCTGGAATTTGAGGAAATTCCACTTCGTTCCTGCAGCCTCCAGTACATCGAAGGTGTTGATGCCCATCCGGTTGAAAATGATGGACAGCTCGTTGGTGAGCGCGATGTTGACGTCGCGCTGGGTGTTCTCGATGATCTTGGCGGCCTCGGCCACCTTGATGCTGGAGGCCCGATGTACACCGGCATCCACCACCATTTCGTACACTTTGGCAACGGTCTCCGCGCTCTCCGCATCGCAACCACTGGTCACCTTCACAATGCTCTGCAACGTGTGCACCTTGTCTCCTGGATTGATGCGCTCCGGGGAATAGCCCACCTTGAAATCAGAGATATAACTAAGCCCGCTCAGTTCCTCCAGAACCGGTACGCAATCCTCTTCCGTACAGCCGGGATATACCGTGCTTTCGAACACGACATGGTCGCCCTTCTTCAGCACTTTGCCCACTGTGCGCGTGGCTGATAGGAGCGGGGTGAGATCCGGAATGTTCTGCTGGTCTATCGGCGTGGGCACGGCCACAATGAAGAATTCCACGTCCTTCAGGTCCTCGATATCAGCGGTGAAGTAGATGTCGGCGCCCTCGAACGCTTCCTTCGATAGCTCCTCGCTGGGGTCCTCGCCCCGGCGCATCATCTCCACGCGTTTGGCATTGATATCGAAGCCTACCACCTTGATCTTCCGTGCGAACGCCAAGGCGATGGGCAAGCCCACATAGCCCAGCCCGATCACGGCCATCTTGGCCTCCTTACGCTTCAGTCGCTCATACAGGTCGCTCATCCCTCTTCTGGTAAATACGTTCAATGATGTCGATCACCTTCATGCCTTCAAGGGCATTGGTGGTCATGGATTTTCGGGTCTTCAAAGTGTCCACCACGTTCTCAATGATGTAGTGGTGATTGCTTGCGCTGCCTTTGTAGGCACCGTAGTCGTTGGCTGGATTGGTGGGTGCAAGCACGGGCATGGTGTAATCCTGCACATGGCACACTTCCACTTGGTCCATGTATTGGCCACCTACCTTGATGCTGCCCTTGCTGCCGATCACGGTGATGCTGCTCTCGAGATTCTTGTCCCACACGCTGGTGGAATAATTCAGGCAACCCAAGCCACCGTTCAGGAAACGGAAGCTCACCAAGCCACTGTCCTCAAAGGTGGTGAGGTCCTTGTGGTTGAAATCGGCGAAGCGTCCTTGGATGTCGGTGATGTCGCCGAAGAGCCAGTACATGATGTCCACAAAGTGGCTGAACTGGGTGAAGAGCGTACCTCCATCCAGATCGGCGGTGCCTTTCCAGCCATCCTTCTTGTAGTAGCGCTCATCGCGGTTCCAGTAGCAGTTCACCTGCACCAGAAAGATGTCACCGAGGCGCTTTTCCTCCACCATTTCCTTCATCCATTCGCTGGGGGGACTGTAGCGGTTCTGCATCACACCGAACACATGCCGGTGCTTCTGGAGGGCCTTGGAGAGCACGGCTTCGCAACTGGCCTTGGTGAGACCCATTGGCTTCTCGCACACCACGTGCTTGCCATGGTCGAGCGCGAGGAGGCTCAAGGACGCATGGAGTCCGTTCGGCGTACAGATGTTCACCACATCAATATCCGGCACCGCTTCCAACATGGCCGCAGCGTCGGTGAAGTAGGGCACATCAAAGGCATCGAGTCCGAGGGCTTCCTTGGGCTTGATGTCGCACAGCGCCACCAGCTGGCTTTCCGGATTGCGCGAGATCATTTCCGCATGCCGTTTGCCGATGTGGCCACAACCCACCACGGCGAATTTTATCTTCTTCTCTTCGGAGCTCATGAGCTTCTTCGGACTAGATCGTCTTTCAGGGTGTAGCGTTGGCCACTTTCCGGGCAGCTGGCCTCGCCGTTCGCATCGAAATTCAACTTGTGACCATGCTCGCTCATCCAGCCCGTGCGGCGAGCGGGGTTTCCCATCACCAAAGCGTGATCAGGAACCTCCTTGGTCACCACGGCACCAGCGGCGATAAAGGCGTAGCGACCGATGTCGTGCCCGCAAACGATGGTGGCATTGGCACCGATGGTTGCGCCTTTCTTCACCAAGGTGCGCAGGTACTCCCCGCGCCGATTCACCGCGCTGCGCGGATTGATCACGTTGGTGAACACGCAGGAAGGCCCGAGGAATACATCGTCCTCGCACTCCACACCGGTATAGATGCTCACGTTGTTCTGCACCTTCACGTTATCGCCCAGTTTTACATCCGGGCTCACCACCACGTTCTGCCCGAGGTTGCAACCCTTGCCGATCACGGCACCGGGCATGATATGGCTGAAGTGCCAGATACGCGTGCCCGCACCGATTGTGCAGCCTTCGTCGATAACGGCGGTAGGGTGGGCGGTGTATTCCATGGAGGGAGTGATGGCAGGAGCTCGGCCTGCCGAACAGAGCGGCTTTAAGGGCTGCGAAGGTATCTCAGAGCGTGGGGAACCAACAAGCGTTGAGTATCCGATGACCAGGTTCCTATCTTAGCCATATTGCTTGGCAGGAAGAATGGCACTGGTCAAGCACAATTGCTATGATCATTCAGGAGCATAAAAACGTTTGGTAATGATAAAACTACGATTACTTGGTTTCCTCGTCTCAAGCCTTTTTGTGGTAACACTTGTTGATGCACAACAGGTCAATTTGGGCTTGTACGAAACAGCCGTTCCGGATTCCTTTGAGGTGCGTGCATTCTCTACAGGTGCTGACATTGAAGGATTCATCAGCTCACTGACGCTTTCCATCCGCTGGGAAAGTGCGGCCGGCGGGGTGATGAGTGCCACCGATATCGAGGATGCCTGCGCCGGCAGCCCGATTCTAAGCACGGGCGGTGTACACGATCTGTTGGGCTGGCGTTACGCAACCCTCAATGTGTTCCAGTTACGCCCGCTCGGAGAGGATTGCGGGATCACCTCGTCCGGTACGGTATTGTTCGGCTTCCGCATCCGGGAGCTGGGAGGTTGCCGTAATGTGCTACTTGTTGGGAACGCCTTCACCGGCCTGAACAACTTGGATTATTACCTGTCCGTGAACGGGTTTGATGTGACCGGAGAGATCCTAACCGCTCCGATCTCATCCGGGGACTGCCCGCCCTGTGAACCACCGGTGATCACGGATGCAGGCGCGGGCCCGGTGCCTTATTGCGGCTTCGGCGTAAACCTCTGGGTGGAGGCTTCGGGCACCTTGCCGGATCTGTCCTGGTACCGCCCCAATGGTTCGCTATTGTCTTGGCAACCGCAGGTGTACTCACCTACAGGTCCGGCGGGCCTGTACACAGTGGTGGCTTCCAACGCCTGCGGTGCGGATACGGCGCAGGTGGAAGCGCTGGTGGATACCGGCCTCTGCGTACCTCCCGCAATCGACAGCGTATGGTTCCATCCTGGTGTTGGCGGTGGGCAGGGCGCTTTTCCACGCATACAGTTGTATGCATCGGCAACGGGGAACTGCCTCAGCTATATGTGGACGATGCCCTGGGGCGAGGTACTGCCGATGAACCCGGAAATAGGGTTGACCGTGGGTAATCCCACCGAAGGAAACTATACGCTGGTGACCTCCAACGCCTGCGGAAGTGATACGCTGGTGCTCTTCGTGGAACCACCGGATCCTTGCGTAGGACCGGTGGTTTCCAATGCAGGAGTCACCGTGCAGGATTCCTGCCATACGGGCTATGTGGTGTTCGATGTGGGCGTAAGCGGTCTTGGCCCGATCACCACCCGATGGTACGGTCCGGACGGCCTGCTGATCACCGGCTCGCCCCACTTCGGCCTGCCGTATGCACCTTGGGGTACCTACACCTTCACGGCCAGCAATTTCTGCCGTACGGACACGGTGACGGTCTTCCATGGACCGGCGGACACCACCGGGCTGGCGGCGTGTGAACAGCCGCAGATCCTCTCCATTACTGCCTCTTCCGTTGTGGCCTGCTTGGGCGATACGCTGGATATTGTATCGTCCACCTTCCTTACCGGCCCATGCGCTTCGTTGGTCTGGAGCAATGCCGAAGTGCTTTCCACTTCCGGAGACACGGTGCGCGTCCTGCTGAACTATGGTGACCCGGTGATGCTGACCGCTACCAATGGCTGCGGGCAGGTGACCCAGGAGGTGCCGATCGATGTGATATACCCTAAGGTGATCCACAGGAACCAATGCCGCGTAACGGGGCCGCTGTCCATTGATTCGCTTGTGGCCCTGTACATCCCGATGCCTGAGGGCGGACAGTGGTGGCTGGAAGGTGTGCCGCATAGTGGTATCTACGACCCGGCGGTGGATACTTCCGGCATGTATCAATACTACATGGACACCAGTGGGGTGTACTGCAAGGTGGTGGAATTCGGGCTGCATGAGTTTCCGGGCGTGTATGCAGGGGAGGACACTTCCATTGTCGTGTGCAGCACGGATCCGCCGTTCTTGCTTTTCATCATGCTGGGTGGCACTCCGCAGACAGGAGGGAATTGGCGATACGGAATGCAGCCAGCCAGCAGCACCTTCGATCCGGCGGCGAGTGCCCCGGGTACCTACACGTATCGCTTGTCGACCATGGCCAGCGGCGGAGGGTGCAGTGACATGGCCGAAGTGAACGTGGCCGTGACCCCAGCCTCCACGTGGTATGCGGATCTGGACGGCGACGGCTTGGGCGACCCAGCAGACACCTTGCTGGCCTGCGAACAACCGCTCGACCACGTGGCAGTGGCCGGTGATGAATGCCCCGAGATCTTTGGTACGGTGGGTGATCCCTGTGATGATGAAGATCCCAATACACACAACGATGTTGTGGGAGCGGATTGCGTGTGTGAAGGTGAACTCGGTGTCGGCATCTCCGAATGGGGGCAAGGCCGTTCTGTGCTATGGCCCAACCCCAACGGCAGTGATGCTTTCTTTCTAAAACTACCGATGGAATATGGCCACACGACCATCCTACTTGCGGATGCCACCGGGCGCAACCTGCTGCGGAAAAGCGTGGTGGCTTCTTCGTCACCGATCAAAGTGGATTTACCGGCGACCCTGGCGGCAGGCACATACACCCTGAGCATTGCTTCCGACCGTGGCTTTGAAGCAAAGCGCTTTGTGATAGTTCGTTGACGAGCCCTGTGCAGGAAATGGGCGCGGTCACATGGCTACCTTGCCCCGCCCATGATGGAAGCCTTGCTTGCCCTGCTGGTGGCCACTGTGGCCAGCTTCATTGGCTCCTTACAGGCGGGCCTGGTGAACACGGCCGTACTGGCTGCAGCCATTCGGCATGGACCCGCCACAGCACGGCGCACGGCATGGGGCGGCGCTTTACCGGAGATCCTTTACGCGGCCATTGCTTTTGTGGCCACCGATCGCATCCTGGCTTATACCACTTCCTGGGGCATAACCCCGGGGCGGATCACAGCGGTGGTGTTGATCGGTTTGGGGCTGTACATCGCCCTCATCATGAAGCCCTTCCATATTCAAACCGATACCAAGGTGAGCGGCGGTTTTATGCGAGGGCTGGCACTGGGCCTGATGAACCCACAGTTGGCGCTCTTCTGGTGTGGTGTGCGCTTAGGTATGGAAAGCTTTGGTGTGCAACTCCATGGCTGGGGTGCATTAGTAGGCTTCAGCATGGGGGCCTTCTTGGGGGCCATGGCCTTATTGCTGCTACTGATAAAAGTAGGAGGCCACCTGCGTGATCGCCTGGCCGATCGGGCCTTGAGCCGCGCCTTCCGCGTATTGGGCGCTATCCTGGTCCTTGTCGGGGTATGGGCGTGGGTAGCGGCATAGGCCGCTCGCTGATCACTTATTCAGTCAGCCCCAAAAGCCGAAGTGCATCGGTCAGTTGGTCGTATGCAGCCTCCTCCGGTGGTTCCACCTTCCACCGCACATGCTGAAGCCATTCGTGGGCCAGCTCCTCCGTGAATCCTGCGTTCTGCATCACCAATTCAGCAGTATGTGGGCCATCCCTTAATGCTTCCGCCTCTGCGCGCAGGACCTCCAAGGCGCGTTCGATCACATCCGGGTGCTGCTTTATGAATGCTTCTCGCGCGGTGATCACGAAACCGGGCCACGGAGCGCGCATCACGTCCACACAGCGCATGATACCTGCATCCACGTAACGTTGGGTAACGTACCGCTCCCACAAGAAGATCACAGGCGGTGCATGCTCCATGCGCGTGGCCGCAGCGGTCATGCTATGTACTACTTCAAGGTCCTGCTCCGCGGGTCGCCAGCCTTGCTTTTCGGCATGGAGCATGGCCATGATGTGGCTTCCGCTGCCCAAGCGGCTGATGGCGTAATGAATGCCTTTCAAATTGTCCGCCTGTAGCCTTGAACGCGCGGGCACATGCACGCCCCAAGGAAGTGGGCTTTCCACGAATCCGCTAACGATGCGGTGTTGTCCGCCATTGAGGATGTCGCGCTGCGCACCCTCTGTCACCAGCACGGCCATGTCCAGTTCGCCATCGCGGAGCATCTGGCACATGCGCCCCGTACCCTCATGCACCATGTGCCATTCCAATTCGATACCAGCATCGGCGAACCGATGCTTTTCCATGGCCAAATGCCATGGCAGGTTGTACGGCTCGGGAACACCAGCAACACGCAGCTTCATGTATGCAAAGATCGGCTCAAGAGGATGTTCATGGAACACCGCTATTCAGCGTTCGAACAGGTAGCGGAAACAAGTGCTAGTAGGAGCGGGTGTTACTTCCGCACGTACCCCTCGAAGGTATTGTGCTCCTTCTCGTGTAGCTCCTCCGCGGAAAGGCTCTTGAAGTAGTCGTAGGTGATCTTCAAGCCCTCGGCACGGGAAACCTTCGGTTGCCATTTTAGCAATTTCTTGGCCAAGGTGATATCCGGCTGGCGTTGCATGGGATCATCCTGCGGCAGTGGCTTGTACACGAGCTTTTGCTTGGTGCCGGTGAGCTTCACGATCTCCTGTGCAAATTGCTTGATGGTGATCTCCGCTGGATTACCGACGTTCACCGGACCCGCATAATCGCTCTTCAGCAAGCGGTAGATGCCTTCGATCAGGTCGTCCACATAGCAAAAGCTACGGGTCTGGTTGCCCTTGCCGAAGATGGTGAGGTCCTCACCACGCAGGGCTTGGCCGATGAATGCAGGCAATACCCGTCCATCATTCAGGCGCATGCGTGGGCCGTAGGTGTTGAAGATGCGTACGATGCGCGTCTCCAATCCATGGTAGGTGTGGTAAGCCATGGTGATGGCCTCTTGGAAGCGCTTGGCTTCGTCATACACACCACGGGGTCCCACGGTGTTCACGTGGCCCCAGTAGTCCTCTTTTTGGGGGTGGACCTGCGGGTCGCCATAGACCTCGCTTGTGCTGGCTACCAGGATCCGGGCGTTCTTCTGCAAAGCGAGACCGAGCAGATTGTGCGTGCCCAAGGAGCTCACTTTGAGCGTTTGGATCGGGATCTTCAGGTAGTCGATCGGGCTGGCCGGAGAAGCGAAGTGCAGGATGTACTTCAGCTTGCCCGGTACGTGGACGTACTTGGAGACATCGTGGTGGTAGAATTCGAAATCCTTGTGCTGGAACAGGTGCTCGATGTTCTTCAAGCGGCCGGTGATCAGGTTGTCCATGGCGATCACGTGGTAGCCTTCCGCGAGGAACCTATCACAGAGATGCGAACCGAGGAAACCTGCAGCCCCCGTGATCAGGACACGCTCCTTTTCCGCAGGCTTCACCATTTTCATCTGGGCCTTTTTGGCAGGCGGCTTCGCTTTGCCGGTAGCACGCTTGGTGCTTGCCTTGGCCACTTTGAGAGGGCTTTTCTTCACCATGTCAGATCTTTGCTTTAACCGGTGCATTCACGGCCTGCCTGCCAACGCTGACGTAATGGAATCCCAGTTCCTTCATTTCGTCCAGATCGTAGAGGTTGCGCCCGTCGAAGATCACTTTCTCCTTCATCAGCTTCTCCATCCGCTCCAAGGCCGGTGTGCGGAACAAGGCCCATTCCGTTGCGATCAGCAGGGCGTCGGCATTCTCCAACGCAGCGTATTCGTCGGTTGCGTAGTTCACTTTGTCGCCGATGGCCTTGCGCACATTGTCCATGGCCTCCGGGTCGAACGTGGTGATGGTGGCGCCGGCCTCCACTAACGCATCGATCATATACAAGGCCGGTGCTTCGCGGATATCGTCGGTATCGGGCTTGAAGGCCAGTCCCCACATGGCGAAGTGCTTTCCGCGCAGGTCCTTTCCGTAGTGCGCTTGGATCTTGTCCACCAAGGTGGTCTTCTGGCGCTCGTTCACCTTCATCACGCTATTGATGATCTCGAAGTTGTACCCGGCATCCTCGCCACTCTTGGCCAGGGCCTGCACATCCTTGGGGAAGCAGGAGCCACCGTAGCCGATGCCCGGGAAGAGGAAGCGCTTACCGATCCGGCTATCGCTGCCGATGCCGATGCGCACCTTGTCCACGTCGGCACCCACTGCTTCGCAGAAGTTCGCGATCTCGTTCATGAAGGTGATCTTCACTGCGAGGAAAGCATTGGCGGCATACTTGGTGAGCTCGGCACTCCGCTCATCCATGAAGATGATGGGGTTGCCCTGCCGCACGAAGGGCTTGTAGAGGTCCTCCATCACTTTTTGCGCGCGGGCGCTGCTGGTGCCTACCACTACGCGGTCGGGCTTCAGGAAGTCGTCCACGGCAAAGCCTTCCCGCAGGAACTCCGGATTGCTCACTACATCAAAGGGCACCTTGGCATGCTCGGCCACCGCGGAGCGGACCTTTTCGGCCGTTCCCACAGGTACCGTGCTCTTATCCACGATCACCTTGTAATCCGTGATGATCTTGCCCAGTTCCTTGGCAACGCCCAAAACGTATTTCAGATCGGCACTTCCGTCCTCACCCGGAGGAGTGGGCAGCGCCAAGAAAATGATCTGGGCTTGGTCCACTGCCTCCTTCAGGTCGGTGGTGAACACCAAGCGACCTTGGCGGATGTTGCGCTCGAACAGGACATCCAAATGCGGCTCGTAAATGGGCACCTTGCCGTCCTTGAGCTTCTGCACCTTCTCTTGGTCGATATCAACGCATATCACATGGTTGCCTGTTTCGGCGAAGCATGTGCCGGTCACCAGTCCGACGTATCCGGTTCCTACTACTGCTATGTTCATGTTCGTCATGGGGTTTTGCCACCTGAAAAGGCGCAGCCACCCGTGGGGCTTTTTTTAGTTGAAGAACTTCGTCACCGCTCGGGTGATGTGTTCGAGTTGGTCCTGGTCCAGTTCGGTGCTCATGGGA
This sequence comes from Cryomorpha ignava, assembly GCA_040391235.1. Lineage (GTDB taxonomy): Bacteria > Bacteroidota > Bacteroidia > Flavobacteriales_F > PHOS-HE28 > PHOS-HE28. Next base: position 122,202 of record JBEBYG010000006.1, read on the forward strand.
AGCGAGATCACCTCTTTCGTGAGCTGTTCCGTGACGGGAAGTGATCCATCCGGGAAGCGATCGCTCTTGTATGCATTCTGCAGATGGCAGGGGACAGGGTAGTATACCATCGCTGGCACGCCCTCTGTTTCGAGGTGCTTGCGAAGTGCATCCCGTTGGCCGTTGGCGATCCGCAGCGTGTATTGATGGAACACATGGTTGCTGAAAGGGCTGCGCTCCGGAACAGAGATGCCGTCGATACGGGAGAATGCATTGTCGTACGCGGCGGCGGCGGCATTGCGGGCCTTGGCGTATGCGTCCAAGTGGCGCAGCTTGATCCGCAGCACAGCGGCTTGCATGGAATCCAGGCGGCTGTTCACCCCGATCACCTCATGGTAGTAGCGCTCTTCGCTGCCATGGTTGCACACACGGCGGATCAGGTGGGCGAGCTCATCATCATTGGTGAAGAGCGCGCCGCCGTCGCCATAGCACCCCAAGTTCTTGCTGGGGAAGAAGCTCGTTACGCCGATGTCCCCGAGCGTTCCGGATTTGCGCTTTCCGTTCGCGCCAAAATGGTCCGCACCGATGGATTGGCAGGCATCCTCCACCACGCGCAGGTCGTATTCCCGGGCGATGGCGAGCATGGCATCCATATCGGCTGATTGTCCGAAGAGATGTACCGGCACAATTGCCTTGGTACGTGGCGTCACTTTACGGGCCACATCGGCAGGGTCCAGGTTGAAGGTTCCCGGCAGTACATCGGCAAATACCGGCACCAGGCCGAGCAGGGCCAATACTTCCACGGTGGCCACGAAAGTGAAGGAGGCGGTGATCACCTCATCACCGGGCTTCAGCCCCAAGGCCATCATGGCCACTTGCAAGGCATCGGTGCCGTTGCCGCATGCGATCACATGCTTCACTCCCAGGTATGCAGCAAGCTCTTTTTCGAAAGACTTTACTTCCGGTCCATTGATGAAGGCCGTGGTGGTGATCACGTTCATCAGGGCGGCGTCCACTTCTGGCTTTATCTTCTCGTACTGGCCGAGCAGGTCGACCATTTGGATGGGCTTCATGGATCTATCAATGGGGTATGCAGGCAACCAGCCTAAGTTGGGGCAAGGGGCGAAGGTAATGTGTGCCCCGGACGGACCAACGCTGGCAAGTAGGCCCCTCTCACCTGAAAGTATTCGGGCACAGCGAGGGCACTGCTACCTTCGCCTCCGCATGAAACGATATCGTTGGTCCCTTCCCGTGTTGGCCTTGCTTTTATCAGCGGCCTCCTACGCCCAAAGCGGCATCCAGGATACGTCCATCAGGATCGTGCCCATCACCCTCAGTTATGCCTATCAGCTTCCGAATGGTGACCTGGGCGAACAGTTCGGGGCGAACAACAATCTGGGGTTGAGCATATCGGTGAAGTTCAAGAGCAATTACTCGCTCGGACTGGAAGGCTCGTTCATTTTCGGCAACAAGGTGAATGACCGGAGCGTCCTGCGCGAAATGACCACCAGCAACGGCGTGGTGGTGAACCAGGATGGGGATCCCGCGAAGATCCTGTTGTTCGAACGCGGCTATACCGTGGTGGCATTCGCCGGCAAGGTGATCCCCATCGCCGGCCCCAACCCCAACAGTGGGATGCTCTTGAAGCTGGGTGGCGGATACATGCGGCACAAGCTGTTGATCCAAAGTCAGAACGATTTCGTGCCGGCGTTGGAGGATGAATACCTGAAGGGGTATGATCGATTGGCGGCGGGTCCAATGGCGATGTTCTTTGCAGGGTACCAACACCTCAGCAATAACAAGTACATCAATTTCATGGTGGGCTTTGAGGTCAACATCGGCTTCACGGAATCCTTGCGTCCCTATTATTTCGATAAGAACAGGGCGGACACGGATACGCACTTTGACGGGCTCAATGGGCTGCGCTTCGGCTGGACGCTGCCCATTTACAAGGCCCGCGACGATAGGCAGTTCTACCGCTGATGCCGTTGCTCTACGACCTGGGCACCGGGGCGTACCACACGGCGGTCCGTATGGCTGCCTTTTGGAAACCGAAAGCGGCGGCTTGGGTGAAGGGGCGAGAAGAACTGTGGGAGCGCTTGGAACAGGCGGCGCCCCGGTTGCAGGGTTGCCTTTGGATGCATTGTGCCAGCGTGGGTGAATTCGAACAGGGCAGGCCCGTGCTGGAAGCCATCAAAAAGGAACGCCCCGAACTTCCGGTCCTGCTCACTTTCTTCAGCCCCAGCGGTTATGAGGCCCGCAAGGACTATCCGCTGGCCACGCACGTGGATTATCTGCCACCGGATTCAGCAGGGAATGCCGAACGCCTCCAGCAGCTGATCCGCCCGAAGGCTGCGGTCTTCGTGAAGTACGAATTCTGGTACCACCATCTACAAGCACTCAAGGCCAACAAGGTCCCGACCTTTCTTGTATCGGCCCTTTTTCGCAATGACCAGCCCTTCTTCCGGTGGTATGGGGGCGCATGGCGGAAGATGCTTTCCTGTTTCACCGCGATCTCCACACAGGATGAGGCTTCGCGATCGTTGATTGCCGGCTTGGGTTATAGCAACGTCTCAGAGGGTGGCGATACCCGATTTGATCGCGTGGCGGCCATTGCAGCCGAGAAAGAGGAGTTGCCACTGGCCCGTGCTTTCGCAGGAAATGGGCCGGTGCTGGTATGCGGAAGCACATGGCCGGCTGATGAAGGTCTATTGGCGAAAGCACTGAAGGAGTTGGGTTCGATCGCACCCAAGTGCATGGTTGTTCCGCACGAACTCCATGCACAGCAACTGGAGGAGCTGGAGCGCCATTTCCCGAAGCCCTTGGCCCGCTGGTCCGAACTGGAGGGAAGTCCGGAAGGGAATGTTGCCGCCACCCTTGGGAAAGAGGCGCATGGCACCTTGCTGGTCGACCGGATGGGAGTGCTGGCCCGACTCTATCAATATGGTAGTATCGCTTACGTCGGTGGTGGTTTCACCGATGGCATCCATAGCCTGTTGGAGTCCGCCGCTTGGGGTGTGCCGGTGCTCTTTGGCCCGGATCACGAGAAGTTCCCGGAGGCGCAGGGCTTGATCAATGCAGGTGCAGGAGTGGAGGTGCGAACAGAGAAGGACTTGAAAGCCGCTCTGAAACGCTGGCTCACTAACCCGAGTGCTTTGCGTACCGCCTCGGAAGCGGCATCGCGCTATGTGCAAGAGCGCAAAGGGGCTGCCGATCGCATCGTCAGCCAAGTGCTTGGGGCACTCTGAAGAATTTACTTCAACTTCGGGTTCGATCGGTGGCGCTCCGCATCCCGCTCCGTACGGGCGGTCATCTTCTTTTCCCAAGCCAATTGCAGGTCGGTATCCGTCTGGTTCGCCAGGCACAACAGCACGAATAACACGTCCGCCAGTTCCTCGCCGAGGTCCTTGCCCTTATCACTTTCCTTCTCGCTTTGTTCGCCATAGCGGCGGGCGATGATGCGGGCCACTTCACCCACTTCTTCAGTGAGCATGGCCATGTTCGTCAGCTCGCTGAAGTAGCGCACACCCACGTTGGAGATCCACTCATCCACTTCGCGTTGCAAAATGACGATCTCTCCGTTCGGCTCGGTTTCCTTGGGGATGCTCATTCCTTCAGTCGGCTATCAATGAAAATGGTAACGGGGCCATCGTTCACCAGCGAAACCTGCATGTCCGCACCGAACTCGCCGCTTTTCACCTGTCCTCGGATCTGGGTGCTGAAGAGCTGTTTGGCTCGGAGATAAAGTGGGATGGCCTCTTCCGGCCGTGCTGCCCGTATGTAGCTGGGCCGATTGCCTTTCCGGGTGCTGGCGTGCAGGGTGAATTGGCTTACCAGAAGAAGGCTGCCCAAGGCTTCATTCACGTCCTCGTTCATGATGCCTTCCTCATCCGGGAAGATCCGCAAGCGGGCCACCTTTCCGCAGAGCCACTCCAGTTCTTCCGTGGTATCGCCCACTTCAATACCGAGCAATACCAACAGGCCGTTCCCGATACGGGCATGCTCGGCGCCGGCGATGTGCACCGCGGCTTCCGACACCCGTTGGACCACGGCCCGCATCAGTAGGCGTTTTTCTTCAGGATACGCTCCTTGCTGTCGGGCTTGTCCTCCAAAGGCCGCCCGCTCACCGCATCCAGCCAAACGCCGTACATCGAGTTGGGAAGCATGATGAAGTAGCGTTCCAAGGTGTCGCGGTTGGCATCCACATGGGGTTTGCCTTCACCCACGCTCCGGTCCTTGTAGCTCTGGGCGAAATCCGTAAGCTGGTCGCCTACGAGCAAGGCGATGGAGTGGGTCTTCGCTACTTCCGCCCTCCGAACGGTCTTGTCGCTGGTGCCGTGCATCAGCATCACATGGGCGCTGTCCGCCATGGGAAAGCCTTCGGCCACCAAGTTCTTGATGGTGGCGGCGGTCTCATCGATCTCGCGGTTGCTGATATAGAAGACGGCGCAACCCTTTCGCGCAGCATTGTTCAGGAATTCCACGGCTCCCGGCAATGCCTTGGCCTCGGCCTTGGCGGTCCATTCCTTCCAACTTTTCGGGGTGTAAGTGAGGCCGTTGGCGGCATTGGTCACTTGGTAGGGACTGTTGTCCAATATGGTCTCGTCGATGTCCACGATCACCGCTGGTGGAAGTGTATGGGGACGGGCCAGGTTCGCATCCAGCCTGATGGCGGCCAGTTCATATCCCTGTTGGAAGAGCCGGTGTACCTCGGCGGACATGTTCTGGTAAATGGTGGCATCCACGTTCTGGTCGGCCAAGCGGGCGGGGGCATCCCGCACCACGGCGGGCGGGGGAGGCGGTACGGCTGTCGTTCGGGAAACCGGTTGGCATGCGGCCAATAGCACGAGGCCAAGCCCGATCAATGGGCGGGAGAAGTGGTTCATCTGCATCATTCGTTCAGCTCTGGAAGTGGACAAAGTAAGCGGGCCTTGCAGGAATGGGGTGAAACCGTCTTGCGCTTTCGGCAAATACCGCGCGGATCAGCGCGGATCCGACCTCCTTCAAACTCTGACTTTGATCAGACCCGCCGCTATTGGTGCCCCCGTACCTTTGCGCCCCATTATGGATACGATCCAAACTCCCCGCCCCAAGACCACGGAGATCCGTGAGAATGTGGTGATCCTCTTCGCTGGCGACAGCGGTGATGGCATTCAGCTTACTGGAAGCCAGTTCACCGAATCCAATGCGCTCTTCGGCAACGATGTGAGCACGTTCCCGAATTACCCGGCAGAGATCCGTGCGCCACAAGGAACCCTGGCTGGCGTCTCCGGCTATCAATTGCATTTCGGCAGTGTGGACGTCTTCACACCCGGTGATGTATGCGATGTGCTGGTGGTGATGAATGCCGCAGCGCTGAAGGCCAACCTCAACAAGCTCAAGCACGGAGGCACCATCATCGCCAACAGCGACGGCTTCGACACGAAGAACCTGCGCTTGGCCGGTTATCCCGACATTGAGAATCCACTGACCGACCAGTCGCTGGATAACTATGTGTTGCACTCGGTGGATATCACCAAGCTGACGCGCCTTTCGCTGGAAGACACTTCCCTTGGTATGAAGGAGAAGGACCGCAGCAAGAACATGTTCGTGCTCGGTTTCATCAACTGGATGTACAGCCGTTCCTTGGAGCGTACGAAGCTCTTCATAGAGAACAAGTTCAAGACCAAGCCGGAGCTTCTGGATGCGAACCTGAAGGCACTTCAGGCAGGCTACAACTACGGTGACACCAGCGAAACCTTCACCACGCGCTACGAGGTGAAGCCCGCTCCGATGCCCAAGGGAAACTACCGGAACATCACCGGAAACCAAGGCATCGCCATCGGATTGATCGCCGGCGCGCAGAAGGCGGGGTTGGAACTGTTCTATGGCAGCTACCCCATCACGCCAGCCAGCGACATCCTGCACGAGCTTTCACGCAACAAGCATTTCGATGTGAAGACCTTTCAGGCGGAGGACGAGATCGCGGCGATCTGTTCGGCCATCGGTGCCAGCTATGGTGGCGCGCTCGGGGTTACCGCAAGCAGCGGCCCGGGTATCGCCTTGAAAGGGGAGGCCCTTGGCTTGGCGTTCATGCTGGAGCTTCCCTTGGTGGTGGTGAACGTGCAACGCGGTGGCCCCAGCACGGGTCTGCCCACAAAAACGGAACAGGCCGATCTCTGGCAGGCCATTCATGGTCGCAACGGTGAAGCGCCGATTCCCGTGCTTGCAGCCAGCAGCCCTACGGATTGCTTTGAGATGGCTTTCGAGGCCGTGAAGCTGGCCGTGGAGCACATGACCCCCGTGATCCTCCTCAGCGATGGCTACATCGCCAATGGTGCGGAACCATGGCGGTTTCCAGAGGCCAAGGACCTCCGTCCGATCAAGCCACCCTTCGCTACGCCGCGTGAAACCACGGATGCCGAAGGGAATCCGCTCGCCGATCTCGAAACATTCTTGCCTTATGACCGCGACGAGAACGGCGTACGCCCTTGGGCAGTGCCCGGCATGAAGGGCTTGCAGCACCGGATCGGTGGCATTGAAAAGGAAGACAAGACCGGCAACATCAGCTACGATCCACAAAACCACCAGCTCATGACGCGCCTTCGTGCCGAGAAGGTGGAGCGGATCGCAGATACCTATCGCCCCATCCGCCTGGATAGTGGCCCTGAAAGCGGTGATGTGCTGATCGTAGGCTGGGGATCCACCTATGGTGCCATCCGCACGGCTACGCAGGTCTTGCAGAAGGAAGGCCATAGCGTGGCACACGTGCAACTGCGGCACATGTTCCCCTTCAATAAAGGGCTTGGAGGCTTGCTGAAGCGCTACAAGCATGTGTTGATACCTGAAATGAACAGTGGCCAGTTGCGCCAACTCCTGCGCGCCGAATACTTGGTGGATGCACATGGATTGAACAAGGTGCAAGGCATGCCTTTCACTTCGGATGAGATCCGTGTTGGAGCTTTGAACCTGTTGAACAAATGAGCACGTTGCAACCAGCGGCCCCCGCGCCGAAAAAGATCGATTACAGCAGCGACCAGCAAGTGCGCTGGTGTCCCGGCTGCGGCGATTATTCCATCCTCAAGCAAGTGGAGAGCGTGCTCGCAGTGCACGGCCGACCCAAGGAGGAGATCGTCTTCATCAGCGGTATCGGATGCTCCTCGCGCTTCCCCTACTACTTGGATACGTATGGCATGCACAGCATCCACGGACGTGCTCCTGCCATCGCAAGCGGCATGCGCAGCGTACAGCCCAACCTCAGCGTTTGGATGATCACGGGCGACGGTGATTCCCTTAGCATCGGGGGCAATCACCTGATCCACCTCTTGCGCCGTAACGTGGACCTGAACGTGTTGCTGTTCAACAACGAGATCTACGGACTTACCAAGGGACAATACTCGCCCACTTCGCCGGAAGGTGCTGTCACGCGCAGCACGCCGATGGGCAGCACGGACCATCCGTTCAATCCGCTTGCACTGTGCAAAGGCGCCGATGCCACCTTCATCGCCCGAAGCATGGACCGTGATCCGAAGCACCTGCGCGAAATGCTTCTGCGTGCCGATGCTCACCGGGGCACCAGCATGCTGGAGATCTATCAGAACTGCAACGTGTTCAACGATGGGGCCTTTGAGGTCTTTACCGAAAAAGCCAGCAAGGCGGAGCACACCGTATTCGTGGAAAATGGCAAGCCCTTGCTCTTTGCCAATGGTACCAAGGGCATCAAACTCGATGGCATGACCCCGGTTGCGGTGGACATCGCAGCCGGTGAAGCCTCCGTGGAGGATCTCTGGGTACACGATGAGCGCGACTCCTTCAAGGCCAGCATCCTCGTACGCCTCTTCGACGATCCCCGACAAAAGGGCGCGTTGCCCCGGCCTTTCGGCGTGTTCTACGTGAACGACCGCCATACGCACGAGACGAAGATGAACGCCCAAGTGGCCTTGGCCAAGCAGAAGAAAGGTCCCGGCGATCTCGATGCGCTGCTGCGCGGGGAGAACGTTTGGACGATCGGCTGATCGAGCTAGCTACCCCCGCAACCTCTCCGGGATCAGACAAACCGGTATGGGCAACCACTTGTGCGCATTGTTCGCATGCAGGCGGTCATAGATCTTCAGCACTTCACGCTGCCGCTCGGTCAGTTCATCCGCATTCACGGAAGTGCGCGAGCCACGCAACGCCATGGCCCATTCCAATTCCGGGTAGCTGGCACCCAACTGGTCCTCGTCGCTGCGGTCGTCCGCAAAGAGGCCGTCGCTGGGTTTGGCCACCCTGATGGTTTCGACGATACCGAGCTCTTTCGCCACGGCGAAAACCTCCGTCTTGGTGAGGTCGGCAATGGGGGAGAGATCCACGCCACCATCGCCGTACTTGGTGTAGAAACCCACTCCGAAGTCCTCCACCTTGTTGCCGGTTCCGGCCACCAGATAGCGGTGGATCCCGGCGAGGTAGTAGAGCGTGGTCATGCGCAAGCGCGCTCGGGTATTCGCTAGGGCAAGGGAGCGTGTGGCCGTTTCCTCTTTCGAAGGAAGTTCATTCACCAGCGTATCGAAGACTTGCGTTAGCTGCACACGTTCCTCTGTGACGTTGGGATAGCGTTCGCGCAGCCAAGCGATGTGTTCCTGGGCGCGGTTCACGTGCGAGGCGGGCTGATGGATCGGCAGTTCCACACAGAGCACCGGTAGGCCCGTTCGGGCGCAGAGCGTGCTGACGATCGCACTGTCGATGCCGCCGCTGATGCCGACGACGAAGCCGTGTTGCTTATTCGACGCGCAATATTCCTGCAGCCAACCGGTAATATAGCCTATGGTCCCTTCGATGTTCAGCATGCTTCTACCAGTTTTCCTACGCGATGGTATTAAACCGCCGAACCACTTTGGGGCCAAGGCGAGGTGCAAAGAAAAGCCCCGCTCCTTTGATCATGCAGGAGCGGGGCTTTCACTAACAAGAGGCGATCAAAAGAATACGCCCAAGCTCAGCTCGATGTAGTCCGCGAAAGTCTTCACCTTGTCGACGCCCGTGAAAGAGTCCTTCTTGTAGAGGTTGGTGAAGCCGCTGTGGTAGGTGATACCCGCCATGGCCGACGTGCTGCCACTGAAATTGAACTCCAGTCCACCTCCGATCACCAAGCCCGCCTTGAAGACGTTGATGTTATCCTGAACATCGTTATCGGTTTCGGAAAGCGTAGTTGTTGACCCTCCTGAGGTGGTGCTCATTTCGAAATCGGACTTAGCACGGATGTTCGCACCCATGTCCACACCCAACTGGCCGAAGTACCGCATGTAGCCGATCTCGTTGGTCATCATCTTCATGGTGACCGGTAATTCGATGTAGCGCAGCTTTGTGGTGGTAGCGAACTGCACGTCACTCTTGATCCCGTTAGCGTCCGTGGAGTAGCCGTATTTAGCCTTCCCACCGATGTTGTTCAGGAATAAACCCGTGGCAAAGCGGTAATTCCCGTTTGATCCAAAAGGGAATTCCGTCATCAGCCCGAAGGTGTATCCTACTATCGTACCATTGCTTTCCAAGCCCTTTGTATCCGACCGCACCCAAGCGAGGTTCGGAGCGAGCTTGATACCCAAGCGTACCGAGTTATCACTTTGTGCGAAAAGGTGCGAGGCCCCGAACAATAGGACGAGGAACGTAACGTAGACCTTCTTCATAGGTTTGCAGACTTTTTGAATGATGGGCAAAGGTAAGAGCGGTGTCAGGTTCGTGAACAAGGCTGTGGGCTGTATTGTTCTACTGTCCTTCCTCGCATGTGGAGGAAAAGAATCTCGCCCGAATGTCCCGGGCCCGGTGGATACGCACATTCGGATCGAGCGCCTGGATCAGGACCTCTTCCGCACGGTGAGTGATACAGGGAGCAATTTCAACCTGAAGCTCTACGCCGAGTATGGCGAGTTCTACAAGATGTACGTGGAGCAAGTGCTTCAAGCTGCACCGTTCAATGATCCGCGCTTACCCATGGCGTTGATCCGCTTTACGCACGATCCGGATTGGAGTGCCGTGCAACGGACAGCGGATAGCTTGTTGGGCAATATGGCCGAGCAAGAGGCCGGCTTCAATGAAGCATTCGGTCATTTGAAGGCGGCGTTTCCGGATAGCCTTGTGCCACGGGTCATCGCCTTCAATTCAGGATTCAATTATGGCGTGCTGCCTACGGATAGCGTGCTGGGCTTTGGGGTAGAGTGGTTCGTGGGCCGCAACAGCCCTGTGGTGCAATACCTCTCTCCGGAAGTGTTCCCGCAATATCGCAAGGACCGCATGCGCCCGGAGTTGTTGGTGCCCAGTGTTGTGAAGGGCTGGCTACAAGTACACTATACGAGGGATGTGCGCGGCGAGGACCTGCTTACCAACTTAGTGGTGATCGGTAAAGTGATGGCCCTCTTGGACTATTTGCTTCCGGGTACGGATGCCAGCCTCAAATTTGCCTTTACACCGGAGCAGTTGAAATGGTGCGAGGACCACGAGTTCAATATGTGGAGGGAGATCGTGGCCAAGGAACTGCTCTATTCCAAGAACCCCAAGGAAGTGGACCGCTTCCTCAACGATGGGCCGTTCACCCCTGGATTCCCGCGTGAAAGTCCGGGCCATATCGGTGAGTGGATCGGCTACCGAATGGTGAGCAGCTACCTGAAAGCGAATCCAAAGACCACCTTTGCCGAACTCTTCGCCATGCGCGACCCGCAGGCGATCTTGAAAACATATAAACCCAGGTAGTAGGGAACAGTTGTCAGTTGTCGGTTGTCGGTGGTCAGGTCTACCGATCGCTGATCATCCACCGACCCCGATGTATATCGGGACAACAGCCCCCTGATCACCAGATCGAACATGAAAGAATCCGACATCACCATCCGCCTGCATCTCGATGAGAACCACGTTCCTGATCACATCGAATGGAAGGCCGAGGATGGCGACAAACAAGGCGTCAGTAAGGCCATGCTGCTCAGTTTCTGGGATGCCGAGGAGCTTAACACGATGCGCATTGATCTGTGGACGAAGGAGATGACCGTTGAAGAGATGAAGGCGTTCTTCCACCAGAACATCCTAACGCTCGCGGATACCTTCGAACGAGCTACCAACGAGGACAAGATGGCAGCGCAAATGCGCGATTTCGCGGACTACTTCGCGGAGCATATGCTCCCGGAGTTGAAGAAGAAGTAGTTGCCAATTTTCAGTTGTCCGTTGTCAGGCGGCTTCTTGGCTCTAAGCCCTTGTCCTCTGCATTTTGCAATATGGGCCACGGAGTCGTGAGGTCGCCAGCTCCAGTGATTTAGCACAAGGTCCTGACAACTGACAACTGACAACAGACAACTACAAGCCCCAGCGCGAGTTCACGTCCGTGATGAACTCCAGCACTTCCTCACGTCCCTTCCCGGATTCGGAAGAGGTGATGATGAGATGGGGGAGCGTGTCCCAGGTCTTTTTCAAGACCCGCTTCATTTGCGCGACATTGCTCACAATGGAAGGCTGCTTCAGTTTGTCGCTCTTGGTGAAAGCGATAACGAACGGTATGCCTTCCTCCCCCAACCACTGGATCATGTCCAGGTCGTTTTTCTGCGGTTCGTGACGCACATCGACCAGTAGGAAGACACATTGCAGATTCTCGCGTTCGCGCAAGTAGGTGCGGATCATGCCTTGCCAGATAGCGCGTTCGGCTTTGCTGGTCTTGGCAAACCCATATCCCGGAAGGTCGGCAAGCATCCAAGCCTGTCCCTTGCCCTTGTGCGGCTCCACGCGAAAGTGCTCCACGTTCTTTGTGCGACCCGGGGTGCCGCTCACCCTCGCCAAGCGGTGGATGCCCACCAGCATGTTGATCAAGGAGCTTTTGCCCACGTTGCTCCGCCCGATGAATGCATATTCAGGCAGGTTCGGCTTTGGCCAATGTTCCGGTTCCCGGCCACTGCCGAGGTGCTCGGCCTTCAGATTTTCCATTATGCTGATAGTGTCCTGCTCAGCCACTTGTCCAGGATGCCATTGAACTCGGCAGGCTTTTCCATCATGGCGGCGTGGCCGCACTCATCGATCCAGAACAGTTCGCTGTGGGGGATCAATTCGTTGAATTCCTCGGCCACATGGGGTGGTGTGATGGAGTCCTGCTTTCCCCAGATAAGGCAGACCGGCATCTTCATTTTCGGCAATTCACCAGCCATGTTGTGGCGGATCGCACTCTTGGCAAGCGAGAGGATGCGGATCAGCTTCGCACGGTCGTTCACCGTCACAAAGCACTCCTCAACCAGCTCATCCGTGGCGAACTTGGGGTCGTGGAAGGTAACGGCCACTTTTCTCCGGATGAACTCCTTGTCCTCGCGACGGGGGAAGCCACCGCCAAAGGCATTTTCATACAAGCCACTGCTGCCGGTAAGGGCGAGCGTGCGGACATTTTCCGGATGTAAACTGCAATAGACCAACGCCACGTGACCGCCGAGGGAATTGCCGAGCAGGTTGAGGTCCTTCAGTCCCAAATAATTCACGAAGCGGTCCAAGAAACCGGCCAGGGCTTTCACGTTGGTGTTCAGCATCGGCAGGGAGTACAGCGGCAGGATCGGCATGATCACGCGATACCGGCCGGAGAAGTACTCGATCGTTTCCTCGAAGTTGCTGAGCGCCCCGAACAACCCATGCAGGAATAGCAATGGTGGGCCTTCGCCCGCGTCGATGTACCTGAACTCTCCCGCCTCCTTCAGCTCTTGCGCCATGCTTGCTCGTGGATGCCCAAATGTAGGGTACAGCGCCAGTACGGAAAGGAGGCCGCGTGAATGAGTGCAGGCGACAGCAGGAACTCAGCCCTGTCGGAAAGATGGAATGGAGGGAGAATGCCGCATCCGCGGTTCCGCAGATGAGGTTATTCACAATGAGCCTACAGTGTAGGATTTTGGGCATGCCCTCCACTTTGCCCCACTAAGCTAAAATCCACTATTATCAATGCGTGTAGTGTGGTTTGGATCCAATGATCTAGCTTTGTCGGACAATAGTTTTGAACAAAGTGGGGTTATAGGGAGCAAAGTGGGGCAGTGGTCCTACTTTCGCAGCCAGCGGTACCCACGATGAAAATCAATGCTCAACCTGCTCGGGGAATACGATGTGCGACTGGACGCCAAAGGGCGTCTGGTGCTTCCCGCTGGGTTGAAGAAGCAGTTGGCGGATTCGCTCTCACGCGGCTTCGTCATCAATCGCGATGTGTTCCAGCCATGCTTGGTGCTGTATCCGCAACAGGTGTGGGAGGACACGAGTCGCATGCTGGGTCGGTTGAACCGCTTCGTGGAGAAGAACATGAATTTCATCCGTCGCTTCACGGCTGGGGCCACGCATTTGGAACTGGATGGCAGTGGACGTTTGCTGTTGCCCAAGGCCTTGATGGACTCACCCAAGCTGGGCAAGGAGTTGAAGCTGGTAGGATTGGGCGATCGCGTGGAAGTGTGGAGCAAGGCGGGCTATGCGCAAATGCATCGCGAGAAAGTGGATCTCTCTGCATTGGCGGAGGACGTAATGGGCAGTTTGGGAAATGACGGGGCAACACCTGACATACCATGAGCCTGTCCTGCTACAAGAATGCATTGATGCCCTTGCCATCCGCCCGGATGGCACCTATGTGGATGTGACCTTCGGTGGCGGCGGCCACAGCAGGGCCATCCTCGCCCAGCTGGGTCCTAAAGGATCGTTGATCGCCTTCGATCGCGATGCCGATGCGCGCCGCAATGCACCCAATGATCCTCGCTTCACCTTGGTGGCTTCGGATTTCCGATGGGTCGCCAACCACTTGCGTTTCCTCGGGAAGCTGCCGGTGGATGGGCTTCTGGCGGATCTGGGCGTGAGCAGCCATCAGTTCGATACGGCCGAGCGCGGCTTCAGTTTCCGTTTTGATGCCCCGCTGGACATGCGCATGAACCAGCAGGCCAAGCGCACAGCAGCAGACTTGGTGAACAGCTTGGACGAACGGGCGCTCACGCAACTATTGCGCACTTACGGCGAGGTGCACAATCCGCACAAAGTGGCCAGCCTCTTGGTGCATGCCCGCACCAAGAAGCGGATCGAGACGACATCGCAGTTCGTAGAGATCCTCCGCCCTTTGGCGCGGCGCGGCGAGGAGCATGGCTTCTTGGCGCAGGTGTTCCAAGCGCTGCGCATCGCGGTGAATGATGAACTCGGCTCCTTGGAGCGCCTGTTGGAAGTGAGTGCCGAGGTGATCAGGCCGGGAGGACGGTTGGTGGTGATGAGCTACCACAGCCTGGAGGATCGCCTGGTGAAGAACTGGATGAAAGCGGGCCATCTGGAAGGAAAGGAGGAGAAGGACCTGTTCGGGAACAGCCTCCGGCCCTTCAAGCCCACGCAGAGCAAAGCGGTGCAGCCATCAGAAAAGGAACAGTTGGAAAACCCACGGGCCCGCAGCGCGAGGCTCAGAACAGCAGTACGGCAGTGAATAAGCGTAAGCAGGACATACCCGAGCAGAAAGCGAAGGCGAAGGTGAAGAGCGCAGATCCCCGGCGCCGCACGTTCTCGCGCGGACTGGTGAACGTCTTGAACGGGAGCTTCCTCACACGGGAGAAGGTCCTGGTCAACATGCCTTTCCTGCTCTTCGTGGCCGGGCTGATGCTCTCTTACATCGCCTATGGTTATTGGACCGAGCGCACCGTGCGCGACCTGGACCGCACCAGCAGCGAACTGAAGGAGATGCGCTCGGAATACATCACTGTGCGCAGCCACCTGGAGCGCTCCGAGCGGCAAAGCCAAGTGGCGGATGACATCGGCGAAATGGGCCTGCGCGAAAGCCGGCAGCCGCCCTTGCGGATCACCGTGGACAAGAAGGAATTGGAAGCACAACGCACACAACGATGAACGAGCAGGAAAAACTCCGCCTCCGCATCACCGTGGTGTACGCCGTGCTGATGCTCTTCGGTGCAGCCATCGCCGTGAAGCTCTTCAGCATCCAGATAATGGAAGGCGACAAGTGGCGCGCCAAGGCGGTGAACGTGGCCACGGCCATGCGCAGCGTGCAATCCGAGCGGGGACACATCTTCAGTGACGATGATCGCTTGCTGGCTACCAGCGTTCCGGAGTATGAGATCCGCATGGATATGCGGGCCGATGGCCTTACGCCAGCGACGTTCGCTGCCCATGTGGATTCACTCAGTTACGAACTCTCCCAGCTGTTCGGCGAGCGCACCATGCAGGATCAGCGCCGGAGCTTGGTGGATGCCTACGCACGCGGCGATCGCTACCACCTGATCAAGCGGCGCTGCAATCACGAAGAGCTACTGGCTCTGCGCCGTATGCCGTTGTTCAGGCAGGGGCGCAACAAGAGCGGATTGATCGCGGATAAGCACATGGTGCGCATCCGCCCCTTCGGTCGGTTAGCCTCACGGACCGTGGGTTACCTCTTGAAGGACAGCACCGCGATCGGCTTGGAGGCCGGCTATGCGGAATGGTTGCAAGGCATTCGGGGCAAGCGTTTGGAGCGCCGCCTGACAGGAGGCGTGTGGATGCCGGTGGATGGTGGCGAAGGCCAGGATCCAGTACCGGGCAGTGATATACACACCACGATCGACATGAACCTGCAGGACGTGGCCGATGCCGCGCTTGCAGCCCAGCTGAAGAAGAACGGGGCGCACCACGGCTGTGTGGTGGTGATGGAGACCCAGACCGGCTACATCAAGGCCATCAGCAACCTCACCATCCAAAAGGACAGCACCTATGCCGAGGACTACAACTACGCGATAGGAGCCAGCACAGAGCCGGGTAGCACCTTCAAGATCGCCACGCTGATGGTGGCCCTGGAGGATGGGCTCGCATCGCTGGACCAGATCGTGGATACCCGCGGAGGGAAGCACAAGTTCTACGACCGCTGGATGCGGGACTCTCATGAAGGAGGGTATGGGCTGATCACGCTGCGGAGAGCCTTGGAGGTCAGTAGCAACACCGGGATCTCCCAGGCCATTGACAATGCTTACAAGGGTGATCCGAAACGGTTCGTGGAAGGACTCCGTGGACTTGGCTTTGGATCCACGTTGGGCATTCGTATTCCCGGTGAAGGCATGCCCCTGCTGCGCGGACCCGAGGACAAGAAGACCTGGAGCGGCATCAGCCTGCCCTGGATGAGCATTGGTTATGAAGTGAGCAACACGCCCTTGCGCATGCTCACCTTTTATAACGCCATCGCCAACAACGGGCGCATGGTGCAGCCGCAGTTCGTTCGCTCCATTTCGCGCGACGGAAAGGTGGTGGAACGCTTCCCACCCGTGACACTGAAGGACCGCATCTGTTCCGATGCCACGTTGCAGCAGATCCGGAGCGTACTGGAAGGAGTGGTGGATTCCGGTACTGCCGTGAATCTGCGTTCCGCGCATTTCCGCATTGCGGGGAAGACAGGTACCGCCCAGATCGCTTCGGACAAAGCCGGATACAAGGTGAATGGAGTGAGCTACCAAGCCTCCTTCGTAGGCTACTTCCCGGCCGGTGCACCGCGCTACACCTGCATTGTGGTGGTGAGCTCACCCAGCATGCGTGGGGTGTATGGAAACGTGGTTGCAGGCCCCGTGTTCCGCGAGATCGCCGACAAGATCTACAGCAATCGCCTGGAGATGCAGACCACCACCGCACAGACCGATAGCGTTTACCATACGCCGTTATCCTTTGGCGGGAACAGGGCCGATCTGCTGACCGTGCTGGATGGCCTGAAGATCCCCGCACACGTGGAGGGCGATAGCGAATGGGCCACCACACAGGCTACTGATAGTACCGTGGTGGTCGCAACAAGAGCGGTGCCCGACGAAAGCACGGGCATGATGCCCAACGTGGTGGGCATGGGCCTGCGCGATGCCATGTACATCCTGGAGAACCACGGCCTGCGCGTGCGCCTCACCGGCAGCGGCATGGTGAAGCGGCAGAGCCCCGCACCCGGAACACGCCCCCTGAAGGGCTCCACCGTAACCCTTGAACTCGCTACATGAAACTGCTCAAGGACATTCTCTATCGCACTAACCTGGAACAGGTAGTGGGTGATACCAATACCGCCATCGAGCACATCGCTTTCGATAGCAGGCAAGTGGTTCCCTTCACCGCTTTCGTTGCTGTGCGCGGCACGGCCAGCGATGGACATGCCTTCATCGAGACCGCTATTGATAGCGGAGCTGCCGCGATCATCTGCGAAGACCTGCCCAAGCTGCTGCGCGACGGCATCACCTATGTGCGCGTGGCGGATAGCCGGCATGCCTTGGCCATCATGGCGGGCAACTACTATGATCATCCGGACCGTAAGCTCAAGCTGATCGGCATTACCGGCACCAACGGGAAGACCAGCGTGGCCACGCTGCTCTACAAGCTCTTCCGCGCAATGGGCCACAAGAGCGGATTGATCTCAACGGTCGACATCCGGATCAATAGCAAGGTGGTTGCAGCCACGCATACCACCCCCGACCCGCTGCGGTTGAATGATCTGCTCGCGCAGATGGTGGATGCGGGAGTGACGTATTGCATCATGGAAGTAAGCAGCCATGCCGTAGTGCAGCAGCGTATCGCGGGCCTGCGTTTCGTGTTGGGCGTGTTCACCAACATCACCCACGACCACCTCGATTACCACGGCACGTTCGACGCATACATCCATGCGAAGAAGGCCTTCTTCGATGACTTGCCTGCGGATGCCATCGCACTGGTGAACGCGGACGATACCCACAGCGCCGTGATGGTGCAGAACACCAAGGCATCCAAGAGCTCCTTCGCCGTGCGCAACATGGCCGACCATAAGGCGCGCATCATCGAGAACCAGCTCATCGGCCTGCAGCTCAATATCGACGGACACGACGTGTTCTCCCGGTTGGTAGGGGAGTTCAACGCCAGCAACATTTTGGCGGTGTATTCCTCGGCCGTATTGCTGGGCTTGCCTCCCGTGGATGTGCTCACCGTGTTGAGCGATCTCGATCCGCCTCCGGGCCGTTTCCAAGTCGTGCGCGGCAGCACCGGCGTGATCGGTATCGTGGATTACGCACATACGCCGGATGCGCTGAAGAACGTGCTCTCTACCATCAATGCGGTCTGCGGCGATCGTGATCGCGTGATCACGGTGGTGGGCTGTGGTGGCGACCGGGATCGCACGAAGCGGCCCCTGATGGCCGCCATTGCTGCCGCCATGAGCCGCAGCATCATTCTCACCAGCGACAACCCGCGGAACGAGGAGCCGATGTCCATCATCGAAGAGATGCGCAAAGGGTTGTTGCCAGCTGACCTCTCCCGCGCATTCGTGAACACGGACCGGCGCGAGGCCATCCGCCAAGCCGTGGCCTCGGCCACCCCCGGAGATGTGGTGCTGGTGGCCGGTAAGGGCCATGAGACCTATCAGGAAGTGCGTGGCGTACGCCACCATTTCGATGACGTGGAAGTGCTGAAGGAAACCCTTGAACACATGCGGAAATAATGCTGTACCACTTGGTGAAAGGGTTCGGATTGGATTTCCCCGGAAGCGGTGTGTTCGATTACATCAGCTTCCGTGCGGGCATGGCGCTGATCATCTCGCTGGTGATATCGCTCTGGTTCGGTAAGGGTATCGTGCGCATGCTGCAACGCATGCAGGTAGGCGAGACCGTGCGTGACCTCGGGCTGGAAGGCCAAGTGGAGAAACAGGGCACACCTACCATGGGTGGTCTCATCATCATCGCCGCCACCATCATTCCCACGTTGCTGTTCGCTCGCTTGGACAACATCTACATCCTGCTGATGCTGCTCTCTACCGTATGGTTGGGCACCATCGGCTTCCTGGACGATTACATCAAGGTCTTCAAGAAGGACAAGCGCGGCTTGGCCGGGAAGTTCAAGGTGGTCGGGCAGGTGGGTATCGGCTTGGTGATCGGACTCACCGTGTATTTCCATCCTTCCATACGCACCAAGGTGGAAGTGCCGCAGGTGATCGCTGATCAGTTCGAATCGAACGAGGTCACCAAGTTCACCGAGGAGAGCGGCAACGTGCATTACCTCCTGGATCGCCGCCAGCCGAACACCACCATCCCATTCGTGAAGGGGAACGAGCTGAACTACTCATCCGTGATGGGTCGCATTTTCGGTCGTGATGCCCGTAAATACACCTGGGTGCTCTATGTGTTCGTGGTGGTCTTCATCATTACTGCGGTAAGCAACGGAGCTAACATCACCGATGGTATCGACGGGTTGGCCGCCGGTACCAGTGCCATCATTGTGCTCACTCTCGGGGTGCTCACTTATCTCGGTGGCAACATCGTATTCGCACAGTACCTCGATGTGATGTACATCCCCGGTATCGGTGAGCTGGTGGTGTTCATCGGGGCCTTGCTGGGGGCGTGCATCGGCTTCCTCTGGTACAACGCCTATCCGGCCCAAGTATTCATGGGCGACACGGGCAGCTTGGCATTGGGCGGCATTATCGCAGTGTTGGCGATCCTGGTCCGCAAGGAGTTGCTGATCCCCGTGCTCTGCGGAGTTTTCCTGGTGGAGAACATGAGCGTGGTTCTTCAGGTAGGGTGGTTCAAGTACACCCGCAAACGCTATGGCGAAGGCCGCCGGATCTTCAAGATGGCACCCCTGCACCACCATTACCAAAAGCTCGGGTACCACGAAAGCAAGATCGTCACCCGCTTCCTCATCGTGGGCGTAATGCTCGCCGTTACCACCCTCGTAACCCTCAAGCTCCGATGAAGAAGCTCGTGGTCCTGGGTGCACAAGAGAGCGGCGTGGGTGCTGCACTGCTCGCCAAGAAGCTGGGGATCCCGGTTTTCGTGAGTGATGCGGGCCATATCCCCGAGTCATTCAGCAAGCGCTTGGATGAGGCCGGCATCGCCTATGAGCAAGGTGGGCATACGGTGAGCAAAGTGCTGGATGCGGACGAAGTGGTGAAGAGCCCCGGGATACCGACCACTGCATCCATCATCCGTGCGATCAACGACAAGGGTGTGCCCATGATAGGCGAGGTGGAATTCGCCGCGCGCCATGTGCATGTCCCCATCATCGGCATCACCGGCAGCAACGGCAAGACCACCACCACGCTGCTCCTGCACCACATCCTGCAAAAGGCCGGCATGAACGTGGGCCTGGCCGGGAATGTGGGCACCTCCTTCGCCGCGGAAGTGGCCAAGGAGCGGCATGACATCTACGTGCTCGAGCTCAGCAGTTTCCAGCTTGATGGCACACGGACCCTTAAGCCACACATCGCGGTGATCACCAACATCACCCCCGACCACTTGGATCGCTACGAGAACCGCATGGAGAAGTATGTGGACAGCAAGTTCCGCATCACCATGAACCAGGGGAAGGAAGACCACTTCATCTACTGCGCCGACGATCCGCAGACCCGCGAAGGACTGCGTCGACACAACATCAAGGCCCAGCAATGGCCCTTTTCCATCCGCGTGCCCATCGAGCAAGGCGGATACCTACAGAACGAAACCATCCACATCACCCTCAACCAAACAACCTTCAACATGAGCATCCTGGAACTGGCCCTACAAGGCAAGCACAACGTCTACAATTCTTTGGCTGCCGGTATTGCGGCCCGGGTGCTGGAAGTGCGGAAGGACGTGGTCCGTGAAGCATTCGGTGACTTCCAGAACGTGGAGCACCGTTTGGAACGCGTAGGCCTGGTGAACGGAGTGGAATTCATCAACGACTCCAAGGCCACCAACGTCAACAGCACTTGGTTCGCGCTGGAAAGCATGGAGAAGCCGGTGATCTGGGTGATGGGAGGTGTGGACAAGGGCAACGACTATTCCGAGCTGCGTGATCTGGTGCGCCAGAAGGTGAAGGCGATCATCTGCCTCGGCACGGACAATGAGAAGATCCACAAGGCATTCGGCGATATCGTGCTGAACATGGTGGATGTGACCACTGCGGACCAAGCCGTGAACACCGGGTATGAATTGAGCGAGCCCGGCGATGTGGTGCTGTTGAGCCCGGCCTGCGCCAGCTTCGACCTGTTCGAGAATTACGAGGACCGCGGACGCAAGTTCAAGGGAGCCGTGCGAGCTCTTTGATCATTGAGGTAGCATTCGAATGGAAAGCACGAGAACATCGGAAATGGCGCGACTGTTGATCGCCATGCGCGGCAACGGACCGGGCGAGGGGCGCCAAGGTGCGCACAGCCTGCGCACGGTGGCCGTGGTTGCCGATGTGGAATACGTGGATGATAGCCGGAGCACTTTCCTGGACGCCACGTTGCTGTCCATCATCGATCTGGAAAAACCGCTGGTGTGGGTGGCGGATGCTTCCATGGTGGATGCGCTGGACCAACGAATGATGGAGTTCATGCGCGAGCATGTGGACGGCATGGTGTTCTTCGGAAAGGCCGACCACGCACGGGTGGATGCCCTCCATACGGAATTGGGCAACGTGTACAATACGGATGACCTGCGGACCGCTGTATTCGCTGCGCGCGAACTGGCGTTGCCGGGTGGCAAGGTGCTCTTCAGCCCGGCCTGCCCCAGTGGCAACGGCACGGCCAACCACGAGGAGCGTGGAGCCGAATTCAAACGAGCCGTATTGGACCTCTGATCCCTACAAGAATGGACCGGATGAACAACCTCTTCAATGATCACCTCAAAGGCGATCGCACCATTTGGATGGTGGCGTTGCTATTGGGGGTGACCAGCCTGTTGGCCGTCTATAGCGCCTCCTCGTGGATGGGGTGGCGGCACGATGGCGGAACTTTCCGGATCCTGGTGAAGCACGCGCTGATGCTCGCAGCGGGGGGAGGCATCATGTATGCTGCCAGCAAGCTGAAGTACACGGTCTATTCCAAGCTCTCGCAAGTGATGCTCGGGGCCACCATCGCACTCTTGCTGCTCACCCTGCTGGTGGGCGCCAACGTGAACGGTGCATCACGCTGGCTCGCCATACCCGGCGTGGGCATCACCTTCCAGACCAGTGACCTCGCCCGCGTGGTGATCCTCGTATACCTGGCCCGCGTATTGGGCAGGCACCGTGAAGAACAATGGAGCTTCCGAGAGGTGGTCCTCAAACTGATCCTTCCCGTGGGAGCCGTGTGCGGATTCATCCTGCCTGCCAACTTCTCCACCGCCGCTCTCCTTTTTGGTACCTGCATGATCCTGATGTTCATCGGTCAGGTTCCCATCCGCCACATGCTTTCCGTGGGTGGCATTGCTGCCGGTGTTTTCGCCTTGTTGCTTGTGGTTTCCAAGGCCAATCCCGAGCTACTTCCGCGCTTGCAGACCTGGCAATCCCGCTTGGTGAACCACGGTGGCGACGACCGCGACTCCAACTACCAAGTGAACAATGCCAAGATCGCCATCGTGCATGGCGGCTTCCTGCCGAACGGCCCCGGTACGGGCACCTCGCGCAACTTCATGCCGCACCCGGAGAGCGATATGATCTATGCCTTCATCATTGAAGAATACGGATCGATCTTCGGTGGATTGGGGGTGTTGCTCCTCTACCTCATTCTGCTATCGCGCTCCATGCGCATTGCCAATCGATGCGAGAAACCCTTCGGTGCGCTGGTGGCGGTGGGCCTCGCGCTCAGCTTGGTGCTACAAGCCTTGGTCAACATGGCGGTGGGAGTGAACCTGGTGCCCGTGACCGGCCAGCCGTTGCCCTTGGTGAGCATGGGCGGAACAAGCATGTGGTTCACCTGTCTCTCACTGGGGATCATCCTCAGCGTTAGCCGCAGTGTGTATGACCAGCCTGCTGAAGAAGAGAAACCAAGTACGAATAAATCCCGTGATCATGCCGCAGCAGCCGCTTAGGGTATTGATCAGCGGAGGAGGCACGGGAGGGCACATCTTCCCCGCCATCGCCATTGCGAACGCCGTAAAGGACATGGCGCCCGATACCCGTTTCCTCTTTGTGGGGGCGGAAGGGAAGATGGAGATGGAGAAAGTGCCGGCGGCCGGTTACGAGATCACGGGACTTCCCATCCGTGGCTTCCAGCGGAAGGCGCTGTGGAAGAACCTGGGTTTGCCGTGGCGACTGATCCGTAGCATGTGGAAGGCACGTCGCATCGTGCGCACCTTCGAACCGCATGTGGCCGTGGGCGTAGGCGGATACGCAAGTGGACCGGTGCTGGCCGCAGCCCAGCGTGCGAAGGTCCCCACACTGATCCAAGAGCAGAACAGCCATGCAGGTGCCACCAACCGCATGCTGGCAAAAGGGGCCAACATTATCTGTGTGGCCTATCCGGCGATGGACCGCTATTTCCCGGCGGATAAGATCCGTCTCACCGGCAATCCTGTTCGACAGGATATGGTGCGCCTTACTGGAAAGCGCCCCCGGGGCATGGAACATTTCCAGCTGCGGGAAGATGCACCCGTGGTGCTGGTGACCGGTGGAAGCTTGGGTGCTCGTGGCATCAATCACGGCATCGTGGCAGCCTTGGCCCAACTGCGCGACCATGGTGTGCAACTGATCTGGCAGACGGGTTCGCCCTTCCTTGCGCAAGCGCAGGAGGCGGTGAAGTCGGCGGGCTATGCGGATGCACATGTGCATGAGTTCATCACCCGTATGGACCTGGCCTATGCCGTGGCGGATGTCGTGGTGGCCCGCGCAGGTGCCATCAGTGTGAGCGAGCTCTGCATCACACGCTTGCCGAGCATTCTGGTACCACTGCCCACCGCAGCGGAAGATCACCAAACGAGCAATGCACGCGCACTTTCCGATCGGGGGGCTGCGATCCTGGTAAGGGATGCCGAAGCCAATGAAAAGCTCGGAACCGAGATCCTGCGCTTGGTGGGAGACCCCGGCGAGCGCGACCGGTTACGCCGGGCCATGGAAACCATGGGCATGAGTAACGCAGCAGAGGCCATCGCGGCGGAAGTGATCCGCTTGGCCTTGCCTTCAGCAACAAATATCAATACGGCAGCTTGAACATGGAACGCCCGGAACTGCTCTACTTCATTGGCATCGGCGGCATCGGCATGAGCGGCCTTGCACGCTATTTCAAGCGACAAGGCGCCACCGTGGCCGGGTATGATAAGACCCCGAGCGAGATCGGTGCGCAATTGGCACACGAGGGGATCGAAGTGAGCTACAGCAACGATCCGCGCAACATTCCGAAGGAATTCCGCGAGGTGGATGCGGCCAAGGTGTTAGTGGTGCGAACCCCCGCCGTACCGCTCTCCAACCCCTTGATCGCATACTGGGAGGAACGCGGCGCCATTATCAAGAAACGCAGCGAGGTATTGGGCCTGGTGACCAGCGACCGGCGCACCATGGCCGTGGCCGGAACCCATGGCAAGACCACCGTGAGCACCATGCTCGCCCACTTGCTCACTGCCGGAGGCATCCCATGCAATGCATTCCTCGGCGGCATCAGCGCCAACTACGATACCAATGTCCTGCTGAACACCAAGGCCGTGTTGAACGTGGTGGAGGCCGATGAATATGATCGGAGCTTCCTCGCGCTTCATCCGGATGAGGCGATCATCACCGCCATGGATCCGGACCACTTGGACATCTACGGCACGGCCGAAGCGATGTACAAGGCTTATGCGGATTTTGCCGCACTCGTAAAGGGCCGGATGCTGGTGCATGAGCGCGTCCTCGGGCGCCTGAAGGAACATGCCACCATCGTACGTGACGCGGTCCCGTATGGGATCGATGCGAAGGAAGGACCGCATGCAGAGAACGTGGTCGTACGCGAAGGTGCTTACCATTTCGATCTGGTGGCCGGTGGGCAAGTCTTGCGCGACCTCACCTTGGGCATGCCAGGAAGGCATAATGTGGAGAATGCCGTGGCGGCCGCTACTATGGCGCTGTATGCCGGCGTGGAGCCGGAGGCGCTGCGGAAAGGACTGGCCACATTCCTGGGCGTGCGCAGGCGCTTCGAGGTGCGCGCACGGACGGAAAAGACCGTGTTCATTGATGATTACGCGCACCATCCCACCGAGTTGGACGCGTGCATCGGCAGCGTGCGTGAGCTTTATCCGGGCCGCAAGGTCACCGCGATCTTCCAGCCACATCTGTATAGCCGAACGCGCGATCTCGCCACGGATTTCGCCCGCAGCTTGGCCAAGGTCGATGAGCTCATCCTGCTCGATATCTACCCGGCCCGGGAGGAGCCAATACCCGGGATCACCTCGCAATGGCTGGGCGAACAGGTGCAGCAGACTAACACCGTGGTGTGTACAAAGGAGCAACTGATACCGCTTTTGGAGGGACGAAATGTGGACATCTTGCTGGCCCTTGGAGCCGGCGACATCGAGAGGCTGGTCCCGGCCATCGCGGCAATGGTGAATAGACACGAATGAGCAGGACGAAGCATATCCTCCGGATCGCGGCGAAAGTCGTTGCCGGCTGTGCTGTGCTCGCCGCGCTGGGCTTCGTGGAACGCAGTGGGGGCAGCCTGCCCGTGCGGGATATCGAAGTGGAGATGGACATGTCCAGCGGCATGCACTTCATCGATATTGAAGCGCTCAAGGAGGAAGTGGTGAAGGGTGCCGGTCCCGTTATCGGCACGCCCATCAACAAAGTGGACGAGACCGGTATCGAGCAGCGCTTGCGGGCGATCCCCTGTGTGGCCGAGGCCGAAGTGTACCACACCATGGATGGCATCCTGCATGTGAAGGCACGCCAGCGCGAGCCGATCGTCCGCGTGGTGAACGCCAACGGCTCCGGTTTCTACATCGACAAGGAAGGCTGGACCATGCCGTTGAACCAGAATTACACAGCACGCGTGATGGTGGTGACGGGGCAGCTCGCTGAACCCTTCGCCGATCATGCTCCTGTGAACGTGGCTTTCGGTAACGACAGCCTGGCCGAGCAGACGCACAGCCGCGCCATCCATTCCTTGGCACTGACCCTTACCGCCGATCCGCTCTGGAACGCCTTGTTCTGCCAAGCGGTGGTGGATGCCGATGGCGACATCACACTGATCCCTACCGTGGGCATGATGCGTGTGCGCATCGGCGACGGCACCCAATTGCAGCAGCGCTTGGCCAAGCTGCGCATGTTCTTCGCTGAAGGGATCCCACAGACCGACTGGCGCCGCTACAGCACCATCGACCTGCGCTTTGACGATCAAGTGGTCTGCACCAAACGAACTTTATTCTGATCCGGAGACCCCGGTAGTACGCCCCCCCTGAACGAGAAAATGAACATGGAGCACAACGAGGAAATAGTCGCCGGACTGGACATTGGCACCACCAAGATCGCCTGCATTGTGGGCCGCCGGAATGAGCAAGGAAAGATCGAGATCATGGGCATGGGGAAAAGCCGCAGCGATGGGGTGAGCCGTGGCGTGGTCACCAACATCCAGCGCACCGTGGAAAGCATCCAGGCCGCCGTGCTGGAGGCCGAGGAGAGCGCCGGGGTGGAGATCACCACGGTGAACGTAGGCATCGCGGGGCAGCATATCCGCAGCATGCATCACCGCGGAATGATCACCCGTCAAAGCCTCGAGGAGGAGATCCGACAGCTCGACATCGACCAGCTGATCGATGATATGTACAAGCTGGCCATGGTGCCCGGCGAGGAGATCATCCATGTGCTGCCGCAGGAATACATCGTGGATAGCGAGCAAGGCGTCAAGGATCCCATCGGCATGAGCGGCGTGCGCTTGGAAGCCAATTTCCACATCATAACCGGGCAGGTCACCGCCGCGCGCAACATCAACAAGTGCGTGGCACGCGCCAAACTCGATGTGACCGAGCTGATCCTCGAGCCGCTCGCAAGTGCGGATGCCGTGCTCAGTGCAGAGGAGAAGGAAGCAGGTGTAGTGCTGGTGGATATCGGTGGCGGTACTACCGACATCGCCATTTTCAGCGACCACATCATCCGCCACACCGCCGTCATCCCTTTCGGGGGCAATGTGATCACTGACGACATCAAGATGGGTTGCGCCATCCTGCGCGATCAGGCCGAACTGTTGAAGAGCCGCTTCGGTAGCGCCCTCGCCTCCGAGAACAAGGAGAACGAGGTGGTCTGCATCCCCGGCCTTCGCGGCCGCGATCCCAAGGAGATCAGCCTGAAGAACCTCGCCAACATCATCCAGAGCCGCATGGAGGAGATCCTGGACCATGTGTACTTCGAGATCAAGAACAGCGGCCTGGAGAAGCAGCTCAGCGGCGGCATCGTGCTCACCGGCGGCGGCGCGCAACTGAAGCACCTGCGGCAGCTCACCGAGTACGTCACCGGCATGAGCACGCGCATCGGCTACCCCAACGAGCACTTGGCCACCAGCAAGGTGGACGACGTGACCAGCCCGCTCTTCGCCACCGGCGTGGGCCTGGTGCTGCGCGGGTTCGACTACATCGAGAAGCGCAAGAGCCAGCACGTGGAGGCAGCGCCCAAGGTGAAGACCCACAGCAGCGGGGCCAAGGTGGGCAACTTCTTCGACCAAGTGCTCAAGGGCGCTTCCGACATTTTCCGCGACGACGAGGCCTGACCAACGATCCCATTGAACCCGAACCTGAAAACCACGACCCCATGAAATTCGACCTTCCCACCGAACTCTCCTCCATCATCAAAGTGATCGGTGTGGGTGGAGGCGGTAGCAATGCCGTCAATCATATGCACGCCCAAGGCATTGTGGGCGTTGATTTCATCATCTGCAACACCGATAAGCAAGCGCTCGATATGAGCTCGATCCCGGTGAAGCTCCAGCTTGGCGTAGCCCTCACCGAGGGACTTGGCGCTGGCAGCATCCCGGAACGTGGCAACGCCGCAGCACAGGAAAGCATTGAGGAGATCCGTGAGCTGCTCAGCACCCGCACCAAGATGCTCTTCGTGACCGCCGGCATGGGCGGTGGCACCGGAACCGGAGCCGCACCTGTGATCGCCCGCATCGCCCGCGACATGGGCATCCTTACTGTAGGTATCGTTACCATGCCTTTCCAGTGGGAGGGCCGCAAGCGGAAGAACCAAGCAGCCGAAGGCATCGAAGAGATGCGCCAGGCCGTGGACACCCTGCTGGTGATCAACAACGACCGCCTGCGTGACCTCTACGGAAACCTGGACATCAGCGAAGCCTTCGCACATGCCGATAACGTGCTCACCACCGCCGCACGTGGCATCGCCGAGATCATCACCAAGACCGGTACTGTGAACGTGGACTTCGAGGACGTCCGCACCGTGATGACCGGCAGCGGCGTTGCGATCCTCGGTATGGCCGAGGCAGAAGGAGAGGACCGCGCCATCCGCGCCGCGGAGGATGCACTCTCCTCACCCTTGCTCAACGATAACGATATCAAGGGCGCCAAGTACGTGTTGCTCAATGTGGGCCTTGGCACCAAGACCATCTCCATGGATGAGATGACCGAGATCACCGACCACATCCAGGATGCTGCAGGAAGCACCGCCGATGTGATCTGGGGTTATTGCACCGATGAGTCACTGGGCGAGAAGATCCGCGTTACCGTGATCGCTACCGGCTTCAACCAGAACGAACTCACCACTACCCTCGAGCAGCGCGTGCCCGAGAAGAAGGTGACCGACCTCAACAGCGAGCTCCCCACCATGATCACCTCGCCGATCACCAATCCGGTGCACATGGCCATTCCAGCAGCGAAAGCTCCTGAAGCGCCCAGTTCCGAGCCCTACATCAAGCAGGTGGAAGCACCGGTGAAGGAGCAAGCCCGTATCCAGTTCGAGGAGCCGATCCGCATGGAGCGTCCGCACGTGGAACTCCGCCCGGAACCCCAAGAAGAGGAGAAGGTGTTCCACAACCTGCACGAGGGGTTGACGAACGAGCAGGCCCATGAGCACCAACCGCCAGTAGCCCACGCGCACATGGCGGAGGAGCATGTTCAAGCCCATCTTTCACCAGCCCAGCACCAAGCCCGCGTAGAAGATCGCTTGGCGCACATGCGCGAGGTGAACATGCGCCTGCGCACACCGAACGGACTCGCCGAAATGGAGCGGGAGCCAGCTTACAAGCGCCGCAATGTGATGTTGAACGAGACACCACATAGCACCGACAGCAACGTGAGCCGGTACACCCTCACCGAGGGCAGCAACGAAATGGGCGAACGCCAGCTGGAGTTGCGCCGGAACAATCCCTTCCTGCACGATAACGTGGACTAAGACCGATCAACATGGAACTCCAACAGCGGATCGACGCCGACATCAAGTCGGCCATGCTGGCCCGGGACAAGGACCGGTTGAACGTACTGCGTGCCATCAAAAGCGCGCTGTTACTGGAGTTGACCAAAGGGGGGGGCGACCATGAAGTGAGCGAGGATGCAGCATTGAAGATCTTGCAGAAGCTGCACAAGCAACGCACGGAGGCCGCGTCCATTTATCACGAGCAGGGAAGAGCTGATCTCGCTGCCGAGGACGATGCACAGGCCAAGATCATCGAGGCATACCTGCCCGCGCAGATGAGCGAGGCGGAGATGCATGCGATCGTGAAACAAACCCTGGCCGACACCGGTGCCACCACCATGGCGGACATGGGGCGGGCCATGAAGGCAGTGAACGAGAAGATCGCAGGCAAGGCCGACGGCAGCGCCGTGGCCGCTGCGGTAAAGAAAGTGCTCAGCGGAAACTGAGCGACCCTTCAGGGTTAGGAAAGACGGCGGCGTGCGTTGAAAGACGCGCGCCGTCGTTGATCTTAAGGGATGGTACGGCGTGCTTCAGCCCGATCAGATGCAGTATCAAGTGCCCTGCGTCAGATCGCTGATGGAGCTGGGATCAGGCTAATCCACCTGCATCTTGAAGCCCACCCCGTGCACGTTCACAATGCGCACATTCGCATCATGCCGTAGGTACTTCCGCAAGCGGCTGATGAACACATCCAGGCTGCGGCCGAGGAAGTAGCTGTCATCACCCCACACCATGTTCAGCAAGAGCTCGCGCGGTAGCACTTGGTCCTGGTGCATGCTGAGCAACCGGAGCACTGCGGCCTCCTTCTTAGTGAGGCGCCGAGTCTCTGCGGGATGCGTGAGGGTCTTGTTCTTATCGTCGAAGACGAATTCGCCCAGGGTGAACACATCGCGGTCGCGTTGGTCCAGGCCCTTATTGCGGGTGCGGCGCAGGATGGCTTCTATGCGCAGCACCAATTCCTCCTGACTGAACGGCTTGGTGATGTAGTCGTCGCCACCGGCCTTGAAACCAGCGATGCGGTCCTCGGTCTGGCTTTTGGCCGTGAGAAAGATGATGGGCGTGCGGTTGTCGGTGAGGCGGATATCCTCGGCCAAGCTGAGACCGTCCTTTTGGGGTAGCATCACATCCAGTAGGCACAGGTCGTACTTGTTACGGTTGAAATGCTGCAGGCCCTCTTTGCCATCGCGGAAAAGATGCACTGCATAACCACGGCGCCTGAGCGAATCCTGCAGGACATAGCCGAGGTTCTCGTCATCTTCCACCAGAAGCAGGGTTCCTTTGGCCCCGGTCTCGATCTCGTTCTTCATCTCGCTATTGATTTTCCGGCCTTCTTACCGAAGGGAATACAAGTGTAAAGGTGCTGCCCTTCCCGTAGGTACTGTCCACATGGATCTTGCCACCATGGGCGCGCACCATCTGCGCTACATAATGCAGGCCAAGTCCGAAACCCTTCACATCGTGGATGTTCCCCGTATGGATGCGGAAGAACCGTTCGAAGATGTTGCGGAGGTCTTCCTTGCGCATGCCGATGCCTTTGTCCGCCACTGTGATCAACAGATCACCACGCTCATTGCGGGTACTGAGGCTTATTACGGGTGCATCCTTGGAATATTTCACAGCATTGTCCACCAGATTGAACAGGATGTTGCTCAAGTGGATGCGGTCGCCCTTTACAAAGTGCTCGGTGGCCTGGAGGTCCAAGGAGGAAGTTCCGGAGCGTTCCTGAAGGAGCACGCTGAAGGAGTTCGCTGTTTCCTGCAGAAGTTCATGGATGTCCACCGCTTCCATGTCCATGTCGCTGCCACCATTGTCCAGTGTGGCCAATTGGAGCACACGTTCCACTTGTTGGCGCAGGCGCTCGTTCTCGCTGTGAATGATGCGGGCGTATCGCTGCAGTCGCTCGGGTTCCTGGGCAATGTCCGGATCGGAGAGGATCTCACTACTGAGCGCGATGGTGCTGATGGGGGTTTTCAGCTCATGGGTCATGTTGCCGATGAAGTCGTTCTTCATCTCGCCCAAGCGCTTCTGCCGCAGGATCACCCACATGCTGTAAACAAAGAAGGCGAACATGAGAAAGGTGACCACCGCCGGATAGAGCCAGTTGATGGTCCCTTCGTGGCCCGGCGTCCAGAGGGCACTGGTCCGTTGGGGAAAGTATACCCCGAAGTAGTGGCCGTCCTTGTCCAGCTTCAGCAGTTGGCTGTGCCGTGCGCTATCCGTGCGCACACTGTCGCCAAGGCTCACGTAGTTGCCGTACACGATGCTATCGGTGAAGCAATCATAGATACCGTACTCAAAATCATCATTGATGTTGCGTCGCTTGAACTCCTGTTTCAACAGCGCCTCCAGCAGGTAGGGGTGAATGGTATCGTTGATGGTGACGGCGAAGTAGTTGGGCCGTTCCTGCTTCACCGCATCGAACAGGTCGCTGGGGTCCTTGGTGATGGAAAGGATCCGCTCGGTGACATCCGTGAGGGCGATGGTGACCCGGTCGTTGAACTGTTTGTCCAACTGCTGCTGCTGCTGCTGTTGGAGGGCCACTTGCTCGTGCTCGTAGCGTTGGGCACGCTTCAACCACATCGTTTGGGTGAATACCACACCCGCCAAGCTCAAGATGGCAAGTAGGACGAGTGTACCAAGGGTGCGGCGGCGCATGTGCGTTCAGGCGAACCACAATGTTAAGGAATGCACCTGCCCGTTTATGCCTCTTCACAGCTCTTGGGGGATCGGAATCGCCATGCAATGGACAGTTCCATGACAAACCAAGGGGCCGAATACCACGATCAGGGTATGGTGAGCGGGCTGCTTGGTACGGTCCTTTGCACCATCATGAAAAAACCACTCCTCACGCTTAGTGCCCTGCTCGTAGCGGCCGCGATGCAGGCCCAAACTTCGGTAACCGTTTCCACCGCTGCAAGCAACGCCGATCAGGTGTGGTACAGCCTACTGAATGGTGAAGTGGCCCGTGCCCCTTTGGCTGAATGGGATCTCGCCTTCGAGATCACGGGCTTCGATGCTTCCATTCGCGTGAACACGGCCAAGGGATTGACGGTTTATGAGACGCCGGCAGCCATCACCGATTGGACCAGCGTGAACACAGTGGATATCGACAACTGGACCTCGATCCAGAATGCGGACTCCAATTGGTCTGCTGGTGCGCTCACCCACGGCAACGACTTGGACGATCCTTCAGGTCTTAACCTCGGTTGGGGCCAATACAATATGGCGACCCATGTCATTCAGGGCACGCGCATCTATACGATCGGCCTTGCCGACGGTACTACCTGGAAGAAGTTGCGCATCGATGCGCTCGCCAACAGCATTTATACGTTCACCTATGCCGACCTGAATGGCCTCAACGAGCGTACGGAGACAGTGGTGAAGTCCAATTTCACCGGCAAGAATTTCGCCTATTTCTCCTTCGCCAGCAACTCCACGTTGGACCGCGAGCCGCTCACGGTGAACTGGGACCTGCTTTTCACCAAGTATACCGGCTTTGTCCCAACTCCCTACACGGTCAGCGGAGTGCTCCAGAACAAGAATGTGACAGCGTTGCAAGTGGATGGCGTGCCCACCAACGATGCGGATTGGATGTCCGCGCCATTCAATGTAGCAGTGAACATCATCGGTTCTGATTGGAAAACGTACGATTTTGACCAGAACACCTACACCGTCGTTGCCGATCGCACCTACTTCGTGAAGGACATCCCGGGCAACATCTGGAAAGTGATCTTCACCGGCTACGGCGGAGGCTCGAACGGGGACATGAGCTTCACCCAGGAAATGATCAGTACCGTGGGGGTCACGGAGACCGCTGCACAACAAGGTACCCTGCTGGTATATCCGAACCCGGTGACCAATGGCCAAGCACAAGTGCTCGTTGACATTCCCGCTTCCGAAGGAACCATCCGTGTGTTCAACACCACCGGCCAGCAAATGCTGGAGCAACGCTGGAGCGGACTTGCCGGACTGAGCAACCGCAGCCTCGATGTGAGCAGCCTCGCCAAAGGCGTCTATGTGGTTCGTATTGAAGCTAACCGTTCAAATACCACCGCTAAGCTGGTGATCGACTAACCGGGATGCGCTTGTTTCTTGGGTTTCTACTGGTCGCTGTAGCGGCTGGTTGCGCGGCTCCTGCTATGGATGCGACCGCACCTATGGCACCGCAGCGGATCATTACATTGAACGGTACGCTTACCGAGGTTGTCTCCGCTCTCGGGCTGGGTGACCTTATCGTGGGTACCGATGTGACGAGCAAATATCCGGAGGCGGTGAACGCCCTTCCGAAACTGGGCCACGACCGGGGGATCCGGGCGGAAGGCATTCTATCACTGTCGCCGGACCTGGTATTGGCGAACGAGGGCCAGTTGGAACCGGCCGTGGAAGGGCAGATCCGGCAGGCTGGCATCCGATTGATGCTCTTCACACCCCGGAACAGCATTGCGGGCACAAAAGAATTGATCGCACAAGTGGCTGATTCGTTGCATCGTAACGCGGAGTCGCTTAAACTCGCAAATGCTATCGAAGAGGGCCTTGCGGCTGTGAAGCCAATACAGCCGGCTCCCAAGGTCCTCTTCATCTATGCCCGCGGTGCCGGCACCTTGCTGGTTGCCGGCGAGGGCACGCCGATTCAATCGTTGATCGAGCTGGCTGGAGGCACCAATGCCATATCAGGCTTCTCGGATTTCAAGCCACTGACCCCGGAGGCGCTGGTAGCCGCCAACCCGGATGTGGTGCTGCTCTTCAACACCGGTGCGGAGGAGCTGCAAGGAAACGAAGCGCTTATGCGAGTGCCGGGAATGGCCAGTACCAATGCCGGCCGTGATCAAGCTTTCATAACACTACAACCCGTGGTAATGGCCGGTTTCGGCCCCCGGGTGGGCGAAGCCGTTGCCCAACTGAACAAGGAACTGCGCGCGGCATCGAAGCCATGAGCGTGAGGCAGCGTATCATACTTGCGGTCCTCTGGACCTTGCTGGTCATCTCCGTACTGGTGGCGGTGCAGGCGGGTGCGGTGCATATTCCACCCGGTGCATTCTTCTCATCCATAGCATCGAGCCTTGGTTATTCCGTGGGCGAACATTCCACTATGCAACAGGCGGTGCTGATGGTGGTGCGCTTACCCCGTGTGCTGGTGGCGCTGCTCGCAGGAGCGGCCCTTGCGGCCGGAGGTACCGCTATGCAGGCACTCTTCCGCAACCCGCTGGCAGACCCTTCCATCATCGGCATCTCTTCTGGCGCCGCACTCATGGCAGCGGTGGCCATAGTGATGACGAGTTGGGTCAGTGCGGTGCTGGGAAGCTGGGCCGGCACATTGGCCATTCCCGTGGCTGCCTTTATCGGGGCCGTGGGCACCACCTTCTTAGTATTCGGTATCGCGCGGGAAGGCCGCCGTACCAATGTGGCCGCCATGCTTTTGGCGGGTGTGGCCATTGCCGCGCTCACCGGTGCGCTCACCGGCCTGCTCACCTTCACCGCCAACGATGCCCAACTGCGCAGCATCGTGTTCTGGATGCTCGGAAGCTTGGGCGGGGCCGACCTCAATG
Organism: Cryomorpha ignava; assembly: GCA_040391235.1. GTDB lineage: Bacteria > Bacteroidota > Bacteroidia > Flavobacteriales_F > PHOS-HE28 > PHOS-HE28. The sequence continues at coordinate 156,713 of JBEBYG010000006.1, forward strand.
CCGTATGGATCCTGCTGGTGGCCGTACCCATCCCGCTCATCATTCTGCTGCGCATGCACAAGCCACTGAATGCGCTCGCGCTCGGTGAAGATCAGGCCCGGCACATCGGGGTGAATGCCGAGGCCATGAAGCGTCGCGTGGTGCTCTGCACCGCCCTGATGGTAGGAGCAACCGTCGCACTTTGTGGTGTGATCGGCTTCGTAGGGCTGGTGGTGCCACATATGCTGCGCCTAGCCGGTGGCGCCGACAATCGCTTCCTCCTGCCAGCATCTGCACTGGGTGGTGCGGTCCTGCTCTGCTTGGCGGACACCATCGCCCGCACGGTGGCCGCTCCTGCGGAAGTGCCCATCGGTGTGATCACCGCCCTCTGCGGTGCGCCTGTTTTCCTATACCTCCTCATCCGCGGCAAACGCAGCTTGCAATTCGCTTGAAATGCTGAAGGTTGATCATCTCACATGGTACACCCAGCGCGAACGGAAGCGCTTGTTGCACGAGGTTTCCTTCACCGTGGAACCGGGCGAACTGGTAGTGTTGCTCGGACCGAACGGCGCCGGGAAGAGCACCTTGCTGCGTCTGCTCGCAGGTGATCTTCCGCTCCAGCAAGGCGTTATTGAATGGAACGGCGCTTCGCTGCAAGGACAGGATCCACGTGAATTGGCACGGAGCCGGTCCGTGCTTGGCCAGCACAATGCGGTAGGGCTCGCCTTCACCGTGGAGGAGGTAGTTCGCATGGGGCGCTATCCGTACTACGGCAATACACCTGGCGCTACTGACCTGGAGGCCGTGGACCGCGCCATGCACACCGCGCTCTTGGACCCCTTGCGCGCCCGGGTACTCGATACCACTTCGGGAGGCGAACAGCAGCGCACCCATATCGCACGGGCTTTCACCCAGGTGGATAATGTCGCACCGGGCACCCGCTTGCTATTGCTGGATGAACCCCTGAACGATCTTGATATTCGGCATCAACACGCGTTGATGCACGCTGCACGGTCCTTCGCCAAGGAAGGTCACTGCGTGCTGGCCGTGCTCCACGATGTGAACATGGCAGCGCAGTATGCCGACCGCATCCTCCTGATGAAAGCATCGCGCATCACCGCTTCCGGCGTGCCGGATGAGGTGCTCACCGGGCCCATCCTCACAGAGGCCTATGGACTGAACGCCCAAGTGATGCCGCACCCCTGCCATTCCTGCCCGCTGGTTTTCTTCGATGGCTCCTGCCGCATGGCTGATGCGGGCAATGCAGTGGAAGCATACCCGGCATCCCGGGAATTGACGCCTAAGAACATGCGGAACCTCGCACAACATCCCTGATTTCCCTACCGCGGAAGATCTTCCGCCGCAACAACCAAAAACCCATGGAAACTTCAACAACCACAGACATCTCCCTCCAAGAACGCTTCAACGACCTGATGGCCGCCAAGCCGAAGACCCGCATCCGCAATGCCGCCATCGAACTGGGGGTAAGTGAAGTGGAACTGCTGGTATTACGAATCGGTGACGGAGTTACGAGGCTGCGTCCGGAATTTCGCGAGCTGATGGCAGAGATCCCGAAGCTGGGCCGCGTAATGGCACTTTCACGCAACGATGATGCCGTGCATGAGCGCAACGGGGAATATCTGAACCCCTCTCTCACCGGACAGCACGTGGGCCTCTACGTGGGTGATGATATCGACCTGCGTATTTTCTGGGGTCCTTGGAACTCAGCATTTGCCGTGGTGGAAGAAGGTAAGAACGGCCCGCGCCGCAGCATACAGTTCTTCGCCAAGGACGGGGAGGCCGTACACAAGGTCTACCTCTTGCCCGAAAGCAATGTGACCGCCTACGAGGGCTTGGTAGAGGAGTATCGCAACGAAGACCAGAGCAAGGTGCAAGCCGTGAAGCCTTGGCCCGCCGAGCCTACCGAGAAGCCGGATGCGGAGATCGATGCCGAAGGCTTCCGCGCTGAGTGGAAGGCGATGCAGGACACCCACGACTTCTATGGCATGACGCGCAAGTATCACGTCAGCCGCACACAAGCGCTGCGCTTGGCACCCACGGAATTCACCACCAAGCTGAGCAACAACGCCATGCGCGAAACCGTGACCCGGGCCGCCAAGCTGCAATTGCCCATCATGGTCTTCATCGGCAACAAAGGCATGATCCAGATCCATACCGGAACTGTGACCAATGTGGTGGACGTGCCTGAGTGGTTCAATGTGATCGACCCGGACTTCAACATGCACGTGCGTGAAGGAGTGATCACCGAAAGCTGGGTGGTTCGCAAGCCGAGCGTGGATGGCATTGTGACCGCCCTCGAATGCTTTGACAAGAACGGTGTGTTGGTGGTGCAATTCTTCGGAAAGCGCAAGCCTGGCATCCCCGAACTCACTGAGTGGGCCGCCTTGGTAAAGGAGGTCGAGAACGACCTGCGCATCGCCTGAACGATCTGAACAATAGACCGCACATGAACCGTATCGTAGCAGCCCTGATCGCACTAAGCAGCCCCTTCGCTGTGTGGGCGCAAGTTCCGCTGACGGTCCGGGAGGCAGGCACCAAGGAGGCGGTGCCATACGCACATGTGCTATGGGATGTCCTGACGACCACGGCGAAAGGCGTCGTGGTCTCAGGCCCGGACGGAACCATCACTATTCCGGTGCAAGCCGCCGATGTGAAGGGAGGCGTGGCCATCCGGATCGATTTCATCGGCTATTCACCCATACTGGATACCGTGTACAACCTGATGCCGCGCACCTATTCCTTGCAGCGGTCGCAATTCTTCAACCTGGACGAGCTGGTGGTTACCGGCCAGTACAAGCCCACCACTGCCGATCGTGCCGTACAGCGTATGCACGTGATCAACGCGGAACAGATCCAGCGCATGGCCGCCCAGAACCTCGGTGATGTGCTGGGCCAGGAGTTGAACATGCGCATCTCACAGGACAATGTGCTGGGCAGTTCGATCAGCATGCGCGGCTTGGGCGGAGAGAACGTGAAGATCCTCATGGATGGCGTACCCGTGATCGGTCGGCAGGACGGCAATCTCGACCTGTCACAGATCGACCTCAGTGGCATCGATCGCGTGGAGATCATGGAAGGTCCGCTCAGTGTGAACTATGGTACCAATGCCTTGGCAGGAACCATCAACCTGATCACCCGCAAGAACAGCGGCAATACCTCATCCCTGAAGGCCATCGCGTATGCAGAACAGATCGGAAGGCTCAACCTTTCGGTGGCTGCCGGAAAGCGCTTCGGTAAAAGCGATCTGTTGATCACCTTGGGCCGGAACTATTTCGGCGGTTGGAGCCCGGAGCAAAGCAGTACCTATGATTTCGCGAAGCAGGCAGCAGATTCCACTCGCTATCAGCCGTGGAAACCGCGGGAGCAATATTTCGCTCGCTTGAATTACCGCTACACTTTGAGTGATAAGTGGACCCTGAACTACAAGGGCGAGCTTATGCAAGACCTCATTATCGACCGCGGACTACCGCGGGCGCCCTACGACGAAAGTGCATTCGACTCGGAGTTCCTCACCCAGCGACTGGACAATGCGGTCTTCGCAACCGGTGACCTCGGCAATGGAAAGCGCATCAATGCGTTGGCGGCACACGATCGCTACCAGCGCACGCGCAGCATGTGGATCCGCGACTTGACGAACCTGGAAACCCGACCCGTGCCCGGTGAGGATGATGATTCACGATTTACGCTCACCAACATCAGGGGAACGTTTTCCAGCATGAAGGACAGCGCACGCTTGGGCTATGAAGTGGGCGTGGACCTCAACTTGGAAACCGGTGCTGGAGAGCGTATTGCCGACGGAACCGATCAAGAGATCGGCGACTATGCCGCATTCATCAGTGCCCAATGGAAGCCTGTGGACCGCTTGATCATCCGGCCGGGGGTGCGCTATGCCTACAACACGAAGTATGATGCTCCGCTAGTACCCTCCGTGGATGTGCGCTTCCAGCTGGATACCGCCTTCACCGTACGTGGCTCCTATGCCGAAGGCTTCCGCGCACCTTCCCTCAAGGAACTCTACCTCTTCTTCGTGGATGTGAACCATAACATCCAAGGAAATCCGGACCTGATCGCCGAATCCTCCAATAACTACTCCCTCTCGCTGAACTACCGCAAGGCGCTGGAGAAGGGCGTACTGCGAGGCGAAGTTGCAGGCTTCCACGATCGCGTACATAACCTCATCACCTTGGCTGAAGAAAGCGGCACGCTCTACAGCTACATCAATGTGGGGGAGTACCGTACCTTGGGTGGGAGCTTCAGCCTCGGCTGGGAATCGGGCCATTGGTCCATTGGCGCCGGTACTGCCATCACCGGCCGCTATGATACCTTGGGAGTACGCCTTGGTAGCGGTGATTACGAATACTCACCTGCCGCGAATCTGCAAGCAACGCGGCATTGGCGCAAGCAAGGTTGGAGCATCAATCTCTTCACCATTTACCAAGGCAAGCAGCAGAGCTACGTCTACACGGCGGATGGCAGCCTGGGTCGTGGCAGTATCGCCTCCTACCTGATGGCGGATGCATCCGTCTCCAAGCAATTGTGCAACGAGCGCCTTACGGTACAGCTCGGTTGCAAGAACATCGGTAACATTACCAACCTCAATGCCACTCTTGGGAATGGGGGGGCGCATAGCGGTGCAAGTGCTGGCAGTGTGCCGCTGGCAACCGGGCGTACGCTGTTCGTGCGGTTGGCGTTGGATCTCATCGGAAAGACCAAGGAATCGAGGCTATGAAAGCGTTCAGTGCGATAGGATTTGTGTTGGCGGCTTTCGCGTTCAGTGGATGCGTGAAGGATGAAATTCCCGTGCCCAAGCAGCCCCGTTATGCAGTGGAATGTGTGGCGCGTGTGGGGCCTGCCTACGACCAGCAGCTTTGGTTCGACCTCGGCAGCCGAAGTGTGGTGGCCCAGAACAGCAAGATGGATTGGGACCTTGCCTTCGAAAGCGCTCCGGATGGTTGGAAGGTGAGGTTGAACTATGCCCGTTTGATGCAAGCCCATCGCGCTTTGGAATCTGCCATCACCGACCCCAGCGATACTGCGGGCTATGGTAATACGTGGAAGATCGATCTGCCCAATGGCCGTCCCGACAGCTTGGCCATCCAGGATTGGCGCAGTGAGCATCCCGTGTTCGTCCTCGATCTCGGCTATGGCTCCAACGGACTACCCGTGGGTTTGCGCAAGCTGCAGTTGACCAGCGTGAATGCGACATCGTTCCAGTTCAGCATAGCGCGCATGAATGGGTCAGACGTGCAGAACTACACTGTGCAGAAGGACCCCGCCCGCCCCTATGCGCACTTCAGCATCAGCAGTGGAAGCACCGTAACCATCGCACCACCGCTGGGTAGCTACGACATGGTGTTCACGCAATACACCGAGCAGTTCTATGCCCCTGATCCCTACTTGGCCTACTTGGTTACCGGCACGGTGAACGGATACAGCGGCGCTCGGGTGACCCAAGTGAATGGCGACTTCCTGAACGTATCGCTCAACGATACCATTGCCCATCCCTTCAGCACCGACGAGGACATCATCGGCTACGACTGGAAGGACTATTCCTTCGACACAGGTGCTTATGAGGTGTACAGCAACCAAGTGTACATCGTGCAGTCCCGCAATGGCCATTTCTTCAAGCTCCACTTCATCGACTACTACGATGACCAAGGGCTACGCGGCTCCCCGAAGTTCGAGTTGATGCCGCTGTAATGTCATTCCGGGCTCCGACCCGGCCCCGGTATGCACCGGGGCGAAGAAGACATACCCGGATTTGCCCGGAAACAGCGGATCAGTATCCAGAGGTGATCCAATTGGTTTCAACCAATCTCTCCTCCTTACCTTCTCCGTGTCCCTGCGCCGCGGCATCTCTGCGGCCAAACTCGATCAACCTCAGCGACCGATCACTCCCCGCCATCATCCCCACCACTGGTGCTGGGAACTCTGCGTTCCGTGGAGGCTGGCTTGCGGCGGAACAGTTGCGCATCCGGCTTGCCGAAGCGCCAGGTTGCTGAGATGCGGAACGAACGATTCCCCCAGCTGCGGTAGTTCTTCTGCGTAAAGTAGGGCGTCTCCGTGTATGAACCCCATCCGCGTGAGTCGAAGATGTTGTCCGCGCTCGCAGTGAGGAAAAGGCTCTTGTTCAGCTCTTTCCGGGCGGAGATATCCAAGGAATACTGTTCCAGGGAATACCCTTGCGGGATCACGCGTGGCCCGGTATAGCCGCCGTTGACCTGTACCGAGAACCCCTTCGGGAGTTTCTGCGAAAGATTCACCTTGCCATCGAAGTTGACACCGGTGTTGGTGTATTGCCTCCCATTCTGCGTGAGTCCGATCTCCACCCATTGGATGTTCCCGTTCAGCGTGGCCTCCAAGCCTTGCCACAGGGTGAGCTTCACGGTATTCTCCCAGCCGAAGCCCTGGTTCTGGTCGCCGTTGACAAAGGTGGAGAGCAGCACGTTCGGATCGCTCTCCAACGGTGTGGTGTAGCTGGTGATCACGTCCGTGGTGAAGCGACCATACAAGGATGAAAGCCAATTGCCCTTTTCGCCGAAGGGCAGCAGGTGGTTCACTTCCAGGATGGTGCTCATTTCCGGTAACAAGAGCGGGTTGCCGATACGGTAGCTCCGGGCATCCGTGGACATGATGAAGGGCATCATTTGGTAATGGTTCGGTCGATTGACCTTGCGGGAAACGTTCACCTGTAACTCCCTTTGCAGCTTACCATCGGCCGCGTCCCATTTGTGGCTCAGGTAGAGCGCTGGGAAAAGCACCCGTCCCAAGTCATCCAGCCCATTCGGATAGTTGTAGCTGAAGGAACTTCCCCGGTCCGTCCGTTCGGCGTTCATGCTGTTCTGCTCCACCCGAAGGCCGGTCTGCAAGGTCCATTGTGGGGTAAGCTTGGTGCTCCAGTTCACATAGGCCGCATTCACGTAAGTGCCGATCAGGTAGGCGTTGCTCAGCAAGGTATCCCGGATGATCCCGGGCAGCGTATCGTTCACATAGGACACGGCCATGCTCGAGCGGCTCTGTAGATAGTTGGCCTTGAAGCCCCACTCCAGTTTCCGGTTCTCGGCATAGGCATCGGATACATCGGCTTGCCACGTCCATTCCTGATCGTTCCCTTTGGAATCGCGGGATTGGAAGCTATGCCCGGGTACGATCATATCACTTCCCTGGCTGAACTGTTCGGTGGTGGCAGGGGAAGTCCGGTCGCTGATGTTCAACGTCAGGTCCGTGCTCCATTCCTTGCCGGGCTTGGTGGTCGTACGCATGAAGCCGGCGCGTGTGGTATAGGTGTTGTAGCGTCCATCGGAGGTGTTATGCTGGGTGCCATCGCCGATCTGGTTGCGGGCCGCATCCAGGCTGCGGAAGGTCTGGTCCTCGATGCTACTTCGGTTGCCGCTGTAAAAGCCTTGCATGAGGCTGATCGTATTGCGCACGTTCAGCTTGTAATCCCAGCTCAAGCGAGCGTTCTTCCTCAAGTGTTCATTGGTCCGCGTATTGTTCTGCAGGAAGTAGCCCGTCGGTTGGCCATCGGCCAGGTCCGTGCGATCGTTGTATCCCGTTCCCAAAGGAGCACCATGGCCAAAACCAAGGTTCAGGTTGAAGGAGCTTCGGCCTTGGCGCATCAGCAGGCTGCCGCTGGCATCATACCGATCATCGGTACCGATCCCCGCTTGCAGTTGGCCGCTGTATCCGGGGCGCACGGTCTTCTTCATCACCACGTTCACGATTCCGCCAGTGGCACTGGCATCGAAGATCACGCTGGGATTGGTGATCACCTCCACGCGTTCGATATCCGATGCAGGTATCTGGTCCAAGCTCAGGGTAGTAGGGCGGCCATCCACGAATACCTGCGGACTCTTGCCGCGCATTTCAACATTGCCGTCCACATCCACGGTCAAGCCGGGGATGTTCTTCATTACATCCGTCGCATCACCACCCACTACACTAATGTCCTTGTCCACATTGTACACCCGCCGGTCCACTTGGAGTACTTGCGTGGCACGTTCCTTCGAGACCTCGGCCGCTTGGAGCACCACGGCATCTGCAGTGATCCTCAGATTCCCCAGGTCCCGGGATGGGGACTCCAGCGTTAATGTGAACTCCTGTTCCAAGCTGGAATAGCCCATTGCGACAATACGCAGGTGCAGCGTGCCCAACGGAAGGTTCGGCACATCGAAGTCGCCATTCTCTTTTACTAAAGCGCCTCCTACAACGCTATCCCGAACCAGCACACTCAAGCTGGCGAAGGGGACGGGTTTGCGACTTTCATCCACCAAGCGGCCATACACCTGGCCGATGGACCTAGCGCCGCCAGGCCCCCGTTGGGCGAGTAGTTGGGTTGAAACCAAAAAGCTGAAAAGGATGAATACAAGACGGTTTTGCATGAAGGCGGCAAAGTTACCCGGACTTGCCTTAGCGCGCACTCGTGCCATGCGGGAGCCGGCACGAGGTGGAACCAAAGAGAAACATGGCCATGGCAGGTAGAGTAGCGAGGGGAAGGCGAGCGACCCCCAAAAGGACCGGATCCGTAAGCGCGATAGCCCATGTGTGTGTGGCAAGCACACGACTGGGCCAGCTAGGGGTGCGTGGTGAACGAAAAAGCCCCCCGGAAATTCCGGAGGGCTTTCGATGAGAAGAAGGTTCTTGTTTAGTATTCGTCGCGACGGTATCCGCCACGATCGCCACGGTCGCCGCGGTCACTGCCGCCGCGGTCATTGCCACCACGGTATCCACCGCGATCGCCGCCGCGGTCACCACCGCCGCTACCGCCGCGGTATCCACCGCCGCCGCCGCCGCCGCCGTTGCCACCACGGAATCCGCCACGGTCACCAGCACCACCTTCAGTGCGGGGACGGGCTTCGTTCACCACGAGATCACGGCCGTGGAATGCGGCGCCGTTTGTGCCTTCGATCGCGGCACGTCCGCTGTCGTCGTCGGACATTTCCACGAATCCGAAGCCGCGGCTACGGTTGGTGGCCTTGTCCATGATGATCTTGGCCGAGGTCACCTCCCCATATGCTTCGAAAAGCTCGCGGAGGTCTTGGTCCTGTGCGGAGTACGCAATGTTGGCGACGTAAATGTTCATGAGTTCGACTGACTGAGTGAGTGTTTTTTGAGGTTTTTGCCCCAGCCGAAGGTTCTCGCCAAAGAACGATCGGCCCAAAGCGGGGCGAAATTAGTGGGATCCAGCGGATTTGCAAGTTCCCCTGCGAGATTTATTGGACCCCCGACTTTTACTGTATGCTCAACAAACACGACACTGTGACACAATACCCGGAACGGCATGAAGGATGGCTGCACATGGTCAGTACCTTTGCCACTCCATCTTTTGCCTTTCGAGCCTCTCCATGTCCCAACCCATTTTTGCCAAGACCCCGCCGCTGTTCTTTCAACGCCTGAGGGAAGTTACTGATGCCTATTTCAAAGAGAACAACCTGCGTCGCACAGGCGATGGACGGCTGTATTGGAAGACGGCTATTCTGCTTACTGCGTTGGTGGGATTGTACATCGTGCTTGTTTTCTTCACGCCCACCTCAACGGTCCTAGCACTCAGCTTGTGCGCAGTGCTGGGGATGGTAGTGGCCAGCGTGGGCTTCAACGTGATGCACGATGGCGCACATGGGAGCTATAGCCAGCGCAAGTGGGTGAACGAGATGATGGGGCATTCGCTCAACCTTTTGGGTGGAAGTGTGCACTTCTGGAAGATGAAGCACAACGTGAACCACCACACCTTTACCAACGTGGAAGGCATGGACGACGACATCGACATCAAGCCGTGGGTGCGCGTTCACGAAGGACAGCCCAAGCATTGGTTCCACCGCTTCCAGCACATTTATGGCCTCTTGCTCTATGGGCTCACCTACCTGTTCTGGATCTTCTACAACGACCTGAAGAAGTACTTCACCGGGAAGATCGCCGACAATACCTACATGAAGCCGATGAGCATGAAGGAGCACATCATCTTCTGGGTGACCAAGGTGACCTATGTAGCTGTCTTCCTTGTATTACCGATGTTCTTCGCCGGGGTGGTCCCCACATTGGTGGGGTATGGGGTGATGGTCTTCGTTACCGGTCTCTTCATCGCCGTGGTGTTCCAGTTGGCACACGTGGTGGAACATGCTGAATTCGTGGATCCCAAGGTCGGGGGTGGAAGCATCGAAAGTGAGTGGGCCATCCACCAGCTGGCAACCACTGCCAACTTCGCTACGAGCAACAAGATGTGGAACTGGCTTTTCGGCGGCCTGAACTTTCAAGTGGAACACCACCTCTTCCCGAAGATCAGCCATGTACACTACCCCGAGCTGAACAAGCGCCTGAAGGAGGTATGTGCGGAGTTCAACATCGCCTACCGGGAGTTTCCCACCCTGCGCAGCGCGCTCTGGTCGCACTTGGTCTACCTGCGCCAAGTGGGGATGATGGCCTGAGGCCAACATCGCAGTGATCTTCGTTGGCTGGCACTCGCGCAGAACGCGAGTGCAAGCCATGAAGCTCCTCCTCACATAAAACTGTTCAGCCAGCGCTCGCGTGCCTGCCGCCCACAGAGGCGGTTGTGAGTGCCAGCTATTCCACCACCACCGGCATATCCTTCGGATACTTCACGGTATAGGCAAAGCCGACCTTCTTGGTTTCCTTGGGTGCCACGTTGATCTTCCATGTCAGCAGGCCGGTCTGGTCATTCACATCGGCGCCTCCGTTTTCCACCAATTTCACCTCCACCTCGCTGCGAGGGCTCAAGGGATACTGGTCGCGCAGCTCAAGTTCCACCGGCACACTCTTCGTGTTGCGCACGGTGATGTCCCAGCCCACCGACACGGTGCGTTTGCTACCGATCAGGGCCTTCTCGTTCGTGGTCTTGCGCTTCACACGTTCCACGATCACGCCCTTGTCGCGGCCCAGTGAAATGTCCATCGTGTCCTTAGGCTGGTCGAGGTCCAGGAAGCTCTTGCCCACATAGGTGCCTTCGAAGAAGACGTTGGCCTCGCCGGGCAACAGGTTTAGGTCTTCCCAGCCGGTGGTGCGGGCGTAGAGGAAGGCATCGCGGTCCAGCTTCGGGGTGCTGTAGTGTTTGTAAGTGGCAGGGATGGTGTGGTTCTGCACGCTCACGCTGTGGGCCACGCCATCGGCGGGAATGGTAAAGGGTACATCGATGCTGAACTCCATGGTAGTGCTGCGCTGTTGCACGGTGTTCGGTACCTGCATGATGGCGTTCATGGAGATGGTTTCCATATCCTGGTTCATGGCCATGGGGGCTGCGGCTTTGGCTCTTTCGTCACCACTGAGTGCTCCCGAATTGTTTTGCGCACGGTAGGGTTGTGCCAACGTCCAAGGAGATAGCTGTGGCATCACCCCGCGCAGCGTTGGGTTGCCGCTGCTCAGCGAGAGTGCCACCTTGTCCCAATCCTCACCGGTAGCATTGGTCACCTGCGCTTTCATGGCCAGTTCGATCGGCTTGCTGGTACCTGTGGCTCGAAGGTCATAAGCCGGAGTCCACGAAGCGCCGGGAACGAAATAGCTGATGGTGAAACTACCGGGCGTCGCGATACCGGCCTCCACCTCCAGCACCACCTCGCTGGTGGGTTGTGCGGCTTGCCCTTGCAAGCCTTGCAGTTGCTGCCGCATTTTGGTCAGCTCCTCGTTCAGTTTCGTCAGCTTTTCAGTCTGGGCCAGTTGCCCGGCCTTGATGGCCTTCAAGCGCTCGCGCACATAGTCGTTCACTGCTTGGAGCTGAGTGGCCGAAACACCGTTCTGCTGACCCGCGATGGCCGTGTTCTTCAGCAACAACTGCTCCTCCTGGTCCCACACGCTCTTCGCGTTATTCTCCGCATTTACATCGTGCTGTTTCGCTAGGATGCTCGCTTGCAGCTCATCCACCTCCTTCTTGTTCGGGCTTTCTGTGAGGTAGTTGATCCGGTGCGCAACCGAGAGGATGCTGTACGCGCCCTTGCCCGTCACTTGCAGGCTCTGTGGATCCAATCCTTGCGCCAGTCCGGTGAAGACGAGTGTGCCGCTGCCCGCTGCCACCGTGGCTTTGGCCGTGCGCTCCACCTGTGCGCCACGGAGGAAGACCTTGGCAGCCGTAACAGTGCTGGTGACGGACTTTTCGCCTTCTGCAGCAAAGGTGCTGGCAGCAAGAAGAAGGCACAGAAAAAACGCGTTGGATCGGTTGAGTTGCATAGGGTGGGGTTGATGGGTGCGAAGCTACCTGTTGATCAGGGTGCGCTGGGCTGTACACCTATCATGCCATCCGGTTCATGGAAATAGGAATGGCGCCTTGTGAGCGCCGTTCCTTCGATCGTGATGCGGGGCTTGTGCTCCAGGCTCAACGCTTCACGAAAGGTCGATTCCAGCTCTTACCCCCTTCGCTTACTTGGAAGAAGTAAGTGCCGGCAGGTAGTCCCGAAATATCCCAGCTCCGGTGGTCCGTGCCGCTGATGCTCCAAGCCGGGAACTGCTTCACCAAGGCGCCATGTGCATCCAATACGCTCACGTTCAAATTGCGCGAAGTAGTGCTGCTCATGCGTATCCCGATGCTTTCCGCAGCGGGGTTCGGGAAGACCGTTACATCCGTTAGTCCTGGTAACTCCGCGATCGCTGTGAAGAAAGTGTACTCCGTCGTCAAGGGTACGCTCCAACCATCCGGATCTCCTTTGAAGCGGATGGTGAACAGGTGGTCACCCGCAGTGGTGTTGGTCGGAAGGTCGGCGATGAGGTCCACCACATCGGCTGGCCCAACCGTTCCGCTGGTGCGCCCGGCGATGTCATCGTCGATCCAGTATTCGTAGCCGCTCACCGGTCCGATGCCACGGACGTAGGTGTGCGTGATGGGCGTGCTGTATTCCCCGTCTGCATCCACGAACTGCACGGTCACCCAGTTGTAGTGGGCATCGGTGGGTATGGTGCTCAGTACCCCGTTCAGGTTTGCCACGGCGTTCGGTGTCACCGAAGCGGTGACAAGTGTGGCGACGTCATCGTTGAACCAGTAACGATAGCCGAGGATGGCTGAACTGGAACGCTTGAACACCTGTGTCAACGGTACGCTCCAATTTTGCCCATCGTTGAACTGCATGGTGATCCGATGAAAGCCCGGCTCCATGCCGCTTGTGGATAGTGCAGTCGCCAAAGTGAGCTCAGGTGTGGCGCTCATGGTCTGGGTCACGGCGTTGGACACATCATCGTTGTACCAATAACGGTACTGCGTGATGTCCTGCGACGTTGCCTGCCCGATCGCGAAGGCTGTAAGTAGAATTGCTATGATCCGCATCTCAGTTGGGTTGTGCGGCCACGCGGATGTTCACGGGCAGGTCGCCGTTGGGGTTGGTGCTGGTGGCGATGGAAGCTTGGCGGTAGTGCGGGTTGTAGGGAACACCACCTGGCTTGAACGGTGAAGTGCTGCCGTAGATGCCGATGTCCGTACCGTCGTCGGCAGCGGCCATACCGGGGCTTCCAGCGGCCAAATGCAGGTCGTCCGTCCACTGGAACAAGTTGTCCGTTTGGTCAACGAAGATGCCACTTTGCAATTGACCGTAAATGTTGTTCGTTCCGGAGACATTCGCGGTAGTTTCGTTAGTACCGAATAGGCAGTTGTTCCACGTTGCGGTGGTTTGCCCCCAAGGCTGGCTGGTAGGGTAGAACACGCTGTTCTTCACCAGCGCATTGTTGCAATCGCCGAGACCGTACAAGAGAAATACGCTGTGGTCAATGAGCAGACCACTGGGCCGGAAGGTGGTTATTTGACTAGCGAAGATGCACCGTGTGAAGGTGGTCGCTGATGGCCCAACACCTGCAACTGTGCCCGTAAAGATGCACTCGTTGAACGTTCCGCTGCTGGCCGCGCCCAACTCTTCACGACCCAGTCCTACGTAGCATTGGAAGAGGCAGCGCTCAAACACCATATTCTGGGGTGCATCATCGGTTCCGTCCGTACCGTAAACAAAGGAAGCACCACTAAAGGTATTGCCTCCGGCCGGAGCGAAATTGAAGCCCGTAAAACTGCTGCCACCAGCTCCGGTTGTGAAGATGAAATTGCTAGAGAGGTCCGGCGTGACCAAGGTCGTCATGGCGGTCACATTGCTACTGTCCGGGCTGATGCCAGCACCGATCCAATGCAAGGGAATATCCACGGTGATGCCGCCTGGCTGGGTGGTGTGTGAACCACCGCTGAAGTATAGTTTATCGTTCGGTTGTGCTGCTGTCAGTGCGTCTTCAATGGACGTGAAGACTTGTGGCGCGCCGCTGCCTTGTAGTACAATACGCGTGTTCTGCGCAACTGCGCTGTAGGAGAGGGCACCCATGCCGCAAATAAGAAGGAGTCGACGTGTGTTCATCGGTTCGGTTTTTTGATCGCGTCAAAGGTCCCCGAACATCAAACGCAGGTCAATCCCACTTTTGGGGGATTGATGAGCCATGGATGCCCCCAAATGCGAACGGCGTCCCCCGAAAAGGGGACGCCGTTCATAAAGAAGGGAGATCAGCTGATCACTCCGCCAGCACGATCACCTTGTTATTGCTCACCTCAACCACACCGCCCTTCAAAGTGAAGGTCTCCACCTTGTTGTCTGGTAGGGTCACCTTCACGTCACCGGCCTTCAGCACGGTGATCAAAGGCGCATGGTTATCCAAGAAACCCATGCTGCCATCCACGCCGGGAACGGTCACACTCTTGGCCTGGCCTTTAAAGAGTTCCTGGTCGGGGGTGATGATCTGAAGTTCCATTCGGGTGATTGGTAGCTGGTGATTCGTGATTGGCTGCTGCTGACTGCGACTGCCGACTGCAACTCTTAGGCGACTTCAGCAAGCATTTTCTTACCCGCGGTGATCACCTCGTCGATGCTCCCTTTCAGGTTGAACGCAGCTTCCGGATACTGGTCCATTTCACCGTCCATGATCATATTGAAGCCTTTGATGGTTTCCTCGATGGATACCATTACACCGGGGAGGCCGGTGAACTGCTCGGCCACGAAGAACGGCTGGCTAAGGAAGCGCTGCACGCGACGTGCACGGCTCACCACGAGCCTGTCCTCTTCGCTCAATTCGTCCAGACCGAGAATGGCGATGATGTCCTGCAACTCCTTGTAGCGCTGGAGGATCTCCTTCACGCGCTGGGCGCAGTCATAGTGTATGTCACCCACGATGGCCGGGGTGAGGATGCGGCTGGTGGAGTCCAAGGGATCCACGGAAGGATAGATGCCGAGCTCGGCGATCTTCCGGCTCAATACGGTAGTGGCGTCCAAGTGGGCGAACGTGGTCGCAGGAGCGGGGTCGGTCAAGTCATCCGCAGGAACGTATACCGCTTGTACGGAAGTGATGGAACCACGCTTGGTGGAGGTGATACGCTCTTGCATGGCACCCATCTCGGTGGCCAGTGTAGGCTGGTATCCCACGGCGCTTGGCATGCGGCCGAGCAGTGCGCTCACCTCGGAACCGGCCTGGGTGAAACGGAAGATGTTGTCCACGAAGAAGAGGATGTCACGTCCGCCGCCTTCTTCATCACCATCGCGGAAGTATTCCGCCAAGGTGAGTCCGCTCAATGCCACACGGGCACGGGCTCCAGGAGGCTCGTTCATCTGGCCGAACACGAAGGTGGCCTGTGAGG
>JBEBYG010000007.1:0-165724 GCA_040391235.1 Cryomorpha ignava
AGAAGCTGGCGACCGACCTGGTGTTGCGGCAGGCGGAGATGTTGGCGAATGAGTTCACTACAGAGTAGGGCAACGACGCTATCATTTCGCACAGGGAATGTGTCTGGCCAACTGAGATCTCATCCACCTCTATTCGTTCGTCGTGGCGCGCGGTGGGCTGTCATCTGTGCGGAATGTGCAGCGGGGCAGGCAGTGAGGCAGAGCACACACGGGCATGGTTCCGCTGCGGTTCTGGCGGACATACGTGGTGGGTTCTTCGGGGTTCGCAATGATCACCGAAATTTGCCCCCGATCGATCGATCAACCGGGGAACGATGCTTGGACCAAGCAGTCGACTCTGAAGTTGGCGATCGGATCACCGGATATGGAAGAGAAGAACGTGCTGCGATCGATCAAGGAGGTGTTAGCGAAGATGCCCAGCGACTGGCTGAAGCTCACCACCCACCGGCTGGATATCTATGACGAAGCGCGGGCGAAGACCCAGTTCCTGGAGGCCTTCGAGGCTTTGCTGCAGAACGATGGTGCGGAACCGGATGCATGGGCCACGCTGCCTACGGCGTACGATTACATCCGCTTAGGTCATCCTTTATCCTCGATCCTGGAATGGGCGATCGCGCAGCTGAACGGCGTGCCATCGGACCAGGTGATCAGTTTCTCCTCCCGCACGATGCCGGTACTTGCGGTGTTGCGGAAGAACCTGCTGGACAAGAAGCGGACGCGGATCGTTCATACCGAGGACCTACCTGCCCATTTCGACGCAGCAGTAATGCATGCGGTCTATGACTATGCCTTCGAATTGGTCCGCATAGCAGAGGGTGAAGAGATCCCGGCCTTCAGCGGCACCACGATACTCCTTTCGCAACAGCGTATGTTCGGCAGGGTGGACATTCCGGCGACCGTCGACTTCTTCGTGGGAACGCATGCCCAAATGGGAAGCGTGTTGATGGTACAAGGCGATGCGAATGCCGCCTACATCGCGGATATCCAGCATGTGCGTCGCAGGGAATCCATTGCCATGACACCGGCTGATTGCCTGTTGGCCTTGCAGATGATGGTGGATGGGTCATACCCTTCCCAACCGGAACACGATCGGGCAACAGACATCGCAAAGGTGCGGGGTACGATCCAGCAGATCACGAAGTCGGCTACCCCGGCACTGATCGCCTCCAGTGGCCTTTCTACGCAATACGCCATCATGATGGGCCTTGTTCATGATGCCCAGGAAGTGCATAAGGGAAAGCCCATCCGATTCATCGTACCTCCGAATTGCTACGGCGGCACCAATGACCAAGCGCGCCGCGTGGCTGACAGTCATGAGCTGGTGGAGATCGTTGACCTGCTTGTTGATGGTGAGAATGATATGGTACGGAGCCTCGGAACGATCCTGGAAGAAGTGGCCCGGGAGGATGCCGTTCCGTACATCATTGCAGAGATACCCACCAATCCCCGCGTGGAGGTGCCCGACCTGGAGGCCTTGCGGGCTGTGCTGAGCAAGAAGCGCAGCACTGGCACTGGAGCAGAGGCGGTGGATCCGGTGTTCATACTGGACCAAACGTTCTGTCCGAACGTCCACTTTTTGGGTGAAGGGGACCTGCTCTCCACGGTGCGGACCATCGCCTATGTCAGCGGGTCCAAGTTCCCGAGCGGTGGGCTGTGCACGGCTGGCTATTGTGTCGGAAATGCACTCACGGACCGCTTGATCGAAAAGATCGATCTCCACCTTCGCTTGTGCGACAACGAGGCGACCGATCTGCAGGTGGAGATCTTGGCCAAGCAACTGCCCTCGATGATCCAACGCATTGCGGATGCCTACCGGAATACCCGTGAATTCGTCAGCTTCATCCACCAAACCTTGCCGGGGGCGAAGATCAATTTTGTGAGCGAAGGGCTGGCCGACCAAGGCTTCACGCCCTCGGTATTCGCACTGGACCTTCCTGCCCAAGGCAACACGGATGAAGAGCGGGAAGCACACAAACGAGCGCTGAACCTGAAACTGATCCACCGGATGATCACGCAGATCCCGCAGGAGAGCAAGTTCTGTGTGAGCTACGGGCAGTTGAAAGGATGCTACTGGACGATTCCCGCCACCTCCACGCAAGGCACCACCAAGGAAGGCGATAAGGATTACATCGTCCGCGTGGCCGTTTCCCCCGATCTGGACCTTGAACTCCACAAGAAGGTTTTTGCGGATTTCGTGGAGCAGGATGTGCTGGAGAAGAGCGGCTTGGTGTAAGGATGCTTCCAGCTAAGGGCTGAAAGGGGGCGCTTACGAAGCGAGGCTCGCGTATTGAACGTGAGCCATGGAACATTCGTGATGCCACTTCCGCGTTATTCCGCTGATCGGCACAGCACCAGCAGCAGTGACTATCTCGGCCCTTCCGAAAGGGACAACCCTTCTCCACCGCCGCTCGTCACGTAGCGAACTCCACCTCATGCGCTTGCTCCTTTCCACCCTCGTCGTTCTTCTGTCCTTTCTGTTTCCGCTGGTACTCTCCGCCCAGACGAAGGAATTCCAGTGCAGCAGTACCTCGTCCGTATCCCCCGACATCCTGCGGGCGGCCCGGGAGTACAGCAGCCACCGGGGCGGCACACGGTATGTGCAGCTCAAGGCCATCATCGCCGCATCGAGCGCATCGGGCCAAGTGGCCAGCACGCCCAGCATCGTTCAGCGCGACATCGATGGGATGAACGCCCTGTTCGCGCAGAACAACACCGGTATCCAATTCGAGCTGTGCGGACCCGTGCAGACGGTTTACAACAACAACCTCTACGTGCTGTGGAATTTCGATCCGGCCGATCTGAATCCGTATTACGAGCCCGGCTATATCACGCTGTTATATACAGCGGTACTACCCTCCGGGATCGGTGGAATGAACATGGGCGATCTCCTGTACCTCAGCGGCCATGGCTCCCCACAGATCGCGGCGCATGAAATGGGCCATGCGCTCGGGCTTATGCACACGCATGACGCTGGCTTCGGTGCCGAACTCGTGGACGGTAGCAACTGTGCCACCGCAGGCGACTTTGTCTGCGACACTCCGGCCGATCCCAACCTAGGGACGGCCGGCAGGATCCAACGTTCCGACTGTACGTACATCGGCACCGTGCTGGATGCCAATGGCGATGCCTACCACCCGATCACCAACAACATCATGAGCTACTCGCCTTGTGTGCTCACCACCTTCACCCCAGGACAGACCCAGGTGATGCAGTACGTGTTGGACAACGTAAAGACGAACCTGCGGGTGAGGGATGTACCGTTGGCCATCACGCCTTTTGATACGCGACCATGCCACAACGGCGGACCCCTTACGCTCTCCGCTACACCCGGACCGGGCGGCTTCGATGGTCCGCTGGTGAGCGGCACCACGTTGAACAACGCACCGAACACACCGGGCGAGTATTACGTGAGCTACACGCCGGATGCAACGCCGGACAGCAGCACCTTCATCGACCAGGCGTTTACGCTCTACGATCAATACAGTATCTACCACTATACCTACACCATGCTGGACAGCTTGGTGCAGACCATTACGGCAGGCGCCGATGGGCGCCTCACGCAGGTGGACTTCCTACTGCACGCCCCCCTGCCCAACAACTTCCGCCTCCGTGTATACAGCGGTACCGGTGCCGGTGCAGTGCTTCTCCACGAAAGTGCGCTGTCCCTACCCGCCATCGCCGACACCGCTTGGATCTCCTTCCCTGTTGCGGACTTCGTGCCCATGGCCGCGGAAGCGATGTACACGCTGGAGCTCGTGGCGGACCATGCCTTTACGCAGGTCACCAGCTTCGGTGCGGATTGGACCTATTACGATTACACCCGTGGCAGCAGCAATGCCGGTGGCTACCGCGATGCCGTCTTCCGCACGTGGGTACACGGTCTGCCGCTGTGCGGAACCGCCTACCGCTACTATGAACTGTATCAGGTGCCCCCGCATTACATGCTCAACTTGGCCGATGCCTATTGCGTGAGCGAGGTGGATACCGTGTGGCTCATCGGCGATAACCGCCAAGCGCCCGATGCCGACATCTGGATCGAGGGTATGCACACCAACGGCTTTGTGCCCGCCTCGCTGGGTGAAGGAACCCATGAGTTGCAGTACATCAACACCGCGTTCGGTTGCACGGATACCACCATCTCCATCATTACCGTGCACGCGCCCGCACTCAGCATTCCTGCGCTCAGTGCGCCGCTCTGCCTGGGTGACGCACCTTTCGTGCTGCAGGGCGAGCCGTTCGGTGGCTACATTACGGTGGATGGCGTGCGGGACAGCCTGCTGAACACGACCGCGCTGGGCATTGGGCCGCACATGGCACAGTACTTCTTTGAGGAAGTGCTGGACACCGTCTCCTTCAACGACCAGGCCACCGGGCTTGGCGGCTACACCTCCGGAGCGCAGGACACGGTCCGCGCGGGCATCGTGCTATGGCAATCCTTCACGCCAGCGTTCAGCGGACGTTTGGAACGCCTCACCATCGCGCTCTACGGCATGGGAGGTCCCTTCAGCTATGCGGTGCGACTACTGCACGGCACCGGGCCCGATGGCCTCCTCATCGGCACGGATACCGTCACCACCAGCCCAGGCGGCTCCTACCCTGACATGCTCGGCAGTATGCACCCCGAAGTGTTCCGCGATTCGGTGTACACCCTCCAATTCGAGCGCATCGCCGATACGCTGAGCACCGCGGACCTGGTCTACTACTACACGGATGGAACGCAGTATGCGCGCGGCACCGGGCAATTCGGCACCACGGAGGATATCGACTTCTACTTCCAGCAAACCGTGTCGCACATCTATACCTGCGCCGACTCCATCACAGTGCCCTTCATGGTGGAGGTCTGCACCGGTGTTGAGCAACTCGCCGAGGGCACCATGCTCCTCGGCCCGAACCCATTCACCGAGGCGCTCACGCTGAGCTCCCCCACCGATGTGCGGTATGCGCTGTACAACGCCGTGGGTGCCGAGCTGCTCTCGGGCACAGCACCCGGTGGGTCGCTCACCACCCTGCCTACCGCACACTTGGCGGCTGGGCTGTACACCGTGCGCTGCACGCAGTTGGATGGAACGGTCCGGCAGACGGTGAAGGTGGTGAAGGTGCAGTGACCTTCTGGGGTGCGGACCGCCACACCTTACCTTGACCTGTGCCACCCATTGAACATTCGGGATACACTTATGCGCACGCCCGTACTTCAATGATGGTGCCCATTGCTACGACCTGGAGAAGGTGAAGTAGCTTTAGACCATGCGCTCCACTGCCCTGTTCATAGCCCTGATATGCGGCATCTGCACGGCCTATGCCCAGTCCGATAAGGGGCTGCCTGTTGTTTACATGCACCGAGGGGACACCATCACCATCGGTTGCCCTGGTTCTTTTACGTTGGCTTCGGATCGGTTGGAGTCGACCATGGCTGAGAGCCTGAACATCGATCAGCTCATCTCTCAAATGATCCCGGAATTAATGGTCGTCCTTCCTTCCGATGCAGCGCGGAAGCACCTCGAAATGGAGCAAAGCATCTGGTTGAAGCAGCGCGCTCAGCAATGCCGCAAGGAGTCCAGATCAGCTGGCCGAGAGAGCCGGGATGTCCGCCTGTGGGGATGCCACAAATGGGCAGGAACCTGTCGGTTGGAACAATTGCTGGTTCGCTATGATGAGCTTGTTCCCGAAAAGGAATGAGGGGCGGACTGCCTTGGCGATCGTGAAGAAATTGGATCAGGACACCTGAACGCAAGGACGATGCGGGTAACTGTTCGCAGCATCCTTCCCTGTTCGATGGAAAGGGCGTTCAAGACTTCGGTGCTTTGTTACGCATCAAAGGTTCAACCCGGATATCGGTTGTTCAGATAATGTCGCCTGCCCGACCATACGGGCGATCACCGGGCGACCACCAATCGCGCACAGTGTACCTCTTCACCAGTGATCACTTGAACAATGTAGAGGCCGTTAGGCAGTCGGCTCACGTCCAACTCGGCACCGTTGTGGTGCCCAGTGTATACAAGCGACCCATCCAATGCACGAATGATCACTTCCCCCTTTCCTTGCGGGATCCCGCTGATCCGAACGTGATCGCTGGCAGGGACCGGAATGAGTTGGAGCGTTGATGTGCCAAGCGCTGTGACCTGCGTATGCAGATCACTCGCGTACGCCACTAACCCTCTTTGGGATGATATGGTGTATGGCCCAAGCCCGATCGTGCCGTTCACGGTACCGCAGAAATAGACGCCCCCATCGGTATCCGCCGCTACATCCCGCCAAAATCCGATGTCCGGGCCGTCGCCTATCAGCGTCCAGAGCACCGCACCCGTGCTGTCGAAGGCCAGCGCTGCCGGTGGGAAGCCAGTGACAGCCGCTGCTATTCCGACGCCATTGACAAACAAGGTATTGCTGCTTGTTTGGCCAGCCACAAGAACTCCATTCCCCAAGACCGTAAGGCTGGACAACTGGTCCATGCCCGCTCCGACGATGCTGGTGGCCCAAGAAATGGTGCCCATTGTATCCACGCAGAGCAGAAAGGAATTCCAGATCGAGCCGGCCATGCTTATCGTGTCGTTCCCGAGGATAACGGGCGCGCCCGAACATAAGCCCGCGATCACCGTACGGCCATCCGGCAACACGGCGATATCCGTGGGCACCGCCTGCCCGGAGCCGCTGGGCACCATGTTGATCGACCATAAAACTTGGCCGTCATCATCCATCTGTGCAATGAAGCCCGCCAGGTTCCCATTCAAGGTGGTGCCACCGAGCCCGAAGCCGGTATTGTGCTGACCGCAGATGATCATTCGCCCGGATGCATCGTTCGCTACGGCCCACCCCACATCCGTGGAGGTCCCACCAAAGCTCCATGCAGCGAGCAGGTCACCGTTCACATCCAGCTTCACTACAAAGACATCATTGGAACCGTGCGATACGAGCACGGTGTCTCCTACGGCCAGCGAGTCACAGAACGTCCCAATGGCAAGGACAGAACCCGATGGTCCGGAACTGAGGTAGTTTAATCGGTTGTCGCACGAACCGCTAAAGGCGGTCGCCCAAAGCCAGTTGCCGGCGGCGTCCAACCGTGCCACGAAACTGTTGTTTGAGATCGAGATCGTATCCGGCACCTTCGCCAGCATGGTTCCGCCGAAGAATACCGTATCCCGGAATGCGCCCCCAACAAGTATGTCGCCATTGGGGTCCGCATCCACGCTGAGCGTCTCCGCCCAGCCATGGTTGCTTCGGGCCACCCAAGACCAATTACCCAGCACATCCACATGGCCTGCGAAAGCTGAAACACCTACTCCGGGCACGGCCAAGCCATTGAAGTTCGGCGACCCACTGATCCGCCCTCCCACCACCGCACCATCCGCAACCGTGCAGACGTCAGTGGCGTAGTCAAGCGGTAGGCCAATGCCATAGGCCCACGACCAGTTTAGTGCTTGGCCCTGCACTTGTGAGCCCATCACGAGGAAGGCAGCAGCCAAGAAAATGCAGAGGGGATGGCTTCTCATCATTCAGGTTTAAAGATCACTGGGATGCTCAAATGTATCTGAGAAAGCGTGCCTATGCTTTCGAGCCTCGATCCGCAAGATCGGTCGTGCGCTCGAGGATCGAAGCGGCTACGAATGTTGCGAACGGCTTGTCCTTCCGCGCTCAATCCGTACACTCCGAAACCACGATCAGCTCCCTTGCGGTCCGTAGTTGCTCGATCAGCTCCCACATCCGCGCATCGTAGGCGTCGCCGTTGCTGCGATCGAGCCCGTTCTCCACTCCCTCCATTTCCGCATTCAATGCGCTGATCGCGTCCAGGACGGCGCCTACCTCGGGTCTGTGCTTGTAAATGGCGATCCGGTGGTAGCACAAGTAGCCGCCGCAGGAGATGATCTCTATCGGCTCTTGATGGAAGAGTACTGTGTCGGCAAGTTCTAAGTCGGTGGAGATCCCGTTGAGCGCGGAAACGAGCACCTGTTCCAGCACCTCGATCCGACGAATGCTCCCCTGCTCTAATGCGCGGCCATCGAACAAGTGATAGAGGGTCGCCTTTTCGTCCTCCGCACAGGCCAGTTCATCGTTCACGCAGTACCGGTATGCAGCTCTGTGCGCATACCACTTCGCCTCGCTGGCAAGGCCTGTGTTGAACAGCACCCCCTGCAGGTAGGCGTTGCTCCCGATCGAATCCAGCTCCAGGTCGCAGGCACTGATGGTCCGATACCGGATCAGCTGTTCGCCGCTGGTGGTGGTGAGCTTCAAGGTCAGTGCGTAGTTGGAATATTGGCACTCTGCGTGCGAAAGGATCGCAAACAAGGAGGCTATCAGGAGCAGCGCGATCCTCATGTAGCGGCTTGCATGCTCAGCTTCCCGTCCGGGCGATCGCTTCCAACTGTCCATCCAGCCACGTCCGGGCCTCTTGCTCATCGTTGGTCACCAGGATGCGCTGCAGCTGTGGAAAGTAGGACAGGTAGAGATCGGTCAGCTTTTGGATCGCGTCGGCCTTTGCCACAATGGCCGTGGCCAATAGCTGGCTCTCCATGCGGTCCGGCGCGCTCTGATCCGTTGACATGGCATCCAGGTGGAAGTCCACATTCTCGGGAATAAGGGTGAGCGTGGCATACGTCCGGTTCCCCATCACCTCGCGACGCTTCGCCTGCACCTCCCCTACGGCTTTCACATTGAACACAATGTGCTCGTGGTAATGGATCTCGATCAGTTGCGTGCTTGCAACGACGAGCGTGGCGATGCTGGTGTGGTGCTCCCGAGGTTCAAGCGTCATGGTAGGTTGCGGATGGTTGTGGAAGGGCGACAAGGTATTAGGAAGATCGGAATGCGGATGAGGTTCAAGAGGCGTGGATTGGAAGGCAATTCCGAGGTCACCGCGAGAAATCCGCGGATACGTGTTTGATCCGGGCAATTGGAATTCGCTCTGAGCACTGTTGGGCATTAGCTTTCCCGTCCACTATTCCCCTCGGCTTTGGAAATCCTCCTCTCCTGCGTACTGATCGTCCTGGTGATCATTCTGATGAACCGGGTTTCGGGTCTGAACAACGAGCTTGTCTCGATGCGCAAGCAATTGGCGGAGCTGTTGCGACGCAGGGCGCAGGCGGAGAATCCTGAAGAGGGCTCTGCCGTCACACGTCACGTTGTCTTCCCTTCCGTGCCTACCACAGCCCCGCTTGTACCTCCAGTTCCGCCAATACCAGAAGTACCACCGGTGTGGGCGTCCGATATTCCGGAGCCGCAAGAGGAGCCGGTGCGCTTCGCAGTTGAACCGCTGGTCCCGGAGCCCACTTTCGTGGAGGTGCACCAGCCGAAGCCGCGCGTTGTACCACCACAAGCCCCGCCCCGTCCGCCGCGCCCTTCCTTCTTCGAACGCCATCCGGACCTGGAGAAGTTCATTGGCGAGAACCTGATCAACAAGATCGGTATCACGGTGCTGGTGATCGGCATCGGGTTGCTGTTGCAATACGCGATCGGGCAAGGGCTGATCAGCGAAACGGGACGCACGCTCATCGGACTTGCCGCGGGCGGATTGCTGGTGTTCTTCGCGCACCGCTCCCGTACCGGTTTCCGGGCCTTCAGCTCCGTACTGGTGGCCGGGGGCATCACGGTGTTCTACTTCACCATCGCCATTGCCTTCCACCAGTACCACCTGATCGGCCAGACCGCCGCCTTCGCCATCATGGTGGTGATCACGGGCCTCGCCGTTGCGCTCACACTGGCATACGACCGCAAGGAACTCGCAGTGATCTCCTTGTTGGGCGGCTTCGCAACACCCTTCCTCGTGAGTAGCGGCGATGGCAATTTCCGTGTGCTCTTCACCTACCTCTTGATCTTGAACGTCGGCATGCTGGTGCTGGCCAATTTCAAGAAGTGGCACATCATCAACATCATCTCCTTCGCACTTACCGTGCTATTGTTCGGCCTATGGGCAGGCGGTGCTTATCCGGATCTCGAGCCACGGCCATCGCTGGTGGCGTTCGCGTTCGCCACGGCCTTCTTCCTCGTGTTCTTCATCATGAACCTGCGCTACAACCTGCGGCACAAGGAGGCCTTCACCGCGCTGGACCATACGCTGCTGCTGGTGAACACCGCTGCCTACTATGCCGTGGGCCTGTACCTACTGAGCGACCTTTCCACGAAGCTCACCGGCCTCTTTACCGTGCTGTTGGGCCTTTTCTACTTGGGCTTCGCACTCTACTTCCACCGTCGCCAAGGCATTCCGGAACCGTTGAAGCTGCTGCTGATCGGGCTCGTGCTCACCTTCGTCAGCCTCGCGGCGCCGGTGCAGCTGGAAGGCAGCTACATCACGCTCTTCTGGGCGGCGGAGGCCGTGTTGCTGCTCTGGTTCTCCCAGCGCACGGGCCTGCGTTTGGTGGAGCGCGCCAGCGTGCTGGTGATGCTCTTGATGTTCTTCAGCTTGGCGATGGATCTCACGGACACCTACGGGTACTACATGTCCGACTCGCTTCGTCCACTCCTGAACAAAGGATGGATAACGGGAATGGTCGCCGTGGCCTCCTTGGGCGCCACCACTTGGCTGCTGCGTCGCAGCGACCTCGACCGGGAGCTCATTCCTACGTTGCCCCTCCGCCTGTGGCAAGGCTTCACCTTGGTGGCCGGTATCGGGCTGTTGTACCTGGTGAATTTCTTGGAGCTGCGCTACCAGCTGGGCCGGGTGTTCAACTACCACGTCACCGAGCTGGCCGAGATGGTCTACACGCTGGCCTTCTTGCTGGTGCTGGACCGCATGACGCGGAAGCTCGCCAAACCATTCCGCATTGCGGTGGGTGTGATCATGGTGCTCTGCGGCCTTATCTACATCACCGGTTTCCATGATAGCAGCCGCAGTGCGCTTTGGAACTTGCAGCACGCTGAAGACGGCGCCGGATACGCTTGGTTCCACTACATCGCCTTCGCGCTGATGGTGGCCGTAACCGTGCGGGTGGCGATGCTTGCCCGCTCACTGATCCGCGGTGTGGACCGCGCATGGACCATCTACCTCTGGTCCATGGCGATCTTCCTGGTGATCTTCGCCAGCCAGGAGCTGGACCTGTTGATGCAGGCTTCATCCCCTGACCTTTCCCTCTCGGCAGCGCGGCGCGTGGGCTATCCGATCCTGTGGGGAATCGGCTCCTTCCTCTTTATGTGGTACGGCATGCGCCAGCGTCTGCGGACGATCCGCGTGATCGCGCTGTGCCTCTTCGGCCTCACCTTGGTGAAGCTCTTCCTCTTCGATATTGGCGCGCTGAGCCAAGGGGGCCGTGTGGCGGCGTTCATCATTCTGGGCGCCCTGCTCCTGCTGATCTCCTTCATGTATCAAAAACTCAAGGTGCTGTTGCAGGATGACGCGCCTAAAATCCCCGAAGAAGATGCTCCGGCCCCGTGACTTCTTGCTGGCTGGCGTGCTGATCGCTCAGACCGCGATCGCACAAGGCCCCACGTGGACCGCGCCACTGCCTGCGGTCACCCGGTCAGGTGTCCACGCGGTGATGCTCGGCCCGGAATGGATGGGCCTTTCACGCAGTGACCTGGGCGACATCCGACTGCTGGACAGCATGGGCATGGAGGTGCCCTACCTGATCCGCGAACAGGCCTTGACGCGCGCTTCCGCTTTCGTGCCGTTCCCGCTGCTGCGCAATGAGGTGATGCCGAAGGCCACCGTGATCGAACTGGAGCGCCCGGCGGACCGGCAGGTGCAGGACCTGGAGATCTGGGTGCGTCCTGCGGATGTGAAGAAATCCGTGCGCATCACCGGCAGCGACGACCGCTCGCACTGGTACATGGTGAAGGATGAACAAGTGGTGGCCCAAGGTGCGCGCGGCGACCCCCCGCATCAGGTGCTGTCCGTCCAAGTGCCGCGCAGCGACTACCGCTACTACCGCATCACGCTGAACGATTCGCTGACACCGCCGATGCGTGTCCTGGGCGTTGGTCGCTTCAAGGATGAAGCACCGGTGCGCCGCTTTGCGCCGAGCATTGCCTTGCAGTGGAGCCAGAAGGATACGGCTCGCACCACTGTAGTACACGTGACCTCGCCGAATGCGTTGGGATTTGACCGCCTGCGCTTTGCCGTATCCGACACCATCACCTTCCACCGGAAGGGCGAACTGCGCGTGTGGCACAGCCGCGTTATTGAGGAAGGCCGTCGCAAACGCACCGTGCGCACCGCGGAGACCGTGGCCGCTTTCACCATCGCTTCCGACCTCGCTCCGGTGATCGACCTGCCCACCACACGCGCCGATACCTTCGATCTGGTGATCCAGAACGGCGACGACCGCCCCCTGCATTTTACGCGGCTGGAGGCCTTGGCCGCAGAACACGTGCTGGTAGCGAAGCTGGAGCCGGGCATGCAGTACCGCCTGACCACTGGCGATGCGGAGCGCCGCGCTCCCCAATACGACATCGCCCATTTCGCCAAGGAATTGGAAGCGCCGTTGGATACGCTCTCACCGGCTGCACCCACGGCCGTTCCTGCTCAAGTGGCCGCAGGACCGGGCTTCGATCCCTCCAAGTGGTGGGTCTGGGCGGCGATCATCGTGCTGATGGCCGGTATGGGCTGGATGGCGTTGCGGATGCTGAAGAAGGAGGCGTAGGAGCTGGTTTGGCCCCAACCCGATCCGAACAGATCTTCAGATCTAATACGTGGTCGTCATATCCGCGTCCACGCAGATGATGATGTCCGCTTGGCCCCGGTATTCGGGATCCAACTTGTCCAACTGCTCCGGCACCACCGTGGCGATGGTCACCACCTTCAATTGCGGGGCGTACTGCTTCAAGTACCATTCGATACCTGCGTGGAAGTCGGAATGATAGGAGCCGTTGAAGTGCAGGAAGGGCACTCCCTTCTTCGCGTTCTGCGCGATGAAGTAAGCCATGGTGGCATCCTTCAGGGCCTGTGCCTTTACCACATCCGGGGTTCCGTGGTCGCCCATCATCGTCAGCATCTTCACGTATTGGGGCAAGCTGGGGTCGAAGGGGATCGGTAAGGGCGCGATCCACGCACGTTCCGCTTGGGGCACGGTATCCAGTGCTTCGAAACCTCCCCTGCTCACGGCACGGGCGTATCGACGCGGCACATTGGTGGCGATGAAAGGCAAGCCCTTTTCCTTGGCCAGGTCCACCAGCGGCGCATAGTCCGTTCCGTAGTTCTTCCATAGGCGAGCGAGCGTATCAAAACCGGCCTGGTCGATCTCCCCACGCAGGTAGCGGTCCAGCGGGGCCTGGTTGTCGGCCTCGATCATTTCGGCACCCATCATCAGTGGACCACGGGCTGCGAGCTCCTTCGCCACCACGAGTTCCAGCCAGTGCGCGATCGGGTTGTTGTGCTGCTCACCGAAGAGCACCACGTCGGCGGCGGCCACCGTGCGCTGGAACTGTTTGGACGAGATCTTCTTCCCGTTCGCATTGAAGAGGACGTAGGCCGGGCGGACCTGTGCATGACCAATGCCCCACGCCAAGAGGGCAAGGGTCACGAGCGCACCGCGCAGCTTCGGGATCAAGGAAGAGGAATTCATGCTGCGAAATAACGCCTTACCACGGGACAGTCGGGTTGAACTTCATCGAACAGGCCGGAAACAAAGCAAGGCTACCGGTGGTTCCTACCTTCGCACCTCTTATCCCCATCCAACCATGAACGAAGCCATCCGCGCCCTCGAACCGAAAGCACTCTGGAACCACTTTGCTGACCTCAATGCGGTGCCGCGGCCGAGCAAGAAGGAGCAGCGCGTGATCCAGTTCATCAAGGAGTTCGGGGAGAAGCTGGGGCTGCCCACGCACGTGGACGAGGCCGGCAACGTGATCATCAAGAAGCCCGGCACCAACGGCAGAGAGAAGGAAACGCCGGTGGCGTTGCAGAGCCATCTCGATATGGTGCACCAGAAGAACAACGACACCCAGTTCAACTTCGATACGGACGGCATCAAGATGAAGGTGGACGGCGATTGGGTGAAGGCCGAAGGCACCACCCTCGGCGCGGACAACGGCATCGGCGTGGCCACCATCATGGCCATCCTGGAGTCAAAGGACATTTCCCACCCGCCCTTGGAAGCGCTCTTCACCATCGATGAGGAGACCGGCATGACCGGCGCCTTCGAGCTGAAAGGCGGATTGCTGGACGCCCACATCCTGCTGAACCTGGACACCGAGGACGATGACGAACTCACCATCGGTTGCGCTGGTGGCGTGGATGTGACTGCAACGGGCAAGTATGCAACTGAAGCTGCTCCACAAGGTATCAAGGGTTATCGCCTTGCGGTGAAGGGTTTGACCGGCGGACACTCCGGCACGGAGATCCACCTCGGGCGCGGCAATGCCAACAAGTTGATGAACCGGATCCTGCTCGAGAACGAAGGGCATGGCATCCGCGTCTCCACCATTGAAGGCGGCAGCCTGCGCAACGCGATCCCGCGCGAGAGCGTCGCCAGCATCGGCGTGCCCGCTGACAAGGTGCAGGCCTTCACGAAAGACTTCGAAACACTGCGCGATACGCTGAAGAGCGAGTACAATACCACCGATCCGGAACTGAAGATCGAACTGACGCCGGCGGACTTGAACGGTAAGGTGATGTCCGCCGCCGACCAAGGCCGTTTCCTGCGCGCGGTGCAGGCTTGCCCGGGCGGCATCTACCGCATGAGCCCGGATGTGGAGGGCTTGGTACAGACCAGCAACAACGTGGCCCGCATCGAACTGAAGGACGGTGCCTTCACCGTGATGTGCCTCACGCGTGGCTCGGTGAGCAGCGAGAAGATGGACGAGGCCAACGGCATCAAAGCGGTCTTCGAACTGATCGGTGCCAAGGTGGAGTTCACCGGTGCCTATCCCGGCTGGGTCCCGCGTCCCGACGCCAAGATCGTGAAGCTGATGTCGAGCATCTACAAGGAGCGCTTCAAGAGCGAGCCACATGTGCTGGCTTGCCACGCCGGCTTGGAGTGTGGCATCCTCGGCACCAACTATCCGGAGATGGAAATGATCTCCTTTGGCCCCACCATCAAGGGCGCCCACTCGCCGGACGAACGCGCGCAGATCAGCTCCGTGCAGAAGTTCTGGGGGTATCTGCTGGAGACGTTGGAGAAGATCTGAGCTGAAGCCATAAGCACATGATCAGAAAGATCCTTCATATAGTTTCTGTTCTGAGCATGGCCCCGGTGATGGCGCAGACCAGCGCGCCCCTCCTCCCCTTGCAAGGCACCTGGGAAGGCACCGTGAACGGCCACCGTTACGTGGAGCAATGGACCTGCGCCAATGGAGTGTGCGACGGAAGCGCCATCTCCTATCGGGGCGATACGATCAACATGACGGAGACCACGCGGATCTTCGAGTTCGCGGGGCATTGGCACTATTTGGTCTGGATGGGCGATGGCCCCGCCGTGGCCTTCACGCGTAACGTGGCGAATGACGGTATATGGATCTTCGAGAACAAGGAGCACGATTTTCCGCAGATCATCAGCTATACCGTGAGCGAAGATGCGCTCGATGCCTACATCGCCGGCCCGGGTGACGAGGGCGAAATGCGTTTCGACTTCCATCTGAGGCGGGTGAAGTAATCTTGCCGCCCCAATGAAAGAAATCGACCTCGCTCGGCGCTTGCACAGGCTCCGCCGCAGTGTGATCATGTTGCAAACGGAATTGCGGCTGGATCATTTGGATGTAGAGTTGATCGCGGAGATCGAACAACAGATGGATCACGGTATTTCCACGGATCCCCGTTCGGCTAATTTGAGCGTCTTGGTGGATGCACTGCGCGAGAGCATCCTTACCCCGCGCCGTGAACTCTTCCGCGATGCCACCCGTGCCGGCGAGCAACTGAAGGAGGGCATCGAAGTGATCTTGGAAACCTTGTAGGCGTTCGAGCCAACAAGTTTCTCCGCCGGTGCGCTCAGGAATGGAGCAGCTGCCGAGCGAGGAGGATCCATCGTGTATGCAGTAGAGCAGCGTCCCATGAACAGCGGTGTCAGAAGGGACTTCAGGAACCATCTGAACAACACGGAGCAGTCAGGAGTTATCCTTTGAAACAGCTCCAAATGAAACGAGGACTTGCAATTATTCTGTTAGTGATCGGATGTGGTGTGATCGTCTATGGCCTCAGTGAAAAGGACAAGGGCCAAGCGTCCATCGACCTTGGTAAGACGGAGATCAACATCGGGAAGAAGGACAGCGCCTTCTCCCCCTACTTCATTGTGGGTGGCATTGCGGCCATCGCAGGTATTGTCCTGTTGGTGGGAGGCGGAAAGAAGTGAGTGGCCCGCCAGTGATCTGACCGAGCAAGGAAGCGTTCTGCCGGACGGCTTATCGGACCACCGTAACGTGCCCGTAGATGGTTTCCCGGTCGGCTAAGCGGCCATCCACGAGCAATGGGTCGTAGATGTAACGCCAGGTGTAGACCCCTATGGGGGCTGGCTTTCCGCCAATGCTGCCATCCCAAGCGCCGTGCGGGTCCTTGCTTAGGAAGATCACTTCACCCCAGCGATCGAACACGGCCAGTTCCACACCAATGACCTGGTAGTTGACCGGAGCGAAATAGTCGTTGGTCCCATCACTGTTCGGCGTGAAGGTGTTCGGTACGAAAACCCGCGGTGGGCAGTATTCCTGGATGCGGATGGTGTCCACCGTGGTGCAGCGTGGTGGGTTGGTAGCGGCGATCACATAGTCGCCATAGTTGCGCACCTGAATGTTGCGGGTGACTTCACCCGTGCTCCAATCGAACAGCGTTCCTGTGGGGCTGGCCTGCAAGGTGACCACTGCCCGGGGATCCTCGAAACAGGTATCCAGCATGAGCATGGGCGCATGGTCGGGATAGGGAATGAAGGTCAAGGAAATGGTGTCCCGATCGAAGCAGTAGCCATTGGAGACCAGCACGGAAATATTCCCATTTCCGCTAATATCCACGAAGCGGTTGGTACTGCCCGTGCTCCACTGATAGAACGGTCCTGGTTCACCTGCATCCAAGGTGAGCACGTCCCCTTCGCAAAGCACGGAGTCCGGGCCGAGTTCCACGAAGATGCTCGGCATGAAGACCGCTTGGATGGTGGTGCTTCGGGTACATCCTTCCGGTGTGGTCACGGTAACTTCATAGCTGCCGGGGGCATTGTCCAAGGTGATCGCACGGGTGGTGGCACCGGTGCTCCAGAGATAGGTTGATCCGGGATTCCCGGCATCCAGCGTGAGCTGATGCTCCACGCAGATCGTCACATCCGCCAAGGTGGCTATGGGCAAGGGATTGAACAGGATGTTCACCGAGTCCATGGCTTGGCAATGGCTGTTCTGCAACAGCACCTGCACGAGCGCAGTGCTGGTGATCAGCTCCATCTGGCCGGTGCCACCGCTGCTCCAGGTATAGGTGGCGTTGGGTACGGCACCCGCATCCAGCATGGCTACTTCCCCATCGCAGTGCACTTGGTCCGGACCGAGATCCACCGAGACCTCCGGGATGAAGGTGACCAACGCATCACTGGAACGTGGGCAGCCTACGGGGGATGTGACCGTAACGTCGTAAGTCCCTGAAACATCGTTCAAGCTGATGGTCTGCGTGGTTGCTCCGGTGCTCCAGAGATAAGTGCAACCCGGATTGCCTGCGTCAAGCACCAACGTGTTGACGGCACAGAGGGTCGTGTCCGGAAGGTTGATCACAGGGGGCGGATCGAACAGGAGTTCCACCGTATCGCTCGCTGTGCAGTACCCGTTCGTCATGTAGAGCCATACCAAGGCATCATCGGCGAACGTGGCTACTTGGAACGGACTACCGGTGCTCCACAAGTAGGTGGCTCCCGGGAAGGTCCCGGGGTCGAGTGAAACCACCTCGCCGATGCAACGCCCTTGGTCGGGTCCCAGATCGATCGACACGGATGGAGCGATCGTGACCGCAGCGCTCATGGTACGGCTACATCCTCCCGGGGTGGTCACCGTAATGGAGTAGTTGCCCGATACGGTAGGCACCGTGATGGCCTGGGTGGTTTCTCCCGTGGACCAGAGGTAGGTGCAGCCGGGGTTCCCCGCATTGAATACCAATGGATCCTCGATACATACCGTGGTATCTTGGATGGTCACCAAGGGCAACGGGTCGAACACCATCGAAACCGTATCGCGCCCCACGCATCCTGCGGTACTGATCACCTCCACCGAATATTCGCCTGTTACGGTGGGCGAAATTGTTTGTGTTAATGCTCCTGTGTTCCACAGATAGGCCATCCCGGTGTTGCCTGCGTTCAAGGTCCATGAGACCCCCTCGCACAAGGCTTGGTCGGGGCCAATGTTCACCGTTGGAATGGTGCTTACAGTAATGGGCGTGACCAACGTGTCCTCGCAGCCATTAGCGCCGGTAACGATCAGGGTGATGTTGTAATTCCCTACAGCACTATAATCATGCACCGGGTTCGGGTCAGTGGAGGTGGCTGTACCATCGCCGAAGTCCCATAGCCGACCTATCATGGGCGTACCGGATGTGGTGTTATCGTGGAGCTCCAGCGGTTCGCCAAAGCAAGGGGCATTATGACCGATATCCACGATGGGGGCCGGGATCAGTGTAATGGTCTGGGCCAAGGTGTCAGGGCAGCCAGCATCGCTGTCCACGATCAACAACACCTCGTGGTTCCCTGGGGTATCATAGCTGTGGAAAGGGCTTGCAAGGTTGCTGGTAGTACCATCCCCGAAATCCCAATGCCATGATGTGATGGGCGGTCCGCTGGTGACGGTGGAGTTATCGAAGAACTGCACCGCGTTCATGCAATCGCCCACTTGGCCGTAGCCCGAGGCCACGATGCTCGGGGTGAGGGCAGTGGTGAGGGTAACGGCGCAACCGGTAACGGCCGTGAGCACACAACTGTAAATATCGCCGGTACTCGGGGCGGTCACTGTGATCGACGAGGTGGTCTCTCCTGTGCTCCAGAGGTAGGAGTCGAAGCCTACGGGAGCGACCAACGTAGTGGTGAGCAAGCCGGGGCAGAAATCGGAGCTGATCGTGAGGGGACTGCAATAGCAATCGATGTAGGCATAGCCGTAGTGTCCTCCCAGAGAGCAATCGCCGGTGGCGAATTCGATCGTTACTGTTTGGCCTATGTATGTGGAAAGGTCCATACCCACCGTTGTCCAGTTCTTGTAGTTCACGGTAGTGAAGAACTGGTTATTAATAGTGACAAAACCGGGGATGCCGCTGGTAGAATAGACGTTGTACATGCCGCAATCAACGGATACCCCGTTCTGGTCGAACATGCGGATCTCGAAGCGAGGTTGTTCACTGGGGTCGTGGGAAGGGTCTTCAAGGACCACTGCGTAGCGGTATACGAACAGCGCATTGCTGGCGTCCACTGCGATCGTGTAGGAAAGTCGTTCTGCTTCACCGCCGCTCTGGTCATTTCCCAAACGGGCAGAATACGGGCCACCACCCGGTGCAACCACCGGAACCGCCCCATTGGTATTCGGGTCCGTACCCGTGCCGCTCATGATGGTATGGCGGCCAGCGATGATCACGTTGTTGCCAATGGTGATGGGACAGCAATATCCCGTGCCACCGGTCCAACCGGAAAAATTACCAACGTCAAAGCCCGAGTTCGGACAACTGCTGGTTTGGGACCACCCTAAGTGGGCGCAGCACAATGCGAAAAGGAACCAAGCGGTCCTGAATGCTCCGGTCTTCATCGGGTGGAATCCATAATAAATATTCTGCAAAATATGCAAACTCATCTCATAGACTGACCAACATGGGGGGAGGTTGCCCCGGCCATCCAACTTTGCATGATCAAACGATCAGCATGTGGATAACTGATCCCTCCTACCCTCTTCCAACAGGGTACCTTCGGGGCCGCACTTTTTATCGTAGTTGTCAGTTCTCAGTTGTCTGTTGTCAGGGCTTGCCCAGTAGCGGCCCAGTGTCGCATCGCTTGCTAAGAGCGGACTTCACTGCTAACTGACAACAGACAACTGCCAACAGGACCAGGATCTCCGCCCCGTACAAATGCAATTCTCCCATCTTCACGTCCACACCCAATTCTCATTGCTCGACGGCGCCAGCAACATCGGCGCACTCTTCAAGAAGGCAGCGGCTGACAGCCAGCCTGCAGTAGCCATTACCGACCATGGTAACATGTTCGGTGCATTCAAGTTCGTGGCAGAGGCCGGCAAGCACAAGAACCCCGACGGTACGCCCAAGGTGAAACCCATCGTGGGTTGCGAGTTCTACCTCGTGGAGGACCGCCACAAGAAGGCCTTCACCCGGGACGACAAGGACCAGCGCTTCCACCAGTTGATGCTGGCCAAGAACGCCACCGGGTACAAGAACCTGAGCAAGCTCTGCTCCTTGGGGTACATCGAAGGCTATTACAGCAAGTACCCCCGGATCGATAAGGAGCTGGTGCTCCAGTACCATGAAGGCCTGATCGCCACCACCTGCTGCTTGGCGGCGAGCGTTCCGCGCACCATCCTGAACAAGGGCGAGGCCGAAGGCGAAAAGGAATTCAAGTGGTGGCTGGACCTCTTCGGAGAGGACTACTACATCGAGCTGCAGCGCCACGGCATCCCGGATCAGGACAAGGTGAACGCCGTGTTGCTGAAGTGGGCGGAGAAGTACAATGTGCCCATTATCGCCAGTAACGACAGCCATTACGTGGACCAGCAGGATGCCAATGCGCACGACATCCTCCTCTGCCTGAACACGGGTGAAAAGCAGAGTACGCCCAAGGCCACCGATGCCGACTTCGAGAACGGCACCACCAAAGGCAAGCGCTTCGGCTTCTCCAACGACGAGTTCTTCTTCAAGACGAAGAACGAGATGCTGTCCCGCTTCAAGGACGTCCCGCAAGCACTGGACAACACCAACCAGATCGTGGACAAGGTGGAGGTGCTGAAGCTGAAGAAGGACATCCTGCTTCCGAACTTCGAGATACCAACGGAGTTCGCCGACCAGGACGAGTACCTGAAGTTCCTCACCTACGATGGTGCGGTGCGCCGGTATTTGGGTGGCGATGCGGGTGCTGCGAGCGAATCCGGCCTCGTGGGCGGCATCGATTCGTTGGACCCGAAGATCAAGGAGCGTTTGGATTTCGAGCTCTTCACCATCCGGACGATGGGCTTTGCCGGCTATTTCCTGATCACGCAGGACTTCATCAACCACGGTCGGAACATCGGCGTGTTGATCGGCCCCGGCCGTGGTAGTGCGGCGGGCAGTGCGGTGGCCTATTGCATCGGGATCACCAATATTGATCCCATCAAGTACGACCTACTGTTCGAACGGTTCCTCAACCCGGACCGCAAGAGCATGCCCGATATCGATACGGACTTCGATGATGAGGGCCGCCAGCGCGTGATCGACTACGTGGTGGAGAAATACGGGAAGAACCAGGTAGCGCAGATCATTACCTATGGCAGCATCGCAGCCAAGAGCAGCATCCGCGATGTGGCGCGCGTGCTGGACCTGCCGCTGAACGAAGCCGATCGCTTGGCGAAGCTGGTGCCTGAACGGCCAGGCATCAACTTGGGCCGTCTGTTGCGTGCGCCCTTGGATGGTGCCGGAAGCTTGAAGGACAAGGAGAACCTGAGCAGCGACGAGATCGCCAATGTGAAGCAGCTGCGGCAGGTGCTGGAAAGCGGCGAAGCCACGGCCGATGTACTCAACGAGGCTGAAAAGCTCGAGGGGTCCGTGCGCGGCACCGGCATCCATGCGGCCGGCATCATCATCGCGCCAAGTGACCTAACGGACATTATTCCCGTATGCACCAGTAAGGAATCCAACCTGCTCCTTACCCAGTACGACGGCCGCGTGATCGAGGATGCGGGCGTGATCAAGATGGACTTCCTCGGCCTGAAGACCTTGACGATCATCCGCGATGCCCTGCGGATGATCAAGGCCAACCACGGCATCGACATTGATCTGGACAACATTCCGCTCGACGATCCGAAGACCTTCAAGCTGTACCAGCGCGCCGAGACCAACGGCACGTTCCAGTTCGAGAGCGGCGGTATGCAGAAGTACCTGCGGGAACTGAAGCCTGACCAGTTCGGCGACCTC
This sequence comes from Cryomorpha ignava, assembly GCA_040391235.1. Classification (GTDB taxonomy): domain Bacteria; phylum Bacteroidota; class Bacteroidia; order Flavobacteriales_F; family PHOS-HE28; genus PHOS-HE28. The sequence continues at coordinate 21,968 of JBEBYG010000007.1, forward strand.
ATCGCCATGAACGCGCTCTACCGGCCGGGTCCTATCGAATACATCCCCAGCTTCATCAAGCGCAAGCATGGGCAGGAGGAGATCGTATACGACCTCCCCGAAATGGAGGAATTGCTTCAGGAGACCTACGGCGTTACCGTGTACCAGGAGCAGGTGATGTTGCTGAGCCAGCGCTTGGCCGGTTTCACCAAGGGCGATGCGGACGTGCTGCGGAAGGCCATGGGTAAGAAGGACCTTGCCACGCTGGACAAAATGAAGGGCAAGTTCTTGGAAGGCACCGCGGAACGGGGACTGGACTCCAAGGTCTGCGCCAAGGTGTGGACCGACTGGGAGGCCTTCGCGCAGTACGCCTTCAACAAATCGCACAGTACCTGCTATGCCTTCGTGGCCTACCAGACCGCTTGGCTGAAGGCGAACTACTCGGCGGAGTTCATGGCCTCGGTGCTCACCCACTCGCAAAGCAACATCGAGAAGGTGACCTTCTTCATGGAGGAATGCCGCCGCATGGGGATCCCGGTGTTGGGCCCCGATGTGAACGAAAGCGGTTACCAGTTCAGTGTGAACAAACAGGGCCAGATCCGCTTCGGCCTCGGTGCCGTAAAGGGCGTGGGAGAAGGCGCGGTGGATGCCATCGTGAGCGAACGGAAAGGCGAGCACGGCCCCTATGTGAGCGTATATGATCTGATGCGCCGGGTGAACCTGCGCAGTGCGAACCGGAAATCACTGGAAAGCCTTGCCTACGCAGGAGCTTTCGACGGCCTGGGCGACATGCATCGCGCCCACTTCTTCTACAGCCCCGGCGAGGGCAAGCCAACCTTCATCGAAACTTTGGTGCGCTATGGGCAACAGCACCAGGACGGGCAGGACAGTTCGCAGGTGAGCATGTTCGACATGGTGGACGACGAAGCTGCGGGCATCCCCGAGCCTCCTTTACCGCCCATCGACCCATGGAGTGCCTTGGAGCAATTGCACTATGAGAAGGAGGTGATCGGCTTCTACCTCAGTGGCCATCCGTTGGATGATCATCGATTGGAGATCAAGCACCTCTGCAATGCGCAACTGCCACAGCTGGACGACCTGAAGACCGTGGTGGGCCGCGAGTTGTGCATGGCCGGCATCGTTACCAAGGCCGAGCACCGTATTGCCAAAAGCGGCAAACCCTTCGGTAGTTTCTCACTGGAGGATCATGTCGGCAAGCATGATTTCATGCTCTTCAGTGAGGACTACATGAAATACAAGCTCTACATGCAGACCGGCACCCTGCTGCTGCTGAAAGGGCGGGCAATGGAGCGCACCTGGGGACGTGATGAGGGGCAGCTTGAGTTCAAGATCTCCAGCATTGATCTCTTGGCCGATGCCCGGGAGAAATACATCAGCAAGCTGATCGTTCAAATGGATGCTGCGCGGGTGAATGAGGCAATGAGCCGGGAATTGGCCGACATATTGGCCACCAGCAAAGGCACCTGTAAAGTGCTTGTCTCCATCTTCGATAGTGAGGAGAATATGGTAGTGGACGCCACCAGCAAGGCCGGGAATGTGAGCATCACACAAGAACTCACGGATCAACTCGACCGCTTGAGCGACATAAAATGGACACTTAGCTGACCAAGTGTCAGTGGAAAAGAGTACGGCAGGAAGCTTGCGGAACGCTGATTACTTCTGAACTTAGCGATCCAGAAGGAAATCGAACAAAACGATAGATCAACGGCGCTGATCAGCGCCATAAACCAGTAGAACATGGCAATTGAATTGACCGACAGCAACTTTGAGGAACTCGCACTGAAGAGCGACAAACCGGTCATGGTGGATTTTTGGGCGGAATGGTGCGGCCCTTGCCGCATGGTCGGCCCAGTTGTGGAGGAGCTTGCCAAGGACTACGACGGTAAGGTCGTGATCGGTAAAGTGAACGTGGACAACAACCCGCAGACCGCTATGAAGTACGGCATCCGCAGCATCCCTACCATCCTCTTCCTTAAGAATGGTGAAGTGGTGGACCGCAGCGTGGGCGCAGTGCCCAAGGCTACGTTGGCCCAGAAGCTGGATGGCCAGTTGGCCTAAAGGCAACGGCGAGTAGCCACAGTGAATTCAATCAAAAGGCCCGGTGATCCCGGGCCTTTTTCATTTTCAGGATGTTCCGCAATTTGTACATGTATGTCATTCCCGGCCCAGGGTGGTAACTACGGCGTCACAAAGACTGATCCACATTGATGAATTTGATGTGGCACCAGCAGGGAAGAAAGGCAAAGTAACAGGGCAAATAGCCGACCCGTTCAAGTCACTGCTAACGTCAATTGGTCTTCACCCAGGTTGCGTGCCGCCAAGTGCCGTCTACGCGGAGCACACGCAGCATATACATGCCGTCGGGAAATTCGCCTACGCTTAATTCCACTTGATAGTCCCCGCCGCGTTGCACCTTGCACAAGCGTCCATCCAGCGAACGCAGTTGCACTTCCTTGATGGGCTGCACATCCCGGATGGCAACCTCATCACTGCCGGGATTCGGAAATGGATGTAAAGGGGCCTTGCCCGGCAACTCAACCGTGCCCGTGGTCGATCCAACACCCAAGTTCACGAGCAAAGGGAAGACGATCATGTCCGGAAATTCAGGAGGGGGCTGCACGACCACCGAATCGGTCCAACCTAGGATGAAGGAATGCCCCCAAGGGTCGTTGTTGTCATAGAAAAAGAAATACTCATTGTCCATCGTCCCGCCATCATATGGGAACCCCGGTTCGGGCAACCAGGGTAGGCGGAACAAAGCGGTATCCCAGCGCAGGGTAAGGGGGTACGTATAGTTGAAAGCTTGAATCTCTATCGTGATATAGGGAAAATAAGGATAAGGTAAAGCAATCGTTTTCGTAGAGTCATACGCAGGGTTCAATATCCAAACATTGAATTCATTCGGATCCATTTGCACGGCACCTTCTCCTAACTCTTGATCAGGTACACCAGTCCCAATTGTTGCAGTGGTATCGAATACCATCCAAATGGTATCCCTTGCCCCCGTCCCATCCTCAAAGGCTAAGTGGAAGCGCCAAGTGGGCTGCGCTGCCGCAGCAATAGTAAGGGAGCAAGCGAGGGCGAGGAGAAGAATGCGGGGCATGCGGTGCGGGCTTGGGATGAACGAATCTAGCGGTTCATCCCCGCATGCTCACGCTGACCGGCATCTCTGACGTATAGCGAATCCTGCGACGGCTCGCTCACCGACGATCAAGCACTGATCTCAATCTGCGAACTGCAGATCGTACAGCTTCCGGTAGGCGCCGTTCATGGCCAGCAACTGCTGGTGCGATCCCTGTTCAATGATGCGCCCCTCGCCCACCACCAGGATCCTGTCCGCCTTCTGGATGGTGCTCAGCCGGTGCGCGATCACAATGCTGGTGCGCCCTTCCGTGATCTTGTCGGTGGCTTGCTGGATCAACTGTTCGCTCATGCTGTCCACGGAGCTGGTGGCCTCGTCCAGTACCAGCACCTTGGGCGCGTTCACATAGGCGCGGATGAAGGCCAGAAGCTGCCGCTGGCCTACGCTCAGGATGGCGCCGCGCTCCCGCACGCTCGTGTCGTAGCCCTCGGGTAATTGCATGATGAATTCGTGCGCGCCCACGGCCTTCGCGGCCTCTATCACCTCCTCCCGCGAAATGCGCTCGTCGTTCAGCGTGATGTTGTTGTGGACCGTATCGCTGAAGAGGAAAACGTCCTGCAGCACCACCGAGATGCTCTTCCGCAATTCATCCAAGCGGTACTCGCGGATGTCGTGACCGTCCAATAGCACCTTGCCTTTTTGGTATTCGTAGGCCCGACTGAGCACGTTCACGATGCTGCTTTTGCCGCTGCCGGTGGCCCCCACCAAGGCGAGCATCTCACCGGCCTTGGCCGTGAAGCTGATGTCCTTCAGCACATATTCCTCATCCACATAGGCCAGCCAGAGGTTCCGGAACTCGATGTCTCCCTTTACTTCTTCGGTGCTCAGGGTCCCGCTCTCGTCCATGCTGGCCTCCGTGTCCAATACCGCGAAAACGCGCTCGCTGCCCACCATGCCCATCTGCAACACATTGAAGCGGTCGGCCAGCTGGCGGATCGGGCGGTACAACATGTTGATGAACTGGATGTAGGCGATCAGTTCCCCGAAGGTGGCCACCCCCTTCAGCACATCGCCAACGCCCCACCAGATGAGGAAAGCAAGTGATACGGCGCTGAGCACTTCCACCGCCGGGAAGAACACCGAGTAGGCGAATACCGAGCGGATGTGTGCGCCGCGATGCTCCCGATTGATCTGCTTGAACTTCTCATACTCCTGCTTTTCCCGACCAAAAAGCTGCACAATGGCCATCCCTTGGATGTGCTCCTGCACGAAGGCATTCAGCTTTGATACTTGGTTGCGCACATCCTGGAAGCTCTTCTGGATGGCGTTCTTGAAAATGTTCGTAGCCCAGAGCAACAAAGGGATCGGCACCATGCTCCACAGCGCAAGCTCCCAGTTGTACACGAACATGACCACCACCACCACAGTGAGCTTGAGCAGGTCGCCCATGATCATCAACAGCCCCTGCGAGAAGATCTCTTCAATGGTCTCGATGTCGCTCACCACGCGCGTGACCAAGGTGCCGATGGGCGTGCGGTCGAAGTAGCGCATGCGGAAGCCGGTGATCTTGGCGAACAGCTGTTGGCGCAGATCGAAGGTGACGGTCTGCCCCAGCCAGCTGGTCCAGTAGGCCTGGAAGAACTGCACAATGGCCTCAACGAACAGAAGACCCACCACCACGGCCATGATCAGGTACAGCCCTTGCAGGTTGTTCTTGGCAGCGTAGTTGTCGATCATCACGGCCATCAGCACGGGGCGTATCACCGCTACCAACGACAGGAAAATGGTGAGCGCGAACGTGATCCAGAACAGCCGGCGATAGGGATGCACAAAGCGCATCACCCTTCGGAAAAGCCCCACATCGAACGCCTTGCCCTTGGTGCCGCTCATGCTTTTTCTTGCGGAATGAACGGGTATTCAATACGCGACAGGTAGAGCCCGCAGCCCGGCGCGCTCTTGCCGGCCATCCCGCGATCATGGGAAGCGAGCACTTCGGCCATGTACTCCACAGGCCAATGGCCTTTGCCAATGCGGATGCAGGTGCCCACGATCGCACGCACCATGTTGCGCAAGTAGCGGTTCGAGGTAATGGTGAAGCGATAACCCACATCGGTGGCCACCCAATTCGCTTGGCGCACATCGCAAATGGACGTACCGTTGTCGCTGCCGGTGCGCTGGAAGCAACTGAAATCCTGTTTGCCGATCAATACTTGGCAGGCCGCATCCATGGCAGCCACGTCCAGTTCCACGCGAAGGAAATAAGACCTGTCGTGGAGGAACGGATCCTTTTGTCGGTGGATCAGGTAGGTGTACTCGCGTTCCGTTGCTCCGAAGCGCGCGTGGGCATCATCAGCGACCGGGATCAGGCGCTTGGCGGCGATACTCGGCGGCAGCATACCGTTGATGCTGTTGTAGAACCCATCCATGTTCTCGATCGGTTCCGGGGTATCGAAGTGGATGAAGTAGGAAGACGCATGGACGCCGGTATCCGTGCGGCCGCAGCCCAAGGCGGTCACCTTCGGCCTCCTCAGTCGCTTGCGGAGCGCCCTTTCCACCTCCTCCTGCACCGTGGATGTCTCCGCCAGTTGCCGCTGCCAGCCTCTGTAAGGCGTGCCGTCGTAGGCGAGTTCCATGAAGTAGCGTGGCATAGGGAGGCGATCGGTCGATCGGGCGATCAGATAATCAGATGATGAATGCGGGACGCAAAAGTAGGACGATGCGTCCGTGAGCCTGCCGATCTACTGCACGATGACCTTGCTGCGAGTGCCATCCACGTCCAGCACATAGAGGCCGGGCACGGCATTCGGGATCCGGATGGTGGTGCTTTCTTCGGTGGTTCTTCCGGATGAGACCTCGATGCCACGTGCGTCCGTTAATCGGTAGGGTTTGTTCGGAGATACGTGGTCCAGCGTGAATGTGCCTGAGGATGGGTTCGGGAATATCCTCTCCTTGGATATGGGATGACCTTCAATGCCTAGTATCAAGTCCGAGCATATCGTATAGGTCAAACTATCCTCATCCAAGTAGGTAGCGCAATATGTAAATGTTTCGAATCCACAACCAAGAGGAGTCTGCCAAAAGGCTCGAAGCAAGCCCATCAAGCTACCGATCCCTTCGAGCCATCGGTCACCATTATCCATTGTGAACAGCCGCCGCTGGCGCCCTAAGAGCGTCAGCGTATCGATCTCCGTTACTATCGTATAACCGAATCCATAGTATTCATCCCAATACGCGGTATCGCCCAGCGTAAGATCGAAGTCATACAGAACCAAGGTGGTATCCCCTGGAACATATTGCCCGTCCGTTCCATGATAGAGCACCTGCGCGCCATCGACCCTGATAAGTCCATTGAAGGAACCAGTGATACGGCCCCATTCGTATCCATCCTGTAAGACTGAGGGTTCCGCCGTGTAATTGTAACCAACATACATCGTCGACGACCCGTTCGGAGGAATCTGACATCCCCAGGCTTCCATGAACTCCGCGCTCACGTTTGGAAAGTACCGATCACTTTGCGCTGATACAGCACAAACCAACAATTGAAGGATCCCAAAAAAGAGGAAGTGTCGCATATCGTAAATGTAGACACCTTTTCCATCATCTTCGCTGCCTATGAAGCGCATCGGACTCTTAAGCGACACCCACGGCTGGTTGGACCCGCGCCTGCAGGAGCACTTCAAGGAGTGTGACGAGATCTGGCATGCCGGCGACATCGGCGGTCAAGCCGTAACGGACGAATTGCAATGCTGGAAACCCCTGCGCGCGATCCACGGCAACATCGATGACGCCAAGACCCGCTTGGAGTTCCCCGCCGACCAGCGCTTCACCATCGAAGGCGTGCGTGTATGGATGACGCACATCGGCGGAAGGCCTCCACGCTACGACCCCAACGTACGGGATGAACTGAAGCGCGACCCTCCCACCGTCTTCATCTGCGGGCATTCACACATCTGCATGGTGAAGTTCGACCCCGCCCTCAATATGCTCTACATGAACCCCGGCGCCTGTGGCCGGCATGGTTGGCACAAGGTGCGGACAGCCTTGCGATTCACCATCGATGCAGGGAAGATGAAGGACCTGGAGGTGATTGAATTGGGTGCCAGAGGTGCTGGGGAGGATAATGGACGCGGAGGCGCAGAGGCGCGGAGAGATCCGGATCTCGAATAGTGGGGTTCACGATGACCGGTTTGGTATCCGGCTCTTCCCTCCTCTTCTCTGCGTTTCAGCGCCTCTGCGTCAACTCCTCTACCGAAGCCTGTCCATCCCCTTCACCAGCGCCTCATCCTTCCGGATACCGCGCTCGGCCAGCAGGGTGAATACCACCATCAGCAACGGCAGTATGGCGGCGAGACCGAAGCTGTTATCCACCTTGCCTCCTTGCTCCAAATAGGCCCGGAGGGAATTGTCCGTTATGAACAGGAAGACCAGGATGGCCATCGCCAAGAGGTTCACCATGCGGGTGAGCCGCAGTTGACGGACACGGTTGCCATAGATGAAGATGATGCCCAGCAACAGGGCGGAGATTAAGCCGAGCAGGATGGCGAACGGGACCTTCGCTGTCGCATCCGTGATCGGAACGCCTTCCCCGGTGAAGAAGCCGTAGGTGCGGAAAATGAAGGTTTGATCGCCGCGGATGAAGGTGTCCACGGGAAAGACGAACGTGAGCGCGCCGCAGATGGCGGCCAGCAATAGGAAGAGGGACTGTTTTCGTTGAAGCATCCGGCTGTGGAAAGAGGCGCGAAGATCGCCCGTCCAAGCGGATGTGGAAAACTGGCAGGCTTATCCCGACAAAAATATTTGATGAAAGCCGGTTCTGCGTTATTATTGCATCGTCATTTCGCGGTTGGCCCCACAGTTCTTTGCCACCGCCCTTCCCCATTACGACACCCGATTTTTTTCCTGAGCCTTTTTAGTGCTCCGTGGCTGAATGCCGCATTCCACTTCGAATCCTATATCATGTCCGAGAAAGCTGCCCTTGAGGCCCTAAAGCTCCCTGAGCTGAAGGAGATCGCCAAGCATTTGAAATTGAAGAAATTCGAGACCCTGAAAAAGCAGGATCTCATCGCCAAGATCTTGGATGCCGCCAAGGCCCAAGAAGTTCCAGCGGCGCAAGAGCTCTCCAAGGTGCAAGAGGCTCCCAAGCCCGCTGACAACCGGGATACCGACGCCATAGCCGAACTCGCCGTGGAGGATGAATCACCCGACCCAGAACCCGACCCTGAGCCGGAGGAGGACGATGACGACGATGACGACGACGACGACAATGGTGATGAGGACGATGATGGCGACGATGACGACGATGAGGAGGACGATGAGGACGACGACGATGATGATGAGGAGGAAGAGAATGGCGTGAGCAAGACTTCCTCAGAGCGCCCTTCCGAGAAAAGGAATGAGCTTGAAGGAATGAGCGCCACGGAAGCACGCGGTCCTTCGGCCACCCAAGAGAGGGAGCCACAGGACCGTATACAGCGCCGCGATGAGCGCCCGAACGATACCAATGATCGCTTCGACCCACGCGACCGCCAGCAGCGGAGGGGCCGTCGACCCCGCGTAGAGGCCGAACGGCCTAAGGACGAACAGTCTGCCATGGACTCCCCCGAAGCGACCGCATCACCAGTACCAACACCTTCAGCGCCCGAACAGGGGCGTGGAAGTGAGAAGCGAGATGATCATCGCCACCGGAAGGATGACGCCAAGGATCAGCAAGCTCCAAAGGCTGAGGTTCAACGTGAACAACGCGAACAGGGTAAGCATCAAGGAAGGGATCAGCAGCGGAACGAACAGCGGAACGAACAGAAGAACCCGGCTGACCAGCGCGGCGGCCAAGACCAACGCGGCGCACAAGAGCAGCGTGGTGGCCAAGAGCAGCGCGCACAAGACCAGCGTGGAGGCCAGGATCAACGTACCTCCGGCGACCAACGTACGGGTGATCAGCGCCAACAGGACCAAGGCCGCAGGGGTGATCAACGCCAGCAGCAGCAACAGCAGCAACAGCCGCTACCCGCTTCGTTCGATGCCTTTATCGAAACGGACGGAGTGCTGGAGATCATGCCCGAGGGCTACGGTTTCCTCCGCAGCAGTGACTACAACTACCTGCCTTCACCGGATGATGTGTATGTGACCCAACAGCAGATCAAGCAAGCCGGTTTGAAAATGGGCGATACCGTGCACGGTTACGTCCGCCCTCCCCGCGACCAGGACAAGTATTTCCCCTTGGTGAAAGTGGAGAGCATCAACGGCCGTGATCCGGAATGGGCACGCGACCGTGTTCCGTTCAAGTTCCTCACACCGCTTTTCCCGGACGAAAAGTTCGACCTCACCTCCAAGGAAAGCACCCTGAGCACCCGGGTACTGGACCTCTTCGCCCCTATCGGCAAAGGCCAGCGTGGCTTGATCGTAGCTCAACCAAAGACCGGTAAGACCATCTTACTGAAGGATGTGGCCAACGCGATCGCAGCGAACCACCCGGAAGTTTACCTGATCGTCTTGCTGATCGATGAACGCCCCGAGGAAGTGACCGACATGCAGCGGAGCGTGAATGGCGAGGTGATCGCCAGCACCTTCGATGAGCCGGCAACGCGCCACGTCGCCGTAGCCACCATGGTATTGGAAAAGGCCAAGTGCCTCACCGAATGCGGCCATGATGTGGTGATCCTATTGGATTCCATCACACGTTTGGCCCGTGCCTACAACACCGTGCAGCCCGCCAGTGGAAAGATCCTTTCCGGCGGTGTGGATGCCAACGCCCTGCAAAAGCCGAAGCGCTTCTTTGGTGCAGCGCGTAAGATCGAGAACGGAGGTTCGCTCACCATTCTCGCCACCGCGCTCACCGAAACGGGAAGCAAGATGGACGAGGTGATCTTCGAGGAATTCAAGGGTACCGGCAACATGGAGCTTCAGCTGGATCGGAAGATCAGCAACCGCCGGATCTTCCCCGCCATCGATATCCTGGCGAGCGGCACCCGTCGCGATGATCTGTTGCATCACAAGGATGTGCTCCAGCGCACATGGATCCTGCGCAAGCACTTGGCGGACATGACACCTGTAGAGGCCATGGAATTCGTGAAGGGCCGCATGGAAGGAACCAAGAGCAACGAGGAGTTCCTCGTTTCAATGAACGGTTGATCGGTAGGTAGGCATGTCCGGCATCAAGTCCACCCTTCTGCTGGTCCTGTTGGCCATTGTGCTACGCGTCGGGCTTTTCTATGCTGGCGTGCACGTGAAGCCGTTCATGTTCATACCGGTGCAGCTGCTACTGGTGGTGTTGGCCACCTATTTCAGCGGACACCTCTTGCTGAACCACGATCCTTCCCGCGGATTCGGCGAGCTGCTCCGGGCCGGGTTCCAGACCGTTCTCGTTTACGCCTTCCTGATCTCCGTCTTCAGTTGGATCTTCTACAAGGCCATTGATACCACGGCTTTCAGCGACTACAACGCGAAGCTGCTGCAGGCTTTCGTGGATCAGGGCTACCCGAGGGAAGAGGCACAAGCGAAGATGACCGCACTTTACAGTCCGTCGAGTTATGCAGCGATCACGTTCTTCGGGCTGTTCTTTGTTGGGAGCTTCAATGCCCTTGCATTCGCTGCGTTGCATCACAAGTTGCTCCGCAGGTTCAGGTCGTAGACGTTGTCAGTTGTCAGTTGTCAGCCTGCCCCGGACTTGAGCTGGGTTGTCCGGGTTGAGCGTTGTGGCTTCTACCGTGGAATATTAGACTGCTGCGCTACTTTACAGGAGGCGGTGCAAGCGCGGCGATCTCGCGTCGCGATAGAATTGCGAAGTGCATCCTGACAACTGAGAACGGACTCCCCGATCAAGCGATGAACGCCTCTGCCAGCGCGGTTAGATCGAGTCCTCCGAAGTTGCCGCTGCTCATCATCAGCAGCACGCCATCCTCCCCCATGCCTTCCCGCACGGCGCCCATCAACGCGATCGGCGTGGTGAGCACTTTCAGGTCCTCCCGTTGAAACGCATTGCGGATACGATCCAGCGCAACAGGAGGCAGGCGCTTGAGCTGCACCGCATGCGGATCGTAAAAGACCAAGGCGTTGTCGGCAGCATCCAAGCATCCTGCGTATTGATCGAGGAAGTTCTCGCTGAGGCTGCTAAAGGTGTGCAGTTCCATGCAGGCGGTGAGCTTGCGGCCGGGGAACTGCTCGCGCACGGCATCCACGGTGGCCTTCAGCTTGCTCGGGGAATGCGCGAAATCCTTGTACACCACCTTTCCTCCGTGCTCCGCCAATTTCTCCAACCGCTTGGCCGCACCGGTGAAGCTGGCGATGGACGCATAGAATTCACGGTCACCGATGCCGAGCTGGTGGCAGACGTGCCGCGCACCTTCCAGGTTCATCAGGTTGTGCTTGCCGAAGACCTTCAATTGCACTTCCCCCTTTGGTGTCACCAAGGAAGTGACCCCATGGCGGATCACGTGTGGAGGCACGCCGTACGGGATATGCGCCACATCCTTCCGGTCGCTACGTTCCTCCGCCAAGCGGACCACCTCGGGGTCTTCGGCGCAGTAGATCAACTTCCCACCCGGCTCGATCAGGTCGATGAAGGTGGCGAATTGCTCCACGTAGCTCTCGAAGGTCTTGAAGACGTTGATGTGGTCCCACGCGATGCCGCTGATCAGCGCGATGTTGGGCTTGTATAGATGGAATTTCGGAACCGGCTCCAAGGTGGAAGCGAGGTATTCATCCCCCTCGATCACGGCAACGGAACTCTTCGCTCCCAGTCGCACCATGCAATCGAAGCCTTCCAGCTGCGCACCCACCAAGTAGTCGAAGTCGGTGCCCGCGGCCCGCAGTACGTGCACGATCATGGAGGTGATGGTGGTCTTGCCGTGGCTTCCGCCGATCACCACACGGGTCTTGTTCTTGGTCTGCTCATAGAAGTAGGCCGGATAGCTGAAGACCGGAATGCCCAGCTCCTGTGCGCGTTTCAATTCGGGATTGTCCGCTCGGGCGTGCATGCCGAGGATCACAGCGTCCAACTTGGAAGTGATGTCCTCCGGATGCCAACCCAGCTGCCCTGGCAAAAGACCGAGGTTCTCCAAGCGGCTGCGGCTGGGTTCGAAGATCTCATCATCGCTGCCGCTCACCTCGAAGCCTTGCTGGTTCAAGGCGATGGCGAGGTTGTGCATGGCGCTGCCGCCAATGGCAATAAAGTGGACGCGTTTCATGGTGCTACAAAATTGTCCCGGAGCAGGGATGGTCGCGCTCCAAGATCCGGGTAAGTATCCACGTAGTGGTGTCAGTGTCGGGTGCGTTCAATCCCACCCCAACTCACTCACAGCATTAAATTCGAAAGGATGAACCAGCGACCTCACCTATGCGCAGGGATAGCACTGCTGCTTTTCAACGGCGCCAGTGCCACTCAGTGGACCGTGGGTCCGGGCCAGCTCTATACCGCGCCCAGCCAAGTAGCTGCCTTGGTAAGTGATGGTGACACGGTGAACATTCAGGCCGGCACCTATCCTTCCGACGTGACCAATTGGACCGCGAACGACCTTTTGTGGGCGAAAGGAGCTTACATCGTTCGCATATTCCTTCCGGAAGTGAACCATTTCCTTCGGCTGATTGTCGAATGAGCGGACCTGTTCCCGTTCGTTGCGCCACATTGCACGACCGCCTGCGAGGAACATGCCCGAATGCGGAGGTTCGCATCCAATGTCTTCCAGTACCTACCTCCGCGAAAATTGAAAACTGACCGTATGCTCATTCCATTCAAGGCCCTTGTTCTTTCATTGCTGGCACTGTTGCTTTCCTGCTTTGCCCAAGCCAAGGTGGACACCACCGCAATGCGCATCGGTTTAGCGGGCACGACGCCTTTCATCAATGCGGACAAAACGGGCATCTCCATCGATATCTGGGATCATGTGGCGCGAGACATGGACATCCGCTATACCACGGTGGCCTACTCTTCCGTTCCCGACGCCTTGCAAGCCTTGGAGGCTGGAGAGGTGGATGCTGTAGTGGGACCTGTGAGCATCAGCTCCGAGCGGGTAGCACGAATGGATCTGACGCAACCCTATTTCCGGAGCAGCCTCTCCATTCTATCGCGCACCGATGAACTAAGTGCTTGGGAACGGATCCAGCCTTTCTTCAGCGTCAAACTGTTATATGCCTTGTTCTTGTTCCTGTTCATTCTGGCCATTGTGGGAACACTCCTATGGCTGGCAGAACGGAAAGCATCCTCCGATCAGTTCCCCCTTTCTCCTGCCCAAGGGATCGGCAACGGGATGTGGTGCGCCATCTCCACCATGAGCACCACCGGCTATGGGGATATCGCACCGGTAACGCTGGCGGGGCGCATCATTGCCGGGAGTTGGATGGTGATCTCCATCATCTTCGCCACTACCATGGTGGCCGGCATTGCCAGTACGTTAACGTTGACCGGCCTTGGGCATACGGTGATCGACACGGCGGAAAAACTCCCGGGAAAGCGGGTGGCCGTGCTGGCAGGCTCCCCAGCGGCGGACTTCGTTGCCGATCATGGCGGGCGTGCGGTGCCGGAGGCGGATCTGGATTCGTGCTACGCGGCGCTGAAGAACAAACGTGTGGATGCCATCGTGTTCGACCGGCCCCAACTTCTCTATTTCTTCAAGAAGAAGAATGACAGGGGAATGGCCGTGGCACCCTCCGAGTACCAGCCACAGGGCTATGGCTTTGCCTTCCCTTTGCATTCACCTTACATGCCGGAAGTGGATGTGGAGCTGCTGCGCTTGAAGGAAAGCGGGGACTTGGACCATATCCTGAAGAATTGGCTGGGCGAGCAGGTGCAGTAGGTACATGGGAGGCTATGTCCTCTTCAATATTCTCATTCTGGTCCCGACCTTCGCACCATGGAACTGTATACGATCGATACCGGCTTTTTCAAACTGGATGGTGGTGCCATGTTCGGTGTGGTGCCGAAGGTGCTTTGGGGCAAGGTGCATCCTGCCGACGAGCAGAACCTCTGCTCCTGGGCGATGCGCTGCCTGCTGGTGAAGACCGGCAACCACTTGATCTTGATCGATAACGGCATCGGCGATAAGCAGGATGCGAAGTTCTTCGGGCACTACCACATCCATGGCGATGCAACGCTGGAAGGATCGCTGAGGAAGCACGGCTTCACCTCGGACGATATCACAGATGTCTTTCTTACCCATTTACACTTCGATCATTGCGGGGGAAGCATCAAGCGGGTGGGTGATAAACTGGTGCCTGCCTTCAAGAACGCTACTTACTGGAGCAATGCCTACCACTGGAAATGGGCCACTGAACCGAACCCGCGCGAGAAGGCCAGCTTCCTCAAGGACAACATCCTACCCATACAGGAAAGCGGTCAGTTGAAGTTTGTGGATGTGGAGCGGAAGCAGGGTACGGACACGCCCTTCGTGAAAGAGCTTTTTCCCGGCTTCGATGTGCTGATGGTGAACGGCCACACCGATGCGATGATGATCCCTCACATCGCCTACAAGGGCCACACCTTGATCTATATGGCCGACCTGATCCCCAGTGCCAACCACATTCCCATCCCTTGGGTGATCAGCTACGATACACGGCCGCTACTGAGCATGCAGGAAAAAGCCCCGGTGTTGGAACAAGCTGCGAAGAAGGGTTCCATCCTCTTTTTCGAGCATGACCCCGTAACGGAATGTGCACTGGTGGAACAGACCGAGAAGGGTGTGCGGTTGAAGGAGACCTTGCGGCTGGAGGACATCTGAGATCGGCCGCTGAGACGCGGAAGCGCTGAGGTGCTTTGTCATAGTTGACAGTGGCAGTAGGCAGTTGCCGTGCGTACCCATCATTTCCCACTGTGCATCGAACATCGGAGCACGAGCTCCTGATAATCTCCAGCGCATTCTCTGCGCCTCCGCGTCTCCGCGGCTCCTTTTACCAAAGCTCCACTCCGAAGATCTTCACCGTGGTGTACGCGAATCCGATATAAACGCCATCGGTTCGTTCTTCCAACGGGAACACTTCCGCACTATCCATCCCTCCGCTTCTACTGCGCCCGGTTGCCAGGTTGAAGCCCATGCGGTGCAGTGGGCAGATGAGGTCCCCGCCTTCGCACCAGCCGCCGATGAAGCTGCTTCCTTGATGGGGGCAACGGTCCAATAGTGCGTGCAGCTTGCCTCCATTGCGCACCAAGCAAATAGCCTTATCGCCTATTCGTACGCGCATTAGATGGCCTTCTTGGAGTCTTCCAGGATCCCCCTCCTCCACGCGCTTCCATCGAATGCTATCCACGATCATCAAGGACGAACATACGCTCCCGCTAGTCGCATATCGAACACGGAGGCTTCATTTTCCTTCGCCCAGCGGCGCATCATGGAGCGCGGTGTTCCGTCCATGTCCCCGTTGAGGATCAATTCCGCTGGTCCTATGGATGCCAATGCATTCACATCCAACCAACCCTGTCCGTGCAGGATGACCGCACTGGGCGATGAGGGCCATGGATGCCCTTTTGTGGTATGACCCACGGGAAGGAATGCGTAGCTGCTCTTACCATTCACTACCCAGTGTGGCAGGCTGTCCAACCGTATGACCCGGTATGCTCCTGCTGAACGTGCATGATCCTCCATGTTGCGTTCGATCCACGGGTTGGAGGTCGAGTTGACCGTATACAACGTACGGCCCTGTAGGAATGCCCCGGAGAAACCATCGCGATCGGTGTAGGCGGTGAAGCCTTCCTGCGTGTTGCGCTGTTGGGCGGTCCAGCCCCAGCCGAAAAGCAGAGTAGCCACGGTGGCCAAGGTTGCTGAACGCGCCCATTTGCGGCCCTGCATCATCCACATGGCAAAGAAGGCTAACAGCACATACATGCCCACCATGCCCCAGAATCCTATGCGCACTGCGGGATAGGCGCCCGGCAGTCCAGCGAAGAACGCCGACAGGAAGCCGAGTAACAGCAGGAGCCATTTCATCAACGCGGTCATGATCGGCCCCAACACGGGTATGGCGTGGACCAGGATCAGCACGATGCCGCCGTAGACCCCAATGCCAACGAGGCCCACGATGGCCATGTTCGCCGGCAGGAACCACACCGGAAAGGCTTGGAATACATACAGGCATAGCGGTATGGTGAATGCTTGCGCGGCCAAGCTCACCACGATCAGGGACCAGAAGAAACGCCCCACCGCATGGGGTGGGGCCCACAGCAGATGAATCGGCCGATAGAACACCGCTATACCCAGCACAGCGAGAAAGGACAGTTGAAAGCCAAGGTGCATCAGCATGAGCGGATCCCACAGCAAGAGCCCGATCGCTGCGCAGGCCAAACTGTTCAGCGATTCCGTTCGCCAGCGGATCATCTCCGCGATGGTGAAGAGGCTGAACATCACGGTGGCCCGGAGCACCGAAGGCGAGAAACCCGTTAGGCCCGCGTATGCCCACAAGGCGAGCAATACCAAGCAGCCGCGTATCAGTCGGCCGCGCTTGTCCTTGCCGAGAAAAATCAATCCCCAGAGCACGGCTACGTATATGATCCCGACGTGGGTGCCGCTCACCGCCAATACATGGATGGTCCCACTGCGCACGAATGCTTGGTTCTGGTCCCGGGCCAACTCATCCCGCATGCCCAGCAGGATCGCCTTCACCAAGGCACGCTCCCGATCAGGAAGGCCTGAAACCAACAGCCAGCCCGAGATGCGCTCCCGCGCTTGTTCGAACAAACCTTTGCTGTTGGAGGCCGCGCTTGCATGATCCCAGCGATCCATCGGCGTGAAGCATTCGTGGTACACATCCCGGCTCGCCGCCCATTGGCGCACATCAAAGCCTCCGGGATTCGGCATTTTATCAATGCGTGTGGCTCTGCTTGCCAGCATCAACCGGTCGTAGGTCTGGATGGTTCGTCGTGTGCTGTCGTGCAGAAGCGTGATCATCAGGCCACCACTGGCGGGTTGGGTTTTGCCGTCCACTATGGCGGTTCGCGCCTTTGCCCATGCGCGAACCGTGCGCCCATTATCCGATGCTACCTCGGTTACTTCCACCTCCCATCCAGTGGCGGTATCGGTCAACTCCCCCACATGATCCACCCTGCCCAGATCGCTCCGAAGGTTCTGCCACAAGCTCCCGAAGGAGAGAAGCAGGACGAACATGCCAATACCGGGCAGCCATCGGAAACCAAATATCTGCTTGCGGAATGACAGGAATAGCCAAAGCCCGAAGCTGCATAGCACAACGATCCAGCCTACGGTCCATGGTACCATGAACATGCGCCCTGCGACCAACCCCAGAATGAAGGACACCGCCGCCCGCAACAAGGGGGCGCGGATGAACGCGCTGGTGAGATTTCCGCTGCCCTGCATCGCATCGAATGGCCTACCCGCGCAACAAGCAGCCGGGCCCTATCCCTCTCACTCTCCTTGGACAAGATAGCCGAAGACACGGAATGTGGTATGCGAATCCCCACAGGAACGATCTTTGTCCCGGACCACCATGCAGCGCCCGATCATCCTTCTTGCCTTCCTCCTGGGCCTCACCACCGTGGGAAAGGCACAGTCAGACTCGGTCGGGGCCGTTATATTACAGGCTGACACGGCTGTGATGCTGGACTGGCGTGCGCGACACCAGCCTGCGCGGGCCACCATCTATTCAGCCATTCTGCCCGGCGCGGGCCAGGTGTACAACCGCAAGTACTGGAAGGTGCCCATCGTGCTCGGCGGGCTGGGTGTATCCTACTGGTTCATCCAGGATAACAACAAGGAATACAAGCGATACAAGACCGCTTACTTGGATGTGGTGAACGGACGCTCGGATGAGTTCAACGGCCAATACAGCGGCGACCAATTGCGCAACGTGGCCGATACCTATCACCGCTGGCGCGATCTGAGCTACGTGGCCTTCGGGCTGGTCTATGCCCTCAATATCATCGATGCTTCCGTGGATGCCTACTTCGTGCGCTTCGATGTGAGCGACGACCTGACGCTGCGGGCAGGACCGTCATTGGACCTGGCAGCACAAGGTGCGCTGGGGATCACCTTGTCCGTAAAGCTGTGATCCTTTTCCCTGAAGATCCAGAGGTCGACTTCAGGAAGCTGCTAAGCCCTTTTCCACATACTGGATGATGGAGCTGGCGATGTCCTGACCAGTGGCCTTTTCAATACCCTCCAATCCAGGGGAGGCATTCACCTCCAGGATCAGCGGACCTCGCGCACTTTGGAGCATGTCCACTCCCGCGACCCGCAAGCCCAGGGCCCGCGCGGCATGGATGGCGATCTCCTCTTCCTCTGGTGAGAGCTCGATCAATTCGGCGGCGCCACCCCGATGCAGGTTGCTCCGGAATTCACCTTCCTTCCCTTTCCGACGCATGGCACCGACAATGGCCCCGTCCACCACAAAGGCACGGATGTCCTCCCCCTTGGCCTCTTGAATAAATTCCTGCACGATCACACGGGCCTTCAAGCTGTTGAAGGCCTCGATAACGGCCACGGCCGCCTTACGCGATTCTGCAAGTACCACCCCTATCCCTTGGGTTCCTTCAAGCAGTTTGATGATGCACGGCGCGCCACCCACGCGTTCAACGGTGCTCGCCACATCCTTACTGTAGTTGGTAAAGACCGTTCGTGGCATGTCCACCCCCGCTTTACTGAGGATCTGCAGGCTACGGAGCTTGTCCCGGCTGCGGACCAAGGATTGACTTTCCACGGTGGTGAACACCTTCATGGCCTCGAATTGGCGCACTACCGAAGCCCCGTAAAAGGTAACGCTGGCCCCGATCCGCGGGATGATCGCATCCACGTGCTCCAAGCGCTCCCCCCCGAACATCACGTGCGGGTCCTTTCGGGCGATCACCAGGTCGCATTTTACATGGTCCACCACACTGATGTCATGCCCACGGGCTCGGCCTGCCTCCACGATACGGCGAGTGGAATACAGCTTGCTGTCGCGGGATAGGACCAGGATCTTCATCGGAAAAGGAATGGGGCGCAAACTTAATCGCGGGAAACGCACAACGCCCATCTGATAACCTTTGCAACGAATTGTACCGAACTATCCAACTGTCACCTAATTTCGTGCCTACTTAATCCACCACTCGTGGCACGCATCATTGAATCAAGTACCCCGCTGGGGACTCAATTGACGGAGGATCAGAAGGAGTTCTTCGCCGAGCACGGTATCATCCACTTTCCTGGTTTCATCTCCCGGGAAGCTGTGGCTGAGATCTGGCGCGCCATGGAGGTCGTGCAGAATGAATGGATCACTGAAGGACGTGAGAAGATCAACGGTGTTCCCATCAAGTATGGCAACGACGTGGATGGGAAGCGAATCGTTCAGCGTTTCGCTTTCGCCAACCAGCATAGCCCCGTCCTTGCTGAATTCCTGAAGGATCCACGGTTCGAGACCTTGTTGGGTCTTGTAGGCCCGAACGCGCGGCTGGGCATCAACGAAAAGGATGGCTTGGTCGTCAACCACTATGTGAATACCGATGCCAGCAAGTTCACCCAAATGGGCTGGCATACCGATAGCGTCCGCGACATCTTCCTCGGAAAAAAGATCCTTCCGATGTTGAACGTGGGGATCCACTTGGATGATCAGGATCCGCGGAACGGTGGCCTGCGACTCCTTGCCGGCACACACAAACAAAGCCTGTGGAACATGCTGTTCCGCAAGAAGAATTTCCTTGACAACGAACCCGACGCACGTGAGGTCGCTTTCGAGATCAAGGCCGGTGACCTTACCGTACATGATGGTCGCTGCTGGCACCGCGTGGAGCGGAGCGTTCTTACCGGGGAGGCCAGCCGTCGCCGCGTGATGTACATCCCCATCATTGCGGGGAAGTACTCACCCAAATCGGAGAAGAGCCCCACCCCCTTCTACCATCGCTTCCAGCACTTGGTGAAGTAGAAGGATGCTTTCTTAGGAAGCACCTCCCGGAATATTCCGGGACCAACCCCATACGGCCTGATCCATGAAGAACGACCGCGGATATGCATTGATCACCGGAGCCAGCCAAGGCTTGGGCGCTGCCATTTCATTGGAATTGGCACGGAACGGATTTGGCGTCTTAATGGTGGCAAGGTCGGAGGCAGCGCTTAAACAGGTGGCCTCTGAAGCAGCTACTTATAATGGAGGTCGGACTGGGATATTGGTGACCGACCTGTTCGCGCCAGATGCCGTGGACCGGATCGTGACCTGGGCCAAGGGGACGGACAAGCCCATCACTTGCTTGGTGAATAATGCCGGGCAAGGGCTTTGGGGCCTGTTCGGCGAGCTGCCCTTGGAGGAGCAGCTGCGGATGATGCACCTGAACATGACCGTGCCAGTTGAGTTGACGCATCACCTCCTCCCCCAGCTAAAACGCGCGGAGCGGTCGTATGTGCTGAATATTTCCAGCATGACGGCCTATTCTGCCATGGCCACTTTTGCCGTGTACAGCGGTAGCAAAAGCTTCTTGTTGCGCTGGTCGCGCTCCCTGCGTCTTGAGCTACGCGGTACACCGGTGTCGGTCACGGCGATCTGCCCCGGTAGCATCATCACCGGTTTCACCGAGCGGGCCGGCATGATGGCGATGGATGATCTGGCAAGAAAGTTCGGTACAGGTCCAGAGCCCGTGGCCAAAACAGCGGTACAAGCCATGTTGAGCGGGAAAGCGGAAGTGGTTCCCGGACTGCTCAATCGAATCACCGCAGGCTTGCAGGGGGTGATGCCCGATAGCCTGAACGAGAAGATCGCCAGTGGGATCTACCTCAAGCGGCTGCCTAAAAAGGAAGTGAAACCCACTTCCTGAGCAGTATCCCAGCGCTCTTCCACGCGACCCACGCAGCCGGTACCGCTACCAGCACATCCACGGTCCAGTGCACGTGCTGAACAAGCACCAGCGTACCCACCAAGGCCGCACAGATCCAAGCGAACAAGCGTACCGTACCCTTCGGTGCCAACAGCGCCATTAGTACAAGTGTCGCCGTGTGGCCGGAAAAGAACAGGTCCTTCAGGAACGGAGCATTACCTGGATAGAATGCCTGGGTGAGCGGATCGATCAGGGGAATGATGTCACTCGGCGGCTCCAACGTGATGGTGGCCATGGCGATCATGCGGAGGAGCATCATCCCGATGTATGCGTACAGGCCATGCAGGATCCGCAGGGGTGACTTGGCAATGTTGATCAACACCACCAGCAGGCAGCCGTATAGCACGGTGAATGTGGGGATGGAAACTTCCCAAGGCCCCAGCCTGGTGAGTACCGGATCGTGCATGGAAGCACCCGGTATGCCCTCGATCCATTGGAAAAAATGCGGTAGGGAAAGAACCAGGATCACTCCTGCTATCACTGCAACCACAAGCGCACGGGAGAAGGCCGGCACTGCCAATGCTTGGCGCCAAGTCCGTGAGGTCCGCCCCGGTTCGCTGATCATCGCGGCCGAAAGTAGCGGTCCTCAGCGGTGATGATCATGCCGGGCATGCCTATTTTGTCGCACTCACCCGAATGTGGAAAAAGGAACTCTCAACGAGCTTGAAGCAGCGCCCGCTGTTCTGGCTCACCATCATTGCGTTGGTCCCCCGGCTGGTGGCTGCATTCTTCTCCGGCGGATACTTCGCACATGACGACCATTTCCTGATGATCGAAGCCGCCCAGAGCTGGGTGGACGGCTTCGATTACAACAACTGGCTCCCCTGGAACCAAGGTGCCGACCCGAAGCCCACGGGGCACATCATGCTCTATCCGGGTGTGCACTACTTGCTGTTCAAGCTCTGCGCAATGCTCGGCTTTACCGACCCCACTGGTAAAATGGTGCTGGTGCGCATTCTACATGCGCTGTGGAGCTTGATCGTGGTACGGACCGGGTACCGGATCGCGCTGCGGCTTTCCACTCCGGAAGTGGCTTGGCGCAGCGGCCTCTTCCTTGCCTTGTTCTTCTTCATGCCTTTCCTCGCCGTGCGCAATCTGGTGGAAATGGTGAGCATACCGCCCTTGATGCTGGCCTCTTGGTGGCTCATCCGCAGCGGAGGCATACCCACACGCAAGGATCTACTGGTGGCCGGCATGTTCGCCGGATTGGCCATCGACCTGCGTTTCCAAACCTTGTTCTTCGGCTGTGGCGCGGGCCTCGCCTTGCTCCTACTTCGCAATGTGCGCGGAGCACTGATCTTCGGCTTGGGGATGTTGATCCCCGTGGTGCTGATACAAGCCGGTGTGGATCTGGTTATCTGGGGGCGCCCCTTCGCCGAAATGACCGAATACGTGGAGTACAACATCGCTCATTCAACCAGCTACTTCAATCAGCCTTGGTACAACTACCTATTGGTCCTTGCAGGCGTGTTCATTCCGCCATTTTCACTGGCCATTCTCTTCGGCTTCTTCAAGCGGCCCAAGCCCCTGCTCATTTGGCTATCCGTTTTGAGCTTCCTTTTCTTCCACTCCATTTTTCCCAACAAGCAGGAGCGCTTCATCTTCACCATCGTGCCATTGGTATTCGTACTCGGCTACACCACTTGGGAATCCTACCGGGAAGGCAGTGCGTGGTGGCAGCGACACCGCTCCTTGTGGCGTGGGGTGCTCGTATGGACCTGGGCGATCAACATACTGTTGCTTATTCCCCTCTCCTTCAGCTACAGCAAGCGGGAGCGCGTGGAGGCGATGCTGATGTTGCGCGAAACGCCGGTGCAAGGGGTCATCATAGAGGATACCGCGGAGCAGGATCCGCCCATGCTGCCCCTCTACTACTTGGGCCAGTGGGGTATTACCCAGCAGTTCCTCACCGATTCCACGGCTGACATACGTGCCTTGGCGAACCAGATGCCACCCGAACGACGTGTCAACATCGTACTCTTTATCGGCGACGAAGAGTTGGATGCACGTGTTGGGCGCATGGAGGATGCCTTGGGACCCCTGCACCTGATCGGCCATGCCGAGCCCGGCTTATTGGACCGGGTAGTGCACTGGTTGAACCCCCGGAACAACAGAAATGTGACCATCTCGATATACTCCATAGGAAAAATTGGTAAGGTGACAGATCACGGAGGAGGCCGTGTGATCCGGTAAATTCGCAGCCCGCAACCCATATGGATCACCAAGCCTTCGATTTTTCCGTGTTCCTTACCTCTCAAGGTTGGGTACAGCTGCTCACGCTCACTTCCTTGGAGATCGTGCTGGGTATCGATAACATTGTGATGATCAGCATCCTCAGCGGGGAGCTTCCGAAGGAACGGCAGGCCCGTGCACGGCGGATGGGATTGGCCTTCGCGCTGGTCACCCGCATCATGCTGCTGTTCACCCTCAGCTTCATCATGCGCTTGGTGGAACCGTTGTTCCACATCGGCTCGTTGGCTGTTACTGGAAAAGATCTTGTTCTGATCTCAGGTGGTCTTTTCCTGATATGGAAAGCCTCGGTGGAGATCTGGCACAAAGTGGATTTCATCAAGGAGAAGGACGCCCATACCAGGGTTCCCACATCCATGGCCATGGTGATCTTCCAGATCGTGATGTTGGATATTGTTTTCTCCTTGGATTCAGTGATCACGGCGGTAGGCATGAGCAACGATCTGCTGATCATGGTGTTGGCCGTGGTGATCGCCGTACTGGTGATGCTGGTAGCGGCGGAGCTGATCAGTGGCTTCGTGAACCGCCATGCCACCGTAAAGGTCTTGGCGCTGGCCTTCCTGGTGATGGTGGGTGTGGTCCTTTTCCTGGATGGCTTCGGCGTTCACATCGACAAGAACTACATCTACGCGGCCATGGCATTCTGTGTGCTCGTGGAATTCCTCAATCTGCGCATGCATAAGAATGCAAAGCGCTTGGGGCGGGAGGAATGAGCCGAACGAAAGTTGACGCTCGCGACCCCCTCTCAGGGAAGCAGGCACGCGAGGTTCATGCGTTAGGAACGTTCTTCCGAAGTTCTGTCTGAAGGAATCCCCTTCTCCTAAGGAAGATATCCCGTACGCACACCGTTCTGTGCTCCGCTCAGGTTCAGCAAAATGGCGTCCCGGTCATTACCAGTTCCGGTGTACTTCACATTACCGTTCATATTCACATCCTCTACGGTATACCCGTTATACTGGGCCGTGGCCATCACACTGCCAATGCGTGTCAGTATCGGATCGCGGTCGTTGTTCTGACCGGTATATTTCACTTCCCCATTCATATTCACATCGCCGGACCAGAGGCAGCGCACTCCACTGATGGAGGTGGTGGCATCCGTTCCTCCACGTACACCCACCGAGGCGTTGGTTAAGTTGATCAGGGTGGCTGTGGTTGATAAAGCTTGCGCTGATGCGGTCATTATGCCCAAGTGGTTGCGATGCCTGATCGCCACATAGTACTGATCCGATGCGCGGCCTTGGAAAGTGACATCGCTGGTGCCATTCACATCCACGATGGTGCCATTCCTCCGAAGGAGTGCCGACCGGGTGGCCAACACGGTTGCGGGATCGTTCTTGTCGCGGAGCTCCACCACTACCCAATCCACAATGCGCGTCGCACCGGTTGTATTCAACACCGCTTGGGTGGTGCTCTCCCCTCCGCCTCCACCGTGGTGTACATACCCCATGGCGGTATAAGGCTCGCTGAGTGGAAGAATACCCGCATCGTTCAATGCCGAGGTCATCAGGCCTTGGGCCTGCACATAGGGTCCTTCCAGGATCGCTTGCACGCGCACCGCTACACTGGATGGGACTGCATAGGGAGCGTACCCGTTCAAGGCCAGGGTGGTGTTGGCCGGGTCAAGCCAATCCCGCAACCGGGCTGATGGGGATGCTCCATCCCAGTTCACGCTGAACTTCGATCCGAGGGTGGGGACAGTGCTAGCGGTGGCGCAGGTTTGGTCACCATCCGCAATATGTCCGACCAGCCTTTTGTTCTGATCGAAAAGCGGCGCTCCACTACTCCCGGATTCCAGCAGGCCATTGCTCCAATACACCTTCCAACATTCCACTCCGATGTCGGCTGAGATGGCCGTGGTTGCAGTAGTACTGTAGAAGGCGATCTTCTTCACATCCGAAAGCGGGTGGGATATGCACGCGCCGCTTTGGGGAGCAGCCCCTCCATGGTCCCAGCCTGCGTAGTAAGGATTGAAGGAAGGCGGTGGGGCATTGCTCATCTCCAACAGGCAGAAATCCTTGTAGTAGCTCGCTGCGCGCAATACGGAGCCCGTGATCGTCTGAACGGTTTGGCCGGTATCGCCCACACAAGTGGGGCTCTGGTAATTAAAGTAAAAGACCCATTGGGCCTCGGTAGGCTGGTAGCAATGGTTGGCGATCAGGAAATAAGGGGTACCGTTCTGCAACGTATTGTTGAGCAGCGTGCCATTGCAGCTGACCCCACTAGGCATCACGTACCAAACGACCGAACGGCTCTGAGCCTGCCAAGCAGCGGCGACCGGGCAGGCCACATTGATCTGGCAGGGCGCGCTCTGGTATCCGGGATTGAAATCGCGCTGTTCTGCATTGTCGGCGGGGAAGATGCTCCGCCAAGCATGAGTGATGCTGCTCACTTGCACTTGACCGGGTGCCGCCCCCAGTGGTTCCTGGTATTCGATGGTGATGGCATCGCCGGGCAGGAATGCCGTGGCAAAGAGCCCATCGGGCCGTTCGTTCTGCACCGTGAAAGCGCCCAGAAATTGCGTGCGGGCTTCATCATAAACGAACAGTTGGCCTCCCCAAGCGGGATGGAAGGCGCTGAATTGCACGCTCATCATTATAGCCCCCGGACTACGGAGGGTATAGCGGCATACCCGATAGCCATTTTCAAGCTCCGTCCATGTGCCGACCGCTACGATGTCGGCATCCATTATCCGTTGCGTCCCGAACTGATAGCCCTTGGGGCCGATGGTTGTATCCAGAGAGGCTTGTCTTTCCACTGCTCCAAGCGTATCCAATGCCAGAGCCTGTATGCTGGCCCGCTGACCACTAGCGCTGCCCCAATCCAGCGGTGTTCCTCCATGTGCGAGTTGGGCCCTGACACCGAGTGAAAGGATCATTAAAAGCGGGGTTATGAGGCGCAGCATGGACGTAATGTTTAAAGGAATAGAAACAATGAACGCCCGGCCGCGATCTACCGGGCCGTTACTACGAAGGTAGTTCTCCGATTGTCTGCACGACCTTCTGCGGTCGTATTCGGAGCGATCGGTTGCGTGGGGCCCAAACCTTTGCTGCGTAGTCGGGATACTGATATTCCTTTGCCTGTAAGGTACTCCACCACGGTTCGTGCCCGGTCGCGGCTCAAGTCCATGTTGCTTTCCAGATCGCCCACGTTGTCCGTGTGCCCCTGCACCTCAATTTGCACAGTGGGGTTTTCCTTCAGGAATACGATCAGTTCATCCAGAATATAGCGGCTGGCACCCACGATCTCCGCACTGGCAGTAGTGTACTTGATGTCGTTCACGCGGTAACTCTTCCCCACTTCGATCTTCTCCAGTTTCATGTCCACATCGGCCACTCCGCCTCGTGCTGTGTCCTCCAGGCTGAAGGAGCGGCTATCGAACACATGGTCCGGCTTTTTCACGGTAACGATCACATCAGAGCCCGCCTTGAGCCGCACCACCGTGGCGTACTTACCGTCGGTGGGATCCACTTTCAGCACTTCCGTCTTCCGCGTATCCATGTAGGTGATGGATACCGTGGCATCACTCACGGCATTGCCGGTATCATCGGTGACGTCCCCTTTTACGATGAGGATGTTTTGCGGCCGTGCTTCGTTGGGGAGGTCGAAGCTATAGATATCCAGCCCCCCCACGCCCTTGAATCGGCTGCTGGCAAAATAGGCCTTGTGCCCATCTGCACTTACGATCAGGCCATGCTCATCCTGAGGAGTGTTAAAGGGATTGCCCAAGTTCTTTGGCATGGACCAAGACCCATCATCCTGCATGCGGCTATAGAAAATATCATAGCCGCCGATCCCACGGTGACCTGCGCTGAAATCCTCGTTGCCGTGTTCATCCTTCGGAGGTCTTGCCGCGAAATAGAGCGTGCGACTATCGCTGTGCATAAAGGGAGCCTTTTCGTCCCCCGCTGTGTTGATCGGAGCCGGTAATGGCACCGCCTTGGTCCACTCCCCTTTCTCGTTCCGCTGGCTGCTATAGATGTCCGTGCCTTGGCTTCCGCGCCGCACCGTGGCGAAGAACAGGGTGCGCCCATCCGAGCTCAGCGATGGTTGGCTTTCCCAACCATCATCGGTGTTGATGTTCGGACCCAGGTTTACGAGGTCACTCCACTCGAAGAACTGCTTGCCGGTGCCGAAGTCCACCTTGGTGGTGTAGTGCGTGCTGTAGATATCACAGTTCTTGTATTCCGAGGTCACGGGTTTGCACACAGTGACGAAGAGTTCCTTGTTGTTCAAGCTAACGGTCACGCCTCCGTAGCTATCTCCCATGTTGAAGGGAGGCGGAAGCGGATGACCCTTGTCGAAACCATCCCACACGCTGGCCCTTCTGGATTCAGTCAACTCCTCCACGTCACGGGGGAACCGGTCCCCTTTCGCTTGGTATTTGCTCAAGCGCGTGAAGAACAGGATCTCGTTGTCCGGGGAGAACATGGGCAGATATTCGTCCACCGGGGTGCTTACTCCGGCCAACACTTGAGGCTCCAGTGGGCGTTGGTCCTTGTAGAAATCGGCGTAGAAAGCGAGTTCCGGCATGATCCGTTGCACCTCAGCTATACGCTGGTCCACGTCCGCACCGATCTTGGCAGCATCTTCAGTGGGGAAGTTCAGGAATTTGGTGAAGGCCGTCGAGGCATCTGCATAGCGCTCTTGGGCGTAGTACATGTTGCCCAAATAGTAATACAGATCGCTGTGGTACTCAGGGCAGCGCTCTTTCAGCTCCTCCAGGTAATTGATGGATGTGGAGAAGCTGCCAGCACCGGACCGCGCACGCAGGTATGCGCTTTCACCGGTGAGGTAAAGGCATTCGGCGCATTCCGGGTTTTCTTCCAGAAGGGCCTTCAGCTTTTGATGACGCTCCGCTGGACTTCGACTTTTCTGAGCTTCATCCAGCCGTTTCAGCAACTTCTTCTCCGTGGGCGGATCGCATGGACCCGCATCCTCTTGGGCAAACACAGTTCCAACTGCCAGCCATACCACCAGCACGCTGGCCATTCCTCGCAGCAGCCTGCCTTGCCATGTTCTCCCTTCCCACATTGTGGGACAAAACCTGTACGATCCCATAGATCTACTTCACCGTGGTGTCCGTGCTTTCGGCTTTCTCGATCAGCTGGTCACCTTGTTTCCGGGCGGCATCCACCAAGCCGTCCGCGCGCTTATCCGCTTCCGCTACAAACTTCTGTTCTTGCTCGTCGGCGGTCTTTTTGGCCTTGTCGGCCGCGATCTTCGCACCGGCCTTGGCCAGCGGATTGGTGGTTTGGCCCACCAGATCATCCGCTGCCTTGTACGCTTGGGCTTTCACATTCGCGGCCTCACTGCGAGCCTTGGACTTGATATCATCTGCCTGCTTTTGTGCAGCGGCCACCAATTTGTCAGCCTCCTCTCGTGCTCTGGCGATGGCATCCTCCTTGGCCTTGCCGATCTCAACGTTCAATTGCTGCTTCACTTCCTCTTTTATGGTCTCCTTCAGATCGCCACCGGCGAACACCGGCTTTACCACGGGCTTCTCAACCGTACCGGTGATCTTAGCGGTAAGATCCAATTCGGCGGGCACTTTGGTAGTGGTGCCCAGGGTTTGGTTCAGTTGACCCATCAACCCGCTCACCAGTTGCGAGGCATCCGCCCCGAACATGTCGGTGGGCACCTTGGCCTTCATCGTATAGTCGATGGCCTGGTCCTCGAAGGCCGTGCTACCAGAGACAGTGGCCTTCATCCGGTCGATCTTCACATCAAAGGGGTGCGTGATCATCTTACCATCCTTGATCTCATAGCTGAAGTCGAGGTCCTGAATGTCCACCGAGGCCAAGCGAGGCATCTTCAGTACGTTGCTGATCTCCACCAAGGGTTTGAATCCTTCAATGGCTACCTTCTTTGTTTTCAGCACACCGCCACCCGCGAGGGTGTTCATGATCGGCGACATCTGTTGATCCAGTTCTCCACCCAGCTTCAGGGTGGTGGTCATACGGCCCACGCAGTTCTTGGCGATCGGTGCCATGTTCTGGATCATTTCCATGTTGTCCACCAGTTGCTTGATGTCGACGTTGTTCACGTTCAGGTCCATGTCGAATTTTGGATGGGCCTTGTCCTGTGTGTTATAGGTTCCGTCCATGCCCACTCTGCCGTCGAACATGTTGAAGCCCATGCCGCGCAGGGTAACCCGTTCGTCATATACACGCAAGGTGCCCTTAGCATCGCTCAAAACCATCTTGTCATAAAGTACTTCTTTCACTGCAGCGGTCATGGTGAAGTCCACGCGCTTGGGCACCTCGATCAAGCTCATGCTGGTGGTATCGGCCGGTGCGGCTTCCGCGCTGGCGGTCTCCGAGGGAGGCCCCATCAGTTCGTTCAGGTCGAAGCGGTTGCTTTTCACATCGAAGGATCCGGTGAGCATGCTGTCCTTCAACCACCACTGGAGGTAATTGTCCATGCGGCCACTGGCCTGGATATCGCTCTTGCCAATGTTGCCATCGAAGCTTGTGAGCGCAAGGAATTTCGGGCTGAAATCAAAGACCAGCGTCTTGATCAATACATCGTAAGGCAGTGAATCGCTCTTATAGTCCATGCCGCTCAACGCCAACTGGCCTTGTGCCTTGAACTTTTCATAGCGGCCAGCGTCCACATCGCTCATGCGACCGGCCATTTCCACATCGGCCACCACCTTGCCGCTCAGGTTGTCGCCCTTGGGCATTGGTACCACCTGCTTTATGCTGGCAAGGTCCAAGTTGGCCTTCAATGCAGCATCCACATTCGGATCGCTAATGGGCGTGCTCAAGTGCATCCGCGCCTCCACGGGGTTGCCTGCCATGTTCATGGCGAAGCGCTTCAGGTCCACCACCATCCCATCCATGTCCTTCCCTTGCGGGCTTTGGATATTGCAATCCACGAAGATGGCATCCACACTGGCGGGCAGGTCCGGGTATTTGAAGCGACCGTTATCCACGTTGATGTTCACGCCGAAGCCCGGCATGGTGGTCTCGTTGTAGGTGCCTTTCACGTAACCGTTGAAGGCGGCCTTACCGGTCATGTCCACCCCTTTCATGTCGCTGGCGAATTCCGCCGGGATCAACGATAGCAGCGCACCGATGTCGCTCTTCTTCATGTTCCATTTCAGGTCCATGTCGATGTCATCCGTGGGCATCGCCACCCATCCATCCAACCCAAGCTCCAGTTGGTTCACCTTGATGTCGTTGTTCTTGAATGTGAATTTCATGTTCGGCATGTCCATATCCAGATCTGCCTGGATATCTGCCTTCACGTTTTTCAGGTATTTCACCCCATCATATACTACTGTCACCTTATCGGCTGTGGTCTCGGTGCTCAAGGTGAAGAGGTCCTGCGTGAAGTCCCCCTTTCCGGTGTGCTCCACATCCATCAGATCCATCAGCATGGGCAGGCTCTCATCGTCATAGATGATATGCCCCTTGGTAACGCTATATTGCTTGAGTGCCACATTGAACTTCGTGGTAGAAGTATCGGTCGCCAATTCCGCGTTCGTGCTGTCGGAAATGGCAATGTCCCAGTTAGCCTGTCCGTCCTTCAAAACTTTCACATGGATGAAGGGCTTCACCAGCGCTACGTTGCGCACTTTGATCTGATCGCCAAAGAGGCTCATGATGGCTACGGTGATGTGTACCTCACCGATATCCGCCAAGCAGATCCCCTCGAATGGCGCCTTGTTGCATACACGGACATTCTCCACGGAGACGCTCGCATTGGGAAAGCTGCGGAACAGACTGATGTCCCAATCGCCCCACTCCACCGTGGCGTTCACGCTTTTATTCACCTCTGCCTTTACAGCCGCCTCGATCTTACCCTTGTATAGGATAGGGATGAGCACTGCTGCAACCAGCAGCAGCACAATGAGGGATCCGATGATAAGGAGGATGCGTTTCGTCCACTTGGCCATGGGGGTTCTATTGGAACTGAATGAAAGTAATGCTGGCCGTGCATGCAAAGACCATGCACGTTCGCGGCACGTCCGCAAAGATCATGCTGCTTGCAGCTTTTCCTTATCGGTGAACAGCTTTTCACCTTGGCCGTGGGCCACTACGGAGCAAACAGCCGCGTCGCCTGTTACGTTCACTACGGTCCGCAGCATGTCCAAGGGCCGGTCGATGGTGAAGATGATGGCCACCCATGCCGGGTCCAAGCCCAACGAGGCGAGCACTACCACCATCAACATCATGCCTCCGCTGGGGATGGCGGCTGCGCCAATGCTCGCCAACGTGGCCGTGAGCACAATGGTGAGCTGCTGCCCGAAGGTGAGGTCCACCATGTGGAGTTGTGCCAAGAAAACAACGGCCACCGCCTGCATCAAGCTGGTACCATCCATATTCACAGTTGCGCCCACAGGCAACACGAAGCCGGCCGTGGCCTTGCTTACTCCTATGTTCTGTTCCACGCAGCGGATAGTGGCCGGCAGCGTGGCCGCACTGCTGCTGGTGCTGAAGGCCAGCAACTGGGCCGGACTGATGGCCCGCAGAAAATCCATGTACACGTTGCGACGCATCAGCAGACTCATCATTCCAGGATAGATCACCAGCACGATCACCACCAGTCCGAGCACCACGGTGAGTGCATAGCCTACCAAGCCCTTGAACAGTTCGCCTACCGCAGCGATATCATCCCCGGCCATGCGCGCCACAACACCGGTCATCAGCGCGAACACGAACCATGGGGCAGCCAGCATGATCACATCCACCATCTTGATGAAGACCTCGTTGCAGGCGTTCATGAAGGTGTTCAAGGGCGTGGCGTGCTTTGGATCCACCAGCAATAGCATGATGCCGAAGAAGATGGCGAAGAAGATCACCTGCAGCATCAGCATCTTGTTCAGGCTCTCAAAAATGTTGTCCGGCACCAGTTCCACCAGGAACTGGAGCGGCCCGGCATCGCTCCGCTTCTGGGAGGTGCGCCCCGCTGCCTCGCTCCATTCATTGGGCTGCAACGTACCGCGAACGGCCGCGATGGAGTCGCGTAATGCAGCATATTCCGGCTGGCAAACCAGGCACTTCCCATCCAAGGGAGCATGCACCTCTGCGGTCTCCTGCACCCATAACTCATAGTTGATCCGATTCGCAGTGCGCTTCCCATCGCTTCCCCACTCGCCTGGCTTCAGGGTATTCACCAACAGTAGCCCCAAGGAAACAGCCAGTACCGTGGTGAGCAGATAGAGTCCCAAGGTGCGTGCGCCGAGCGAACCCAATCGCCGCACTTCACCCATGCCGGCCACACCGCTGATGATGCTGAAGAGCACCAGTGGCACCGCCACCAACTTCAACAGGTTGATGAAGATCTTGCCAAAGGGATCGATCCAGTCCAGATTGAACCGGCTCCAGCCCATGACGCTGCTGAGCAGGGCCCATGCAACGCCCGCAGCCATACCAATGAGGATGCGGACGTGAAGAGGTAATTTCATGGAAACGGTGGATGAACGGGATTCGGAAGGATCACTGCTCGGTGTTCACCGACCAGATCTGCTCGCTGATGCTTTGCCCGTTCTTGAAATAGAAAGTGCCCCACTTGGCGATCACCTTGCTGTACTCATCCGCCTTGTTGCCTTGCACCAACACCCGCCGGATGATCACCTTGTTGCCTTCCGTGTAGCTTTCCTCCGTTACTCCTTGTGGATATTGGGAAGCCAGTTCATTCCGGGTGTAATCCGAGAAGGAGCGCTGTTGGTTCGGAGCGATATTTCCGATACGCTGTTTTTCAGTGCCCTCCCGATCCATCGAGCTCGACCGGAGCTGCTTTTCGCGCGCATCGCGGGTCTGCTTCAGTAGATCCACCTGCTCTCGCTGGCGATCGGCCAAGGCGTTCTGGCGCTCTTGCATCGATTGCAAGCTCTGCTCCCGCTCCACCACTTGCTCCCGCGCTGTCTCGGAGCGCTGCTTGTTGGCTTGGGCGTATTGGTCCATTCGGTCCTGCTGGGCCTGCTGGGCCGCAGCGAGGTCCTGTGTGCGGCTGGCGTGCTCTTCACCCCGGATGGTTTGCTGTTGCTGAATATCGGCCTCTACGCTCTGCTTCGAGGTGTAGGCTTGTAAGCTTTCTTTTTCCTCGCGTTCTTTCAGTTCGCGCTCGCGCTGCGCCAGCGCTTCGCGGAAGGCTTCCAATTCGGCCGCGTTGCGCTTGCGCATGGCCTCGCTGCCCTGGTAAAGCTTTTCCGATCCTTCCACGTAATCGCTGTTCCGTTGGTCGGCTTTGTCGTGTCGCGTTGCTGCTTGGCTGCCCCAGTACGATAGGCTGTCCTGTAGATTTGCCTTTATCCGTTTGATACGGCCGTATTTCTCCACCTCCTCTCGCTCCCGCGCCTCGCGCATGAACTCCTCCGCTTCCTGTTCCTTGCGGTTGTCCAGATTACTGGCGCTGGCCACCGGTCGTGGTGCATCTGCTGCCTGCTGCTCGGCCAGCTCACGCTCTCGGCGCAGCCTTTCCTGCTCGGCAATAAGCTTATCGATCTGCTCGATCTTCACCTGGGGATAGGTTTCGCCTGATTTTACATCCAGTGCTTGCGTGTACAGATCCCGCGCGCTTGAATAATCCTTATCCCCCATGGCATTGTCCGCATCCAGGATGATCCGCGCATAGCGATCATTCAGGGCCTGCTGCCCTTCCCGTTGCTGCTTGGCACGCTCCAAAGCAGCTCGTAGCGAGTCCGCTTCGGCCGCTTCCCTGCGAAGCCGTTCCTCATTGGCCAAGCGCTCAGCATCTGCTGCAGCGGCGGAATTCTGATCGGCTTTTAAGCGGTCGGCGATGGCCTTGTCGATGGCCAACAACTGGTCCTTCGGGTATTTTTCCTTTTCCTTGATCGCGATGGCTTCGTTATAGCCTTCCCGCGCCAGATCGTAGGCACGGTTCCTGAAGGCTGCGTCAGCCTTCAAGATCGCATCGTCATAGCGGGTCTGTATGTCGGCCGCCGCATTCGCCTTGTTACGTCGCTCGGCCTCCAAGCGGGCCAACTCGGCCGCATCCTTGGCCGCCTTGAGGCTATCCGCCTCGGCCTTCAAACGGGCCTCTTCCGCTAAGCGGTCCCGCTCGGCGCTATTCTTTGCCGCATCTTGGGCAGCCTTCAAACTGTCCGCTTCGGCTTTCAAACGGGCCTCCTCCGCCAAGCGCGCGCGCTCGGCCGCATCCTTGGCCGCCTTCAGACTATCGGCTTCGGATTGCTTGGCCAACAGTGCTTGGATCTCCGCCAGTCGGTCCGTGGGGTGCTTTTCACCGGGCTTCACCCCCAAAGCGGAGTTATAGCCTTTCGTGGCGGCGTCATACGCTTGGGTCTTGAAATGCTGATCTGCTTGCGCCACGAATTCATTGTACTGCCGGTCCTTCTCTTGCTGCTCCCGCTCCAATCGTTCCTTTTCCGCCTGCGCCTTGGTATTCGCATCCAGAAGATCGTTGATCTCCGCTATACGGTCCTTGGGATATTGCTCGTCCGCCTTTAGTTGCAGGGCGTCCTTATAATCGTTCAGCGCCTCGCTGTTCTGCTTCTTCCCGAATTTCTTGTCGCCGCTGGCGATCAGTGCGGTGTACCTCGCATCCAACTCATCCTTCTTCCGCTTGTCTTCTGCCTGTCGCGCCAGGTCGGCCAGCTTGGCATCGATCTCCACGATCCGCTCCTTCGGATGGGCCTCATCGGCTTTCACTCCGAGCGCCTGCTGATATTGACCCTTGGCCTCATCAAACTGCCCCTTGGAGAAAAAGCCGTCGGCCTTCTCGATGAAGGCGAGGTATCTGGCCTCCCGCTCCTGTGCTTGCTTTTCCTCCTCTGCCTTCTTGGCCAGATCGGCCAAAGCCTTCGTGATAGCAGCCAACTGGTCCACCGGATACTTTTCCTTGGCCTTGAAGCCGAGCGCCTCGTTGTATTTCGCCTTGGCCGCATCGTAGTTCTTGGACTGGAAGGCGGCATCCGCCGCAGCAATGGAGGCTTGGTAGTTCGCCTCCAGCTCCTTGGCCTTCTGCTCCGCATCGGCCTTGGCCGCGAGGTCCGCCAGCTTCTTGTCGATAGCGACCAATTGATCGGTCGGATACTTCTCCTTCGCCTTTATCTGCAGGGCTTGGTTGTACTTGGCGCGGGCCTCATCGTAGTTGGCCGCGGCGAATGCTGCATCAGCTGCTTTGATGGCTGCTTGGTAGGAGGCTTCCACTTCTGCGGCCTGCTTATCCGCCTCCGCTTTGGCTGCCAATTCAGCCAGCTTCTTATCAATGGCCGTTAACTGGTCCAACGGATATTTTTCCTTGGCCTTGATCGCCAGTGCGGCGTTGTACTTCGTACGGGCATCGTCATACTTTGCAGTATTGAACGCAGCATCACCGGCCTTGATCGCCGCTTGGTAACTGGCTTCCAACTCAGCAGCCTGTTTATCCGCCTCCGCCTTCTTGGCCAGTTCCTCCAGCTTCGCTGCGATGGCCGCCAGTTGCAGTGGAGGGTATTTCTCCTCCGGCTTCAACTTGCCGGCCTCGGTGAATTTTGCTTTTGCCTCGTCATACTTCGCCCCCTTGAAGGCTGCATCTCCAGCTGCCACGGCCGCATTGAAGCTGTCATTCAGCTCCTTCGCTTTCTTATCCGCCTCTGCCTTTGCCGCCATATCGGCAATGAAGGCATCACACTCCTTCATCTTCTGCTTCGGATAGGCTTCCTGCTCCTTTACCTGCGAGGCGGATGCATACTTGTTCTTCGCCTCCTCATAGCTCTTCTTGGTGAAAAGGCCATCGGCTTCCTTGATCAGGTCAGCGTATTGTTTCTCCTGCTTGTCGGCTTGTTCCAACTCAGTGAGCTTGATTCGTGCATCGCTCAGCTTGGCCGTGGCGATGGGGTCTCCCACTTTTAGGCCCAATGCATCCGTAAAGCTCTGCACGGCCTTCTTGTAGTCCTTGGTCGCCATCGACGCCGTGCCTTGGTCCATCAACTTGGTGAATGCGGCATCGGCACTGGCTTCGCGCTTTTTCTTTTCGTTGTACTCCTTTTCCAACCGGCTCAGCTCCGCACGCATCTGCTCGGTGTACGCCATGTCGAAAGCCAGCATGCTGGTCGAAGGGTCATACTTGGATTTGCCGATGGGTTGCTGTAGGATCGAGTAATCAATTCCCGGAATGTCCTGGAAAAGGGTCATCTCCATGTTCATCGCCAAACCGCCTGTCCTGTCTTCATCCGGAATCCCGCGGGTGTCGATCACTACGTTCTTGCCCACCATACCCGGCTTCTCGAACAGGAGCTTGTACTCGTAGCCGAAATCGAGGTTGAACTCGTACTTGCCGTTGGCGCTGGTGACAACTGAGGAGTGCTTGGCGCCGTCCTTGAATACCGTGACGATGATGCCGTCCAGCTTCTTCGAGGTGTTGTAGTCCTTCACCGTGCCGTAGACGTACACATTATCGATCTGGGCGTTGGCATACAGACCGGACAATAGGAGCAGCAGCACGAAGAACGTTCGCAGGGGGCGAAGAAGGGGTGATACGGCCATGCAGGGCGTGCTTGCTGAAGCGGATACAACGAAGCCGCAAAATACGACAACTTTGGCCCATGGCCCAAAGTTGCGGGCCTCACAGCGCGCATGTACAGCATTTGGGAAAGCCGATCGTTCCATGGGAACCCGGACCTTGTGGTGGTCGGGGCAGGCATCACCGGGCTTTTTACGGCCTTGCACCATCGCCGCAAACACCCCCAAAGCAGGGTGCTGGTGCTGGAGCGCGGCCCCCATCCTTCCGGCGCCAGCGTGAAGAATGCGGGCTTCGCCTGCTTCGGTAGCCCCAGCGAACTGCTGCATGATATCGACACCGAAGGCGAAGCTGCCGCCTTGCTCCGGGTGGAGCAACGCTGGCGCGGGCTGCTGGAGCTGCGCGAAACGCTGGGAGATGCAGCTATCGGTTTTGAGGCCGTGGGGGGATATGAACTCTTCGCAAAGGATAGCCCCCTGTACACCCGTGTGGTCGAGCGGTTCGATGCGCTCAATGGTGCGCTACAAGGCATCTTCGGACAAACTGTATTCAATTGGGCGGACCAGCGCAAAGCTGAGTTGGGCCTCCAAGCCGGGCATCTAACCTTCACCCCGCTGGAAGGCGCGGTGGACAGTGGCATGCTCATGCGGGCGCTGCTGGCGAAGGTGCAGGGTGAAGGCGTGGAAGTGCGCTTCAAGGCTACCGTGGAAACTTGGGAAGATCAGCCGAACAGTGTCGAGTTCCTACTGGCCAATGGCGAGAAGGTAAAGGCCGCACAAGCGGTGATCGCCACCAACGGTTACAGCCGAACCTTGATCCCCTCAATAGACGTTCTACCCGGTCGCGGCCAAGTTGTACTCACCTCCGTGATCCCCGACCTGAAGCTGAAGGGCACCTTCCACATGGATGAGGGCTTCTACTACTTCCGCGAATACCAAGGACGCGTCCTGCTGGGCGGGGGACGCAACTTGGACAAGGCCGGCGAGACCACTACGGAGGACGGCACTACGCCACAGATACAAACCGCGCTTGAGCAAGTGCTTCGAGACACCATCCTACCCGACCGAGCCTTCAGCATTGATCAGCGGTGGAGCGGGGTAATGGGCTTCCGATCGCAAGGTGGCCCGCCTGTGGTAGAGCGGCTCTCACCGAACGTGGTGGTAGCTGCAGGCCTGGGTGGTATTGGAGTGGCCATTGGGATCCGGGTGGCGCGGCAGGCTGTGGAGCTGGTGGGGTGAGCTGGCTACCTTTCGCCCATGCGTATGCTCCTCCCCTTTTTGCTCTTCTCCGTCTGCATTGCTCCGCTTTCCGCCCAGACCTGGGAACCCGTAGGCAGCGGTGCCAGTTCCACTGTGTATGCCTTGGAACCCTTCGGAGGGGAGCTTTATGCGGGCGGCTTGTTCACAGAGATCGGCGGTGTCAACACGAACTATTTGGCACGCTGGAACGGGACGGCATGGAACGCTGTTGGCAATCTTACCGTGTACATGGCCGCCGATGGCCTTTATGCCAACGACACGGCGCTTTTCATCGGGGATGGCGGGCGCGTTCGATTCTGGAACGGCACCAACATGTTCAACCTGACCGGGAGCAGCAGTTCCTCCTTTAACAGCACGGCATACAGCCTTGCGCATTTTCAGGATACGCTTTATGTGGGCGGCTTCTTCTCCAGTCCGTTCGCACGGATCGCTAAGTGGACCGGCAGCGGCTATGAGTCCCTCACTTCGGGTTGCAATGCGCAGGTTTCTGCATTGGTCCCATTTGAAGGGCAGCTTTTCGTAGGTGGAAACTTCCTCACCGCCGGGGACTCATTGGTGCGCCACACCGCCTTGTGGAACGGTAGCGAGTGGAACCGCATGGGCGAAGGAGTGAACGACGATGTATTTGCGCAATGCATCTATCAGGACACGCTTTACATCAGCGGACGATTCACGCAAGCGAACGGCCAGCCTGCCAGCCGCGTGGCCAAGTGGAATGGTAGCCAATGGGTAAAGGTGGGCGGCACCCTGAACGATTACGTCACCGCTATGACGGTTTACCGCGACCAACTGTACATCGGCGGAGCGTTCACCTCACCCAGCCATATTGCACGACTATCCGGTGGCACGTGGCTGCCAGTGGGTACCGGTTGCAACGACAAGGTGCATACAATGGAGATCTTCCACGACACCCTTTTCGTAGGAGGCAATTTCACCATGGCCGGAGGAATTCCGGCCAACAAGATCGCAAAGTGGCATTTGCCCGCACCGCCTGTGGCAGCCTTCAATGCAAGCGCTTCCACCCTCTGCCAAGATGATTGCACCACCTTCACGGATAATTCCCCGAACAGCGTTTCAGCATGGGCTTGGAGCTTCCCCGGTGGAACGCCCGCAACCAGCACGAGCAGCATGCCGACGGTCTGCTACGGAACGCCCGGCACCTATTCCGTAACGCTCACAGTAACCAACGCGGGCGGAAGCGATACAGCAACTGACAGTGCCGCAGTAGTGGTGGATATCTGTTCCGGGATCACACATGCTACACCCTTGGAACAGATCGGCCTCTGGCCCAATCCCGTCCAACGCATGTTGCACTTGGAACTGCCCGGCAGCGGAGCTATCACTGTGCTCGATGCGCAAGGCCGCACTGTACTCAAAGCCAAAAGCGCCGGTAAGGAACACGTGTTGGATACTTCTGAGCTGCCAGCAGGGAACTATGTGCTCCGGTATTCTGGGGAGGGTAAGTCGCTCTCACGGATTTTTGTGAAGCAATAGAAGATGGATCGGAACAGTAGATCCATTCTCTTAACTCTGGCTACTGAGTCCCAGAATTCTGATTCTGCTTACTTCTTTTCGTCGTATTCCTTTTGTAGCCGGTTCAGTTCCGCTCGCAGTTGTTCGGTGTAGTCCAAATCCCACGCGAGCATCTTGGTCTCAGGATCGTAGCTGGATCTTCCAATGGGCTGCTGCAGTATCGAGTAGTCTATCCCTGGGATATGTTTGAAAAGAGTCATCTCTATATTCATCGCTAATCCGGCATTTTGCTCTTCAATTGGAATGCCCACCGTGTTGATTTCCACGCTCTTGCCCACCATGCCCGGCTTCTCGAACAGCAGCGTGTACTCGTAGCCGTAACCGAGCTCTAACTCGTACTTGCCGTTGGCATGGGTGCTCACCATGGAATGCTGGGCGGCATCCTTGAAAAGCGTAACAGTAGCGCTGTCCAAAGTAACCGAGGTGTTGTAATCCTTCACCGTACCATAGATGAACAGGTTATTGGATTGGGCGCTGGCATGCAGACCGAAGAACAAGGCTACCAGCACGAAGCATGGGCGAAGGAGTTGGGATGCGCTCATGTTGGGCGGTCTTATTCTATTGGCGTGGGCGATGCCGCATATTACGACAGACCCGGATCGTATGGATGGACCACTTGCGAATGGACCTTAATGGCTTGAATGGACGCGCTAATCCACGTCCCTCCATGTCCATTGAAGCGGCTTTTCCCTCATACCATCCGGCTTTACTGAGAGTTCCAACAACGAAAAAGGCGCGGCACTTCCGTGCCACGCCTCCTTCAATTAAGAGCCACTGGTATTAGTGGGGCTGTTGCTTCTTATCCGTGTTATGACTTTCGAACATCTCACGGACCTGGTCCTTGGTCTTTCCAAGCTTTTGCTGCAGGCGACCATAAAGCTCATCTTCCTTTCCCTCCACATAAGTGAGGTCATTGTCGGTGAGTTGGCCATACTGCTGCTTCAGCTTGCCCTTCAATTCGTTCCAGTTGCCTTTGATCTTATCTGTTGTAGCGCTCATTGTTCAAATGGTTTTAAGGGTTCGTTCTCATGGATGCATACACGATGCCGAAGCACCACATCCCCCCAGATAACCCATCAATACTGGACTTGTCGGCAGTCGGGGGTCGATGCTTTGCGTGATCACTTCCCCGATCCTGTGGTACATGGGGTGCGATGTGCCCGAAAGCGCGCCGGAACAAAAAAGCCCTCACCGAAGTGAGGGCTTTGTGGAGCCTCCTGTCAGAATTGAACTGACGACCTGCTCATTACGAATGAGCTGCTCTACCGCTGAGCTAAGGAGGCTTTCAAGAAACGCTTATGCGCGATAAGCGGGCGGCAAATGTATGTCTCCCGGCACATATCACGGAGCACTTCCATGGATGAACTTCACAAGACGGTCCGAAGGGGTCAGAACTTCGCCTGTAAACCGATCTCAAACTGCACGCCCGATGTCTTCAAAGTCGCCGAATAGTCAACGGCGTCCAATATCGGATCACGTGGATCGCGAGCCCGCCAATTAAAGTTGTTGGCTGCGTATTTCAATCCGAGGTGAAGGCCGATCGCTTGGCCGAAGTAGAACTGAACGGCTGTACCCAAACGCAGATTCGCACCTGAGTAGGTATCGGTAAAGCGGTTGATGCCATTCTTTACATCGCTGATCCGCAGCTGGCTCAGCCCGAGGTCGGCATTGAAGTAGAGCGCGAAGCGGTCCTTGTTCACCGCATAGTATCGCGGTGAAATGCCCATGAGGAAGAGCTTGTTCGGATGGGTGCCGGCTGAATCCACGTAGCTACCCGGCTCCAGGTAAAGACCGACGCTGAAGCGATCCGACAGTCCGTACTGGGCCTCGATGGGCACGGTAACCGTGACCGCGCCATCGCTATCGCTGTTCTTGATGGAAAGTCCCAAGAAGGAAACTTCACTGTCGAACCGCGTGGCATGTGCGCCGAAGCTGACACCCAGACCAAACTGGAGGGTGCCCTTGGTGTTCACTTGGGCGAAGGATGATGCACAGAGTACCAGCGCGGCCACCGCAACGCTCATTCGTTGGAACATGGGAAACAGGATCAGGCTGCCAAAGTAGTGGAGTGCCGGTTTATCTTGGCGGCATGCAGGAGTATGAGTTGAGGCCGGTGGAAGTGGATGTACTTACGCTGAAGAAGATGGCTGCTCTGCTGCAGACTGCGTTCCCCGATGCCGCTCACTTTACCGAGGAAGTCCTGCAGTGGCAGTACATCGATAATCCGGATGGCCATGCAGTGGGTTTCAACGCGTGGTATGGCGATGAATTGGCGGGGCACTATGTGACCATCCCGTTCAAGGCCACTGTGAATGGTAAAGAAGAAAAGGGCCTGCTTTCGCTGAACACGGCCACGCATCCATCCCACCAAGGCAAGGGTTTGTTCACGAAATTGGCCAACGCCACGTATGCGCGCGCGGAGGAGAAGGGATATGGCTTCGTTACCGGAGTGGCCAATTTGAACAGCACACACGGCTTCACGAAAAAACTCGGCTTCCACTTGGTCTCTCCGCTACGGGCGATGATCGGTATCGGGCCTTTGCCCGTGGTAAAGAATGCGAAGGAGGCTCAATTCACGCATGCTTGGGAACCCGATTCCATCGCCTGGCGGATGCGCCATCCGGCCTATTACTATTCGGTGAAGGAGGAAGGTGGTCATGCACTGGTGCTCTCGCAACGCAAACAATTCGGTGCCCGCTATGTGATGGGCGTACGCGATCTGCCCCAAGTTGAGGTGGGCATACCCCGCGAAACGGCTGGCGTACGGCGTAAGATCTGGATCGGCCTGGACCCCGCGATGCACTGGGGAAGCACGCTCTATGTGAACATTCCAATGCGCTTCCGCCCCTCTCCGCTCAACCTTATCTTCAAGGATCTTACAGGGAAGGACAGGGTATTGGACCCGGCCTTGGTACGCTTCGATGCCATGGATTTCGACATCCTCTGAGGTATCTCAGAGATCATCGACGGGGCGCTACTCAACCGCCGGTGGCATGCCCGTTGCACTTCTGGCATCGAGGCTATATTTGCGCCCCTTGCAAGGAGCCTACTGCATCATGGAACTGAAAGAAACCGTCGACCTGGAGTCGGAGCGCACGTATTCGGAATATAATGGAGGTGAGCATCTCACCTTCGATCCGTTGAAGGACCTGAACCTACCATCGAGCTACGAAGAGGTAGTGTTGCGCTACAAGCGATTACGTGGTGAACGCCAAGTGGCCTCACTCAACTGAGCATACCTCAAAACCACACGAAAGCCCCGGATCACCGGGGCTTTTTTTTGTTGCGGGCTACAGAGGCCGCTATACATTTCAGACGCAGATGGCGCAGATGGCGCGCATGCCACAGATGCCCGCGACGTGTCCAACTGCCTTATCGCTCTTTGAACTACCGCTCCATCACGCCCTGCACGCCGGGGC
Source organism: Cryomorpha ignava (assembly GCA_040391235.1). GTDB lineage: Bacteria > Bacteroidota > Bacteroidia > Flavobacteriales_F > PHOS-HE28 > PHOS-HE28. Next base: position 64,715 of record JBEBYG010000007.1, read on the forward strand.
TGATGGACATGCCATCATTAGTGCGGTCGATATCGCCCAGCCTGCCGAAGGGGTCCAGCTCGATACGCTGGATGCGCGATAGCGGTACCGGAATGGTAAAGGAGTATGTCGGGTTCGTCCATTGCCATGCAGGAAGGACGGTCCAGGCATGGTCGCTGGGTTGCTCGCTCCTTGCACCAAGCATCAGTGACAAAGGGATGTTGAACAGTTCGATCTCGCCCTCTGCGCCCTGCACCACCACATCAACCGGCATCAGCATCCCGCCCTTGTTCTCCAAGGTCACCGTGGTGCTATCTCCGCGTTGCGACACGCCCTTTACTGCATAGTCCAACTCACGGGTGGTGTTGATCCATTCGTTGAAGTACCAACCCAGTTCCAAGCCGGTCTGCTTCTCCATCACGCGCTGCAGATCGATCGGCGTGGGATGCTTGAATCCGCAAACCTTGAACCAGCGCCTCAGGCCCCGGTGCAGTGTGCTATCCCCTATCACCGCACCCAATTGGTCCAAGAAAAATTCACCCTTGCTATAAGCAGTGCCACTGAAACCGCGATTGGTGGAGAAGTGGTCAGCTTCTACGGACATGGGCTCATGCTCGGGCGACTTTGCCAAGCGTAGATAAGCCTCCGTGGCGGCGCTATGCAAACGCCCTTTCTGGGATCCCGGGAGGAGTTCGTTCATCACCTCGCTGCCGGCATATTCGGTAAACCCCTCGTCCATCCAAGGATAGCTGAGCTCATCGCTGGCCAGCACGCCGTAGTACCAGCTGTGGACCAGTTCGTGCACGCTCACGCCGATCAGACTGCCTAAGCGACGCTCACCAGTGATCAAGGTGATCATTGGGTATTCCATGCCGCCATCACCGCCCTGGGCGAAGGTGTACACCGGCCACGGGTACTTTCCGAAGTTCTTATCCATGTGCTGCACGGCGCGCACCATATAGCCGGGCAGTTGCTCCCAAACTTCCGCCAGCTCCGGCTTGTCCTTGTAGATGAAACGCAGCAAGGGTCCACCGGGGACCTGTGCAGTTACGTGCTTGTAATCCGGATCGGCGGACCAAGCGAAGTCATGCACTTTGGGTGCTTTGAAATGCCAAGTAAGCTTGTTGTCCTTACGCTTCTGCTGCTTGGTACGCGGTGCATAACCATGGCCGATCTCGTTCGCATTGGCCAACACGCCCGTGGATGCAACGGTGAAAGTGCTGTCCAACGTGATGCTCACATCGTAGTCGCCCCATTCCCCATAGAACTCGCGCCCCACATAGGGATCGGCATGCCAGCCTCTATCATCATAGGCCGCCACTTTTGGGTACCACTGGGTCATGCTATAGGCTACGCCCTCTTGACTATCGCGTCCGCTGCGGCGGATCTGTAACGGCACCTGACCATTGAAATCGATGTGCAGCGTGGTCGATCGGCCGGGAAGCACGGGCTTGTTCAATCTTACGCGAAGGATGGTTCCCAATGGCTCCAGCTCGAGTTCCTTCCCGTCCTGCTTGATCATGGAGCAAGTGAGGTCCCCCACTTCTTCCGGAGAAAGCAAGGAGATGCGGTCGGTCACCCGCGGGTCCGGATCTTCAATGGTGCGGGAGCGCACATCCATTTCACTCCCCGGCTTGAACGCGTTGAAGTACAGGTGGAAGAAGAGCTGGTCCAGGGTGTCCGGACTGTTGTTCTTGTACACCAACTTCTCCGTGCCGGTGAAGCGATGTGTCTTCACATCGAGGTCAACTGAGATATCGCACTGGATGTGTTGCTGCCAACGATCACATTGAGCATGGCCAGCCACGGTAAGGCCCAAGGCGGCATACAGGAAGAATGAACGCATGAGCCAAATATGGCTCCTTCAAGTGTGGCTTGGCTTGTATGATCGTTAATAGATCCAACGTTGAACGCCTCAACAAATGCCACACCGCAGGAATAAGCTGGTGGATAGGAGGTTGAAAAGATGTTGATCCACTGTGGATGGTGTGCTTATATCCTGTGAAATACGTGCGGATCCATGCACGGGATAGCCAATGCAAAAGCCTCTACCCTGCTTGTTTATGCAGTGTTGAAAAGGTGTTGCTCTCGTGTTGATCAGCGGTTGAACACCTGTTAGTCCGTTGTGAGCAACTGACAGGAACTCCTTAATAGGTAGCGGGGCCGTGCCTGCTATTCTTCGGCCCGTGAATAAGGCGTTCAGCGGTTGTGGACAACCTGTTAGCCGGCTGTGCAGAAAAACTTCGGAAGGCAGCGCACTGCAAGCGGGACAAGGAGTCCAGCCGCTTAGGAAAGCAGACGCTGGCGAAGAGCGAACTCCAACTGTTGGTTGGATAGGAGCAACTTCTCCGTGAAGGCATCGCGTTCGCTCTCGGCTTTATAATCGGACCAAGCTGCCTTTACCGCCTTGCGTACTTCCTCCTCCTCCCATGGTTTCTGGATATAGTGGCACACCCCTGCTTGGTTCAGTGCATCTACCAATGCCTGTAGATCGGCGTGGGCCGTGATCAGCATACGTCGAACGCGAGGATAGCGCTCCTTGATCTGCACCAATGCCTCACTACCCGTAACTCCCGGCATACGCTGGTCGGATATGACCACATGCACTTCATGCTTCTCAAGCATCGCCAGGCCTTCGGTTATGTCTGCGGCGAGCAAAACGTTGAATTCTGTGCGAAAAGCCGCCTTGAAGGTGATGCGGTTGCCCTGTTCATCATCCATGAACAGTACGGTAGGGCGGGCAGTATCGGTCATCGTTGTGTTGTAAGGTCGAATGAAAAGGTCTTAGTCGTCGGGTAACTACGAGGAACACCCGGAAAAGGTTTTTCAACATTTTCATATCACTTGTTAATAAGATCAAGATTGCTACATTCGACCCGCCTACTCATTCTCACGGTCTGATCCTAATGCCCCATGGATACCGCGTTGGAAACCCTGCTGGATAAACTCTCTCCCGGGTCTCATGAATATCGCCCGGCGATCTTCAAGCTCCCTGCTGACCAAACGACTTTGAAGTCGCTTCTGGAGCAGCAGCCCGGTATCCGGATCCACGACCGGATCCATGCCCAACTTCGGGAGCTCTTGAAGTCGCTTACCCCCCGGGTTCGCTTCAGTGAACCGGATCTTGAAGATGCTATCGTCAAGCATTTGAAGGGCAGGGAATTAAAGGAGTACGGTTGCTGGATCTACTACCCTTGGTCGCTCACGTTGGTGCATGTGCTGGATGCAACTGAATTCGCCGTGGTCCGCACAGACCGCAACCGCAACAAGATCACACGCGAGGAACAAGCTGTGCTCGCAACTAAGAAGGTGGGTGTGGTAGGCCTCTCTGTAGGTCAGGCTGTGAGCGTGACCATGGCCTTGGAGCGCTGCTTTGGGGAGATCCGTCTGGCCGATTTCGATACGTTGGACCTGAGCAACCTCAACCGGATCCGCACGGGCACCGGCAATTTGGGCCTGAACAAGGCCATTGTAACGGCCCGCGAGATCGCCGAGATCGACCCCTATTTGAAGGTGATCTGCTTTACGGACGGCCTCACCAAAGAGAACATGGATGCCTTCTTCACGGAAGGAGGCAAACTGGATGTCCTGGTGGAGGAATGCGATAGTGTGGATATCAAGATACTGGCGCGACAAAAGGCGAAAGCCCTGCGGATACCGGTGGTGATGGACATGAGTGATCGCGGCTGCTTGGATGTGGAACGCTTCGACCTGGAGCCGGATCGTCCGCTGATGCACGGCTGGATCGACCACTTGGACCTGGATGCAGCAAGTAAACCCATGAGCGCGGAGGAGAAGGTGCCGTACATGCTCCCGATCTCCGGAGTTGAAACGCTGAGCCCGCGGATGAAAGCATCCGTGATCGAACTGGGACAGACGGTGAGCACCTGGCCGCAACTGGCTACCTCCGTAGTGTTGGGAGGGGCTTTGGCCGGAGATGCCGTGCGGCGCATCGCGTTGAATGAATTCAAAGCATCGGGCCGCTGGTTCGTTGATCTGGATGAACTGATAACCGACCCAGCTGACCCTGCAGTCCCACCGCCCGCTCCCGATGCTTTTGCGATCAGTGCTTCCCAATTGAAAGAACTGGAAAAGACGCTGGGCCCGACTACTGCCCATGCGCTTGAACTGAACAGGGTTGTGATCGAGCAATTGGTGGAGGCAGGCGGCCTTGCCCCCAGCGCAGGGAACATGCAGCCTTGGAAATTCCTTTGGCACGGAAAGCGGTTGTTCCTCTTTCATGATGAATCTCGCTCCCAATCCTTTTGGGATCCGGACCATTTGATCGCGCAGATCGCCTTGGGTGCGTGCGTGGAGAACATCGTATTGAAGGCACACGCCTTAGATATGGAGGTTAAATCCAAGCTTTTCCCCGTCGAACAGGTGCCAAGACTCACGGCCCTGTTCGAATTCCACGTTGCTCCGGACGCGGAAACAGAACCTCATATAGCCGATGAACTCGCCCCGATGATCGGTTTGCGATGCACAGATCGGAAGATCGGTGCACCACAAGCCCTTCCGGAAGGACTGTTCTTGGAATTGGAAAAACTGACGAACGATGGCGCTGGCTGCCACATACAGCAGCTTTCTGGTCAGAAGGAGCTCACCATTTTGGCCGATCTCGCAGGTGCAGTGGAACAGATCCGGATGACCAATCCAGAAAGTCATGCTACCTATTTCAAGAGAGAGATACGCTGGACAAGGGCGGAAGCAGCGAGGACCAGGGATGGCCTCGATCTGACCATTATGGAATTGCACCCTGTAGAGATCGCTGCGTTAAAAATGATCTCCGACCCTCGTGCCGTAGCATTCACGGATCGCTGGAAGGGGGGCAAAAGCTTAGGACTAAGGTCTGCAATGCAGGTTCGTACGGCCTCATCGGTGATCCTGCTCAGTCACTCATCCGACGAGCCGGTCAGCCGCATGGCAGTTGGTCGCACCATGGAGCGTATTTGGATGAAGGCCAATGCAGAAGGTCTCTCTGTCCAGCCCATCTCCTACCCTGTCTTTCTTATCCATGCATTGAAATTCGACCTGAATGGCCTGCGTGCCCATGAACAGGAAGAACTGATACGGATACGCGCAGAGTTTGCTGCCCTTTGGAACTTGAATGGTCGCCACCCTTTGTTCATGATGCGCTTGGGTCCAGGCCTCCGATCCAGTGCGCGCTCCTTCCGATTGGATAACCAAGAACTACTGCTTCCTTCCCCCTAAACCACTCCATAAACCCGCCTACTATGGAACCCACCGAACGCATTACGCTAAAGGCCTTCAAGGCCCCGGAAGAACCTGAATTGTGTGCTGAATTTCTCGCGGAACACCGAAAAGTGCTTGAGGATTTCGGCATCAGCCACGTTACTACGAACAATGAGGTCTGGATGCACGATCCGGACTGCTATGTAATTGTAGCGTTGCATGAAACATTGGGGATGGTCGGTGGCATCCGCCTTAAACTGGATCAGCCCGACTCTCCACTCCCGATGGCCGACGCCATCCGTAAGCTCGACCCGAAGGTGGACTCAGCCTTGGCCGAACTACAGCCCCAAGGCAATGGTGAAGTTTGCGGTCTGTGGAATGCCCACAGGTATAACGGCAAGGGAATCCCTGTACTGCTCAGCCAGGCGGTCACCGCTATAGCAGTGGCAGCTGGTGCCCGCAAGATGGTTTGCTTCGTAGCGCACTACACACAAAAGCATCCCGCACGCAATGGCTTTGTCGTGATGGACAACATCGGTGACAATGGGTACTTTCCTAACTACCCTATTCCCCGGATCATCGCAATAGCCATGGTGAATCCGGACACCATGCTATTGGAGCAAGCGAACGCAGCACAGCGCCAGCTCATCTACAGCCTGCGGCTACGCCCAGAACAGGTGCGGGTGGAAACTCCGGGCAGTGTACCCTTGGAAGTAAGCTACCAGATGCGATTGAACAGTAATGTGCATGACCTGTATGCCTTCCAGCAGATCGAGGCGGGCCGATTGAGGGCCACCGCCTGATAGGACTTACAACCTAAAGGATGATCTCTGCGTAATAGCGGGCGTGAAACGTCTGAGTATCCTCCTCTTCCTCCTTCTGTCCCAGGTCTTGTTCGCTGGTACGAAGATCGATCCATCGACTGCGATAATTTATCGTGGAGAAGAATTATCCGGGCCACTTGGCGAGCATCTCTTGATCTTGGAGGACCCATCATCGGAGATGACCATTCGCGACGTGATGCGGAATGGGAGTTTCAAGCCCGCTGCGAGTGGCGTGCCGAACTTGGGTATTACACGTTCTGCGTTCTGGATCAAAACCGTCGTTCTGAATACGACTTCGATCGATCGCATCGGAATACTTATAGACCATCCAGAGATCGAAGAGCTGGATGTCTATTTGAATGGGAGCGAGGGCCTTGTTCAGATCGTACATGGTGGACAGGTGAGGCCGCTGATCCCGACCATCCAGAACTCACCGGCATTTTCATATAGCCTACCGATCCCTTATGGGGGATATGCCGATGTCTATATCAGAGCAAAAAGCGACAAGCAGTTGCAAATGCCGGTTTTCCTACAAAGGGACGAAGGCCGGAGCACGCTGAAATTGAATCGTAATATTTTCATGGGTGGCTACATGGGCATCATGCTTGTGATGGTGCTCTATAATCTCTTCATTTACCTATCGATCAGGGATAAGAACTACCTACTATATGTTATGTACTTGATCACCGTGTGCATAACACAGCTCTCGTTCACCGGATATGCAGCCTTCTATTTATGGCCCGGTAAGTTTTGGGTGATCCATCATTCGTCAACCACCTTCACGGTCATTACCATGGTCTTTGCTGCTGAATTCATGCAGAGATTCATTAATGTACCATCCTATGTGCCAAGGTTCATCCTGGTAAAATCAATAATTTATGTCTTTGCTATATCAGCTGCCACAGCTTGCTTCTTCGGATTCGAGGTGGAAGGCTACCAGGTGATCCAGATCACCTCTGCGGTGATGGCTTTCTACATGTTGTACATCTCGGTGAAAATTGCACGGACCGGACATCGTCCGGCACGCTATTTCCTTGGCGCATGGGGCGTCTTTGTGACTGGCATATTGATCTTTGTTGCCAAGGACTGGGGCCTACTTCCGTACAATGATGCAACAAAGCATATGATGGCGATCGGTTCCGCCGTGGAAGTGGTCCTCCTCTCCTTCGGTCTGGCCGATAAGATCAATATTCTCCGCCGCGAAAAGGAACTTTCTCAGGCAGAAGCGCTGCGTATGTCCAAGGAGAATGAGCTGATCATCCTGGACCAGAACGTTATGCTGGAGAAGAAGGTGACCGAACGTACACATGCCCTGCAGGAGAGCAACGACCACCTGAAGCGCACTCAGAGCCAATTGGTAAGTGCCGAAAAAATGGCCTCGCTCGGTCAATTGACAGCCGGCATCGCCCATGAGCTGAACAACCCCATCAACTTCATCAGCAGCAGTATCCCACCCCTCAAACGGGACCTATTGGAACTGAAGGAAGTATTGGATGCGTATCGTGCAGCTTCCAAGGGAAGCCCTGCGATGGCGGAAGTACATGCCTTGGAGGAGCGGATCGGCGTGGATTTTACAGTGAAGGAAGTAAACGACATCCTGAAGGCGATGGAAAATGGCACCGCTCGCACATCGGAGATCGTTCGCGGGTTGCGCACCTTCAGCCGGTTGGATGAGGATGACCTGAAGGAGGCCGACATCAATGAAGGATTACGCAGCACCGTGGTCGTGCTGGGTCCCCAGGTCCGCGATTCCGTGAAGGTGGAGTATGACCTGGCTGATCTTCCAGCGGTGGAATGCTATCCGGGTAAGTTGAATCAGCTGTTCATGAACCTGCTGAACAATGCAGCCCACACTGTAAAAAAGCGCCATGGCGCTTCAGGAGGTGTGGTTCGCATAACCACACGACAAGAGGAGGACCAAGTGATCATCAGCATCAGCGATAACGGCATGGGCATGGATGAGAGCGTTCAGGCGCGCCTGTTCGAGCCCTTCTTCACCACCAAGGATGTGGGTGAAGGAACCGGCCTCGGCCTCTCTATCGCCCAAGGCATTATAGATAAACACGAAGGGCAGATCACGCTGGAAAGCGTGGTGGGCCAAGGAAGCACATTCACCATAACCCTGCCGACGTCAAGGACGCGGGAATATGCAAAAACCGCTTGAAGTAATGGAACTCGCCATGGAACGTATCAAGGTCCTGTATGTGGATGATGAAGAGGGGAACTTGATGGCCTTTCGGGCCAGCTTCCGAAGAGATTTCGACATCCATGTTTCCGTGAGCGCAGCAGAAGGCTTGGCTTGGCTTGAAAAGAATACGGCTCATGTGGTGATCAGCGACCAGCGGATGCCGGGCATGAGTGGTTCGGAGTTCCTGGCTATAGTTAAGAATCGATGGCCCAAAGCGGTCCGTTTGCTATTGACCGGCTTTTCCGATATCCAAGCCGTGGTGGATGCCATCAACCTGGGGGGGATCCATGCCTACATCACAAAGCCTTGGGACCCCACCGACCTGAAGCTCCGCATCGAGCAGGCCCATGAGGTGCACGTGCTACGCGCCCAACGCGACCGGCTCTTTGATCGATACCGCCAAGTCTTCGATGCTTCCGGCGACCCCATTGTGATCTTGGATTCCAAGGGCCGGTGTGTGGAGTTGAACATCGCTGCCAGGGCGCTCTTGCGGGCCGAGTTACCCATAACTCAGGGTAGCGACCTCACCCAGTACGTGGCCGACATGCCGAGCTTGCTCCGTCGGGTGCGCTCCCAACGAGACGGCACCACGTTCCGCAATGTGGATGTGGCCCTCCAAATACCGGGAGGTAATACCGTGGACTGCCTGATCACCGCTACAGTGGTGGGCAAGGATACTGATGGTGGCAACCTGTATCAGGCCATGATCAAGGATATCACGGACCGCAAGCAGCAGGAGAAACACCTGAAGAAGCTGAACAGCGATCTCGACAGACGCGTTGCCGTGAGGACCAAGCAATTGATGGAGGCACTGGACGATCTGGGAGCCTTTTCCTATTCCGTCGCTCACGACCTGCGATCTCCCTTGAAGAACATTAAGGTGATGAGCGAGCATCTCAGCAGCTTGGCAGCCACGCGAGCGGATGAGGAAGAAAGGGATCTGAGCCAACGGATACACAAGGGTGTATCCCGATTGATCAACTTGGTGGATGACCTCTTACGCTTTGCGCGGACGGACTCGAAGGACGCCGAAACCAAGGAGTCCAACGTGAACGAGATCCTGGATGAATGCATACGGGAACTGGAGCCACATCCGGCGAACGTGCGCTTCGAACTCAAGGTACCCGAGGATGCCGTGGTCTTTGCAGATCCCACGATGGTAAAGGTGGCGATGAACAATTTGATCGCCAACGCCGTGAAGTTCTCACGTAACCGGGCCGAGGCGGTGGTGGAGATCGGTGCATACCGGGAGGAGCAAGGCGATGTGCTTTATGTGAAGGATAACGGGGTCGGTTTCGACAGTCAGAAGAAAGGACAGCTCTTCGGTGTGTTCAAGCGCATGCACCCCGCTGCACAGTTCGAAGGAACAGGGATCGGCCTAGCCTTGGTGGATCGCATCATGAAGAAGCACAATGGACTCTGCTGGGCGGAAGGGGCACCGGACGAAGGGGCCACGGTCCATCTGCGTTTCCCTCGCTCCGTTCAGGAACTGCGGCAAGCAGGCTGATCGTAACCATACCCGAGAACTGTCCGTTCAATGGGGCAAACACGAATTTGCATAGCGCCATTTCGATCATGAAACACACCACTCTCCTTCTCCTCATGGTGTTCCTGGCTCCTTGCTTTGTCCAGGCACAGAAACTGGTGGAAACAAGGGACCAAGCCACAGGCTGGTATGTACCCGTGAAGTTCAAGATCACCGCTGAAGGGGCGGACCCGAAAAGGGTGGATGTGCTGATCTATAAGGACAATGATCTGATCCACGAGATCGTGAGGGCGAAGAGCAAGTTCACCGTCAATCTCGACCTCGATAATGCATATACCATCGTGGTGATCAAGGATGGCTATAGAACGAAATCCGTTTTCATGGATACCCGTGTACCTGAACACCAGGTGCAGTATACTGCCTATGAATGCACGATGAACCTCGAGGCGGCTCACAAATTCAAGCACTCGGACCCGTTCTATATGGACTTTCCCGGAGCCATCGTTCGCTGGAACGATAAAACCGCTGCCTTCATGCCCAAGATGGACTACCTCACGGACATTCAGTCCAAGGTCGCCATGCTACAGGCCCAGATGTCTCCACAATAGCACCACCACAATGGTGACCACCGGCCGAAAGGCCGGTTGCAATAGCGCTTGCCCTTGGCAGGCGCTTTCGCTTTGGGATCGTTAGTGCTGATCGTAATCCACCACTACGCGCGCAGTGAGCGGATGGCTTTGGCAGGTGAGTACATAACCATCTGCCACCTCCTCATCCGTCAGGGCATAGTTCATGTCCATGGAGACCTTGCCCTCCACGATACGCGCCTTGCAGGTGCAGCAGACCGCTCCTTTGCAGGCATAGGGAACATCGAGCCCGGCGTTTTCAGCCGTGTCGAGAATGCTGTCTCCCTTCGCCCCTACCTCGATCTCGGTTTCCACACCGTCCAGAATGATCTTCACCTTCGCCTTACCCACCAATGGCGCATCACCTGAAGGGTTCTCGGGCACGGCCGGTTTCTTCACCTCACTGGCAACCGGCGTGGTGAAGAGTTCCACATGGATCCGCTTCTTCTCCACCCCGGAGCCTTCCAAAGCTTCGCTCACATTCACCATCATCTGTTCAGGGCCGCAGATGAAGTATTCCTTGTGCAGCGGGTCGTTCACGAAGGTCTTCAAGAGCTGTACCGCCTTCTCATTGGTGATGCGGCCGTTGAAGAGAGCATCCGCATCGGTGCCTCGGCTGAGGATGTGATACACGTTGAGGCGATCGGGAAAGTGGGCTTTCAACTCCTCCAGCTTTGTCCGGAAAATGATACGATCCACATCCGAATTACCAAAGAAGAGCGTGAACTTGCTCTTGTGTTCCGTTCGTAGTACGGTGGTGAGGATGCTGAGAATGGGCGTGATCCCGCTACCGGCGGCAAAGGCGATATAGTGCCGCTCCTGAGTTGCATCCAGGGCTGTACTGAAATTGCCCATGGGGGTCATCACCTCGAGCTTTGAACCCGGCTTCAGTTGCTCCACCAACTGGGTGGAGGCCCGGCCACCGGTCACCCTTTTTACAGCAATGCGAACCTCATCTTGGTCCAACGGACTGCTGCAAATACTGTAAGAGCGTCGGAGCTCCTCACCGTTATGCTTGAGCTTAAGGGTGAGGTATTGGCCATGGATGAAGGCGAATTCCTCTTTCAATTCCGGCGGAATGCGGAATCCGATGGAGATGCTATCGGCCGTCTCTTGTTGGATGTCCGAGACTTCAAGCGTATGGAAACGAGCCATGCGTGGGGGAATAACTGACATAAGTGGTTGAATGCACCGCCCATGGCACTTCCATGGTAGGTGCGGCAAAAGTAGCCGTTGCCACTTGGACTGCGAAAGCCGGTGCGATGAATGTACTTCGAGGCCGCTCCTTAACTTAGCAACCTGCAAATCGGCAGTTCCCCAGAAAATGTCAGAAAACAAGCAAGAAGAGTTGTTCCAGGCCAAAGTGGATGCTGAACAAAAGATCGAGCCGAAGGATTGGATGCCGGACGCATATCGCAAGAACTTGGTGCGGCAGATCAGCCAGCATGCACACAGCGAGATCGTGGGCATGCTCCCCGAGGGTAACTGGATCACGCGCGCACCCAGCTTGCGCCGCAAAACGATCCTGCTAGCCAAGGTGCAGGACGAGGCAGGCCATGGGCTTTACCTCTATAGTGCTGCAGAAACCCTGGGTACAAGTCGCGACGAGATGGTGGATCAGCTGCTGAGCGGAAAGGCCAAGTACAGCAGCATCTTCAACTACCCCACCATTACATGGGCGGACATTGGCGCAGTGGGCTGGTTGGTGGATGGTGCCGCGATCATGAACCAAGTGATGCTTTGCCGCACGAGCTATGGCCCCTATGCTCGGGCCATGGTGCGCATCTGCAAAGAGGAGAGCTTTCACCAACGGCAGGGGTATGACATCCTTGTTACGCTCTGCAAAGGCACGCCTGAACAGAAGGCAATGGCCCAGGATGCTTTGGATCGCTGGTGGTGGCCGAGTCTGATGATGTTCGGCCCCAGCGACAAGGACAGTCCGCATAGCGCACAAAGCATGAAGTGGAAGATCAAGCGCCAGAGCAACGATGAACTGCGCCAGATCTTCATCGACCGGACAGTCTCCCAAGCTGAATATCTCGGCCTGACGATCCCCGACCCGGATCTGAAATGGAACGAAGAGACCCAGCACTACGAATGGGGCCAGATCAACTGGGATGAGTTCTTCGAGGTTATCAAAGGCAATGGCCCTTGCAACAAGGAGCGCTTGACCGCACGCCAGAAGGCCCATGCCGACGGGGCTTGGGTGCGGGAAGCGGCTTTGGCTTACGCGGAGAAGAAAGCGAAGAAGAAAGCAGCTTAGTTGTCAGTTGTTAGTTGTCGGTTGTCAGGCGTTGCCGTGCCAGCCCGATCACATGTCACCAATCACCAATAGCCACCGATCATCCGAATGAGTAACGAAAAGGATTGGCCCTTATGGGAGATCTTCATCCAGAGCAAACGCGGTCTCGACCATAAGCATGTGGGCAGCCTCCACGCCGCCGATGCACAGATGGCCATAGAGAATGCCCGCGACGTATATACCCGTCGGAATGAGGGCAATAGCATTTGGGCGGTCCTCTCTGAGAACGTGCATGCCAGCAAGCCGGAGGACCAAGGCTCGTTCTTTGATCCAGCGGACGATAAGGTCTACCGCCATCCAACGTTCTACCCCATGCCTGAAGGCGTGAAGTATATCTGATGATGACGCACGAAGAAACCTTGTTCCGCTTTGCGTTGCGGATGGGGGACAACAGTCTGGTGCTCGGACACCGCCTCAGCGAGTGGTGCGGCCATGGCCCCCAGTTGGAGGAGGACATTGCCCAAGCGAACATCGCCTTGGACCTCATCGGCCAAGCCCGCAACTACCTCACCTATGCAGGCGAAGTGGAGGGTAAGGGACGTACCGAGGATGACCTCGCCTACCTGCGCACGGAACGCCAGTACCTGAACGTGCTGCTCACCGAGCTGCCTAAGGGTGACTATGCCTATACCATCGCACGCAGCTTCTTGTTCGATGCCTTCCATCTTCTGCTACAGCAAGCCCTCACCACCAGTACCGATGAGCGCTTGAAGGCCATCGCGGAAAAGGCGGTGAAGGAAGTGACCTATCACCTGCGTCACAGTAGCGAATGGCTCATCCGGTTCGGCGATGGCACCGAGGAAAGTCACCAGCGCGCACAGGATGCGGTGGACGATCTCTGGCGCTACACGGGGGAACTCTTCGTGGCGGACGAGGCCGAGCAACTCTTGGCCAAGGCTGGTGTCATTCCCGAACTGGCGAACCTGAAGAAGGAATGGAGCGCTACTGTAGATCGTGTATTGAACGAAGCGACCCTAAAGCGTCCTGCCGATGGCTGGATGGCGAGCGGCGGGAAGAAAGGCGTGCATACAGAACACATCGGCCCCATGCTTGCTGAGATGCAGACCTTGCAGCGCACCTACCCCGGCGTGGAGTGGTAAACGGACGAAGATGAGAACGGAGGCGCAGATCCGGGACCTGTTGGAACAGGTGAAGGACCCCGAGATCCCCGTGATCAGCCTCCGGGAATTGGGCGTGCTTCGCGAAGTGAACGTGGATGGCGATGCCGTGGAGGTGATCATCACCCCTACCTACAGCGGCTGTCCCGCCATGGACGTGATGCAGGAGGATGTGGAAAAGGCACTCCGCGATGCCGGCATTGAGGACTTCCGTGTGAAGCAAGTGCTCTCCCCAGCATGGTCCACCGATTGGATCACTGAGAGTGGAAGGAAGAAGTTGCTTGATTACGGCATCGCTCCCCCACCCCATACCTCCGATATCCGTGCGCTGAAGGGTGGTGTGCCGGTGACCGCCTGTCCCCAATGTGGCAGCACGGACACAACGCTGGTGAGCCAGTTCGGCTCCACCCCCTGCAAGGCGCTGTATAAGTGCAACACGTGCCAGGAACCCTTCGATCTATTCAAGTGCCTTTGATAGGACCCTAAGAACAAAAGCCCCCTATTTTAGGGTTGTTATTGTTTACACATATCCATGGCTTATTGGTTCAAAGTGGCTGGGGTGCTCATTGTACTCGGATGTGCTTTGATCACTCATCCGGCACTGGCCCAAACAAGTGCGGACACGGTCGTTCTCAATGGGAATCAACTACCATATATTCGTAGCGGTAGCTATCCAATTAAGGCTGAGGAGGCCGAAATTGAGGGTGTGGTCATGATAGAATTTACTGTGGACACTTTATGCCGGATCAGCAAGAAGCGTGTACTGACAGGCATCGGCTACGGGTGTGATGAAGTAGCGTTACAGACTATCAATCGCCGCTTTGAAGAACTGTTCATGAAGAGAAATCATTTTCAGTGCCATCCAGGTCAAATGACCGTTCCCGTCATTTTTAAATTATCGGAATAGTTCAAGTAAGAATGAACCAAGGGTTACTTCAACGCAACCTGCGGCTCACTTCGAAGAATCCAATTTCTCTTCTTTGCGCTCATTGCGCCCTCGGCGGTCAAAATCACACCAAGCCTCCGCTGTACATTCGCGGCGCATGGACATTTCCGTTGTTATCCCCCTGCTGAACGAGCGTGAGTCGCTACCCGAACTGGTTGCGAAGCTGCACGCGGTGATCGGCCGCATGGGCAAGAGCTACGAAGTGCTGCTGATCGATGATGGCAGCCGCGATGGGTCGTGGGAGGAAATCCTACGGCTACACGCTGCCGATGGACGCGTGAAAGGCATCCGCTTGGGCCGCAACTACGGCAAGAGCCCTGCGCTGAATGAAGGATTCCTGGCCGCCCAAGGCCGAGTGGTGATCACCATGGATGCCGACCTTCAGGACGACCCCGAGGAGATCCCGGAACTCTACCGCATGATCACCGAGGATGGCTTCGACCTGGTGAGCGGCTGGAAGAAGAAGCGACACGACCCGCTGAGCAAAACCATTCCCACGAAGCTGTTCAACGCCACCACGCGCTGGGCCAGCGGAGTGGAACTGCACGATTTCAATTGCGGCCTCAAGGCCTATGATGGGAAGGTGGTGAAGGCTATCGAAGTGTACGGTGAGATGCACCGCTACATCCCCTTCATTGCGAAGAAGGAAGGGTTCCATCGCATCGGCGAGAAGGAAGTGCTGCACCACCCGCGCAAGTACGGCACCACCAAGTTCGGGTTGGACCGCTTCATCAACGGTTTTCTGGATCTGCTCACGATCACCTTCGTGTTCCGCTTTGGCAAGAAGCCAATGCACTTCTTCGGGGCCATGGGAACCCTGATGTTCTTCTTGGGCTTCCTCGCAACACTTTGGATCCTTGGGAGCAAACTGTACACCGTATTCCAGAACGTGCGTGCGCCCTTGGTAACGGACCAACCGTTGTTCTACATTGCACTGACCAGCATGATCATCGGGGCACAGCTTTTCCTCGCTGGCTTTGTGGCCGAACTGGTGGCCCGGAATTCACCTGATCGGAACAACTACCGGGTGAGCGAACGACTGGGGCTTTGAGTCGCTGAGATTTGAAGGCCGCTGAGGCGCGAAGACGCTGAGGTATATTTCAACCGCAACGTTCGCAACGCACGCAATGAGTTGAATACCGCAGAGACGCCGAGGCTGAGAAAGGCTAACCGCAGATGGACACAGATAGATCCACGTCCTCCGTTGATTCCTCCGCGTCTCCGCGCCTCAGCGGCCTATCTCTGATCTTCGCGTCCCTTCTCGGCCTCTCGCTTCTGAAGTACTTCTGGCTCGCCTTGTATGCACATCCGGTAGCGGATGATTTCTGTTATGCCGCCAAGTCGCTTGGGATGTCGCTTTGGGATTGGAGCTACAGCGAATGGATGTATTGGAACGGTCGCTATGCGAGTAACTTGTTGATGATCCACGCGCCACTCAGTTGGTCACCGGATTTTCTGCCGGGCTATCGCATGGTGCCCATGGTGCTGATCGTATTGACCTTCCTGAGCTTCTGGTTCTTCTTCCGGAGTATTACGCAGCGGGCATTCACCATCGGTAAAGAGCTGTTGGCCACAACGGTATTCCTCCTGCTCTACCTCAATCTGATGCCGGATCTCGGTGAAGGATTCTATTGGTATACCGGCGCGGTCACCTATCAACTGGGGAGCATCCTGCTGCTGCTGCATCTGGGCTTGTTGATCGGTGCACCATCGAAAGGCTTGGGGTTGGTGTTGAAGACCTTATTGAACCTGATCCTTGCGGTCGTCATTGTAGGGATGGATGAGATCCACATGTTGCTGATGGTAAGCCTGCACCTTGGCCGCACTCTATGGCTGATCCGGGAACGCAAAGGCCAGATTGCTGCAGTGCTCCTCCTCTTTGTGGTTTCAGCTTGTGCCATGCTGATGTACCTGGCACCTGGTAATGCCGTGCGCGGCTCCATGTTCGCGGAAACACACCTATTCTGGAAGTCGCTCGGCATGAGCTTCCTGCAGTCCATCCGCTTCGTCGGCATCTGGGCCTTTTCTCCTGCGCTGCTGGTGTTCAGCCTCCTCTATATCTCCGTGTATCATAAGGTGCGTACGCTCTTGCCAGGCCTCTCTCGGGTGCTGTCCATTTCACCTTGGATAGCGGGCGCCCTACCCTTCCTCCTCGTCATGGCCGTCACTTTCCCCGCTTACTGGAGTTCCGGGCTACTCGGCCAGCACCGTACCATCAATGTGGCGTGTCTCTTCTTTATCCCGCTCTGGTTCCTGAACCTATCGCTGTGGATCGAGCGTGGAACCTTGCGGATTATCGTTCCCCGATCGATCACCCCGAAAATGATGGGCATCACCCTCATACTGGCTGTACTTGCGTTGAACCTCACACGCAACGGCTTTGCCGCAAATTCAGACCTCCTTACCGGACGTGCTGCCAACTACGATCAGGTGATGTTGCAACGGGAGGCCGAGGTCCGCGCAGTAGCGAGGGATCCCCATGGTACCGTTACGTTAATCCGGCTGGCCGATCCGCCGTTGACCCTCAGCACTTACGAGGTACATGGCCCATTGCGTGATTGGATGATGAATTGCGAAGTCCGGTTCTTCGGCGGAGAGGATGGGCAAGTGGTTATGAAAGCTGAAGATTGAAGGCTGAGACTGGAGCTATTCCTCACAGATCTCCAGCAAAGTCCACCAATCCCTTCGCGAAGCGCTTCCAAGAAAACTCCTCCCGCAGTGCTGCGATGTTCGCCCGCAAGGTTGAGGGGTCCTGATCGAAGAAGTGCTTGACACCAGCCGCGATGGCGGTCGCTGAAACCTCCGGCACCAATATCCCTGTGCGTCCATTATTCAGCGCCTCTTTCAGGCCGCCCACATCCGTTGCGATCACGGGTGTGCCGAAGTGGTAGGCGATCGCGGTGATACCGCTCTGCGTGGCACTTCTGTAGGGCAACACCACTGCATCGGCCGCGCCAAAGAACGCGGGTACCTCTGCATCCGCAATGAAGCGCGTGTGCTGGTGAATGTTCTTCCGCAACGGGCTGGCATCGATCTGCCGCTGGTAGTTTCCATAATCTCCATAAGGCTCGCCAGCGATCACCAAATGGTAGCGTGCATCGAGTTGCCCGAAGGCCTCTATCAACAGGTCCAATCCTTTGTAGTCGCGGATAAGCCCGAAGAAGAGGAGGACGCGGGCATTCGGCGGCAGATCCAGTTTTTGGCGGGCTTCCGCTTGCGAGATCGGCGTGCCGAAATGATCATAGAGCGGATGCGGTATCAGCTTCACCTTCGCCGCCGGGTTCAGCATGAGGATATCCTTCTTCACCGCCTCCGTCATCGCGATAAAGCCATCGTTCTTCCGAAGGAACCAACGGGTGAGCGGCTTGTCGTAGAAGTGTGGCTCATGCGGCAGGGCATTGTCCACAATGGTGATCACCTTCACTCCCTCCTGGCGAAGATGATCAGCCACCATCCCCATGGCCGGAGCAAAGAAGGGCATCCAGTAGCGCAGCACCGCCACCTCCGGCTTCTTCTCCAACATGCGCTGTGCCGTGCGTTTCCAGCTCAAGGGGTTGATGCTGTCCAGTACTCGGACGGCCCCGATATCATCCGCACTGGCGGTATCGTACTGCGTGCTCCCCGGGAACAACAGGTCCGGATACTGCCGGGTAAAGGTGAAGGCCTCTACGGCGTGCTCCTTCCGCAGCTCCTGCACCAGCGCCGCGCTGAACTGCGAGATACCACCACGATATGGCGGAAAGGCGGAGAGGAAGGAGAACTGCATGATCGGGTTCAGGCTACGAAGATGGGCCCCGCCCGATGAACTCTCATTGCCATTTTGTTCCAGCTGACTTACACACCTTTGTGCCATGCAGGTCGAATTCATCCTCTACGTGGTGGACCAAGTCGCGAGCCGGAACTTCTACCGTGCGCTCCTGATGAGAGAACCCGCTCTCGACGTGCCCGGCATGACCGGTTTCGACCTTGGTGGTTGCCGGTTGGGTCTGATGCCTTCAACGGGGATAGCGAAGATCATCACTCCCGTCCTACCTCATCCGGATACCGGGCATCGCGTGCCTCGCTGCGAGTTGTACCTCCCCGTGATCGACCTGGACAAGGCAATGAAGCGTGGTCTGGCAGCAGGCGCGGTGCTGGTATCATCCCCTGCCGATCGGAATTGGGGTCACCGTGTGGGCTATCTCGCCGACCGCGATGGACATGTGGTGGCGCTTGCGGAGGTGGGAGCTGAATGATCTCCCCATTCTGATCACTCCCCGATCACCTCTAAAAATTGCTCCGCATACAACTTCGTCTTGTGGTCCCCTACTCCATTCACCAGGCGGAATTCGTAGACGTTGCGGGGTTTCTTGGTGGCCATGTCGATCAAGGTGGCATCGGTGAAGACCACGAAGGCAGGCTTGCCGATCTCCTTGGAGATGGTGAGGCGCAGCGCTTTCAACTGAGCGAGCAGATCGGCACTTGCCGGTGCTACTTCGGTGGCTTGCGGCAACTTGGTCTTGCGGGTGCGCTCTTGGCGCTCCTTCACCGTGTCGGGTGTTACCAATTGCACGGGGTGCTCGCCCTTCAACACCCGGTGCCCGAGTGGCGTGATCTTCAGGTGATAGCGGTCTTTGTAGTCGATCTCGATCAGGCCTTGCTGTAGGAACTGCTGGAAGAACATCACCCACGCAAATGCACTGACATCCGCGCCCGCACCAAAAGTCTTCACCGAGCTAAGGCCCAGTGACTGCACTTCGTTGCTGAAGGTGCCTTTCAGCACATCTATCAACAGGCTCATGCCCACCATCTGGTGGCAGCGGTACATGGCTGAAAGTGCTTTCTGCGCGAGCAACGTGCCATCGAAATACTTGGGTGGGTCCCTGCACACATCGCAGTTCCCGCAGGGCTTCACCACCTCCTCGCTGAAATAGCTCAGCAGCACGATGCGGCGGCAGACCTGGGCCTCGGCGTACTCCTTCATGCGGTCCAGCTTGGCACCTATGATCGCCTTGTACTGTTCATCCTCCACCTCTTCCATGAAGTGCATGTGAGTCTGCACATCGGCGTAGCTGTAGAAGAGAATGGTCTCGGCAGGCGCGCCATCTCGACCCGCGCGGCCGATCTCCTGGTAGTAGCCCTCCAGCGTGCCGGGCATGTTCCAGTGGATCACGAAGCGCACGTCGCCCTTATCGATGCCCATACCGAAGGCGATGGTGGCACAGACTACGTGGAGCTTACCGGAGATGAACTCGTCCTGCACGCTGTCGCGATCGGCGGAATCCATCCGGGCGTGGTAGAAGTCGGCACGAACGCCGATGCTCTGGAGCTGTGCTGCCAGCTTCTCTGTGCCCTTGCGACTGTTGCAGTAGATGATACCGCATTCGCCCACATGCCTTGCCATAATGCGCTGGAGCATCGGCCATCGGTTCTGCCCGGGCAACACGGCCAGCGAAAGGTTCGGGCGGTCGAAGCTGGATGTAAAAAGGCGCTCGTTGCGCATTCCGAGGTGCTGCGCAATGTCGCCGCGCACGGTCTTGTCGGCGGTGGCGGTAAGCGCGATCAACGGCACGTTCGGAAAAACCTTCTTCAGGATATCCAGCCGCTTGTATTCCGGGCGGAAGGCATGGCCCCAGCTGCTGATGCAGTGTGCCTCATCAACGGCAAAGAGAACGGGGTTCCATTCCGCCACCCGCTCCAGGAAGTTCTGGGAAAGCAGGCGTTCCGGAGAAACATAGAGCAACTTGATGCCGCCTTCGCGCAATCGCGTCTCAATGGACTGCGCCTCGACAAAGTCCAGCGTGCTGTTGAGGAAAGCCGCCGGGATCCCATTGGCTTGAAGTGCTTGGACCTGATCCTTCATGAGTGCGATCAGGGGTGACACTACCACCGTGAGGCCCTCCATGGCCAGCGCTGGCACTTGGAAGCAGAGGCTCTTTCCGCCTCCTGTGGGCATCAACACCACGGCATCGTTCCCCGCCAGTACATGTTCAATAACCTCCATCTGCCCCGGGCGGAAGCTCTTATAACCGAAGTGCTTTTCAAGCAGCTCCAGCGGGCTGGCATTGGGCTCGGCAACAAAAGGTCCGGCGGTTTCGGGAGTGACGTATTCCATGGCGATCGAAGGATGGCTAAGGTATCCGAACCATTGGAGGGTTCTTCTTTAACCACGCGCAAGTTTTCAACGCAAGCGACACTTTGCTTCCTGACGGTCTTTAGTCCCCTATGCTTCCAACTTTGCTCATGAATCGTCCATGCCGCATGTACCTTTATCCACTTCATTCAACCTTTCATTCAGTTGCGACATGAACAATATCCTTTGCCCGACCGACCTTACGGAAACGGCCCTGAAAGGCATACAATATGCGGGTATCATGGCCAGGCGCTTCAATGGTGGGGTAACGTTACTGCATGTGTTGGAAAAGTCGGAGACCAAGGGAGATGGCCCTTCCAAAGCTGAGGTTGCCTTGGAAGCGCAACGTGCGAAGTTGACGGATGTCAAGGTGAACATGCACCTCTCCGAGGGCGAATTCATCCAAGAGATCACAGAAGCGAGTATCATGGGCCATGCCCTTATGGTTTGCGCTACACATGGACTTCGCGGATTGAAACAGTCCCTCTTTGGCGCTCATATCCTAAAGCTGGTGAGAAAGGTGGAAACGCCCGCTCTGGTGGTGCAAAAGAACAGCCCTGACATCAATGATTTTGGCACGATCGTGATGCCCGTAGCCAGCCATACCGGCATCGACCATCTCTTGGATGCTGTTTGTCTAGTGGCGAAACACTTCGGCAGCACGGTACACATCTATCAACTCATCAGGCCCGGAGAACAAGCCAGCGATGAACTCTTACGGAACAAGGACCGGATGGCAGAGCGACTCTCAGCAGAAGGTATCCCACACAAGCTGGTGGAGGAGCCCAGCCAGGCCTTCTCCGTAGGCTTTTCCTGGCCCACGATCGAGTATGCCAAGCGAGTTCACGCCGGGTGCATCGCCATTATGTCGGTGCCATCGGAAGAATATCGCTATATCGCTGATGCCGAGAAAGAGCGGTTGCTGACGAATGAGCCTGGTATTCCGGTGTTGTGTGCTAAGTAGTTGTCCGTTCCAAGTTGTCAGTTCTCAGGTGTGCCCCACTGAAGCCACTCTACATTTTTCATTCCCAAAGCCATGAAATTGGGTCAAGACTTTTGGGCAGAGCGTTACGCTACCGGTGATACCCGGTGGGACCTGGGCGCGGTGAGCTCGCCGCTGAAGGCCTATTTCGATCAGCTTACGGACAAGGAGTTGGAGATCATGATCCCCGGGGGTGGGCGCTCCTATGAGGCGGAGTACCTGCACAGGCTCGGCTTTGCGAATGTGCACGTGGTGGACCTGACGGGGGCGCCGTTCGATGACCTGATCCAGCGCTGTCCTGACTTCCCGAGGGACCACCTGCATGTAGCGGATTTCTTCACGCATGCAGGCCGATATGACCTGATCGTCGAACAGACCTTCTTCTGTGCCTTGGATCCGCAGTTGCGCCCCCGGTATGTGAAGCGGATGCATGAGTTGCTCAATCCCGGAGGAAAGCTCGTGGGGGTACTTTTCGATGACCCATTGAACACGGAGCATCCTCCTTTCGGAGGAAATGAAACGGAATATCGGAAGCTGTTCGGTCCGGTCTTCCCGAACCTCTCCTTGGAGCGCTGCTATAATTCCATCCCGCCCCGGGCCGGTCGCGAGTTGTGGCTTCGGGCCGTGAAGCCTGCGTAGCTTGCGTGTTCTCCCCTGTACATCCGGTTCACTCTTTGGCACACCATTCTGATGACCTTGCGTTTCGGCCTGCTCTCCTTGCTGCTGAGCTTCGCTTTAGGCGTGGTCGGTCAGGAGTCGCTGTTCAAGATCTTCAAGGGCGATACGGAAGTGGGCACCATCCAGGCCTACCGCTCCACACATAAAGGAAGAACCTCCTATGTGATCGTATCGCATGCGGAGATCCAAATGGTATGGAAACAAGTGGTACGCACCACCATGTTCGCCGAGTACGAAGGTGGCCTGCTCAAAAAATGCCTTTCCACGGTGAACTTGAACGGCAACATGCGGGATTCGAGCAATCTGTCCACCCATAAAGGGGAGAAATGGGCCTATGTCCATCCGCGATCAACCTACCGGTTTTACAGCACGAACCAATGGACCACGTCCAGGATGTATTATGAGGAGCCCATTGGACTATCCAGTATCCTGGTGGAAAGCGTGCTTCAGGAATGTCCCATCCGCCATACCGGTCCCGGTAAGTATGAAGTGATCCTACCTAACAAGGACCGCAACAGATATACTTACGTGAACGGGCGCTTGATGGAAGTACACGTGGACCGGCTGCTGGTGAACCTGGTGTTCCGCAGGGCTTGATCCAGGACTTGCTACCTCCCGGTGAGGAAAAGATAGTCGGTAAGCAGCGTACGTAGGAATTCTTCCGGTTGCGGCCGCTGCTTGATCGCTAACTCATCCTGAAAGCGTGCAGCCAGTTTGGCCATCGCCATAGGCCGGGCCTTGCTGGTGTTGCCGAGCACCTCCTTGATCAGGCGTGCATGTGAATCCGTGATCCGCTCGGCTTCTGCGTATTGTACTTGGTAGCCTTCCGGAACATCCACGAGCAAGGTGTCTGAAAGGCTGAAACGCTGCTTGAGCGAGATCACCGTGGTACCTGCGGCCATATCGCCCAAGCGCTGGCCCTTGCCGTTGAAGAGGATCACCACCGCGCCGAGAAAGAACATGGAATCGATCATGCGGAGGATCCAGCGCAACAGGTAATGCCCAAGACCGGGCTGGCCGCCGTCCAAGCGCGCCACCTTGATGTTGCGAGCCCGCTTACCAAGGCTTTGCCCGTCCATCAATAATTCGCTGATGAGGTGATAGAAGGTCCAAGGCACCCCGAAAATGATGATCATGGCCCAGGAAGGGGGCTCCACATTAACCTTGTTCATGAACATCACCAAGGCAATGGTATAGCCGGCCAACAGGATCCAATCGAACACCACGGCAAGCCCGCGGTCCACGATGGTGGCCACCTCATAATGCAGGGCAACGTTCTGGCTGGTCTCTATGTGAACTATTTCCATAGCGGGCCGCAAAATAGCGTAGCGCCGGAATGGTATGTTTGCTGAAGGCAAGGATATATGCGTGAAGCGGCATTCGTAAAACGGAACAAGGAGAAGTGGCAACGGCTGGAACAGCTGGTGGCACGCCGCGGAACGGACATCACGCCGGACGATGCCAGTGCATTGTACATCGAACTGAACGACGACCTCAGTTACGCGCGCACCTTCTATCCGGGAGCACAGGTAACGGCTTACTTGAACACCCTGGCCGCCGGAATGCACCGGCACATTTACCGGAACCAGCGCACAGGCTTGGGGCGCTTCATCACCTTCTGGAGCACCGAGCTACCCTTGCTGATGGCTGCCTCGCGCAAGCAATTGGCCATTTCCGCAGCGGTCTTTCTCGTGGCTGTGATCATCGGCAGCCTGAGCGCCCGCTACGACACCACCTTCACGCGCCTGATCATGGGCGACGGCTATGTGAACATGACCTTGGAGAACATCAAGGAAGGAAAGCCCATGGCCGTCTATGGCAGCTCTCCGATGATGGACATGTTCTTCGGGATCACTTTCAACAACATCATGGTCTCGTTCTACGCCTTTGCCATGGGCCTGCTGCTGAGCTACGGCACTTGGCTGATCCTGGTGCAGAACGGCATCATGCTGGGAGCTTTCCAATACTTCATGTATGAGCAAGGGGTGCTGCACGAAAGCCTGCGGAGCATCTGGCTGCATGGCACCATCGAGATCAGTTGCATTGTGATAGCCGGTGCGGCCGGGATCGTGATGGGTAACAGCATCCTCTTTCCGGGTACCTACACGCGGGTGGCCAGCTTCACGCGGGGCGCGAAAAAGGGCCTGAAGATCGTGATGGGCCTGGTGCCTTGTTTCATCCTTGCCGGCTTCATCGAATCCTTCATCACCCGCCGCAGCGCTACCATGCATCCTGTGCTGAACATGGCCATCATCGGAGGCAGCATCGCCTTCATCATCGGTTACTTCATCATTTACCCCTACCATGTCGAACGAACCCACCGAATACATCGAGTTACGCCAACGGCGTGATTTCAGCGCCGTGATCAGCACGGGCTTCCAGTTCATCCGCCAGAACTGGAAGGAGCTTTATCGGCCCTTGGTCTTCATCTGTCTACCGGTCTATTTGGTGGCCTCCGTCTTCTTCGGCAGCTTCTTCCGCACCATGTATGCAGGCCAGTCCTCCGGCGACGTGGGCATGATACTCTCCGGCATGGGCAGCATGGCCTTCGGTTATGTGCTCATGGGCATCTCCATGCTCCTGCTCTATGCCATGGTCTTCGAGTACATGCGCTTTTACATGGTGAACAAAGGGATGAAGCCCACCATGGGTGAGCTATGGAAGGAGGTGAAGGGTCAATTGGCCGCCTACTTCCTGATCGGGCTTCTGGCCGGTTTCATCACAGCCGCAGGGCTGATCCTGTTCTTTGTCGGGGCCTTCTGGCTCGCCATTGTGTTCGTGATGGCCTTCCCGTTACGCGCCTTCGAGCGAGCGGATATCGGCGATTGCATCGGTCGCTCGTTCACCGTTATCAAAGGCAACTGGTGGAGGACCTTCGGACTGGTGGTCGTGCTGGGAATGATGATCAGCTTTATCGGCTACATCATTTATCTACCCTTCGTTCTGCTTACAGGCTTCGGCGCCATGAGCGGGATCGAATCCATGAACGATTCTTCCGCCATGGGGGAACGCATGGGCTGGCTCATGACCGGATTCATGCTCGTTAGTGGGGTGATGAACGTGTTGCTCCTACCCTTCCTGCAAGTCCCCATCGCCCTCCATGCGCTTTCACTGATCGAAGAGAAAGAAGGACGCGGACTGATGGACCGTGTGGACGAGCTACAGGTGACCCCGAAGGCTTCTTGACCGAAGGAATAGACAGCACCCGCATTCGTGGTCCGCTCCCTGATTTTCATATTCTTCGCGCTGTTATTGGCTTTCCCGGCCTTGGCACAGCAAGGTGTGGACTCCAGTGAAGAGGTCCTTGAAAGCACGGGGTATGCTATCACCGACGATGCGGTCGTTGGATCCACGACACTCACCAAGAAGGATTGGGCAACCGTAGGCGACGATACCGTGGCTGTGCGAGATGTCCGCTACGACCCTGCCGCGATAGCTGCGCTGCAAGCCAGCCCGGATTACGATTACGACCGCAGTCTGCACGTGGAGAACCTGTGGTGGGATCGCTTGATGCGCTGGCTGCAGGAAATGCTGCGCAAGGTCTTCGGAAGCAAGGCTGGTTCAGTGGTCTTCAGCAACCTGCACTGGGCCGTTCTCATCATAGCCGTGATCCTTCTAGTTCTCTTCCTGCGAAAACGGCTCTTCCACAGCGTCTTCACGCCAGAGGCGGGCACACCACGCCAAGTCATGGCCATTGAGGAAGACATTGAAAAACTGGACCTCGACCGGCTGCTGGCCAAGGCTGAAAGGGAGGGGAATTGGCGAACGGCCTTGCGTTACCAATACCTCAAGGTGCTGCGGCGCCTGATCGATGAGGGACGTATCGAGTGGCAGCCCCGCTACACGGACCGGGACTACCTGCGCCAGTTGAAGGAACCGGTGGAGCGTGCCTCCTTCTCGGAGATCAGCTTCCTCTTCAAATGGGCGTGGTACGGCAACGCGCCGATGGATGAAGCACGCTACCGCAAGCTTGCTCCCGCTTTTGTTGAATTCCATAGCCCGGCCAGCCGATGAGCCGCGCGGAGAAAACCATCATCTCGGGCACCGTGGCAGTGGTGCTGCTGATCCTGTTCCTGGATGCCCTTACGCCGCGTGAGATCAGCTGGTACCCCAGCTACACGCGCTACAAGACCGACCCGTATGCCTGTGGCCTCACCTACGATCGGCTCGGCGACCTCTTTCCGCAAGGCGTCAGCACCGTGCGGGATCCTATTTACACCACCGCGCAAGAACGCTTGGCTTTGAGCCAGGATGCATCCCGCGTGAACCACGTTTTCATCAACGACAGCTTCGGATTGGACGAGCTCGATCTGCGCCACCTCCTCCTGATGGTGGAGGCCGGAGATGATGTTTTCATCGCCTCCGAAAGTTTCCTCGAGTCCGTGACGGATACGCTTCACTTTGAATCGGCCTACCATTGGCAAATGCCCGATAGCCTTACGGCGAAGGGCATGCAACAGATCCTCCGGGGAGACACCGCCTTGGTGCGCTTTACAACATGGCCACTGTGGCAGGCCGGCGACTTCCGTTTTCCTCGGGGCGGCTTCGACTATTACTTCAAGAATTTCCGTGTGGACAGCGTGCAGGTGCTGGCGGAAAATGAGAATGAGGATCCCGTGCTACTGCGTATGCGCTATGGCAAGGGGCGGATCTATCTCTGCAACATCCCGCTCGCCTTCACCGACTATTACCTGTTGAAGGACGGCGCACGCGGCTTTATGGAAGGTGCCTTCAGCATGCTGGAGGATCGGCCCGTGCTTTGGGACGAATTCTATAAGACCGGTCGCCCGGGAAGTAGCACGCCCTTGCGGTACGTCTTGTCGCAACCTGCTTTGAGGTGGGCGTATTGGACCGTGCTTGCCCTGCTCGTGCTCACCGTGCTGGTGTATGCCCGTCGCCGTCAGCGGGCCATACCCGTGGTGGAGCCACCGCGCAACACCAGCCGCGATTTTGCCGACACCATCGGCAGGCTCTACTACTTCCGCGGCGACCATGCGGACATCGCCCGGAAGCTCGTAACCCAGTTCAAGGATGAAGCGCGACGCAAACTGCGCCTGCATCGCACCGTCTGGGATGCGGAGACGATCCAGGAGATCGCCGTACGGACCGGCATCAGCGAAGAAGAACTCAACCACGCCAACCGCCTGATGGACTACTACGCCGGCATGGTACACGTAAGTGAAGAACAACTGCTAACTCTCAACAAAGCCCTGAGCAGCCTGCGGAGCAGGCTATGATGGGCACGGGCACGAGATCTCGCGCCCTCATACTCCCGAAAATGGAAGAAGAAAGCACCAACCCCGAATATGTCCCTACCCTGCCGTTGGGCGAATTGCGCGACGCAGCCGAACGCATCCGAAACGAGATCCAGCGCGTGATCATCGGCCAGGATACTGTGATCGACCAACTGGTGATCGCCCTGCTCAGTGATGGGCATGTACTCATAGAGGGCATGCCCGGCGTAGCGAAAACACTCGCGGCCAAGCTGCTTGCCCGCACCGTGGCCACCGGCTTCAGCCGGATCCAGTTCACGCCGGACCTGATGCCCAGCGACGTGATCGGCACCAGCATCTTCGATCCACGCACCAATGCCTTCTCCTTCAAGCCCGGCCCCATCTTCAGCAACATCGTACTGGTGGACGAGATCAACCGAGCACCGGCCAAAACGCAAAGCGCGCTCTTCGAAGTGATGGAGGAACGGCAGGTCACCGTGGACGGAGTGACGCATCCTGCCGGCGTTCCCTTTATGATCGTGGCTACTCAGAACCCCATCGAGCATGAAGGCACGTACCGACTGCCCGAGGCCCAGCTGGACCGCTTCCTGTTCAAGATCGATATGGGGCATCCAAGCGTGGACGAAGAGGAACGGCTGCTGCTGCGGGCGCAGGAAGGCATCCACCGCATGGAAGCCGACCAGGTCAAACCCGTGATCACTCCGGAAGAACTGAAACGCCTGCGGGAATTGGTCTTCCAAGTGCGCTGCGATGCGAAACTCGTGCGCTACATCGCGGAGATCTCCCATGCCACACGGAACGATCGCGCGCTAATGCTCGGTGCCTCCCCGCGTGCCAGCCTCGCCGTCCAGCGCGCAGCGAAGGCAGTCGCAGCTGTCCAAGGCCGCGACTTCATCATTCCGGAGGACATACAACAGGTGCTGCCCGCCGTGCTCCGCCATCGGATCCTGCTCACACCAGAGCGGGAAATGGAAGGTATGCGGCCCGATGAGGCCGTTGCACAGATCATCGCTAAAGTCCCCGTGCCCCGGTGAAAAAGGCATTCCGATCGCTGTTCCTGACCAGACGCTTTTTCAGCATCGGCTGGGCCGTTGTGGCCTTGTTCGTGGTGGCCTATCTCCTGCCTGTGTTGCTGCCAGTGGCCATCCTCGCAGCCACTCTATTGGCGGTCGGCACCTTGCTGGATATCGTTCGGCTGTACAGCGTAAAGAATGGTATTCTCGCTTCACGCCACACACTGGCCAAGTGGAGCAATGGCGATGAGAACCCGGTGACCGTGCAAGTGCGGAGCAGCTATTCCATCCCGATCCATGTACGTGTCCTGGATGAATTACCCGCCCAGTTGCAGGAACGCGACCTGGTATTGGATCGCCGGATCGAGGCCCGTGGCAATGCACAACTCGCATACATGGTGCGGCCCCTCACCCGTGGCGTGTATGCCTATGGCGCTATCAACGTGCTGGTACGCACCAGCTTGGGCCTGGCGGAAAGGCGCTACAAGCAGGAACAGGGGCGCGAGATCGCCGTGTACCCCAGCTATCTCCACCTGCGGAAGTACGAGCTGATGGCCTTGGCCGACCCCTTCAGCATGGCCGGCGTGCGTAAGGTGCGGCGCAGTTCCCAGCGCTCCGAATTCGACCAGATCCGCGACTACATACCCGGGGACGACCGGCGCACGGTGAACTGGAAAGCCACAGCTCGTAGGGGTAAGATGATGGTGAACCAGTATCAGGATGAAAAAGCGCAACAGATCGTTTCGCTGATCGATACGGGGCGCACCATGAAGATGCCCTTCGGCGGCCTGAGCTTACTGGACCGGGCGATCAATGCCACGCTCATGCTCAGCGACATCGCCATCAAAAAGGACGACAAGGTCGGCGTGATCACCTACAGCAACACCGTACACAACGTACTGCCGCCCGCCCGCGACAAAGGCTGGATGCAGCGCGTAATGGAACTGCTCTACGCCCAAAGGACCGACTTCGCGGAGACGGACATCGAGGCTCTTTTCCCCCGGGTGAAGCGCAGCATTTCGCAACGCAGCCTGTTGCTGATGTTCACCAACTACGAAAGCCTTTCGGCGATGCGCCGCCAGCTACCCTACCTGCAGCTACTGGCCCGCGCACACCTGATTGCCGTGGTGATCTTCCGCAACACCGAACTGGACGAACTCCTGCAACGGCCGGACACCAACACCATGGACGTGTACGTGAAGGCCATCACCACCAAGTTCATCCACGAAAAGGAACTGATCGCCAAAGAGCTGGAGCGCCATGGTGTGCTCACCATCCTTACCGCACCCGACCAGCTCAGCGTGAACGTGCTGAACAAGTACTTGGAGATAAAGGCACGGGGAATGCTTTGAAGGGCCGACCCTTAGAATACCTACAGTTCCCAAGGCCAACCGAGTGAACGGCCCTACCCCAACGATTTGATATCGATCACGAAGCGGTAGCGCACATCGCTTTTCAGCATGCGCTCGTATGCGGTGTTGATCTGATCGATCGGGATCAGCTCGATATCGCTGAGCACGTTGTGCTTTGCACAGAAATCCAGCATCTCTTGTGTTTCCTTGATGCCACCGATGAGGGAACCAGCCAATTGGCGGCGCTGGAGCACCAGGGATCCAGCATGGATGGGCGAAGCGTCCGGCATGCCTACCAACACCATGGTGCCGCCACGGCGCAACAGGCCGAGGTAGGCGTTGTAGTCATGCGCTGCGGAGATCGTGTCCAGGATGAAGTCGAAGCGTTTGGCGTTCTTCTTGAAGGAATCGACATCCTTCGAAAGCATGAAATCGTCAGCGCCCAAGAGTTCGGCATCGGCCTGTTTGCTTGCTGAATGGCTGATCATGGTGACGTGCGCGCCCATGGCCTTGGCGATCTTCACTGCCATGTGGCCCAGTCCGCCGAGCCCTACCACGCCGACCTTGTCCCCGGCCTTCACCCCGAAACGGTGCAGGGGCGAGTAGGTGGTGATGCCCGCGCAGAGCAGCGGTGCCGTGCGATCCAGCGGCATGCCTTCGGGGATGCGAAGCACGAAGTCCTCGTTCACCACAATACCGGTGGAATAGCCGCCGAGGGTCACGGTTCCGTCGCCGTAGCGATTGATGGCATTGTACGTCCCGGTCATGCCCTTCTCGCAGAACTGTTCCTCATGTTCTTGGCAGGAGGCGCAGGTCCGGCAGCTGTTCACCATGCATCCCACTCCCACCTTTTGACCCACTTTCCAACGGCTCACAGCGCTACCAACAGCGGCAACGGTCCCCACGATCTCGTGACCGGGTACGATCGGGTAGCGCGTGCCGCCCCATTCGTTGCGTACGGAATGCACGTCCGAATGGCAAACGCCGCAATAAGCGATATCGATGGCAACATCATGAGGGCCGGGCGCACGGCGTTCAATGGTGACCGGCGCAAGTGGGGCGGTGGCGCTTTCTGCGCCATAAGCTTTTGTGTTTGACATGGGAGTACAAAGGTCGACAT
The DNA here is from genome assembly GCA_040391235.1 of Cryomorpha ignava. Lineage (GTDB taxonomy): Bacteria > Bacteroidota > Bacteroidia > Flavobacteriales_F > PHOS-HE28 > PHOS-HE28. The sequence goes on from JBEBYG010000007.1 coordinate 95,871, forward strand.
AGGGGTGGGAGATGTATGCCCTGTATTCAATCATTGTGACTGCCCTATCCTGTAGCGGACGATGAATATCCCGGAAGCCGACCATTCCGTCTTCTACCTTTGTGGCATGACCGAAAAGAAAGCGCTCACGATGAGCAAGGCCTTCGCGGACTTGTTGAGCGAGGACGATGCCACGGCGCTGGACGCACTGGCGGTGATCCATGAAAAGGGGGACGCCAATTCCATCTTCCCCCTCCTGCATGCCTTGGCCGCAACGGATGACCCCGCTCGGCAGCGCCGCATCCAAGGATTGCTCTATGAAGTGAAGGTGAAGGATGCGGCGGCCGAACTGGGCCGGGCTCTGGACGACCCCTCACTGCGCAAGGTTTGGAAGACTACGATCGCCACATTCTGGAATGCTGGGTTGGATGCCCAACCCTACACCGAACGCTTGGTACAGATCGCGATCGAAGGCGATTCCATGGAAACCTTCGAGGCACTTACCGTGATCGAGAACCAGGAGTTGCTCCCGGAAAAGGCTGCCCGGAAAGGATTGGCCGGATTGAAGAAGGCAATGACCAACGAGAAGGACGAATACAAGAAGGCCTTACTGCAAGACTTGGCCCAAGTGCTGAAGCATAGGCTCGGCTCTGAATAGCGCAACCAGAAGAACATCCGAACCGATCAAGCATGGCGATCCAGCCAGTGATCAAGAACATGGCGCCGAAAAAGCGCGAAAGGCTTGCCTACACCATAACGGGCTTGATGGCCGTAGCAGCATTGTTGTGGGGGATCAACGTGTACTACCTACCGGAGCAACGACTCGCAAAGGTCGCCGCGGAGAAAGCCGAGCGGACACTCTTGAAGGAACTGCGGAACGGTGACCTCATCTTTCAATCCTCTCTATCGGGCCAAAGCAAGGCTATTCAATTGGCCACGCATTCCAAATACAGCCATTGCGGAATGGTCTTCCAAGCGGATACTGGAAAGCGGGAATGGTATGTCTTGGAAGCAGTACAACCGGTACAATGGTCCCCGCTGGCACGTTGGATCGCACGGGGCGAGGGTAGCCATTACGTGGTGAAGCGCGCCCAGGTGGATCCTCCCCTTTCCGAGCAAGCACTGATGGCGGTGATGAACGCCGGAGAACAATACCTCGGGCGTGATTACGACCTGTACTTTGGCTGGGGGGACGACCGGATCTATTGCTCTGAACTGATCTGGAAAGCCTATCAACAAGCCACCGGCTTGGAATTGGGGCAACTCCAACAACTGCGGGAGTTCGACCTCTCCGACCCGCTAGTGGCAAAGAAGTTACAGGAGCGGTATGGCGCCCAGCTGCCGCTGGATGAGCAGGTGATCTCACCCGCACGGATCTTTGAAAGCCCACTACTCATAACCATCGCTTCTCATGAGTAAAAGCATGCCCCTACACGAGGAGAAGCACTTCACCTCCTCTGATCTTATCAAGGACATCGTGATCGGAATGGCCGATGGGCTCACCGTACCGTTTGCTCTGGCGGCCGGGCTTAGCGGAGCGGTGAACAGTAACGGTATCATCATTACGGCCGGCGTTGCAGAGGTTGTGGCGGGCGCCATTGCCATGGGTTTGGGCGGCTATCTCGCGGGTCGCACGGATGTGGAGCATTACGACTCTGAGCTGAAGCGCGAGTACGCCGAAGTGGAGAAGGTGCCCGAACGCGAGAAACAGGAAGTGCGCGATGTGCTCGCCGAATACGGCATCAGCCCGCGCCTGCAGAGCGAGGTGGCGGAAGAGCTCAGCCAGGACAAGAAGCAATGGGTGGACTTCATGATGAAGTTCGAGCTGAACATGGAGAAGCCAGATGCCCTGCGGGCCCGCAAGAGCGCATTCAACATAGGTGCGTCGTACGTGGTAGGCGGTATCGTCCCTCTGATCGGCTACTTCGTTACGGACACGCCTCAGAAGGGATTGCTCATCTCCTCCATCGTGACCGTTTCCTTCCTCTTCATTTTCGGCTACGTAAAGACGAACCTCACCGGTACCAAACCGCTGTTAGGTGCGATCAAGACCACGCTTATCGGAATACTGGCGGCGAGCGCGGCGTTCCTGATCGCGCGGTGGATCTCTTGAACCTGAAGGTTCTTAGCCAAGCAACTGCCCCAAGGCACGTTGGATCCGGCCATTGATATCCTCCGTGTCCGCGGGTACGAACTGCTCCCCTGTGATCCGCTCAAATAGCTCCACGTAGCGCTCCGTGACGCTTTGCACAAAGGCATCATCCATCGCAGGCACCTGTTGGCCTTCCTTGCCCATGAAGTGATTTGCGATCAGCCATTCACGCACGAACTCCTTGCTCAGCTGCTTCTGGCGCTCCCCTTTCGCTTGCCTTTCGGCATAGCCATCGAGGTGGAAGTAACGTGAGCTGTCCGGGGTGTGGATCTCATCGATCAATAAAATGCGGCCATCCTTCGTGCGACCGAACTCATACTTGGTGTCCACCAGGATCAGTCCACGTTGCTTGGCGATCCGGCTTCCTTCGGCGAACAGGGCCAAAGCATAGCGGCACATGGTCTCCCATTCTTCCGGGGTACACACGCCACGGGCCAATATCTCGTCGGGAGTGATGTCTTCGTCGTGGCCTTCATCGGCCTTGGTACTGGGCGTGATCAGCGGAGCGGGAAAAGCATCGTTCTCCTTCAGCCCTTCCGCCATCGCCGCGCCGCAAAGCATGCGCTTTCCTTCTTGATACGTGCGCCAAGCGTGGCCCACGAGGTACCCGCGCACCACCATTTCCACCTTCACCGTTTCGCAGCGGTGGCCCACCACCACATTGGGGTCGGGCGAAGCGATGGCCCAATTCGGTGCAATGTGCGCCGTGGCCTGCAGCATGTTCCAGCTAAGCTGGCTGAGCACTTGGCCCTTGTGGGGAATACCGCGCGGCAGCACCACATCAAATGCACTGATCCGGTCCGTGGCCACAAGGAGGGTACGCCCGTCGGTCAGATGGTACACATCACGGACCTTCCCATGATAGACCTCTGCCACACCGGGCAGGTCCAGTTCGGATTGCATAAGGGTGTTGGGCAATTTCATTGTTCAGATGATGCGAACTTGGTGATTGGCAACCGATGATTGGTGATGGGACGACCTCCGACTCAAGACTCAGGACTCAAGGCTCACGACTCACGACTCAGGACTCATTTCCTGTTTCAGGCTTCCGATAAGGCGCCCTGTTCTCTTCGATGTCCTTGAAGGCCGCGATCACACGGGTCACCAACGCGTGGCGGATCACATCCTTCTCGGTCAGTTCGATCACGGCCACACTTTCCACATCGCGCAAATGATCCACGGCAGGCATCAGGCCGGAACGCACCCGATCGGGTAGGTCCACCTGCGTGGCATCCCCGGTGATCAGGAACTTGGCATCGCGCCCCATGCGCGTGAGGAACATCTTCATCTGGGCGAGGCTGGCATTCTGTGCTTCATCCAGGATCACGAAGGCGTGGTCGAGCGTGCGCCCCCGCATAAAGGCGAGCGGAGCGATCTGTATCACACCGATCTCCAGGTATTCCACGAGCTTTTGGGGTGGCACCATGTCCTTCAGCGCATCATACAACGGCTGCAGGTAGGGATCGAGCTTCTCCCGCAGATCTCCGGGCAGGAAGCCGAGGTTCTCCCCCGCCTCCACCGCTGGACGGGTCAGGATGATGCGGCGTACCTGGCGTTCTTTCAAGGCACGCACAGCAAGGGCCACAGCGGTGTAGGTTTTGCCAGTACCGGCGGGACCTACCGCAAACACCATATCATTCGTAGCCACTGCATCCACCAGTCGCTGCTGGTTGCGAGTTCGGGCTTTTACTCGGAGGCCGGAATTGCCATGGACGATCACATTGGCGGCATCGGTGGGGTCCTCTCCGCTTTCTCCATCGCCACTACCCATGATCTCGTCCAGCACTTTGCGCGGCAGTTCATTGTACTTCGCCACATGGCGCTGGAGCTGCTCAAAGCGTTCGAGGAAGACCTCTACTTGGTCACCCGGGCCGATCACGCGGATCTCATCGCCGCGAGCGATCAAGTTCAACTTGGGAAAGATCTCCCGGATGGCCCGAAGATTCTGATCATTGGGGCCGAGCACGGTCACCGGATCGACGGCCGTGATGTGTATGGTACGTTCGCTCAAGGGAATAGTATGGGGCCTGATCGGCTTGATCGGATCGGGCGGTTAAATTTGACCGGTCGAAGGTAATCCTGCAAATTCTTCCCGACGTTATATGGCCATCATCACCCTGATCTCCGATATGGGCACGCGCGACCACTATGTGGCAGCCGTGAAGGGGGCTATTCATACGCAACTGGAAAATGCCGTGATCGTGGATATCAGCCATAGCATCGCGCCTTTCAACAACATGCACACCGCGTTCGTGCTGCGCAATGCGTGGCATGAATTCCCCAAGGGAACCATCCATATCATTGGGGTGAACCCCGAGGCGGATGGGCAAACGCCGCATGTGGTGGCCTTCTACCGCGGGCATTACTTCATCGGGGCGGACAATGGGATCTTCTCCCTCTTGTTCGATGGCAAGCCGGATGACCTTATTGAGATCACCCTGAAGCTGGATACCGACCACTTGACGTTCCCTACGAAGAATATCTTTGTGAAGGCTGCCTGCCACTTGGCTCGCGGAGGCATCCTCGGGGCACTTGGCCATAAATATTCAGCTCTACGCGAACAGCTCAATGTGCGCCCCACAGTGATGGACGGCGCTATCAAGGGCGAGGTCATCCATGTTGATCACTACGGAAATGTGGTCACCAACATCACCAGGGACCTCTTCACTTCCGTGGTGAAGCACCGGGAATTCCTTATTACCGTTGGACGCTCAAGGCACGATATAACCAAGATCCACAAGACCTATTCCGATGTTCCGCTCGGCGACCGCGTGGCCTTCTTCGGGGACTCCGGCTATTTGGAAATTGCCTTGAACAAGGGAGTGACCGGGGCAGGTGGCGGTGCCGCGCAGCTCTTGGGCCTCTATGTCACTTCCGCTATACGCGTGGAACTCGATCCCGTTCCCACCAGCCGAACCCCGGCACATACATGATCGTCCGCTTGGTAAAAATGACCTTCCAGCAGGAGGAAGTAGAGCACTTCCAAAAGCTGTTCGAGGGCTGGCGCCATCGCATCATCACCTTCCCGGGTTGCTTGGAATTGGATCTATTGCATGATATTCGGGAACCTGCTGTCTTCTTTACCCGTAGTGTATGGGAATCACCCGACGATCTGGAAGCCTACCGAAGGTCAGAGGTGTTTGCCGAAGTATGGCCTGTAGTGAAATCCCTCTTCGCCGCTCGCGCCGAGGCATGGTCATTGCACGCCGAACACAGGATGAAAGCTCCGAACACCTGATTTATTCTTCCCCTCACAAATGAAAATACTCAACGCCGTAATCCTGTCCCTGCTCCTCACGCCTGCGTTTGCCCAACAGGACGCCCGTGCATGCATGGCAGCCGCTTCGGTTGCTTATGAAGCGGGTCAGCTCGACAGTGCCTTGGTGAAGGTGAACGAGGCCATATCCATTGACCCATCCATGGCCAGAGCGCTCAAGCTTCGCGGGGATATCCACCAACGCAAGCGCGAATGGGATGCTGCCATGGAGGATTACCGAAGTTCCGAGAAGCTCGATAACTCGGATGCGCGGCTCTACGTGAGCCGCAGCGCACTGCACATTACCGAACGCAATGCCAAAGGGGGCCTGCGGGATGCTGACAAAGCACTGACGCTCGACCCGACGGATGCCGATGCTTGGTATAACCGTGCATGGGCGCTCTATCTGGGAGGTGATCAGGAGGCTGCCCTGAAGAGCGTGCGCAAGGCAATGGATTTCGAACCGCAGTTCCCCGAGGCGCTTTACCTCTCGGGCGTGATCAAGGGATCCCGCTACGATGAAAAGGCTGGCGTGGAAGAGATCGCGGAGGCCCTTAGCCTGAAGCCCTCGATACCGGGCGGGTTGATGAGCTTGGCCGTTTTGCTCTATGAGGACAAACGCTACGCGGATGCCATTCCCAAATTCACCGAGGTGATCGCATCCGACACAACAGAACTGTCAGCTGCCTACTACTACCGGGCTGACAGCTATTACAACATCGGCGATAAGGACAACGCCTGTGCCGATTGGCTGCGGAGCATGCGCCTCGGCGACAAGGATGCCGCCTTTATCAAGAAGAATTACTGCGATACCGACGCGAGTAAGATCCCCAAGAAGCCCAAGCGCCAGCCCCGGAAAACGACCATCCAGTTCTGAGCCTGTACGGATCTTAGGCCAATCGGATCAACGGGTGGACTTCATAAACTTTTCGAATGGCCTTTACCGTTGCTCGTGGAGGCTATCCCTTCCCCGTAGGGTGATGCTACCTTCGGCCCCCGCATCCGGCCCCATCTTTCGGGCCCTGGTTGTAAGAGGAGCATGCGCGCATTGATCGGTAAAGAGATACAAGGCTTTCTGGGATCGCTGATAGGCCACATGGTTATTGTGGTCTTCCTGCTGCTCACCGGGCTCTTCCTGTGGGTATTCCCCGGCAACATCTTGGACGGTGGATATGCCGATCTGGGTGTGCTCTTCTATATCGCGCCTTGGGTATTCCTCTTCCTGGTGCCGGCAGTCACCATGCGCAGTTTCAGTGAGGAACGGCGGACCGGCACCATCGAACTGTTGCTCACCAAGCCCATCACGGAGATGCGTTTGGTGCTGGCGAAGTACTTGGCAGCCGTGGTACTGGTGGTACTTGCATTGCTTCCCACCTTGGTCTACTGGTACAGCATCGGCAGCATGGCCGTGCCCGCCTGGAACATTGATAGCGGTGGCATATGGGGCAGCTACATCGGTTTGTTCTTTCTGGCCTCCACCTTCACAGCCATCGGCATCTTCGCAAGCTCGCTCACCGAAAGTCAGATCGTGGCTTTTCTGATAGCGGTTTTCCTGTGCTTCATTCTGTACGTCGGCTTTGATCTGATCGCCGACTTCAGCGCATTCGGGGCATTGGAAGGACCGATCAAAGGGCTGGGCATTCAACAACACTACGACAGCATGAGCCGAGGCGTGATCGATCTGCGCGATGTATTCTACTTCCTGGGTGTGGATGCCATCTTCCTCTTGGCCACTCGCACCGTGATCCAAAGCCGCACTTGGTGATGAAGTTCACCAAGCATAGCACCCGGAAAGCGGCCGGACTCTTGGAGTTGGGAACCGGCATCGCGATCGTGTTGTTGATCCTTTTCATCGGCTCCTTCATCCGGGTACGCGCCGACCTCACCAGCGAAAAGCGTTACACCCTCACCCCGGCCACCAAGAATTTGGTGGACAGCTTGCGCGATGTGGTCTTTGTGAAAGTCTATCTAAGCGGGAACCTCCCGGCCGACCTTCAGCAACTCAGCAGTAGCATGCGCGACCTGTTGGATGAGATGCGTGTCCGCAATCCCGACATGCTCCAGTATGAGTTCACCGACCCCAGCGCCAGCTTGGATGAAAAGACCCGCAACCAAGTATATGAGCAGTTGCAAAAAGATGGCTTGCAATACACCAGCATCCGCACCCGCGATAAGGGTTCGCAAAGCGAGGTGATCGTATGGCCAGGCGCCATTATTACCTACAAGGAGAAGAGCATGCCGGTGCAATTGCTGAAGTCGCAGTTGCGCGCCACGGATGCAGAGGCGGTGAACCGCTCGATCAATAACTTGGAATACGAGTTGGCGAGTTCCATCCGCCAGGTAACCAATACACATCGTGCACGCGTCGCTTTCATAGAAGGCCAGGGCGAGCTGGACCGCTTGGCTGTGCAGGACCTCACCAATGCCTTGAGCGAGCAGTACGATGTGAGCCGGGTGCGGTTGGATGGCAAGATCGATGCGCTGAGCGACAAAGAGGAAGGGGTGAACTTCCGCATAAACAAGTTCGAAGCGATCATCATTGCCAAGCCGGATAGCGCCTTCTCCGAAAAGGACCAAGTGATACTGGACCAGTTCGTAATGAACGGAGGAAAAGTGCTTTGGGCAGTGGATGCGATGGATCCCCACTTGGACAGCCTGCGCACCAACCAGTTCTCCATGGCTACGCCCTTGGAGTTGGGCTTGGACAACCTCCTCTTCGCCTATGGCGTGCGCATCAATAAAGATCTGCTGCTGGACAAGCAGTGCGCCCCCATCCAGATCTACACCCGGCCCTATGGGGAACAGCCCAAGCTGGAAACCCTCCCCTTTCCTTTCGAGCCATTGGTGATGGCTTCTACGGACCATCCCATAGTGGCCAACATCGACCCGGTGCACCTAAAGCTCGCCAGCAGCATCGATACCATCGGGTTGGATAGTGCCCACAGCACCATCCTGCTCGCCACATCCCGCTATACCCGGGTGCTGCGCAACCCGGTACGCGTGAGTCTTGCCGTGGTGGACATGGACCTTGGTTTGGAGAAGAGCAATACCCCATACCGCCCGGTGGCGGTGCTTACGCAAGGGAAATTCCGTTCCGCCTTCGCAGACCGTATGGCCATGCCGGATAGTGTATTGAAGGCGATCGGCTTCCGCGAGTGGAGCCGCCCCACCGCCCAGATCGTCGTGAGTGATGGGGATGCCATCGCCAATCCGGTGGACCGCGAGAAGCGCACCTATTATCCGATGGGCTATGAAAAAGGCGCACGGGCCAAGATCTTCGGCAACCGGGAGTTCTTCATTAACGCGATGAACTATCTCCTGGATGACAAAAGCTTGATCAGCATCCGCTCACGGGCCATCAACCTGCACCAATTGGATCCACACCGTGTGGAGGCGGATCGGGCGCGCATTCAAGCTGCCAACGTGGTGTTACCCATCTTGATCGGGCTATTGGGAGGGGTAATTTTTTACTTGCTGCGTAAGCGGCGCTATGCCCATACCCGATGAAGAATCGCTTGCTCCCTCTCCTCCTCTTGGTCGGTTTGGCCGCAGTGGCCTGGTGGCTTTGGAAGAACAATACCGGAAGCACCTTGTCCGGTCCGCTCACCGATTTCACCGTCGCTGATACCGCCTCCGTTGACCGCATCTTCATTGCGGAAAAAACCGGTGGCACAGCCGACCTGCGTCGCACCCCGAACGGTTGGACCGTGAACGGCATGCCGGCCAAGGATTTCCAAGTGAATCTCCTGCTGCGCACCTTCAAGCTGGTGGAACTCCGGGCGCCCGTGCCCAAGAGCATGGAACCCAGCGTGCTCCGTGTAATGACCGGAACAGCTCGAAAAGTGGAGATCTATCAGGGTGGAAAAAAGCCTACCAAGATCTGGTGGGTGGGTGGCTCCAGTGCCGACCATTATGGCACCTACATGGTGTTGGAGATCCCGGGGAAAGGACGCAGCAGCGTGCCGTTCCAAATGGGCATGGCCGCCTTTACCGGTGTGCTCAACACCCGCTTCCATACCAATATCGACGATTGGCGCAGCAGCAGGGTCACTTACTATCCCCAGCTCTCGGAAGTGAGCAAGGTGCAAGTGGACATTCCACTGCGCCCGGAGGATGGCTTCAGTATTACCTATGGAGGCAGTGAAAACTTGACCCTCTTTGATATCCACGGCAAGGAAATGCCCATGGATACCAGCCAAGTGCAGGACCTGATGCTTGCGCTCCGTGCTGGCAGCTTTGAAGGATTCGAGCGCAGCCTGACCCCAGCTGCCAAGGATTCGGTCGTCAACTCCACACCATGGTATGTGCTCAGCATTACCAGCACGAAAGGCGTGCAGCGAATTCCATTCTGGCGAAAGAGCCCGAGGGAAGGCGAGTTGGACCTTGACTTCAATCCGGTGATCGAGGATCGGGACCGCCTCTACGCCATGGTGAATGATACCTCCTTTGTGGTGGTGCAGCGCTATTGGTGGGATCGCGTGGTGCGCCCCTTGAGTTCTTTGGAGCGATAGGAAACTGTCCGGGTGCCACTGGAGTTCTTCGCGCCTCTGCTTGGCAACTGGTCCATCCTTGCGCGATGTTCGCGGATTCCTGTGGATAACCCCCCGCTACTGTTGATAACACGCAGGCTTTTCAGCGGAAAGCACGGATATATTTGCCGCCCGTGCGGGTCCCTTTAATTAGAGGGTCGGCAGCAACGCTAAAAAGAACAACTTCTCGATGAAATTCATTGTCTCCAGCAGTGCTTTGCTCAAGCAACTTCAAAGCCTTCAGGGCGTCCTCGCCAGCAGCAATACCCTGCCCATACTCGACAACTTCCTCTTCGAGATCGATAACAAGAAGCTGACGGTGACCGCCAGTGACCTGGAGACCACCATCACCGCCACCATGGCAGTGGAAGGCAAGGAGAAGGGCAATGTGGCCATTCCTGCCAGGCTCCTATTGGACACCCTCAAGGCGTTCCCGGAGCAGCCCCTCACCTTCAGCGTGGATGGAAAGCACTTCGGCATCGAGATCAGCAGCGATCAAGGAAATTACAAGATGACCGGCTTCTCCGGCGCGGAATTCCCCAAGAGCCCAGTACTGGAGGAACCCACCAACATCACCATCCCGGCAGGCACATTGGCCACGGCGATCAACAAGACCATCTTCGCTACCGGTAACGATGACCTTCGCCCCGTGATGAGCGGCATTTTCTTCGAGCTATCCGAAGAGGCCGTTCGCTTTGTGGCTACGGACGCACACAAGCTGGTACGCTACACCCGCAGCGATATCAATTCGCCGAAGGCCACCAGCTTCATCGTACCCAAGAAGCCACTTACGTTGCTGAAGAATTCGCTCTCTTCCACCAACGCTGAAGTAAGCGTGGATTTCAATGAGAACAACGCATCCTTTACGTTCGACAATGTCCGCGTGGTATGCCGCTTGATCGATGGGAAATACCCCAACTACGAGGCGGTGATCCCGAAGCAGAACCCGAACAAGCTCACCATCGATCGGCAGAGCTTCCTCAACTCCATCCGTCGCGTGGCACTGTTCAGCAACAAGACGACCCACCAAGTGCGCCTCAACATTGCTGGAAGCCAATTGGCCGTTAGCGCGGAAGACTTGGATTTCGCCAATGAGGCCAACGAGAAACTCACCTGCCAATACGAGGGTGAGGATATGACCATCGGCTTCAACTCCCGCTTCCTGATGGACATGTTGATCAACTTGGACAGCGAACACGTGATCATGGAAATGAGCGCACCCAACCGGGCAGGCATTCTGCTACCCAGTGAAGGAAGCGAGCATGGCGAGGATGTGCTGATGCTGGTAATGCCTGTGATGCTGAACAACTAAGGTCCGGCAAGGCATTTGTATATCCTTCCGCATGAGAAAGCTACACCTCCCCCTGGTGGCACTCGCACTGGGTGTGATATTAAGCGCCAACACCTGTTCCGATAAGGACAATGGCAAAGCCGGTGTCAGCGCTGACATGATCAAAGGCAAATGGGTACTGCAATCTCTTGACGGTAATGCGGTTAAAACCCCGGAGGGAATAGATCAGCCCTATCTGAGCATCGATAGCACGGGGGAAAACCTTTCCGGCTATGGAGGTTGCAACCGCATCTTCGGTACCATGAAGGTCTCCAACGATTCCATTTCCTTCCCTGGCTTGGCCGCTACACGCATGTACTGCGAGGAAACCCAGAAACTCGAGAACAGCTTTTTGGAGGCGCTCAATGCCACCAGGACCTATTCGCTCAAGAACGATGAGCTGGTGCTGATCGGTGGCAAGGAACTCGCCGTGTTGCGCCGTACGTCGAAATAGCTGAGTCGTTCCTTTTCGGATCCTTCGTTGGGCCGATGACTACCCGCATGCGGTAGCCATCGGCCCTTTCTCTTGAGGCTTGTGCCAGTTGTTCGCTCTTCCCTATTTGCTCGCCATCTTACTCCCCCTAATGAACTTGAATGGGCGTTGTTCAACGCATGTACTTGCGTCCATCAATCTCCATTGAACAGTCGTTCATAAGCGGGGCGGATACATTTTCGACAACGCTGAGACGGGAGTCCTGACAATCGGCGCCTGCCGTAAGCGATAGCCCCACCCTGTACAGTATCATAAAGAACATCAGCCTTCATCTTGTTGATGGACGCTTTTCAAAAGGAGGCGGCCAGCACACGGACCCAACCAAAAGCCAGTGCTTTACCCCCACCCGATCCGAAGCCTGCGGAATATTGAAGCACCCACATAAAAAAAGCCCCCGATCGCTCGGGGGCTTTTTCAACGGGTGTTGGAAGATCAACGGATGATCTGCAACTGCTGGGACTTCACCCAGTCGTTGGTGGTGATGGTCACCACGTAGTTGCCACTTTGGAGTTTCGCCAGATCGAAGGTGTTCGCTCCTCCGGTGCTGTTGAAGATCGCATGATGTACAGTGCGACCAGCCAGATCAGCCACGCGCATATCCACCGAACCACGAGCGGTTGATGGAAGCTGCAGCGAAAGCTCCCCTGATGTTGGGTTCGGGAACATCGAGAAACTGGTGCCCATGTTCTCTTCAATTCCAACCGAGCCACACTGTACTACCCAATGCAGCGGAGGGGATGCTTCCCCAGTGGCACAGGAATATGCGGAGTTGGACACGACACGCATGAGCATTTTGTTACCGCTCGTGGTATTCACGGCCCAGCCAGCCAGATTCCCGTTAAGGTTTCCCTGCCAGATCAGGTTGGCCGCCGAGGGAACCCATCCATTGTAGATCTGCACGAAGTCATCAGCCAATAGCTTCCCCCAGAGGAATTCGATGGTCAGCGGGATACCCGGAGCTCCTTGGTATGCGAACCATGCAGTATCCGAGTTGCTGTAGCAGTAGTCGTACGCTGTGGCAGCACATACCGTATCCACACAGGCAGTTGAAGCCGAGGTGAATGATGGACTGTAGATCCGGCAGAGGTTGTTCGTCTCGTTCAACACCGTGAGGGTGACCAAGCTATCCATGGGGAATGGTCCCACCAAGGTGATACCTGTGGGCACGTTCGTCAGGGTATCGGTGGAAAGGGAATTCGCAATGCGTGCGAATGCCCCACTTCCCAGTGAATCCACGTTCACTGCCACGGAAAAGGCATGATGGATGCAATCTTCCACAATGCTGAAGGTGGCACCGGGGTTAGTGCAATCCAAACAGCCGATCTCCCATGCCCACTGTGTAAAACCACCGCTCTGGCAGCTACCTGATCCATCGGAGGTATTCTCCATATAGATATGACCAGAGCCAGCGATCAGTTCCAGACCGGCAAACTGGGTGGTGCCTGAAGGATTCGTATAGAGCAACGGTGAAAGGTTATCCGGGCCATCATAGATGCGGATCCGGTCCCAGTTGTTCGACTCAATAGATCCAGCGGAAAAGAGCATGACCAAGGGCTGCCCACCGGAGCTCTGCCAATGCCAAGTATGCGAGTCGTTATTGATGTAGCAGTAGGTCTCCAGCAAGGTGGGTCCGCCGCAGATCACCGGTGTTGGGCACAATTGATTGACCAGTGAAGGGGATGAGACGTTACATAACACGTTTCCCGTGTTCTCCATGGTGACCACCACTGGGATGTTCGCCGTGAACGGGCCTACAGTGTATACGCCGGGTGTGGAGGCAAGAACAGTAGCGGCACCTCCATTGTTAGTGATCTCCAACGGGGGAAGATTCCCGACGACAGTGATGTCCACATCCACACTGAACTGGAAATTGTCGCAGTCCGGAACGATGGTATAGGTGGCCACTGCGGGAACGCAATCCAGACAGCCCACTTGCCATATCCATTGTGCAAATCCACCACTCTGGCAGCTACCTGAACCATCGGAGCTGTTCTCCATGAATATGTGACCGGATGCTGCGATCACCTGCAAGCCAGCGAGCTGGGTCGTGCCTGAAGGGTTCTCATAGAGCAGAGGAGATAGGTTATCCGGGCCATCGTAGATGCGGATATGGTCCCAAGAATTGGATTCGATCGAGCCGGCCGAGAAGATCATGATCAGCGCCTCCCCTCCGGTTGACTGCCAATGCCAAGAATGGGAATCGTTGTTGATGTAGCAATAGGTCTCATCCAACGGGGCTCCACCGCAAGTTACAGGTGTAGGACACAGGGGGTTCACCAAGGAAGTGGATGAAGTGTTGCAGAGCACGTTATCCGGATTCGCAACAGTGATCACCACGGGAATATTCGCTGTAAAGGGACCCACCGTATACACGCCAGGGGCTGTGATGGTAACAGGGTTGGCACCTCCGGTATTGGTGATGGTTGCATCCGCACCACTACCGATGTTGGTAACGTTCACATCCACGCTGAACCCGAAGTTGGCACAGTCGGTAACAACGGTGTAAGTAGCGGTTGCTGGCGCGCAATCCAAGCAGCCCACTTGCCATACCCATGTTTCATAACTACCGCTCTGGCAGCTCACCGAGCCATCGGAGCTGTTCTCCATGTAGATATGGCCGGATGGCGCGATCACCTGCAAACCTGCCAACTGCGTGGCACCTGTACCGTTTTCATACAGCAACGGCGAAAGGTTGTCCGGTCCGTCGTAGATCCGTATGCGGTCATAAAAGTTGGACTCAAGTGAACCTGCTGAGAAGATCATGATCAGCGGGTCACCCGTGGAGGACTGATAATGCCAGTGGTTGTTGTCATTGTTCACATAGCAGTAATTCTGGTCCAAGGCAGCACCTCCGCAGGGAATGATGGTGGGGCAGGTATTGCCGGATTGCAATCCAGCAAGGATCAAATTGCAGAGAGGGTCGCTGCTATGCGCCACCGTTAGGTTCACCACGTCCCCAACGGCGAAGGGGCCAAGCACCACCGTACCTACTTGCTGGGACGCAAGGGTTTGGTCCGCACCACCATTTATGTTGTAGACCAGGTCCACGTCCGTGCCATCACCCAAGCTGGTCACGTTCACATTCAAGGAGAACTGGTTATTTGCGCAGTCATCTGTTGCCGTCACCGATGCCATTGGAGGCGTGCAATTCAGTAGGAGTTGCACTGTTGTGATCTTACATGGTGATGTTGACATTCCACAGTTTACATCGGCATTCCAGTGCGGATACAGGTTTCCCGCCATGGTAGCCGTGGCTGTTACTGGGGACAGGCCTTCAGCGATCACCGGGCCGGTAGGTGTGCCCTCTCGAACGGTGATATAGCCGTTACCCGTGACCGTGAATTCGTAATTGGCATTGGCCATCACAGGCCCGACCGCAGAATACTCCTGCAGGTAGGCGCAACTTGAGATCTGCGTGACCTGGCCCATACTATTGGGTACGATCGTGCCGCTCGGATAGAGGGAGGTATTGGTACAGCCTTGTCCAATTGCGTTTGTGGCACCGAAGGATAGCGCAAGGGCTACTGCGGTGATCTTCAGGGGTAGTCTTAAGTTCATCGAGGGGTCTTTTGAGCTTTGTGCGAGGGAAAGGTAATGGATGTACAGCAGGTGACCATGGAATACGTGGTTTTTGCTCTCTTCTTGAGAGGAAGGACACTTCGAACTTTTTGGCAAGCACCTGAACGGCCGTGGTGTTCTCCCCAGCCTGGACCAAGGCGCGAACCCTGCCCCATTCAATTCGTATGATGACCCCCATGAGACCCACCCTCCTGCCGCTATGGCTATTATTCACGGTATTTTTCGGAGCACGCACGGCACACGCGAGCAGCATCGACCCCGAATATCCAGCTGGAGAACTTATGCGCTTGCGTGCGGGTATCCATCTGGCAGAACAGAACGAGCGAACAGATCTGCTGTTGGTGGAACTACGGCGTTTACGAGATCTACAGATCCAATTCGGCGCAGTTGACTCCGCATTGAGCACTTGCTTCCGGATAGTTGACATCAGCGGCTTTTCGGATGATCGCATGGCCATGGCCAAAGACTGGCAAGCACTCTCCATGGTGGCACGACGATCGGGCGATCCTGCGGGGGCTGTGGCTGCAAGCAAGCGCAGCGTGCTCATCCTGAAGACCACAGGAGATCAGGAGTTGGAGAACATCGCGAGCTTGGATCTTTTGGACCTCTTGCTCGATTCCGAACGATACGCGGAATTCAAGCATCAGAGCGAAGGGATGCTGAGCGGTTTTGAACGACAAGGAAATGTAGCCGGGCAGGTCCGGGTACTCTACCGACAAGGAGAGTACCTCACGGCGAAGAACCGGGCAGCTGATGCCCTTTCCTTACTACACTCAGCCTTGCGAAGCCGCGAAGTATTGGCGAACGACCAAGAGGTTGCGCGGATCTTGTTTGCTATGGCAAAGGCGAATGTGGAGGTCAAGAACTGGACGTCCGCACGTGCCGCCTTCGATGAAGGATTACAGCTCACTCCCAACGCTCCGCAAAGCACTCCGGAACTATACGGCCTGCTGGCCAGGATCCATGAGGGCATGGGAGATCTGGAAAGCGCATTGCATTATGTTCGAAAGAAATCCGTGACAAAGGATTCTCTCTTTTCCGCCGCCACGGCCGATCGGGCTGCACGAATGCAAATGCTCTTTGCTGTGCAGGCGAAGGACAAAAGCATGGTTGACCTAAGCGAGGAGAACCAAGCCATGGCATCCCTCCTCTCCGTGGAACGGATCAAGATCCGTTGGACCTTGGTAATATGTGCCGCACTTTCCGTGGGTATCCTCGTGCTTATGCTGCTCCGGCTGCGCCACGGAACATCGATCCGGCGCACCCGACTGAAGAACGTGGTGATCACCGGGCGTGCAAAAGAGGTGGAGGCCAAAAGCCAAGAGCTGGAACGACAGAACCTTCAACTCTCCCAAGCCCTCATGCAGGCGAAGGAGCGGCGCGAGCTGTTGACCAGTCGCGTGGGTTCGGGTGCAGGAGAAATCCAGTTGGTCGACCTTTTAGTAAGGACCCAGATCCAACATACCGAGGATGGGGAATTGAATGCGGGACTCATCGCATTGCACAGCAGGATCAAAACAATGGACCTGGTCAATAGGATCCTGGTGAAGGCCGAAGCCGTAGGCACTATCCACCTGAAGGCACACTTCATGGCCTTGGTGGATGCCTCCCTTCGCGAACGGGAAATGTCCGATAAAATGGAGGTGAGCTTTGAACTGGTGGAAGACGAGAAGGACCTGATGGATGATCTCCTGCCGTTGAGCTTGTTGGTCAATGAGTTGCTCCAACTCAGCATCGACCATGCCATTACTTCCACCGGTACGTCGCAGATCTCCATCGTACTGCGTCGTTTGGCACTCTACCAATTTGAACTGCTCTATACCGATCACGCGGGGGCCATCAGTGGCGAGGTCCTGAACAATGGTCGGTTAGGTGCTGAACTGGTATTGGCATTGGCCCAGGTCATGGGTGGTGCCGTCCGTTTGCTGAAGAGTGAGTCGACGAGCTTCCAGTTCACCTTTGAACCCAGTGTCGACGTGGCTATTCGAAGGGCTTCCTAAGCGGTGCGTTCGCGGATGAACTACTTTCGCGCCTCACTCGCCGGATAGGCCCTTTTTCAGAACAACGCGTTGGAACCTTCAAGCCCCATTACCGATTTTAATGCCCTTGGCCTCGATCCCGGCCTCCTTCAAGGCCTTCAGGCCATGGGCATCACCAAACCCACCCCTATTCAAGCCCAAGCCATACCGGCGGCGCTGGAGGGACGAGACCTGATCGCTTGCGCGCAGACAGGCACGGGTAAGACAGCAGCTTTCCTGCTTCCACTTATCGAAGTGATCTTCGGCTATAAGCCCAAGGTGGAGAAATCAGTCCGTGCCTTGGTCATAGTGCCAACGCGCGAACTCGCTTTGCAGATCGATCAGCAGATGCAAGCGATCGCCTACTTCACCCCCATCACCTCCATGGCCGTTTATGGCGGAAGTGATGGTGCTTCCTTCGATCAGCAAAAGGCTGCTTTAAGAGGTGGCACGGAGGTGATCGTGGCAACACCCGGCAAACTCTTGAGTCATCTCAACTTGGGTTATGTATCCATCGAGGGATTGGAGTTCCTGGTGCTGGATGAGGCCGATCGGATGATGGACATGGGCTTCATTGATGACATCAACCGCATCATCAAGTTCCTTCCGAAGGAACGTCAGACGCTGATGTTCAGTGCCACCATGGCCCCGCCGATCCGAGAATTAGCGAAGGTTATCCTGGATTCCCCCGTGGAGATCAGCATTGCTTTGAGCAAACCCGCAGAAGGGGTTAAGCAAGAAGCTTTCGTGGTACACGAACCTCAGAAGGCGCCCGTGCTGGAGCACATCCTTAAGACCAACGAGGCGACCACCATCATCATATTTGCTGGCCGCAAGGTGGAGGTGAAGAACCTCGCACGGCACCTGCAGAAGCGTGGCTTCAATGCCAAGCCGATGCACAGCGACCTGGAGCAGAGCGAACGGGAACAGGTGATGTTGGATTTCCGCAATCGGAAGCTCCGCATCCTGGTAGCCACCAACGTGGTGAGCAGAGGTATCGATATCGACGACATTGACCTGGTGATCAATTACGATGTGCCGCAGGACCCGGAGGACTATGTACACCGCGTCGGGCGTACGGCACGTGCCTCGAAAAAGGGGCAGGCGATCACCTTCGTCAGTGAGAAGGACATGCGCGAGTTCGGCAAGATCGAGCAACTGATCGGCTACCCGGTGGAGAAGGTTGCACTACCTGCCGGCTTCGGTGAAGGACCTGTATACCGTGCTGAGGGTGTGAAGCGCAGTGGCTCCAACGGAAGCCGCCGCGGTCCCGGAGGCGGGCAACGCGGCGGAGGTTCCGGTGGTGGCAGAAAAGCCAGCGGCAGCGGAAGCGGCCGCCGGCACTGATCAACGCGTCTGGAACTTGGCCTTGTTGGCCTCCAGTACCTGCATCTCGTTGAATGCCTTGGCAGCATCGCCATGTGCGATGATCTTCAAGGACTTGATACTATCACCTTGCTGGATCGCATTAACCACGTCCTGGCCGCTTGTTACATGGCCGAAGATGGTGTGCTTCCCGTCCAACCAAGGAGTGGGCACGTGGGTAATGAAGAACTGACTGCCGTTGGTGCCCGGGCCAGCATTCGCCATGCTCAGGATACCGGGGCGGTCGTGCTTCAAGCTCGCATCGATCTCATCAGGGAACACATATCCGGGGCCTCCACGGCCGGTTCCGGTAGGGTCGCCACACTGCACCATGAAGTCGGCGATCACACGGTGAAAGACGATACCGTCATAGTAGGGCACTCCTAATTCCTTGGCACTGTTCTTCTGCTCCCCTTTGGCCAAGGCTACGAAGTTGGCCACGGTCATGGGTGCTTTCTGGTACTCCAGTTCACAAACAATGGTGCCCTTGGAAGTAATGAATTCTGCGAAGAGTCCTTCGCCTGGTTCGGTGTTCTGCACGGTCTTTTGGGGTTGTTGAGTGTTATCTAAAGCGTTGTCGGTGGCCATCGGATCGACCTTATCAGGAGCCGCTGTGCTACCACAGGCAAGGATAAGGGCCATGCCTGCGAAAATGGTGGGGACGTGAAAATTGTTCATGTTCTGTTTTGAAGTTGGCAAAGGTAAGATGTGCGATGCAGCTCAGTTGAGCATGGGGGCTTCCAGTTCATCCAACTGGTCGACCGAATAGGCGCCGGAGATCCGTCGGAGGATCTTACCGTTCTGGTCCAGGACGAAGAAGTATGGAATGTCCTTATTGGTCATTCCCAATGCTTTGATCAGGTCCCGAGGGTCGTCCTTCACAAAGAGGACGCGACGCGCGATCTCGGGGTCCACTTCCTTGCGCAGCTTGTTCATGCTTCCGCTATAGGCGGACCGGTTCAGGCCAACGAAGATCGGCACCAGATAAAGCTCTGCTTGGTAGGTGGCCGCAAAGAGCCCGTTCTTGGCGATGAACCGGGAATAGGCCGGGCCATACCACCGCTCCAATAAAGGCTCAGCCTTTTTCCCATAGGCCAATGCCACGATGGTGTATCCGGGTTTTGAGTGATCCGGCAGGGTAACCGTGGTGCCCTCCGTGGTCTCCCCTACCATATCAGGAAATGTGGCTTGTGCGTGCATGGAGGTTGATGCCATCACGCCCATTAAAAGAAGGAAGGGAATAGCCCGCATGAAGTTGGATCTGTTAAAGACAGAACAAGAACGGGGCCACTTCTCGAAAGTGTGCCTCAGTGCGGGTTTTTTCCCACAAATGGTTTGAAGTACTCCATCAGCTCAGCAATGTCCTTGTCCATATCATCCCCCACGTAGTAAGGGGCGCTGAGGGTCACTTCCTTTTTACCATAGTCGAACGAGGTAAGCACCAAGGGGACCTTCGCCTTATGGGCGATGCGCCAGAAGCCGGTCTTCCATGCGTCCACTTTGGCGCGCGTGCCTTCCGGAGTTATGGCAATGGAAAAGTGAGGGACCGTGTTGAAGTACTCCACTATTTGATCCGTGATATGGGTGCTTTTCGTCCGGTCCACCGGGTACCCTCCCAAGCCCCGGTAAAAAAAGCCCACGGGAGAATCGAACAAGGACTTCTTGGCCAGGTAGTTCGCCTTGATCCTTGCGCCGCTTCGCGCTAGAAGCCCCAGAAAGAAATCCCAATTGCTGGTGTGGGGCACCACCAGATAGATGGCACTACCGATATCCGCGGGTCGGCGATCGATCAATCGCCAGCCGAGCAACTTGAGGATACCACGGGAAAGTGAGCTTAACATGCGGCGGCCAAGATAATCGCAGATGCCATCCAAGGTGCAGGAGCAACGCAACGCTTCAAGTGATCGATCATTCCATAAAATACGAAAGGCGACCAATTGGCCGCCTTTCGCATGTGATCCATTCGGGGCTTAGCCCTCCATGTCGTCCATATCATCCATGTCGTCACGACGGGACTTGCGCTTAACGGTCTTGCCGGTGCGCTCGCTGCTCTCCATCGCGTTCTTCAGATCGCTCAGCACGCTGAGGTCACCGAGTGTGGACTTCTCCACTTTCTCGTTCACGCTGCGAACGCTTGGGCTTTGTCCGCCTCCATGCTCGTCGGAACCTTTACGTCCGCCACGCTTGGCAGGTGCTGCATGCTCCAAGCTATCATCCCCTTCCTCGAAGGTGCGGGTATGGCTCAGTACGATGCGACGTGCTTCAGCATTGAACTCGAGCACCTTGAATTGGAGTTTGTCCTCCACATTCGCCTTGCTGCCGTCCTCCTTCTTCAGGTGCTTCAGCGCCACGGTTCCTTCCACGCCGTATGGCAGGGCCACCACAAAGGTGCTACCGGTGCGGCTGGTGATGGTTCCTTCGTGAACGCTGCCCACTTGGAAGGTATCGGCGAACACCTCCCAAGGGTTCTCCTCCACTTGTTTGTGGCCAAGGCTGAGGCGACGGTTCTCCTTGTCAACCTCCAGTACCTGCACTTCCACCTCGTCACCGATCTTGCAGAAGTCGCTCGGGTGCTTCACCCGCTTGGTCCAGCTGAGGTCGCTGATGTGGATCAATCCGTCAACTCCCTCCTCCAGTTCGGCGAAGATGCCGAAGTGTGTGAAGTTGCGCACCTTGGCGGTGTGACGGGAGCCCACTGGGTATTTGAACTCGATATCCTCCCATGGATCGGCAGCGAGCTGCTTCATACCCAAGCTCATCTTGCGCTCTTCGCGGTCGATGTTGAGGACCTGTACCTCCACCTCTTGGCCTTCCTTCAGGAAATCCTTCGGGCTGCGCAGGTGTTGGCTCCAGCTCATTTCGCTCACGTGCAGCAATCCTTCCACGCCGTTGGCCACCTCCACGAAGGCGCCATAGTCGGTGATCACCATCACCTTGCCGGTCACCTTGTCGCCAGCGTTCAGGTTGGCGTCCAGGGAATCCCAGGGGTGCGGGCTCAGCTGCTTGAGGCCCAGGGCGATGCGGCGCTTCTCGTCATCAAAGTCGAGGATCACCACGTTGATCTTATCGTCCAGCTTCACCACCTCTTCGGGATGGCTCACGCGGCCATAGCTCAGGTCGGTGATGTGTACCAGGCCATCCACGCCGCCGAGGTCCACGAACACCCCGTAGCTGGTGATGTTCTTCACGGTGCCTTCGAGCACTTGGCCCTTTTCCAGGCCGCCGATGATCTGCTTCTTCTGCGCTTCGATCTCCGCCTCGATCAAGGCCTTGTGCGAGACCACCACGTTCTTGAACTCCTGGTTGATCTTCACCACCTTGAACTCCATGTTCTTGCCTACGTACTGGTCGTAGTCGCGGATCGGCTTCACGTCGATCTGGCTGCCTGGCAGGAAGGCCTCGATGCCGAACACGTCCACGATGAGGCCGCCTTTGGTGCGGCACTTCACGTAGCCCATGATGATCTCATTGGTCTCCATTGCTGCGTTCACCTTGCCCCAGGCATTGTGAACACGTGCGGTCTTGTGGGAGATGATCATCTGGCCGGCCTTGTCCTCCTGCTTCTCGATGTACACCTCCACTTTATCGCCAATGGCCAGGTCCGGCTTGTAACGGAATTCACTCAAAGGGACCACACCCTCGGACTTGTATCCGATGTTGATCACAGCCTCCTTCTTGTTCATGCCCACCACGGTGCCCATCAGGACTTCCTTCTCCGTGATGCTGCTGAGGGTATCCTCGTAACGCTGCTCCATTTTGGCGCGCGCTTCCGTGGCTGCCGGAGCTGTACTCTCGAGGGCGTCCCAATCGAAATCGGCAGGTGGTTCAGCGAATACGACCTTGTTGTTCTCTACTGATGACATATAAATGTCGGTTTGTATCGCGGGCCAGGATGGCACTGCCCGTGAGGGTTTGTTGTGGTTGGCCCGCAGTGCCATTGTGCGGACTTTCCCGAATTGGGGGCGCGAAAGTACTAAGAATATCAACGTGTTGCATACAATGGGTCAACATTTCAACCCTCTCGGATCCGCTCTGACCCAAGAACTTGGTTTTCTGGCGCCAATCGACCGCTATACCAAGTGTGATCAGGCACGAAATGAGGAATGGCCGTAGCGCATAAGCCTCTGCTCCGCAACCTACGCATGGCATTCAGCCCTGCTGAAAAGGAGGACTAACTTTGTCCGTCGGAAAATGTATCCCCGATCTGGCCGTTCGGAAGTGTCCAAAAGGACTCACACGTTACTCGGGCCATTCATAGCTCCTCATGCGCACCTTCGACATTCCTGCCCACTATCGCTCCAACCTGATCGGCCGCCTGAAAGCTTTCCGCAAGGTGCAGGACCCGCGGAAAAAGGACTTCACACCTACCCTGCTGGACCTTGGGCCGGTCCGTTTTGTTCTGGCGCGACATTTCGGCTTCTGCTATGGAGTGGAGAATGCCATCGAGATCAGTTACAAGGCGCTGGAGGATAATCCCGGCAAGCGGATCTTCCTCCTGAGCCAGATGATCCATAACCCTGAGGTGAACGAGGACCTGGAAAGTCACGGCCTGCGCTTCATTCAGGATACCCACGGGCAAATGCTCATGGATTGGGACGAACTGAAAAGTGACGATATCGTGATCATCCCCGCTTTCGGCACCACATTGGAAACGGAGGCACGCTTGAAAGCACTGGGTATAGACCCGCTGAAGCATAACACCACCTGCCCCTTTGTGGAGAAGGTATGGAAGCGAAGCGCCCAGCTCGGCGAGCAGAAGCATACGGTGGTGATCCATGGCAAGGCCGCCCACGAGGAAACACGCGCGACCTTTAGCCATACAGCCAAGGGTTCGCCCGCGGTGATCGTAAAGGACATGGAAGAAACAGAGGAGCTGGGGCGCATCATCACTGGTGAATTGCCGGTCGAACGTTTCTTCGAAATCTTCGGCACCCGCTGCACCCCCAACTTCGACCCGGCCACCGATCTGCAACGCATCGGCGTGGTGAACCAGACCACCATGCTGGCCACCGAAACGCAGGCCATCGCAGACCACCTCAAACAGGTAATGCTGACGAAGTATGGAGAGGCCGATCTGAAGAACCACTTCGCGGATACGCGTGACACCCTCTGCTACGCTACCAACGACAACCAAGATGCTACCCACGAACTGCTGAAGGAGGAGGCCGATCTCGCCTTGGTGGTGGGCGGCTACAACAGCAGCAACACCAGCCACATCGTGGAATTGCTGGAAGGCAAGTTCCCCACCTACTTCATCAATGGTGATAAGGAACTGCTCAGCTCCAGCGAGATCGTGCACTTCAACTATCCGGCGCACAAGCTGGAACGCACCACGGATTGGCTGCCAACCAAGCGGCCCGTCACCATTGTGCTCACCAGCGGCGCTAGTTGCCCGGATACCTTATTGGACCGGGTGATGCTGAAGGTGTTGGATTTTGTGGGGGATGCGAAGGATCCGGTAGCCACTGTTGCTGCATTGGTGGAGTAAGACCCACGGGGCGAATGAGGCAGGCAGCTGTTGCCCTGAATCGCCATCTACGCCTCGACTTGGGCCCAAATGCCTGAGGAAAATTCATTCAATATGTCTTGCTGGTCTGGATCGTGCTACACTCAACACCTATCGCGCAACGATCGGGAGAGGCACTATTGAAGACCTTGCATTCCGCCTTGACCTGGACCTTTCCGAGGCCGGTTTGCGGAGCCTTGATCGGTTTATCTTCGAATGTTGCTGGGCGGCAATCGATAAAGCGCGAGCTAGGATGCGAGCGTTAGTTTTGGGATGCCTGATGAAATAATAGCGGACGACAATGAACCAATATTTAGCTGGCATATTGCTTTTCTTGGCTTCCGCAGGGAGCATGCAAGCTCAGCGCGTCATGTCCCTTCCGGAAGCTCGCAAAGCCGGAATGACGGTAGAAGGTTTGGACTCGCTCTATATGAGCGCGTTCAATGTGCAGGACTCAACACAAGAAGCCTTCCCCGGGGAAACGGAGGAATTCATAGAAAAATGGCAAACCACTTTGCGCATGCTAAAGGGCTACTTGGCGGAACATGGCTTGCGTTTCGATCCGGAGCAAAAGATGACCTACCGAAGTTTCTTCGGCGAGGACGGGCACATGGAACACTTTCACTACCTCTTCAAGCCTGCCATCAGCGAAGAGAAGGCAGAGGAGTTCGACAAGTTGGTCGATTCGTTTTTCAGTTCGTTCGTCTTTCCCATGGTGCCGGACCAGCCGTTTCGGCAGTGTGGTACTACGGCGATGGAGTAACGTACTGTGCCGGGGCACGAGCGTGGACGCTCTCGCGAGCTTTCAGGGGCCTTGAATCTCGAGTGGCCTCAAGCCTCGGCCACCTCTCCGATGGTCTTCACCACAAAGCCCAAGGCCAAGTTGAACTGCTCGGTAGCCGTCAGTTCACTGTTGTCTATTTCCAAGGCGTCCGGGGCCTTCAATAGGGGATCCGCCTCGCGTTTGAGATCGTCATCATCGCGGCGTTCGATGTTGTCCAGTACGCTGGCATAGTCGATCTCCACCCCCCGGCCCACCAGTTCCAAGTAGCGCCGCTGGGCGCGTACCTCCGGCCGGGCGGTCATGTAGAATTTGACCTCCGCATCGGGAAAGACCACCGTGCCGATGTCGCGGCCATCCATCACTACTCCACCATCCTTGCCCAAGGCCTTCTGCAACTCCACCAGCTTGGCGCGCACCTCCGGCACAGGACTTACCAGGGTGACATGCCTGCTCACCTCCATGCCGCGGATCTTGGACTCCACGTTGCGGCCATCGAGCAAGGTCTCGCTGCGCTGGCTGGTATCATCATGCTTGAATCGAATGTCGATCTTGGGCAATACCCGCAACAGGTTCTCCTTATCCAGCTTGCCGTCGACCACCAGGCCGTTCTCCAGCACATACAGTGCTATGGCGCGGTACATGGCCCCGCTATCGATGTAGGTGTAGCCCAGGTGATGCGCCAAGTGCTTGGCCAGCGTGCTTTTCCCACAGCTGCTGAAGCCGTCTATTGCAATGTTGATGCGACGCATGATGGATCGGATGCGCGCTAAAATACAGGTTGGGAATTGAGGAGAAGAGAGTTGGAGAAGAAGATGGGCCGCCGAGACGCGGAGGCGCAGAGATAGAAAGTGGCCGCGGAAACGCTGCGGCGCAGCGTTCTGAAGGAAGCAACTGAGGCGTGGAGGAGTTGAGTTAGGAGTTCACAGGGTTGCCGATAAGCCGGACCGATACATATTGCCCAGTAGCTTGAATTTCTCAGCGCCTCCGCGCCTCCGCGGCAAAGCCTCTACCCCTCCTCCTTGCGCTTCAGGTCCGCGAAACGCAGGGCCAAGGTGAACGTATTGCTGGCGCCTGCTGGATTGAACTGCGCGTAGCTGTAGCTGACGATCAGTCGGCTCACCTTCAGTCCGATGCCCATGCTCACTCCGGAAAGGCCGGGCTTCACATCCACAGCAAGCTCTTGTCTCCGGCGGTAATTATAGCCGAAACGGAGCATGAAATTAGGGCCGAATAGCACCTCCACATTGGGTACGACATGCAGCAAAGCCCTGTCCACGGTGGTCACTTTCTTCACGATCGCTTCCCCGGTGGTCGGGTCGATCTGTACTTGCTGGTTCGGGTCATCATAAGTGAGGTCCCATTGCTGGAGGTTATCCACGGAGAGGCCGAGCCGAAAGGGCGCGTGACGGAATTTGTAGGTAGCGGCCAATTGGGCCTGGAATGGAAGTTTCTCCTTGGTACTGGTGTAACTGCTGCTTACCACGCCGATGTTGCGCAGGGTTGCTGCCACGGTGAGTCCAAGTGCTTTCTTCACATAGACCCCGCCTATGTCAGCTGCCCAACCGGTGGCGTTGTAGGCATCCAGATTCGAGGTGATGAATTTCAGGTTCACGCCCATGCTGAACACGCTGTCGATCGCTCGGCCGGCACCCACCTGCACCACGTACTCGCCAGCCTTGAATTCGCCCTGTTCCAAGCCGGTTTCGTCCCTGCGGGTGAAGGTTCCGTAGTCCACATATTGAACGGAACCGCTCAAGGTGACCTTACTGCTGTCCAAGTAATGCGCGTATGCGGCATAACCGATGTTGATGCCATCCACATAGGGCAGGTAGCTCAACGAGACCTGCTTGGCCATGGAGGCATTGAGAAGTGCCGGGTTGAACAGGCCCAGATTAATGTCATTGTCATAAACCGCTACCGGCGAGCCTCCCAGACCGGATATGCGGGCAGAGTTCGGGATGTCCAACACGCGGAATACCGTGGACCCGCCCAATTGAGCCTCCGCTGTGGCCAGTACAAAAAGCAGGGGAAGAAGAACGGAAAGGCGTGCAGTTTTGGGCATAAGGATCACATATCGCGGAAGGAACGCAAGATAGGCGCAGGTAGTATTCCGGTGCGCCTTCTCCTATCGAGTTACTGACCAGCGCTCGCTAACTACCGCTAAGCTTTGCCCCACAGCAAGGAGCCATCGCCATAACTCAGGAAACGGTAGTTATTCTTTAGTGCGTGATCGTAAACCTCCCGCCATTGCGGACCGATAAGCGCGGCCACCAGCAGCAGTAATGTGCTGCGGGGCTGGTGGAAGTTGGTGATCAAGCCATCGGCAAGCCGGAATCGATAACCGGGGGCGATCAACAGTTTGGTGGAACCGATAACGGCATCCTCCCCGTGGCGATCCAACCAAACCAACACCGCACTCAAGGCTTCTTCCACACCCACTTCGGGTAATGCGGCATAGGGGCGCCATTGCTCTACCGCCAGAAGCTCGGTGTCCATGCCGTTCACCAGGTCCGCACCGAACCAATACAAGCTTTCCATGGTTCGCATGGCCGTGGTGCCCACCGGGATGATCGGACCTTTCTTCCAGTGCCGCAGGAGTTGCTCGATCGCGGTCCGAGGTATGCGCACCTGCTCGCTGTGCATATCGTGATCAGCCATGGTCCGGCTTTTCACTGGAAGGAATGTGCCTGCCCCCACATGTAAGGTCACGCGGGTGGTTCCCACTCCTTTGGTACTCAACCGCGCGAGCACTTCAGGTGTGAAGTGTAGACTGGCCGTGGGTGCGGCCACTGAACCGGGACGCTCTCCGAAGACGGTGTTGTAGCGGCTGTCATCATCATCCTCGGCGCTCCGGCGCATATAGGGTGGAAGTGGTACGGCACCGAAACGATCCAGTTGCTGCAGGAAGGCTTCATCGCTATTCCAGTGGAATTCCACCAAGTGTTCGCCATTGTGCTGATCGATCCGCACTATGGAAAGGCGGTGACCATCCTTTTCCAAAATGAGCTCCTCCCCTTTCCAGCGCTTGGCATTGCCGAGCATGCACCACCATCGGGACGTCCGTTCGTCGTTCAACGCGTGTTCAATGGCGCGGTCATTCTCCGGGGTCAGCACCATGCATTCGATCACCGCGCCGGTGGCCCGCTTGAAGGTGATGCGCGCATGCACCACGCGTGTATCGTTCAGCACCAAAAGCGCATTCTCCGGCAACTCATCCGGCAGGTCCTTGAAAGTGCGGTCCGTGATCTCCCCGGTGCGATAGACCAGCAACTTGGAGGAATCGCGTTCGGCCAAAGGATGCTGTGCTATCCGCGCATCCGGAAGCTCATAGGTCAGTTCCTCGATGGAAAGTTGGCGGGGATCCATCATCCCCTTGGGTCCATCCTCCATCAGATCCCGAATTCCACTTGTAACATCAATGCCCATTGGTTGCCCGGCTGTCTGGTATCGATCTCCCTATCCAGCCAATTGTACGTCAGTGCGGATTGCAGCTTGATCCGGTGTCCATTGAGGTAGTAGGAATATCCGATCGTCGCCTCGTTCCGGTCGGCGTAGTGCTCCTTCACCTGCGCATCATACCTCACCACGGAATAGCGCGCCACTATTTGGGAACGCAACCCGATCATTCGGCTTAACTGGCTGGTCAGGCCCCACCCTTCGTTCACTGCGGTCCATGTTCCCGTAACCGTATCCTGAACGGCCGGTGTGCCTTCCGCATGGCGCTGGCTGTATTCACTTTGCCAGGCCCACCCCTTGTGCTTGAATAGCGCATCGAGGAAGAACGTGCCGATGGTGCGTCCTTGATCATCCGGAAATAACGGACCAGCTTGAGCGCGTGCCCGGCGCGCATTACGGTCGGTGCTGTAGGCCGTGGCAAGAGAGAACTTTGGTTTGGGTTCCCTGCGTAGGTCGCCCTCCACGTGGTCTCCTTCATCCGTGAAGGTCCCGAGCGGGAGCCATTCCAAACGCCCGGTATAGCACAAACCGGATTCCGCCGCTGCTGTGGACCTGCCTTCACCTTGGGAAGCGGACCCATGCATGCGCAGGTGGTGCTGGCCCAACTCAATGTCCTGCACCAGGAAGAATCCCATATCCCGGTCCAGCGTGAAGGCGCTATTGGCCAGCGGTCGTTCCGGTAATTCCAGTTCACCGGATGAAATGATGGCTTCCCGACCACCCGGAAGTTTGCCTTGGCCAAAACCGATCTTGGTATGTGGAGCGAGCTTGTAAAAGACCAACGCATCCAGCACCGCGTTGGGAGCGGACTGCCCATCCCCGATGTGCATATCCCTTTCAGACAAACCTAACTGGATCTTGTAGGTCAACCGCGGTGTAAGTGCGTGTCCCTCTAGCTTCAGCCTGAAACGCCTGACCTGGAAGTGGCTTGTGTTTTCTTCCGTACCCGCCCCTGCCGTGTGGTAGAAGCTTGCACGGTCCTGCATTCGAAAGCGAAAATTCAACGCGAATGTGCTGTCGACCTTAAAGAGCAGGCCCCGCTGCGTATCGAACGCCACGGATGTTCGCTCTTGCGCACGGGTCGATATCCCGATCAGGGTAGTGGCAAATGCAAGGAGCAGCGATGGCTGGACACGCATGAAGTGATGGATCGGCCGCAAAGATGAACCCCGTGTGGGATGCTGGAACTTCGGGAATGAAAAAGGCCGACAATAAATGTCGGCCTTTTCATTCAGTTCGTTGGTCTTTGATCAAATGATCAAGCTACCTGCAAGGCGTGCTCCACCTTCTCCTTCAGCAAGGCATGCTTCACCACGTCGATCATCTCCCCTACATACCGGAACCGCATGCCCTTTACATAGCGGGCATCGATGTCCTCAATGTCCTTGCGGTTGTCTTCGCTGAGGATGATCTCCTTGATACCGGCGCGCTTGGCCGCGAGGATCTTCTCCTTGATGCCACCTACAGGCAGCACTTTTCCGCGGAGTGTGATCTCACCGGTCATGGCTACGAATTTGCGCACCTTCTGCTGTGTGAAAGCACTGGCAATGCTGGTGATCATGGCGATACCTGCTGACGGTCCGTCCTTCGGCGTAGCCCCTTCGGGTACGTGGATGTGGACGTTCCAGCGCTTGAAGACCTCCTGTTCAAGGCCAATGATGTCGCTGTGTGCCTTCAGGTATTCCAAGGCGATCATGGCACTTTCCTTCATCACGTCACCGAGGTTTCCGGTGAGGGTGAGCTTGCCTTCGCCCTTGGTGATACTGGTTTCCAGAAAGAGGATGTCGCCACCGGTGGGGGTCCATGCAAGTCCCGTGACCACCCCGGCCACATCGTTGCCTTGGTATTTGTCCCGGGCATGGCTGGGGCCGTAGATCTTCACCAGGTCCTGCACGTTGATGGTGACCGAGAACTTCTCCTTCAAGGCGATCTGTTTGGCGCGATAACGCACCAGTTTCGCGATCCGCTTTTCCAGCGTGCGGACGCCGCTTTCGTCGGTGTAATCCTCCACAACCGCTTCCAGCACGCCATCGCCCAGCTTGAACTGCTTGGCCTTGATGCCGGAATCCTTCAACTGCTTGGGCAGAAGATGACGGATAGCGATCTCCACTTTCTCCTCCAAGGTGTATCCGTTCACCTCGATGATCTCCATGCGGTCGCGCAAGGCAGGGTGAATGGTGCTGAGGGAGTTGGCTGTTGCCACGAACATCACGCGGCTGAGGTCGTATTCGAGCTCCACGTAGTTATCGTAGAAGGCATGGTTCTGCTCGGGATCGAGCACTTCCAGCAGTGCGCTGGCGGGGTCGCCATGGAAGTCCTTGCCCACCTTATCGATCTCGTCGAGGACGAAGAGCGGGTTGCTGGTGCCGGCTTTTTTCAGGCTTTGGATCAAACGGCCGGGCATGGCTCCGATGTAGGTTTTGCGGTGCCCGCGGATCTCTGCTTCATCGTGCAGGCCGCCCAAGCTCATGCGCACATACTTCCGGCCCAAGGCCTCCGCCATGCTCTTGCCCAAGCTGGTCTTACCCACGCCGGGAGGTCCATAGAGGCAGATGATCGGCGCCTTCATATCGCCCTTCAGCTTCAGTACGGCCAAGTGCTCGATGATGCGTTCCTTCACCTTTTCCAAGCCGAAGTGGTCGCGGTCCAGGATCTTCTGGGCGTTGTGCAGGTCGAACTTATCCAAGGTGTATTCTCCCCAGGGCAGTTCCAACAGCAACTGCACATAGTTGTACTGCACGCTGAATTCCGCCCCTGCAGGGTTCATCCGCTGGAGCTTCACCAGTTCCTTCTCGAAGAGGTCACCGACCTTCTTGGTCCACTTCTTTTTGCTCGCCGTGGCGCGCATCTCCTCGATCTCCTGCTCGATGGGGTTGCCACCGAGCTCATCTTGAATGGTCTTGATCTGCTGATGCAGGAAGTACTCGCGCTGTTGCTTGTCCACTTCCGTGCGCACCTTGCTCTGGATCTCGTTCTTCATCTCCAGCATCTGCAGCTCCTTGGTCAGGTGCGCCAGTAGCAGGTTGGCACGCTCACGCAGGTCGGCCACTTCCAGCATGCGCTGCTTTTCGGCCACCTCAGCATTCATGTTGCTACTGATGAAATTCACCAGGAAGCTGGGGCTGTCGATGTTCTTGATCGCGAAGCTCGCCTCGGTGGGAATGTGCGGACTGGCCTTTATGATGTTGGTGGCCAGGTCCTTCAATGAGCTTACCAAAGCCTCGAAGGTCTTGTCACCTTTCTCGGGGCGCTGCTCCGTGAACTCCTTCACCTTGGCGGTGAAATAGGGATCGGTGCGCACGATCTCGATCATCTCGAAGCGCTTCTTGCCTTGGATCACGGCTGTAGTGCTACCGTCCGGCATGCGCAACATGCGGATGATGGTGGCGATGGTGCCCACCTTGTTCAGATCCTCCGGATTCGGCTCCTCGATCTCGGAATCCTTCTGGCTCAATACTCCCAAGGTGCGGTTGCCGCGATAGACCTCCTGGATCAGCTTGATGCTGCGATCCCGGCCCACGGTGATGGGGATGACCACACCCGGGAAGAGCACGGTATTGCGCAACGGAAGGATGGGGAGTTCAGGCGGGGTCTTCTCCGCATTCATCAACTCCTCATCCTCTGCGGTGATCAGCGGGATCAACTCGGTCTCGTTATCGATCACTTCCGAAGACAATAAGGGGTTGGTGTTCATGAAAATATCGCTCATGCGGATGGTGCCAATGTGTCGGTTTCAAAATTACATCGCTTCTCTTAAGCCGAAGCTATGCGGGTGGCTGCAGTCGGCAAGGTCCATGCCGCGCAGGACAACCTGCGAACTTGTCAGCGTCGATAGGCCTCCGTCAGGCTGAAGACGTGCTCGAGAATGGATCGGTCTTCCCCGGTCAACGGAATATCCCGACGCTCCATCACCTTCTCACAAGTGGCCAATGCCTTGTCCAGCGTGTATGTCCCGTCGTTCCCCCAAGCAAAGGAAGGGATGTGCTTCGGAGGGAATCCGCTGCCGAATACGTTGGCGCAAACACCTGCCACCGTGCCGGTATTGAACATGGAGTTGATGCTGCTCTTGGCATGGTCGCCCATTACGAGGCCGAGGAATTGCTGGCCGGTATCCACCAGTGCTTCATCCATGTAGCTCCAAGCTTTCACCTCGCCGTAGGTGTTCTTCAGGTTGCTGGTGTTGGTGTCGGCTCCCAAGTTGCACCACTCCCCCAGCGCGCTGTTGCCCAGGAAGCCATCGTGCCCTTTGTTGCTGTATCCCTGGATCACGCTGTTGTTCACTTCCCCTCCAACGCGGCATTCCGGCCCAAAGGAGCAGGCCCCGTAGATCTTCGTGCCCATTTTCAACTGTGCACCTTCACCCAAGGCGAAAGGTCCACGGATCATGCAGCCTTCCATCACTTCGGCGTCCTTGCCGATCCAAATAGGGCCTTTGGTGGTGTTCAGAATGCTGGCCTCCACCTGTGCGCCCTCCTCCAGAAAGATCAGCTTCGGATCCCCGATCACCGTGTTCAATGCGCTGAGGGTAGCACTGCGGCGTCCTTCTGTGAGGAAATGGAAATCATGGGTGATCGCTGCGCCGCAGAATTGAAAGAGGTGCCACGGCCGCTCGATGATCCGGGCAGTACCGGCATATTCCCGCTGTTTGAGGTAAGCCGGTGCCACGGTCCAGTCCATTTCAGCTGCATGGGCGGACCCCATGGAGCAGAAGGCCAGCGGTCGTCCCGCATGGAGCAGGACTTCACCAGCTTCGAGATCGAGCACAGCGGCTACCAGTTCCGGTGTCGGGATCAGCCCCCCCAGCACTTCCCAAGTGCGTTCCGCTTGTACCGGCGGGAACTTTCCTTGCAAATAGGCCTCCGTCCGATATCCTATGGCCATGCCGGCCATGCGTTGCCACATACCGGCCAAGGTCTGAATGCCCACCCGTAGCGCCCCCACTGGGCGTGTATAGGTGAGCGGCAGCAGGTGTCGATGGAGTCCGGCGTCGGATAGGATAATGGCCATGGGAAAAATTCTATGGCGCAAAGTTCACCGTTCGCGCGGAACTATCTGTGCCTCTTCGCACCACCGCACTTGGCGGGGTGAAGTACGGCTTAGGCCGGCATGAAAAGGCTGACGAGGTAGTAGACTATCGCCGCCATCAAGGCACTCACCGGAATGGTGATGATCCACGCCCAGAGGAGACTGATGGTAACGCCCCATCGTACCGCGCTCAAGCGTTTGGTGGCCCCTACTCCGATAATGGATCCCGTGATCGTGTGTGTGGTACTCACGGGTATGCCCATCTGTTCGGTCAAATAGAGGGTGATGGCCCCGCCACTTTCCGCACATACACCTTCCAAAGGGGTCACTTTGGTGATGCGCGTGCCCATGGTCTTGATGATCTTCCAACCACCGCTCAAGGTGCCCAAGCTGATCATGGTGTAGCAAGCCAAGGGCACCCAGTTCGGCATGTCCTTGAAATCCGTGATATCCCCATTCGCGATCAGCGCTGCGGCGATGATACCCATCACCTTTTGCGCGTCGTTACCGCCATGGCCCACGCTCACGGCGGCAGAACTTGCCAGCTGTAGGCGTTTGAACATCTTGGCAACGCTGAAGGCATTGGGGGTGCGCACTTTCTCCACGTAGATGTAGGTGAAGCAGTACAGCGCTATGAAGAACATCAAACCGTAGCGGATCCAGCTATTGTCGCCGTTGGAGATCGCCCGTTCCAGCTTGGCTTGGTTCAAGTTGGGATCCACTTCCTTCAGGATGAGCTTGGTAACCCCGGCCGCACCCTTCTTGGGATACATGGCGAGGTAAGGCTCCGCTTCGTCGAATTTGAACTTCGCTGAATCGAGCTCCGCTTGGCGCGAAGGATCCAGAAGCACCGCTTCCTCCAGGTCATGCACGCCCATGGCTGCCGACAGGTTGCGGTGCATTTTACCATCCTGCAGGTGGATGAAGAGGAACCACGTGAAGATACCGGTGAGCACGATGAGGCTGACCCGGAACCAAGTGTTCTCTACCAAGGTGACCAGCGAGATGAACATACTGATGGCCATGCCCAGCAAAGGCGCAAGAAAGATGAAGGCGACGATGATGAGGATCATCCGGCTCTCGATCACGTCCGCGAACGTGAGCCCGGAGTGGATCGTGAACGCATGCGTAAGTGCGGCACCTGCGAAGCCACCGATCAAGGTGTGCGAGCTGCTGCTGGGGATACCATACCACCACGTAAGCAGGTTCCAGATGATCGCCGCGATAAGTCCGCTCAGGATCACCGGCAGGGTGATGTATTCGTGATGGACCGTTTTGCTGATGGTGTTGGCCACCGCATGGTCCTTGAAGATGAAGTAAGCTGCGAAGTTGAACATCGCTGCCCACATCACCGCTTGGAAAGGCGTGAGCACCTTCGTGCTTACAATGGTGGCTATGGAGTTGGCCGCATCGTGGAATCCATTGATGTAATCGAACACCAAGGCCAGAATGATGATGACCACGATCATACTCATATACCAACGAGAGTTAAGGAGAATGCCGCAGAGGCGTGGAGACGTCGAGAAGAAATTGGGGGAAACAGGTCGGCCACGAGTGGGCTTGGCAGCCGATGAACATCGGACCTGAACGCCTCGGCGCTTCTGCGGCTATCCACCATCATTCGCATGCTCTGCATTTCTACAACAACCTTCGATCAAGCGTATTTGAGCATGATCGATTCGATCACGTTGGCCACATCCTCACATTTGTCGGTAGCCATTTCCAGCATCATGTAGGTGTCGCGCATCTTGATCAGATGGATGGCGTCCTTCTCATGTGCGAAGAGATGCTCAATGGCCGAATCATACACCTCGTCGGCCTCGTTCTCCATGCTGTTCACATCGATCACGAACTGGTGGTGGGCGTTGGGCTTGTTCAGGTCGCGCAGGTGATGGACCGCCATCTGCACGATCTTGGCTCCTTCATTCACCAAGCGGGCCAGTTCACGGCAGGTCTCGTCGGGCTTATCAATATGGAAAAGCTCCAAGTTCTTCGCGCTGGCCAATATGTAGTCCGCCACATCATCCAAGCTGCCGGCCAATGCATGAATGTCCTCCCGGTCGATCGGAGTGATGAAGTTCCGGGCAAGCTCCTTGAAGATGGTGTGCGTGAGGTCGTCGTTGGCACGTTCCTGCAGCACCAGTCGCTCGAGCATCGCAGTGCGGTGCGCACCCGGTTCCGATGCCATGATCAGCATCAGGTCCTCGCTCATTTTCAACACGTTCGCCGCCGAGGCTTCGAAGTGGTAGAAGAAAACCTTGTCCTTGGGTTTGAACAGGCGAAAGATGGATCCTAAGGGCATGTGTATGGCTGATTGACGTCGCCAAATGTAGCCGCCTCGTTCCAGTCCCCACCCCTTGCGCAGAACCTTAACGTAAGGGTAACATCCCCGGCGCACCCCGTCGATCCGTAGGTTCGCAGCATGTTCTACGCATTCAATGGGTACCGGCCGGTGGTACACCCTTCGGCCTTTGTGCATCCCCAAGCGGTGGTCACTGGGAATGTCATCATCGGGCGCGATGTCTATATCGGCCCCGGGGCAGCGCTACGCGGCGACTGGGGAGAGATCATTGTGGAGGATGGCTGCAACGTGCAGGAGAATTGCACCATCCACATGTTCCCCGGGGTTACCGTGCGGCTGGAGGAGGGAGCTCACATTGGGCATGGGGCGATCATTCACGGAGCCCATATAGGGCGCAACTGCCTTGTGGGAATGAATGCCGTGCTGATGGATCGTGTGCAGTTGGGTGAAGGATGTGTGGTAGGAGCTTTGGCCTTTTTACCTGCGGACTCCGTCTGGGAAGCCCGCAAGGTGATCGTGGGTAATCCGGCACGGGCCGTGAAGGACGTGAGTGACGACATGCTCGCCTGGAAGACCGAAGGGACCAAACTCTACCAAGGCCTGCCCACTGAACTGCACGCAACCTTGGAAGCGTGCGAGCCTTTGACCGAGGTTCCGGCTGATCGACCACCGATCACTTCCAAGTACCGCACTTGGAACGAGACGAAGGATTGAAGGCTCACTCCTTGGTCTTGTCCTTTTGGTCCAGATGCAGGACGTGCAATAGCCGGTGTATCGTGGGCGCCAACATGGCCGCCACGATCGTAAGAAGCGCCACACCGCTGTACAGTGCATAGAAAGAGGCGAACCACTTGGACGTTTCGTTGGGCAAGGTGTCCACGGGCCCCATCCCTCCAAGGATCATGCTCGCGTTGAGGAAGGCATCCGTAAGGCTCAAATGCGCGAAGCCCATGTACCCCGCCGTGCCGATGGCCAAGCTGACCGCGATGAACAGAAAGGCTATGAGCATATAGCGCAACTGCTTACGGATGTATACCCTGCGGTGGGGTAGCATTTCGTTGAAGGATACGAGCATGCCTGAAATGTAGGGATCAACACCGGGACGTTCGCTGAAAGTTCCGTCACGGCCACGTGGGACCATCGCCTGCCGGGAACTTTGCCCCATGCGCGGTCTACTTTCCATCGGCCTTCTTGTGCTCAGCAATACCTTCATGACCATTGCATGGTATGGGCACCTGCGCTTCAAGGACCATCCGACCTGGGCCAAGTGGGGGCTCTTTTCCGTGATCCTCCTTAGCTGGGGTATCGCCTTCTTTGAATACTGCCTACAAGTTCCGGCCAACAGGATCGGGTTCGCTGGGTACGGTGGTCCCTTTTCCTTGATCCAGCTGAAAGTGATCCAGGAGGTGATCACGCTCGTCGTGTTCGTCGGCTTCACCACCATCGCCTTCAAGGATCAAGTGTTCCGTTGGAACCATGCGTTGGCCGCGGTGCTCTTGGTAGCTGCCGTCTGGTTGGTCTTCAAGAAATAGGATGCAGGACGGTCTCTACAAGGAACTGGTTGTCGTGCTCGCCTTGGCGGTGGGCATCATCTTGTTGTTCCGCAGGCTGAAGATGCCCGGCGTGCTCGGCTTCATCATAGCGGGTATGCTGGCCGGGCCGCACATGCTCGGCTGGGTGGATGAAACGGAGCGCGTGAACGAGTTGGCCGAGTTCGGTATGATCTTCCTGTTGTTCGTGATCGGCATGGGCTTCAGCCTGAAGGACCTCTCCTCCATCGGCATTACGGTTTTCGTTGGTGGATCCCTGCAGGCAGTTACCACCATCGCCCTCACCACAGGCGTTTGCAGGCTCTTTGGCATGGCCCTTCCGGAGGCGGTGTTCATCGGCTTTCTCGTCACCCTCAGTAGCACGGCCATCGTGTTGCGCGTGCTTCAGGAAAAAGGAAAACTGGATTCACCCGTCGGGCGGGTCACCTCCGCCATCCTGATCTTCCAGGACATCCTCGTGGTGCCCATGATGCTCGTGATGCCCATGCTGGCAGGCAAAAGCGGCGATATCGGAGGCGACCTCCTGCAGCTCCTCGCCAAGGTCCTGCTTCTCCTGACCGTGGTTTATGTGAGCGGTCGTTGGGCGGTGCCGAAGCTGCTCCGGCTGGTATCGAAAGGGCGCAATCAGGAACTCTTCATCATCACCGTGGTGTTGCTCTGCTTCTCGGCCGCATGGGGTACGGCCGCCCTTGGGCTGTCCTTGGCATTGGGTGCATTCTTCGCCGGCCTCATCATCAGCGGAACCGATCAGGTCCATCACGCCTCGGGCATTGTTCAACCCTTCCACCAGTTGTTCATGAGCTTCTTCTTCGTCAGCATCGGCATGCTGGTGGACCCCGCCTTGTTCATCACCTCCCCGCTTACCATTATCGGCTTGGCCCTGTTGGTGATGATGGGCAAGACCATTACCGGTTTTCTGTCCGTTTGGCTGCTCCGCTACCCCGTACGCACAGCGCTGAAATGTGGCTTGGCCCTTTTCCAGGTGGGTGAGTTCTCCTTCGTGCTGGCACTTTCCGGCATCGGCTATGGCCTGCTTTCCCCGGAGCACCACCAGCTCTTCCTTGCGGTATCCATTATTACCATGGCAGCCACTCCGTTGGTAATGGCGCGCTCCAACCGCATCGCCGGTGGCACCTTCAATCGGCTACTTCCACGGACCGGCGAGGTGTTGGACTCCCTGTTGAACGTGAGTTCCGGATCACCGGAAGTGGAACGCCCCTTGCTCAA
The DNA here is from genome assembly GCA_040391235.1 of Cryomorpha ignava. Classification (GTDB taxonomy): domain Bacteria; phylum Bacteroidota; class Bacteroidia; order Flavobacteriales_F; family PHOS-HE28; genus PHOS-HE28. The sequence goes on from JBEBYG010000007.1 coordinate 134,422, forward strand.
GGACCATCTGGTGATCATCGGCTTCGGATTGAACGGTAGCAATGTGGCTTGGGCCGCACAGAGCATGAAGGTGCGCTGCGTGGTGGTGGAGGAAGACCCGGAGCTCGCCGAACAGGCGGTGCAGCGTGGCATGCAAACCGTGCAAGGCGATGCCACCCAAACCACCATACTGGAAAAGGCCCACGCCGCAACCGCCAAGGTGGTGGTGGTGGCCCTGAGTGAAAGCCTGCAAGCCAAACGGGTGGTGGCTACACTTCGAGGCTTCACCAATGCCCATGTGATCGTGCGTTCGCGCTTGGCAGCGGATGAAATGGCGATGTATGAAAAGGGCGCCAACGAGGTGATCTCCGAGGACCTCGAAGGCAGCATCCAAGTAGTGGACCGGGTGCTACGCGCCTACCAGACCCCCGCTTCTGCCATCCACGATATTGAACGCCATTTGCGCGAGCTCCAACAGGGGGCCGTGGATGCAGCCAAGGCGGGTTGACCCCGGACCTGGCAGGTCGGACCCGCGCTTCTGTTCATTGGGCACGCGCCTCTGTTCATAGGGAACCATTCCAACGGCGTGGCGTATGAACGGCCATGACCCCTCACAGCGCCTCGCCGGAACCGGATACCGCCCCGATGCATATCATGCTCGTGGACGATGAAGATGACTACCATTTGATCACGCGCATGATGCTGAAGAAAGCCGGATTCCAGGGCCGGTTCTCTTCCTTCCTCGACCCCGCGGAGGCCATCGCACATTTGCGGAGCACGAACGAACAGCCGGATCTTCTTCTGGTGGATATCAACATGCCCGCTACCGACGGCTTCCAATTCCTGGAAAGCTGCAAGGAGCATACACTGTTCGAATGCGATGACACCACCGTGGTGATGTGCTCCAGCAGTAACCGCCCTGTGGATATGGAGATGGCACGGAACGTTCATTGCATCCGCGAATACATCGAGAAGCCCTTAACAACGGAACAATTCACGCGTATCGCCTTCGACCATACTCAGCGCAAACAAGCGCGCCAACAACCATGAAGAAGATCTTGATCATTGAAGATGAGGCCATCATCTCCTTCGGCTACCGATTGCAGCTGGAGCAGATGGGCTTCCACGTGATGGGAAGTGCCGCCAGTAGCGCCGAAGCTGAACAGCTGATGCGCGAGGAACATCCCGATGCCATCATGATGGACGTGTACCTGAAAGGGGAAAAGACCGGATTGGACCTGGCCCGGGAGATCCGGCACAGCGACAAGCTTCCCATCGTTTTCCTCACCGCCAGCAACAAGCCGGAGATCGTGGAGGGCATCAAGGACCTCGGGGGATGCCATTACTTGCTCAAGCCCATCGATCCCGACGGGTTGAACCAAGTGCTGAACCGCATCATGCATGGCAATGCCTGAGCAAGCTGCCTCGTTCGAGCCAAGCAACATGCAGCAACGCGAAGAGCGCTTGCACCAGTTCTCCCATGCGCTGAAGAACCGCTTGGGGAGCATGTGGCAAGCGGCCACCATGCTGCACGACCTGCCGGAAGGGCCCGAACGAGCCCAGCTACTGGAGATGGCCGAGAAGAGCTACTTCAATGGCGCTCGCGAATTGGAGCAACTGATGGAGGACTTCGCGGTACCGCGCGGCATCACCACCATCCGACCCAAAGCGGTGGAACTCCGGGCCGTGCTGGATAAGTGCATTTCGAACATCGCCTTCCGTACCGTGAAAAAACAGCAAGAGGTCAGCTTCCCTTCCGGTGAGGAGATCACCGTGCAGGGTGACCCTTATGTGCTGGACCAACTGTTCGAAGCATTGCTTTCGAATGCGAGCAAGTATTCCCCTAAAGGCGCCCTGATCGAGGTCGGCGTACGGAAGCTGGCCGATACGGCCATCATTGAAGTAAAGGATCACGGCACCGGACTTACCGAAGCTGATCTAAAGGAGCTCTTCACACGGTATGCACTCCTGAGCACCAGGAGCACCGACGGTGAATCACAAGCCAGAGGAACACTGGCAAGAGCCAAGCAGTGGGCCCATGTGCACGGGGGCACCTTGTCGGCCACCAGCGCGGGGCCGGGGCAGGGTTCGCAATTCAGCGTATCGCTACCGCTCGCCTAATCCGCGCTTCCCTCCGGAGCGCGACTGATGTGCTTGGCCACTCGCTGGCCGCGGCTGTTCGTGGACACATTGAACTCCAGCATGGTACCCACCGATAGTTCGGTGAACTCGATCCCATCCAGGTCGTCGTGCAAGAAGAACACGTTGTTGTCCGGGAACCGGATGAAGCCATAGCCGTTGTGCAGGCTCATCACTTCGCCGGTGTAGCGCGTGTCATCGTCATGGTCGGCCATGCTCACCGTCGGCCGCTCCGACTCTCCTTCACGAGCAAGGGACTCCTTCAGCACGAACATGTCCTGCACCACCTCATCCCCGTCCCGGAGACCCTCTTCCACCAAATTGGCCATTTCCAAGGGGTAGCTCACCGCATTCCACAGGTCGGTACTTGTCTTGGTGGTCTGTAGTTCACCGGTGGTCTCATCGGTATACTCGTAGTCCCAGCCCAGGAGCATGGTCTTGCAACCCAAGGCATGCAGCTTGCGGACCAACGGCACGTGGTCTCCATCGCTGGCGATCAACGCCACCACATCGTAGCGCTTGTGCATGCAAAGTTCAAAGGTCTCCAAGGCCATCAGCACATCAATGCCCTTCTCCCGCTTCCTGCCCAAGAGGTCCTTCACAGGCAGGTAGTGCGTCTGCACCCCGTTGTACATCAACACATCATCGAAGACACGGTCGTAGTAAAGCTGATTGGCCTTCTCGTTGGCATCCTTGGCGCTGAACCGTCCGCGGAAAAAGTGGGCATCGATAATGTGGCACAGACTGGGGGGAGTACCCTCCCGCTCGCTGACCATGTGTTTGATGAACTCGTGTACACCCCCGATGTGCAACCTCCGGTGGTGGGGATGCACGTAGTTGTAGTAGTTGCTTACATGGGTAAAATAGCTTCCATCGTAGAACACACCGACTTTGAGCGCCGGATTGCGAGGATGATCGGAATTCATTTAGAATAAGGAGTTATTGAAGAGTACAAATCTATTGGTCAGGTGGCAGGATCTAAAACGGAGTTCAGGTAATTTCACATGCTACAAGGCGCTTGCCGTCTAACTTTCGGCCATGCGTGTGCTGTGCACCCTTCTCTTGCTGTTCGGCGCTCTACAGGTGATGTCGCAGGAGAGCACGTTGGATACACCCCGACCCTTGGTCATCAACGAAGCGGTGGAGCTTCCATTGTCCATGGCCCAAGTGGAACTGGCCGCCCGGGAGGCCTGGCAGTACTCGTTCGGGCAACAGCCCGGAGCGCAACTGGTATCGGAGGACGCTGGCACGGGGCGGGTGGATGGCATCGCCCGGTTCAACTATCGAAGCGCAACCGTAGGAAGCCGCGAGCAGAGCTTGGGGGTGATCACCTACAAGGTCAGTATCCAAGCAGAGAACGGGCAGTGCCGAATACGCATTAGCCATTTCGTCCATACCGGGAATAAAAGCGCCCCCGGTGGCCCCGTTGATATAGGGCCTCTCTATGCGGGCCCGCGGCCAGCCGAGCGGGTGCCCGGCATCAGCGCAGGTAGTGCCCAGCGGTTGCACCAGGATATGCGCACCCAAGTGAGCGCTCAGGTTAAGGAACTGATCAAGGTCTTTTCTGCACGGATGAGGCAGGCAGCGGACGAGCGGTAACGCTTCCCGGTCATTCTGCGTTGAAGGGGATCATAATCCCTTTCCCGTGAGCAATTCAACCTGGCGATTCCTGCCCTTAGTAGCCATCTTCCTGGCAGCCTCCTTCATCGTTTGGGACATTACGTTGATGTCGCGCTCGGCCCAGGCCCAGCAACGCCTGAGTGGACATGTGTCACAGCTCGATGGGCTTAGCCGCCTAAGCACGGCTGTCGATGAACTCGCTGCAGCGCATACGGAAGACCTGCGAACCGGTGGAAGAACCTGGGCCGGGCAGTTGGCTGTGACGCGCACGTTGACGAACGATGAACTTGGCAGCATTCCGGCGGTACCAGGGATCGCCGAGCTCCGAGGACAACTTGAAACGGACTTTGCCGCTTGCGATTCCATGCACCGGGAGACGGTACGGCTACAGCGCAGGCCAGAAGAAGCGGAAATGGCGGAAGCCATCTTCGGACTGATGATGCAGCGGACCCGTAACCATGTGGAGAACACCGTCCGCATCGTACACCGCGATGGACTCGGCAAAGAGACCATGGCCCTGACCGGAAGATGGAGCGAAGCACAACTGCTCCTTGGCCTTGCCAGCCTGTTCGCATTGATCTGTGCCGCCTTGGTAGGCTATGTGGCCAAGTTGCTCGAGCGCACGCATGAGCGCTCGGAACTGCTGGCACGTACCGGTGAGGAACTGGAGCAGAGCAACAGGAACCTGCGCGAGACCATGCTGAGCAAGGAAGAGAAGGAAGTGATGCTGAAGGAGATCCACCACCGGGTGAAGAACAACCTCCAGATCGTCCGAAGCCTCATCCGCTTCCAGACCGACAAAGTGAGCGACCCTAAGACCATGGAGCTCTTCAACGAATGCGTGAACCGCGTGGGCGCCATGGCCTTGGTACACGAGCAGACCTATATGAGCAAGGACCTCGCGAACATCGATGTGAGCGGCTATCTCAACAGCCTCATCCGCGATCTGGTGTACGCTTACAACATCCGCTTGAAGTTGAACATGGATGTGGACATCCAAGTGAAGACCTTGGGCGTGGATACCCTCACCCCGCTGGGCTTGTTGATCAACGAGGTCATCAGCAACAGTTTCAAGCACGCCTTTACCGGGCGTGAAGAAGGCACCATCATCGTTCACCTGAGCGGTACCGAGGAAGGTGGACTGCTCTTGCGCATCGGTGACGATGGTGTGGGCATGCCCGACATCGGCAAATGGGAGAAGCCCAGCAGCCTTGGCATGGAGCTGATCCAGACGCTTGCGGGCCAGCTCAACGCCACCATGGTGCTGCAACCCGGACCGGGCATGGTCTATGAGCTGAACGCGGCTCCCGAGGTGGAGGTGCGCAGGCGGGCGTGATCGGCGGGCGTAGGAACCGGCCAACAGCTTGGCATCCTGGCGTGCATCCAACGAACGGTCCGAACGTTCGGCGGGGAGGCCATTGTGCCCTCTGGATCCCATGGTCCGGAGCAGGTTACTTTTGGCCCCCATTTTCACACCCCATGCAAAAACTATTGCCAGTCGCCGTGGTGCTGTTCGCAGCCTGTGGTAACGCTTCAGAACCCGCCAAAGAATCCATGGAGAAGATCGCTTACCCGGAAACCCGCAAGGACACCACCGTGGTGGATGACTACTTCGGAACCAAGGTGGCCGACCCCTACCGCTGGCTGGAGAATGATACCAGCGCCGAAACGGCGGATTGGGTGAAGCGCCAGAATGCCGTTACCCAAGCTTACTTGAGCAAGATCCCGTTCCGGAACGAGATCGCCAAGCGCTATGAGGACCTCTTCAACTTCCCGAAAGTGGGCATGCCCATGAAGGTGGGTGATCTGTTCTTCAGCTACAAGAACAGCGGCCTGCAGAACCAGAGCGTGATCTATGTCCGCAAAGGGTTGGATGGCGAGGATGCCGTGTTCATCGACCCCAACGTTGTGGACCCCAAGGGCACCACCAGCATCGGCCTGATGGGCTCCAGCAAGGACGACCGTTACATGGCGGTGAGCGTGCAGAAGGCTGGTAGCGATTGGCAGGACATCACCCTGTGGGACCTGCAGACCTTGAAGCCCATGGCCGACACCCTCAACTGGGCCAAGTTCAGTGGCGTGGCGTGGTACAAGAACGGCTTCTTCTACAGCCGCTACCCCGCCCCGGCCAAAGGCACCGAACTCAGCGCGGCCAGCCAATGGCAGAAGGTGTATTACCACAAGATCGGCGATGCGCAAGAAAAGGACGTGCTGGTGTGGAAGCACGCGACCGAACCGAACCTGTACGTTTCCGTGGGAACTACCGAGGGGGAGGAATTCGCCTCGCTCACCATCAGCACCGGTACCGATGGTTTCGAGCAGTACTTCTTCGATCTCCGCAAAGGAGGCATTCCTACCCCGAGCACCAAGTGGACACCGCTCCAGGAAGGCTTTGACCATAAGACATCCATTGTCGACATCGATCCCAAGACCGGTCATTTCCTGGTGATGACGGATGTGGATGCCCCCCGCTACCGGTTGGTGAGCGTGGACCCGGCCAAGCCTGCCAAAGAGAACTGGAAGGACCTGATCCCCCAGAAGGCGGATCTGCTCGAAGGCGTGAACACCGGCGGTGGAAACCTCTTCGCCAGCTACTTGAAGGATGCTACCACGCGCATCTACCGCTATGCATTGGATGGCAGCAAGGAACAGGAGATCGAACTACCGGGCCTTGGAACCGCAGGCGGCTTCGGTGGAAAGCGTGAAGACACCTACTCCTTCTATGCCTTCTCTTCTTTCACCGATCCAGGCAGCATTTATAAGTACGATTACGCCACCGGAAAGAGCGACCTCTACTTCCGCCCGGAGCTGAAGTTCGATCCCGAGCAGTTCACCACGGAGCAGGCCTTCTTCACCAGCAAGGATGGCACCAAGGTCCCCATGTTCATCGTACACCGGAAGGGCTTGGAGAAGAACGGCAAGAACCCGGCGTTGCTCTATGCCTACGGCGGTTTCAACATCAGCCTTACGCCGAGCTTCAGCACCAGCCGGATGATCCTGTTGGAGCAGGGCGGCGTATTCGCCATGGCGAACCTGCGTGGCGGTGGTGAGTATGGAGAAGAGTGGCACAAGGCCGGCATGAAGGAGAAGAAACAGAACGTGTTCGACGATTTCATTGCTGCGGCGGAATACCTCATTTCGGAGAAGTGGACGGACAAAGCACACCTGGCCATTGAAGGTGGTAGCAACGGCGGCCTCTTGGTGGGTGCCGTGATCACCCAGCGCCCCGACCTGTGCGCCGTGGCCTTCCCGGCCGTGGGTGTGTTGGACATGCTCCGCTTCCAGAAGTTCACCGCCGGTTTCGGTTGGACACCGGAATACGGCGACGCCGAGAAGAGCAAGGAGGAGTTCGAATACCTGAAGGCCTATTCTCCCCTGCACAACATCAAGCCGGCACACTACCCCGCCACCATGGTAATGACGGCCGACCACGATGACCGTGTGGTGCCTGCACACAGCTTCAAGTTCATCAGCACCCTGCAACCCGAGCAGGAGGGCGATGCACCGGTACTCATCCGCGTGGAGACCAACGCCGGGCACGGTGCCGGTAAACCCACCAGCATGGTGATCGATGAGCAAGCGGACAAATGGGCGTTCTTCTTCAAGAACATCGGCGTGGTGACGCAGTACCCCATCGCTGTGAAGGCAAAATAGACGGAACCGTTCTGTGATCTTGGCAAAGCCCCGGTGTGAACGCACCGGGGCTTTGCTCTTTAAGCACCCCGGCAATGGCTTATCCCCGTAGTGGTTCCGAAGACAACTCGGGGGACGGCCACGTCCACATCCTCAGCTATAATCGTATCTTCAGCGAAATATCGACCCTTTACCGCTTACAAAGAACATGACCTGCCCTGAATGCCACGCCCGGAACAAAACATCCATCGTATACAAGCGCAGCAGCGCCCGGACGGACATGGGTTTCACTGCATCCGCCCCCGGTCCCGGCGGACCGCATTTGCACGACCCGAACATGCTGACCGAATCCTTTGAATGCGACAACGGCCACCGCTTTAAGCGGGAGAGCCGCATCGCCTGCCCCAAGTGTGCCTATGGCCGGGGCGAACCCGTGGTCACCATACTTACCCCACGCGCCAAGTTCCAGCCGGGCGTTACGGAGTGACTGAGTTCAGTCGCGGGTCTGGAGTCGTGTGTCGTGTGTCTGGAGACCTTGGTATTGAAGCCGTTGACCTTTTCCGCCTATTCGCAGCTCCCGCTCCTACTTGGCTGGCTCACAAGCCCCTGGGAGGCTGGCCCACGTCCTGATTGAGTTATCCACGATCAGGGATAACTTAACACTGCGGCTCTATTCTTGCTGCCGAATGAGGCGCGGGAATGGTGATATTTGTATGGGATGATAGGCTCCTTCCGGAATAGCACGCAGGATCTGCCGGTCGCTTCTTTGCTGAGGCGAACCGTAGCACGCAGCCTTCTCTTGCTATGCGGGCTTGTAGGGGTCGCGTTGGTGAACGCGCAGGGAAATGAGGATTTCTCCAACATCCCCGCAAATGCAACCAATTATGCCAACCGATCTTGGACAGGAACCGATGGTGTTACGTGGACGGCGACCTTGGCACGAACAGACCAGACACTGAATGGAAAGGCTATTTGCACAAATGGTTCCGGCAAAGTGACCTCACCGGTGTATACCGGAGGCATGGGCGTGCTCGAATTCAACTATGTGAGAGGGTTTACGACCAACAATCCACGCACGTTCACCGTTTGGGTCAACGGCATTCAGATCGGAGGAACAACTACGGTCAGTGGTACCTCGGACGTAGTTGCTCACTACAGCGCCACAGTCAATGTTGCGGGGAATGTCTCTGTGGAAATACGAACAGGGGGCATACAGATCATAATCGATGACATCGAGTGGAGTGGGTATGCCGCTGGCCCCGTTGCCACGTTTGCTACCACTACGAGTGCGGCCATTGAGAGTGTGGGTACTCCACAAACGATCACGCTGTCCTTCAGCCCTGCAACCACTGCTGCTGGTACGGTCACCATCAGCATTGGCGCCGCCAGTACAGCCACCTATGGCACGGACTACACCACCAGCCCAGCCGCCGCTTTAGGGATCTTCGTTGTGAACATCCCTTCCGGAGTCAACTCCGCTACCTTCAGTGTGAACATCCTGGATGACCTCTACAACGAACCCAACGAAACAGTGGTGTTCAAGATCATTGGGAGCACGGGCGGCATCAACGTTGGTTCCAGCGTCACCCATACGTTCACCATCCAGGATGATGACAACACGACGTCCATTGGTTTTCGCATCCCCAGCGTAACTGCATTGGAAAGTTCTCCAGGAGTAACGGTTAATATCGACATTGTCCATTCTTCTCCGCCTACTGGCGGTAGCATTACGATCAACATTAGCCCCGGACCTGGACCGGGAGCCGTATATGGCATGCCGCCTACCGGGGACTACACCACCACACCGGTTGGCTCCTCTGGATCTTTGACCTTTGGCTACAGCCCCACTACGCCTTCGGTGAGCTTTCAGGTCTACCCCCAGCTCGACGGTTTGACTGAACCCACGGAGACGGTCACCTTCAGCATTGTGAGTGCGGGAGCCGTCATCGGACCCAATGCCACCATGGCCTTCAACATCGGCGATGTGGATTCTCCACCGGCCGTGTTCGCACCGGGCGACCTGGCCATTGTCGGCGTGAATGCCAATGAAGGCGCTTGCGGAGGGATCAACGGGGAAGACCGTGTGAGCTTCTTCTGCTTCCAGGACATTACTTATGGCACGGAGCTTATTCTCACGGACAACGGCTACGAGCGCTGTAACCCGGGACAGTGGGGAAACACCGAAGGCACGGTGCGTATGAAGCGGATCGGCCCGGCGATCCCTGCAGGGCAGGTGATCTCGTTCAAATTCACGGGTACCGCAGGTCCCACGAATGTGATCTCCTTGGCCCCGGATGGAGCTTGGGAGTGCACTTCCATCGGGCTATCAGGTACGTCCATCAACCTGAACTATGGTGGCGACCAGCTCTTTTTCATGCAGGGCGGCACCTGGAACAATGGCACTACCGGTGCGAACAACGCGACGTATGTGGGTACCATCCTCTATGCTGTAAGTACCAACCCGCTCTTCCCGTGGAGCGCTGCCTGCCCTACGATCAATAGTGGCCATTCCGCCCCTTTTCCCGAGAGCGGTAGCTCCCGCAGCAACCTGCCACCGGGCATGTCGTGCTACAGTTCGGCCCCAACCACCGTTTCCGACTACACCAAATATGCTGGCTCCATCACGACACCGGGCACCCAACGGGATTGGATCATCCGGATCGAGGACCCCACCAAATGGAACTCGTACGCCACCTGCAACTTGTACAACACCACCGGTACGAATTGGCTGAGCGCTCCCATCCTGCCCATCACGCCGGGCACGATGACCAATGGCCTTTGGCGGGGCGCGGTGAATACGGACTGGTTCAATTGCAAGAACTGGGACGATGCGCGAATACCCGATGCCACCACGGATGTAGTGATCCCCGAAACCGCTATCCAAGCGTGCGATATTGGATTAGCCGCCCCGCCCGGGCTCAACCCGGGGGGCGCCGCTGTATGTGCATCGCTTTTGCACATCACCAGCACCAATGCAGCCCGGCCCTTGATCATTAAACCAAGCAGTTCCCTCACCGTGGGGGGCCTCTTCCGGATGCAGAACCTGGTTGGTGCCAGCACCTTGCCCGCGGAGGTGCAAGCCAATGGCATACTGAATGCGGCATCCATCGAGATCATCGGGAATACCCCGGGCAGTACCACCGCTCGGTTGCGTTCCAGTGCGGCCGGTTCACAAGTGAATGTTACCGGGAGCCTCACCATCGGCACCGGCGGCGTGTTGGACCTTCAACTCTCCCCCACTGACTTCGGTACGCTCAAGCTCGGTGGCAACTTCGTTAATCAGGAGGATGAATTGCACTTCAGGGACATCTACAGTACGGTGATCCTCAATGGAACGGCGGACCAGTACATCCAGAACAGCGATCCAGCGGAGAAATTCGAGAAGCTCAAAATTGCCAAGACCGGCGGCGCCGTATACCTCACGGCCCCCATCACCATCCGCACCCAACTGGACCTTACCCAAGGGCGGCTCTTCAGCACACCTACCGAACTGATCACGCTCAATGCAGGCGGCACGGTGATCAATACCAGCAATAGCAGCTTCGTGCACGGGCCGCTCCAGAAGATCGGCATTACGGACTTCACCTTCCCCATCGGGAAGAACAACACCTACCGGCCCGCGTCGCTTTCCGGCATCACGGGCGGGGGCGGTTCCGCCTTCACCGCTGAATACTTCTACGGGAACATGGCGCCGCCACTCACCCTGGCACACGAGGCTACCTTGAACCACGTGAGTGATAGCGAGCATTGGCGGATCGACCGCAGCGCGGGTGCACCGAATGCCTTCGTCACCTTGAGCTGGAACACCCCTACCAGTGGCGGCGTCACCAATCTTCCGGACCTGCGGGTAGCCTATTGGAACGAAACCTTGGGCCTCTGGGAAAACCGTGGGAACGGCGCCACCACGGGGAATATCACTGCGGGCACGGTGATCTCCGGGGCCTTGCAAACCTCCTTCGCTTCGGCCGCCAACTACTGGACGCTGGCCTCGGTGACCTTGCAGAATCCCTTGCCCATTGAACTCCTTGCCTTCACCGCAGTGCCGGTGGGTAGCTCGGTGGATCTTCGCTGGAGCACGGCCTCGGAGCAGAACAACGACCACTTTACCGTGGAGCGCAGTGCGGATGCGATCGGCTTCACCCCTGTGCTCCAGGTTCCGGGAGCGGGGAACAGCCAACAGATCATCAACTATGCCGATGAGGACCGCTCGCCCCTGAACGGACTGAGCTATTACCGCCTGCGCCAGACCGACCTCGATGGCACCACCAGGGTGAGCGATGCGGTGCCGGTCTTTTTCAACGGAAAAGGAACTCAACCGCTCACTGTGCTCTATGGCAGCGGTGAACTATTCCTGCAACACAGCTTCGCGCCGGGCAGCGTTTTGGATGTGATGGACCTCACCGGCAGGGTTCTTTCCCGCACCGTGATCAACCACGAGGGACTGATACGTATTCCGCTGGATGGCCTTGCCCGGGGTGTGTACCTGCTCCGCCTGAGCGATGGCCAGCGTGTGGAGAGCACGCGCGTTTCCTATTGAGCCGTTGTCAGTTGTCGGTTGTCGGGGGCTTCTGTGTTTCATCTCTCCTCTTGTGAAACCGGCACCTGAGGCGCTCGAAGGGCCGCGGTCACGATCGAAATGCACTTTACACGCTGGAACATGTTCGGCGAGCATTCGATAGCGCCAGCTGCTCCGTGCTAACCTTGCCTTCTGAACATGGCCGGATACGCTCCCGGACCCACCCATTTGTGCGCTCGCGTTTGGCGAGTGCGTACATAGAGCGCAAGTAGTGAGTTTAATTCTCGCGCAGCACCAGCAATGGCACGGTGGTGTGCAGCACCATGCGCTTGGAGGTGCTGCCTTGGAAGATGCGATCCCAGAAGCTGCGTTTTCTGCGAAGCACGGCCACCAGTTGGATGTCCTTTTCCACCACCATCCGATCCATGACCTCCGTTACGGCATGGTCCTCCACGGAGGTGAAGGAATGCGGGATCTTGCCGAAGCTGGTGGATAGTTTCTGAAAATGCTCCTTGGTCCTGGAGTCGTCCGAGGTGAGGCCAACGTACAATACGGTAACGTGCGCTCCGGTGCGCTGGGCAATGTCCAAGAGCGGCTCTATGCTGGCCCGGGTAACCCCTTGGCCGTCGTCCGCGAACAGGATGTGTGCAATGGGCGCCGGCTGCCATTGGGAGGGAACGGCGATCACCGGTGGGTTTGCGCCGGTGACCACTGAACTGGCGTTGCGGCCTACTCGGCCGTAGTTACCCTCGCCTTGGGTGCCGATCACCACGAAGTCCACGGGCTTGGCTGCATCCAGATCATTCACGGCTTGTACCACTTGCTCGAAGCTCGAGCGCAGTGCGATGCGTACCGTTCCCGCATGGTTCCGGCAGCGCCTTTCCATCCGTCGAAGGCCGTTGCGCGAGGCGCGTTCGGTGTCGAGGTTCAACGGGATCAATGCGTTGCGGTAGGCTGGCTTCAGGTAGGTATTGAGCAGCGTATAGTTCGCACCCTGCGTACCGAAGAGATCGAGCGCGAATATGGCCGCATTCATCGAGGTGTCGCTGAAGTCGGTGGGCAAAAGGATGTTCTTCATGGCTTGCAGGTGGTGATGTGCAAAGTTCGCCCAGTTCTCCGATCGGAAGGAGACGATCGTCATCTTCGGTCCGTATCGGAATATCGACCTTAGCAAAAGCGGCCTCGTCGGATGTCGCCATCAAGTAAGAAACACAACCAGAACCCATGAACGACCAGAAGGAAGAAGTATATGCGGGCCTTGGCCACCTTTTCTACAGCATTGCAGCCAGTGATGGCCAAGTGGCACCGGCGGAAAGGGATAAATTGAAAGCGCTGGTGCGGTCCGAGTGGATGCCGTTGGAGCCGCAACGCGATCCGGTAGGCAGTGATCTGGCGTACTACATCGAGATCGGCTTCGACCATGCCAACGATGGAAGAATGACCCCGGAGGCCGCTTTCGAACGCTTCGGGGAAGTGTTCCAAGAGCATCCTACGGTGTTCGATGCCAGTACGCGCAACATGATCGTGCGGACGAGCCAGTCCATTGCCCGGGCTTTTGAAGGCAAGAACAAGGAGGAGCAGAAGATGATCGGGAAGCTGGAGAAGATGTTCGGGTAGGAGGTCTCGGTGAAGCCATCTGCGGATGGCGGCTTTGCGGTTTGAACCACGGATGGCGCAGATGGTCCGCCCCGATATGCATAGGGGTGCATTGGACGCAGATGGATGCCTTGACCGCGCTCGCTATTCACGGATAGCACAGACGCCAGTTGCGGGGGCCGAGCGGACTACTCGGCTCCCGCTTCCGGGAGTGCTTGCACTACTTCCGGGTGGAGCGGCAGCACGCTGAAATGACGGTCCAAGGGATCGAGCGCAGCAAGGAGGCGATCGAAGAAGGCGGGGCCTTCGCTTGCATACCACGGCATGAAGTTCTCCCTGCGCTCCTGTAATCCGCCGCCCGGAAAGACGTGTTCGTGCACCAACGCTAACTGGTCCAAGGGTGCTTGCTGTTCCCGTTTGGCGGCACGCACCAGCTTCTTGCCCAAGGCATCCAAGCCGTTCATGGCTCGCTTGGCAACGGCGCTTACCGCTCCTTCCAAGGTGGGGTCGGCGGCCATGGCCCGCTCTTTCAGCGCATTGTAGAACCGGGTGGCGGCCTCTTTCTCCCCTTCCAGGGAAGTGGAGAATGTGGCATTCTGCAAGGCCAACCGCGCTTTCAACTCCTCCAACGGGCGGAAGATGTCGGCGATGGAAAGGCCCAAGCTTTCGAGGCGTTCGCGGTCCTTGTCGCTCATGAATGCAGCGGACGTGCGCAGCAGCATGACGGGCATGGGGACCTGCGTGGCCTGGAAGAGCCACTTCAGTTGGAACCAGTAGGCCAGCTCTCCCCCACCTCCGATGTATGCGATGTTCGGTAGGATCCGTTCCTGATAGAGCGGCCGCATCAATACGTTCGGTGAAAAGCGCTCCGGATGTTGGCTCAGCTCTGCCAGCAATTCATCCATGGTAAAGGACGGCCCGCCATCCAGCACTTGGTAGCGCTCGTCCTGAAGTTCGATCCGGCTGCGGTGTCCCGGGCGCAGGTAGAAGAGGTTGATGTCGCGTGCGAAGGCTTGGGTGCGCCAGTGCTCCGCGAGCTTTTCATCGGCATAGTGCACGCTGCGCACCGCCACTTGGTTGATCAGCTCCTCCCGCATCAGCGGACCGAAGAGCTGCTTCAAGGCGGCATCATCGCCATCGAGGCAGATCACGCCGAAACGGCCGAACAGGGCATCCACGAACAAGCGCGTGGCTTGGGCGAGGTCGTGCTCCGGGCGATAACATCGGCGGAGCAATGCGCGCATCTCGTCGGCGTAGCTTCCGGGGCCGAGCAGTGCATCCACCTCATCCAGTACCGCTTCGATCCCTTCCAGTTTCAAACGGCCTACGGCACCCGCGGTCTCTCCCGGCCAGCGCACCTGCGTACCGTTGATATAGGTGTGATCGATCTCGGGCCGGTCATGATCCTCGGTGGCCATCCAGAAGATGGGGACCACCGCCTGCTGCGGCGTGCTTTGCTGGCGCGCCAGCCTTACGATGTTGAGGATCTTGAACGGCACGTATAGCGGCCCGGTGAACAGGCACAGCTGGTGGCCGGTGGTAACGGTCAAGGTATTCGGCTTGCGCAGCAGGTCCAGATTGGCGCTGACCTCGGGCTGTAACTGCATGTGGGCATACTGCCGATCCAGCGCTTCGCATAGCACTTGGCGCGAGCTGGCATCGAACGCACGTGCTTGTGCGGCAGCATGCAGGCCGTCGTCATCCGCGCTCCAGCGATAGAAGTCGCGCAAGCCTGGTGCTACATCCAAATAGTCCGTTATCAACGGTGAGAACCGGCCCGTTTCCCGGTAGGGAATAGCGATACGTTGCATGGGTGGCGAAGGTAGCAGCCACGGAAACGATGCGCAGCCTTCCATTCCGGTCTTCTTGCGATCCCGGCTTGGGTGTATGCGCGAGGCCGGGGGAATGGAAGTGAAGGAAAGGAAAGGAAAGGAAAGGAAAGGAAAGGAAAGGAAAGGAAAGGAAAGGAGGTAAGGGAGGTAAGGGCGCGTTGAGACGTTTTGGGATGCATCCTCTGGGAATCCCGACATAAGGAGTGCGTTGGCCTGCTTACATTTCACCGACCAACACCAGCACGCATGCCGATACGGATGACCCCGGATGAGGGACAGGATCGACGCAGTTCTACACCTCAGCGTGGCTCGAGCTCCGGCGGTGGCATGGGCGGCGGACTAGGGAGCATGCTGCCCCTTCTGATCGGGTTTCTGATCAAACGCCCGAAACTGCTGCTGATCGCGGCGGTGCTCTTCGGCCTTTACTATTTCTTCGGCAATGGCTGCTCCAGCTCCACCGGCGGGAACCCGATCAACCAAGTGGTGGGGCAATTCTTTACCGCCCGCGGTGCCGACTTCGACCCGAAGCTGTATGACAAGGCAGAGGTCTTTGAGCCGCTCGCGGACAACGTGAACGCACCGCTTCCGGAACGGGTGAGCCTGGAGAAATTCGCTCCACGCCGGCTGAACCAAGGGCAGCAAGGCTCCTGTGTAGCATGGGCCAGTGCGTATGGCGCCCGCACGATCGTGCAGGCAGAGGCTACCGGGACGGACCCCAACAGCACCGCTTTCAGCCCCAGCTTTCTGTACAACCAGATCAAGCTCGACAACCAATGCCAAGGCGCCTACATCTACAAGGCCATGGAAACCATGCTGGCCGGAGGCGTGCTGCCGTTGAGCAAATTCGCTTACAACGATGAGAGTTGCCAGAAACAGCCCACCGGGGACGACAAGCAACAGGCGCAACAGTTCCGCATCAAGGGCTTCCAGCGGTTGAGCCTGAACGGGGACGACCAGCGAACGGACATGCTGGCGATGAAGCAGCAGCTGAGCCAAGGTTCACCGGTGGTGATCGGCATGATGGTGGGCGGCAGCTTCATGCAGGACATGGCCGGGCGCGAGGTGTGGATGCCCACCCAGAATGACTACCGGATGGCGGGCTTTGGTGGACACGCGATGTGCGTGATCGGCTACGATGATTACAAGGAAGGAGGTGCCTTCCAGATCATGAACAGCTGGGGACCGGAGTGGGGCCGGAACGGCCTCGCTTGGGTGCGTTATGTGGACTTCGACTTCTTCGCGAAAGAGGCATACGCGGTGTATCCCCAAGGCAAAGGTGTGGATGTGAAGCCCTCGGAATATGACATCCGTTTTGGCCTGGCGCAGGTGGACGCGAAAGGGGTGGCCACCGGAAAGCACATCGCTTTGCAGCATACGACCGGCCGCGTGTTCCGCACCACCGCCCCCATCCGCAAGGGCGACCGCTTCAAGATCGAAGTGACCAACAATGTGGAGTGCTACACCTACCTCTTCGGCTTGGAGACCGACGGCACTACTTATGTCCTCTTCCCCTACACGCCGAAGCACTCCCCCTATTGCGGGATCACCGGTACGCGCATCTTCCCGAAGGACCAGAGCCTGACCGCGGACGAGATCGGCAGTCTGGATGTGATGGCGATCCTGGTAGCCAATCAGCCGTTGGATTATCCGAAGATCAATGCGGCCATGAAGGCCAGTGGCGCCCAAGGCATGGATGCCAAGCTGGTAGCCGTGCTGGGTGATGAGCTGATAGATGCCAACACCCCCGCCTACAGCCAAGGGGAGACCTTCGGTGCCAAGGCACCCGCATCGCGGAACACATTGGCGATCGTGTTGGAGATCGAGAAACGATAAGAACAAGCTTCGAAATGCTCCGGTCCCTCCCGGTGGTCGCCCTGCTGCTGCACTTCAGTGCGGCCGGACAGACCATGCCCGAGAGCTTGATCCGCCAACTGCCGCCGTTCGAAGGTGAACTGGATACCCGGATGCACCGGATCATCACGCAGATGGACGTGTTCAATGCGGATAGTGCACTGATGCTGATCGGAGGTGCATTGGTGAAGCTGGATGCGGAAAAGGACCTCGAGCCCCGCTACTACTTACTTGCATACAGGGCTGAAGTACTCTACTACCAAGGTGCCTACAACGAGGCGATCCGGGACTTAGGCATCTGCGCAGACCTCGCGGAACGTTTGAGCGACAGCCTCCTGTTGTCCAACGTGTTCAACCTACAAGGCATACTGCAGGAAAACATCCGACGCAGCTCAGCCGCGCAGGTTCATCTCCGGAAAGCGCTTGCCTGGTATCCTAAGGATCCGGCCGCACGCTACCCGGTAACAGAGCTGTTCCATATTCATGGAAACATCGGCACCTACCTCACCAGTGCGGGCAAACTGGACAGCGCCGCTTACCACCTGAACCGATCGTTGGAACTCGCCGAGCGGGCCCATGCCAAGCGTGCCATCGCTGTGGGCCATGGTGCTTTGGGGAATTGGGCCTTGGTGAACAACCTGCCCGATAGCGCACTCTACCACTTCCAACGCTCCTATGGCATGGCGGAGATGGCCGAGCAACAGGATGTCTCCCTGGACGCACTCATGGGCATCGCCCGGGCCTTCGCGGCCAAGAAGGACCGGGCACGCACACGGAACGCACTGGAGGATGCCAATACCTACTTGGCCGCTAACATCGAGAAGGTCGGGCTGGGCGCACAACGCGATCAGGCACGGAGCGCCTCGAACGTTCTGGAATCCATCCAAGATCTCAAAGGTGCCCTCGCAGCCCATCAACTTTGGTCGCGCTTGGACAGTGCCATTAACGATGGCAACATCCGATCCGCACTTTCCATACAGGCCACACTCCACCGTACGGACGACGATCTTGCCCAGGAGCGGGAACGTTCCCGTTTTGCTGCGGAGACCCTCAAACGCGTCCGGCTCAGCCGCACCATGGTGATCACGGGATCCGTGGCCGTGCTCCTCTTCTTCGCGATGCTGGTGCTTTTCCTGCTCAATAAACGAAAGAACGAAAAGCGATTGGCCCTGCTGATGCTCGCCCAAGCGGAACAGGACCAAGTGATCACGGAGTTCCACATAAGGGAGCAGGTGGGCCGGGACATGCACGACGACCTGGGTGCCGGGCTGAGCGCCTTGAAGCTGCGCAGTGAGATGGCCTTGCGGGTGGAACAGGACCCCGAAAAGCGCATCCAGTTGGCCAGCTTGGCCAAGACCGCCGGTGAGCTGATCGGCAACATGCGCCAGATCATTTGGTCCATGAACGGGGATCAGGCGAGCTTGGAGGACCTGGTGGTGTACGCCACCAATTATGTACGCACCTACATGGCCGAGCATGGCATCCACCTGGTGGTCTTGGCCGAAGGACCTTGGGCCGAAGTACAGCTGAGCAGTGAGGAGCGGCGCAACATCTTCCTCGTCATCAAAGAGGCCACCCACAACATTGTGAAGCATGCGCATGCACAACGCGTGGAATTGAGCATCCAACGGCGGAATGGCCTCCTGAACGTAAGCATTCACGATAACGGGGTCGGCACGCCGAGCAATGCCGGGGAAGGCACGGGGAACGGTCTGCGGAACATGGCCAAGCGCATAGAAGCACTCCACGGCAAGCTCACCATCACGGGTGGCAACGGTACCACGGTTCATTTCGAGGTACCCCTACCCGGCCGATCGCCCAGCACTAACAAAGGTTCTATTGCCATGAACTACGGCAAGTAACACCTTCGCCCCATGGCACATACTGATCTGACCCGAGTGAGCATAGTGGAGGACGACCTCACGATCCGCGAAACGTTGAACTCCCTGTTCATCCATATGGAGGACATGGAGGTCTTCACCACACATGCCACTGCGGAGGATGCTTTGCGGGGTTTGAAGCACGCGTGTCCGGAAGTGGTGATCATGGATATTAACCTTCCCGGGCAAAGCGGCATCGATTGCGTACGGCAGCTGAGCCGATCCTGGCCTTCCTCGCAGTTCCTCATGTACACCATTCATGATGACGACCACCGGGTTTTTGAAGCGTTGAAAGCCGGTGCGAACGGCTACATCCTGAAGGAAAGCACGCCGGACCAGATCATTGAGGCGGTGCGCGAGCTGAAGGCGGGAGGTGCGCCCATGAGCGCACATGTGGCCCGTCGCGTGGTGGCCCACATGCGGGGGCAGGTGACCCGGCAACCGCAAGAGGAACTCAGTCCCCGCGAGAACAACGTGCTGGAACTGCTGTCGCAAGGGCTGCTTTACAAGGAGATCGCAGAGCGTATGGCCATTACCACGGGCACTGTGAAGCAACACATCCACCGGATCTACGGCAAGATGCACGTGCAGAACCGCACAGAGGCAGTGAACCGCTACTTCGGGCGGTAGGTCCCTGACAGTACAGGAGAACTGAGCGAGGAACCGGGGCGGCAGGTCCGCTTTCCTCAGATCCTTTCAGCCCTCTTCGTTGAGTCGAAATGGAGTGAAGCGTATCCTCTTTTTCGGGGAACCAACGATCGTCATACTTAGGGGAATGCTGGCGCACTTAACTTTCCAAGAATTAGATCCACCGTTCCATGAAAAAGCTACTCTATATCCTGATCGCGGTCTTCCTGATCGCCCAGTTCATCCGTCCATCGCGCATCGCCGAACCAGTGGACCCCGCCACCGACCTGATCGCTGTTACCAAGCCCGATGCCGAGGTGGCGCAAATGCTCCGCACGTCCTGCTACGATTGCCACAGCGCGCAGCCTCACTACCCGTGGTACTTCGCCATCACCCCCGTGAACTGGTGGTTGAACGAACACATCGAGGACGGTCGCGATGATTTCGACGCCTCCACATGGGCCCGTGTGAAGGATTATGACCGTGACCACCAGGCCAAGGAGGGCATGGAAATGATGGAGAAGAAGAAAATGCCCATCCCCGACTATTTCTATCTGGGGCGGCATGCGGACGCCAAATTGACCGAGGCGCAGTACAGCACCCTTCATGCCTATTTTGAGAGCCTCCGCGATGGCTCGTGGGATATTGAGAAGGCACGGCGCAAGGCGGCGGGTGAGGGCGTAAGAAGGAACAACTAGAATAGGCGGTCCGGAGCTGCCCTACCCTTGGTTGAGCCCTACGGACAACCACTGGAACAAAACCGTTCCACGCCACGGTGTGTAGCAGATAGGCGAGCGAGCTGCCAGGGCCGGCCCCGGTAGGCCATGGACCTGTAACATCGGGAACGAGTTCCGCGTTACAAGCGTCTATTAGCATGAAGAGCGTTGTGCAGTTTGAAGGTGTGTTGAATGGCGAGCTCAGGGGGAATTTGATAAGCGTTCTGAACGCTGTCGAGGCGCCGGAGATCAGTAAGACCGAACTGAAAAAGCTCTGTGGTGTCGCCTTGGAGATGCTGGATAATGCCCAACGCTATGCCAATGGCATGATCACCTTCAAATGGGATCTGCTGGACCACGGCTACACCATCCAAGTGGTGAACAATGCTTCCCCCGAGGATGCGCTCCGCTTGATCGCTGCAGTGAACCGTGCCAACGCCTTGAACATGGTCCAACTAAAGGCCACCTTGCTCCAAGACCTTACGAACGGTGAATTCGGAGTGAAAGGCGGCGCGGGCATGGGCCTGATGCAGATAGCCTACCGCACAAATGGCACGCTGGAAGCGAACATTGAGCAGATCGAACACACACTTTATCGGTGCGAGAGCACCTTTAACCTGAAGCGAGCATGACCCCGCTATTTGAGTTACCTCCCACGTCTGAGACTCCTTTGATCCGGATCGACCCGTCTACCGGTCTTTTCCTGATGAAAGGCATCTGCATTCCCGAGGATACGCCTGGCTTTTTCGGGAAAGTAATGACCCTATACACGGAAGCCATCGAAAAGCTGACGTTGCCCGCTGTATTCCGCTTCGAGCTGCGATACTTCAACAGTAGTTCGCTCAAAGGCATATACATGCTGATGAAGAAAATGGAGAACAGCAGTAAGGACGGCAATGAAATGCGGATCGAATGGGTAATGGACGGGGACGACGATGATCTGATCGAATACACGGACCTGCTTTCCTCCGGGATCTGTTTGCCGATGACCTTAATACGAACATCGTAAGGTCACAGCGGTCTTCTATTCATCTGATCAAGATCCCTTGACAGCCGTGCTTGCCAGAGAAAAGCTCAAACAGGAGAACGCGGAGATCCGGGCCAGCATGTTCCGCAACCTCTGCTACCTGCTATTAGCAGGAGCTACCATGTGGACGATCATCTGCTTGGTGCTGGGAATCTTCACACCGGCATTGATCCCTTTTGGCTTTCTCGTTTTTACTTGGCTGAACCTGCGAGCGATGCGGAAAGCCTCCCATCCGGGTTGGCACGCCTTCGTCCAAATGCTCTGCAGCACGCTTCTGCCAATGCTGTTCCAGGTGGCATTGGGAGGCTTGGCACCGAGCGGCATGGTGATGTTCTGGTCCTTTGTGCCTGTGGTAGCCATTTTGGGCTATTACCGTTGGCGCCCGGCCTTGATCTGGTCCGTATCCCTTACAGTTGTCATGGGCGGTTTGATCCTGATCGATCCGGGTTGGAACGGCGAACACTTCGTTACGCATGACGGCAACCTGAACAGCCTCCTGCTTGCTATAAATATCGGAGCTGTAGCATTGGTGATCTTCAGTACAGCGCTCGCCTTTGTAAAGGTGCAAGGCAAATCACGCCGGACCATGTATGACCTGCAAGAGCGGCTCGGCTTGGCCCATGGGGAGATAGCCGAACGCAATGAGCATTTGGAACGCAGCATGCAATACGCCCAGCGCATCCAGCAAGCCCTGCTGCCGGAGCATATCGGCGCCGACGATATTTTCGGTGAACGCTTCACCTTCATCCAGCAGAAGGAAAAGGTGGGCGGCGATTCCATCTGGCAGGCCGAGATGGGCGACTTTCTCGTATTGGCAATGATCGATTGCACCGGACATGGGGTGCCGGGCAGTCTACTATCTGTCCTTGTACACGAACTGCTGACAAGCGGCTTCAACCGCTCCGATGTGGACGGACCTGCGGCGCTGATCGAGTTCCTCTACCGCCGCATGGAATCCCGTTTAAAGATCACCGATGGGCTTTGGAACGACAGTGCGGAGATCGCCGTGGTGGAATTCAACCGGGCCACAGGGGCCATCCGTTTTGCCGGCACAGACATGAGCTTGGTGTTGGTGAACCCGGATGGAGTCCAGCGGATCAGAGGGTCGGGTACCGTGTTCTCTCTCGAGGATGCGAATGCCAGGTGTATGCTTAACCACACGGTGGAGCTTCCACCTCAGTGCAGCGGGATCTACCTCCATTCCGACGGAATTACGGACCAGTTCAATGAACATGGCATGATACGCTTCGGGAGTTCGCGCCTGTACGCCCTATTGGGATCGATGTCACATCTTTCCATGGAGTTGCAACAGGCCCGGTTCATGGAGGAAATGACCACCTGGCAAGGCGGCGCCGCACAAACGGACGATATGTCCTTGATGGGACTGCGCCTAGCGCCCCAATTTCTGATGAAAGCCAGAAGGCAGTGACGAAGGCAATTCGCTGCCCGAGGCTCCGGCTTTGCACCTCCCCTCACTTCACCATCGTTCTTGGTAAATGGTGCAATATGGAGCCCCGGTGAGGGAAGGAATTGCCGGTGCCGGCTTGTTGCCCGCGCCACACACGACCGTGCCGATGCGTTACGAAGCATGCCGGCGCCCCTATTGGGTGTTGGTTGGATCATGACACTGCTTAAAATCGCGTGCCAAGCAGGGTATCCACCTGCACGCGGCTAACATGCACGCCCCCCTTCTTCGAACAGCCCTGCCCGCGCGCCGTTCCTTATAACCGCAGGCAATGCATCCATTATTAGATTCTAATTCCAACTCCTTTCCTATACCACAAATTAGGTATTTTGAACTGATACAGAACTTCGAAAACCCTTGCCAATAAAGGGAAACGCAACCTATTTACCTCCAAACTCGATAAAGGGGACCCGATACGGTGCTGAACATTCAGCCATGAAGCTCATATTCCCTTTCATCCCCTTGACCCTCGCAGGAAGCCTATTGCTTCTGGCCGGGTTTGCAATGGGGCAGGACAGTCCGGACGGGGAGCGGCTTTTGAACAGTGATCCGCAGCAATTGCTGGAACTCTCCCAAGAAAAGGGATCGTCGAAGACCATGACCACCTTAGCGGACTTTGAGAACCGGGATGTACGTGAAGCGCCAGCGAATGTGCAGGTGATCACCGCTCGGCAGATCAAAGCCTCCGGGGCGCGCGACCTATACGAGGCGCTGCAACTGGCACCGGGGCTGTCCTTCGGTCTGTATAAGGATGATATGATCGGTGTGGCCATCCACGGAAATTGGGCGGCAACGGGCAATTGCCTCTTTCTCTTGGACGGCCGTCCGGTGAACGAGAACGATCAGGGCACCTTTGGTATCGACCAACGGATCCCCTTGGCCAATGTGGACCGGATCGAGGTGCTCATAGGGCCCGCATCGGTCATGCACGGTGGCCACGCTACGTTGGGCGTTATCAATATCGTGACCCGATCTGCGGACCAAGGCACGGGCGCACGCGCTTCCCTATCATCGGGTTATTCGGCAGACCGGATCACTTCCACCAAGGAGAGCATCAGCGGCAGCCATCGATTGAGCCGTGACCAGGAGATCAGCTACATGGGATCCAACGAGCGTGGACGACGGAGCAATGCCCTTCGCCTTCTGCCGGACAGCACCCTGTTGAACTTCGCGGACAGCACTGAATTACGCACTTCATCCTTTCAGCTCAACTACCGGTGGCGCAGCCTTAAGCTATCGATCGCATTCATCGAGGAGACCTATGGCCTTAGCCAGCAGAGCTACAGCCTGCAATCACGCGCCGTGATGTTCGGCATCGGGTACGATCTGAAACTCTCGCGCAAGCTGGAACTGGGACTGCATTTGGACCACTCCGATCAGTTGCCTTGGTTCCATTTGAACAGCACCGATCCTGAATTGCTGGCCGCGAACACGGAAAACCAACACATGCAAGGCCGGGCGATCCTGTCCTACCGCCCCACCCCTTGGCTAACAGGACGCATCGGCGTGGAGAGCTACTACCAACACACCACGTTCTCCATGCGCAGCGATGGCGAGTTGTTCAAGATGAACGATGCACATAGCATCGACATGGTGGACAATGCGGTCTTCGGTCAAGTGGCGTTGGCTGGCAAACCCGGTATGCTGTCCGGGAGCTACAGGATCGAGCACAATAGTTTGGCAGGAGCTTTCGCTTCGCCCCAGATCGCCTACACCAAGGTGCTCGGGCCTTTGAACATGAAGGTTTTGTGGGGACGCTCCTTCCGGACCCCTACGGTGATGAATTTGAACTACTCCTTGGGGAACGAGGCACTAAGGCCTGAACAAGCCACAACCAAGGCCGCCGAATTGGGTGCAAAGCTGGGAAAAACCGCATCCGTGTCCGTGAATGTATATAACACGCAGATCGATAACCCCGTGATGTACGTGTATGCCCCAGCGGGTACGGCGGGCTACAGGAACGGCATGCCCACGGGCACCAAGGGGGTGGATGCACGGTTCAATTGGGAGACCAAACGCACCACGATCATGGGCGGCTTCGGCACCTTCCAGCGGATATCCATGGCCAGCGACCCTGAACTGGCCCAGGACAGCACAGGCGCGGTTTATCCGGGTCTGCCAGCGAATAGGGCTTTCCTCGTGGTATCCTGGGATGCGCACACTTCATTCACGCTGCGGGCCAAGGCCATGTGGAACGATAGCAGATGGTCGTATGGGAACACGGTTGCCCCGGACGGGGCCCTGCAACTTGTGGAATGGCCGGAAGAACTCATCCTCAGCGCTGGGTTGACCTGGCACCCTTGGAGTTCGAACCGCCTCGGTATTGAGTTGGATGTGAAGAACCTGCTGGATACAGAGCAGAGCATCGTGGCTCCGGTCTCCACCAACTACACCCCGGCTCCCTTCGCCCTCAACGGTCGTACCGTAGCCATGAGGTTCACTTACAAATTCGTCAACTGATGTGGTGGGGGTTAAGGGCATATCTACTTCTCCCACTGCTGTTGACCGTGGCCTCGCTACAGGCCCAGAGCTACGGCGAACTGCTTTCGGATGCCATGAGCGCTACCCCCGGAAAGGAGCGCGCCCAAAAGCTCATCGAACTCTCGGCCTTCGAGCGGGAGAACGGGCATATTCGCGAGGCCGTCCAGTTCGCCACCATCGCCTCTTCGGAGTCGGAAAAGCATGGGCTGGACAACGAACTCGCCGGCTCCTTCATGGCCTTGGCCGAGGCGCAACGGGCCAAGGGCGACCTGGGCAATGCGATCGGTGCGAGCATCCGGGCGACCATGGTGGTGGGCAGTTTGCATGGAAAGCCGCATACCCTGGCCCTGTTGCAATTGGCCGGCCTGTACATCGAGGCTGGACACCCGCAGAAAGCACTGGAACATTTGGAAGAAGCCCGCAAGAGCACGGCTGCCGCGAAGGTGGGTCCGGCTCCGTACATCCGCACGGAAATGAAGGCCAAGGCGATGGTCCTTGCACCTCCCGCCTTGGTGACCTATTGCCAGAGCATGCGACCGGAGGTGACCAAAGCGAACGACCGGGGACTTCTGCTCGACCTGCTCTCCACCTTGGCCACTGCACAAGCCAAGGCCATGCAGAACGAGGGGGCACTGGCTACCGAGAGCGAAGTGATGAAACTGGCGATCGCCTTGGACAAGCCTGTGGAGGCGGGCATCTGCTCGAACAACATGGGCGAACTGAACCTACGCATGGGGAAGAACCAAGAGGCATTGCAGGCCTTCGGCAAGGGTTTGATCATGGTGGAGGACATCCCGCTACTGCGGTTGAGCATGTTGATCAATGCCGCTAATGCACAAGCCACCTGCGGTAACCGGGAAAGCGCCATCCGATCCATCGACGATGCCGAACGCTTGGCCCGCAAAGGCCAATTCGGTCAAGTAATGCCCCGGCTGCTGCGCACCAAGGCCGCGATCCAGTTATTGCAAGGAGACATGGTGGCCGGCCAGAACTCCGGGCTGGAGGCGCTTGCTTCCGCTCAGGAGCTGAATGATCAGAAGGAACAAGTAAGAGCCTGCGACATGCTGGCGAACATCTTCGAACAGCGCGACCTTCCTGCAGAGGCTCGGACCTATTACGCCCAAGCGCGTGAGATAGAGAAGCACACGGACGCCGAACAAGCCCAAGCCAAAACCGACAGGGATGCTCAATTGCTGCGCCTCCAACGCGTAGAGCGCGAACAAGTGGACGTACTGAACCGGGAGGACCGAAAGGAAAGTCGACTGAAACAATTGGCCGCGGAGGCAGAGAACCGCGATAAGCAGATGGCGCTTCTGATGTATGAGAAGCAACTGGAGGAGGCTGCCCGCCGGGAGGCCCTCATTGCCAAGGAAAAATCCTTCAACGAGCTGCTCCTTACACAGGCCACGCTGGAAACGGAACGACAGAACTACCACATCCAGGAGCTGGACAAGAACCGGATGCTCCAATCGCTCAACCTCAGCAAAATGGAGCTGGAGAAGAAGGAGCAGGTACGTGCCAATGAACTGCTTACTAAGCGGAATGAACTGGTGGAAGCGGAGAAAAAGACCTTGACCGCTCAACAGGAGCACGACAAGGCCGTGAAGAACTTCTACATCCTGCTCTCCTTGGGCGTAGCCCTTGTTGCAGTTTACATGGCCTGGGCCTGGAACGTCACCCGCCGGAAAAAGCAGATCATCTCGGCGCAGAACGAACATATCCAAGGGATCAACGAAGAATTGGCCGCCAAGAACAATGACATCAAAAGCAGCTTGGACTATGCCCAGACCATCCAATCGGCCATCCTGCCCACCGAGGCGGAGCTGCAACGGACGATCCCTGAGAGCTTTCTGCTTTACAAGCCTTTGGACATCGTAAGCGGCGACCTCCCCTTCCTTAAACAGATCGGCAATAAGGTGTTCCTGGCTGCCATCGACTGTACCGGACACGGAGTACCTGCAGCCATGATGACCTTTATTGCTTACTACGGCCTGAGCGAGCTATTGGCACAGCGATCACACCTCTCTTGCGGCGAACTGCTGGACCAGCTCCATATTCATGTGAAAAAGACCATGGATGCACGCGGGCAGGACAACCTGTACAACGATGGCTTCGATATCGGCCTGTGCAGCATCGACCTGGAGAATGGAAAACTCTCCTTCGCCGGGGCCTCGTTGCCACTTATGCTGGTAAGGGCGAACGAGGTGACCCGTATCAAAGGAGACGTGCTACCATTGGGTGATGGACACTTCAAGCGCACGAGCGGATACCGCAACCATGACCTGGTACTTCAGGAGGGCGATGGGCTTTTCCTCTTCAGCGACGGCATCATCCACCAGTTCGGGGGTGAAGAAGGACGCAAAAAATTCTCCATGAAGAAGCTCACCCAGCTTCTTCAAGAGACTTCCGATATGGACCTCGCCACCATAAAGGCTCATACAGAGACCGTATTCCACGAATGGAAAGGAAATTCACCGCAGACCGACGACGTGATGTTGATCGGTCTGCGATACGCAGCTTGAACATGGACACGAACGAAAGCTCCCGAATCGATCCTGAACTGGAGAAGAGCCTGTTGGAATACCAAGGGAATCTCACCAGTGACGTACGCCTCCAGCTCCTGGATCTGCTGCACTGCATTGCCTTGTGTAACCTGGGGCGCCGTTCCGATCTGAAGAAGTTGGTAGGCATCGCCTTGGAACTACTGGATAATGCGCAACGTTACAACTCGGGTCCCGAGGTGGACTTCCGCTGGCGAATTGACGGATCCACCCTCGTGGTAACCATTTCCAACCGAGCCAACCGCACCGATGCCGAGCGCCTGATGCAGGCGGTCACTTCCATACAGAACATGACCCATGAACAGATCATCTTGGCCTTCCGGCAACAACTTACCGACGATGGGTTCGGTGAGAAGGGAGGCGCAGGGCTGGGCATGCTGCATATCGCCAAGAAGATCGGTAAGAACATCAAGGCAGAGGTGCGAGCGGTGGAAGATGGCGAATTCATCTGCATGAGCCAAGTGAGCGCGGAACTCGGTGGTTACATTAAAGGGGCATAGAAAAATGGAACCCATCAATATCGGCGCTACGCGCAATACCCCTTCCATCCACTTTAATGGTGATACCCACACCTTCACGGTCATTGGGAACTCCATCCCCGAAAATGCCGGTGAATTCTATACACCCGTTATTGACTGGCTGCGGGCTAAAGCTTCCTCCCTTCCCGATGGAACCATCTTCCAGTTCTGCCTCCCCTATTTCAACTCCTCCTCGCTGAAGGCCTTGTACCTGCTTCTTATGGAGATCAAGAACGCGATGGACGCAGGCAAACACTTCGAGGCAATTTGGCATGTGGAAGAAGATGATGATTTCATGAGCGAGGCCGCGGAGACGTTCACGGAGCTGACCGGTATGGAATTCATCTTGCATTCAGGCATTCTGCCGGCGACGACAACAGGCTAGCCCCGTAACAGGGGCTGATCATCCCTTTAAGGACCTTGCTGGACTCATGGCCCTCCATCCGGCCATGCTATTGCATTTCGCTCCTTTCCTATTCTGAAGCACAGCTACCCGGATCGTGGTAGAAGTCGGTGTTGCCGGCCCCGTCTGCTACTTCCGGATCCCCTCTGAAGGATCCTTTGCATGCGTATGAGGCACCTCCTCATCCGTGGACGCTGCCCTACTCAGCCGGGAGGGGCTGAGGGCATGCTTGATGGGAGGTGGCAACCGATCCGCCCCATTACCGTGTACACAGCCGGTATCCTTATACCTGTTCATGGTATGAATGCAATGGAGCTTGACCGAGCTGCCTCATCCATCATTCCAGGTGTAGTTGAACGATCACAGGCAATCCATCCATTATATGTCTCTTATTGCAAGTCGAAACAATATCATCAACTCACGAAACATCAGTATTCATAGATGAATGGAACACTTAGAACTTATTTACGTTGAACCGCCCCTACGACCTCAAAAGTGCTCCATCACTTGATCGGTCCAATGCGGCAGATCAGCCGAACCAAAAAATACATGTATGCCTCAAAGGCACTCTTGAAGAGATACACGAAGTTCCTCATCCGGGTCGTACTTTACTTGGCCCTGACCACGGCAATGTCGCCATGCGCTGGGGCCGTGAGCAGTTCCTTAGCCGCGACCGGCCTGAACGGAAATAGCCATCCCAAGGCACCCGGGGATCTGATCGTTTCCTGCCCTGCTGATGTACAAGTACCCACCAGTACCGGCTGTACCGCTGAGGGTGTAGCCTTGGGTACTCCGGTGATTTGCGACCTCTGTGATGTGATCGCGGTAAGCAATGACGCCCCCGCAGCATTTGCTCTCGGCAGCACCACTGTGACCTGGACCGTCACCGACAACCTTGGCAGCACTTCCACCTGTGAGCAAACAGTGACCGTGATCGATGCTGCACCGCCCGTGGCGATCTGCCTGCCCGCCATCATCTTCCTGGATGTGAACGGAAGCGCGAGCATCAGCGCACCAGCTATTGATGGAGGCTCCACGGATAACTGCGCTATCGCCAGCATAGCGGTTAGCCGGACGCTCTTTACATGTACGGACATGGGGAATATCAGCGTGGACCTTTTAGTCACCGATCAAAGCGGCAATGCCTCTACGTGCTCGGCCACGGTCACCGTGGTGGACACTGTTGCACCGATCGCCCTTTGCCAAAATGTGACCATCCAACTCGATCCTTCGGGGAATGCCAGCATGACCGCCGCTGATATTGACAACGGAAGCAACGATGCCTGCGGGATCACCTCCATCAGCGCCTCACAGACCTCTTTCACCTGCGCGGACATCGGCACCAACAACGTAACCCTGACCGTGACTGACGCCATTGGCAACGCTTCAACCTGTGTGGCGATCGTCACCGTGGTGGATGCCATCGCACCGGTGGCCCTGTGCCAGCCAGTGACCATCCAACTTGACCCTTCGGGGAATGCCAGCATAACGGCCGCTGATATTGACAACGGAAGCAACGATGCCTGCGGGATCGCCTCCATCAGTGCCTCACAGACCGCTTTCACTTGCGCGGACATCGGCACCAACAACGTAATGCTGACCGTG
Source organism: Cryomorpha ignava (assembly GCA_040391235.1). Lineage (GTDB taxonomy): Bacteria > Bacteroidota > Bacteroidia > Flavobacteriales_F > PHOS-HE28 > PHOS-HE28. The sequence goes on from JBEBYG010000007.1 coordinate 164,871, forward strand.
ACCGACGCCAGTGGCAACGCTTCAACCTGTATGGCAGTTGTCACCGTGGTGGATGCCACAGCACCGGTGGCCCTGTGTCAGCCAGTGACCATCCAACTCGATCCTTCGGGCAACGCCAGCATCACGGCCGCTGACCTTGATAACGGAAGCAACGATGCCTGCGGGATCGCCTTCATCAGTGCCTCACAGACCGCTTTCACTTGCGCCGACATCGGCACCAACAACGTAACCCTGACCGTGACAGATGTCAATGGCAACGCGTCAACCTGTGTGGCGATCGTCACCGTGGTGGATGCCATCGCACCGGTGGCCCTGTGCCAGCCACTGACCATCCAACTTGACCCTTCGGGCAATGCCAGCATCACGGCAGCTGACCTTGATAACGGAAGCAACGATGCCTGCGGGATCGCCTCCATCAGTGCCTCACGGACCGCGTTCACCTGTGCGGACGTAGGCTCCTACAACGTAACGCTGACCGTGACCGATGCCAGTGGCAACGCTTCAACCTGTGTGGCGGTCGTCACCGTGGTGGATGCCACAGCACCGGTGGCCCTGTGCCAGCCAGTGACCATCCAACTTGACCCTTCGGGGAATGCCAGCATCACGGCCGCTGACCTTGATAACGGAAGCAACGATGCCTGCGGGATCGCCTTCATCAGTGCCTCACAGACCGCTTTCACTTGCGCCGAGATCGGCACCAACAACGTAACGCTGACCGTGACCGATGCCAATGGCAACGCTTCAACCTGTGTGGCGGTCGTCACCGTGGTGGATGCCACAGCACCGGTGGCCCTGTGCCAGCCAGTGACCATCCAACTTGACCCTTCGGGGAATGCCAGCATCACGGCCGCTGA
>JBEBYG010000008.1:0-149254 GCA_040391235.1 Cryomorpha ignava
GTGGGGGGGGGGGGGGGGGGGGGGGGGGGTTTTTTTTATTTTGTCTCGTTCTTTCTGCCCTCCCCCCTCTCTCCCCCCCCCCCCCACGACCCCCCCCCGGGCAACGGCGTCCGATGCACCTCAGAGACCTGATCAACCTCAACTTCCAGCCCACCACCCACGGCTACCTTGCACCACGAACCTCTTCCATGAAAAACATCTTCCACCCCACCGACCTCGGACACGGCAGCACCACTGCCTTCCTCATCGCCCTGCGCCTCGCCGCCACCACCAAGGGCGCACTCACCATCATGCACGTGGACGGCACCGGCGAAGGCGAATGGTCCGACCTCCCCGGCGTGCGCAAGACCTTGAGCCGCTGGGGCATGCTGCAGGATGAACACGACCTGGAGGAGTTCGAGCAGACCGGCATGCGGGTGCGCAAGCAGCTGATGAAGAGCAAGCGCCCGGTGAGCAGTTGCCTGAACTACCTGAGCGAACATCCCACCGATCTCATCGTGCTGGCCACCCACCAAGGCAGCGGCAACAACTGGCTCAAGCGCAAGGTGGCCGAGCCGATCGCGCGCGGTTCCGGCGAACCCACCCTCTTCGTGCCCGAGAACGCCAAGGGCCTGGTGGACGCCGACACCGGTAAGGTCAACCTGCGGAGCATCCTCATACCGGTGACGATGGACCCCGGTCCACAACGCGCCATCGACATGGCCGTCCACACCGCGAAAGCGCTGTCCGATGGCCTCGTACGTTTCACGTTCTTGCACGTCGGCGGGGTTTACAGTTCGCCCCCGGTCAGCATTCCGGAACATCCGAACTGGACCGTGGAGCACATGCTCCGCGAAGGCGAACCCGTGGACACCATCGTGAAGGTGGCCAGCGATACCAGCGCAGACCTCGTGGTCATGTCCACCAAGGGCCACGACGGCTTCCTGGACATGTTCCGCGGAAGCAAGACCGAGCGCGTACTCCGCGGCGTGCATTGCCCGATGATGGCGGTGCCTGTGTAAGGGAGCGCGCCTGCGGCGCAAGGGGGGAGGTCGTTCTTTCACGCTGACGGATCCGTCAGGACCGTCAGCGTGAAAGAACGTCCAATGCAGCAATTCACGACCCCGCCCTCACCCCAACCGCTCACTCACCCACCCATAATTCAGCTCCGGCCGCCAGGCCACTTCCGCCCCGTGCCGCACCCGGTGCAGCCGCCCTTGCACGCTATACCCGCGCAGCTCCATGAACTCCGTAGCCACTGTATTCGCCTCCGGCACCCAATGCTCCTGCACATACGGCAGGTGCCAGCGCAGCAGCTCCTCGCCCACATCGGCGCGGTCCGCTTGCAGGATGCCGGCGCCCAGGAGTGGGAGGTAGGTACCGCGCACGCGGCCCTTCTCCACATAGATGCGGCCCGCATAGAAATGCTCGCTCATCAAGGTGCGGCGGTCCTCGCCGGTGGCAGTGCGGTCCAGGTGCAGCACGCCCATGCTCAGGTGCGGCTCGAAAAGTTCCACCTCGTCCAGCGTAGGCGGCTCCGATCTCCCGCCCGCGTAGCACACATAATCGCCATCGGGCACAAAGCCCCGGCTCTCGAACACGGGCAGGGACTCCGCCGTCACCAGCGCCATCACAGAAGCACACTCCCGCGTGTGCAGCTCCTGCATCAGCGCGTCCAGCAGCTCACCTTCCAGCTCCGGCCCTTTGAAGCGCGGCATCATCAGCCGCTCGCCGATCCAGCCGGAACCGTTGTGCGCCACCGCCGTGCCCAGCCCGCTCATCATCGCCTCGCCCCAGACGCTCTTGATCGCCACCGCATAGGGCGTGCTCATGTGCCAGCGCATGCGCGCCATCATCAGGTCCCAGTCGGCGGGTTCCAGCTCGGCCAGGTCGATGAAATCGTCGAGGATGAAAGGTTCAATGGTCATTTTGGAAGAAAAGTTGACTAAGGTGGGCATTTAACGGGGATCGGCGCGGCTGGTTCCAGGGTCTTTTTTTGAAGATCCGGAACCCGCCACCAGCTCCGTGGGGTCGAACGGAAGGCAGGGATGGCCCGGCTCCAGGTAGTGTTCCACGCTGTCCAGTAGCAGGGCGTACATCGCAGGGCAAAGGTCCCCGATATCGCTGAAGTGCCGGGCGATGAAGGCTTGCTTGTCCATGGTTGTTCGTGTTCGCTGTCCTGCCGGAAGAGCCGACCTCCCGACGCACGGCTCATCCCTTCCAATGCACGATCCGCATGCCAGGTAACGGCTCCTCCTCATCCTCCTCTCCGCGCATCACGATGGATAGGTACTCCACACCGATGATGCCGCCGTCCGCGTCCGTATCAAAGAGCAACTCGCCTTGGCGCGGGCAGTGCAGGAAGAAACCGCCGCTGCAATGCTTGCGGTCCGGGGCTACGGGGTCTTGGAAATACGAATACCCCCTGCTCTCCGGCCAGTGCTGCGTACAGCGGGCCAAGGCCTCGGCCACCTCCGGCCGCGTCGGCAACTGGGCCTGGGCCAGCGCCACCAGCTCGGTGGGATCGAAGGGCGCGCAAGTGAAGTACAGGGTGTAGCAGTGCCTCATCAGGTCCTCCTCCTGAAGGATGCGGACCACAGGGGACGTCGCCGCCTGTTCGGCGTTGAAATAGGCATTGCGTTCTTCCTTGCTCATGGTAGTTGTTTTAGGGGTTGCAAGCGAACACCGGTCCACGGCTCAAGTCGCGTTCAAGTGTCCGTTCTCTGCACCGCCCCGACCCCGCTCACCTTTCGGTGGCGGGGCCAAGGCGTCTGCTATGTGGGAGCATCAGGCCGCCTTGCTCGTGGCGACGTCGCTGAGCTTTCCTGCGCCGGCGGCACTGTTGGCACGGACGCGGAAGAAGTACTGCTTGTCCGTTTCCAGCCCGGTCAAGGTGTGGTAGTTGCGTGTAGTGCTGGCAGCCCACTTCCAGTCCTCCTCCAGTTTCGGATCCCCGGAGTTGATCTGGAGCGTGTAGATGGTGCGTCCACGCTTGGCGTTCCAACGGAGCACCACATCACCGCGATACTTGCCGCGCTCGGCGCGAAAGTTCGGCGGTGCATCCAGCACGCCCACTGGTACGCGTGGTTTGCAGACATCGAAGCCCGTGCCGGTGATCTTCTCACCATCCCCTTTGCACTGGGCCGTAACATAACCCGCCAAGGATATGATGAGTTCCCGGAGGTCAGTGGCCCTTGCATCGCGGCGACGCGTGTCCAGCTTACCACCGTTATCCCGGGCGGTGATGTTGGCAGCTTCAAGCGCATCGCAAGCAGCGCCCAGTTCCGTCAGGAAGTCCGGTGGCAGCGTTACGTCCGTATTGGCCGTGCAGCTTTCAATGTGGTTCCGTCCCTTTTCCACCAGGGCCGTTGGGGTGAGGCGTTCGAGGCCTACTTTCAATTTTTCCACCTTTTTCATGGTGTTGTTCTTTTAGTGCCGTTTGTTTGCTGACACAACCCCTTATCCGTGATCCACTAGCGAAAGGTGACGCCAAGTTGGAAATAGGCAGTGGAGCCGCAACTCCACTGATCAGTGGAGAAAACTCACGAACCCCTTGACCCGGGCGAGGTGTAGCGAGGCACGATGATCCACTGTTTTTCCTAATGGTCCCGCAACCACGCGTTCTGCAACCTTCATTTCGCGACCGCGACCACAACAATAGAGGCTATCGCAAGGATCAGTTTTACCGTCCCGTAAAGGCTTATCCCTAACGCGTAAGGCCTTGTCCGTTGCGCGTAAGGCCTTACGGATCACGCGTCAGGCCTTACCATTTAAACGTAAGGCCTTATGGTTCACGCGTAAGGTCTTACCTTTTAAACGTAAGGCCTTATGGATCACGCGTAAGGCCTTGCCGGTTACGCGTGAGGACTTATGGATCACGCGTAAGGCCTTACCGGTTGCGCGTAAAGTCTTATCGATCACACGTAAGGTCCTACCGTTTACGCGTAAGGCCTTATGGATGGCGCGTAAGGCCTTACCGTTTTCCCGTAAGGTCTTAGGGATCACGCTTAAGGCATTACCGTTTCCGCGTAAGGTCTTATGGATCACGCGTAAGGCCATACAATGAGGATGGGCGCCGAGCTTTCTCACGCAAAGCAGCAGGCACACACGGCTCCTCGGCACTCTGCTCGGTCCGAGTCCTGCCCTGTACCTTATATATATAGGCCGCATCCACAGCGTCCCAGCGGAGGGGCCGAAGGCCAACCTCCTACACCCGCACCAAGCCCACGCGGATCGCGGCCACCGACAACGCGTTGCGGGAGTTCACGTCGAAGATCCCGTAGAGGTCCATCAGGTGGGAATGCAGCGTGGCAGCGTTCATGCGCATCTGCTTCGCCATCCGCGCCTCGCTGAGGCCCGCGAAGCGCACCGTCGCCTCCAGGATCTCCAGCTGCTTCCGGCTCACCTTCTTCAGCAAATTCTCCCGGTTCCGGTCCGCCTGCGTCAGCCCGTCCGGGTTGTCCACCAGCAGCTGATGGCTCAGCTTCGAGTGGACCACCGAACCCGTCAAGGCCGTGCTCAGCGCGCACAGCACCGCATCGCCCTCCACCGTATCGAGGAACAGCACCTGCGCCCCGTTGCGGTACACCTGCAGCACCGTCAGCTCATCGTGCCGGTGCGCGTAGGCCGCGCAGTGCAGGGCCGGCCATTCCTCCCGCAACCACTTCACCGCCTGGTGGCCCTCCTCCTCGCCCGCAGCCACCGCCACCACCACCAACATTACTTTCAATCCATCGTCCAGCGCCTTCTCCAGCGCCGCCCGCGTGCCGCCCTTCCAGGCCACGTGGTAGCCGGCGATCTCCTTCAGCCAACACGCCAGCGACTCGCGGATCAACCAATGCGTATCCAAAAGCGCTACGGCCACCGGTGGTGGTTTATCAAGTTTGCTCTTTGCCATGGGGTAAGGGGTTTGTTCATGTCCCAGCAAGATGGCCTCCTTTTCCCAAGGCTGTTCCATCACTATCCCACAGGTTATCCACAGGGCGTTGCCGGATCAGCACTGTTTATTCATTTGTCAACGGATATGAGTCCGGGTGCCGCGAGGCGGCTGCTCGGTGAAAGGCTTGAAGGGTGATCTTTGACGAACGTTGTTCGGTCAAGCTTGTGGCTTGAAGCTATCGGCTTGAAGCTGGGCAAGGTTCAAGGCCGCGAAGCGGAAAGGCGTTCGGCGCATTCGGTCCAGGCCCTTTGGCTGTTTAGGCCTTAGGCGATTGCAGGCAAGCTTGAGGCATGTGGCTAAAGGCTTGCGGCTGGTTGAGGCATGAACTCTGACACTTCGTGCAGGGTCAAGCTTGCGACTTACAGCTAAAAGCTTGCGGCTTGGTTTTCGGCCTCTTGGTGCATTTGGCTTTGAAGCGCATTCAGGCAATTGGTACTTTGTGCGGCGTAATGCCCACCAGCATTTTTATATCCACACGCGTTCGCCCAGCAGGTTGTGTTGTGAACTGAACGCAACACATTCTATGGCCACCAACAAACACGCCCTGATACGCTATCAAGCGCTGGACAGCTGTTTCTCCAATAAGTGGAAGCAGTTCTTCTGGGAGGATCTATTGGAGACGTGCAACGAAGCATTGTACGCTTACACGGGCGGTACCAAAGGCATCAGCAGAAGGCAGCTCTTCGAGGACATCAAGTACATGGAGAGCGACCAAGGTTGGGCCATCCCCTTGGAGCACAATAAGGAAGGGAAAAAGACATGGTACCGTTACAGTGACACCAACTTCTCCATCAACAAGCGGCCGCTGAACGAGGATGAAGCGGACCAATTGAAGGAAGCGCTGCTAACGCTCAGTCGCTTCAAGGGTATGCCGCAGTTCCAATGGGTGGATGAATTGGTGGCCCGGTTGGAATCCGGGTTCGGATTGAAACAAGGTGCCGACCGCATCATCGAGTTCGAGGAGAACCCCTATTTGAAAGGCAGTGAGCACATCACCACCTTGTTCCATGCCATCTTGGGCAAGCAGGTGCTGGAGGTGACGTATCAAGGATTCCGGCAAGTAGAGTCGGCTCAACAGCGCATCCATCCCTACTATTTGAAGCAGTACAATAACCGGTGGTTTCTTTTTGGTTGGGACGAGAACAGAGCTCGCCATACCACCATGGCATTGGACCGCATCCACGCCTTAACTCCTGCAAACGGCGACTATCGGGAGAATACGGATATCGATTACGCCGAGCACTTTGAAGATGTGGTAGGGGTGTCCATGACGGAAGAAGAGCCAGAGGTGGTGGAACTCCTGGTGGACCTAAGGATCTGGCCTTACTTGGAGACGAAGCCCCTGCATGGCTCACAGAAGAAGCTGGAGACGACCGATGCCAGTGTGCGCATGCAGTTGGAAGTGAAGCTCAACTATGAGCTGCAAGCAATGCTGCTTTCCTATGGAGAGGGTATTCAAGTGCTGCGCCCTGTCCGACTGCGCGATGATCTGAGCAAGCGCGTCAAGGCCTTGGCTGCGCATTACGGCTTTTGAAACTTCTGGTCTGCAGCATCTTTTCAGGTGATCTTCATCTGTGCAGATAGGCTGCACAGGTGTCCCGTGTCTTTGTGGCGTCACCGATAAACGACGCCCCATGAAACTGATCAACGCCACCTATTCTGAAATGCTCCAGCGTGCCGAATGGAAGGCCAAACGCGCATTGATACTGGAACGCGATGGCCATGTGTGCAAGAATTGCGGCACACGTTTCGGCTTGCAGGTCCACCACAAACAATATCACCGCCTCAAAGTTTCTGGACACAAGCTGGCACCTTGGTGCTATGCGGAAAGATACTTGGTAACACTGTGTGATAACTGCCATCACGATGGCCATCAAGCATACCAAGTTCCTGGTTTCATCATTTAACTCTGCTCGTTCCCATGAAGATCTTCAATTCCCTCTTCCCCGGAAAGGCTGCTAAAGGCGCAGACCTCAAGGAAACCCCGACGGTCCCCTCAGTAAGGACCACTAATTATACACCAGCGAAGGACACATTCGTTGATCTCGAACCACCGATGACGGCGCAGGCCTCAGCTGGTAAGATGACCAAGCTGAAGATGCTGACCTCAAAGGACCTGACCGACCATGGGAGGGACCTGGGCTATCAGTACCATGATCCGGACATCTGCCGGAGCACGAAAGAGTCCATTCGGGCTGAAATAGGATTGGCGATCGAGAGTGAGATCGACCAGTACAAGCAGTGGATCAGGACGCTAAATGTCGAGATCGCGATGCTCCAGAATGAACCCACAAGTTCCGCCTTTCGAAGATTGAAAGCGCACCGGGAAAACCTGAACCAGGAGCATCTGGAATTGATCCAGCAGCAGTTCATGTTAGCGGGCAATACCGGTTGCGCCGAATACCCGCTTTCCACATTTGAAGCAGGGTTCGAAGTGGGCCAAGCGGCCTATGCGGAGTCTCTGATCCTGCTCACCAAATACCAAGGTTGAACATGCTTCGCTTCTTCTCACTTCTCACCGGGGATCGCCATGCCATCCTTAAGACACACAGCCCTGCTTCGCGCAAGAAAGTAGTGGCCATGGGAATGGGTTTGTTGCTGGTCACTGGCCTATGGGTCTTCACGGGCTATAATCTGGCGGTCAACGCATTCGGCTTCACGCCTCCAGCGGGCATTGGAGTCGGCTTGGTGTAGGGCTGCGTGGTATTCACGCTGGACCGGATGATCCTGCTCGGCACAAGTTGTAAGGGGTTGATGCCCGTGCTGCGTATTTCCTTGGCGATATTGATGTCCGTGGTCGGCGGTGTCGGCATCGATCTGGTTCTGCTCCATTCCGAGATCGACCAATCGCTAGCATCGCTACACGAAACCTCTTTATCAGAAAGCCGCGTGCAGGTGGAGGCGAGATATGCTGATCGCCTGAACAAGGCGGAGGCCAATGTGGTCCAAGCTAAAAGCGACAAGGTGCATGGGATAGCATCGTGGGTTCAGGAAATGAACGGCGCACCCACGGGTACGGGCAGATATGGCGCGGGCAAGGTGGCAGAGGCTAAACGGTCCTTGGTGGATGAGCAGGAAGGGGAATTACAAGCAGCTCTTCTGGGCCAAGCACATGTACTTTCGGAAATGAATGCGGAGGTCGCTCAGGCAATGGGAATACTAAAGCAGCTGCAACGGTCACCGGGCTTGTTCGACCGCTTGCATGCCATGCACCGCTATATGAAAAGGGACCATGCCGTCCTTGTGGCCTATTGGATCATCACACTCATCATGTTTCTTGTTGAACTCTCGCCGGTGTTGGTGAAATGGGGGATGGGGGAGACCGCCTACGAGTCAGAAATTGAACTCGCCGATCAGCTCCACCGAGAACGTTCCGCAACAAGTCGCATCTTGCAGCAACGATTGCAGGAACGCCAACGCATGTTCAGTGTTGATGAACATCACGCTTTGGCGAAACTGCAAGCTGTGACGCAGCAGCAGAGTACCAGGATCCTATCTATGGAAAATAATCTGTGCAGATAGGCTGCACAAGAAGAGTTCACTTTTGGAGCATGAAACAGGGAGCACCCATGGAGGCCAACGGTCAAACGGCTAGGACCTTATCCGAACTTGCAGTAGTGGATAAACTGCTATATCGGGTTATGGATTCTTTCCGGGCCTCTTTCCATTCTCGTGATTACCAAATTCTACCAGCGTTGCTCTATCTGGCCAAGATGCGCCTCTTAGAGGGCCACGAAGAGATATCACCTGAATTAATGCCCGTGGTCCTTCGAGAGAGAATGGTTGGTTACGATGAAGGACATCCTAGCCGTGAGATCTATGACGCATTCAAGGACATTCTGGACAGAATGGGCAGAGCTCCGTGGGGTGCATTCCTCTCCATGCTCCAAGAGATGGAGGATTCCCATTTCGAGACAAGTACTCCCGACTGGATTGAAAGAGCCGTTGCCCTGGTGAACAAGGCGGGTGGCGAAATAGGTGGTGAGCATATCCAGCCAGATTCACTTTCCGAGCTTTTGCTCGATTTGGTCGAGCTTCCCAAAGGAGCAGCGGTATATAATCCATTTGCTGGTCAGGCATCAATAGGTATGCATCTGAGCGAAGGAAGCTACTACGGTGAAGACATCAATCCGAAGACGGCTGCTATAGGACAAATCAGGTTGATTTTGGGCGACGGTGTTGGAGGCTCATTCGGCGTTGGGGATTCCATCCTGAACTGGGACAACCGCTTCGCACCATATGACTTGCTCATTGCGAATCCGCCATTTGGCCTGAGGCTGTCCAAACGACAACGGGAAATTACAGACGCCACCACGGCTGAACTGTTTTTCCTGAAGCGTGCGCTTGAAGATGTGAAAGCGGACGGGAAGATCGTGGCGGTCGTGAGCGGCAGTGTTCTGTTTTCGGATCAGCCCGCTTATAGGATGATGAAGGAGCAGCTGATCAGTGAGGATATAGTGGATATGGTCATCGCCTTCCCTGAACGGTTGCTTCCCAATACGAGCATGCCGTTCAATGTGCTTGTGATCGACAAGGCCAAGAAGACTTCCGGGAACGTGCGGTTCGTGATAGCGGATCGCTTCATTGAGCGTGTGCGCAAAGCGGAAGCCCGCTTGCACTCGAAGGAGCTCATTGAGGCTATACGTTCAGCTGTAGACACGCGCGTGGTACGAACTGTACCCAATGCCATGGTGATCGAACAGGATCTGGATCTGTCGCCCAAGCGGTACTTCACCGAGCTGGATGAATTTGAAGGTAGTCCTTTAGGCTCGTTCCTTTCAGTGGTTCGTGGACAACGCCTGCACACGGAAGAGCCCGCAAGGGTTGTGAAGATAAAGGACCTCAAGAATGACCCCTTCGACTATAGTATGGAGGTGGCCAACTTGGAGCTTTCCGTTCCTCAACGAGATATGCGGTTCGTAGGCTGCTCCGCCCTCCTTGTTGCATTACGGGGCAGTGACCTTAAGCCGTCATTCTTCCATTATCAAGGGGAACCCATATACGTGTCCAGCAATATTGCGGTATTCACTTGGGATACGAGTTTAGTGGAGACGCAATACTTGATCCTTCAACTTCTCAGTGAGCGGGTCGAGGGGAATGCGAATGCAATGCGCGTTGGTGCGGTCCAAACTTTCCTCCGCACCAAGGACTTCTTATCCCTTCGTATCCGAATACCCGGTTTAGCGGAGCAGGCCGCGATCGTGTTGAAAGAAAAGGAAAGCAAATTAGGCCATCTCGTGGATGAGTTGCATGCGATACAGGCCAAGCTTGGATTGGACCAACATAGACGTTCATCGAACAGCTATCTCAGGCATTCCATTGCCGCTCCATTAGGCAATATGCGGCATTACTTGGAGGAATTGAAAGACCATCTGATCACGGTGTCGAAAGGTGGCCAGCCGTTGGTCTGGGATGGACGCATTGACGCTGATGGCGAGGATACAGTAGCCAAGTTGTTCGGGAGATTGGAGCGCCGTCTGTTGGAGGTTTCAGATGAGGTGCGACGATCCGGTAAAGAGGTGTCCGGGGTCAGGGATGTGGTGCTGACACCGATCAACCTGTACGAGTTCCTTTTGGAGTTCAGTCGTAATGCGCGGAGTCATGTGCACACCCTTCAATTTGATTTTGATAAAGCAGCCTTACCCGATAAAGACAGCCGCGGAGAAGCATTGATCAATGCCAGCCCGGAGCTACTGAACAAGCTGTTGTACAATTTGATCGAAAACGCGGATGTCCATGCGTTCAAAAGCACGAACGACCCGTCGCATATCGTTAACATGTGGCTGACGCGGGAACACGGTACCGAACCGGCTTTGGTGCTACGCGTGGGAAACACAGGGGAATCATTCCCGCCCGGCTTTACGCAGGATAAATACATCGAGAAGGGGATGCGCGCAGGTGCCCGACAAGGTGACGGCTTCGGTGGGCATATCGTCAATGAGATCGTCGAACATCTTCGTGGCACATTTGAATTGGATACCGCACCTTCGGACAAGCGGTTCACCACGATCTTCACCTTCCACTTCCCATTAACCACACATTGATGATGGACACCAAGCGGTACAAAGTGCTTTGGCTCGATGACGAATACAACAGGGAGGAATTGGACCATATCCCACGCAAGGCGAAAAAAGCAGGGATCGACCTGATCGGATTTTCCAGTGCGACCGAAGGGGTGGAAGAGCTGGAACGGCGCCATGCCCAATATGATGCGGTTATCCTGGATGGACTCTTCTTTGAAGAGGAAGGGAGCAGTGGAGATGCTGTGGATGAGGCAGCACTTATTGCTGTTAAGAATGCCCTTGTTGCACTGACGGCCCGAACCGGTGAAGTGCTGCCTGAATTCGTGCTCTCCGGACAACCATCGATCCTTTCGGAATCCAATTCGGTTTTGCGGGTACACAAAGTGCCGAGGGTCTACGACAAGAACAACGATGCCGACTTCGATGCGCTCTGGGCAGACATCAAGACAGCTGCGGATAATTGCCTGGACACCCAGATCCGCCACCGTTACCAACGCGTATTCGACGTTTGCACCGAACGCTACATCGGCGCAACTGCGGCAAGCGAACTACTGAGCATCCTTCGCCGAGAGAATGACGAGGGCTTTGTCCAAGATGCCAGCACGCAGATCAACGCCATACGCAAGATCGTCGAGGATCTGTTCCGAGCATGCCACCGCGAGGGCTTGGTCCCTGATGCATTTGTCCAAGGTTCGCTTAAGCTAAATGAGACTTGCCGCTTTTTGGGCGGCATGCCACAATTGGGTTTTCAAGTGCGGAACGGAATCGTGCCACGCACAGTGGCGGATCTACTTGATAGCACCTTGACCATTGCGCAACCCGCTTCACATCGCTTGCACGTGGATGAGCACGTGCGGTTGGTGCATTCGCCCTACCTGCTATATGCCACGGTATACATGTTACTGGATGTGCTCCTTTGGTTCAAGATCTTTGTGGACGAGCGGGCCCAACTCGAAGATGATGCACCACTCTTTGAGGCGGTCCTGGCAGGAACCGTCGGAGCATCGCTATACACCGGTGCCTTGGAGCGCGATGGCTACGGCAACTACCATTGCGGGGAGTATTCCATCACCCCTAACCAGATCATGGATCGCTATGTAATTGGGGATATGCTCGCTATCTCCATAGCAAATGAGAACACGAGCATGCGGAACCGCCACCTCTATCCGAAATTCGCCACGCGCTTCAACAAAGCATAATTTCCTCACCTCGTTCCAGAAGTAGCTGATTCACACACGCCCACCATGGCCCTCAAAAAATCCGACCTCTACTCCTCCCTTTGGAAAAGCTGCGACGAGCTGCGCGGCGGCATGGACGCCAGCCAGTACAAGGACTATGTGCTCACCCTGCTCTTCGTGAAGTATGTGAGCGACAAGTATGCCGGGCGCACTGACAGCATTGTGACCGTGCCGGTGGGTGGCGGCTTTGCGGACATGGTCGCCGCGAAGAACAAGGTGGATATCGGCGACCGCATCAACAAGATCATCGCGAAGCTGGCCGAGGAGAACGAGCTGAAGGGCGTGATCGACCTCACCGATTTCAACGACGAGGAGAAGCTGGGCAAGGGCAAGGACATGGTGGACCGCCTCACCAAGCTCGTCGGCATTTTTGAGAACCCGGACCTCAACTTCGGGAAGAACCGCAGCGATGACGACGACATCCTCGGCGATGCCTACGAGTACCTCATGCGGCACTTCGCCACGGAGAGCGGCAAGAGCAAGGGACAGTTCTACACGCCGGCCGAGGTGAGCCGCATCCTGGCGAATGTGATCGGCGTGGAGCGGTCCACCGCGCGGTCGCAGAGCGTGTACGACCCTACCTGCGGCTCGGGCTCCCTGCTGCTGAAGGTGGTGGATGCCGCCCCGGTGGGCCTCACCATCTACGGGCAGGAGAATGACAATGCCACCAAGGCCCTTGCGGTGATGAACATGTGGCTGCACGGCCACCCCGGTTCCGAGATCTGGAAGGGCAATACGCTTTCGGAACCGCACTTTCTGGACCACGGCAACCTGAAGCAGTTCGACTATGTGGTGGCCAATCCGCCCTTCAGCCAGAAGAACTGGAAGACCGGCTTCGACGCGGGGAACGACCTCTACGGCCGCTTCACCGGCTACGGCCTGCCGCCGGAGAAGAACGGCGACTATGCCTTCCTGCTCCACATCCTGAAGAGCATGAAGAGCACCGCCACGGCCGCTTGCATCCTGCCGCACGGCGTACTGTTCCGCGGGAACGCCGAGGCCGTGATCCGCCAGAACCTCGTGGAGCGCAAGGTGATCAAGGGCATCATCGGCCTGCCTGCCAACCTCTTCTATGGCACTGGCATACCCGCCTGCATCATCGTGCTGGACAAGGCCGGTGCGGACAAGCGCAAGGGCATCTTCATCATCGACGCCAGCAAGGGCTACCTGAAGGACGGCAACAAGAACCGCCTGCGCGAGCAGGACATCCACCGCATCAGCGATGTCTTCACCGCCCAGCAGGCCATCCCCGGCTACAGCAGGCTGGTGCCTTTCGATGAGATCGAGAAGAACGACTTCAACCTGAACATCCCGCGCTACATCGACAGCACCGAGGCCGAGGACATCCAGGACCTCAGCGCACACCTCCAAGGCGGCATACCGGACCGCGACATCGAGGCGCTGGCTCGCTATTGGAGCGTGTACCCCGCCCTACGGAAGGAGCTTTTCAAACCGAACACCCGGAAGGGATACAGCGACCTGAAGGTGTCCGCCGACCAAGTGCGCACCACCATCTTCGGGCACGGCGAGTTCACCACCTACGCGAAGGAATTGGAAGGCGTTTTTGGCCAATGGCGCAAAGCCCATGAGCCGGAATTGCGGGCCATCGCCAAGGGCGTGAAGCCCCGCGTCTTCATCCGCGCGCTGAGCGACTCCCTGCTGGCGGCCTACCAAGGCAAGGCGCTCATAGACCCCTATACCATGTACCAGCACCTGCTGGATTATTGGAACAGCACCCTGAAGGACGATGTGTACATGCTGGTGGAGGACGGCTGGCGCGCGGTGCCCGAACCGGTAACGGACAAGAAGACCGGCAAGGTGAAGAAGGGCCAATATACCTGCGACCTCGTGCCGCAACCCTTGATCATAGCACGCTACTATGCGAAGGAACAAGCGAAGCTGGAGGAACTGCAACGCTCCAACGAGGCCTTGGGCCAACAGCTGGAAGAACTGCTGGAAGAACACAGTGGCGAAGAGGGCATTTTAGCCGATGCCACAAACGAAAAGGGCACCGTGACCAAGGCCAGCCTAAGAATCCGATTTATGGATATCGCGGACGACCCTGAGTATGTTGCTGAAGTGAAGGTGATCAAGCAAGTGGACAAGCTGATGGATGCCGAAGCCAAAGCCAAGAAGACCGCCAAGCAAGCCGCCGAAGCCTTGGATGCCGCTGCTTGGAAACACTACGCCAAGCTTACTGAAGCGGACGTGAAGGAGTTGGTGGTGAACCATAAATGGCTGGCCGACCTCTATGCTGCCCTAACCGGCGAACAGGACCGCATCAGCCAGCGTCTCGCGGGCCGCATTGCCGAACTGGCCGAACGCTACGCGCACACTTTGCCTGAGCTGGACCACGAAATGGAAGCGCTCACCGCGAAGGTGGAGGCCCACCTGAAACAGATGGAGCTGCAATGGAACTGAGCGAAGCGCCTGTGATGGAAGAGGTGAAGCGCGGTTTCAAGAAGACCGAGGTGGGCGTGATTCCGGAGGATTGGGATGTCGTGCCATTTGGTGAAGCTGCACATATCGAGAGAGGCAAATTCAGTGCTCGACCACGCAACGATCCGAAGTATTTCGGCGGATCAATCCCATTTATTCAAACTGGTGACATAACCGGATCTAATGGCGTTGTTACAAGTTACACGCAAACGCTTAACGATGCGGGCGTTCACGTAAGTAGAGTGTTCCCCGCTGGCACACTCTTCTTCACTATTGCAGCGAACATTGGCGATGTGGCGATAGCCGAGTTCGAAAGTGCCTGTCCCGATAGCCTTGTTGCGATCACACCTAAGCAGAGAGTTGATAAGCGTTGGTTATTTCATCTGCTCGGAAGTCGGAAGAAGGAGTTTGAGGCATTGGCCACACACAATGCTCAATTGAACATCAACCTTGAAAAACTCAGGCCATATCTCCTTCCACAACCACCCCTATCCGAACAACGCGCCATCGCCACGGCGCTCTCGGATGTGGATGGTCTACTGTGCAGCTTGGATGCGCTGATCGCCAAGAAGAAGGCCATCAAGCAGGGGGCCATGCAGCAGTTGCTCACCGGCAAGCAGCGGCTACCGGGGTTTGAGGGGGAGTGGGTGGTGAAGCTGTTGGGGGAGGTGGCCATTATTGACATGGGACATTCGCCTTCATCTAGCAACTATAATCGTATCGGTACTGGGCTGCCTCTCATACAAGGGAATGCGGACATATCTGAACGGAAATCGTTCGGACGGGTATGGACAACCCAAGTGACAAAAGAATGTGAAGCAGGCGCGTTGCTCATGACTGTGCGCGCCCCAGTCGGAGCGGTCGCTGTTGCCACAACTAAGTCCTGCATTGGTCGAGGTGTTTGCGCGCTAAGAGCCGCATCGTCTGACGAAGGCTTCCTTTACCATGCGTTGATCTATGCAGAGGACAGGTGGCGAGTTCTTGAACAAGGAAGCACATTCACGGCGGCCAACTCAAAACAGGTGCGTGATTTCGAGCTTCCCATGTCACCAAGCACGGAAGAGCAAACCGCGCTCGCCACGGTGCTCAGCGACATGGATGCGGAACTGGAAGCCTTGGAAGCGCGGCGGGGGAAAACGGCGCTGCTGAAGCAGGGCATGATGCAGGAGTTGCTTACGGGGAGGACGCGGTTGGTGTAAGAACAAATTGATAGGATGAGCACAATTGTACCCTACTACAGAACCATTCAAACCCTCTTGCAATCACGGGCGTTTGGAATAGACGAGTACCAGCGAGAATACAAATGGGAGGAAAAGGAGATCAATGAACTCATCTCCGACCTGCAAGAGAAGTTCCTGTCCTGCTATACACCCGGCGATAGCACGACCCGCGTGGCGGAGTACGAGGATTACTTCTTGGGGTCCATCATCGTAAGTAAGCGGGGAACGAAGCACTTTTTGGTGGATGGCCAACAGCGCGTAACGTCTTTGACCTTGCTTCTCATTTACCTGTACCGCACCGCTAAGAAGGATGGGGTCCAAGTGGTGGAGCGCATTGCCCCATTGATCTTCAGTGACAACTTCGGCGAGCGAGCATTCAATTTGGATATTCTGGAAAGGCGTGCCGTGCTGGACGCGCTCTTCAAAGGGGTGCCTTTCGACCCCGTCGGCAAGGAGGAATCCATACAGACCATGTATGCCCGCTATGCAGATATAGAAGAGGCAGACCTCAAAGGAGAACTTGGCGAAGGCTTCGTCCACTTCATCTACTGGTTGCTTGCCAAAGTCGGTCTCATAGAGATCAGCACGGACAACGATGCCTATGCCTATTCCATTTTCGAGACCATGAACGACCGGGGCAAGCCGTTGAGCCCCGTGGACATGCTGAAAGCATACTTGTTGGCTCCTATCGAGGATAATGAGCGTAGGAAGCAGGCCAATCAGACGTGGAAGAAGGAAGTTCTTGAGCTGATCAGCGCAGGAGGTGAACAAGAACAAGAGCGCGATGCGAACTGCATCAAAGCATGGTTCCGTGCACAATATGCGGACAGCATCCGCGAGCGTAAGGCAAAGTCAAAGGACAAGGACTGGGAACTGCTCAGTTCGGCATTCCACCGGTGGACGCGTGACAACCACGAGCGGATAGGATTGAACAGCGAAGCCGCGAACTTCAAGTTCGTTACCGAGCACTTTCCCTTCTTCGCCAAAGCGTACAAGTTGATCGCCCATGCAAGCGAGGTGTATACACCGGGCCTTGAGTCGATCTACTACAATCATCACAATGGGTTTACGTGGCAATCCACGGTGCTGCTCGCCCCGTTGGAAGTGACGGACGACGATGCGACCGTGCGGAGAAAGCTGGCCATTACGGCCACGTACATTGATATTTGGTTGATGCGCCGGGTTGTGAATTATGTCCGCGTAGCATACAATCATGTGAGCTATGCCATGTACTTGCTCTGCAAGGAGATCAGGAGAAAACCGGTCAATGAGTTGGCAGAACTTCTTTCGGAGAAGCTGGTTGCCGATGAAATAGATTTTGGCGGGTATGAGCAGAAGGGCCGTTATGGGATCCTCGGACTCGGTCTCAATCAATTTAGCAAACGCTACGTGTACCATCTTCTGGCAAGGCTAACGCGACATGTGGAAGTTGGCTCCGACCGCCCGGACCGTTTCCCGGAATACGTTGATCGCACTTCAGCGTCGCCGTTCGATATCGAGCACATACTTCCGGCCAAAATGGAGCAGAATGAAGTAGCGTTCGGTACGGAACAGGAATACCTTGAGACGCGGGACATGATCGGCGCACTGTTGTTGCTGCCAGCGGATGTGAACCGCAGTTTGCAGGACAAACCGTACGCACTGAAGCTACCGGCGTACGCTCAACAGAATTTGTTCGCCGCAAGCCTTGCGGGTCAAACGTATTCCAATCAACCGCGCTTCACTGCTTTCCTTGGTTCGAGCGGGTCTGCGTTACATGCGTATGATCGCTTTGGGAGAGAAGAATTAGATGAACGTACCGCTGCCATCACTCAGCTAGTCGAACAGATCTGGTCTGTTGGCCGCATCCGGAAAATTGTTCAATGAGCAACATCGGCGATCGCGTGTGCAAGCCCCAAGACCGGGTGTGGCTATACTGCGCAATGAAAACGCGTCAGTAACGATCGCCCTGCCCTATTTTGCAAGAAGTTGGAAATACCCAATGATGGAGGGCACCCAGATCGAATACAAAAGCCTGCGCAAAGTACACGGACTCAAAGCCGACCTATCGAGCTTGGCCGAAACCTGTGTGTGCTTTGCGAACGCACAAGGCGGCATGGTCATTATCGGGCAAGAAGATGGCGATCCTGCACCACCTAGGGATCAGCGGATACCGGAAGGTCTGTTGAACAAGATCATCACGCGCCTACGCTCCCTTACCGATAGCGTGGGCCTTGCCGATGGAGAGGTTGTTACGCACGCCAATGGGGGCCAATACATAAGTTTCCGCGTCTTCCCGAGCAACCGCACCATTGCCACCACCAGTACAGGCAAGGTGTTCTTACGCATACAGGATCAGTGTCACCCCATTTCCGGTGAGGATCTTACGCGGCTGGCGGCGGAGAAAAATGCCTTTCAATGGGAACTGGTGGAGGTGTCCTTTGCGCGGCTTGCGGAAGTGCCCAAGGAGAGCCTTGCCTCGTTCGCAAAGCGGATCCGTGCATCAGTGCGCGTAAAGGATAGCGTAAAGGCGAAGGACGACTTGGAGATCGCCCGGCACTACGAGCTTTGCACTGATCAACGGCTGACCAATTTGGGTGTGCTGTGGCTTGGCACGCCGGTTTGGCGTGCGCGCATCGCTTACCCGATCACGGTGCAGTATATCGTGTATGACAAGCTCGGAGCGAAAGTGCGCAAGGAGAACTGGCACGACCATGTGCATGATCCACATGCCTTGATCCTCGATATTGAGGCACAGGCCACGGAGCTACGTTACTTTTATGAGTTCCCACAAGGCTTGTTCCGAAAGCGGATCCAGCAGTATGCCGCCGAGGTGGTCCGCGAGTTGTTGATCAATGCCGTGGCCCACAAAAAGTACACGATCTCCGGTGACGTTTTCATCGAGGTACATCCCGACCGCGTGGAAGTGACCAACCCCGGCTGCCTCCCGCTGGGGATCACACCGGGGAATATTCTTCACCAACGGCACAGACGCAACCCGCACCTGATCCGTATTCTACATGATCTGGTGATGATGGAGGGCGAAGGTTCGGGCTATGACCTGATCTACGAGATCGACGGCAAGGACAACAAGCCCTACCCAGTGGTCCAAACGGAGTTCGATCTTACGCGCGTCACTCAGAGTTCAGTGGTGCTGGACCAAGAGGTGGTGTACCTTATGGAATACATCGCCAAGAATTACCAACTATCACAGAAGGAATTTATCGTGCTGGGCATCGTGGCACGCGAACGGAAACTGTTAGCGACGGAATTGACGCGCATGCTTCAGCTGACCGAAGAGGACCGCCTGCGATCGTACGTTGGGCGTTTGGTGGAGGTCGGTATCCTCGTTACCCGAGGTCAGCGCAAGGGCACCAGCTACTTGTTGAACCCGGACCTGGTCGCGGCCTCCTCCACAAACATGAAACCGACGCTGCGCACGTTGGAATTACCGAGGCTGAAGGCGCTGGTAGAAGAGGACCTACGCCAACACCCACGCTCAATGATCGGTGACTTGCATGGTCGTATTCCTGATATACAAAGGCGTGAACTGAAGAAGGCACTGGATGAACTCGTGAAAAGTGGGGTAGTGCATCATTCCCAAGGCCGCAAGTACCGGACCTATTGGTTGGCTTAAAGAAGGAAAGGAATGATTGAAGCTAGAACATTAAACTCCCTAATTACCTGTTTATCAGCCGATTCCTTTCTTGCGCGCACTGTTCGCTCCATGTATAAAACAGGGTGTTGGACAAAAGAAACAGCTTTGTTCCACACTGCACAATGAGCAACATCGGCGATCGTGAGCGCACCACCCAAGACCGGGTGATCAGCTTCTTTGTGAAGGTGCTCGGTTACACCTACCTCGGCAATTGGGAGGAACGCGAGAACCGCAATGTGGAGGAAGAGCTCTTGCGTGCTTACCTACTGGAGCGCTACCCGGAATCCTTGACCAACAAGGCCATCCACGAACTGCAACGTGTGGCCGGTGACCAAGTGCGCGACCTCTACGATGTGAACAAGGATGTCTACAGCCTGCTACGCTATGGTGTGAAGGTGAGCGAGACGCAGGGCAGCAATAGGGAGACGGTGGACCTCATCGATTGGGAGCACCCGCAGAGGAACCACTTCGGCATCGCCCAAGAGGTGAGCATATTGGGTGAGCACAAGAAGCGCCCGGACCTGGTGCTGTATGTGAACGGCATCGCCTTGGGCGTGATCGAACTGAAGCGCGGCTCCGTGAGCGTGAGTGAGGGCATCCGCCAGAACCTGGACAACCAGCAGAGCCGCTTCATCCAACGCTTCTTCACCACCATGCAGCTGGTGATCGCCGGGAACGACACCGAAGGCGCGCGCTATGGCTGCATCGGCACCCCGGAGAAGTACTACCTGAAGTGGAAGGAGGAAAGTCGCGGCGAATACCAGCACCTGCTGGACCGACACCTCTTCCAGCTCTGCAACAAGGAGCGCTTCCTGGAACTGGTCCACGACTTCACGCTCTTCGACGGCGGCATCAAGAAAGTGTGCCGACCACACCAGTACTTCGGCGTCCTTGCCTCCCGGAAGCGCGTGCTGGAACGCGATGGCGGCATCATCTGGCATTGCCAAGGCAGCGGCAAGAGCCTCACCATGGTATGGCTCACACAATGGATACGCGAGCATGTGAAGGATGCGCGCGTGCTCATCATCACGGACCGCGACGAGCTCGACAAGCAGATCGTGCGCGTGTTCAGTGATGCCGGGGAGCAGATGAAGCGGGCACGCAGTGGCGCCGAACTGATCGCCTTGCTGAACAAGAACGAGGACCCGCTGATCTGTTCCTTGGTCCACAAGTTCGGTCGGCAGGAGGATGGCGATTACGAGAGCTACATCGCCGCCATCAAGGCCAACCTGCCGCGCGACTTCAGCGCCAAGGGCGACCTCTATGTCTTTGTGGACGAGTGCCACCGCACCCAAAGCGGCAGGCTGCACGATGCCATGAAGGCCATCCTGCCGAACGCCATGTTCATCGGCTTCACCGGCACGCCGCTGTTGAAGAAGGACAAGCAGACGAGCCTGGAAACCTTCGGCACTTACATCCACACCTACAAATTCAACGAGGCCGTGGAGGACAAGGTGGTGCTGGACCTTCGCTACGAAGCACGCGACATCGACCAGCGCATCACGGACCATGAGAGCATCAACGAATGGTTCGAGGCCAGTACCAAAGGCCTGACCGATGTGGCCAAAGTGGAATTGAAAAAGCGCTGGGGCACTTTGCGCAGGCTGTTCAGTTCCAAGGGCCGCTTGGAGAAGATCGTCTTCGACGTGCTGAAGGACTTCCGCATGAAGCCGCGCTTGGCCACCGGCGACGGCAATGCCATACTTGTTGCAGGCAGCGTATACGAGGCCTGCAAGTTCTATGAACTCTTCCAAGCCGCAGGGCTGAAGGAATGCGCCATCGTGACGAGCTATGAACCCAGCGTAAGCAAGGTGAAGGGCGAAGAGACCGGTGAAGGCCGTGCCAGCGATGAACTGGAGAAGTACGCGACCTACGTGGGCATGTTGGGCGGCAAGGCCACCGAAGCGTTCGAGGATGAGGCGAAGAAGCTCTTCATCAAGGAGCCCGCTCGCATGAAGCTGTTGATCGTGGTGGACAAGTTGCTGACGGGCTTCGATGCACCGCCAGCGACCTATCTGTACATCGACAAGAGCATGCAGGACCATGGCCTCTTCCAAGCCATCTGCCGCGTGAACCGCTTGGACACGGACGACAAGGAGTTTGGCTACATCGTGGACTACAAGGACCTGTTCCGCAGCTTGGAGCGGTCCATCACCGATTACACCAGCGCCGCCTTCGACAGCTACGACAAGGCCGATGTGCAAGGCTTGTTGAAAGATCGCACCACGCAAGCCCGCGAGCGATTGGAATCAGCGCTGGAGTCGGTCATCGCGCTATGTGATCCGGTCCATCCCAAGGACCAGCTGGCCTTCATCCGTTTCTTCTGCGGCGACACCGAGAACGGCGAGGACCTGGCACGGACCGAGGAACTGCGCGTTTCGCTGTACAAGCTCACAGCGGCATTGATCCGCGCCTATGCCAACATCGCGAACGAGATGGGCGAGGCTGGCTTCAGCAAAGAGGAAAGCGAGGGCATCAAACGGCAAGTGACCTACTACACCCACCTGCGCGACGAGATCAAGCGGGCCAGCGGCGACTACATCGACCTGAAGGCCTACGAGTCGGACATGCGGCAGCTGATCGACATGTACATCAGCGCCGATCCGAGCCGGAAGA
Source organism: Cryomorpha ignava (assembly GCA_040391235.1). Classification (GTDB taxonomy): domain Bacteria; phylum Bacteroidota; class Bacteroidia; order Flavobacteriales_F; family PHOS-HE28; genus PHOS-HE28. The sequence continues at coordinate 22,092 of JBEBYG010000008.1, forward strand.
TCTCCGCCTTCGATGATCTCTCCTTGGTGGAACTGATCGTGCAACGCGGTGAGGCAGCGCTCGAAAGCCTGCCCGATAGCCTGCGCAAGAACAAGGATGCGGTGGCCGAGACGATCGAGAACAACGTGCGTCGGGTGATCATCGAGGAGCGGCCCACCAACCCGCGCTACTTCGAGAAGATGTCGATGCTACTCGATCAGTTGATCATGGACCGTAAGCGCGGAGCCTTGGAGTATGAGGCCTATCTACAGAAGATCGTGGAACTCGCGCGCCAACTGAAGCAATCGGAAAGCTCATGCGACTATCCCGAAACGGTGAAGGTCGGCGCCAAACGCGCGCTCTACGACAACCTGTTGCAGAACGAAGAACTTACGATCGCACTTGATGCCGAAGTCCGTCGCGTGAAACAGGACGGATGGCGCGGCAATCGCTTACGCGAGCGGGAACTGAAGCTCGCCGTGAAGAAAGTATTGACCAGTGAACACGACCTCGATGCCATCTTCGAACTGATCAAGAACCAACGTGAGTACTGAGGCCTCTTATATCACCGTGAGCGATATCCAAGTGGACGTGGTCCGCAAGGACATCAAGAACGCGCACCTCGCCGTGTACCCGCCCACGGGCCGGGTGCGCATTGCCGTGCCGCTGCGGATGAGCGACCAGAGCATCCGCATCCTGGCCATCTCCAAGATCGCATGGATCCGCAAACACCAACGACACATCAATGCACAACCGCGCGAAACCCCGCGCGAATATGTGAACGGCGAAAGCCACTATTACCAAGGCCGCCGCTACTTGCTCCGCATCGTTGAGGAACCCGGCAAACACAAGGTGGTGCTGAAGAACGGGCGACACATGGTGCTGCACGTTCACCCCGGCACATCCACACAGTCCCGCGACCGCGTGGTGCGCGAATGGTATCGCGAACGCGTGAAGGCTCTGGCCACTCCGCTCTTCGCGAAATGGGAAAAGGAACTTGGCGTGCACGCCACGGAATGGGGCGTGAAAGTGATGCGCACGAAGTGGGGATCATGCAATGTAAAGGCCGGTCGCGTATGGCTCAACCTTGAGTTGGCCAAGAAGCCGCTTCGCTGTCTGGACTACATCGTACTCCACGAACTGGTCCACTTGCTGGAGCACACGCACAACGAACGCTTCGTGGCCTACATGGACAAGTACATGCCGAAGTGGAGGGCGCATAAGAAGGAGTTGAATGCGCTGCCGGTGAGGTTTGAGGAGTGGGGTGCTCAGCGAACCCGAGGAGAAGAACAATTATTTTGAAGGAAGAGTTGCTCAATACGGAGAGCGAATGAGCTACAAGACGCCACACCATGCGCATGAGTATATAAAGGCTGCAGCGCTGCTGGTCATACATCAGTATCGCTTGGCATTCATGGGTAGCAAGACGCCGAAATGGAAAAAGAAGTTTCTCCTCGCACGTCGCGAGATGGACTTCCATGCCCGGGTAGCGGCGCACTTTGGTGCCAACGCAACTTTAGGTGCGCAAGGATCAAGCGTGATCGATATACAAGTCCCAGCGCCGTTGTTGAATGTGGAAGTGAAGTACTTGCGGAAGAAGCCAAAATCCAACCAACCCGCCAATAGCCACAGGGACGTGTACAAGGATTGGAATTGGCTTCTTGGTCTCAGTTCTGCAGGGAATTCTTTCAAGGCATCATGTTGGCTCGTGTTCCTGCCATCGAAGGAACTCTTTGAGTTCGATACCTGCTTTACGATACCCAAGAAGGTCGGTGGCAAGAATCCGGGCAGGAGAAATTATGCGCCGTTCGTTGAGCTTGTCGAGCCAACTGCGGCAAATCCGCGCAAGCTTAAGTGGATTAGTGGCGCATGGGAGCGCGATGTACTGCTGTATAACAAGTCCAAGTATGTTCGCAGACAGATCATCGGCTCTCCGGATCATGCCGTTTGGGCGATTATATACTCGAGGCTGGGCACAGTGCCGCCTCATTTGGAGCACTTGCCGGAGTGTAGCTATGAGTAATTCCCTATAACCGCAACTCAAAACGCGCGAGGATCTACGCTCGTACGCATCCTGCATGTATGCGATGCTGTAGATGGCCATTGAGTCAAAATGCCTGAATGCGCTGATAACCCTAGAGGCCTGAACAAACCAAAAGGCCTTAAGAACCGAGAGCGCCTAATGCACCTAACGAACGAAGAGCCAACTAGAATTACCTGAGCCGAATTTGCCGATGAGCCCCTCTCTCCCGCAAGTGTTCCAGCCCCGACATGTCTCTGACCGATATCGGCTGGGCCACTTATGGCCATGAGCAGTTGTCCGTGCGTCGCTCTCAGTTGCTGGTCTTGCTGAGATGTCCCTGACCGATGGTCTGAATGCCGAATGCACCAATTGCCTGAAGAGCCTGAAAAGACAAAACAGCCTGAAGAGCCTGAACGAATGAAGAGGCCTGAAGCCGCTTGAACCCAACAGGCTGAAGATGCCTGAGCCGCAATGCGCCGTGGAGCCTAAGAGCGCTTCCTCGGGATTTTTCGTTTGGGACAGCTGGTTCCGATTTGTCCGTGACTTGTCACGTTGCACTATTTTGCACGCATGGTCCGCCCACCCGAACCTCCGAACACCGCCCTCGTCGCGGTGGTCCCCAGCCGCCGCGACTGGGATCTGGTGCGCGCCTTAGGCTGGTATCGGTTACCGGTGCGCAAGGCTCCGGCCATGGTGAAGGATGGCAGCATCACGCACATCGCGTTCTACTTCCCCAGTGTATTCGGAGAGGAGAAGCAGAGCATCCGCTGGTATGCGCCCGTGGAAGGCATCACCGTGAAGAAGCGGGTGGAGCTGATCCCCCTTGAGCCCACGCACCGGAACGCGGATGAGGAGTATTACGTGCTTGCCTGTCCCGGTCTTCGCCAACTGCCCAATCCCATCTACAGCCGCAAGCCGCGCCGCCTGCTCTTTGTACCCACCACCTTGCCCAAGCTGTTGACAGCCCCGGAGATCAACTTCCTGTTCAATGACAGTCCGTTGGAGAACCTGCTGTGGACACAGCTAATGACGTTGGGCATTCCCAGCGAACGCCAGTACGAGGTCCTGGTCGGCCCCGCGCGGTTCAAGCTGGACATCGCTGTTTTCTGCAAGGACCGCAACATCGGTCTGGAATGCGACGGGGATGAATACCACATGCGCCGAAGCGCGGTGGAGCGGGACAAGCGCCGGAGCAATTTGCTGCAAAGCACCGGCTGGTCCCTGCTTCAATTCACCACGCGCGAACTGACGCAGAACTTGGATGCAAGCCTGACCATGGTGCAAGAGAGCATCGCGCAGTATGGTGGGCTTTGGCATCCGCGCACATCTGAGAACCCTTGACCCCATGACCCTATCCACCTTCTCCCAGAACTCCATCAAAGGCCGTGTGGCCGAGACCATTATCCAAGAGCTCTTCTTGGCGCATGAATTCAACGTGTTTCATTACGGCATGGAGCGCAGCATACCGGGCATTGCGCAACTCACGCGCAAGACCTTCGGTGCGGTAAAGCAGCAGATCCGTAGCATGCCGGACTTCGTGGTGCAGGACCCCCGCAACAATCGTTTGCATTTCGTTGAAGTGAAGTATCGCGCCAGCGGCGCCTTCAGCATCGAGGACATCAAGGGCGAATACCCGTGGCCGCACGCCTTCTTCATCGTGGTGAGCAAGAGGCATATCAAATGCCTCACCTACAAACAGCTCGCGGCGGGCAAGGCCATCACGCCGGAGTGCAACAACCTGCTCATCGTCCGCAAGGACCTCGCCCTGAACCGGCAGCTGATCGTGGAGTTCGGGCAGATGGCGCAGAAGTTCTTTACGGGGGTGTAGGGATGGCGATGGAGGACCTGTTGGACCTGGCACCCGAGGACTTGGATTATTTCCTCAAGCGCTTCGGTGCAGTGGAACAGGAAGCGGCCCGCATCGCTCCCTACTTCGATCGGCGACCGGCAGTGGTGAAACGCCAAGAGTTCAACGCCATCCGCGCCCGGACGAAGGCGGCACTGCTCCAACGCTTCGGCCCCACGTGCATGTTGGGCTATCCCGGCCGCTGCAATCCCGCGAGCGGCTGGGAAGTGGACCACTTGATCCCGCTCCAGAGCAACGTGCTGAACAAGCAGTTGCGCGGCATTCAAAGAGTGCCGCCGAAGAAGGTGCCTTCACAGTCCTACGGGAGCAACGAACCCTGCAATTTGATCTTGGCCTGTCGGCGTTGCAATGGGCACAAGAAGAACCGCTTTCTGGAGGAGCAGTTGCAGGAGGTGCTGGCACGGATCGAGAAGGTGCGGAGCTGACGTGATGGTTTATCTCAGGGTCCACTACGTGAGACCCCTGCGGGAGGGTATAAGGGAGCAGACTTAGGCACTGAGAAGCAGTGTGATTTCGATCATTGAACTTTGAAGATCAGTCTTAACAAGGCCATGAGCGAAGAACAAGAGAGCACCAGCATCAACCGCGGGTTCATCAGCATCCTGCCGAAGCAACCGTACTACGCATGGGCCAATACCGTCTTCAAGGACGACTCACCCATGAGCGCTGCGGACAAGGAAGCCACGGCCTACGCCATATCCGACGATTTTGGTGTGAAGGACCTGACCGACCTGGTGAAGCGGCATTACCGATTGATCTTCGAGGAAGAGCTGTTCGGTGTTTGCACCGATCCGGATGAATGGCCTGCGAAGCGCACGTGGACGATGTTCAACGAATGGTTCAGCTATCACGTGGGCAGCATCATCTGGGACTTGTCGCCGGAGCTGCCGCTGGAACATGATGATGACTGAAGAGCGGCACCACCTCGCCATGGACCGGCAGCTGATCGTGGAGTTCGGGCAGATGGCGCAGAAGTTCTTTACGGGGGTGTAAGTGCCCCGCCCTACTGCAAACTGATCCCGTTCATCGGGTCCCACTTCCTATACCCGAGCATGCGTTCCGTCGGTATCCCTTCCGGCCAGTAACGCTCGGGTTCTTCGAGCTTCTCCACCACGCCGCTGGGGCCCATGCGTGCCACCCAACCCAGGATGTCGCTGGGGCGGCTGTTGATCCCAAAATCCAGATCGATGCTGTGCCGAGCCATGTTGATGCGCACCCGGAGCTCCATGCAATCGTTCTCGAACAGCGCACACAGGCTGCTTCCATCGGCGAACGCCTCCCACAGGGAAAGGCCCTTGTCCAGATCTTCGTTCACCCGATCGATGCAGCTGTTGCGCAGCGGGTGCTGGCCGGCCACGCGCAGGATGGCCACGAGGTCGGCTTCGTCCACCAGCGCAAGTGCGGAAAGCAACAGCTGCTGGTATTCGTTCATGGGAGGGTGGTTGCGCATGGGGGTGGGGTTTATGCGTTCGTGGTAGTTACAAACTTGGTCATTGAAATGCGTGGTATGCGCTGGCGTTGGATCAAGTTATGCACCAACACCGTTGCGGATGGGGATGGATCCTGCACCGAAGGTCCTGTCATCTCGAGCGCGCCACCAGCATTCACGTTCCATAGCGTTCCTTTAAGCTCGCTCTTCCACCCATGCACCTCCTCTCGAAATCCACCTACATGCGGGGCCGCCAATGCCCCAAGGCATTGTGGCTGTACAAGCACCAGCGGGAGCTCTTACCGCCGCTGGATGCGGGCAGGCAGGCCATCTTCTCCGCGGGTACCTCGGTGGGGATACTGGCGCAGCAGCTCTTCCCCGGTGGGGTGGACTGCACACCGCCTACCTACCGTGATTTCGAGCAGAGCGTGCTCGACACCGAGCGGGCCATTGCCGATGGCGCGCGGGTGATCTACGAGGCGGCCTTTCTGCGCGATGGCGTGCTGGCGGCCATGGACATCCTGGTGCGCACCGACGACGGCTGGAAGGCCTACGAGGTGAAAGGCAGCACGGGCGTGAAGGACGTTTATATCAACGATGCCGCCTTGCAGGCCCATGTGATCGAGGGCAGCATTCCGCTGGTGGATGTGAGCATCGTTCACTTGAACAACCGCTATGTGAAGCAGGGGCCGATCGATGTGCACGCACTCTTCACCATCGCCTCCGTGAAGGAGCGGGTGGAGACGGAGCGGATGCATGTACCCGCACGGATAGAGGCGCTGAAGGCGGTGTTGCTGCTGCCGGAAGTGCCGGTGATCGAGATCGGTCCGCACTGCAACACGCCGTACTCCTGCGATTTCAAGGCGCACTGCTGGGCCCATGTGCCGGAGCCTTCGGTGTTCGACCTGTCCAACTCCGCGGGGAAGCCGTGGCTGCTCTATGGCAGGGGCATCCTGCGGCTGGCGGATGTTCCGGCGGATGAGCCGCTGAACGCGGCCCAGCGCCGGCAGGTGGATGCCTGCATCAGTGGCGAGGTAGCCGTGGACCGCGAGCCCTTGCGGAAGTGGCTGGATGCGCTGCGGTATCCGCTGCACCATTTCGATTTCGAAACGATGAACGCCGCCGTACCGCTCTATGATGGCACGGGGCCGTTCCAGCAGTTGCCCTTCCAATACAGCCTGCACGTGCAGGCCACACCGGCTGGTGCGGCCGAGCATCGCGAGTTCCTTGGGGACGGCCGCGGCGATCCACGGGAAACGCTGGTGCAGCAACTGCTGGCGGACATCGGTCCGGAAGGGGACATCCTGGCCTATCACGCACCCTTCGAGCGCCGCGTGCTGGCAGAACTGGCGCGCGACCTGCCACACCACGCCGCGGCCATCGAAGCTTTGCTGCCGCGCATCAAGGACCTGATCGATCCCTTCAAGAAAGGCTGGTACTACGCGCCGGGCATGAATGGTAGCAACAGCATCAAGTCGGTACTACCCGCACTGGTACCGGAGCTGGACTACCACGACCTCAACATCCAGGAAGGTGCCACGGCCAGCATGCACTACAGCCAGCTCGCCGCGGGCACCTACGCAGGCGATGCAGCCCAACTGCGCGCGGACCTGCTGGCGTATTGCGAATTGGATACGCTGGCGATGATGCGGGTGCTGGCGGTGTTGGAGGGCAGTTGTTAGTGGCCTGCTTAGAAGGTTTGTCATCTCGAGCGCCAGCCGAGAGAGACATTCCAGTAAATAAGAAGTCGGATGTGTTCAACGGAGTGTTGCCGTGTCTCGGCTAGCGCTCGACATGACAACATGGTAGTCAACCTCGACATGACAGCGCTCGACATGACAACGCAGTTACGCTCACGTCTTGAAAAGTCCTGTCATCTCGAGCGCAGCCGAGAGAGACTTTCCAGTGAATGAGAAGTCGTGTGTATTCAACGGAGTGTTGCCGTGTCTCGGCTGCGCTCGACATGACAACATAGGAATCGAGCACGATATGGCATCTGGTCATACACCGCGCACAAAAGGTCCTGTCATTTCGAGCGCCAGCCGTGAAAGACTTTCCAGCCCATGGAACCCTCGCTCACGGCGTCACTTCCACCACCACCTCGTTCTTCCTGCCGAGCAACTTGAAGGGCGGATCGTACCCGAAGAAGCTCCACTGATCGCTGTGTTGGATGCCTGCCGCATCGAGGCGCTGGAAGAGCTCGTCCTTGTACTTCGCGATCTTGGCATCGTTGGCGAAGCCGCCGAAGGTGATGGCCGCCATGGTGCGTTCCGGCTCCGTGGCGAAGCGGACCTTCGCACTGTTCGGCGTGGGCAGTTCGTCCAAGCTGTACTGCGCCGGCACCATGAATTTCATGGTCATCCCACTGTCCATGTCCATCACAACCGGGGAGGTCATCGCGATCTTCTGGTCCCGGGCGTTCCCGCCGAAGATGTATCCTGCGAGGATCCGGAATCCCTTGGTGGAAGCCTGCGCATAGGTATGCGCATCCAAGGTGACATAGATGAAGTTGGCGCGGGCATAGGTGCGCACCTCGAAGCCATCGTAGGTCTTGTCCACCCGATAGGGATATGTTTCAGTGCTGTTCACTTGGTGTTGGGTCCAGAGCTGGGAGGCCACCAAGAGCACCAGCAGGACGATCAGGGCGATAATAAGGATCTTCATGGCGCATGGGTTGCGGTCGTCGGGTCTCCGGCCGTCCTCCACTGAACAAACAAAGGCCCGCCTTGTTCCGAAGGGTGTCCACCGAAGCACCTGTCATCGGGTGCAGCGGAGCAAGGGAGCTGAGGAGCACACGTACATTTCACCATGAGCATCCTTCTTACCGGCGCCACGGGCTACATCGGCAAACGCCTGCTCCCTGCGCTGGTCGCGGATGGGCACCACGTGCTCTGTTGCACCCGCGACAAGGACCGCTTTCACGTGCCTGCGGCGTTGCAGGATCACATCACGGTAGTGGAGATGGACTTCCTGCACCGCGCCTCCCTGGATGTGATCCCTGCGGACATCGATGCGGCCTACTACCTGATGCACTCGATGGCTTCTTCCACGCACTTCCAGGAAGCGGAGCTGCGGTCGGCAGCCAACTTCCGCGAAGTGGTCTCCACCACCGCGGCGAAGCAGGTGATCTACCTCACCGGCATCATCAACGAGCACGAACTCTCCGAACACCTCGCCTCGCGCAAAGCAGTGGAAGAGGAGCTGAAGCGCGGGAATTACCACTTGACGTGCTTGCGTGCCGGCATCATCATCGGTTCGGGAAGTGCGTCGTTCGAGATCATCCGCGACCTGGTGGAAAAGCTGCCGGTGATGATCGCGCCCATCTGGTTGCGCACCCGCTGCCAACCGATCGGGATCCGCGATGTGATCGCCTTCCTTTCGAAGTCCCTTGGCAATGCAGCCACCTACGATCGGGACTTCGACATCGGCGGACCGGGTATCTACACCTACAAGGAAATGCTGCTGGGCTATGCCAAAGTGCGGGGCCTGAAGCGATGGATCGGGATCGTGCCGGTGATGACGCCGCGCCTGTCCTCCTACTGGCTCTATTTCGTTACGTCCACTTCGTACCGGTTGGCCACGTCCTTGGTGGACAGCATGAAGGTGGAAGTGGTATGTCGCAACACGGAGTTGAACGGCATCTTGGGCGTTGTGCCCATCGATTATGAAACGGCGTTGCAGGCCACGCTGCAGAAGATCGAGGGCAACGAAGTGGTCTCCGGCTGGAAGGATTCGTTCACCAGCACTGCGTTCCCGTCCCCGCTTTCCGAGTTCCTGCAAGTGCCCACCTACGGTTGCTTCAGGGACCAACGCAGCAAGCCCATGGGCAGCTCTGAACGCACCCGCGAGCGCATCTGGCGCATCGGCGGAAGCACGGGCTGGTACGCCTACGATGGGCTGTGGCGCCTGCGCGGCTTCATGGACAAGCTCGTAGGCGGCGTGGGCCTGAACCGCGGTCGCACCCACACTGACACCTTGATGGCCGGCGACTCGGTGGACTTCTGGCGGGTCCTGTATGCGGACAAGGAGGAGGGGCGCTTGCTGCTTTTCGCGGAGATGAAGCTGCCGGGTGAGGGGTGGCTCGAATTCAAGATCAAGGGCGATCAACTGCAACAGACCGCCACCTTCCGACCCAAAGGCCTCTGGGGTCGGCTCTATTGGTATTCGGTGTGGCCGTTCCACGGCCTGGTCTTCAAAGACATGCTGGCGAAACTCGCGGAGTAGCATTCAGGATGCAAAAGCCTGTGTCATCTCGAGCGCGAGCCGAGAGAGACATGCCAGTGAATAAGATGTCCTGCATATTCAGTGGACCCTAGCTTTCACCCCCCATCGCGCGCATCAGCGGGCCGAACCATCTGTAGCCTTCCTTGTTCACCTCCCCGAACCCCATGAGCAACACAGCACTCTTCGACCTTACCGGCAAGGTGGCCATCGTCACCGGCGGCGCCAACGGCATCGGAAAGGCCACGGCCCTCATGCTGGCGAAAGCCGGCGCCCACATCGCCATCGGCGATTTCAATTTGGACGACGCACAGCAGGCGGCCAAGGAGATCGAGGCCCTCGGAGTGAAGGCGATCGCCGTGGCGTGCAACGTCCTGAAGGATGAAGACCTTGTGAACTTGGTGGATACCACGGTGAAGCAGTTGGGCGGCATCCACATCCTGATCAACAACGCGGGCGGCGGCGGTGGTGGCCGCGAGGATCCCTTTAAGATCGAAGTGGACGCGATCAAGCGCGACTTCGAGCTGAACGTCTTCAGCGGCTGGCGCTTGTGCCAACTCTGCGTGCCACACATGAAGAAGGCCGGCTACGGTTCCATCGTCTTCACCACCTCCATGTCCAGCATCAACAAGAGCCCGAACATGAGCGGCTACGCGGGCTCCAAGGCCTCGGTGAACCACATGGTGGCGAACCTCGCGCACGACTTCGGTCCTGAGGTGCGCATCAATGCCGTAGGCCCGGGCGCCACACGCACGGCGGCATTGGCCTCGGTGCTCACGCCGGAGATCGAAGCAAAGATGCTGGCCCACACACCGATCAAGCGCTTGGGAACCGCGGATGACATCGCAGGCGCGATGCTCTACTTCGCATCACCCATCAGCGCATGGGTCAGCGGCCAGACCATCTTCGTGAACGGCGGTGGGGAGCAGGTGTTGGAATAGGTAGGATCGGAATTCGGTCCGTCCCGTCGTTCTCCTTTACGTGCGGTCGCAAGAGGGGTGCTATTCCGCTCCCAACGGCAGCCCCTTCTTCGCCGTATCCTGTAGGATCGTCTCTGCCTGGATACGCCCTTTGCGGTTGTTGAGGGTATCCAAAGGCGTGGTAACGGATGTGGCCGGAGTTTCCGTAGCCGGAGGTGCCGAGTTGCAGGAGAGCAGGATCAGCACGGCGACAACAGGAAGTACGCAGGAGGATTTCATGGCAAAGGGAACTGGGTTTGTGTTTCGTAATGCAGGGCCATGCACGTAAATGGAATCCCTATGGGGAACGCTTGATCGGAGGTTCAGTTGGCGAGGTGACCGCGCTCGGACTGACAACACGATCACTTCTCGAAAAGCCCGACACCTCGAGCACGCGCTGAGCGCGGTATTCCATGGCGGTGGATGCACACGCCGTTCTCTTGGTCAAGCGGTGTCCATGGCGTGCCGGAGCGGCAGGGGAGTCGGAGCCTATTGCAACAACCGCGGCTCTTGCACCTTCGCCGTATCCCTTTCGATCTGCTTCATATCCCTCCGCTCATAGCGATCGTTCACCGTGTCGAAGTGCGCATCTTTCTTCTCAAAGCCTTTGTTAATGGTGTCAGCAGGCGAGGTATCGGACGTCATGGGGGCCATCTCCGCTGGTTCCATCGTTTTGGGCTCCGAGTTGCAAGCGAAGAGTATCAGCGTGGCGAAGGCGGGAAGTACGTGAGAAGCTTTCATCGGAAATGGAGGTTGGTTGATCTGCCGACATGCAGGCACCCATGCGAGCGCATGGATCACAAGCGAATGAAGAACAACGAGGACCCCTGAATTGTGCGATGCTGACACTCCAAGGACCGCATCGCTAAAATCCATTACGGCTACCCTTTTGGTTTTGAATCGACGTAACTTTCTTAAAATCCAAGACGATGCCGAACACGAAAAAAACCAACCCGCTCATCCCCAAGCAACCGGCCGCCACAAAGCGGACATTCAAGGATGCACTCACGGTGAAGTCCGGAGAAACCCACCCGGGGCAGACCGCAGAGCATGGCCCTGCACATGACCGGAAAGGCTCGCAACCCGAACGGATGAAGCACATGAATCCGAATGGCGCCGTGCCTGGACAAGGCTCCTCGCGCAGCAACAAGGATCCGCAGGCGCGCACCGGCCCCTATCGGAAGCACAGCGAGAAGTAGCTTGCTTCTCGGTTTTCAGTTGTCGCTTGCCAGGCGCAGTGCGCACGGTGGGTGCATTGTGCTTCATTGGGCGTGCACTTCGGACCGTGCGCTACGCTGAATTCGTGGTTCCCTTGGTAAAGGCGGTGCAAGAGCAACAGGCGCTCATCGGGCGGTTCGAAGAACGCATCCGTCAATTCGAGATCCGTTGATGAGGGCACCCACTTTGGGTGCCCTCATCAACGCTACGCTTCGCATTCCGATTGCAACAGCAGAAGAGTTTCCTTTGTGTGGTCATGCCCACTGTCCACACCGTCTACGTGATCGAGCTAAGCCGTAAGGTCTTCACTGAGGACCGCAAGTTCCGGGAGGCGAATCCACAGTACAACGGTGTGTTGGAATGCCTTTACGTGGGGCAGACGAGCAAGACACCACAAGAGCGCCTCAAGCAGCATAAGACAGGCTATCGCAATGCGAAAGGGCAGAAGCTTTCATCCAACATCGTGGAGAAGTACGGCCGGTATTTGCGCCCCGGTCTCTATCAGGACATTGGCCCGCTGAGCCGTACGGAGGCGTTGGAAGTGGAGCTGGGATTGGCGCTGGAACTGCGGCGGAAGGGGTATGCGGTGTGGACCAATTAGTTGCAGACCTGTCAAGTATTAGCAGACCTGATCATCCTCCATAAGCCTTGTCATCTCGAGCGCTAGCCCTGTCATTTCGAGCGCCAGCCGGGAAAGGCATTCCAGTGAATGAAATGTCCTGCGTTCAACGGAGTGTTGCAACTCACGTAAGCCGCGGACAGAGCACCCGGTGATGTACAACCGGGAAAAACGGGAAAAGCCCCATGAGGGGCTCCTTCCGTTCGTCGTCGCCTGTCAGCGACGGCCGTATGATCGATACTAATTCAAGAAGATGAGCTCGGGCTTTCCGATCACACCGCCATTCTTCATTTGGGCTTGCAGTTCGGGCGATCGGGTATAGCTCTCTGCTTGCTTCTGGTCAGACACATCGAAGCACATGAGCACGTCGCTGGGATCCTTTTCGTTGCGTTTCACCCATTGCTCCTTCAGTCCTGCCTTTTCGCGGTTGGCCCTGTCTGCATCATAGACGGTTTTCCACTTGTTGAAGTCGGTCACTTTGTGACGTAGGATCGCGGTTTTCATTGTTGTTTGGTTTTAGTTGTGGAACGTTCCACAGGGATATAGACAAACGCTGGATCGGATGGTTTTCGCACCCTGCCGGGGATTACGATCCCATGACGATTGTGTCGGTTGGTCGCACCCTTTCGATGCTTGCGCAAAACCGATATCGACCGCACAGAACGAAGCACGGCGAGGAAAAACCTCGCCGTGCCGTGCGCTTTTCGGGCTGGTAGCGATCACTTCTTCTTAGCGGCCTTCGCAGGTGCCGCAGGTGCTGGTGGCCATATGCCCAGCTGGCTCATCATCTTCAATTCCTCCATGTATCCCCAATGCTCGGCGATCTTGCCATCCGCGAAGCGGACCACGTCTGCGCCCATCACATCGATGGTTTTGCCGGTGGGTGGCATGCTGCCCCAAGGGCCGGTGTTGGTGCCTTTGATGCGGAGCTGTATGTAGGTGCGGTCACCATTGGTGGCCATGCCCACGATGTCCTGGTGGAAATCGGGGAAGGTGGTGCGGTACATGGCGAGCTCATCCTTGAACAGCTGGATGCCAGTGGACTTGAGGGAAGTGTCCGCTTGGTGATCCACGAAATCAGCGGCGATCAGGTCCTCGATGCCCTCGGTGTTGCCCGAGTTGACCATGTCAAAGACAGCTTTGGTAGTGGCTTCCTGCGCCTTGTTCAGGCTGTCCGCCTTCATCATGGTGGTGTGGTGTGCCATTATTTCATCCATCTTGGCGTGGTCCCCTCCTGCACAGGAGGCGAGCACTAGGAGTGCAACAAGGGGGAGTGTTCCGAATGTCTTGCGGTTGAGCATTGAATTGGCTTTAGCGGATCCAAACAGTTGGTACCGAACCGAAAGCTATGCTCCTGAAATCCCAGATCGTTCCCTTGGGGTTGAAATATATTTCTTGGAAGGGACCATGTTTTGAATGGATGTGACGATCGGTCATCCCCTAACCAAGAAGCCTCTCATCCCGAGTGCAAGCCCTGTCATCTCGAGCGCGAGCCGAGAGAGACGTTCCAGCGAATGAGAAATCGTGCGCATTGAACAGGAGTGTTGCCGCATCTCGGCTGACGCTCGATGTGACAACTGGATGATGCGCCCATAAAAAGTCCTGTCATCACCTGCACAAAGGGCTTGTCATCTCGAGCGCGAGCCGAGAGGGACTTTCCAGTGCATGAAAAGTCCTGTACCGAACAAGGAAACAGATTTGACCGCTACTCCCGCACCACCTTCCCCACGGCACGCTGTCCGTCCTTTTCCATCCGCAAGAAGTACAACCCGCTGGGCCATGGGCTTACATCCACCTGGAGGGAGGCTGCATCGCTCACTACACGGCGAAGGATGGTACGCCCCATTGCATCGGTGACATGCAGTTGCGCACCACTGGCGCTGAAGGGCGGTGTGATGAAGAGTGTATTGCTGGAGGGGTTAGGCCAGATCGACATGCGGTCGGCCTCCTGCCCGGTGATGGCCGTAATGCCAAGCACTTCGGTGACGGCGTGATAGGCATTCACTTTACCCATACCCCAGCGCGTGCTTCCGCCTGGTGGGATCACGCCGGTGAAGTTGTCGGTAAGGGCGGTTTGGCGGATGATGTCGCGGATGTCCGCTGGCGTGAGGGTGGGATCGGCTTGCAGCATCAGGGCCACCACGCCGGTAACGGCCGGGGAACTCATGCTGGTACCGCTGAAGCGTGCGAAGGGATAGTTGCGGCCTTGGAACGGCACGGTGAGAATGGAAGTGTAATCGTTGTCGGTGAAGGAGCTGATGGAGGAAGCGACGCTCACACCCGGTGCGGTAATGTCGGGCTTCATGCGGCCATCCAGCGTGGGGCCGTAGGAGGAGAAGCCTGCGATGTTGCCGCCGATGGGGGTTCCGGTGGGGGACCACGTGCTGGAACTGCACGCTGCTACCGTGATCACGCTTTCGGTGCAGGCCGGCTCGCCGATGCCGTAGAGTTTATCGCCCGCTGTGGTCCCTGTTCCGTTGGTTTGGAAGGCCTGTCCCCAGTTGCCCACGTCCGTGACCAGTTCGGTAACGTTCCAGAAGTGGACGGTTCCGGCAGGTGCAGTGGCTTGCATCACCACGCGCAAGGAGGTGTTGGTGTTCTTGATCCGCAGGCGGAAATGCGGGCGGCCGTTCAGCGGGTGTGCGGCTTCGGCGGTGAGGTTGAAGAAGATGGTATCACTGCCGCTCACGAGCATCGAATCGAGGTAGGGGTCTTGCGTGGCAGTGTGGTACCACGGTGATTCCACCAGCAAAGCACCTTGGTTGTTCTGCACTTGGAATCCGGAGGAGAATCCAGCACCGGCCTCACCCCACATGCTAAGGCTTTGGCCCCACATGTTCGGGTTGGCGCTGTAAGGGTAGAACTGCACACGGCTCACAAGGGTATCGCTTGTGAACTCCTTTCCAATGTGGAAGGCGATGTCCCCATTGTTGCCCCCGGAGGTGACGATGGTGACGCCCTCCACGGCGAGCTGGTCGAAGGCTTGGCTGATCAATGAAGTGCCGTCCAAGGTGCCCATGTGGTAGAGCCCCCAGCTCATATTGATCACCAGTCGTTTGCCGTCCTGCTGGGCGATCTGCTGCATCCAAGTAACACCGTCGATCACGGCGGATGCATCGATCAGAAAAGTGCAGAAGAGGTACTGCGCATCGAAGGCAATGCCGCGGTAGTTGGTGCCTGCCCCACCACCGCCGGCGATGCCGGCCACATGGCTGCCGTGCGTGGCGAAGCTGTAGATGTTAGCGGTATCGCTCTGGGCTGCCAACAGCGTGGCAGGCGTGGTGAACTCCGCACCATAGGCATAGGAGGAAGGCGCGGGCCCGGCTTGGCGGAATTGGTCCCACGCGGCGCGGATGCGAGTGGCATTCATCGCCGTATCGTAGAACATGGGGTGCGTGTAGTCGAAGCCCCAATCCAGCACGCCGATAAGCACACCGTCCCCGGTGTAAGGCTGCGGCAGGTTGATCCCCTGCTGCACACTGTCGGCATGGATAGAGGCCACGAGCTTGTCCAACGTGGGCTTCGCAATACCTGCCAGCTCGGCATAGGCAAGCCCGGGGATCGTGGCCGCGGCATCGAGGTTGTAGGCATCCACTCGGAAGGAGAACACATCCCCCACACGTGCGCCCACATGCACGACCGCTGGGTCCAATTCACTGGGGTTGAAGGCGTCGTTCACCTTTCCAAGGAAGCCCACCATGCAACGACCGCCCATCATCGCGACGGGATATTTCCCTTGGGCCTCGGTCGTCAACTTGTGCGCATCCGGCTGGCGCTGCGCCAGCGCTTGCAGCTCGGAGATGCTCACGCGCGTTTCGGCGGGCATCGGTGTTTGCGCGTGCAACGTGGTAGCGAAGAGGAGGGAAGCGAGAAGTAGTGATCGTGTCATGGGTCGGGGATGGGGAACGAAGGTCGGTTATTCGGTTGTCAGTTGTTCGTTGTCCATTGTCAGGAGCGTTGGGCCAGGTCATCGCCCTTTTGGGGTCCCGCTCTTTCTCGGGTGAAATACGTTCTCGTAGGTAGTAGCATCGGAGGAAACCCTCCCGGCATCGTAGTTGGTTAACTTTGATCCATGACCGTGGAGCAACGCAAGATCGAGCTCATTCGCTGGATCACTGGCTTGAACGAGGGTTCCGTTCTGGACCGCATGGATGAGTTGCGCAAGACCTCAAGCGGGGAGCTTCCCGCTTCGATCCTGCAGGTGCTGAAGCTATCTGACGCCGCTGAACCCTCGGAACTGATAAAGCACACTACCGCAAAGGATCTTCTGAAAAGGAAAGGATGATGCTTCCAGTTCAATGGACTCCCATTGGGCTTCATCACTCAGAGTGATGCATGAGCATCTCGTCTCCATTTGGGATGATGAAGTAAGTGACCTGTTCTTATCATCCGTTGATGATACAATTGATCGGATCCGTCAATTTCCCGGTATAGCCGCATTGGTTGAGGGTACTTCATTCAGGAGATATGTGCTGCACAAGCATGTCTCTTTGTTCTATTCCGTTGAGAGCGAATGGATCAAGATCTTATTGATCTGGGACAACCGGATGGATAGCACGGATTGGCTGAAGAACCTTTCGGGTTCTGCTGGAAGTTGATCTTCCAGCTCCGGCGCAGCCACAGCGCAAGCCTCTATCCCCACGCGTAACTTCCCACCGTCGCTCGCCCCACCAGCCAAGGATTTTTCGCTTGCATGGATATCCCGGATAATAGGAAGATCCCGCTCCGCCAGACCCGCAAGGAGCTGAAGCACTTGGTGCGCCTGAAGAACCAGCCGTGGCGCTGGGGGGTGGGCATCCAGTCGGGCTTGGCGCTTGGCCTTCCCATGGGCCTCTTTACGCTTTCCGGAGAACCGCAATGGGGGATGATCGCCATGCTCGGTGCGTTCACCGCCATGTATTGCCCGACACTGGATCGCTGGGAGCGTATGCGTGTGCTGCCTTATGTAGCGCTGGGGCTGGTGCTTTCCTCCGTGTTGGGCATCCTGTTCTCCTTCAGTGTCGCGGCCAGCGTGCTCTGCGTGATCGCGGTCACCGCCTTGGCCAGCACGCTGTGCCAAGGCATCGTCATGCCTCCACCCGGCACTGTTTTTTTCGTGTTGTTAGCAGCGGTGAGCAGCAACTTGGCTGCGCTGCATATGCGCACCGGGGCTTTGGTGGCGCCTTGGTGGATCCCCGTGCTGATCGCTGCGGGTGCAGTGGGCGCCATGGTGGTGGTGGTGGCGGCCGCTTTTCTATTGCCGAAGAAGCTTGGAACACCCGGGGAGGAGCGGGTGCTGCCACCTTCGTTCAAACGCTTCAAGCTGGACCGTGAAACCACCGCTATCACGGTGCGGTTGACGGTGGGCGTGGCCTTGGCCAGTCTTGCGGGGTTGTACTTAGGAACCTTCAAGAGCTATTGGGTGATCTTGCCCGTGGTGGCCATTCTGCAAATGGGCCATAACCGCCGTTTGACGCTTACACGCGGCATCCAGCGTATAATCGGGACTTTGTTGGGTGTGGGTCTGTTCGCCATTCTACTGCAACTTCCACATCCGTCCGCGGGCCTGGTGCTGGTGGTCATGTTCTTCCAGTTCGCCACCGATGTGGTGATCACGCGCAATTACGCGCTGGGCCTGTTCTTCATCACCCCGCTCGCACTGATCATCACAACCGTGGGCCATCCGATAGAGCCGCAAGTTGTGGTGCGCGATCGGGTGATCGACACGGTCGTAGGCATGGCATAGCGATCGTTGTGTACTTGATCAGCCAATGGATCGAGGGGTTGAAGGTGCGGAAGCGGATCAGCGCACTCGCGACACGCGAGCGCTAACCATGGGGAAGGAGGTCAGCGCACTCGCGACACGCGAGCTCCAGCCATGGGTCAGCCTGACAACTGGGAACGGACAACGGACAACTACTCCGCAGGATACCAATCCACCAACCGTACTTCGATCGCGGGATCCTTCGCGTTCACCAGTTCCTTGAATCGCTTCACATCGCTGAAGCCCTCCTTGCCGCGGTAGTGATACGGATAAACAACCTTGGGCTTGAAGGCCAGCACAGCATCGGCGGCCTCATCCACGTCCATTGTATACGGCATGTTCATGCAGACAAAGGCGATGTCGATGTTCTTCAAGGCACGCATCTCGGGAATGCCCTGCGTATCGCCGCTGATGTAGATACGCTTGCCGCCGAGCTGGAGCACATAGCCGTTGCCGCGGCCCTTGGGGTGGAAAGCATCGGGCGAGGGCGGCAGGTTGTACATCGGGATGGCCTCGATGTGTGTGTTGGCAAGGTCGATCGCGTCCCCATTGTTCAGCACCGTGCAGATGGCCTGCAAGCGCTTGGGCAGTAGCTCTTCCACCGCCTTCGGGGCAACGATGCGGGCATGCTCCAAGGGAAGCGCAGCGAGCGTGGCTGTGTCCAAGTGATCGGAATGGATGTCGGTGATCAGCACCAGATCTGGCGCAGGGTATCCGGCGAAGCGCTGCGGTCCTGTGTGCGGGTCCACGTAAATGGTGGTGCTACCGAATTGCAGAACGAGCGAGGAGTGATAGATGGGATGGATCTGCAGACTGTCCATAGGTGCGGTGATCGTTACGTCCGTGTTCGGAACCATTGCTGCGCCGCTGGTATCGGGCGCGGTACAGGAAAGGATCGGAAGTGCCAGCAGTGTGATGAACGTTTTCATGGACGGTGTGTTCGGGGAGTGAAGCTCAAGTTCCACGCGACTCGAAGGTACCGCACGGGGGAACGAAGAAGGAGTTAGTTACTTTGACAACATGCAGAAACGCAGCATCGGTAAGAGCGACCTCCACGTCGCACCCCTCGCTTTCGGAGGCAACGTCTTCGGCTGGACCATCGATGAAGCCACCACGTTCAAACTCCTCGATGCCTTTGTGGCCGGCGGCTTCAACTTGATCGACACGGCCGACAGCTATTCCAACTGGGTGCCGGGCCATGTGGGCGGTGAATCCGAAACGGTGCTTGGCAACTGGATGCAAACTCGCGGCAACCGCGCCAACGTAGTGATCGCCACCAAAGTGGGCGGCGACATGGGCGAGGGCAAGAACCTGCGGAAAGACTACATCCTCCGCTCCGTTGAAAGTTCACTGAAGCGCCTGCGCACGGACTACATTGACCTTTACCAGACCCATTGGGACGATCTGGACTCACCGATCGAAGAGACCCTCGAGGCCTTGGACCAGCTGGTAAAGGCGGGCAAGGTGCGCTGGATCGGTGCCTCCAATTACAGCCCGGAACGCTTGCAGGAATCCATGCGCATCAGCTCTGCCATGGGACTTTCATCTTACGTCTCACTGCAGCCACGCTACAACCTCTTCGACCGCGATGTATTCGAGCGGGACTATGCGCCCATCTGCGAAGAACACGGTCTGGGTGTGCTCAACTACTATGCGTTGGCCAGTGGCTTCCTCACAGGGAAGTACCGCACCGAAGCCGATTTCGGCAAGAGCGTGCGCGGTAGCAGTATGCCTAAGTATCTCGTCCCGCATGGGTTGAAGATCCTCGCCGCTTTGGATGCGGTCTCCGAACGGCTCAACAGCACACCGGCAGCGGTATCACTGGCTTGGTTGATGGCCCGTCCGCATATTGTGGCCCCCATCGCCAGCTCCACCAGCATCGTGCAGCTGAACGAGCTGATGTCCGCTGCAGAATTGCATTTGAGCAAGGAGGATATGGCGCAGCTGGATGAAGCGAGCGCCTATTGAGATTGACGACCCGTTTACCGAAGGCGGAACGCGACCGGCAACGTGAGGATGGAACGGACCGTTCTCCCGAAGGCATGGCCAGGCGTCCATGTTGGCATCAATGCCATCATGCGAAGCACCTCTGCCGATAAGCCATCACTTGGTGATTGCACGATCTCCGGGTCGATCACCTGCCCTTGTACATTCACTATGAAGCGAACGTAGACCGTCCCTTGTATGCCGGCATCAAACTCCATGTCCGGGTATTTTATCTGCTTGATCAACCAAGGGTACAACTGCTCCTGTCCTCCTTCGAAATCCGGCGGGACCGGGGCTACGCTATAGAGGGTATCCTTTTCACGCACCGCGAAGACAGCCAGCATGGTGTCAAGGTCATCGTAAAGTTTGAAGACCTGCACACTGTCCGCCCGTCGTAGTTCCTTTCTGACCATTGTGATCCCGGGGTAAAGGCTGGGGTCGAGTCCCATTTGGGAGAGGGTACCGCTGTCCGTTACCGTGCAAATGGCTGTGAACTCCAGCTTTCGTCCTGCGGGTAGCTTCCACGTGTTCTTCATGTCCCGACAATACGCCACGGTATCCTTCAAGAACAGCCGCGCCCGCGCCCTCACGTAATGCGCCCATTGCTCATTCGTGGAATCGACGCAGAACGTGGTGAGCGTGATGGCCAGCTCAGGATTTCCATTTTCCAAGGCTTCGTAAGCCTCTTGGATCACTTCGCCGCACTGGGGAGATTCGGATAGAACGGGCTGTAGCACCGGGAACTGGGCCGATGCTGGGCATGCCCATGCGAGAAGGGCCAATAGAAGGATCCGTGTGTTCATGGAACGAACGTAACTGATAAGAAGCATTGGCAGCACATCGCTTTCCGCTCCTTGCTCCTCTGCGGCCTCTCGAACTCTCTTCTCGGCCACGGCGTCCGATATCTATCGGGGTCTGATCTACTCCACCACCACCCGCTCCGCACAAACCCCATCCCTATCCGAGAACCGGATCAAATACATGCCTTTGCCATAGCTGGAAAGCTCGATCTCCACCTGCTCCATGCTTTTGGTAAGCGGCCGCTGGACCAACAGCTTGCCCGTGGCATCATACACGGAATAGAAACTATCCACGGTAAGTGGATCGGGGAAGTCCACCGTGAAGTGGCCTGAGCTGGGATTGGGATGGATCCGGGGCTTCACGGCCCTCACCACTGGACTGCTTACAGAAGTAAGAAGACAACCGTCATAGGTAACAACAGGGTCATAGGTAGTATCACTGACAAATTCGGAATAGGCCGTAGCACCATCCGTCGAGTTGAGGGTGAAGGTGCTATCAACTGGAAAAAGCTCAGAGATGCTGATGGATGGCGGTGGCGCTTCCGAGCAGGGCAGATGACCCATGGAGTCCGTTTTGAAAATGTAGGGCAGGCCCGAGTTCATATCAGGCAGGTCGCCAAGAACAATTCCACTGAACAGGAAGCCGCCATCGGAGTATGCAAGAAGGTCGTTGGTTTCATAGCCATAACCTGATACCCCCGCCGACCTGGTCCACAAGGTATCCCCGTTCATGTCCGTTTTCATCAGGACCGGCTGAGCACCGCTTCTGGCAAGTAGGACGTAGTTGCCGTCGTTTGCCTTCACCATGCGGACCGGATAATTCGCATCCCAATGGAAGACACTGTTGTATCCCCGGCACCATTGCACATCACCAGTGCCATTCAGTTTCAGCATGAACATTTTCTGCCCTCCATTGGAAAGACTGTCGGTAACCCCGGTGATGATGAAGGTGCTATCGTTTTCCACGATGCAATCATGCATCAATCCACTTGGCCGGATATAGCTTTTGCACCACAGGAAATTGCCAGCGGCGTCCATCCGCGCAACTACGGCACCGGCGGTGTCCATATTGATGCCTGCCAACAGGTCGCCACCGGGCAGCTCTTTGATGAATTGGAAGCCGCCGTGGCGGTCGAAGTGTTTGGACCATACGTGATTCAAATCGGAATCCACACGCAACGCGAAGAAGTTGGATTTCCAGCCCCAAGTGACCAAACCGTTATCGTGGGTCACGTCCAAGCCGATCGCCAAGGCTTGACAGACATCGCCCATAACGTAATACTTCAACTGGAGCACCCTTCCCACGGAGTCCATCTTTCCGACGATCGGGTAAAGCCCTGTGTGGATACACGAAATACCGGAATAGCGTCCAGTAACAAAATAGAATCCGTTGCCTTGGCATTTTTGGAATGATGCAACACCAAGTACCATTTCATTCCAGTACGAATGTGTTTGTGGCGATTCCCCAAGGGAATCCAGTAGGGTCACACCTGCGGACCGTGACCCACCACTAATGCCCATCAGCATATTATTACTTGGGGTCTGAATGATTCGAAGGCTTCCGGAATAGGAGTAAATTGTTTCAAAACCAACTTGTGCCTTAGCGAAGGATATCGTTAAGGTTAATAGGAATAGTACCAGGTTCTTCATGGCTCAATGGATGATCAATGGTTTGGTGCGGCTGTGTGCTCAACTGGCCACCCTTCGCTCGCGCAAGTCTTCCCGGCCAACCAAACTTTTAGTTCCAACATGGCCAGCCGGGGCGACTTGTGGGAGTTGTACAATGCCTTCAATCCGATTATCCGTGAAGTCTTCGGACTTCACACGCTGAAGACCGCACAGAGAATAGCCGAGTATCGGATCGCCATCCTTCTCTTTCACGGCCGAATGTTCTGAATATGTTCTGGCCAATTCCATCACATCGCACTTACTCCACCACCACCCGCTCCGCACAAACCCCATCCCTATCCGAGAACCGGATCAAGTACATGCCTTTGCCATAACCGGAAAGATCGATCTCCACCTTCTCCATGCTTTTTGAAAGCGGCCGCTGGAAGAGCAACCTGCCCGTGGCATCGTACACGGAATAGAAGCTATCCACGGTAAGTGGATCGGGAAACTCCAGAGTGAAGTGGCCGGTGCTGGGATTGGGGTGGATACTCGGCTTGATGCCGTGTTGGTGGACAGGATCCTGCACCGAAGTGATAGTGCAGCCATCGTATGTGATGACCGCAGGATAGTTGGTATCGGCCACGGTGGATGGGAATGCCGTTGCGCCTTCCACCGAAGTGAGGACGAAGCTACTGTCGGTGGGAAAAAGAACAGAGACCGAAAGCGGCGGTGCCTGTGCCTCTGAGCAGGGTAAATGACCCAAGGAATCCGTTTTGAACAGGAATACGCCTCCAGCACCGTCCCCCCAATCACCAAATGCACCACCATCATAGTAGATGCCACCATCCGTAGCCGCCATAAGATTCACTGTGCCATAAGCAATGCCGTTCACCCCTGCGGACCTTGTCCAAAGGGTATCCCCGTTCTGATCGGTCTTCATCAGCAAAGGGCGTCCTGCAAGTGTCCCCAATGCCGCGTAATTGCCATCACTAAGCTTCGCCATTTTCAAGGCACCATCCCATAGATAGGAGGAATGGGAATAGCCCTTGCACCATTGTATATCACCCGAACCGCTCAGTTTCATCATGAACATTTTAGGATGATATCCCGGTGGAGGCGACGGGGGCGTATTGTTGTCCACAAACCCCATTACCACGAACGAGGTATCCGATTCAATGATGCAGTCCCTTATCGCGCCATTGGGACGGATATAGGACTTGCACCAGATGAAATTACCTGAAGCATCTAGCCGTGCCACCACGGCATCTGCTGTGTCCGTATTGATCCCTGCCAAGAAGTCCCCTCCAGGCAGTTCACGGATAAAGTTGAAGTACCCCTGATGGGGGAATTGCTTGGACCAAACAGGGGCACCCGTTGGATCAACCCGCAAGACAAAGAAACTTTCATGCGGCCGCCCCCACGCAATCGCCCCGCCATCACTTAACACATCAAGGTCCCAAGCTCCATTGTAACAGGTTCCTGCGTTCAATTGATAGTGATGCATGGCCAAGATGTTACCAAGCGAATCCATCTTGCCGATGACGGGGTCAACTCCTGCACTTTGACCGGTGATACAGGAATCGACAACAAGGCCAGCAGAAAAATAGAACACATTGTCCGTGTATTTCCTAACTGACTGCAACACCGTAAACGGTATCAGATCATAGCAATGCGTATGGATGATATTGCCCAGAGGGTCCATGATCGAATTCCCGGATTGGTAAGCAATGCCGGTGAACAGATTCCCACTTGACTGTTCACTCAATGCAAGAGTGGAAGTACCAACCCCTAAATAGTACTTCTCAAACGTCGGCTGCGCTTGGGTGCTACAGCACAATATGAATGTCGCGTACAGCAAGATCGGCGTTTTCATGGTTCAGTGAAGGATCAGGGTTTTCGTTTGGCTGGACATCGCATCCGAAACACGAACGCAATACGCACCCCGAGCCAAGCTCCCGGTAGGGAGGTCGATCAAGGCGCCCGTCATATTTGAACGGAAAACAACGCGCTTACCTGTCAGGTCATATACGGCAATATTGCGCATGACCCCATCCGGTGGAAGAAGCAAAACGACGTTCTCACCCGCCGGGTTGGGGTACATGCTGAATGTCCAATCCGACTCTGTTGGAACAGGATCAACTTCACTTGACACCTGTATATTCCTATGCACTGGCTGAAGGGCGATGATAAATGCATAGTCCAAACGCAAGGTGTCCAAGTAGTGGTCCAGAGTGCCCCCGAGCGGGGCTGAGGACATGTCAAGCACGACCGTTCCCGTGCCGCTCGTATCTACGGCATCAACCGGGTGGATGGTATCGTTCATCCGGGTCGGGAACCAGGTGATGTGGTAGTCCGGCCCTATGGCAAATTCAGGAAGGGACACCTGTTGTGCGGAAGGGGATGTACAGCCGAAGAAGTTCTGCACGGCGCTCGTCACATAGTAATGGTTCTCCCAATAGGCGTTCAAGTTGTGTATCCAACCGATAGCGAGGCTGCTGTCCGCATTCGTCAGGTAGTAGGCCTCGATCTTGTTCGAATTATCAACCGCTTTGTGCGGGCTGAAATCCTCATTGAGCAAGTGGTAGGCCTGCAGGTTGGGGTTGGCCAAAAAAATGGTTAAGGGTTTGAAATTCACATTTTCTGCGCGGCCACGGCACTCCATTTTCTGATTTTCTGATCGTCTGATCGTCTGATCCATTCTACTCCACCACCACCCGCTCCGCACAAACCCCATCCCTATCCGAGAACCGGATCAAATACATGCCTTTGCCATAGCTGGAAAGATCGATCTCCACTGTCTCCATGCTTTTTGAAAGCGGCCGCTGAAAGAGCAACCTGCCCATGGCATCATAGACCGAATAGAAACTGTCCACGGTAAGTGGATCGGGGAAGTCCATTGTAAAATGGCCCGAGCTGGGGTTGGGGTGGATCCGGGGCTTATTGGTCCTTGGGCGGAAGGGATCTTGGACTGAGGTGATCGTACATCCATCGATCGTGGTGATGGCAGCATAGGTGGTGTCCTGCGCATAAGCTGGATAAGTAACAGCACCATCCACCGAGGTGAGCGTAAGATTGCTGTCCACCGGGAAAAGCTCCGTTCTGTATAGGGGCGCGGGAGCTGCCTCGCTGCACGGCAGATGACCCATGGAGTCGGTCTTGAAGATGTAGATGCCAGCGGGGTAGCCTTGTCCATCGAACATGTAGCCACCGTCCGCCGTTGCCAGCAGGTCGACCGTATCATAGGACACGCCATTCACCCCGGCCCTGCGGGTCCACAAGGTATCCCCGTTCATATCCGTCTTCATCAACCAAGCTCGGCCACCCGCCAAAACCGATCCCGTGCTGGCCAGGAGCACATAGTTGTTATCCAGTGTTCGTACTATCCGTGGCCGTGATATGCCCCAGTACTGAGTGCTGTTATACCCATGGCACCATTGTACTTCGCCATTGCCGTCCAACTGCATCATGAACAGTTTCCGCCCAGGGTTTCCCGAATAACCCACCACCACGAATGAACTATCGGTCTCGATCACCGCATCGTGCATTTCACCACCAGGCCGGAAGTAGTTTTTGCACCAGAGTATGTTTCCGCTAGCATCCATGCGCATCAAGCATGCCCCAGCTATTTCCAAGTCGAAGCCTGCCAGCAGGTCGCCGCCGGGCAGTTCCTTGACGAAGTGGAAAACCCCTTCTTGGTCGAAGTACCGAGACCAGAGATGGACCAAGTTGGAATCCGCCTTTAGGATGAACAAGCGATTATCCCTATCCCATCCGATAACACACTTGTTTGAGATGACCTCAAGATCTCCAATTGAGTTCCCGCTCGTCGTCGCGTTCAAATGATAGTAATTCAGGAACGATATATTCCCTAATGAATCCAACTTTCCGAACAAAGGGTGTGCGCGTATGCCTTCGCCATTAATGTTTTTAACATATGCGTTCGCAAAATAGAATTCATTATCCGAGACCTTTTTTGCCGACTGTATTATCAACATCGTATCAATACCATAGCATTGTGTATGAAGGATATTCCCCCATGGGTCGAATAGTGAGGCCCCACTTAGCCAAGCAATGCCAGAGAAAATGTTTCCGCTACTAAGCTCATTTAGATTGAGCTTGCTGGTACCGACCCCTCCCTCTGGGATATACTTTTCGAATGCGCCTTGCCCCATGGAAGCAAGGGTGCTAAGCACGCTAAGTAAGAACAGGATGTGCTTTTTCATGGCTTACTGGATGATGAGCAGTTTGTTGCGAACAACGACCACATCGGAAACGCGGATACAGTATGTGCCTCGGCTGAACCGCTCTGTTTGGATGATGATCAAGGGCCCTTCGGCTTGGGACTTGTGATAAACCTGCCGCCCGCTGAGGTCATAGATCGTGATGTCCCGAGCCGCCTCGTCAGGAAGAACCACGTTCAGCCTATTCTGTGCGGGGTTGGGATACAGTCCGAAGTCCCATCCTGTGCTTGGGGGCAGATCCGCTTCTGCAGGGACTATCATGTTCCGGTGTACCGGGGCCAAGGAGATGATGAAGCCGTAATCCAAGTGCAGCGTGTCCAAGTATTTATACGCGGTGTCGCCAAGCGGGGCTGTTCCCATGTCCAATAGCACCGTGCCCGTGCCAGTGGTGTCCACCGCATTCACCGGGTGAATGGTATCGTTCATCCGCGTGGGGAACCAGGTAATGTGATAGTCCGGCCCTACGGCGAGATCAGGGAGGGACACCTGTTGTGCGGAAGGGGATGTACAGCCAAAGAAGTTCTGCACGGCGCTGGTAACGTAGTAATGCTTTTCCCAATAAGCGTTCAGGTTGTGTACCCAGCCGATGGCCAAGGTGCTGTCGGCGTTCACCAAGTAGTAGCACTCGATCTTGTTGGTGTCGTTACATATCTTGTGCGGGCTGAAATCTCCACTGAAGAATTCGTACGACTGCCAATCCGCATTGGACAGCATATCTGACAAGGGCTTGAAGTTGTGGTAAATGGTACGGTTTTGGACCTTGACCGTATCTGTTGACTGAGACCCTACTTGCAGAATGTTGTATGCATTCAGTACACCCGAATGATAAATCTGGGTCTGATTGCTAAGATCGTATGGAATATGGTTGGTGCCAAACATCTGCGGCAATGTATTCGGCAACCAAAAGATACGTTCTTTCTGCCATGAGCTAGCGGCCGCAAAATTCCCAAAGAAGGTGCTGGCCCAGATCTCGTTGTGGAAGGAGACATCGTAGTTGTCGAAATAGTCAGCTGCTTCCTTGACGTTTGCAACTGTATCGGCTCCTGTATAGGTGGCGATATCAACCCCTTGGTAGTAGTTCGACTCTCCTTGGTGGAAAGGTCGTTTGGACCCATTGGCGGAACTCGTATAGGCATCACGGATGTCTTGACTTGAGGAAAAGCTGTTGGAGAGTTCCCCTTCACCCGAGTACAACCCGTGGTGTACATCCACCAAGTCCACGTCAGGGTTCTTGTTGGGCAGGTTCCAATTGGGGTTGTCAGGGTTGTTGGGGGGGAGATCGTTATTGTTTGCGTCCCGCTCCGGGCCGGTGCCCACGAGGAATAGTTTGGCGCCTTCACCCAATGGGGACGTTGCTGGATGTTCAAGATCCACGGGGTCTTTCACATAATGGATAATATCGCTGAGCCATGAACTATACGTGGCGGGTAGGCCGGGGTCTGCGACCCAGTGCAGACTATTCTCGGGACAATTGTAATTCTTATGAGGAGGAGCCATGTTAACATCGTGATAGGTGAGCATCTGATCGATCTCGTTGAAAGGTTCGATGATGGGGATATTCACGGAATAGCCCCAGCGAGAAAGGATGTATTTATACTTCCGCTTCCAGTAGTAGAACGCGCTACCGGGATCATTCGCTGTTGCTGGATCGCCATTGGAGTAGAAGTATCGCTTCATGTCATATAAGCCTGAAGCAGAGTCGCGGGGTGCCACGAAATGAAGCAGATAAGGGTCATGTCGCCACCCCCATGATTCATAGGCAACGAGGGGCGCATAAGGCACTATGCAGAGTTGGAAATAGATACCCTTCTGCCGTGCCGAGTCCAACAATTGGTCGAACACCCAGGAATTGTATTGGGCATTTCCCCGCACGATCGGTGAGCATGCGATGCTGTCCTCGCTTCCACACTGGAGCAGTTCCCTGAAGCGATCATACACTCCAAGATTCACATTTTCGGGTGCAAAGGTCTTGTTCATGAGCCAGACACGCGCGAAATTCCCACCGGCCGATCGCAAGTCTTCCATCGCTTTGCTCACATTGAGAAAGTTGCTCCATACCAAGCGGTAGCCGTTCCCATCGGCCCAAGAGTTATTGAAGCCAGAGCCACACCCCGGAACATCTTGGCCATAACCGGTAGCTTCCAAATTGACACCCAAGCCGAAGTAAGGCGTCCCATCTGCAAATTGCAGCGTGCGTCGATTGTTGGCATTCACTTCCAACGGACCTATATTGTCAGGCAGGGCCGGGTCGCAATGAAAAGTGTAGCCGGTGTAAAGCGCCGATGGCAAAGGACTGCCCCCAACTGTTGTAGTATGCGGCGTGTTGAGTGAAAGCGAGAATTGCCAATCCCCCTCTTCCTCCGGTGCCAAGCGGAACCGGATGTGGTAGGGATAAAGCCCATCGCTGGTGTCTTCCACAGGTAGTGAGGCCGGGCTGTTACCTTCCCACATGGCCTCCCGCATAAAGAATCCCCATTTCATGGTATGTGCCCCGGAAGGGCTGGTGAGTGTCATCACCAATTGCAATGAGTCGTCCGCATATGGGTTCAGGTCGTGTACGGTGTCCACATTGCCGGGTGTGGCCACGAAGGAGTTGCTGGAGTCGGCATAGTAGTTTACAAAGAAGCGCTCGATGGCATCCTGATATTCCTGCGGTAGCCGTAAGCCGATCTCTAATTTCTCCCACTTGGGGACGTGGAGCGTATTGCTCATCACGGAGGCGTAAGGGTCGGGCGCTACGAGCACCACATCGCCATCGGCTCCCATTGCTTGGTCAATATGAGCATGGAACTTTGCATTGCCGGTGAGGTCCCCGGCGTGAAAGCCCGGTGCCAGATGGATGCTGGTACCCGAAACGTATTCCGCATCGGCTGTGCCGGAAATGACCATTGGCTGGTATTCATCCCCAGGCGAAAGGATCTTCTGTGTCACCGCCACATGATGCACGCCATCGGTCCAAGTTTCATCTTGGATCACATGGTCGGGGAATGCCGTCTGGCCCATCACCAGAGTAGACAGGAGCATACCGAAGAATGCTGCCTGCGGATATGTGCTCGGAGCACGCATGGCTCAGTGCCGTTCGGCTTCCAAGGCGTTCAACCGCTTTTCCATTGCAGATTGCTTCTCCTCCAATTGCAGGATGTACAGAGCCTGCTCCTCCACCACTTTCAATATGCGGGCTTGGAGGTCGCCCACTTCCACGCCCTGTTTGGCCTCCAGTTCGGCAGCGGATGGAATACCGGGCAGGTGCTTGTTCGCCTTCAGGAAATCACGCAGTTCCTCCAAAGGCATCAAAGCGTAATTGGGCTGGAACACATAATCCGGCCATGCACCCAACTTCACGAACACGTCACGGGTGGCGATCCCGTTCTCCACAAAGAGGCGGTATTTAACAAGGGGACCGATGGGCGGTATAGTGCCGATCGACACTTTGCCACTCATGTCGATCCGCATCGTCTCTTGGTCACCTTCCCCATAGAAGGTGATCCCGCCATTTTCCGAGAAGTTCATGCGGACCTGGTTGTTCGTGATAATGTCCACCGGACTGTTGCCCAATGTCCCTAAACGCGGTGGCTCCACATCAGGACATAGCGTGGGGATATAATTACCCTTTGTTAGCCAGATCGGTGATGTGTAGGAAAAACCCATTGCACATGGCCCGGAGGGGAAGACCGGGTAGGTAGGTCCTCCGCCGATCTTCAAGCTGCCATCAAAGTCCCGGTACAACATTCCCGCGGTGGTATCGGCCCCCAAAAGTCCGATCTCGCCATTGGCTTTGAGCCTCAGCCGCTCCTGCCCATTGCTCTTGAAAACCACGTCCTGGTCATCAGGGGTGCCCATGTACTGCTGACCGGGAGTGGTGTTGGCATTACCATCCATGCCCCAGTTGCTGCGTTCCGGGCCACGCAGGTAGATCACCGTGGATGTGCCTGTACAACCGTTGGCATCGGCCACCATGATCTTGTAATCCCGTGGTCCCAAATTGTAACGGTTCGCGCCAGTGGGTCCGTCACCCCAGCTGACCGTAAAAGGTGCTGCACCGCCGATCACCACTACCGAGGCATTGCCATTGTTGCAATCATAGCAACTGATGTTATATCCATTCGGATACTCATAAACATCCACGTCCAGTTTCATGGCCAAGGGTTGGTCCAAGGTCACCTCCAAAGTGACCATCTGTTCGGCTTGGTCCGAGACCTCCACCTTATAGTAACCCGCCGCTAGCTGACTGAGGCCCTGTGTGGTGGCCCCGTTGGTCCATTTGTATGTATATGGAGAAGTACCACCAGTAACACTCAGTCCTATCCAGCCGTCCTTCATGCCGAAACAGCTGACCTGATAGCCGTTGTAGTTGCTCACCTCTACGCTCACGTGCAGCGAATCCGCCGCACCGGCCATCAAGGTGCAAAACATCAGCGCCACCCACGCAATCGGACGCGAAAGCTTACGCCATGGTCTGGCACGTGGCACCGGATGTGGGTTCATGCCCCGTGCAAAAAGCGCGGGGGGGGGGGCATTTGATGGTCCATGGTGGTTGGGTTTGGCCAAGGATGAAAGGAACACAATACAAATTGAAGTGCTGGATTCCAAATTTCCTAATCGAATTTGCAACTATTTATGAACCGGTTGAAAGTGGCGGGTATCTGGGCCTGCGCTCGGGCCATGTGCGTGGTTTGGCACCGCTACCTTTGATCCATGCCCAAGCCCGAGCTCAGTCGCCGGATCTTCTGGGATGTGGATTACGACAACTTGGACTACGATGCCAAGGCGGCCTTCGTGATCGAGCGCGTCTTCGAACGTGGCGACGTACCGGAAAATCGCAATTGCAGGCGATACAGATGAGAAGGTGACCGAGGTGCTGTTGAAGGCGAAGTTCCTTTCCTTGCAATCCATCTATCTCGCCAGTGCAGTGATCGGCGAACCACTCTGGGATTTTCGCTGCTATCGTCTGCGCATGACGGCAGGCGTTCATCTTCCCTACTGAAGAGCAAGGTTATGGATGAAGAGGAAGCTATCGTGATCGTCGAAACGCTGATGAAGGATGCTGAAAAGTCCGACTATGCAGCACTGATCCGGCTCGTCGAAAGGAATTCCATGCAGTGGCTCGTGGATACTATGAAGCGCAAGGAGCGGAGCGCCATCGCCATCAGCTGGCCCTCATTGCTTTCGACCTTCCCGATGGTTGAGGATAAGGTAGATCCAACGATTGACGATGAGAACTGGGAAGGCATCAAGCGCTCCATCTCACAGAGCGTGAGCGACTACTTGAAATAGCTGGAAGGAAAGCTGAAACTGGAAACCGGAAAGGTGAAAAACGTCCTACGGAGTCGCTGGAGTCAGCCTCAAGTCGACAGGTGCAGTCGGCAGTGACAGGCAGCGGTCTAATCACCAGTCACACTTCACCCCCCGATATGCATCGGGGCACCAACCGCATTTCTCTGCGCCTCCGCGTCTCTGCGTCTCTGCGGCTAAGACAGTGAAATCTCCACTCTACTTATCCGCCTCGAAATCCAACACGATGGAGTTCATGCAGAAGCGCTTGCCGGTAGGGGGCGGCCCATCGTCGAAGATGTGCCCCAAGTGGCTGTCGCAGCGGCCACAGAGCACTTCCGTGCGGGCCATCCCAAAGCTGTTGTCCTCCTCGTAGCGCACACTGTTCGGGCGCAGCGCTTGGTAGAAGCTGGGCCAGCCGCAGCTGCTGGCGAACTTGTTGTCTGAGCGGAAGAGTGCATTGCCGCATACGGCGCAGTAGTAAATGCCCAAGCCTTCGGCATCCCAGTACTTGCCGGTGAAGGCGCGCTCTGTGCCCGCTTCCCGTGCTACTTGGTACACGTCAGCCGGCAGGATTCGTTTCCATTCAGCGTTGCTTACGTTGAGATGTGTGGTGTCCGTGCGGGAGTAATACGGGTTGTCCTTGTGTGTGGGAGAGGATGCTGTGTCCATGGTTGATGATGATCCGGGGTTGGCGCAGGCCATTGCGCCGATGAAAAGTAGGAAGGCCGGTCGAAGGAACATGATCGATGGTGTTTGCAAGATCCGTGCTGCACAGGAGGGCATGACAGTGTTGCTTCGATGCAGCTTGATCTTGGAGTGAGGCATGAACGCATGCTGCGGCTGCCCATTGCCCCTGTTGCACTATTTACGAGGAGGCGATCCACCTTGGATGATGGTCAGGACACCGTTTGCCCTGTAGATGGACCGCTCTTCCGGTTCCGCGCCATGTGGCTATGAAAATTCATGACCTTCGGAATATGAGACACCACCTTTCCACCCTGAGCGTGTTGCATTATGTGTATGGCGTGCTCATCTGCGTCGGCGGATTGGCTCTGTTGAGCTTGGTCTTCTTCGGCACCGCGCTGAACAGTGGTTGGTTGCAAGAAGAAATGGGCGAAGCACCACCGTACTTCATGGGTAGCTTCCTCTACATCTTGGGCTGGGCCCTCTTCATTCTGGTGGAGCTCCAAGGCATCATGAACTTGATCAGTGCGCGCATGATCGCCAAGCGCAAAGGCCGCACCTTCACACAAGTGATCGCCGCGCTGAACTGCCTGAACATTCCTTTCGGGATGGCCCTGGGCATCTTCACCTTCGTGGTGTTGGGCGACACCAACGTGCGGGCGGAGTATGAGATGATGGCTTGAGTGTCTTATGCTGGTTGTCCTAAGTCCTATGCAACATCAAGCAGGGGACATAAGACAGCGGACAGCGCGGCTTTTCGGAGAAGGTCTTGCGGCTGCTCGTAGCATGGCGAGCATGCAGCGAAACCGGCGTGATATCGGTTCCGGAACTTGGTAGCTTCGTAAATCATGAAGCCATTATCATTCTTCCAATACGAGCTGGACACCATCGTCCAAGGCAATCTGAAGATCATCCAACGCATCCCCGGCGATAAGCTGCTGTGGAAGCCCCATCCGAGGTCCACTTCGCTGGGGCGCTTGGGCCAGCACTTGGCCGAGCTACCGCACTGGATGAACCGCATTACGGAAGGAGACCACTTTGATTTCGTGCTGAGCGGCTACCATGATCCCGCGCCGCCCACATCCCTTCAAGAGATCATCGATCTGCACGGAGCGAAGTACAAGGCCGCTGAAGCCGCGTTGAAACAAGCCGGTGCATTGGATATGGACGCCCCATTTGAAGTGTGGAACAATGGACAGGTGCGATCCACACTGCTTCGCCACCAAGCGATCGAGCGGCAGCTTCAGCACATGGTGCATCACCGCGGGCAGCTTACGGTATACCTGCGTTTGCTCGATGTGCCCATACCGGGCTTCTACGGCCCCAGCGCGGACGAGCATTAGTTGCTGCGGTGTCGCAGATCAGTCCTGTCCTATGCCTGAGCGAGCATGAGACATCGGACATCGGACAAGGCCGGATCCGCGACACTGTCTTACCCGATCATCCGTTCGATCCGCTTATCCGGAATGAACCACATCAGCGCCACGGCTGCATACAGCACACCGGTGACCTTCGGGTAGAAGAAGGCACACGCGATGGCCACTATGTAAAGCCCTGCGGAGAGCTTGCCTTTCCAGTCCTTGCCCACCGCCTTCTGCAGCACGGAATCCGTGCCCTGCAAGTGGATGATGGCGAACTGGAGCATCGTATAGGCGATCGCCGTCATCAAGAGCACCACACCGTATAGCGCGGTGGGCATCTCGGCAAAGTGGTTCTCGCCCATCCAGCCGGTGACGAACGGGATCAGCGACATCCAGAACAAGAGATGCAAATTCGCCCAAAGCACCCGGCCGTTCACGCGGTCCAAGGTGTGCAGCATGTGGTGGTGGTTGTTCCAGTAGATGCCCACGTACATGAAGCTGAGCACATAGCTCAATAGCTTGGGCACCACGGGCTTCAAGTCCGCCAATTCCGTCCCGTGCGGCACTTGCAACCCCAGCACCATAATGGTGATGATGATCGCCATGACCCCATCACTGAATGCCTCCAACCGCGAGGTTCCCATGGGGTGAAATTATCGCAGATCCTCTCTGAAGGTTGTCCTATGCAGAATGTCCTATGTCCTATGCCTGATCAAGCATGGGACATAGGACATCGGACAGTGTGGGATCTGCGATCCTCCGTCACCGGTTATGCGCGAAGTGCTTGTTCTCCTTGAACTTCAGCACGGCAGGCGTCTGGCGCTTGGTCACGTCGATCCGCTTCTTGGGGTCCATCGGTTCCACCAATTCTTCCTTGGTGAAGATGAAAGGCTTGCGCAGGTAGTCGCTCTCCACGATGCGGTCCGTAAGGAAGATGGCCTCTTTGGGGCAGGCTTCCTCACAGTCGCCACAGAAGATGCAGCGGAGCATGTTGATCTCGTAGGTCACGGCGTACTTCTCCTCACGATACAGGTGTGCCTCCTCCTTCTTACGCTCCCCGCTGGTCATGGTGATGGCTTCGGCAGGGCAGGAAACGGCACACAGGCCGCAGGAAGTGCAGCGCTCGCGGCCTTGGTCATCCCGCTTCAGCACGTGCATGCCGCGGTAGATCTTGCTGAAGGGCCGCTGCTGCTCGGGATACTGGATGGTGGGCCGCTTGAGGCGGAAGAAGTGCTTGATGGTGATGAAGAGTCCAAAGAGAACAGCTGGGAGGTAGATGCGCTCCATCACCGTCATCTTCTTCTCGCTCACTTGCTTGGAGCGGGAAGTAAGAGGTGTGAACCCACCTGGCCCAGCGGCACTCGAAGGGGCAGGCATGTTGCTCGCCGTGCTCATGGTGTCAATTGGCCTTGTGCCAGCATGATGCCGGCGGTGATCAAGATGTTGAGTATAGCCAAGGGGATCAGCCCCTTCCAGCCCAAATTCATCAGCTGGTCGAAGCGGAAACGGGGCAATGTCCAGCGTACCCACATGAAGAGGAAGATGAAGAAGAAGGTCTTGGCGAACATGGCCGCAACCCCGATGATGGTGATCAGGTTGGGGTTCCATCCGCTATCGGCGAGGCCGGGAACGTGGTAGGCCCCGAAGTACAGCGTGGCCATCACGGCGCTGCTGATGAACATGTTCACGTATTCGGAGAAGAGGTAGAAGCCGAGCTTCATGCTGCTGAACTCCGTATGGAAGCCCCCTACCAGTTCGGTTTCACACTCCGGCATATCGAAGGGCGAGCGGTTGGTCTCGGCGAAGGCGCAAACGATGAAGATCAGGAAGCCGAGGGGTTGGTAGAGGATGTTCCACCCATGTTCGGCCTGATAGTCCACGATACCCCCAAGGCTGAGGGTGCCGTTCATCATTACCAGTGCCACGATGCTGAGGCCCATGGCGAGTTCGTAGCTCACCATTTGGCTGGCTGCGCGTATGGCACCGAGCAAGGAGTACTTGTTGTTGCTGGCCCAGCCACCGAGCATGATGCCGTACACACCGATGCCTACCATGGCAAACACGAAGAGCACGCCCACTTCGGGGTCCATGCCTTGAAGGGGAATGCTCACATCGCCGATCTGGAGCGTGCCGCCCCAAGGGATCACCACCCCGGTGATCAACGCGGTGGTCATGGCCACGGCAGGGCCGAGGAAGTAGAGGATGCGGTTGGCGTTGGCCGGCACGAAATCCTCCTTCATGAACATCTTGGCACCATCGGCCAAGGGTTGCAGCAAGCCGAAAGGGCCGGCCCGGTTGGGTCCAAGACGGTCCTGCAGGAAGGCGGCCACCTTGCGCTCGCCATAGGTGGAGTAGGCGGCCACAGTGAGGGTGACCACGAAGAGCACGAGCAGGAAGATCGCGGTAGGGATCATGACTTCTTCTTGGCGGGTTTCAGTTGCGCCAATTCAGGCACGTTGGGTGCGGGGTGGTCCAACACCTTCTGCTTGGTTTCCAGCGTATAGTGCCCCTGGGAGATCACGCTGTGGCGATCGATGTTGCGCGGGCCTTCCACTATCCAGTCGCTCAGTTGCTTCTTCACGAAGCGGCATTCGTTGCAGATGAATTCCTCCACCTCGCCCCACTGGTTCTTGCGGCCAGTGACGCGCAGTACCTCCTGGCCCTTCAGCCAGATCACTGTTTTGCCGCTGCAATGGGCGCAGTCGCGGTGGGCATCCATGGGCTTGGTGATCCAAACCCGGGCGGAGAAGCGGAAGGTGCGATCGGTAAGCGCACCCACGGGGCACACATCGATCATGTTGCCACTGAAGTCGTTGTCAATCGCCTGTTGGATGTACGTGCTGATCTCGGCCACATCGCCGCGGTTGATCACGCCATGCACCCGGCCATCCGTGATCTGCTCGGCCACCTTCACGCAGCGGTAGCAGAGGATGCAGCGCGTCATGTGCAGCTTGATCGTATCCCCGATGTCGATGGGGTCGAAAGTGCGTCGCTCGAACTGGTAGCGGCTGGTGGCCAAGCCGTGCTCGTAGGAAAGGTCCTGGAGGTGGCATTCGCCGGCTTGGTCGCAGATAGGGCAATCCAGCGGGTGGTTG
This sequence comes from Cryomorpha ignava, assembly GCA_040391235.1. GTDB lineage: Bacteria > Bacteroidota > Bacteroidia > Flavobacteriales_F > PHOS-HE28 > PHOS-HE28. Next base: position 59,202 of record JBEBYG010000008.1, read on the forward strand.
ATGAGCAGGAACTCGGTAACACCGCTGCGGGCGTCAAGCAGATCGGGGCTGAGGGTGTTCTCCACCACCATACCATCCTGCACCGCCGTGCGGCAACTGGCCACTGGCTTGGGGATGGGGCGTGGATCGCGCTCGCTACCCTTGGTCACCTTCACGATGCAGGTACGGCAATAGCCGCCACTGCCCTCGAGATTGGAGTAGTAGCACATGGTGGGTGGCACCACGTAGCGCTCGGCACTGTTGCGCTCGCCGATCATGCGAGCGGCCTGAAGGATCGTCGTCCCTTCGGGGACCTCGATCTCGATATTGTCTATGGTGACCTTCGGCATGGCGGACCTCAATGGTTCGGAGGCCTTTGGCCCACAAAGGAACGCAAGCAAGGGGACAAAAGCGAACCGGTGGTGTTTTCACCCTAAAAGGGCCGGAACGCGAAGGCCAGGAAGTACGGAAATGGAGGCAACGGAAGGAGAAGAAAGCATGCGCAAAGGGCAGCACTGCTTCAGCCCTGTCTTCTCCGGAGCGCACAAGGGAGCGTGTGCAGGTATTGCGCTAACGGCCATTGGTCGCTACTTCCGAACATCTACCTGATAGTATTTCGCCCAGCCGTTGTTCAAGGAAAAGATGACACCCTTCGGTAAGAAGTGCTCCATCCAGAGGGGGACCAGGAATTTGCGGTCCTTGCGGAAGTATTCGTAATAGTGGTTGTCGGTGCAGGCAGGCTCATCCGTGGCATGGCGCGCCACGAAATCACCACAGAAGGTGGCCCAAGGGAGACCAACGCAACCCAGAACGAGGTGCAGCCACGGCCGATCGACCTCCCGCACGATGGTGGGCAGCAGGTCCCGGGTGGTATCAATACGGCCGGGCCAGTACTGGATGAACTCCAGGTCACGCAAGGATGGGAAGCGTGTCTTGAAATCCCGGATCACCCGGTCGATCACGCGCGGCGAGTCCAGGTCGTTCTTCATGAAGGTGGAGAACATGCTGCCGCCGCCCAACAGGATGCGGTCATCGCCGGTGAGCCGGAAGTAGCTGTAGACGAGGTCCGAGTCCCAGCATTGGAAACGCCCCTGCGGAAATACCTCTTGGATGGCCTGTGCGCTCAGCGGCTCACTGATGGAGAGGAAGGTTTCCGCGTGGTAGGCATTGTTGGCATAAGGGGTGATGGAGGGGTCCAACTTGTCCGCACAGAAGATGATCTGCTGGGCGGTGACGGAACCTAAGTGCGTGCGCACGGTGTGGCCGTCCATGCTCAACACCTCCGATGCCTCATGGATGATGATGCCATACTCCAGCAACACCTTCTTCAGGCCTTGGCAGTACAACATTGCATCGATCCCGTACGTGTTCCCGTAGCGCACACCGCCCGAATAGGCCGTGGAGCCGATCATCCCACGAAGTTGTTCCTTGTCATAGAGTGTCTGGTCGAATCCCAGGGTTTTCCGGGCCTCCATTTCCTCCTGTATCGCCTTCCAGCCACTGTCCCCCAGACCCATGTATAGGCAGTCCTGTACCTGCAGGTCGCATTCCATGGCGTGCTCCTTCACCCGGGCGGTCATCATTTCCACGCCTTTCACCGGTACGCTCCAGAGATCGGCCGCACCTTTTGCACCAAAGCGGCGAATAAGCTGTGAAAGCTCCAGCTCGCTATCCGGGGTCAGGAAGCCGGCGCTCTTTCCGGAGGAGCTGCCGCCGCAGATGTTCTTCTCCAGCACCACCACCTTGAGGCCCTTGTCCTTCAGCGCATAGGCTGCCGAGAGGCCTGCGGCACCGGCCCCCACGATCAATACATCGGCTTGAACATCGCCTTGAAGTGGCGGCTCAATGGGGTCCTTGATGCCGAGAAGCGTTGTGTACCACCAGTTCTGTAGGATCATCGCTGTTCGGTTCCGGGTTTCCCCGGTCCCAAACCCGGGAAGGTCGCTCAGGTCGCTGGCCCTGCTCCTTTTGCCAAACGCTTCATCTGCAGTTCAAGTTCATTCAATAGCTTGAACTGCTTCTCCTGCACCTCGGAGATCGAGCGGACCTCATCCTCCAGCAGCAGATCCATCTTCTGGTGCAAGCTGCGCAACTCCAGTTCCGCTTTCAAGTTGATCAGGTAATCGTTCTCGCTGCGCTTGCGGTCCTTTTCCTCCTGCCGGTTCTGGCTCATCATGATCACCGGAGCCTGCAAGGCCGCGATGCAGGAGAGCACCAAGTTCATCAGGATAAAGGGATAGGGATCGAATTCATCCCCTTTCTTGGACATGGTATTGAACAAGATCCAAGCGGTGAGAATGATAAAGAACGAGACGATGAAGGTCCAACTGCCGCCGAATGAGGCCACCTTGTCCGCCAAGCGCTGCCCGCGTGTAATGGCCTCCTGCGGCGGATTGGCCAGGTTGTTAATGATGAGCTCCTGCTCGTTGATCGCATCCTTCACGATCCCTTGGAGCTTCTGCATCCGCTCGTTCCGGGCGGTCAGGAGCTCAGCCAGCTGGGTGGATTTTCTTGTCCTTGCCATGGTGATGGTGCGATCCGTTGTGGGGCGCGGGGTGAAGTTCGTGGTGAACCGCGGAATTATCTGCGTCAATACGGGATGGGCTGTAAAGAGCCTTCCCGCAGCTGACACAGCACAACTTGTATCCCTCAGGTGTTCTACGCATCCAAGGTGCAGCATCATCCCACAATGCCGGATCTCCGACCCCTTTCTCGCGTCCGATGCATATCGGGCGGAACAAGGAGTTCGATTTTCTGATCGTCTAATTTTCTGATCATCTGATCGACCCTATCCTCGACCCTCACAACACCATGTGCCGCTTCCTCGCCTACCTCGGTGCCCCCATCAGCATGGGCGCGCTCCTTTACGATCCCAAGGACTCCATTATCAAGCAGAGCTATGCTGCGCGCGAGATCGAGGAACCACTGAACGGGGATGGTTTTGGCGTTGGCTGGTACCACCACGACCACACCCCCCATCCGGCCGTGTTCGTGAGCGTGACGCCCGCATGGAACAACCGGAACCTGCGCTACCTCGCCCCGAAGGTCCATTCACACTGCATCGTCGCCCACGTGCGTGCAGCCAGTGTGGGCGATGTGGCGGAGGCCAACTGTCACCCCTTCCACTGCAAGGACCGGCTGATGATGCAGAACGGCGGCGTGGAGCACTTCAGCCGCATGAAGCGCGATCTGTGCAATATGCTCAGCGAGGAGATGTTCCTATGGATCAATGGGCAGACCGACAGTGAGCACCTCTTCGCCCTCTTTCTGGATCACTTGCGTGGCCATGAAAAACCAACGCCCGACCAAGTGGCGGATGCCTTCGAGGCCATGATCGCGGACCTGAAGAAGCTGATGGTGAAGTACGCCATCACCGAACCGGCCTACATGAACATGGTCTACACGGATGGGCGTATCGCTGTGGGCCTGCGCTACGTTACCGACCGCAGCGCAGCACTCACCATGTACTACAGCGAAGGCAAGAAGTACATCTGCACGGACAACGTGTGTCGCATGGTGCGAGGGGCCGACAAGAAGGATCACGCGACCATGATCGTCTCCGAAAAGCTCACTGATATCGCGGATGATTTTATCGAGGTGCCCGCGCATCACTTCGTGCTGGTGGACATGGACTTGACGGTGAAGCTGCGGGCGGTGGTGGGGTAGCGATAAGGAGCCTCCTGCATAGGGCAACAAGAAAGGCGCAACCTACGCTGCGCCTTTCTTGTTGGTACCGGACGTATTTGCCCGACCTCGGGTTCAAACCACCCGATCAATTATCCTTCACCATCTCTAACAGCGCCTGCAGATCAGGAGCAAGCACGATCTCGATCCGGCGGTTCTTCGCTTTGTCGTTGGGGTCGGCAGGCTCGTATTCGCCTTTGCCCGCTGCGGTGATGCGCAAAGGATTGATCTTGGAGCTCTCCTGCAGGATGCGCACCACGCTGGTAGCCCTTAGCACGCTGAGGTCCCAATTGTCCTTGTAAGCGGCTCCGGGCAACACCTTGTCGGTATCCGTATGGCCCTCCACCATGATGTTGAGGTCCTTTTCATTTTCGATCGCCTTGGCGAGGCTGCTTAGCGCTTCGCGGCCTTTGGCATCCACCGTGGTGCTGCCGCTGGGGAAGAGCAGCTTGTTGTCCAGGCTCACATAGATCTGGCCGTTCTTCTGGGTCACGGTCAAACCCTTGCCCTCAAATCCGGTGAGGGCTTGGCTCACGCGGTCCTTCAGCGCCTTCATGGCCTGGTCCTTTTTCTCCAGTTCGGCCTGCAGGGTGGCGAGCTTGGCTTCGCGGTCCTTCAGGGAAGTGGCCAGCACGCTGAGTGAATCCTCTTTGTTCTGGAGCTTCAGGCGGTTGGCCTCCAGGTCGGTGAGCAGCTTGCGATTCTCAGTATTGCCACCCGCCAGCAACGCATTGTACTTCTCGAGCAGTTCGTTGTTCAGCGTGTTGATCTTGTCGTACTGGCTGGTCATGCGGCGCAGGCTGGTACCCAAGGTGAGGGTGTCGCGCTCCAGCATCACTTGGCGACGCTGGAGGTCATCCAAGGTCACTTGTTGGTCCTTCAAGGCGGCATCGGCCTGCTGAGCTTTGGCGAGTGCGGAGCTTTCATTCTCCTGCATGGCCTTGTAGCGCGCATTGAGCTCGTCATACTTGCGAGCGGGTACGCAGGCGCTCAGGAATGCGATGGATGCCAGCAAAGGCAATACAAGGTTCCGGGTGTGCTTCATGGCTATCTTTACTGAAAGCGCAAAGTTGCCTTGGTTCGCGGATCACCCCCCGGTGTGCGCAACCTTTTTATGAACACCGCGTTTCCCTTTTCACCATGGAACCCTTGAGCTGGAGCGGATCACGCCCCGATCGGATCATTACCACCACCTGGGATGAGGAGCTGGAGGAATATCGCCTGCTGGCCTACCTGCAGCGAGTGGATGCGAACTACCGCGAACACAAGCTGTACCCGTGGTTGGATGAGCTGGTGCGCAGGATCGAACAGTTGCGTGCGTTGCGCCTGCGGGCCGAGCAGCTGAACGCCCATGTCCCCACCGAGGTGATCGGCTTGGACCTGGCGCGGAATGAACTGCTACGCCGCCCTATCGAAGGGTCGGGTCCATGGACCTTTGTGCAACGGGCCTTGGAGCGCACACTGCCTCCCTTGGTCACCGCTCGTGAACGGGGACAGGAGCTGCGCGAGGAGCTGAATGGCCGCATCCGTGTGGAACCCGTGGGTTTGGTTCCCTTGGATGCCCGGGAAGGATGGCTGCTGCTGCGCCAGCGCAACGAAGCCCTCATCTATGCTTATTCGTTGCCCATTGTGCGTGAGGTCGAAGCCCCGGACAGTCACCGCCATGTGCGCACGCGCTACTTCGCCACGTGGACCGTCAGCCTTTCCAACACCTACGAGCACATCAAGGCGGAGCTGGCACGCACCGGGCCGATGCCGAATCCCGCCACGTTCGCTTTTGAATCGGATATCAGCTTGCCGCGCATCGAGACCTTTCTCCCGCTGGCCAAGCGGATCACCTATGAACTGGTGTCCACAACGCCGGACTGATCGGGCACCGACCCAAAGTGCACCTTGCGCAGATCCAGCAACTCCATCGGGTTGATCTGCATGCCCTTCACCTTGGGGGCCAACAGCATGATGTACCGCTCGTGATACAACGGGATCAGGGGGACCTCCTTCATCGCCAGGGCCTCCGCTTGGGCGAGGTCCTTCATCCGTTCGGCCTCGCTGCCCTTGGTCAACGAAAGGCCGAACAGTGCATCGAAGCGCGGGTTGGCATAGCGTGTGGTGTTGAAGCTGGAGGGAAGAGCGGTATCCAACACCGCATTTTTGCCATAGATCAAGGCCAGGAAGTTCTCCGGGTCGGGTAGGTCGGCCACCCAGCCTTCGCGCCAGAAGAGCGCTTCGCCCCGATCGATGCGATCATAGTATTCCTTGGCTGGTACGGTGCTCACAGTGACCGCTACGCCCAGCTCCTTCAACAGCATTTCTTGTGCCCGGCTGGCCACGCTGCGATATCCGAAGCCGTAGTTGTTCACCTGCAACTGAATCCGCGGGAATCCCTTTCCGCCGGGGAAGCCTGCTTGGGCCATCAGCTTGCGTGCGCTGTCGGGGTTATACGGTATCCCAGCTACCAGATCATAGGGATACTGCGGCAGGCCGGGAGCTACCAGGCCGTGGTCGGCCACCACGGCCAGTCCGTGCAGCACAGTGTCCACCAGGTTGCGCCGGTCCAGTGCCAGTGCGAATGCGCGCCGTATCCGCACGTCATTGAAAGGCGGCTTGGTGGCGTTGAAGCCATAGAACTGCACCGCCAAGGCCGGTGTGCTCAACGTGTTGAAGCGTCGCTCGCCGGTACTCCTGTCCACCGAATCGGCTAATACATTGATGCTCTTGAGCGAGAGCTCCGCCACCATGCTCAAGCGACCCTTCAGGAATTCCGTGATCTCCTTCTCCTTGTCCGGCACCAAGGTCACCCGCACGGCATCCAAATAGGGGAGGCTCCTGCCTTCGGCATCCTGCCCCCAATATTGGTGGTTGCGCTCCAGCACGATCACCTCCTCGGGTCGGGCCGAGTTCAAGCGGAACGGACCGGTGCCGATGGCATGGCGGAACAGGTCTGAGCTGTAATTATCCAGAAGTTCCTGTGGCCAGATCCAGCAACCCGCCCCGGCGATGCTTTGCAGGAAATTCGGGCAGGGTCGGGTGAGTGTGATGCGCACGGTACGCTCATCCAAGGCCGTGATCCCACTGACCTTGCCGTCGCGCTTGCCCGAATCGTAATATGCATCGGCGCCGGCCACCTTGTCCTGGAAAAGCCAGAAGGCCGCATCGCCCTTCCCCTTTTCGCAGATCGCGGCGAAACAGTTCACTACATCCTTCGCGGTGAGCGGTCGGCCTTGCCCATCGGTGAATGCGGGGTCGTTATGGAAGCGCACGTTGCGCCGGAGCTTGAATGTGTAAATGGTACCGGATGGATCCAGGTCCCAGCTCTCTGCCAAGGCCGGTTCCACCCGGAGGTCCGTAGCATTGAAGCTTACCAATCCCTCGTAGATCTGGGAGGCCACATGCTGCTCTGAGACGAGGCTGATGGTGAGCGGAAAAATGCTCCGCACCACTTGGGTCTCGTTGAAGTTGAACACCCCGCCGTAGATCCCACCCTCGCTCCGCGTAGGCAGGTCCGAGGATCCACAACCTACCAGTAGGGCGATGAGGGCGGCACAGGGGATAACTCGGAGCATGGTGGATGCCAAATCTATCCGGAGGGGCCTTTCTCCGAGGGGCCACTATTACACTTTACGAACATCACATTCGTGATCCCTATCCGCAGCACCCAAGGCCGGAAAGCGCAGATCCACCCTGAAGACCTTCAGGAACGATACTTTTCAGGCCGCTGACACGTATTCCTTGCGCTGATCCCTGTGTTGCATTCCTGCCTTCCCCCCACATTGCTGCGCCCCATCGGGGTGTTGCTTCTGCTGTGCATGGCGGCCGGCAGCCTCGCGCAGGTGCAGGATAACCGCGTGACGCGACGCGTAGTGATGGACCGGGATACGCTGGCGCTCGATTCCTTGAGCATCGTGCCCGGCAGTTTCAGCCTCTGGTCGGATAGTGTGGAAGTACGGCCGGACCAGTACACCTTGGATCCCTTCCGCAGCACGCTGATGCGGAAGCCCGGCTCGCCCACCGATACGCTCACCGCCCGCTTCCGGGTAATGCCCTTGCTCCTCGGCGGCACGTTCCGCCATAAGGACCCGGAGCGATTGCTGAAGCCCTCCGGCGATCGGGAGGATGCGTTCAAATATGTGCCGTCCAAGGCGGATCAGGACATCTTCGGGATGGGCAACCTGAACAAAAGCGGCAGCATTTCGCGTGGCATCCTCTTCGGCAACAACCAGGACCTTTCCGTGAACAGCACGCTGAACCTGGAGCTGAACGGACAGCTTACGGATAAGATCAGCGTACAGGCCTCGGTCACGGACAACAACATCCCGATCCAGGCGGGTGGCAACACCTTGGAACTGCAGGATTTCGATCAAGTATTCATCAAGCTCTTCGATGACAGGCAGGAGTTGATCGCGGGCGATTTTGTGCTGCAACGCCCCAAGAGCCATTTTCTCAACTACTACAAGAAGACCAAGGGCCTCAGCTATACCACGCGCTTCGGCGATCCCGGGGGCATCCAGAACGTGCTGGGCTTGAGCGCGGCCATCAGCAAGGGCGAATTCTCCCGCAACCAGATACAGGGCATTGAAGGGGTGCAAGGGCCTTACCGACTTACCGCAGCGGGGGCCGGTGCCTACATCATCGTCCTTTCCGGTACGGAGCGCGTGTACTTGGACGGCCAGCTCATGACCCGCGGACTGGAGAACGACTATGTGATCGACTACAACACCGCCCAGCTCACCTTCACCGCGCGGCGTCCGATCACCAAGGACCGCCGCATCACCGCGGAATTCCAGTATTCGGACAAGAACTATGCGCGCTCCTTGGTGCGCGTGGCGGATGAATTCACCACCGGCGCCACCACCCTGCGCTTCAACCTCTACAGCGAACAGGACCACAAGGACCAATCGCTCCAGCAATCCCTTTCCGATCAAGAGAAGCTGGCCTTGTCCGAAGCGGGGGACGATCCCCTGAAGGCCGTAGTACCGGGCGCGGACAGTGTGGCTTTCTCGGCTGATGAAGTGCTTTACGCCCGGGTGGACTCCTTGGGCTGGTCGCCTGTATACCGCTACAGCACAAATGCCGACAGCGCCCACTATCGGATCACCTTCACCTCCGTGGGGCCCGGTAATGGGGATTACGTGCAGCAGGAATTCACCCCGAACGGCCGCGTGTTCCGTTGGGTGGAACCGATCGTGGTGAGCGGTGTCCTCGTGCATAAGGGAGACTTTGCACCGGTGCGGGTGCTGGTGCCACCCCGGCACAAGCGGATGATCACCTTGGGTGCCGAGCACCGCTTCTCCGCACGGACCAAGGCATGGGGCGAGGTGGCGGTGAGCAATGAAGATCGCAACACCTTCAGCGACCTGGATGATGGGAACAATACCGGGCTGGCCATGCGCGCAGGCGCCAGCCATGCCATCCCTATTTCCTCCACTGACAGCACCAAGCTATTGGTGATCGGCACGGAGAATGAATGGCGATCCAAGGATCTTACGGTCGTGGAGCGCTACCGCCCCGTGGAGTTCGATCGCGACTGGAACCTCGCCGGGGTGGTGCAGGATGGCGATCAGGTGTTCGCCAGTGCCAACGTGGGCCTGCTCAATGGCAAGAGCGGACGGGCCGATCTCGTCAGCTCTCTATTCCATATCGACGGGCGTTTTGACGGCTTCCGACAGGCCCTCGTCGGTAAGATGCGTTTCGGGAAGTTCGATGCGGCATTGGATGGCAGCATGCTCAGTACCACCGCTGCACAGAACTCCAGTGATTTTGTGCGGAACAAGGCCGTGATCAGTCGCCGCTTCCGCTACTTCACCTTGGGCGTATCCGATGAGCTGGAGAACAACCAGTTCCGCAATGACAGCATAGGCGCGCTGCGGACAGGTAGCTATGCCTACAACGAATGGGAAGGCTTTATCCAAAGCCCGGATTCCGCCAAGGCCAAGTTCCGCTTGGGGGCCGGACAGCGCTCCGATGAGGCCTATCGGGCCGGCGTATTGGCGCCCAGTACGGAAGCCACCAACTACAACGTCAGCATGGACCTGGGTGGGAAGAACGTGCGGAAGCTCGCCGCCACTTTCAACTACCGCCGCCTGCGGATATTGGACAGCACGCTCACCGCCCAACGCGCCGAGGATACCTACCTCGCCCGGCTGGATCACGGCCACAGCGCGTGGAAAGGCGCACTCACGTGGGACCTGTTCTATGAGTTCGGCAGCGGTCTGGAACAGCGGCGTGAATTCATCTACGTGCAAGTGCCCGCCGGGCAGGGTATTTACGTGTGGAACGACTACAATGGCAACGGTGTGAAGGAGCTGAATGAATTCGAACTGGCTTCCTTCTCGTATGAGGCGGACTACATCCGGGTGTTCGTTCAGAGCAATGAGAATGTGCGGGTGTACAGCAATCAGTTCAGTGCTTCGGGCGAGCTGCGGCCCTCCGCTATCTGGCGTGATAGCAAGGGACTGAAAGGCTTTCTGGGAAAATGGAACGATGTGGCCAGCTTCCGTAGTGACCGCAAGACCGGTAGTGATGCCAGCGGGAGCGCCTTCAACCCCTTCATCATAGACCCCACCGACACCGCGCTGATCGCCCTCAACAGCTCCGTGCGCAACACCATCTATTACGACCGGAGCAGCCGCACCTGGAGCATCGATCACACCTACCAGAGCGATCGTGGCAAGAGCCTGCTATTGAATGGTTTTGATTCCCGCGCCAAGGAGAGCAACTTGGTACATATCCGCTGGAACACCACTGCCCAATGGACCCTGGAGGCGGAGGCCGCGAACGGGCGCAGCATCAGCAGCAGCGATCTGCTGGCGGGGCGCAATTATTCCATTGCTGAACAGAGCACCGCCCCCAAGCTGACGTGGCAACCGAACACCCGCATGCGGGGTATGCTCCGCTTCAAGTACACGGACAAGCACAACAAGGATGAACTCGGTGGTGAAAAGGCAAGCATCCGCGACCTTGGCACCGAGTTCCGGTTCAACGCGGCGGGGAAGGGCTCCCTTCAAGTGAACGCCAACCTGGTGGACATCACCTACAGCGGGTTGGTGGATTCTTCGTTGGGCACGGAAATGCTGAGTGGTTTAAAGCCGGGCACCAACGTTACGTGGAGCCTCACCCTCCAGCGCAGGCTCAGCGACCACCTGCAGGTGGACCTTACCTATAACGGCCGCTCCAGTCCGGGCTCGCCCGCCGTGCACGTGGGTGGGGCGCAGGTCCGAGCGTTCTTCTGATCGCCCGGTTGTCGGTTGTCCGTTGTCCGGGCACCCTCAATTCCTGTAGCGGCCTTCTTGTTCATTGGACTTGGCCATTTGAGCACCGGGCCACTCAGGCAGAGAACTCATAAGCAGGGGAATGAAGGAGCCAGAAATAACACGCCCGAGCATCCGATGAAAACGGATACTCGGGCGCATTCCAGTCGCGGGCAAGCCGGACAACTGCTAACGTACAACTACACCACTATTTCAGGTTGAACGTGGTATGTCCTACGCTCACTCCGCTCTCGTACACGTCCACTTTGTACTCCCCACCGGTAAGCTTGCCGGTAGCGGTCCAGAACATGCATACATCCACGGGCTCGTTCTGATAGTTCACGGAGCGCTTCACGCTGAATTCACCTTCGACCCCATCGTAGAAGAAACGGTTGGCTTGATCGCTGGCTGGCAACACGGAACCATCCGGTCCGATCACCCGCATGTAAAGCGTCTTATTCCCAGCCTGGCTTATACGGTTCGCGGCCAAGGTGAAGCAGCACTTGATCTGTTCAACCTTGCTGCTACGCTCGGTATCCACCTGTTTGCCGTTGTTGCGGACAAAGAGGCCGTTAGCGGTTATGCCGGTCGCATTGAGCACTGAACCCTTGTCGATCAACGCCTGTTGTTCGGCGGTTTTGCTTTCCAATGCCTGCTTTTGGCCAGTGACCTCGCCAAGCTGCTGCTTCGTGGTGACATTTTCCGCCATCAGCGCTTGGTTCACTTGGTTCAGTGAGTCGATCGTGACCACATAACCCTTCATGATCTTCCGCAGCGTTTCGGCCTCCTTCTTGGCTTTGCCCACGTCATAATTGCCGCGCTTCACCTTGTCCATCAAGGTAACGATCTCCTTTTGCAGGGAATCCATACCCGTGCGCAGCTGGTCATTGTTGGTGCTGAGGGTATCGTATTGCACCAGCATATCCTCCAGCAATTTGGTCACGTTCTCCTTTTCACTGGTCACGGTGGTCACCTGGTTGGCAGATGCAGTGGCTTGGTCCTTCTTCTGGAACCAAAGGAAAAGGAGCACCACATTGCTGATCAACAGCAATACGACAAGAGCAAGCAGCAGGGTATTGTTGCGGTTCTTGCTGGGTGTGGCGTTGGGATCTTTGATCTCCGTCATGTGGTCCAATTTGTTGGGCTAAGGGACAAAATTATCTTCGTGTGTGCTTGCATGGCCCGTGCCATTGGCCAGTTGTGAACAAATCCATGAACGATGGAGCGCCGGAAGAGCCATATCCTCTACGACATCGCCGGGATCTTCCTCCCGCGGCGCTGTGCCGGCTGTGACCAAAGCCTGATGAGGTTCGAACAGAGCATCTGTACCGATTGTGTGGATGATCTTCCCCGCTTGCGCGCCCACGATGATCCGGATAACAAGGTGGAACAGGTCTTCAAGGGCCGGGTGCGGCTCCATGCCGCCAGCGCTTTTCTCCAGTTCAACAAGGATGGCTTGGTGCAGCACATGCTGCATCGCTTAAAGTACCGCGGAGACCCGGACGTAGGGCTGGAACTGGGCCGAAGAATGGCGGAGGACGTGATGAACAGCCCCCGCTTTGCCGATGTGGACGTGCTGCTGGCGGTGCCGCTTCACCCCCGGAAGCAGAAGCAGCGCGGTTTCAACCAAGCACAAGTACTTGTGGATGGCATGCGCGAGGTGTGGCCACTGCGTGAAGTGGATACCGGATTGCTGAGGGTGGTGCATACCTCCACCCAAACAAAGCGCAGCAGGATGGCCCGGTGGACCAATGTGAAAGCCGCCTTCCAGCTTTCGGACCCGACAGCACTGGCCGGCGCCCATGTATTGCTGGTGGATGATGTAGTGACCACCGGGGCTACCATTGAAGGCTGTGTGATCGCCTTGGCGGAAGTGCCGGGTATCCGGATCAGTGTGTTGGCTTGTGCTTGTGCGTGAGCCCCCCCTCAAGCCAACAGATCACTCAACAACCGCATCTCGATCGTCGGCGCGATCCGCTCATAGAGCATCCGGTATGTAGCCTCGGTAATGGGCATATCCACACCCAGCTTGCTGTTGATCTCGTGGACGCACTTCACCGCGTAGTAGCCCTCGGCCACCATGTTCATCTCCATCTGTGCGGCCTTCACGCTATAGCCCTTGCCGATCATGGCACCGAACTCGCGGTTGCGGCTGAACGCGGAATAGGCCGTCACCAAGAGGTCACCCAGGTAGGCTGGCTCGTTGATGTCGCGCGTGATCGGATGCACCGCTGTTACGAAGCGCTCGATCTCTTGAATGGCGCGGCTCACCAGCACCGCCCGGTAGTTGTCGCCATAGCCGAGCCCCACGCTGATGCCCGCGCATACGGCGATCACGTTCTTCAGGATGGCGGCGTACTCGGTGCCGTAGATGTCGTCGCTGAGCGTGGTCTTCAGGAAACGGCCGCTGAGTGCATCACCCATCAGCTTGGCTTTTTCGGGGTCTTGGCTGGCGATGGTGAGATAGCTCAGGCGTTCCAGCGCAACTTCTTCCGCGTGGCAAGGGCCACAGATGATGCCCAGGTCGTCCTTCGCCACACCCCAATGATCGAAGAGGTATTCCCCCACGATCTGATTCGTTTCCGGCACGATACCCTTTACCGCGCTGAAGCAGGCCTTGCCTTCCAATGCACCCGGTTCCAATTGATCCGCAGCTGTCTTTAGGAAGGCACTGGGCACCGCAAAAACCACCACGTCCGCTTGGTTCACCACGGCGCGGATGTCCGTATCCATGCGGAGGCGGTCGGCATCCAGCTGGGCACCCGAAGTGTAGTCCGGGTTGTGGCCATACTTCACAACGTGGTCGATGGTGGCTTGCCGGCGCACCCACCAGCCCACGTTCTCCTGCGTGCCGGTGAGCAATTTCACCAGGGCGGTGCCCCAGGAACCGGCACCGATCACGGCGATCTTACGGTCGGTAGGCGTCCCGTTCATGGTGCTCATTTGAAGTGGATCTCGGCCTTCATTTCCTTGCCATCGCGCAGCACCGTCACTTGGGTAGTGTCGCCTTTTTTGAACATGCCGAGCGCCTTCATGTAGCCCATCATGTCCGGCACCTCATGGTCGCCGAGCTTGATCACTACATCTCCTTGCTTCAGGCCAGCCAGAGCGGCGGGCTTGTTCTCGGTCACGCCGTCGATCTTCAAGCCCTTGCCGTCGTACATGTAATCGGGTACCACGCCCAGCGTTACGGAGAAGCGCGGCGCTTTGGAAGTATCGCTGTCCGCGGTCTTGGTGAAGGTGATCTTCGTACTATCGTTCAGGGTGGTGATCGCTTCCTCGATGTAGCGTGCAATACGCAGCATGCCGGGGTAGTCCACTTTGTCGGCATCATCGCCGGGCTTGTGGTAGTCCTCGTGGCTTCCGGTGAAGAAGTGGATAGCGGGCACGTTCTGCAGGTAGAAGCTGGTATGGTCGCTCGGGCCGATGCCGCCCTCGGTGGTCTTGATCGTGAGCCCACCGATTTTCAGGTCGGTGATCGCGGCCCAGGCGGGTGAGGTACCCACGCCATTGATGGCCAAGTGGCCCAAGCTGTCCAAGCGGCCCACCATGTCCATGTTGATCATGTAATTCAGGCTGTCGATCGGCAGGGTGGGATGCTTGCTCCATGCGTTGGATCCGTAGAGGCCCTTTTCCTCGCCGCTGAAGGCGATGAAGAGGTAGTTGTTGTTCTTGGCATTCGGCATTTGCTGCAGGTCTTCCGCCAGTTGCATCAGCACGGCCACGCCGCTCGCATTGTCGTCCGCACCGTTGTGGATGGCAGGCTCTCCGCGGTACAGGGAGCCTTCACCCCCATAGCCGAGGTGGTCGTAGTGCGCGCCGATCACCACCGTGTAGGGCTTGCCATTGCCGAGGTAGCCCACCACGTTGTGCCCGGTCTTTTCCTCGCGGATGATCTCCGTATGGATCACCACCGGGTCCCCATCCTGGCCGAGCTTCGCAAAGCCGCTCTTGGTGAGGAAGACCACCGGCACGCTGGTAGGCTGCAGCTTCATGTAGAAGTCGCTGGAAGGGTCATCGGCCTTGTCCGGATCGTCGTTGTAGAAGATGATCGCATTGGCACCCAAGCTGACGGCATCATCGATACGCGAGCGCAGGTCGTTGTGCGCCAACCAAGCCGAGTGCGGGTGGATGCCGTCCGGCGAGCTGATGCTCATGCAGACCGCGTGGTCCTTCACGTCCACATGCTCGAAATCGTTCCGGTCTTTTTCCGGTGCCTTGATACCATACTTGGCACGTGCTACGCGGGTGAGCACCTGTGCATTGGCGGAGTAGCCGAGGGGGTAGAAGTCTTCACCGAGTTTCAGGGTGTTCCGGCCGAGCTTCAAGGTGTTGTCCGGTCCGGTGCGCGGCATCGCAGCGAACTGGAAGGCATTGAGGTAGCTGGTGCTGTCGCCCTTGGGAGAGAGGCCGATCGAGCGGAAACGATCCACGAGGTAGCGGGCCGCCATTTGCTCGCCCATGGTGCCGGTCTCGCGGCCCTGCATGCTGTCGTCGGCAAGGGTGTACACATCCAAGCGCATCTGGCGCACCGCCTGGCTATCGGGCATCAGGTTCTGCGCCTGCGTGGTGAAGGGAGCGAGGAGGAGACCGGCAAGAACGAAGCGGCCCAAGGATTTCATCACTTTCATGGAATGGTCTTACGGGCCGCGAAGGTACCGATCAGAGCTGCGTGGCTTACTTGGTCGGGAGTGGGGAGGATGTTTTTACACCACAGAGACACAGGTGGCACAGAGGGCGGTCATACCGAGAGTTCCATCACACCTGCAGCATCGCTGGAATCATCCGCAACGAATTCCCTGATGGATGACTTCCGTGCCAGCAGCAATCGGGCGATTTCCGAGTAACCCGGGTTTCGCAAATTCAACAAGATCACACGCGGTGGTGTGCCGCGCAATGCTGCGATCTGCACAAAATCACTGTCGAATGTCATGATCGTAAAGTGATGCGATTTGGCATAGTTCCAGATTACGTGATCGGTGCGCAATGGAACATCCGCAAAATTGACATGGATGGATCCCGGAAAATCTTCATCTATCAACTTCAGCAGCCGATGAGAGATATTTTCGTCCAATAGCAGCTTCACGATGCGCGGCGGAGTGTGTTCTCACGTTCGGCAGCGAAGGCCAGGCAAGCGCGGATATCAACCTCAGTCAGCTGTGGAAAATCCTCGATGATCTGGTCGTTGCTCATTCCCGCAGCAAGCCAGCTCAGCACATCGTAAACCGTGATGCGCGTATCACGGACACAAGGCTTGCCAAAGCGTCGGTCCGGGTCGATAGTGATGATCTTGCGGTAGTCCATGGTCAAGTGGTCCTTTGGCGAAGATAGATGATCTCGGCAGGAGCGAACCCGGCCTCGCGGTACGGCCAACACGATAAAGGCCACCGTGTTGGCATTGCTTCGTCATTTGACCATTCGTATTCCAAAGTCGAATAGCTTTCCCGGCAGATGAAGAACACGACCTTTCTGCTTTGCCTAATAGCAATAGGCTGCGGATCACCAGCTGAGCAACCTGCTTCCGCTCCGCCCAACAACAAGTGGTCCGATGCGCGTTTGGCCGGCGTACTGGAAGCCCAGGACCATCGTGATACCAAGGCGCTTTTGACACTGTTGACGGACACTTCCTCCGCAGTGCGCGAAGCCGCCGCCATGGCTTTTGCCAGTGTGCAGGACAGCACTGCACACGATGCGTTGATCACCGCATTGCATGATGAAACCGCTTCTGTTCGCCAAGCCGCTGCTCGCGCCTTGAGCTTCACCTCGGATACCACCGTGGCGAAGGCGTTGGCCGAGCAGGCGTTGAAGGAAACTTCAGCGGAGGTCGCCACCTCCATGTATGCTGCATCCTTTCGGGCGTTGGTAAGAGCAAAGCCCGACCAGGATCCGCAATTGCTCTTTGCGGCATTCACCAAGAGCGACGGGTACCAACGGGCATGCATCGCTGATGCGCTGCGGCGGGTGCCGAAGGAGCGGATCGCACCCCAAGAGGCACGCTATGTGGAACTGCTGCAACGGGAGCGCGAGCCCTATGTGAAAGTGTTGCTGATCGCCGGGTTGAAGAACTTCAGTGATGTGCGCGCTACCAAGGCTGCTGCGGAGTTGATCCATGATCCGGATCCGATGATCCGGGTTGCGGCGTTGCGCGCACACGCAGCCATAGCAGGAAAGGGGGCAATGGACGAACTGTTCCAAGCGGTGTACGACAGCTTTCCTGCCGTTCGCTCTACGGCTGTGGACTTGCTGAAGACCATGGATGAAGTGGATGTTGAAGCGTGCCTGAAAGTCGCGGAACAGGCTACGGACACGCTGGTGAAGATCCCGCTGTATGGGCTGGCCGCAAACTCCGGTAATGCAGTCACACGTGATCGAGCAAAAGCGGAATTGAAAAACCTGTGGAAGCAGGAGCGGGATCCATACACGAGGGCTGCACTGATCGAAGCCAAGGCGGTGTTCATACCTGTGGATACCTTGATCTTCTGGATGGAAGAACCTTGGCCAGCGGTGGAGCGCCAAGCGGTGTTTGCGGGAGCCATTGCGCAGGTGGCTCGCGCTTCGGATAGCCAACGGAACAAGGTGCTGAAGGCAGCATTCGGAACCAACGACCCCGGCCTGATCGCCGCCGCTGTCGAGGACCTTTCCAAGGTGGATGCAAAGGCGATCGCAATGGTTCTGGACAGCACGGTGGAGCAGCAGGTGCGCTCGGTATTGCACCCCATCCGCGATCTCGAAACACGCCAGCTGTTGGACCTTGCGATCGCCAAACGGGATGGCCTACCCGCACCGGCACATCAAGCGCCGACCTTCAACCACTCGATCGATCTTGCACGGCTCTCCAACTTGGAAGAAGGGCGCAAGTATCGGATCACCACCAGCAGGGGTGTGATCGTGATCGCCATTGAACCGAACGCCGCGCCGGGTACTTGTGTGGCGTTCGACTCCCTTGTTTCATCCGGCTACTACAATGGCAAAAGCTTCCACCGCATCGTGCCCAATTTCGTGGCGCAGGGAGGCTGCCCGCGTGGAGATGGCTTTGGCGCCATGGACTGGAGCCTACGCACGGAGATCGGTGATGCAGGCTTTGTGGCAGGAGCGGTGGGCATGGCTTCCGCTGGTCGCGATACGGAAAGCTGTCAGTTCTTCATCACGCTCGCGCCGGCACCCCATCTGGATGGGCGCTACACGCGCTTCGCGCATTTGGTGAGTGGGATGGAGGTGGCGCAGCGGCTCGAAGTGGGGGATGTGATGAGCCGTGTTGAACCCATCCCGTAGCGGAGGTCAGTCCCATTTCTCCGGCCGCATCTGCGGAAAGAGCAGTACTTCCTGGATAGCCGGATTATCCGTGAGCAGCATCACCAAGCGGTCCATGCCGATGCCGATGCCGCTGGTGGGTGGCATGCCGTACTCCAGTGCCCGCAGGAAATCGCGGTCGATGAACATGGCCTCGTCGTCGCCGCGCTCCATCAGTTTCAGCTGCGCTTCGAAGCGCTCGCGCTGGTCGATGGGGTCGTTCAGCTCGCTGTAAGCATTGGCCACCTCGAAGCCGCCAACGAAGAGCTCAAAGCGTTCCGTCAGGCGGTCGTCCTTGCGGTGCTTTTTGCAGAGCGGGCTCATCTCCACGGGGAAGTCCATCACGAACGTGGGCTGGATCAGTTCCGGTTGCACCAATGCGCTGAAGAGCTCGTCGATCAACTTGCCTTTGCCCATGGAAGCGGTCACCTCAATGCCGTGCTTCTTGCACAGTTCGCCCAGTGCACGCTCATCCATTTCGAGCACATCCTGGCCGGTCTTCTCTTGAATACTTCCGCACATGGTGATGCGCTTGAACGGTGCGGTGAAGTGGATCTCCTTGCCTTGAAAAGTGGCAGTAGCCGTGCCATTGGCAGCAGTGGCCACCGCGGAGAACACACCCTCGATGTAGTCCATCATCCACAGGTAATCCTTGTAGGCCACATAGAGTTCCATCACGGTGAACTCCGGGTTGTGGGTGCGGTCCATGCCTTCGTTGCGGAAGTTGCGACTGAACTCGAACACGCCATCGAAGCCGCCCACGATCAAGCGCTTCAAGTAGAGCTCGTTCGCGATGCGCAGGTAGAACTGCATATCCAGCGCGTTGTGGTGCGTTTCGAAAGGACGCGCTGCAGCACCGCCGGGAATGGCCTGCAACACGGGTGTGTCCACTTCGATGTATCCCACATCCTGGAAGCATTTGCGCATGGCATCGAAAACGCGGGCACGCTTCAGGAAGGTCTCCTTCACATTGGGATTCACCACCAGGTCCACGTAGCGCATGCGATAGCGCAACTCGGGATCGCCGAAGGCATCGTGTACGTTCCCTTCCTCGTCGGTCTTGGGCGTGGGAAGCGGACGCAGTGTTTTCGCCAGCAGGGTCAACTCCTTTACATGCACGGTGATCTCGCCGGTGCGGGTGCGGAACACGAAGCCTTTAACGCCGATGAAGTCGCCGAGATCAAGGAGTTTCTTGAAGAATTCGTTGTACATCGCCTTGTCCTCTCCGGGGGCGATGTCGTCGCGGGTGATGTAGATCTGTTGGTCACCTTCTCCATCGCGCAGCACGGCGAACGCGGCCTTGCCCATTACGCGGATGTTCATCACGCGGCCGGCGATGCTGACGTCCTGCTGAGGGGCATCATCCTTGAAGCTGGCCGCAATGCTTTTGCTGTTGGCGGTCACCGGGTACTCCGCTGCCGGGAAGGGCTCTATGCCCATGGCGCGGATCTTCTGGAGGGAATCGCGGCGGTGGGTCTCCTGCTCGCTCAAGTTCTCTGTCATCTTCATTTGAATGGCCGCGAAGATACCGGGAGGGCGGTAGGTGTGGATCGGGGGTGCCTGGACCGGGAAGTTGGGACACCGGCTCGCATTGCAAGCAAGGGCGGACAGCATGCCGCAGGCGCTATTGAACCACCACCCGGCGCTTGCCGTCGCGGGAAATGCCCAACCCGGAAAGATCTCCTGTCCTGCGGCCGAGCACATCATACACCGGTTCCAGCCTTCCGTTCGGCTTGCCGCTCAGCTCGGCCAATCCGGTGGAGCTGTCCGATGTGCTGGGCGAGGCTGTTACACGCACTGCATCCAGCACCCAAGCACCACCGTCGCTGCCGAAGGCTTGCAGTCGCAATTGAAAACCAGCGGCCGTGCACCCCTCGGGAATGTCGAGTTTGCCCAGATCCGATAGGACCAAGGAGGTGAAGCCCTCAGGGATGGGTCCTTCATGGATCAGGACGGCTGGTTTGGATAGATCGAGCTTCAGAGTGATGCGGAGCCAGGTAGGACCTTGGTCGGTGGAGCGATGTCGGATAAGGATGGTATCCAAGCTCATGGGGCCGTTGGCAATGCCAGCGATCATCACCATTTTCAACGGATCGGGTGCGGCGCTCCAGCCTTCACTGAATACGGCATTGTCCCCTGTGGTGGTGGGTTGTGGGCAAGTGCTCAGGCCGAGCCAAGCAGCATTGATCCCATAAAAGCCCGGAAGGAATTCGGCCGGCTGGTTGCAGGCGCTGCAGCCGGTGTTGCAGTTGAGCATATCCCCACAAATGGTGTTTTTCCAGTTCCAGCTCAGGGACTGTTGTTGGGCGAAAGTGCTGGAATGCCCTACGGCAAAGAGGAGGAGGGCGATCGCGTACGTGCGCAGGTTTTCCATTCAGGACCTCCTTTTTCGGGAGGGGCCTGTCTACGCCCGGAGCGGCCGGTAGTTACACAGCGCTTGGCAGGTTGGTCGACATCTACTGCCAGTTGGTCGCGTAATTTAGAAGCTCGGGCGTCTAGTTTACCGTCCTGTTTGTAGGGCAATGGTCGGAGTCATGAAGTGCAATTCTGAAGAAGAAGGCACGCTATTTTTGGCCGAGATCAAAGCCCTATGCAGAGCGTTTTCACGAAATCCGTCTCGGACAACCTTATCACGCGGATCAATGCACTCCAAGCCGGAACCCGGCCACTATGGGGCAAGATGGATGCCGCGCAAATGTTGGCGCATTGCAATTGCATCTACGACATGGTGTACGACCCTGAGTACGCCAAGAGGAACCCGCCGCCCAATGCTTTTGTGCGCGCATTGCTCAAGCAGTTCATGAAGCCCATGGTGGTGGGCCCCGAACCATACAAGCGCAACGGTCGCACGGCACCGGAGTTCCTCATCAAAAGCGATAAGGACTTTGAGCAGGAACGCAAGCGGATGACGGTCTACGTCAACAAAACACAGGAGCTGGGTTCCGCTCACTTTGAAGGCATGCGCTCACCTTCTTTCGGTGTGTTGACCAGTGCCGAATGGAGCATGCTTTTCCACAAGCACTTGGACCACCACTTGCAGCAGTTCGGGGTGTGAGTTTGGATCCTAAGTGACCACGCGTCCGTCATCCATTTCGATGATGCGGTCGGTGCGCTCGGCGAAATCCTGGTCGTGCGTGACGATCAGGAGGCTGCGCTTGTGCTCATCGGCGATCTTCCGGAAGATGTCGAAGACGATATCGCTGTTCCTGCTGTCGAGGTTGCCGGTGGGCTCGTCGCCCATGATGATGAGCGGATCGTTGATCATGGCGCGTGCGATGGCCACCCGTTGTTTTTGTCCACCACTGATCTGGTTGGCCGACTTGCGGGCTTGGTCGGCGATGCCGAGTTCGCCCAGCAGTTCCATGGCACGGTGCTCCACTTCTTCGCGGCTCTTCATCGCCAGCTTCAGGCCGGGCAACATCACGTTGTGCAACACGCTGAACTCCGTGAGCAGGTAGTGGAACTGGAACACGAAACCGATCTTCTCATTGCGGATGCGGGCAAGGCGTGTGGCGCTGGCCTTCCGGGTGGGTTCACCATCGATCTTCAGCTCGCCCTCATAGTCGGTGTCCATGGTGCTGAGGATGTAGAGCAGCGTGCTCTTGCCGCAGCCGCTCTTACCTGTGATGCTTACGAATTCGCCACGGGCCACCTGCATGCTCACATTCTTGAGCACCTGGATGGTCATGGGGTCGTGGAACGACTTGTTCACGTTCTCCACTTCCAGCACCAGCTCGCTCTTCTTCATTTTCCACGGATGATCTCCACCGGATCCACATGGCTCGCTTTCCGCGCAGGGAACCAGCCCGCCACCCAGGTGGTGGCCAAGGCAAAGGTGACAGCAATGACATAGAACCGGATGGAGTAATCCACCGGGAAGGTTTTGACCGATGGCAAGGCGGCGGTGATGAACGGGATGTTATCGATGATGTTCTGAAGCGTGATGCCCACGATGAGGCCGCCCAAGGCACCAGCGATGCCGATGATCACGCTGAGCAAGAGGAAGATCCGCTGCACATCCCTGCCGCTGAAGCCGGTGGCCTTGAGGATGGCGATGGCATCCAGCTTCTCGTAGATCATCATGTTCAGGATGTTGTAGATGCCGAACCCTGCCACAATGAGCAACACGACCCCCACCGCATAGCTGATGATGTTGCGCACATCGGTACCCGTCTCGAACTGCGCGTTCGCCGTTTGGATATCCGTGGCCTGCACTCCGAAGCGAGCGGCCAGTTCCTTGGCCATGGTGGGTGCTTCGTCCAGGTTGTGCAGCTTGATGTTGATGTCCGTGTAATAGCTCGCGGGCCGTGCCAGCAGTTTCTGTACGGTCTTGATGTTGGCATAGCACTGCACCTTGTCGTAATCGGTGATGCCGCTTTGGAAGTAGCCCACAACACGCAGCATGGTGCGATCACCACTGGCAGTGGTCACCTGCACGAGGTCACCGATCTTGGCCTCCATAATGTCCGCGAGTGCCTTCCCGAGCACGATCGTGTTGTTACCATTAGCGAGGTCGTACGGGTCACCGGCCACGAGGTAATCCTGGAACATGTAGTAGCGCACCTCCTGCATCACATCAATGCCGTTCACTTGGCCACTGAGGTCTGTGGTGCCCACATTGAACAACACCTGCGAAACCAGCCTTGGCGATACGGCCAGCACACGTGGATCCTTCTCCAAAGCAGCCATGATCGCCGTGGCGTTGCGCAAGCGGGGCAGGTCGTCCTTGGGCTTTATCGAGTAGATGAAATGGTGGATCGGACGGTCGGCTGGGGAGGTGCTGTCCGCGTAGGCCACTTGCACGGGCTGTTCGGGCGAAGCACGCAGCTCGTTGTAAAGCCGGACGTGCGGTGTACGGTTCAGGATCAACCCGTCCAGCAATTCATTCAAGCCGCTCATGAAACCGAGCAGGGTAACGAACATGGCGATGCTGAACATCACGCCCACGGCCGCCACAATGCTCTGCCGCAGCTTAGCGCGCAGCAGGGTGAGAGCGATGGTGGCCAGCAAACGCATCGGTCGGGATCACGGCTTGTACAGCGTGGTTTTGGCCGTGATCCCCTCGAGCACTTCCACGTTCTCCATGTCGCGGGCACCGAGCTTCACCAGTGTTTTTTCATCACTGCCCGTAAGCACGTAGGTGCCATCCACGATGTAGGATGCTGGCACGAGCAGGGTGTTCTCCTTGGTGCGGATCACGATGCTCGCCTCCACCGTCAGGTTGGGATAAAGTTGCGGCGGCCGTTTGGTGAAGCGAGCTTCCACCTTGAAGGTGCGGGAGCGTTCGTTCATCAAGGGAATGATCCGGCTGACCTCCGCCTCGAATGCTTGACCCGCATAGCTGTCCAGGGTAACGAAGACGTGTTGGCCCGGCTTGATCCGCCGGATGTCGAATTCATCCACCTCCATTTCCAAGTACAGGTCCGAGGCACTACCGATCACCGCCACGGGCTTTTGTGGCGTGGCCAATTCCCCCGGCTCGATCATCAGGTCGTACACGATCCCATCGATCAGGCTGCTGGGCGCACGGTCCGCGTCGCCTACTGCGCTAATGGCCGCGGTGTTGCGCGCTACTTCCAGCTGGGTGCGCAGTTGCTCCCTGTTCTCCACCAAGGCTTTCGTTGCCATGGAATAGGTTGCCTTGCTGGTGGTGTAGGCCAGTTGGCGCTGGTCCAGTTCATTCTTGCTACCGATCCCTTGTGCCCATAAGGCCTCTTGTCGCTTGAAGTTGGTGCTGTCCAAATTCAGCTTGTCACGGGCTTGATCCACGGTGGCGCGAAGACGGGTGAGCACGGGACCCTCCTCACGCACGTTCTGCTCCAGCAAACGCAATTGTGCATCGGCGCTGCGGGTGCTCAGATTGCTCGCACGGTCGTCGATCCGCATCAGCGGCTGCCCGGCTTTTACCGTATCGCCTTCCTGCACCAGTAAGGCCAGCACCGTGCCGTTCACCGTGGGGAATACCTGGTATTGGCCTTCCGCTTTTACCAGCCCGTTTGCATATACGCTCTCTGTAATGGCACCCATGGTGGGGGTGATGTTGTCCGCGTTGTGTTTGCAGCCACCAACGAGAAGCAGAAGGATCAATGACGAGATCGCGCGTGTGCCCATGGTGCAAATGTCGCAACCCCACACCCATCGAAACGTGCCATTAGTCACCTGTTCCGATCATTCCCCCGACCTTCGCGAAGCCTTCCATTCACAAACGATCGATCATGCCTTCCATTTCCAGCAGCAAAGCACCCGAACCCGTTGGCCACTACCCGCACGCCCGCCGCGTGGGAGAGCTCTTGTTCCTCAGCGGCGTAGGCCCCCGGGCGCGTGGATCGAAGCAGATCCCGGGTGTGGAGCTCGATGCCGATGGTAACATCCTCAGCTATGATATCGAAACGCAGGTACGCAGCGTGTTCCAGAACGTGAAGTGGATCTTGGAGGATGCCGGTAGCAGCTGGGAAAAGATCGTGGATGTCACGGTCTACCTCACCAACATGAAGGACGATTTCGCCGCGTACAACAAGCTGTGGAAAGAGTACTTCGAGAAGGATCCGCCCTGCCGCACCACGCTGGAGATCAACTGCCTGCCAACGCCGATCGCCATTGAGCTGAAGGTGATGGCCACGGTGTGATCGGTCGGGATCAGGAATGGCCTTGGCGGCCTTCGTGGGTCACATCCTTTCGCTCGCTCTCTTCCGCTTGGGTTCGTCCGGTTCAAAGTCTTTATCGGCAGGCGTTCTACGCTTGGTTCTTCATGGCCGGATCGGCCCGTCCGACCCGTAGTGAACATCCCGCACGGTGTGCATGTTCATTCCTGGAACGTTGAAGGACACTGAACAAGAGACAACCATGAACAAGCCATTGGAGAACAGACGCGTAGCCATTTTGGCCACGAACGGATTCGAGGAGAGCGAACTTCTCTCGCCCAAGGAAGCCTTGGAGGAGGCCGGTGCAACCGTGCATGTGGTCTCCTTGGAACACGGAAAGATCAAGGGTTGGAAGAACGGGAATTGGGCCGCTGAGCTCCCTGTTGATATCACCGTGGAGAAGGCCATGGCGGACGACTATGATGCGCTGATGATCCCCGGCGGGGTGATCAACCCGGACAAGCTGCGGCGCAGTGCGGAGGCGGTGGAGTTCGTACGCGGATTCTTCCGCGCTAAAAAGCCCGTGGCCTCCATATGCCATGGACCGCAATTACTGATCGAAGCGGATGCCGTGCGGGATCGCAGGCTCACCTCCTTCTCCAGCATCAAGACCGATCTGAAGAACGCTGGCGCGATGTGGCAGGATGCCGAAGTGGTGGTGGACAATGGACTGGTAACGAGCCGGAGCCCCGAGGACCTACCCGCATTCAATGCGAAGATGGTGGAGGAATTCGCCGAAGGTGTGCATGCCAAAGCGGAGCAGGTGAACGGATAGCATCCGTTCTTTGAGGGAAGGTTGTCCCCTTCAGCAAGTAGACTTCCAGCGGGAACACCCGGACATCGGCCAAAGACCTTACGGATGGAACTTCCCTCCCCGCTGTACTTCTTCATTCTCTTCGGGATCTCCGAACTGGGCTTGGCCTTGGTAAAACGGAGCCGGTCGGGAGAGAAGGATGGCGGCTCCTTAGGCCTGCTGTGGGCCGTGATCTTGGGTTGCGTTTTCCTGGCCATCCATGGCTCCTACACATGGGTCGCGTTCAGCTACGTATTCCATGTGGCTGGATATGCCCTCGGTGCCCTTTTCTTCTTCCTTGGAATGGTGCTGCGCTGGTGGGCCATCATCCACTTGGGTCGGTTCTTCACGGTGAACGTGGCCATTGCCAAGGACCACAAGGTCGTGAGCGATGGGCCTTATCGCTTGGTGCGGCATCCCAGTTATACCGGAGCGTTACTGGCCTTCCTCGGGTTGGGCATATTGCTACACAACTGGCTCGCCGCCATTGTGCTCGTGGTGCCCATTACGGTCGCCTTTTTATGGCGCATCCGCATTGAGGAGAAGGCCCTGATCGCCGCGCTGGGTACAGCCTACACGGAGTACATGGCCCGTACCAAGAAGTTGGTGCCTTACTTGCTTTGACCGTGCATTCGCTGCGGAACGGATCTTGCGTTCAGTACAGGGATCAATACCCTAGAAACCATGAGAACTGTGATCTTCGCGGTAGCCGTGGTAGCAGCATTGTCAACGGCAGCCATGCCCGGTAGCGACGGGCCATTCACCACCGAGCATTGGACCAATGGGCTCTATGCCCAACAGACTTCAGGCCCTGTAGCGTTGTACCCGAATCCGGCGAGCAACGAGGTCAATATCATCTATCCTGGCCTTACTGGGGAGGCTACGGTGACACTGTTCACCGAGGACGGAAGGATCGTGCATCAGGTGGACATCGGAGAGGTCAACTCCGTAAGGACCATTTTTGATGTTGCAAATTTGGGGAATGGCATGTACTTCATCCAAGTAGTGCAGCCGAGCGGGTTGAACGTGACGCGCCGTTTGATGGTGGCCAACTAGTCCCGATCGGCGAACTCCTGATCCGTTGGGCCGTGATCCCGAACACCGGCAAGGCGTGTCAGAGGTCAGCGTGTCAACGAAGTGGTTGTTCCTGCTGCGCAGTCCGCGGCAGGTTCACTCGCCCTCGTAGCGGCGCAGCCTGTTGCGGAGGTTCCGCATTTCCTCCTGCAGCGTTTCCACACGCTCGAGCATATGCTCAATGGCTTCCAAGCCTTCCACATTGATACCGAGGTCGTCGTGCAAGCGAACGAGCTTCTCCACGTGGCCCAGTTCGTCCACTGCTATGTACCGATGCTCCTTCCGCACGGTGATGTTCACCAAACCACTTTCTGCCAGCGTATTCAGCAAGGCAACTTCCACATGCGATGTGGTGCAAAAGAATTCCAACGGGATCAGTTCCTTGTCTTCCATGATCGGTCAGCTTTTGGCGAGTTGCTTAAAGAGGTCCTTCTGTTCTTCCGTCAGGTTGGTCGGGATCTTCACGACGTAGGTGACCAGGAGGTCACCGAAATTGCCTTCCTTCTTGTACACCGGAAATCCCTTGCCTTTCAACCGGACCACCGTGCCGTTCTGCGTCTCCGGTTTCACGGTCACTTTCACGTGGCCGTTCAACGTAGGTACCATCAACTCACCGCCTAGGACCGCCGTGTATAAGGGTAGGTCCACGGTCTGGAAAAGGTCCTTACCGATGCGCTTGAACAGGGGATCATCCGCAATGTTGAAGGTGATCAGCAGGTCGCCTGCAGGGCCTCCGTTCATGCCCGGCCCGCCATGCCCTTTGATGCGGATGGTCTGCCCGTTCTCCACCCCAGCGGGAATGGTCAGGCGTATCTGCTTGCCGTTCACGGTGAGCGTGCGTGCTTCGGTAGTTGCCGCCTCACGCAGGTCCATTTGAAGTTCGGCCTGGTAGTCGTTGCCGCGGAAACGGGCCTGCCCGCGTGCTCCGCCGAACATGGAGCCGAAGATGTCATTGAGGTCCTGTTCCTGCCCTTGTCCGAAGCCGCCACCGCCAAAACCTTGATAGGAGCCTCCTCCGCCAAAGCGGCCTCCCGCCGCAGCCTGCTCCCGCTGAGCGGCCTCTATCTGGTCGGCCTGCTTCCATTGCTCGCCATACTTGTCATACTTCTTACGGGTCGCGGGATCGCTCAGCACCTCGTTGGCCTCGTTGATCTCCTGGAACCGCTTGTGCGCCTCCTTGTCGTTCGGGTTCAGGTCCGGGTGGTGCTTCCGCGCCAATTTCCGATAGGCCTTTTTTATCTGTTCCGTAGTGGCCGTGCGAGCCACCCCCAGCACCTTGTAGTAGTCCATGCGTTCTTGCTTCCGCCGATGCGGTGTGATCCGTCGTGAAAAGGAAAACACCGGGAACAGCCGTTTCGTTCTGCCACAAAGTTGGCGAGCTTCCCCGATCGGTGGTGCGAACGGGGAGGGAATTCCCCGGAGCCTTCCTTGCGGCACGCCAACAGCGACCTCGGAATGCCTTGATCAGCAAGGAGTAACGGGATGAGGAGTGCGCTGTTCCATACTTGGAACAGCATTCGCCAGCGTTGACGAAAACCACAAGAATGATGAACCCGACCAAAACAGGAATTGTCTTGACCGCTATTGCCGGAGGCATGCTCCTTTTCTCCTGCTCAAGCACCCCTGCCGAGCAGCAGGATCAGATGAACGACAAACTCGAGAAAGTCCAGGAGAAAGTGCAGGACGTGGACCTGTCAACGCGGGAAGCTTTCGAATCCGACCGTAAGAGCATCGCTGATGACCTGCGGGATCTGCGCGACAACATCGACAAGAAGTTGGAAAGTGTGAACGCGGACCTGGCAAAGACCGATCTGAAAGCCAATGCACGCAAAGAGAAGGAAGACTTCAAGGCCGATCTCGAAAGCGAGAAGACCACGGTGAACGTGGAACTCGATAAGGTGGAGAATGCAACTGCTGAAACGTGGAACGATGTGAAGGTGGAAGCCGATAAGACGCGCGAAGGCGTGAAGGACTGGTGGGGACGTTTGAAGGAGAACGTTGACCAGAAGACCAGTTCGGATAAGGACAACGACGGTCATTGACCGTTGTGCTGCGGCGCTTTGGTGGAAGTGTCACAGCCGAGACGGCGCCCTTAGGGGCGCCGTTCTTCGTTCACCACCACCGGTGGCGGGGTGCCATACACCGAGATCGGCTCCATGTAGCGGGAGACCAGGTAGGAGATGGAGGCCACGATCATCAAGGGAACAAAGAGCGCATAGCCTCCTGTGATCTCGGCGATCAGGAAGATGGCGGTGAGCGGCACGTGAATGGTGCCGCTGAGCATGGCAGCCATGCCGACCACGGTAAAGTTCACCTCGTTCACTTCGATCACACCGGATAGGTTCAGCGCATGGGCGACGGTGAAGCCGAGCATGCCACCGATGAACAGGGAAGGGCCGAACATGCCGCCGTTACCGCCGGAATGCACGGTGAAGGAGACCGCGACCACCTTGAAAAGGGTAAGGCCCAAGGTGAGCATTACGATATTCCAGGGGCCCAGTGAAAGCATGATGGGAGCGTGCTTGGCCAATTCGGCCGCACGACCGTGCAACAGCAGTTCCACACTGTCATAGCCTTCTCCATACAGCGGCGGGAAGAAGAAGATGAGGATGCCCAACAGCAGCCCGCCCACGGCCGCCTTTACATACACGTTGCGGAAGTGTGTAGCGGCAAAGCGCGCCGCCCAACGGTAGGTACGGATCACATAGACCGAAAGGAATGCCGCAACGAACGCGAGCAAGAGGTACCACGGCATGGAGGAGGCATTCCATGAGTTCGTGATCAACACGAAGGGCTGGCCGGAATAGATCAGGGAAGAGACCAGGGTGGCCGTAGCGGACGAGATGAGCATGGGTACCACCAAGGCCAAGGCGTTCTGTGCCAAGAGGATCTCCAACGCGAAAACAGTCCCTGCAATGGGGGCATTGAAGATGGCGCCCACACCCGCACCCGCGCCACTCGCCAGCAGCAGGATGCGCTCCGCCCTTCCGAAGCGGAACAGCTGCGCCAAGGCGCTCCCGAAGGCCCCGCCGGTAGCAGCGATCGGTGGCTCCAGCCCGGCAGACCCGCCCATGCCCTCGGTAATGGCTGCGGTGACCACCTGCGACCACATTTTGTGCTTGGCAACGCGGCCATCCCGCAGGCGCACATCCCGCACCAAGCTCGGCAGTCCGGCGCCGAGGTTGCCGTGCAATAGCAATTGGGTAATCGCAGCAACAAGCAACAGGCCCACCATCGGAAAGAACAAGACCAGCGCTCGCTTCCCCTCGGAGAAAGTGACGCTCTGCACCGCTTCACTGATGAAATGAACGCCCTGCTTCAGCGCCACCGCACCCAGTGAGGCCAAGCAGCCCACCACCACGCTCACCACGATCAAAGAGGTCTGCGGGCCGAAGTACCGCTGCCGCACTTGGCCGACCGTGGTGAACGGATGCGAGCGTTCCATGGCACAATAGTAGCGACCATGGCAAGGGGGCTGCCCCACTTCGCACCGAAAAAATGAGCGGTCCTGCAAAAAAAACACCGTGCGTTCGCTGTCGCAGTTCCAACTTCGTCCCCACCTATGGCATACCCACCCAAAAAGCTCGGCCCGCTCGCAGCCACCGCCATCGCCGGCAACGACATCACCAGCAGCTGTCTCTACGTGGGTGCCATCGCGCTTAGCTACGCGGGCGTATGGGCCGTGGTGGCCCTGCTGATGGTGTCCGGCATCCTGTTCCTGTTCCGGAAGATCTACGGCGAAGTGGTGGGGGCCTTGCCGCTGAACGGGGGCGCCTACAACGTGCTGCTGAACACCACCAATAAGTACAACGCCAGCATCGCGGCCACCCTTACGATCCTCAGCTACATGGCCACCGCGGTGCTGAGCGCGAGCACGGCCATGTACTACCTCAACGCCTTGGTGCCCTCCGTAACGGTGCTGGGTGCCACGGCGACCGTCCTTGCCATCTTCATGCTGCTGAGCATCGCGGGGCTTACCGAATCCGCCGTGGTGGCCGTGGTCATCTTCATCGCCCACCTCTCCACCATGGCCTTGCTCATCGGAGCAAGCTTCTGGTTCGTGGCCAACAACGGCTTCTCATTGCTTCAACTGAACTGGGAACTTCCCAATCCATCCGGCACCGTAGCAGCGGCGCTCTTCTTCGGGTTCAGCACGGCCATGTTGGGAGTGACAGGCTTCGAGAGCTCGGCCAATTACGTGGAGGAGCAAAAATCCGGCGTGTTCCCCAAGACGCTTCGCAACATGTGGCTGGCCGTCACCATCCTTAATCCGCTCATCATCCTGTGTGCCATCATGGTATTGCCCTTGGCGGCAGTGGGGCAACACGGGGAGACGATGCTCTCCTTCATGGGCCTTACCATCGGTGGCAACTGGCTGGCCACCGTGATCACCGTGGATGCGGTGATCGTCCTCTGCGGTGCGGTGCTCACCAGCTACGTGGGCGTATCCGGCCTCGTAAAGCGCATGACCTTGGACCGCATCCTGCCGCAATTCCTGCTGAAGGAGACCAAGCGCGGCAGTTCGCCGCGCATCATCATCCTCTTCTTCCTGCTCTGCCTTTCGGTGCTTTTTCTCACCAACGCGGAGACCGTTGCCTTGGCCGGGGTGTACACCATCTCCTTCCTCTCCGTAATGGCCTTTTTCGCCGTGGGTAACTTCCTGCTGAAGATCAAACGGGCCCGCCTTCCGAGGCCGGAGACCGCCAGCATAGTTACCGTATCCGTCGCCCTGTTCGGTGTAGTGTTAGCCCTCTATGGCAACGTGAAGCTCCACGCGGAGTACCTCGTGGTCTTCCTGCAATACTTCATACCCACCATGCTCATCATGGCGGTGCTGTTGAACCGCAAGGTGATGCTGGAGTATCTGATGCTCTGGGTAAGCAGTTTCGTGGAGAGCGTGCCGGGCCTGGCCGTTTTCGGTCGCTTCGCCATCTCGCGCACCATCCGCCGGCTCAATCAGCAAGAGTTCGTCTACTTCACCAAGGGTGATGACCTCTCCGTGCTCAACCGCGTGATGATGTATGTGCAGGCCAACGAGATCACCAAGAAGCTCAAGATCGTAACGGTGCTGAAGGAAGGGCAGACCACGCACCCCGAATACCTCGCCGACGTGAAGGTGCTGGATCGCGCCTATCCGGAGATCGAGATCGAATTCATCGAACTGCACGGCGAGTTCGGCCCCGCGCTGGTACACCAGCTCAGCGAAGAGTGGAAGATCCCCACCAACTTCATGTTCATCGGCTCCCCCAGTGATCGGTTCCCGTACCGTGTGGCGGAGCTGGGCGGGGTGCGGCTGGTGATCTGAAGGTTGGTTGTCAGTTGTTCGTTGCCCGTTGTCAGGGGTGCTCCGCGAAGCCCGCCGCTCCGCCTCGGTTTCTGAGGCCTTCTGGCTAACAATTCAGGTGACTGCACGAGCTTGGTGCGATGTATCCCGGACCGATCCGTATCGGACGATCACGTTGCCTTCCGTCGTGGCGGCCCTACCGCAGTGACGAGACCCCGCTCGCGTTAGAACGGTGCCATTGGTGCCTCCCTCACGCGCATCGCATTCAACGCCAACTCGCGCGAGTGGTCACGCGCGTGCTGTGCCTCGGCATGCTCGTGCTCGCACCAGCAAAAGAAAAAGGCGCAGCTTCCGCCGCGCCTTTCCCGAAGAGTTCATTTCAACCGATCAACCCACTTGCTGCTGGCGATGGGCTTCGCGCTTATCCTGTTTCCACTGCCTGCGGTGCTTGATCTTCTGTACGATCAGCAACATCACCGGCACCATGATCAAGGTGAGGAAGGTGGCGAAGATCAAACCGTAGATCACCGCCCAGCTGAGGGGGCCCCAGAAGATCACGTTGTCGCCACCCATGTGGATGTGCGGGTTCAGCTCGGTGAAGAGAGTGAGGAAGTTAAAGTTGAGCCCGATGGCCAATGGTAACAGACCGAGCACGGCGGTAATGGCCGTGAGCAGCACGGGGCGTAAGCGCGTCTTTCCGGCGGTCACCAAGGCCTCGCGGCTTTCGGCGATGGGAATGATGCGTTCCTCATCCAAGCCCAGCTCGCGCGAACTGCGCAGGAAGAGCAGGCGTGCAAAGTCCATGAGCACGATGGCGTTGTTCACCACCACACCGATGAGCGAGATGATGCCCAACATGGTCATCAGCACAATGAAATCCATACGGAACACCACCAAGCCGAGGAACACCCCGATGGTGCTGAAGAGCACGGTGCTCATTACAATGATGGGGTAGCTGATGCTGTTGAACTGGGCCACGATGATGAGGAACACCACGAAGATGGCCACCAGGAAAGCCATCATGAGGAAGCCCATGTCCTTGGCCTGGTCCTCTTGCTCGCCGGTGAACTTCAAGGTGTAGTCCTTACCGATGGTAAAGCCGCTGGCGAGCTGGTCCTTGATCTGCTGCACCACTTCGTTGCCATTGTAGCCGCTGATGAGGTTGGAGCTGATGGTGACCACGCGGTCCAGGTCCTTGCGCTTGATGGCGCTGTAGGTGCTGGTGCGCTCGGCACGGGCCACGGCGCTGATGGGCACTTGGCGGATCTGCCCGTTCAGCATGTCGCGGAAGGTCACCTTCATGTCCATGAGCTGCTGTGGGTCGTAGCGGTACTTGTCGTCGAGGCGGATGTTGATCTCGTGGTCGTCATCGTCGCCTTCCACGCGGTAGTTGCTCACTTCCTTTCCGAAGAGGGCGGTACGCACCGCATCGGCGATGGCATAGGTGCTCACATTGAGCCGGCGTGCCTTTTCGCGGTCGATGATGATGGGCATCTCGGGGGAGGCCCGGTCAATGTCCAAGCGCAGGGCTTCCACACCGGGCACGTTGCGCGACTCCACGTAGCTCTTCACGCGCTCGGCTTCCGCCAGCAACCCTTCGATCTCCTTGCCTTTGATCTCGATGTTGATCGGTTTGCCCACGGGCGGTCCGGCGGCATTCTTGGCCACGGTTACTACCACGCCGGGAGGCGCCTTCACGTGCTCTTGCAATTTCTTCAGCACGTCGCTGGTGAGCAATCCGTGGCGGTCGGCGAACTTCACGAAGCTGACGGCGATACGTCCTTTGTTGGGGGTTGAACCCAGCTGCATGCCACCGGCGCCGGGGTCGCTGGTTCCTTCGCCCACTTGGGAGATCACGGAGTTCACCAGGAAGTTGGTACTGTCCTTCGTTACTGTGCCGTCGGGCATTTTGGTGCCGGGCGGGACCTTGTAGGCAGGCACATTGATCACCTCCATCACTTGCTTCTCCACCAAGCGGGTGATGGAGTCGGTCTTCAGGATGTCCGTGCCGATGGGTGCTTCTACGAATGCATTGATGAACTCGGGCTCGTTGTCGGGGAAGAAGAGCGTTTTCGGTGGGAACACGATCAACAGCGCGATCACCAATACAAGCATACCGAAGGTTCCGAAGAGGAAGGACCGGGGGTGGTGGCGATCGAGCGCATAGCGGAGGAAGCGCTCATACCGGGCCTCCAAGCGAGGCAGCCAGCTGTGCTGGAACCAGTCCGTGGCGGGTACGAAGAACTTGGTGTTCAGCACCACAAGGAAGCCGAAAACGACGGTGAGCAGACCGAGTCCGAAGATGGCGTCGCTCTTGAAGGAAGCGCCCAGCACCGCGATCAGCGTTCCCACGGCCGCGAGTATGCCGGCGAGCTTCCACACGCGATGCATCGGCGTTTTGTCCTCTTCCACTTTCATGAACTTGGAGGCCAGCGCGGGGTTCACCACCATGGCGACGAACAGCGAGGAGCCGAGGGCGATCATGAAGGTGATGGGCAGGTACTTCATGAAGGAACCCATCATACCGGGCCAGAAGAGGAGCGGCACGAACACCATGATGGTGGCGGTGGTGGCGGCCACGATCGGCATGGTGACTTCGCCCACGGCCAGCTTGGTGGCGCGCATGGGCGGCTCGCCTTTGGCCATGTGGCGGTAGATGTTCTCCACGATCACGATGCCATCGTCCACCAAGCGGCCCAAGGCGAGGATCAGCGCGAAGAGCACCATCATGTTCAGCGTGACCCCGAAAGCGTTCAGCAGGGTGAAGGAGATGAACATGCTCATCGGGATCGCAAGGCCCACGAACATCGCGTTGCGCAAGCCGAGGAAGAGCATGAGCGTTCCGATCACCAATAGCACCCCGAGGATGATGTGGTTCATCAGTTCATCCACGCTGGTGCGGGTATTGTCGCTCTGGTCACCCGTTACCGTAATGTTCAGTTCGGCAGGGAGCACACGGCCGCGGTCCTCCTTCAGGATCTGTTGTATGCCGTCGCTGGCGGAAAGGAGGTTCTGGCCAGCGCGCTTGATCACGTCGAGCATCACCACGGGTTTTCCGTACTCGCGGGCAAAGCTGTCCGGCTCCTTATAGGCATAGTCCACCGTGGCGATATCACCGAGGCGCACTTCCTTCTGGTCGATGTTCTTCACGATGATCTCGCGGATCTGGGCCATGTTGGTGAACTCGCCGATCACGCGCACGGCACGGCGCTGGCCATCGGTGAGGATCTCACCACCGCTCATGGTGAGGTTCTCACTGCGGATCGCGTTGGCGATGTCGTCGAAGTTCAGTTGCAGGGCCTCCAGTTTGTAGAGGTCCAAGCTGATACGCACTTCGCGCTCGGGCACGCCGCGGATGTTCACCTTGTTGATCTCCGGCAGGGATTCGATGCGGTCCTTCAGGTGCTGCGCGTAGGAGTGGAGCTGCTCCATGGGGTAGTCGCCGCTGAGGTTGATGTTCATCACCGGCATCAGCTCGCTGAAGTTGAGCTCGATCACGTTCGGCTCAGCAGGCAGGTCGGTAGGGAAGTTCTTGTCACCGCGGGCCTTGTCCACCGCATCCTTCACTTTTCGCAAGGCCTCGGAAGGGGCGATGTTGTAATTGAACTTCACATCGATGGCGCTGAAGTTGGGCACCGTGGTGCTGGTGATCTCATCCACCCCACTGATGGTGTTGATCTCCTTCTCCAGCGGTTTGGTGATCAGCTTTTCGATGTCCACCACGGAGCTGCTGTTGTAGGGTGTGGACACGAAGATCTCCGGTGTTACCACCTCCGGGAAGCTCTCCTTGGGCATCACGATGTAGGAGTAGATCCCCAGGATGAAGATCAACACCGTGAGCACGATCACCGTGGTGCGGTTCTGCACCGCCCAAGTAGTGATGGCGAACTCACGCTCCGGTCCGTGGAGGCCTTTTTCAACGTCTTCGTTCTGGTTCATTGATCGTCTTGTTATTGCCCGCTGCGGCGCGGAGGTGCAGAGAAGTGTAAAGTCGGGTGTCCTTGATCCGGGAGTCGTGAGTCCTGGGTCGGCAGTCGGCTGATCACCATTAACAAGTCACCGCTCACCAATTGCATTTCTCCGTGCTTCTGCGCCTCCGCGTCTTTTTCTTCACATCGCATTTCTCTGCGCCTCAGCGTCTCTGCGGCTTCTTCTTTACATCGCCTTTCTCCGCGCCTCTGCGCCTCCGCGTCTTTTCTTCACAACTCAATTCTCTGCGCCTCAGCGTCTCTGCGGCTTCTTCTTCACATCGCCTTTCTCCGCGCCTCCGCGCCTCCGCGTCTTTTTCTTCACAACTCAATTCTCATCCATGAGCACGGTCTGCCCATCGCTTACGTTCTTGGCGCCTTCCACCACCACCAGGTCGCCGTCCTTCAATTCGCCGGCGGTCTTGGCGGCTACGTTGATGCGCCCTTTGTATTCGGACACGCGGTCCACGAAGACCTTCTGGGCCACGCGCTCATTCTCCTTTACGCCGGCCCCTTGTGGTGCGGGCTTCAGCACGAAGAGGTAGCTGTTGCCGCTTACATCATCCAGCACGGCGGGGCTCGGTACCACCATGGCACTGTCGGTATGGGAGTCCTGGATGCTGAGGTCGCCCAGCAAGTTGGGGCGCATGTAGGCTTCGCTCTTGGGCGCACGCAGCGTTACCAAGAAGGAGCGGTTGTTCGGATCGATGTAATCGCTCACGTGCGTAAGCGGTGCGGTGAAGCTTTCGTTGACCTCCGGAAAGACCACGTTCACCGGCGCACCTGCCTTCACCCGTTTCAGGTAAGCCTCGCTCACGTCCGCTTGCAATTGGATCCCGGTGAGGTTCACCACGCGTGCCACGGGTGACTGGGGTGCTGCCATGTCGCCCACGCGGGCCATCACCTCATCCACCACGCCATCAAAGGGCGCTGTGACGTTGGCGAGGCGCTGCTGTTCCTTCAGCGTGGCCAAGCCTGCTGCGGCCTGTTCCTTCTGCGTTTTGGCCTGGAGGTATTGCATTTCGCTACCGATGTGCTGGTCCCAGAGTTTTTGCTGCTTCTCAAAGGTGGTCCGTGCGAGGTCCGCACCGGCCTGTGCCTGCGCGATCTGCTGCACCACCATGTCGTTGTCCATGGTAGCGATCACATCCCCCTTGCGCACCTTGTCACCCGCCTTCACACGGATGCTGGCCACGCGGCCACCGGTCATGGAATAGAGGGTGGCGCTCTCGTCCGCCTTCACTACGCCATGCACATCGATGTAGTGGGTGAAGGGGCCTTGCTCCAGTTTCTGCGCGGAAACCAACGGTAGGCTGCGATTGGCCATGCTGTCGTTCAGCGCCAGCCAATCCTCCACCTTCTTCAGCTGCTTGCCGAGCTTATCGTACTCGGTCTTGAGCGAATCGCGTTCTGCGCGCTTCTCGGCCAGCTGTCCGGTTCCTTTCGAGCCGCACGCGGCCAGCAAGGCCAGCATCGTGATCAAGTAGATCGTTTTTTTCATCGGGGTTTATTCTTGTTCGACCTGATCGGGTCGACGGTACGGTTGCATTGTTCTATTCACTGATCACTTTTCTCCGCTCACTCCTCCTTTTCTGCGCCTCCGCGTCTCCGCGGCTTCCTCTCTTCCTCCCTTCTCTCCGGTCACTCATCCTTCTCTGCGCCTCCGCATCTCCGCGGCTTCCTCCCTTCTCTCCGCTCACTCATCCTTCTCTGCGTCTCCGCGTCTCCGCGTCTCCGCGACTTCCTCCCTTCTCTCTTCTCAATACAGGTCAAGTGCCTTCCGCATGTCCGTGCGGGCCTGCAATAGATCCACCATGCGTTGGATGTACGTCTGCTGTGCGGTGAGGTAGTTGGCGTGTTCTTGGGTCAATTCGAAACTGCTTCCCACGCCCTCGTTGAACTTGATGGAGGTGCGCTCGAAAATGCGCTGGCCCAGTTCCATGTTGGCCTTGGCGGTTTCGTAGTTGTCTTCCGCGGACTTCAACACCGCCTGCTGCTGGAGGTAGGTGGTGAGCAACCGTTGCTCGGTCCCCTTCAGGTTCACCTCGGCTTCCTTCATCCCGATCTGGGCCTGCTTCACGCGATTGGAGCGCATGCCGCTGCTGAAGATGGGCACGTTGAGGGAGAGGCCCCAGAGGGATCCGGGGAACCAAGGTCCTTCACCCGGTGTGAATTTCAGTCCGTTGAACTGCTCCTGGTAGTTGATGAAGCCCGCGAGTTGCGGCAGGTAGGCGGCCTTTTCATTGCGCACTTGCAGATCGCCCAAGCGCACTTGGGAGTTTGCTTGTTTGTCCTCGATGTGCTGATCCAACGTGAAGGCTTGTTCCGTTAATGCTTTCTCAGCAGGGTCGTTCATCAGCGTGGCCAACGGGTCGGTGAGCGTCAAAGGGGTGCCACTTGGCATGCCCAGCACCAAAGCCAAGTAGGCCCGTGCCACGTTGGCTTGCAACTGCAGGTTGCGCTGCTGGTTGCGGGTGTCGGCCAGCTGGATGGTCAGCCGGTCCACATCGGTGCTTTCCATAAAACCCTGCTGCAGCATGGCTTTGGCGTCGGTATCACTTTTCTCCAGCAATGGAAGCCCTTCGCCGAGCAGTCGTACGCCTTCTTCCGCGGCCAGCACGGAGAGGTAGGCCTTGGCCGCCTGTGCCCGTGCATCGTGCTGTGCCTTCTGCAGGTCCAGGTGGGCCTTGTCCCTCAGCTCGCGTGTGGCCTTCAGCCCTACGAGGTAGCTGCCATCGAACAGGAGTTGGTTCAATTGCACCGCACCGGTAATGGCCCATGGAATGCCGAACTCGATCTCGATCGTTTTCGGTTCGTCGCCGAAGAAGTTCGGGATCACCTGCTTGGGGATCTTCAGGTAGTTGTTCATGCTACCCGAGGCGGCGATCTGCGGCAGTCCCGTGGCGGTTATCTCCTTGATCTTCGACTCGGCCTTTTCGGCTTCCAGTGCGCTGTATTGCACGGTGTAGCTCTGTAAGGCGGCCATGTCCATGGCCTGTTTCAGGCTCAGGCTCACAGGCCCTTGGGCTCCTGCAGCCCCGGCAACCACGAAAAGTGCCGCTGTCACTAAATTCCTCATGGCTTCTTCGGTGCTTTACCGGCTATCGAGCTGCCGGTCTTCATTTCCTTTTGGACCTTCTTCTCCAGGTACTTCAGTCCCTTTGCGCTGGCGATCCCGCGGATGTGGTAGCGGAACAATTCCCAGTGAAGCTCATTGGGAGGGAACCGATCGGGTGGGAACAGCTCCCCATCGAACACCATATCGAAGCGCGCGATGTAGATCATGGCGATCATCGGGATGTTCAGGTCGTCGCGGTAAAGCCCTTCGTTGATCCCCCGCTGCAGGTTCTCCGAAGTGGTGGTGAAGATCTCCTCCCGCTTGGTGTGCAGCATTTTCCGGAATGCTTCGGGGTGGTATTTCTCCAGATCGAAGTGAATGGAAGGGTGGATGTTCTTCAGGCGCTCGGCCACGGTGGTGGTGATGTTGAAGAGCTCATCAATGGCATTGCCACCGGTACCCACCGTTTCGTCCACTTCGCACTTGAAGCCCTTCGAGATATGGTCGAGCACCTTCGCTACCAGGTCGTTCTTGTCCTTCACATGCTGGTAGAGCGTCTTCTTACTGATGCCGAGCCGCGTGGATAGATCATCCATCGTCATGCTCTTGATGCCGTAGGTCCAAAAGACCTTCCCTGCTTCTTCTATGAGGCGTTCGCCGCGCTCATCCAAAGAACCGGATGTGTCCTGTACTTCTGCCATGGGGGGTGCAAATGTAGAACTATTCGGACCAGCGGAAACGAATGCAGGTAAAAATGTTTCCAGTGTACTGGTCCCGCAGCTCCTTTCCGGAAGCGGGCGGAACCGGACCCGTGC
The DNA here is from genome assembly GCA_040391235.1 of Cryomorpha ignava. Classification (GTDB taxonomy): domain Bacteria; phylum Bacteroidota; class Bacteroidia; order Flavobacteriales_F; family PHOS-HE28; genus PHOS-HE28. The sequence continues at coordinate 99,035 of JBEBYG010000008.1, forward strand.
TCGGATAAGCCCTCCCAGCGAGGTCTCCGGCGCGAGCGTCAGGCGGGCACGGACCTCTGCTTGGAAACCTTCCTTCCTACCGAATGCCTATCCATCCTTCCTGTCTTCGAATGCACCTGCGGGGGAGAACAAGATCTGCGGCCACTTGTTATACAGGCAATTCCGAGGGCATGCCAATGGCCATCCGAGCGCGACCATTCCTTGTTCGGAAATGAACTACTGGTACCGACGCTAGCACCTCCTCCCATGAGAACACGAATGCTTCTTTGGCCCCTTGCGGCCGTGCTGGCGTTGGCCGCACAAGCGCAGGAAGATTTTACATCGGAAGCTCCCTTGGATACCACCGCGCTGATGGTGCTGGACCACATGGCGGAGAACATCGGCGCGCTGCATGCCTGCAGCTTCCACCTCACCACCATGGAGGATGCCGTGGATCCGAACACACACATGGTCACAAAGCAGCTCGATGAGCACGATGTGCACCTGTCCGGAGCGGACAGGATGCAGGTGAATTCCAATGGCGATAAGGGCCACTGCGGGTATTGGTACGACAGTACCCAGGTGGTGTATTACTCCTACACCGATAACAACTACGGCTTCATGCCGGCAGCAGGAACCACCATCGAAACCATCGACAGCCTGCATCGGAGCTACAACATCGACTTCCCGGCAGCGGACCTTTTCTATCCCACATTTGTGGACGACCTCGTGGCGCAGAGCTACAACATCTCCTATGTGGGCAACTCCACGGTGGCGGGGATCCCCTGCTACCACATCAGCGCATTGGGCACCAAGCAGGACATGGAGCTGTGGATCGCCAACGATGGCACCTTTCTGCCCCAGTTGTATGTGATCACCGATCGGAAGGACGGCATCACTTCCGAACTGCAGGGCTGGTTCACGGACTGGCAGGTCAACCCCGACCTGCCCGATGCCCTCTTCAGCTTCGTTCCCCCGCCGCGGGCACAAGAGATGCTCATCCTGCCGATCGCGATCCCAACCACCAAGCCATGAAACCGCTGCACACCCTGCGTTCCTACCTGCCACTGTTGGGCCTGATAGCTGCCACGCTGCTGCTGAGCCTGACGCCTACTGATGCCATGGCACAACGGGGTCGGCACGCGTCCCCGCAAGGCCGCGGTGGCGGTGGTAGAAGCATGGCTGCACACATGGAACAGGGTAGAGGCGCTGCCCCACAAATGCGCGCTGGGCGGGGCATGCCCGCCCGTATGGAACAAGTCCGGCGGCCCACCATCAATGGCGGGGCCTATCATGCCAGCCCACGCGGTAACTCCGCCATCAACAGGGCCACACCGCTGCGGGGTGGGGCCATGGCCAGGGGCGGCCGGGGAGGCAACAATACCAGGTATTGGAACGGCGGCTACAACTCCCATGTGCGCCGTGGCGACATCCACAACTACCACCGCGCGCCCTATCGCTATGGCGGCTGGCGCTACTACTCCTACCGGCCCTATTTCTACCATCCTTACCGCCCCTATTACTGGGGCCCCCAATGGCATCCGTGGGGCTTCTTCACCGTCGCCCTTGCCACCACGGCCATCATGCTCACCGTGGAGAACCAGCCGTACCGGTATGACAATGGCATGTATTACCGGCCCAGCAACGGCGGCTATGTAGTGGTGGCCGCACCGATAGGGGCCATCATACCCGTGCTGCCGGCGAACGCACAGGTGGTACAGGTCAACGGCGCTCCCACCAACGACTACTACTACGGCGGTACCTACTATGAAAGGAGCGGGAGCGGCTACGCGGTAGTGCCCCCCATGGCCGGCGCCACGGTGCAGAACCTACCTGCGGGCGGCCAGCAAGTGAAGGTGGGGGACCAGACCTATGTGAAGGTGGGGGATACCCTTTACGCTCCCGTGGAGGAGAACGGTCAGGACATGTACGAGGTGGTGCAAGTGGAACAGGGGGACAACTGATAAGCAGGACTCCAGGCTCCACCCGGATCCCTGCCATTCGAACACTTTGGGGGTGTTGTTGGTATCTCTCTAAACACAGTCCACTTGGTTTCGTGGAACTGCCTAGATCCAATTGCCATGCAACGTGAAGAGACCGCCAGCGCGATCGTGGAGAGAGTGCATTCCGAATTGGCCATCTGCCGCTACCATCCCGGGGCCCGGGTGGACGCCACCGCCTTGGGAGAGAACCTGAAAGCACGCATGCGCGTGCCGGGGAGAGAGGCCTATGCCGTGATCGCGATCTTTCCCGAGAACGTCGACTTCGACATGCACCTGCTGGAAGAAAACCTCTACACGGACCTCTCCTTGAACGAGGTGACAAGGGTGCTGGCCATCGTGGCAGAAGGTGACCTGTACGATCCGATCGCGAGCCTCTATTCCATGAACCACCTCACATCGGTCGCCAACCGGGTATTCCGGACCGAGGAGGAGGCACGGGCCTGGGTGGAAATGCGCATTGCAGAACATGCACAGGCTCCCTTGGGAGGGAACGTTGGGTTGTTGGCGCAAGTGAGTGGCAGGAAGGGATCCATGGATGGAAGGGCCTGAGGGATCCGGTTGCTACATGAAAGGTCGGCACCGGGCCGCACTCATCTACCGAAAGAAACCGAACGCATGAAGGTAACGACCCGCATCAGGGAGAAGGAATACGTGAAGCTGCTCGTTGGAAGGGCCTATCACAAGCCGCTGCTGCGGTTGATCGTAGGTGTAGGTGTGGCCATGGCTTTCTGGATCATCGGCTACCACATGGGCCTTTCCTTTTTGCCGAAGCCGCAATATTTCCAATACACCACGCTGGTGTTGATCATGATCGCTCAGCCGGTGGGCATCGTGCTCACAACGCGGAAAACCTATAGGACCAGCGGGCACTTGCAGGAGCAGGTGGAAATGGAGTTCACGCCGGAGCAGATCCGCTTGCGTGGTGAGTCCTACTATACGGAGCTCACGTGGGCCAACGTCCATAAGGTGGTGGAGCTGCCGAATTGGTTCATGATCCACCACAACTCCCTTACGGCGATCTTGCTGCCCAAGCGCTCGCTGCAAACCGGCCAGGAGGAGGAATTCGAGCGTTTGCTCCGGTCCATCCCGGGCTTGGAATTGGACATGATCCAACGTTGATCGGCACATGAAACGGGGGGCGCTGCCCTCTCGAGCTTACCAGCCCACCGACGTGTGCTCGTGTGTACCGCCGATGGCGGCTCCGGTGGCCATCTTGGTGAGTAGCCTCACGGATGGATGTATCTGGCAGTTCCAACTACCTGAAAATAGCCCGGTCGGAGAACACTCCCGTTTCTTGTTTTGTTTGCATTAGTGGTGTCCTTCTCCAAGGCACCGAGCTCTGTCCAATGAACTGTGCGATCTGAACCCACCGCTTACACATAGTTCCAATCATAAAGCCATTCCAAGCGACCGTTTCAAAGCATGCACAATACCTTCATTGCAACCACATTTGACTGGGACCATCGTAACCCGACGGACTGGCAACGCTGCCTGAATAAAGTGCTGAATAAACTGCACGTACCCGCGAAGGTCATCCCGCCACAGCCGCACATGGCCAATGTGGAGATCAGGATGAACCTCTTTCACTTGTTGGAGCAAACCCTCGTGCGGGGAGTTCCCGGCGATGTGGTTGAGCTTGGCTGCAACGCTGGCGAAAGCACGATCGTGATGCGCAGGATCATGGATGAACTGGGTTCGGATAAGCAGTTGCACGCCTATGACAGTTTTGAGGGACTACCGGAGCTTACGGAAGCCGACCGGAAGGACGGTGTCTACAGTGCGGGACACATGGCCGTGGGCGAGGATGTGCTCATCAAGAACTTTGAGCAGTTAGGCCTCCGGTTGCCCAAGATCCATAAGGGTTGGTTCCAAGACACGGTCCCGAGCCAACTTCCTGATCACATCTGCTTTGCGCTCTTGGATGGCGACCTCTACGAAAGCACCAGACACATTCTACCACATGTTTACGAGCGCATGCTGCCCGGTGCCATCGGTATGATCGCGGTCTACTACGATGAAGAATTACTGCCGCGAAAGGACTTGGAAGGCGGCTATCGCTCCCCCGGCGTGAAACACGCCGTGGATGAGTTCTTCGCCGACAAGCCGGAGAAGGTTGGAATGCTCTACGCCAGTGAGAACGGGTGCGGCTATTTCAGGAAACAAGGAGCCGTCCTGAACACCATGTCCCGTTGAATTCCTAGCGGACCAATGGCTCCTTTTTGAAATGAACGGCAGGCTATGTCCGAGGGAACTGAGGGCCTGAAAACAACCAGCAACACCGCCATGCACATGATAGCTGAATCGCCCTTGTTGCGTGAAAACCTTCCAGGTGTGGAACGGGTCTCCAAGTTGACCACGAAGGAATTCCTCCATGAGTTCGTGTATCGGCGCAAGCCCGTGATCGTGACAGACCTGACGCGGAATTGGCCGGCCATGGGAAAGTGGACCCCGGAATTCTTCAGCCGCAACTACGGCCACATTACCCACGAAGTGAAAGGTGTGCAATACTCCGTGGAACAACAAATGGAGTTGATCAAGACCTCGACGGTGGAAAAGCCGGCGCCCTATTCCTACAATCTGAACATGGATGCCGTGTTCCCGGAACTCAGCGCCGATGTAAAGCCGTTCCTGTTGGGCGGCTCGGATCGTTTTGTGAGCCCATTCTGGCCGAAGCGCCTTTTCCGAGGCGTAATAAAACACGAGGTGTTCTTCGGCGGCAAGGGTGCATCCTTTCCGGTGCTCCATGTGGACCTACAGCACTTGCATACCCAGATCACACAACTCCATGGGGACAAGGAGTTCTTCCTCTTTGCTCCGGATCAAACCCCGTACATGTACCCGCGCAAGGAATATCCGCTTTACTCAGAAGTGGAAAATGTATTCGCGCCCAACTTGGAACGCTTTCCACTTTTCGCCAAGGCTATCGGCCACCGGGAGATGCTGCGGGAAGGTGAAACCATTTTCTTCCCGACCGGATGGTGGCACATGACGAGGATCCCCGGCCCCAGCATCTCCTATGGAAGAGCACTGCTGGAGAAGGGTAATTGGCCGAACTTCCTTCAGGATAACTACAACGGTTGGCGCAAGCGATCAGCCTTGTTGGCCATCCCCGCATTGGGCATTGGAAAAGTCGCGGGTGCAGCCATGCGCATGGATGAATCACTACGAGCGTGAAGCCCGACTTGTGCGATCCTCCGATGCATATCGGACCACGTTCGTGCGCTACCGATCACACACGCCAGAAGAGAGAAATAGAGCGGGGCTTGCCCAAAAGTGGTCCCGGGGGCTGTCAACCGTTGCCGCCTGGATAGATCGCGCATCAGGGTCGTTCGGCCAATGAAATACCAAGTTCAACCTTCCACTGCCCTCTACCCTCTACCCACTACCAGCCGCCGCCGACAACTGGCAAGTGACAACTGTTAACTACCCCCCGTCCTACCTTTGCAAACGAATAAAGAAACCAACCATGCACGCACTCCGCACCCTTTTTGTATTCCCGATCTCGCTTGCTCTTTCCACCGGCATTCACGCCCAGAACACCTTGAAGGATGGCACCACCTTGACCTGGGATAAGCAGATCACCGTGGTGAAGGGTCCCTTGGTGGCCGACAGTGCCACCCTGCCGGCCTTTACGGTCGCGGTGTATGAGGCCACGGCTTCGGATGTGCAAGGCCTGTTGAAGACCGAAATGTCAGGGGCTGATCTCAAGAAGCAGGGCAAATTGCTGAAGGCCTCGAATGTGAGCTTTCCCGCTGGGTCGGCCGTGCCCGTGGATGTGCTGGCCAGCATCACCGACAACAAGAAGCAGAAGATGAGCAACCTGACCTTGGCCTTCGTGGCCGCCGGCACCAACACCCCGGTGGAGAACCCGGACCTGGAAAGTGCGGTGCGCGACCTGAGCGTACGGTTGAACAAGGCCGTGGTACAGCAGCAGCTGGACTCATGGACGAAGCAGTTGGGCAAGGCCGACAGCAAGACCGAGAGCGCTGCCAAGAGCCAGGACAAGGCCCAAGCCAAGTTGAACAAGGCCCAGAGCCAGCTGGAGAAGACCACCCGCGAGAAGAGCAAGCTGCAGAGCCAGCATGTGATCATGCAGAAGGAGATCGACCTCTACAACGAGAAGTGGACCTTGAGCCAAGACCCGAAGGACTTCAAGAAGCTCTCCAAGTCACGTTCAAATATCGCGAAGAACGAAGCGAAGATGGCCAAGTTGATGCAGAACGAGGCCAAGGCGCAGAAGGAGCTCACCAAGACCAGCTCGAACCTGCCCGATGCACAGAAGGCCAAGGACGAGAAGGTTGCGGCACAATCCCAAGTGCAACGCACGGTGGATGCCTTGCAGCGGAAGCTGGAGAACATCCGATAAGGCGTATCCCCCACGGATCTGTGTTCCTGCCGACGGTTGATCCGCCCAAGGGACCAGTGCTGCGGCGGGCGTGTGTTTTATGCTGAACTGGCGCTGCCCACGGTAGCTGGCTGTACATTTAGTTACGCTAGCATCACCGCGCGCCCCTTTCAAGATCCACCCATGGTCCGCAAGCTCACTCCGCTGTTCCTGCTCTTCCTGCCCCTGTTCGCCCAAGCACAGAACATCTGTGGCTACTTGGACTACCTCGACAGGTTCTTCGTTTTTGACCATGGTGAGACCCGGATGCTGGAGACCTTGCCACCCATTGCCTTCGCCAGTGGAGGGGACTATTTGGCCTATTTGGCAACGAACTCGGATGTGAAGGTGTACCGGAACGGTCTAGTACGCACCATTGACCAAAGCATGGACGGCCGACCGGTCGTCACCGATCATTTCTTCGGCTATGTCGCGGTGGGCGCGCTGAAGATCTACGATGGTGACTCGTTGCGGGTGCTCTGCCTGAACACCGGCCGCAACGTGATAGAGGATAGCATTGCCGGCTGGTACGATCGGGTGCAACGCACCCTGAACATCTACTACGCTGGGAAGACCACCCAGGTGGAGGATGCCTTGTTGGAGAACCCGGTCGTGCGCATCAGCGCCGGATCCAATACCATCGCGTGGATCAGTAGGCCCACCAGCGAGTTCAAGATATTCTGGCGCGGGAGCATTTATACGCCCGCCACGGTGGTCACTGATATGCGATTCACCGCCGGGCTGGACATGGTGGCATTCCAGGATCCCGAGGACCTTGGCCTGAGGGTCTTCGACAAGGGGAACGTGGTGAACCTCGAGCCGGTGATGCCGGATTCGATCTACATGGGCCGTGGGCTCTTTGCCTATATCGACCGTTCCGGCGCGCTCAAGGTGTACCAAGGCGGGAAGGTCCACACGGCATCGGATTTCACACCGGATGAATTCCATGTGAGGGACAGCTTGGTGGTGATCAACGACAAGGGCTATTGCCGGATCTTCCACGATGGCCGGACCGAAGCGGTGCTCTCGTATTGGCCAACGAATTGGACCGCGGACTGGGGCAGCTTCGCCTACTTGGACAATACCGCTGCCCTGAACATCTGGCACAACGGCCGATCCGAGGTGGTGATGCAGCGCCAACCGGTGCACCGCTTCAGCCTCCAGCGCGGGCTGATGGTGGTGAGCATGACCAACAACGCCGTCAACATCTGGTGGAAGGGTAAGCTGTATGAGTTTTGAGTTCGGAGCGCCTTCCGATTGCCGGTGGTCGCCATTCCCCCCGGCCGTTGTTCCTTTGCACCGGTTGATCAGGAGCCGGGCATTTGCATCGTCTGATCTTCTGCCCCGATACGTATCGGGGGTCTAATTTTCTGATCCTCAGGTCCCCCCATGCATTCCATTCAATTCGCTTTGGACGACGAGTCCCTCACCGGAACCACCATTACTGTGGCCGGCTGGGTGCGCACCTTCCGCAACGATCGCTTCATCGCGCTGAACGACGGCAGCACCATACGCAACCTGCAATGTGTGATCGACCAGAAGGAAGTGGGCGCTGCTACGCGCACACGCCTCACCACCGGCGCATCCGTGCAATGCACCGGTGAGATCGTCGCTTCCGAAGGCAGCGGCCAGCGTGTGGAAATGAAGGTGACGGAACTGGAAGTGCTCGGCGATTGCCCGGCGGACAAGTACCCCATCCAGCCGAAAAAGCACTCGCTGGAATTCCTGCGCGAGAATGCACACCTGCGCTTCCGCACCAACACCTACAGTGCGGTCTTCCGCATGCGCCATCAGGTGAGCTTCGGCATCCACGAGTACTTCGATATGCACGGCTACAACTACTTCCACGCACCCATCATCACCGCCAGCGATGCCGAGGGCGCGGGAGAGATGTTCCGCGTTACCACGTTGAATCCAAGCAAGCCACCACTGAAGGGTCCGTTCAAAAAGGTGAACCTGGAAACCGACTACTTCGACATACGCGCCGAGTACTGGGACACCATTCTCAGCTACCTCTTGGAGCGCAGAGAGGAATTCGGGGAGCTTGCCCAGTACTTCCGCCAAGCGCAGATGCCCAAGGATAACAGCCCGGCGCGCATGGACACCGAGCCGGACGAAGGACTGCGGACCATGATCGCGTGGTTGTTCGAATCGCCTGAAGGGATCCACGCGGATGGTTCCACAGCACACCATCAAACACATGCCCTGAGCCCCGAGGAACAGGCGGAGTTCGACCGGATCAAGGGTTTTCATGATCGCCTCCTGCGCGCCTTGCGCACCGGGGAGATGAAACACGACCTGAAGTATTTCAGTGCGGAGATCGAGCGGATCAGCAAGGCAAAGGGCCACGTATTCCTGAATGCCTCCGAGGATGAAAGCATGCGTCTGGTGCCTACGGCACTCCTGCCGGAATACGCCATTGCCTTTAACAACCTGTTCGTGATCCTCCCGTCCGAGGTCGACTTTAAAGAGGACTTCTTTGGTGCCGAAAGCCACCTCACCGTAAGCGGCCAATTGCAAGCTGAAACAGCAGCGCTGGCACTTGGGAAGGTATACACCTTCGGCCCCACCTTCCGCGCGGAGAACAGCAACACCACCCGCCACCTCGCCGAATTTTGGATGGTGGAACCCGAGGCTGCCTTCATGGACCTCAAGGGCGACATGGACCTGGCCGAGGGCCTGTGCAAGCACCTCATCGCCCGCGTGCTGAACAACAGCATGGACGACCTCCAGTTCCTGGACGCCCGCCTCGCCGACGAAGAGAAGCTGAAGCCGCAGGACCAGAGAAGCGACATGGGCTTGATCGACCGCCTGAAGTTCGTGCTGGAAAACCCCTTCGAGCGCATCACATATGATGAGGCCATCAACATCCTCTTGAAGAGCAAGCCCTACCAGAAGAAGAAGTTCCAGTTCCCCGTGGAATGGGGCGTGGACCTGCAGAGCGAGCATGAACGCTACTTGGTCGAGAAGCACTTCAAGAAGCCGGTGATCGTTACGGGCTATCCCGCGCAGATCAAGGCTTTCTACATGCGCACTAACGCGCCGGGCGATTTCGGCTACAGCGAGAAAGGCAAGACCGTCGCAGCCATGGACGTGCTCTTCCCGGGCATCGGCGAGATCATCGGCGGCAGCCAGCGCGAAGAGCGTTTGGATGTGCTGGAAGCAAGGATGAAGGAGATGAACGTCTCCACGGAAGAGCTTTCTTGGTACTTGGATACACGCCGCTACGGCACTGTTCCCCACGCGGGCTTCGGGCTCGGCTTGGAGCGGTTCGTGTTGTTCGTTACCGGCATGGGGAATATCCGCGATGTGATCCCATTCCCGCGGACGCCGGGGAGTGCGGAGTTCTAGTTCACCGCCAAGACGCTAAGAGCGCCAAGCTCTGAGCAAGCAATACCGCTGAGACGCCAAGCACGCCAAGGCTGTAGTGGGCGTGTATTTCTTTTCGCCTCGGCGGTAAAAAGCGAAGACACATTGGGAGCAACCTGCCCCACCGTCCAAGCGTCACCCTTGCGACCCGCTGGTACCATGAAGACACTGCTGCTCTCGGCCTTTCTCTGCATCACGCTCGCATTGAAGGCCCAAGTACCCCTCGTTGATTATTCCTTCTTGGCGGTGCCGCCATCCTCGTTCGTGAACAAGGTGATCGTGCAACCGGATGGCAAGATCCTCATCGGTGGCGGCTTCACCAACTATGCGGGATCCGGAAAGAGCAATTTGGTGCGATTGAACAGCGACGGTACTGTGGACGCAACTTTCAACCCGGGTGGCAGCGGTCCGGATTTCCTGGTGCAGGACATGGACCTGATGCCCGATGGACGCATCCTGATCGCGGGCAATTTCGGCACCTATAATGGCATCCAGAACTACTTCGTAGCGCGTCTGTTCCCCAACGGAGCGTTGGATCCCGGCTTCCACGTGCCGCCGAACTCCATCAACAATGCGGTGTACGCCATCGCTTTGCACCGTAGCAATGCCGTGTTGGTCGCGGGCGACTTCTTCATCTGCGGAGGGCACAGCCAGCCGCACATTACGCGCTTCGACTCCACGGGCGTTGTGGATACCACCTTTTGGGTCGGCACCGGATTCGACGGCACGGTATACGACCTGCTGGTACTGCCCGATCAGCGCATCGTAGCCGGCGGTTCCTTCTACAACTACCAAGGCAATTGGTGCGGCGATCTCGCCCTGCTGGCTTCCAACGGACTGCACGACCCTTCCATGGATACGGATCCGGGCTTTGTCGGCACCGGCAGTTCGATCCGGGCCTTGGCGCTACAGCCGGACGGTAAACTACTTGCCGCGGGATACTTCGGCTGGCACAATGGTGTGCCCAGAACGGCCATCGCGCGGTTGGACATGAGCGGTGCATACGACACCTCATTCATCTCGCCTCTTTATCCCTATGCGAAGGTGGATGCCATCGCCGTGCAGGCCGACGGTCACATCCTAGCCGGTGGCGAATTCACCGCTAACATGTATAGCCCGGCGGTCCCCGGCCCTTCCTGCCTGATCCGGATGAACGCCGATGGAAGCCGTGACAACAGCTATGACCTCGGGACAGGTGCAGGGGCCCAAGCCGGGGATACCTATTTCGTGCGCAGCATCGCGATCCAGCAGGACGGCAAAGTGTTGGCAGGCGGCCGCTTCACCAACTTCGACACGGAAGCACAATACCAACAGCTCATTCGCTTGCATGGGTCGCTGATCACCGGCATCACCGAAGAGCACGATGCTTCTGCCGCACTGAATGCTTGGTGGAGCTCCGGTGAACTGCAGGTAACAGTTCCCGCTGGCCTCTCTGGCGATGCACGCTTGAACGTTTACAGCACCAATGGGCAGCTCGTACACAGCCAGCTCGTAAGCACAGCCGCTGGTAACACCTTTCGCGTGCGCATGGATCCCGTTGCGGGCCTGCTGCTATTGAGCTTGGAACAGGGTAGCGCGCGGTTGACCGCGAAGGTGATGGTGCCTTGATCGGGGGATCACCGCCAAGAGTACCAAGGCGTTTCCGGGATCTGAGGGAAGGCCACCGCCAAGACGCCAAGCGCGCAAAGAAACTTCCGCCTGTTACAACCTTGGCGCTCTTGGCGTCTTGGCGGTAAAGAACACACCACGCATCACTTCACCGATTCCTTGGCATTGCTCGTATTGTAGATCGCAGATAACCGGGCATACAGCTCCGGGTGCTTCTTCCGCATCTTCTCCGGGTTCTCGAAGAAGTACTCGCTCACCACCGCGAGGAATTCCGCATTGTTCTTCAGGGCGTAAGGGTTGATGTCGGACTTCCCTTTCTCGATCCGCTCCACCTCCTGTTTGATCTCGTGCAGCCAAGGCCCCACAAAGCGGTGCTCCATCAACCGCTCGGGGATGCCATCCACCTCACCATCCTCCTTGTCCAGTAGATGCACGAACTCATGCACGCCCACATTGGTCCGGTGCGACGATCCATCGAAGTCGCGCACCAGGTCAGCCTTGGAGAGCACCACCGTGCCGTTCATGAAGCGATCGCCCACCATGCCCGCGATGTTCTCCCGGTGGCCGTCGAAGCGCTGCGTTTGAAAGGTGCTATCGAAGCTGTTCGGATAGATCAGCACTTCGTTCACATGCGGATAGGTGTAGCCCGGAAAGGCGAAGACCGGGATGATGGCGCTGCTGCCCACCATCAAGCGTACCGGGTCATCGATGTCGGTGTCGATGCCCTGTACCCGTTTTTCCGCGAGGAAGAGCTGCACGCGCTGCTCGAAGACAGTGCGGTCCGCTGGGCTCAAGTGGCTGTAAAAGGTCACATGCTCACTTAGGAAGTTTCGCCATTCCGCCGGAAATGGGCGTTCCACCGCCGCCTTGACCCTTCGCTTCCTGGCCAACAAGAAGCGAGCGAGCGCCAGAGCTCCAAGTGCCAATAGTGCGATGATGATGAAGTTCACCACTTCCATGGAACAAAGCTATTCCGAGTGAGGCGTGCCATTGCACGAGTTGCCCTTGCGCTGCTGAAGGCGGTGTTGTAGGGCAACTTTTCCGGGAAAGGTGCCGTCCCCCGAATTCATCTCATTCCAACCCACCTTCGAATGCGATACATGCATCTTGTCTTATTTCTGGCGTTGCTTTCGCCACGCGGCCTTCATGCCCAAGCTCCCGTTTGCAATTGGATGGAAAGCAGGGCACTGCCGGCCGCTTCCTCACAAACCTCGGGCCCGGGTCAAGCGCTCACTGCTTCCGACCCGAACGGGGGCGTGCTAGTGGTCTGGGGAGCGAGCAGTGGTGCCCAGACCACCACTCAGATCTCCCGGTACGCCGCGGATGGCACCTTGGAATTCGAACGCGCATTTCTGGGTAATGTCAAAGTAAGTTGCCTCAAGCGGGCGGATGACGGGAGCCACTATGGCTTGGGCTATTACTACTATTCAGTGCAGTTGAGTGATGAGCTGTTCCTGTCCACCACCGCCAACGATACGCACGTGTTCCTCTACAAATTGGACCCTGATGGACAGACCGCATGGGCCTTGGACCTGAACGGAGATGCGCAATGGGTGTCCGATCCGAATGGCTTGGCCCTTACACCCGAAGGGGATGTGTATGTGGGTTTCACGCGGGAAAATCGGGGCCGCATCATGCGCTTCAGTCCCGATGGGGACTTGCTGTCGGAGATCGACCAGACCGCCAAATTCGTCGAGTCCTTGGATGTGGATGAGCTGGGGAACCTCTGGGTATCCGGTCACTGTGTTTTTCCCCCGTGGTGGATCTTAACGGAACAGAGTTCCCCGTGCCCTCGGAAGGGAACGGCTACAACCGCTACTTGGCACGTTATCGCCCCGATGGCACGCCCACCTTCATCCGCTTCGGTAGCGATGTAAGCTGCACCATTTCACGCGTGAAATGCGTGGGGTCCGGCGGTGCCTATTGGGCAGGCAATTTGATCAGCAATGCCGTGTTCGATGGCCAAACCCTGCAAGGGCCGCCGCTTTGGGGCATTCCGGTGGCATTCATCGCACTGGTGGATAGTTCGGGCGATCTTCAATTCCTGAAAACGACTCCAGTGACCTCCACATCCGGTGCAGGGGTGGGTCTCTTGCAATTCATGGACGTGGATCCACAAGGCAACCTGATCATCTTCGGGAAAGGCCGTAACACGGTGCTGTGGGAGGATGGGACCACCACCCTCAATGCAGCTAACAGCTTTGCCATGATGGCCTATGAACCGGACGGCTCCCTGCTTTGGACGAAGGCGGTGGACGAACCCGGAGGAAACGACATCTTCTTCGCACAAAGTACCTCCATTGCTCCGGATGGTACCATCCATGTCGCCGGCGTTACGAGGCCTTCGTTCGCCCTGGATGGCCATCAGGCTCAGCACCCCTCCAGCCCATTGGAATACTACATGTTCCTGGCCCAGCTGGGGGCGCCGCTATCCACGGGAGTTTCCACGGCCAGCACCGATACGCCGGTTTCGATCTTCCCCAACCCCGCGCAAGGCACGCTTCACCTGCGTTCCGCTATGCCGATCATGGATGTGGCCTGCTTCAATGGCCTGGGGCAGGAGATGAAGGTGGCCCGGCAGGGTGATCAATTGGATGTGTCCGGCCTGGCCGATGGCCTTCATATGCTGCATGTGCGCACCAAGGAAGGCCGCCATGCTGTGCGTTTCATCAAGCAATAAACGCTATAACGCCTCCGATGCGGAACCCATGACATGGCTAACTTGGCGTGCTTTGCGGCCTTGGCGGTAAAACCATTCCAGATTCCATGAAGATCTATCACCTCTCCACCTGTTCGACCTGCCAGCGCATTCTCAAAGAGCTACCGGGCCTGGAGCGTTTTGAATTGCAGGACATCAAGACGCAACCCATCACCGCCGAGCAATTGGATGAGATGAAGAAGGGCGCGGGCAGCTACGAATCGCTTTTCAGTCGCCGCGCGATGAAATTCCGCAGCATGGGATTGGACAAGAAGGAGCTGACCGAAACTGACTATCGAGACCTGATCCTTTCGGAGTACACGTTCTTGAAACGGCCGGTGATCGTGATCGGTGATCAAGTCTTTGTAGGGAATGCGAAAGCGGTAGTGGTGGCGGCGGTGGAAGCAGCGCACGGAATATGACCGTGTTGGGGGATCGTGTCCGGAGCATGTCGGAACAATTTTTGGAGAACTGTTCCTGGACCAGAACCAACCCACCCAATGATTACAGTTAGATCATACTCACTCGCCCTCTTGTGTGGCGGGATAGGGCTCTTTTCCGCTTCGTTGAATGCCCAGGATCGAGCGCCTTTATCGGGGTGCGATTGCCCCACTGTGCGGTTGGATGACGCCTATTGCGCCTCCGCCCTGGTTTTCGAGGGGATACCCATTTCTACGGATACCGTCTTCACGGTTGGGAATGAAATGGAATATCCGAAGAAAGCGATCGATCATATAGCCGTGCTTTTCAAAGTGGATCGGTCACTAAAGGGCCTTGCGGACGAAAGCGCCGTGGTCTCCACTTCCTTCCTGACCGATAACTGCGCTTTCCTTTTCATCCCCGGCCAGCGGTACTTGGTATTCGCGCACCGCGATGGCGACCTCATACTCACCGATCGCTGCACACCCACACGTGCCATGGACACGGTGGGCCGCGCCTTCTCCGACAGCTTGGAGTATGTGCGCACGGGTCACCAATGGCCAGGGCATGTGCCACAGGATACACCGTGCCAGTAGTACCTTAAGCGTTCAGCACCGCAGCGCAATCGCCGGGCAGCAGCGGAGGATGTGCCAGAGCCGTGGCCAAAGGCGCACGCCTGCCAACTGACAACGAACAGCTGGGAACTATGACCAACGCATTCATCCTCCCAGAGCACCGTCCATCCTCGCCATTCCCTTGGCTTTTTCAAGCGGCGTACTTTTGCGGCCTCAATCACACCATTGGATGAATTCAGCACGCGCTACCGCCACCCTCAGCAGTTTATTGCTCATAGTCTTGCTGAGCATCACCGCTTGCACAAACGAACCGAAAATGACGGAAACCGAACCCATCGCCGCTGCCAAGGTCGCCGCCTTTGACGTGTCCGACATGGATACTACCGTGAAGCCCTGCGATGATTTCGACCGTTTCGTGAATGGCACTTGGAAGGACAAGAACCCGGTGCCGGCCACGGAATCGCGCTGGGGCGCCTTCGGCATATTGGCCAAGGAAAACCTGGAGGTGAAGGTGAAGAGCATCATCGACACGCTGATGGCGAAGAAGGATGCGCCCAAAGGCTCTCCTGCACAACTGGTCAGTGATTTCTACAGATCCTACATGGACACGACCACCTTGGAGCAGATGGGTGCCACTCCGCTGAAGCCTTGGATGGATCGCATCGATGCACTCAAGGACCTCAAGGAGCAAGCCGCGCTCACAGGTGAATACAGCCGCCTCGGTGTTAGCTCCTTCATGGGCCTCCAAGCGGAAGCCGATATGCACAATAGCAAGATGAACATCCTCTATGCCGGGCAAGATGGCTTGAGCTTGAGTGAGCGCAGCTATTACGAGAAGACCGACAGTGCCATGGTGAAGATCCGCAAGGAGTTCGTGGCGCACGTGGACCGGATGTTCCAACTCGCTGGATTGCCCGAGACCAACGCTGGCCAGACCATCCTCGCCTTCGAGACCGGCCTCGCCAAGCTCCAGCTCACCAACGTGGAGCGCCGCGATCCCGATATCTACAAGAAGACCAGCTTCGCCGACTTCGCGAAGCTCGCGCCCAAGTATGACCTCACCGGGATGGCCAAGGCCATGGGCGTTTCGACGGACACCCTGTTGCTGGAGGACAAGAACTATGTGATGAAGGCTTCAGCCTACATCGCAACCGTACCCATGTCCACCTTGAAGACCTGGATGAAGTGGCAGCTCCTGGATACCTATGCCAACACGCTCAACAAGGCCATCAGCGTTGAAAGCTTCCACTTCCACGGCACCGTGATGAGCGGCACGCAGGAGCAGAAGACCCGCGAACTGCGTGCACTGCAGGCCACCGATGGATTGCTGGGCGAGCCGGTCGGAAAGCTGTATGCCGAGAAGTACTTCCCAGCCTCTTCCCGGAAGAAGGTGGAGGATATGATCGAGAATGTGCGCACCGTGTATGGCGAGCACATCAAGGCACTCACGTGGATGAGCGAGGAGACCAAGGTGAAGGCCCTGGAGAAGCTCGCACTCTTCACCACCAAGATCGGTTACCCGGATACGTGGAAGGACTACAGCATGGTGGAGATCAAGCCGAACACCTTGATGCAGAACACCATGAACCTGATCGCGTGGCGCTCCAACGATAACCTCGTGCGTATCGGCAAGCCGGTGGACCCGAAGGAATGGGGCATGACGCCGCAGACCGTGAACGCCTACTACAATCCGAGCATGAACGAGGTGGTCTTCCCCGCAGGTATTCTGCAGCCGCCCTTCTTCAATCCCGATGCCGATGATGCAATCAACTACGGCGGCATCATCGCCGTGATCGGTCATGAGCTCACGCACGGCTTCGATGACCAAGGCGCCAAGTTCGATGGCCATGGCAATCTGGTCAACTGGTGGACCGACAGCGATAAGGCCAACTTCGACGCCCTCGCGCAACGGATGATCACCTATTACGATGGCATGGAGGCCATGCCCGGTCTATACATCAAAGGCGCGCTGACGGTAGGGGAGAACATCGCCGACATGGGCGGGATCACCCTCAGCTACGCAGCGTTGCAACGTTCGTTGGAAGGCAAGCCGGAACCACCGCTGATCGACGGATACACCTGGCAGCAGCGCTTCTTCCTGGGCTGGGGACAGGTATGGCGCGATAACATCCGCCCCGAGGCCTTGCGTATGCGCATTGAGCGCGATCCGCACAGCCCTGCACACTTCCGCATCAACGCAGCCTTGGGCCAGTTCAAGCCTTTTCAGGAGGCATGGTGCCCCGGAACTACCGGAACCATGATCGTTCCCGACAGCGCGCGGGTGGTGATCTGGTGATCTTCAGTTGTCGGTTGTTAGGTGTCGGTTGGCAGGCGTGCCGCCGACCGTTGCCGCAAACGCAGATAGCGTTGTGCTGCCGGTTTACCGCAGGATTTTCATGTTCGGTCCTGACAACTGACAACTAACAACTGACAACTACCCCCAAGTACCTTCGCAACCCATGTCAGATACCTCCTCCCGCACGGAACTCTCCGCCCTTGGCGAATTCGGCCTGATCGATAGGATCACCGCCGCAGTGGAACTTGTAAACCCTTCTTCGGTGCAAGGCATCGGCGATGATGCCGCTGTGATCGATCCCGCTGTGGGTGGTGAAGAGGGTCACTTGGTGCAAGTGGTCACCACCGATATGCTGGTGGAAGGCGTGCATTTCGACCTCAGCTATGTGCCGTTGAAGCACCTCGGGTACAAGGCGATGATCGTCAACTTCAGCGATGTGTATGCTATGAATGCGATGCCGAAGCAAGTCACCGTGGGCATCGCCATCAGCAATCGCTTTTCCCTGGAAGCCGTGGATGAACTCTACGCGGGCATGCTCACCGCCTGCCAAGCGTATGGTGTGGACCTCGTCGGCGGCGATACCACCTCATCCACCAGCGGACTTGTAATTTCCGTCACTGCCATTGGTACGGCGAAGAAGGAGGACATCGTGTACCGCCATGGAGCGAAGGAGCACGACCTTGTGGTGGTGAGCGGCGACATCGGCGGAGCCTACATGGGCCTGCAGGTGCTGGAGCGCGAGAAAGCCGTCTTCAAGGTGGATCCCAATATGCAACCCGATCTCGCTGGCTATGACTACATCCTCGAGCGCCAGTTGAAGCCGGAAGCTCGGAAGGACATCATAGACATGTTCAAGGAGCTGAAATTGAAGCCATCCGCCATGATCGATATCAGCGATGGCTTGGCCAGCGAAGCCATGCACATCGCTCGCCGCTCCGAACTGGGCGTGAAGCTGTATGAGGACAAGTTCCCGATGGACCCGGTCACCATCCAGACCGCCCGCGATTTCAATCTCGATCCCACGACCTGCGCGCTCAACGGTGGCGAGGACTACGAACTTCTTTTCACCATCGCCCAAAGCGATTTCGACAAGGTGAAAGGCTCGCCGCACTTCACCGTGATCGGCCACATGACCGATGCGGCCAGCGGCTATCAGCTGGTGGATCGCCAAGGCGGCCAGCATGAACTGAAGGCCCAAGGATGGGACGCGTTGCTGAAGAAGTGACTTTTATCGTCTGCGGGGAACAACCCCGGATACGTTTCTGCGTCCAGAAGGAGTTAAGTAACTGATACCCGTGCCTCAGCCGGGGGGATCTTACCTTTGTTCGTCCTTTAATCCGCCTACCCGTGAGCCAGATCATCAGCCCCTACCCGCTACTCGAGCAGATCCACGTCCCGTCGGACCTCCGTGAGATCCCCGAGGCGCAGCTCGATCAAGTGTGCCAAGAACTCCGTGACTTCATCATCGATGTGGTCAGCGTGAAGGGTGGACACTTCGGCGCCAGCCTTGGCGTGGTGGAGCTTACCGTGGCGCTGCACTACGTCTTCAACACACCCTACGACCAGCTCGTTTGGGACGTTGGGCACCAAGCGTACGGGCACAAGATCCTCACTGGAAGGCGTGAACTCTTCCACACGAACCGGCTTTACAAGGGCCTCAGCGGCTTCCCTAAGCGTAGCGAAAGCGAGTACGATACCTTCAGCGTGGGCCACAGCAGCACCTCCATCGGCGGTGCGCTCGGCATGGCCGTGGCCAGCAAGCTGAAAGGCGAACTGGACCGCCACACCGTGGCCGTGATCGGCGACGGCGCGATGACCGCCGGCATGGCGTTCGAAGCGCTCAACCACGGCGGCATGGCCAACAGCGACCTTCTGGTGGTGCTGAACGACAACTGCATGAGCATCGACCCCAACGTGGGCGCGCTCAAGGAATACCTCACGGACATCACCACCAGCCGGAGCTACAACAAGGTGAAGGACGAGGTGTGGCACCTCTTGGGCCGGGTCAGCAAGTTCGGACCGAATGCACAGGCCGTGGCACAGAAGGTGGAGAACGCCGTGAAGGCCGCTTTGCTGAAGCAGAGCAACCTCTTCGAGAGCCTGCGCTTCCGTTATTTCGGCCCGGTGGATGGCCACGATGTGGAGCGTTTGGTGAAGGTGCTTCGCGATCTCAAGGACATCCCCGGCCCCAAGATCCTGCACACTGTCACCATGAAGGGCAAGGGCTACAAGCCCGCTGAGGATGGCAGCCCCACCGTATGGCACTCACCCGGCCTGTTCAACAAAGAGACCGGCGAGATCATCAAAGTGGTGCCGAAGAGCCCACAGCCGCCGAAGTACCAGGATGTTTTCGGCCACACCATCGTGGAGCTGGCGGAGAAGAACCCGAAGATCGTGGGCGTAACGCCCGCCATGCCCAGCGGTTGCTCCCTGAACATCATGATGAAGGCCATGCCGGACCGCGCGTTCGACGTGGGCATTGCCGAGCAGCACGCCGTCACCTTTAGCGCTGGGATGGCCACGCAAGGGCTGATCCCCTTCTGCAACATCTACAGCTCCTTCATGCAGCGTGCCTATGACCAAGTGGTACACGATGTGGCCCTGCAGAACCTGCACGTGGTCCTCTGCCTCGATCGCGGCGGACTCGCAGGAGCCGATGGCCCCACGCACCACGGCGCATTCGACATCGCCTACTTCCGCTGCATCCCGAACATGATCGTGAGCGCACCGATGAACGAGGAGGAACTGCGCAACCTGATGTACACCGCGCAACTCCACGACAACGGCCCCTTCAGCATCCGCTACCCACGTGGCGAAGGCGTGATGACCGAGTGGAAGACACCCTTCAAGGAGATCACCATCGGCACCGGACGCAAAGTGCGCTCTGGCAACGACATCGCCGTGCTCACCATCGGGCACATCGGCAACATCGCTGCCAAGGGCATCGACAGCTTGCAAGAGGAAGGCTACAGCGTAGCACACTACGACATGCGCTTCGCAAAGCCCATCGACGAGATGCTCTTGCACGAGGTCTTCGGCAAGTTCAAGCACGTGATCACCATGGAGGACGGCTGCATCCAAGGCGGCATGGGCAGCGCGGTACTGGAGTTCATGGCGGACCACGGTTACCAGGCCCAAGTGAAGCGTCTGGGCATCCCGGACAAATTCATCGAGCACGGCACGCAGCCGGAACTGTACGCTGAATGCGGCTTCGATGAGGCTGCACTGATGGCTACGGTGAAGGAAATTCTTCCTCTGAAGGGTGTGCGGACGGTGGGTGTGAGCGCGTGAATCATGCCCGACCTAAGCGCGGGGATCCGCTTCGAGGATGATGATACCCTCGTGATCTGGGGCGCGAAAATGGCCTCTTTCCTGCCGGATCGCACCGCTCGCTATGAGCATACCGGAGATCGGACGATCTACCACTGGGGCAAGCACGACATACTTGGCGGCTTACCGCTTGATCTACGAACGGTATCGGAGGATCAAGAAGCGCAGATCGGTGAAAGCTCCTTCCGCTCGATCGAGCATTGGGCCGTTGATGATGACATCGCGAACAGCGACCTGATCCGTATCAAGGAACACGTGATCCGGAAGTTCGGTCCTCCAACAAATGAGGAAACGCTTGAGCACGGAGAGTACACGGCCGAATGGCAGGTGGAAGGTGCCGTGATCAAAATTGTCTTCTTCGAACAGGATGGTCTTAAGCTGCACTTCTCGGTGAAGCAAAAGATCTAAGGGTGGTTCTTGACAAGCTCTGGCTCCTTGAGGCTGGGGTGCTACAGGGTCCGAGGCGGACAATCACCGGCTGGATGAGATCAAAAAAGCTCTAAGCCGCCTGCCGCCGCCCCGATCGTTTGGAAGCACCCGCCTTCGGAGGTTGTTGCAAACTCCATTTCTCCCGGATCAATTCAGCGAAGACCTTGTCCTCGGCTTTAGCGCGTGCCCAAGTGATCAGGTCGATGTGATCCATTACGGCACCTTCCCTAGGATCCTTTACCGTGGCTTCGAGCTCAGTTAGCACAACGCGCCACGGTTGATGCTTCTCCTTCACCACGCGTGTCCTGGCCAATGCCTGCGCATGGGCCAGGAGAACCTGCTCCAGCATGTAGGGAGCGCCGTGCTGTTTCAACGCCCGTTGGGTATTCCGGACCAAGTAGGACAAGAGTTCCTCCTTGCCGAGTTCCACCAAGCTCATCAGGTTCAGGATACGGCCCAAGGCATGCAGTTCGGTATGGCCTTCGATTCCTTTCTCGTTCAATAGCTGATTACACCAGCGCAGTGCCCGGTCGTATTCTCCGGCTCCGAGGCAGACGTATGCGGCCTGTAGCGCCAGCTCGGCGCGGCGCACGGTGCTCGTACGATCACGATAGCGGGCTAAGCCTTCCTCCAACGGAACGAGCTGTTCCGTGGCTTTTTGGAACTCACCTTTAGCGGAGAAGACTGAGAGCTCCAAGCTGCTCCCCATCACAAAGAGCTTCATCTCCAGATCGGGACTGGGAGCTGCGGCCAACATCATGGGGATCTTCCGGAATTCACGGAAGCCGTCCAGTGCTTCCTGGTGCTTGCCCAAGCGCATGCGCACATGCGCAAGGTTCCCCATCACACCCAGCATCAGGTCCGGTTCTTCCGCGAAATGTTTTTGCTCTTTTCGGAGCACCTCGGCGCAGGCCACCAATTGCCCTTCGCAGGTTGGCAGATCATTCTGTGCATAGGCCAAAGCGCTGCGCACATGATGATGTAGAAAGCGCGCTCGTGCGCTGTGCAGCTTGGTGCCTTTCGCCAGTAAAGGTTCCTTGGCCAAGGCTTCCAGCTCCATGAGTTCCTTGGGGCCGGGGGCTTGGCCGCTGCGGTAGATCAATAGGAAGGAGGCACTCTTGATCTGCCAGAGCCGATCAACCTCCTGCCACTCATCGGCCAGACCCGCCACGGAGCCAGCGCGCTCCTGGAGATCTGCCGCCGTGATGCCAGCGTAGTTGCCACGCTCCATTCCGCGCCGCTCCCATTCAGCTACCTGCAGCAGCAAGGCCTGTTTGTCGTGTGCCCGTGCGAGCGTTCGTGCTGCCCGGAGCACCTTGGCAGCATCGGCGTAGAGTGCGCGCCGGTTCAGGATCTCCACATGGTGGAGCATGCGTCGGAGCTTGTCATCCATGGAACTATCGGAATGGAACGCATCCAGGCTCTCCAGCACCGCTTCGTACAACCGCCGTTTGGTGATGGAGAACCGGCGCATGAATGCTTCTCCTTTGAACTGCTTCTCAAGCGCTTTCAGGTCATAGGAGGTCATTGCCGAGATCGCGTCAAAGAGTTCCTGCTGATTGCTGTGTCCCGCCACCAAATGGCGTGAGGTATACAACTTGAAGTAGCGCTTTTCCGCCCGCGACATGGAGCGGATCAACCGATGGACATGGTCCTGGAGGGGCTTGGGCATGGCAACGGGGTTTAGATCTCTTCGGTAAGCTATGTGGCTTGTTCGAAGGCCGCCTGTCCATAGCGGGGAACGGCTACTTGCAGGGCAGCAATGGCAAACCCACAATAAAAAAGCCCGGGATCACCGGGCTTCAATTGCGAAGGAATGAAGGATCAATTCTTCGGACGGTTCGAGCGCTCTTTATCGCCGAGGTCGTCACCATCATCCGAGATCGGAGCCGACCGGTCCGGACTTTGGCTCCCGGTGCCAAGGGTTGAGTTACCACCGCTCGCCGTGCCCCTTGTCTGCAACACGGGTAGGGCTGCGTTGGGCGCCACCACCTCTTCCTTGGTACAGCCGGTGGAAACCAGCAACAATAGCGCGAAAAGCATCGCGCTGCCGAGCATGGCCTTATTTCCCTGGGATTTCATGAACAACAAATGTAAGAGATCATTCGGCGGTTCGCAAGTGCCTTTTCCATGTGGTTTCTGGTGGTAAGCTACGGCAGTATAACGATGACCTGGGTGCCGGTGTTGCCCTGTTCACCTTGGATCTGTTCGGGGCCTTGAATGCGGATATCGGCGAGGTCGAGCTTCCGCAGGATGTCCGCCCGGCCTTTCGTGATCTCGATGCCCCTCGAGATGTGGTCGCCTTCCTCACCGTTCTTCCGGCCCACGCTGCTATCGATGCCGATCCCGTCGTCGATGATCCGCACCCGGGTATGGCCTTCAGGAGTACGGTCCACGGTGATGTCCACCCGGCCGCCGTGTTCCATCGGCAGGATGCCGTGCCAGATACTGTTCTCCACGTAAGGCTGCAGCATCATCGCGGGGATCTTCACCGCATCGGGGTCCACGTCCGGTGCCACGGTGATGGCATATTTGAATTTGTCCTTGAAGCGCATGTGCTCCAGCACGAGGTAGAGGTCCAAGCGGGAAAGCTCTTCGGCTAGGCTGGTGGTATCGCTTTGGCTGGCGTCGAGGTTCTTCCGGATCAGCTTCGCGAAGCTGGTGAGGTACTTGTTCGCCGTGGTGCGGTCCTGGCGATTGATGCTGTATTGGATGCTGTTGAGCGCATTGAAGATGAAGTGCCGGTTCATATTGGCGTTCAGCGCTTGTTGCTCCAGCTGAAGCATGCGCGAGCGGAGAATGAGGTTGCGTGTCTTTTCCGCCCGCTTGCGGCGCAGGTTGCGGAAGTGCAATAGGCCGAACAGGATGCCGAGGAGGGCGATCGCGCACACCACGAAGAACCACCAGCGCAACCAGAACGGCGGGGTGATGGTGAACTCAACTTCAGCACTGGCACCCCAATGGCCTTGGCGGTCGGCAGCGCGGACCTCGAAGGTGTAAGCCCCCTGCGGCAGGTTGGAATAGCTGGCGAAACGCGCCTCCGTGGCGGGTAGCCAATCGTTGTCGAAACCGATGAGGCGGTACTGGAACCGTACGTGCTGGCCGTATGCCAGCGCGATGGCGGTGTAGGTGAAGGTGAGGTGGTTCCTGCGATATCCTACCTCCAATGGTGCGGTGGGCCCGGCGCCGATGCCGATGCTATCCGAACCTGCGATGGGTACCAGAAAGCTGCTGATGCCCGTGATGTGAGCGACCGGCGGAGAGACCTTCGCACGCAGTGCGGGGCGCCGTGGATCATGCATCACCAAGCCCACATTGGTACCGAAGAAGAGCCGCCCCTGCCGGTCCTTGAACCCGGCGTTGAGATTGCACTCTAATCCGCGAAGACCATCTTCCTCGGTAATGTGCTCCTTGGCCAACGGATCCGCCAACAGGCTGTCCGGATCGAAGTGGTAGAGCCCGTTGTTGGTGCCCGCCCAAAGGTTATCCGCCCCATCGCGCAGCAACAGGCCCACGAAGTTGGAACCGAAGTCCATCCCCAGATCGATCTTTGTGAAGCGGCCTTGGTCCGTGCAGGTCAAGCCGTTGGAGGTGCCCATCCACAGCCTGCCTTTGGCATCGAACGCCAAGCAGAAAACGGTGTTGTGGCTCAGGCCATCCAGCGTGGTGAAACGGGTGACCTTGTCCCCTTGGATGCGCACGGCTCCCATATCCGTAGCCAACCAGATCACGCCGGACCGATCGCTCTTGATGCTCCGCACGCCGCGTAAGGGGACCCCGCCCATCGCGCTGAACTGCTTCACGGTCCCATCCGGATCTAACACGGAGATCCCGTCGCGGGTGCCACACCAGAGTTCGCCGGAGGGCATGCGACAGAGGGAAAGCACCCGTTGGCCCGCCAAGGCATGGCCACCGTTCGTGGGTACCACCAATCCGTTCACGATGTGGCTGAGTCCATCGCTGGTACCGAACCAAAGCGAACTGTCCGCATCCGCCAGTCCGCACCATACGGTGTTGTTCGGCAGGCCGTCCAAGGTCGAGATCTGGGCCATGCCGTCCATGCGGCAAACGCCATTGCCATAGGTGCCCAGCCAAATGTCGCCGGCCTTGTCGCTCAGGGCGGTCATCACCAGGTCACTGCACAGCCCTTCGGTCACGGTGTAGGTCACGAAGGATTCACCGGCATAGCGCAGCACGCCCGCTCCATCGGTGCCGAACCAGAGCCCACCGCCATCATCTTCAAAGAGGCACCACACGTTATCGTTGGGCATCCCTTGGTGAACGGTGTAAGCGCGCAAGCGACCTTCCTCCAACAGGTCGATTCCGAATTTCGTCCCGACCCAAACGCGGCCCCGGCGGTCCACAAGCACAGCGCGCACATTGTTCTGCAGCAATCCGGTGGTCTCATCGTGGATCACGGGATCTCCCTTCTCCGGTAGCTCGATCAACCCATCGCCGAAGGTGCCGATCCACAGGGTTCCATTCGCACCGCGGGCCAAGGAACTGATGGATGCGGGGAAGGATAGGGGGATAGCACTCCAGGAACCGTTCTTCCCGCTTAACAATCCATTGCGAAGACCCACCAGCAAGCTGCCATCAGGCTGAATGAGGAGGGTGCGGACGCTCTGCCCGGAATCCACAGGCCAACCAACCGGTACGCTCACCTGATCGCCCTGCACTTGCAGCAACCCAGCACCATCGGTGCCAACATACACTCGACCATCCGTTCCTTCTGCCAGTGCCAGTACTCGGATCTCCGCTGCTTCCGCCGGCAATGGCACCGTATGCATCCTATGGCCATCGAAACGCACCAAGTAGGAGCCACAGCCTAACCAGACCGTGCCATCCGAGGCCGCCAACAAGGCATTCACCTGCGGATCCGGAAGGCCATCGCGAAGCCCGAAATTGACGAAATCCAATCCATCGAAGCGGCTGGCGCCACCCAAGGTGCCGAACCAGAGGTAACCCGCCTTGTCCTGAGCCATGCACCGCACCTGACTTTGCGCAAGGCCGTTGCGCGGGGCGAACTGCGTGAAGCCGAACTGCTGCCCGCTCACCGTCGCATGCGCGAACAGGAACAGGACAACTGAAAGCAGGGCGGCCAAGCCCGGCAACCGAACGAGGGGTCGATGGATGCTTCCAGCGCGTGCCACCGTCAGAACGTATTGATCATCGCCAGCAACTCCGGTAGGCGACGGCGGCTCACGGGCACTAAAGCGCCATTATCAAGCACGGCCATATTGCCTTCGCTGCGGCTGAAGCTGCGGAGATGCTCCAAGTTGATGATGTATGATTTGTGTACTCGGAAGAACTTCTTGGGGTCGAGGTTCACCTCGAACACCCGGATGTGTTTGCTGCTGATGGTGCGCTTGCCGTCGCGCAGATGTACCACCGTATAGCTATCGCTGGCTTCCAAATAGAGGATGTCCTCATGGCGCAACAGCACCAAACCATCGCGGCTGGGTACGGCCACGCGGGTGCTCAGCGGCGATGCCGGATCATTCATCAGGGCTTGAAGACCCTCACTGCGACGCCTGGTCTCACCGGGGTCTCCAATGGTGTGTACCAACTTTCCAACTGCCCGGTCCAGTTCCTCCGGATCGATCGGCTTCTCCAAGTAGTCCAATGCATTTTCCTTGAAGGCACGCAAAGCGAACTCATCGTAGGCCGTAGTGAAGACCACCGGGAGGTGCGGCTCGGGAAGAGAGCGGAGCAAGGAAAAACCATCTTCACCGGGCATCTTGATATCCAGGAACAGTGCTTGAGGGTCCACCGCCCCGATCAGCTTCCGGGCTTCTTCGGCAGAAGCCGCCATGCCCACCACTTCCACTTGGGGGCAGTGCTCCTCCAGCATCAGGCGGAGGTTATCACGTGCGTCCGCCTCATCGTCCACTATCAGTGCGCGTATGGCCATGGTATCGGGGTTCGATCGGAAAGTAGGGCAAGGTAGGGGAGGACCGCGTGTACAAAGCCACGAACGGTGGTTCCCATCCAACCGGCGGTAAGGATGCGGAACAAGGCAGCCGATGGAGGAATCGAAGGGCATCACCCGCTCGCGAGGTGAGACGCGCCGTTGCTCGTTCAGCACATAGGACCAGTCTCCGCTTGGGGTAGTTTCGGTCAACAGCAACCCCTCATCACCATGGAAAACAGATACACCATCACATCAGAGAGCACTCCGTATTGGATCTTCAACGATCAAGGGAACTAGGCCGGAACCGCGTGGTAAGTCGTTATTCTCATCGGTGGATCATCCCCACATAGCGGAACTTTTGGTTGGCGCATGGCGTACCAAGCGCAGTTGCCAAAGGCCAGCATCATGCACAAGAGATCATCCAGCACGGAATTCAAGGTCCGGATCGATAAGATCGAGCAATTCTTGATGTTCGACTATGAGCCGGGTACGGAGGACGCATTGTTCGACCTCTGCACCAGCGATGGCCACATTCTCAAGACGGGCGAGGTGAAAGGCCCCGTAACGCGGATCCGCCTCACCGACGTGGAGGATAATGAGTTGGTGCTTATGGTACTCGACGGTGATCATTCGGTGGTACATCCCATCCACCTTCGGAAGGCCGTCTGATGCAAAGCCGTACGGGCTCCACGCCCACGTTCAGGGCTTATTCCATCGTATGTACCGCTCTTTCCGAGCAACCTCGGAAAGGCATGGTGCATCGCTTGGTCACGCATACCACGCATCCTTTGGAAAGCGAGGTGCACTTTGTCTTGCGTCCGAGTCCTGCTTCGAAAGACTTAGTGGGTAAGCGTTGATGCGACCGATCCCGGCACTCTGGTTTTACCCGTCTCCCTAAGGTCTCTTTCGCCTTGGGCGAATTTCGAACCCTGCACTTCAATCGAAAGGCTTCTGCAGGGCCGAGCAAGTCGCCAAGTGTCCTCACCCGAACAAGTGCCCCAGCACCTCATCCACGCGTCCCACCGGCACGATCTCGATCCCGCTGCTTTTGGGCAAACCCTTGGTTCCTTTCGGCACGAAGATCTTGGCGAAGCCCAGCTTGGCGGCTTCTGAGATGCGCTGTTCCGTGCGGGTCACCGGGCGCACTTCGCCGGTAAGGCCTACTTCACCAGCAAAGCAGCAATCCATGGGCACGGGGATATCGGCATTGCTGCCGAGCACGGCACAGACTACCGCAAGATCGATGGCGGGTTCTTCCACGCGGAAGCCGCCAGCGAGGTTGAGAAAGACGTCCTTCTGGCCCAGCCGGAAGCCACAGCGCTTTTCCAGAACGGCCAGTAGCATGTTCATCCGGCGCAGGTCGAAGCCGGTGGCGCTGCGTTGCGGCGTGCCGTAGACGGCGGTGCTCACCAAGGCTTGCACCTCGATCAGGAGCGGCCGCATGCCCTCTAGGGTGGCCGCCACGCATACACCGCTGGGGCGCGGGCCGCGGTCCCCAAGGAGCACTTGGCTAGGGTCCTCCACGATGGTGAGGCCGCTGCCGCGCATCTCGTAGATCCCGAGTTCGTTGGTGCTGCCGAAACGGTTCTTCAGCGGTCGCAGCAGGCGGTAGGCATGGTCGCGGTCGCCTTCAAATTGCAGTACACAGTCCACCATGTGTTCCAGCACCTTCGGCCCGGCGATGGCGCCGTCCTTGGTGATGTGGCCGATCAGCACCATGGGGATGCCGGTGGCTTTGGCGTAGCGCATGAGCTCGCTGGTGCATTCGCGCACTTGACCCACGCTGCCGGGACTTCCGTCCAGCACGGCGGTGTGCAAGGTCTGCACGCTGTCCACGATCACCAGGCCGGGCTGCAGCTCCTCGATCTGGCGGAAAATATTCTGGGTATTGGTCTCAGTGAGCACGAAGCAGTTCGAACCGCTGGTGGTTCCAAGCTCCTCTTGGAGGCGCTCCGCGCGCATCTTCACCTGTTGAGCGCTTTCCTCCCCGCTGATGTAGAGCGTGGAGAGCTGCGGTGTGCGCAAGGCCGTTTGCAACATCAGGGTGCTCTTGCCGATGCCGGGGTCGCCGCCGATAAGGATCAAAGAGCCGGGCACTACGCCACCGCCGAGCACGCGGTCCAGCTCCCGATCACCCAAAGTGATGCGTGGCCCATCCTCGGCGCTGATGTCGGTGATGGCCACTGGGCGTTGGTCGCGGTTGCGGATGCTGGCCGGCGTTCCGCGCTTTTCCTCCACGCGGTCCCGCACTTCTTCCACCAGCGTGTTCCACTCCTTGCAGGTGCTGCACTGGCCGAGCCATTGGGCATGCACCGCGCCGCAGTTCTTGCAGACGTATTGAGAACGCAACTTAGCCGCCATGGCGGATGCGCTCCACGAGTGACGTAGTAGAAAGGCCTTCCACCAAGGGGAGGGAAAGCACCTCGCCGCCGTACTTCTTCACATATTCACTGCCGACGATCTTGTCCACGGTCCAGTCGCCGCCTTTCACCAGCACATCGGGGTGGATGGCTTGGATAAGCTCCAGCGGGGTGTCCTGGTCGAAGATCACCACGGCATCCACACAGCGCAAGGCGGCGAGCACATGGGCGCGATCGTCCTGCGAGTTCAAGGGGCGGTCCTCGCCTTTGCCCAAGCGCTTCACGCTGGCATCGCTGTTCAGGCCCACCACGAGCCGATGGCCCATCGCAGCAGCCTGTTCCAGATAGGTAACGTGGCCGCGGTGCAGGATGTCGAATACGCCGTTGGTGAAGACGATGCGGTCGCTTTTCAGACGCCATACGTGGGCCATGCGTTGCACGACCACGAGGTCCATGATGCGGGAGGTGGGTGTGTCGGTCATGGTGTGGCGGGCCGTTTGAGGGCCAATAAAAGTAGGGACAGTCCGCCGAGCACGATGAGCATAAGCGTTTGGGCCACCCAAAGCAGCCATCCCATGGCCAAGGCCTCCGGCCGGATGTAGCCGCCGCCCTCAGGGGGCAACATGTAAATGCTGATGATGAGTGCCACGAAGGCGGGGTAGACGCCAATGCCTCCTTGAACGAGCACGATGCCAATGGCACCCGCTACAAAACCGGCGAGGATGCCGGCCATGGGAACATCAACCGTTTCTGGCAGGGCATAAAAGCCCAGTTTGAACATGCCGAGGTAAGCGGCCCAGATCAGCACCGTGTGCAGGACAAAGCCCGCGCGGTCCTTGGTGCGGAATACGGAGCGTAGGCCCTGACCGAAGCCACGGCCCAGTTCGTGCAGCCTGTAGCGGATCGCAGGGCGCGTGATCAGCAGGTAGATCGCAACAAGGACGATACCGGCCAAGGCGGCTACGATCCATGGACCCCATGAGATGCCGCCTTCCGCAGCCGGCCCCTGTGCCGCCCGGAATTCCGCGATCCGGCTTTTGAACAGGTCCAGCTTTTCCAGTTGGAGCAATACGGTAACGCCGGCGATGCCCAGCAGCATGAGCATGTCCACGGCACGCTCGGCCATAATGGTGCCGAAGCCTTGCTCAAAAGGCACCTTCTCCGTGCGATAGAGGGAGATGGCGCGACTGGCCTCCCCTGCGCGTGGCAGGAAGAGGTTCATGAAATAGCCCGCCATCACAGCGTGGTAGCAGTTCCAGAAGCCCGGATGATGGCCGAGCGGCTCCAAAATGTAGCGCCAGCGCCAAGCACGGCTCACGTGCGAGAGCCAGCCCACCAAGGTGGCCAAGCCGAGCCAACGGAGATCGGCTTGTCGGAATGCCGCGAAGAGTTCGTCGCGCTGGGTGGGATCCAACGCATCGTAGAAGTAGAACACCAGCCACACGCCGATGGCCAAGGGCACACCGACCTTCAGGATGGCGATCAAGGTTCTTTTCACGGTCGCAGCTTGTTGGTGCGTTCGTCCGGGAAGATCACGGTAGGGCTGAAGTTCCTTGCTTCCTCCAAGGACATGTGGGCATAGGCCACAATGATCACCACGTCCCCCACGGAGGCGAGCAAAGCCGCAGGGCCGTTGAGGCATACCTGTCCGGAACCGCGTTCGCCCAGGATCACATAGGTCACCAAGCGGTTCCCGTTGTTGATGTTCAAGACGTGCACTTTCTCACCCTCTACAAAACCGGAGGCATCCACCAGGTCACGATCCAAGGTGATACTGCCCACGTAATCAACATCCGCTTCCGTGATGCTTACTCGGTGGATCTTGGCACGAAGTACTTCAATGGTCATGTCGAAAATTTCCCGGATGTTTTCTCATCGGGGGTGCGAAATTACCGGCTTATGGTGATGTTGTCTATCAATCTTACTGGACCCAGCTGAGCCGCGATGAGCGCCACGGCCTCCTGCACTCCTGCCCAGCTTTCCAGAGGTTGGAGTGTTCCGGGGTGAACAAGCGTGAGGTAGTCCAGCTCAATGGACGGGGCTTGCGCCAGCACTAGCCTGCCGGCCTTCAGCGCATCTTCCACGGAAACATGGAAGGCCGCACCCTTGACGGCGTTCAGAGCGCGGTACAGCACCGGCGCCAGTTGTCGTTCGTCCGGTGAAAGCCGTTGGTTCCTCGAGCTCATGGCCAATCCATCCGCATCTCGCACGGTGGGGTGGCCGAGGATCTGTACCGGCCAACGGAGCTGTGTGGCCGCATGTCGGATCACCGCTAGTTGCTGGCGATCCTTCTCTCCGAAGATCGCCACATCGGGCCTTACGTAATGGAAGAGCCGCTCCACCACGTTCACCACGCCTTGAAAATGCCCCGGCCTGGAGGCCCCTTCCATCAGCTTGTCCAAGCCGTTGAGGTCGTATTCCTTCGGCGTGAAGTTGTGGAAGAGGGTCCCGTTCTCGGGCATCAGAAGCATATCAACACCCACTGCCCTCAGCATGCGCTGGTCCTCCTCCGGGTGGCGGGGGTAGCGCGCCAGATCGTCCTTGTCGTTGAACTGGAGCGGATTCACGAAGATGCTTACGGCCACTGCATCACCATGTGCATGGGCTTCGCGAACCAAGGCCAAATGGCCTGCATGCAACGCCCCCATGGTGGGCACGAAGGCGATGCGTCTGTTTTTTCGACGTTGTTCGGCCGACCAAACAGCGGCGTGAAGGGCGTTCGTAATGGGTTCCAAACCGGCCGGTGCAAGGGGGCCAAACTACGTAAAGCTTGAATACCGAGAAATTTGTCTATACTTTTGTAGCTATCAAAAGATTCCCCAACCATGAGCTTGAAGAACGCGAAGGTCCTTACCATCTCCCAATACATCCATCCCTTTACCGATGGAGTAGGAATGGCGAAGGCCACTCGTCAACTGCCGCAGGGCATCTTGGAGAAAGGCAATGAGATCCGGGTCTTCATGCCCAAGTTCGGATCGATCAACGAACGTCGACACCAATTGCACGAGGTGATCCGCCTGAGCGGTATGAACCTCATCATCAACGATACGGACCATGCCTTGCTGATCAAGGTGGCCAGTGTGCCCAGTGCACGCATGCAGGTTTACTTCATCGACAACGAGGAGTATTTCAAGCGGAAGCATACCGTGGAGGACGACGACGAGAACTTCTTCCCGGACAACGATGAGCGCGCGCTCTTCTTTTGCCGCGGGGTGCTGGAGACCGTTCGCAAGCTGGGCTGGAGCCCCGACATCATCCACTGCCATGGCTGGATGACCGCCTTCATTCCCTTGTACGTGCGTCATTTCTTCAACGACGACCCGCACTTTGAGGATTCCAAGATCGTCTTCAGCGCATACGACCAGAAATCGGAGGCTTTGGACAAGGAGCTGCCGAAGAAGTTGGCCATGGAAGGCTTTGACAAGACCTTGTTGAAGGGCTTGGGCAAGTGTACCACGGATGATCTGGTGAAGTTCGCCATGGGCATGAGCGATGCTGTTGTGAAAGGCAGTTCCAAGCTCAGCCGTTCGATGGAAACTGCCATTAAGGCATTGGACAAGCCCACGCTCGCCTACCAAAAGGAGGATGATGCGCGCTTGGATGCCCATCTGGAGTTCTACCAGAGTGTGATGGAGGAAGCGCTGGTTTGATACTTTGAACAAGCTGATCCCTGTATTTCCGGCACGTTCCGCGATAGCGGCGGTGCTGGCGTTGGGTATGATCCTGTCTTCCGGATGCAAAAAAGCGGAGGATGATCTAGGCCTTTCCGTATTGGACCCAGCGGATACCTTGGGTACAGTACGCATCGACACATCTTCCATTATTACTTGGCCCCGAGCGGATGCGGCAGTCCGCACCAGCGTGCTTACCGCCAACTTGGTGGGCAGCTACGTGGATGACGTGTTCGGTCCTGTGGTGACCTCCAC
Source organism: Cryomorpha ignava (assembly GCA_040391235.1). Lineage (GTDB taxonomy): Bacteria > Bacteroidota > Bacteroidia > Flavobacteriales_F > PHOS-HE28 > PHOS-HE28. Next base: position 132,326 of record JBEBYG010000008.1, read on the forward strand.
AACGACACAGCTGAGGTTGAGCGTGAACAACGTCGGGCCGGCCGATCCAGCGCTGGTCTGCGACTCCCTTGTGTTCGTAATGGCCTACACCACCGCGGAGCCCGTCTATGGCGACCTCGATCCGCAGGTGATCCAAGTGTTCCGGCTCAACGAGGACCTCTCCTTGGATTCCATTTACAAGAGCGATCGCCAACCCGTTACCGAAGGGGTGGACCTGGTGCAGGGATCGCCAAGGCAGTTCACTCCATCGCCTACTGTGGGCCCTGTGGGAGATAGCTTGGTTCCGCAATTGCGGATCCCCTTGGACGTGACCCTGGGCCAGGAGCTTCTTTCTCAATGGGGCCAGCCGACCATGGCGGACAACGCATCCTTCCTCGCCTATTTCAAAGGACTACACGTGGTTCCAAGCAATACCGGGCAGGCTCCTTTGCAGGGTGGTATCTGGCGGTTCAATCTCTTGAACGGGGCCTCCAAAATGACGCTGTACTACCACAATGCAGCTGGCGTGAACTCCACGTTTGACTTTATCATCGGCAGCAGTAGCGTGCGCTTCACTTCCGGTACGTTCGATCATGCCGCAGCCACACAGCCCGCTTTGCCACAGGCATTAGCGGATACTACGTACGGTCAGGTCAACACTTTTGTGCAATCACTGGGCGGTCTTCGCACGGAGATCCGGTTCCCGAACTTGGACCGGTATGCTAACGGTCCTTATCGCGCACTGGCAAAAGCGGAATTGATAGTTCCCATCGCTGGGGATTATCACAGCACTTATTTACCCCCTGTTCAACTGTTTGCTTTCCGGAAGGCGGACGATGGCACGGACCTTTTGGTTCCGGACCAGGTTGCCGGGCAAGGCACTGTAGGCGGTTTCTACGATGCGCAGAACCGCGAGTATCGTTTCAACCTGACGCGCTGGGCGCAAGGGGTGATCAGCGGTACTTATGAGAATACCGGCTTGGCCTTGGTCCCGGGCAGCAATGGGGTATCCGTGAACCGTGCTGCCCTTGCTGGGCCCTTCAACACGGAAAACCCGATGAAGCTGGTGCTTACATTCACCACCTATTGAACATTTCCCATGTGCGGTATAGTAGGTTACGTTGGCAAGAAAGAGGCTTACCCCATCCTGATCTCGGGCCTGAGGCGGCTGGAGTATCGGGGGTATGACAGCGCAGGAGTTGCACTGATCGGCCCGAACGGATTGAATGTGCAGAAGTGCAAAGGCCGCGTAAGCGATCTGGAAGCGCATGTGAACGGCACCCCTATGGTGGGGTCCGTGGGCATCGGGCATACGCGGTGGGCTACCCACGGTGAGCCAAATGATAAGAACGCCCACCCACACACATCCACCAATGGGGAACTAGCCTTGATCCATAATGGGATCATCGAGAACTATGCGCCGCTGAAGGAGGAGTTGATGAAGCGCGGGTATAAGTTCAAGAGCGATACCGATACGGAAGTGCTGGTACACCTGATCGATGATATCCAGCGCACGGAGGGCACCGACCTGGCCGAATCCGTGCGATTGGCGTTGACCAACGTTGTAGGGGCCTACGCCATTGTTGTGGTGGATCAGAAGTATCCGGACATGCTGGTAGCCGCCCGAAAGAGCAGTCCCTTGGTCATTGGTATCGGAGAGGATGGTGACCATTTCTTGGCGAGTGATGCCACCCCGATCGTGGAACACACGCGTAACGTGGTGTACATGGAGGATGGCGAGATCGCCATCATCGACCGGGAGCATGGCCTGAAGGTGCGCAACATCAAGAACCAAGAGAAGAGTCCTTCCATCCAAGCCTTGACCATCCAGTTGGAAGCGTTGGAAAAGGGTGGCTATGAGCACTTCATGCTCAAGGAGATCAACGAGCAGCCGCGAAGCATCCGCGATTCCATGCGCGGTCGGTTGAACTTGGCCCAGAGCGACATCGTGCTGGGCGGCATCAAGGACTATGAGCAGAAGATCGTGAATGCCAAGCGCATCCTGATCGTGGCCTGCGGTACCAGTTGGCATGCTGGCATGGTGGGGGAGTATCTCTTCGAGGAATACGCCCGCATTCCAGTGGAAGTGGAGTATGCCAGTGAGTTCCGCTATCGCAATCCGGTGATCAACGAGGAGGACATCGTGATCGCGATCAGCCAGAGCGGTGAGACGGCGGATACCTTGGCCGCCATTGAACTGGCCAAGAGCAAGGGCGCTACCATCATCGGCATTTGCAACGTGGTGGGCAGCAGCATTGCTCGCCTGACGCACGCGGGTTCATACACGCACGCCGGCCCCGAGATCGGTGTGGCAAGCACCAAGGCATTCACCGCGCAGGTCACCTTGCTAACGCTGATGGCCTTGATGATCGGTCGCCGTAAGGGAACGATCGACGGGGCGAAATTCCAGCAGTTGCTATTGGAACTGGATGCCATCCCATCCAAGGTGGAGAAGGTGCTGAAGACCGAGGCCCAAGTGAAGTACATCGCGGAGATCTACAAGGATGCCCGCAATGCGCTCTACCTCGGTCGCGGTTATTCCTTCCCCGTAGCGCTGGAAGGTGCATTGAAATTGAAGGAGATCAGCTACATCCACGCCGAGGGATACCCCGCAGCAGAGATGAAGCACGGCCCCATCGCACTGATCGACGAGGAGATGCCCGTGTTCGTGATCGCCACTCAAGGTGCGAGCTACGAGAAGGTAGTGAGCAACATCCAAGAGGTGAAAGCACGCAAGGGAAAGGTGATCGCCATTGTTACCGAAGGCGATACCACGGTGAAGGAGATCGCCGACCATACGATCGAGATCCCAGCCTCTCCGGATGCCTTTGTACCCTTGTTGGCGGTAGTGCCGCTACAGTTGCTCAGCTACCATGTGGCAGTGATGCGTGGTTGCAACGTGGACCAGCCCCGCAACTTGGCGAAGAGCGTTACGGTGGAGTAAGCGGGTCAGCCCGCTCGGTGGACCACATGAACACCTTGTTGTTGTTCATGTAGGCACTCAGGTCCTTTGTGAACAGGATGTGCGCCAGGTCGATCAGGACCAGCACCCCGAAACCACCAAAGGTGAGCCCGTAGATGATGGGCACCTTCACATCCGTACCCAAGTAGAGCCGATGGGCTGCAAAGGCGCCTAAGGTGAGCGTGAGCGTCGCGGCTACCAGTCGTTGTGGCTCGCGACCCTCGAGCTTTGCTGACGCAGCTTCCTCTGGAAAAAGTTCCAGTACCACCACGGCCCGATCTTGGAACGGACCGGCGGCTTCACATGGTCTTGGAGCAAGCCATATCAGTACCGCACAGCATAGGGCGATCAGGGTGCGATCGAGCATGGGTCAAAAGTAAGCGGGCGGCCACCGGAGATCGGTGCCGCCCGCTGGGACTTTCAGTTGATCGGATCACCTCCCTTCCGCGTAGCGCTTGGCCACGGCATCCCAATTCACCACGTTCCACCAAGCCTTCAGGTAATCGGGCCGGCGGTTCTGGTAGTGCAGGTAGTAGGCATGCTCCCACACGTCCACGCAGAGGATCGGTGTGCCGCCACAGCCCATTTCGGGCATCAAGGGATTGTCCTGATTGGCTGTTGAGCAGATATCCAACTTGCCTCCTTTCTGAACGGAGAGCCATGCCCAACCGCTTCCGAAGCGGGTTGCCGCGGCGTTAGCGAACTTCTCCTTGAACGCATCGAATCCACCGAGATCGCGGTTGATCGCGTCGGCCAATTCGCCTTTGGGTTCGCCACCTCCATTCGGAGACATCAGGGTCCAGAAGAGGCTGTGGTTGTAGTGCCCGCCGCCGTTGTTGCGCACGGCTGCGTTCTTCATGTCCAAGTTCTTCAGAATGTCTTCGATCGATCTTCCCTCCATCGGGGTTCCTTCAATCGCTTTGTTGAGGTTATTCACATACCCCTGATGGTGCTTACCGTGATGGATCTCCATCGTACGGGCGTCGATGTGAGGTTCCAAAGCGTTGAATGCGTAGGGAAGTGGAGGGAGTTCAAATGCCATTTGTATGATTTTTTCAAGGGTTAGACGATGATGGGTGCAAGTTAGCCGATAGGCTTAACATTTTTTTCCGGGGAATGCCGTATCCGGCTACATTTGCGCCCACTTTCACCAAACCAACAACAAGGATGATCAGGAAGTTCGCAATGCTTGCCACCGCCACCGCACTCTTCGTAGCCTGCGGAAGCAACGTGGAAGAAAACGCAGCAGACACTATGGATGCTGCCAATACCAATGCCACTGAATTGATGGACAAGGCCCAAGATGATGCCCAGGAGGCTGCTGCGACGATCGACAGCACCACCAGCGCCGCCATGGACACTGTTAAGCAATCGATGGAGGCCGCTACCGATGCAGCCAAGGATGCAGTGAACAAGGCTAACGAAGCTGCCACCAAGGCCGTTAAGTAAGCATTCACTACAAGAAAGAACGAGGGGCCGAAAGGCCCCTTTTCTTTTGCCGCTAGATCACCTCAGGGCGTCTGCCCGCGAAGTGCTTCCCGGGCCCGCTCGTAGATGCGGTCATCACCCAATAACACGCGGTAGTAACCGGTTTCGCCCCAGATGTTGCGTGCGATGCCTGCCTTGAGCCGGAGCGCGATCACAGATGACGATAGTTTCAGACCTTGGGGGTCATAGTCTACTCCCAGGCCTTTGGCTTGCTGGGCCAATCCATCCAGTTGGGCAGGAGTGATGGAGTATTCTGCGTTGAATCGATCCGGGGTCCCGTAATCCTTCAACTTCGCACGGTGCCTGTCGGCCACATCGAAGGCATACTGGTTCAAGGCTCCGGAGAAGAACAGCTCACTGAGGTAGGTGGATCGATCCGTGGTATCAGCCGGTACGAAAATGTCGGGCATGATGCCACCACCTCCATACACCGTGCGCCCTTTCAGGGTGGTGTAAGCCTGTGAGGAGTCCAAGTGGATGCTGTCAACGTTCAGTAGTTCACCATGGATGTAGCGTGCCTCCAGGTCGTCCTTGTAATCCACGCCATTGCCGTAAGGGCGCTGGATGCAGCGTCCACTGGGCGTATAGTAGCGTGCCGTGGTAAGGCGTATAGCGCTGTTATCGCGCAGGTTCACCTGTTCTTGTACCAAGCCTTTCCCGAAGGAGCGTCGGCCAACGATCAGGCCGCGGTCATTGTCCTGTATGGCACCGGCAACGATCTCACTCGCCGAGGCAGAACCTTCATCGATCAAGACTGCCAGTGGTATGTCGATCAAACTTCCTCCGCCATCCGCCTTATAGTCCTGGCGGGGAGAGGCACGGCCTTCGGTGTACACGATCTCCGTTCCTTTAGGTAGCAGCTCTTCACAGATCCCGATCGCAGCGTTGAGATATCCACCTCCATTGCCCCGCAGGTCCAGCACCAAGCGTTTCATGCCTTTTGCCTTCAGTTCCGCGGTCGCCTTCAGGAATTCTTCGTGCGTGGTGCGGGCGAAACGGGAGAGCCGCACGTAACCTGTGCCATCGTCATCCATCAAGGCCACAGCCACGCTGTTGATAGGTATGGGCCCGCGGGTAATGATGACGTCGAAAGGTTTACCACCACCGCGGACCACGGTCACGGTGACCTTGGTATTGGCCGGGCCACGCAGGGCCTTCATCACCTGGTCGTTGGTGACGCCCACACCGGCCAGCTCCGTGCTGTCCGCACGTATCAGCCGGTCGCCAGCACGGATGCCAAGTGCTTCGCTGGGTCCACCCTCGATGGTGGCCACCACAACGATGGTATCGCGTTGGATGCTGAACTCCACTCCGATACCCATGAAGCTGCCTTCCAAGGGCTCCTCTGCTGCACGGAGGTCCGCTGCGCTGATGTAGTAGCTATGTGGATCCAGCTGCTGGAGCATGTTCTGAAGGACCTCGTCCACCAATTTACCCTCCTGCACGGTATCCACGTATTGCCGATCGATCAGTTCCAGCACTTGCTGCAACTTGGCAGCGGGTGTGTTTCGGCGCAGCTCGAAAAATTGGGAGGAACCCGCTTCGGAAGCGCTCATGCGCGAGCCGATGTAATAACCGCCAGCTATAGCAATACCGAGCATGAGCGGAAGGAACACCCCCCACGACCTCTTCTTGTTCCCCGGATCGTTCACGTTGTCTGGAGCCATTGTATCAATACGCCACCTTTCTCCAGCAGATCGAGGCCGGAGGTGTCCTTGTAGTGATCGAGATAAACCAGCCTTTTGATGCCGGCTTGAAGGACGAGCTTGCTGCAGTCCTTACAGGGTGAATGGGTGAGATAAAGCGTGGCGTCGCAGGCATTGTTGGTGCTCCGGGCCACCTTCATGATCGCGTTGGCCTCAGCATGGAGAACGTACCAATGCGTGGCACCGTGCTCGTCTTCACAATCGTTGGGGAAGCCGGTTGGGGTGCCGTTGTACCCGTCGCTGATGATCATGCCATCCTTCACCAAAAGCGCACCTACTTGCTTTCTGGTGCAGTGGCTCAGCTTGGCCCACTCCAAGGCCATCTTCATGTAGGCCCGGTCGTAGCGTTCCTGCTTGGCAGGATTTGCGTAGGTCAAGGAATCCTTTTGCATGGGCGATCGGAGCATCAGCGCCCCATCATCTGATCGTCTGCCCCGATACATCTCAGGGCCCTGATCGTCTGATCCTAAAAGTACTCAGGGTGGAAATCGAACCTACCTGCTGCAGGCAAGATCGTACGACAAACCATTCAAGAATGTACCCAGGGCGGGAATCGAACCCGCACGACTTTCATCACTGGTGTTTGAGACCAGCGCGTCTACCAATTCCGCCACCTGGGTAGGTGAGAAGGGCTGCGAAGGTAATTCGAGTCCACCAATTGTAAACGGGAAAATGATTTGGCCCGGATCGGTTGCTGAAAAGAGGTGGATCGCGAAGAGAAATGATCGGACCTAAAGAGTGCATCCGCCGACTGCGAATGGCCTCCTTGCCTTACCACCACTTGAGGCTACTCCTTCACAAAGGGCTGGCTAAGAACCTTCCCGCCGCTTTGCACACGGACCAGATACAGGCCCGGCGTAAGCCGTGCCACATCGATGGCCTTGTCGGCGCTGTTCACTTCTTGTTTCAGCACCAGCGCACCTCGGCTATCGACGACGGAGATCGTGCTGCGTTCGGTAAAGAAGGGAAGCACGATATGGAGCTGATCATTTGCGGGGTTGGGATACAAACGCATCCCAACGTCCCTGCCGCGCTGCGAGGTGATCCCCGTGGCGAAACCTTCACAAGGGGAACCCTCACCCAATAGGCCAGGGATCGTATGAGCAAAGGCCCGGATCGTATCGGTTCGTTGAAGCAGGGCGGTTACACTGGCTCCGGCGCCACCGCTACCCGCCCGTGCAAACACATAGGCCACCACGATCTCCTCTTCCTGGCCCGGCTCCAAAGTGAAAGGCCCCATGGAGGCCACACCACGCCGGTCACCAGGCGGGTTTCCCGCGCTTGCCTCCGTCCAAGGCGGCATCACTTGGCCATTGGTGCCCATACCCAACGGATCACTGGCACCGGGATATACATAGCGGGCTGGTACCGCCGAAGAGTCTGTTGAATAGCCACTTCCTCCGTACGTCAAGGGGGTGCCATCAGCCCAATTCCCTTTCAGGTATCCATAGTACTGGCCAGCAAGGACCGGGTCGCCCATCGCGCCCGATGCATTATTGAAATTAATGAAGCGGCTCAAGCCGAAGCGTTCGTTATCCACGATCCCATCATTGAACCCCGTGCCATTGTACCCATCCGCACTAAGCGTGTCCGTATCGTCAATGCCTGTTGGATTCATTTTCGGACCTTGAAGGATCACTTGACCGAATGCGGGCGGCGGCGTGCCGTAGCCAAGATTCCCCACGCAGTCCTCGTCGTTGTTGTCCCCGTTGAGTACCATGACCAAGTTCCTTCCTACATCGCATTGGAGGTAATCATCGTTTCCGCAACCCAGGTCGAAATCGTTGAATAGTCCGATGTAGGTGTTGTTCAGTGTGAGCGAGCCGCGGTTGATGATCTTGTATTGGATGAAGACCGTCTGGTTCAACACTTGTGAACCGCTTGCGTATGCGAACGGCATCATGTGGATCTCCAATCCGATGGGTGCTCCACCGCTTTCGGTATGCGGGGCCAGCTTGTCGTTGTATATGGTGAACAGCGCTTGATCTCCGAAGATGCAAGGAGCATCCCCGTTCGCGGGGTCATACATGCCATCGCCGTTATAGTCGATGTATGGCGCTAGGTCATATGCCTGTCCTAAGGTCACATCGCCATTGGCGGGCCAATAGTTGAAGTAGGACGGTACCGAGTATCCGGGGAAATGTACCTGTTCATCACAATCGGGATCTGTCAGGCAATCGAAGTAGGCCAATTGGCGCTCCACATCCAAGCGATACACCGAAGACAGCATATCGTATTGCAAGGCTACGTCCGGGGTGATCGTTGCATTCAAGCCCAAGGGTCCTGGGAAGAAATCAAACCCGACCTGTTCAAAGCGCTCACCAGCGAAGTGTAGCACGTTACCAGCATCCATACCTCCCACCCACATGCCAGCGGCGAATAGAGGCGAGAGGCCTGAGTTGCTTGATGTCTTAGGAACAAAGAAACCAGGAGAGGCGGTCGCTCGGTCCATACCGATCAATCCATTTGATTGGAAGCGAGCAGCCACATCATTCACGTCCAAAACACTATAGGCTGATGATTGCTGCGCTATTAATGGTGTGACGGTCAACAGTGCTGAGGACGAAAGGAGTGCGTAGATGTGTCTCATCGTTGTGGGTTTTGATAGTGATGCAGACCAAAGTACAGTTGCGTCGAACCGGCATATGCGGTGATCAAGAAGCGGTAATATATTCGGGCAATAGGGTTACTGGCGGCGAGAAACGGCAAGGTCTTTTTGCAAAAAGAGGCACCGATACATCCAAGTACATCGTCATGCCTATATCATGCACTACTCAAGACAGTCCATTCTTTCCGGCCTGATCGCCCTCTTATGCGCTCCTATTGCAGGGCACGGTCAAACCCTCGGCGCGGGCAACCCGTTCAGCGTTTTTCTATGCGCACCTGGAGGTCTCAGTGCCTCCGGTTCGGGCACATACGGACAGCTCGGCAACAACACCACGGAGGAGCACAACACGGCGGTGCCAGTGGACATGACCGACGAAGTGACGATGGTGAGCGTACAGCAACAGCAGGCCATGGTGCTCGGCACCGACGGCACCGTGTGGACTTGGGGCCAGCGTGTCGGCACCAGCGAGGTATATGATAGTGTTCCCTACCATGTTCCCGGACTGAGCAGCGTGACCCAAGTGGCCATGGGTTACGCCCACGCTGCGGCCCTGCGGGCTGATAGTACGGTGTGGGTCTGGGGGAGTGGTCTTTTCGGCCAGTTGGGCAATGGACAGTTCGGGCCGGACAATGTTGCGTTGACCCCGATCCAGGTACCCGGCCTTTTCGGCGTTACCGCGATCGCCACCGGTGGCTACCATACCCTCGCGCTATTAGCGGATGGGAGTATCCGCTCTTGGGGCTTGAACGCGAACGGACAACTGGGCGATGTGACCTTCGCGAACCGGGCCAGTCCCGTGAACGTGGTAGGCCCTACCGCCACGGCCGTGGCCGGAGGCAACAATCATTCGTTGATGTTGCGCTCCGATGGCAGCATCTGGGCTTGGGGCGGCAATGCCGAGGGTGAATTGGGCGATGGCACCAACGTGGACAAGTCAGGTCCGGTGCCCTCCTTGGCGACCAGCGGCTTCACCAGCGTAAAAGCAGGCTCGTTCCATTCCTTGGCGTTGAAGGACGATGGGTCCGCATGGGCCTGGGGCTACAACTTCTATGGCCGGTTGGGTGATGGCACCGAAACTGATCGCTGGAATCCGGTGCAGGTCACCGGGCTCAGCAATGTGGTGGAGGTCTCTGGTGGCGTCGGGCATAGCCTTGCCCGCACCGCCGATGGCGGGGTCTGGGGCTGGGGGAACAACCAATGGGGGCAGCTCTCCCTCGGTACGAACACGAACTCCTTGGTGCCGGTCAGGGTGCTATTGGATTGCGGCTTCGCTGCGATCTCAGAGTTGAATGATGTGCAGCCTCTGAATGTGCAGCCGAATCCGTTCCTTTCAGAAGTGGTGATCCAATCGCCCACACTGTCCAAAGGAGGCACCTTCACCCTCTATGATGCCTGCGGAAGAGCAGTGATCCAAGCCACGCGATCTACCGATGATGCATTCACGATTCAACGCGGTGGATTGCCGTCGGGTGCATACATCCTGCAGGTGCAGCACGTGGATGGTAGCCGGCAGACCGTGCGACTGATGGCGGAGTAATGGCAATCGTTAGGGACAGTCGCTCCATATCCATAATGGACATCCGGTTCGGAAGGCTCAAGATCAACGGCATGCAAGGTGGACACCGATCAACCGAAGTTCATCGTCATGCTCCTATGATGCACACCTTACGTTACCCACTTCTTTCGATCCTGGTCGCCTCTGTTTGCGCACCCTTCGCCGTGCAAGGTCAGACGCTTGGTGCTGGCAACCAGTTCAGTGTATTCCTATGTGCACCAGGAGGCCTCAGCTCCTCCGGTTCCGATTATTACGGACAGCTCGGTAATAACACTACCGCTGACCAGAACATGGCGATGCCGGTGGCCATGCTGGACGAGGTGACCATGGTGAGCGTGCAACAACAGCAGGCCATCGTGCTGGGCGCGGATGGCACGGTCTGGACGTGGGGCCATCGTATAGGAATGAGCGGTGTGTACGACAGCATTCCATACCAAGTACCCGGATTGAGCAACGTGACCCAAGTAGCAATGGGATTCTCGCACGCAGCGGTCCTGCGGGCTGATAGCACGGTATGGGTTTGGGGCAGTGGCCTCTTCGGCCAGTTGGGCAATGGGCAGATAGGACCGGGTACGATCGGGTCGGTTCCGGCGCAGGTGCCGGGCCTTTCAGGAGTTACCGCGATCGCCACTGGGGGCTATCATACCCTCGCGCTAATGGCTGACGGAAGCATCCGTTCATGGGGCCTGAACGCGAATGGGCAACTGGGGGATTTGACCACGGATAACCGCGCCACTCCGGTGAATGTGGTAGGTCCCGCCGCCAGCTCTGTTGTTGCGGGAAACAACCATTCGTTAATGCTGCGTTCCGATGGTAGCATTTGGGCCTGGGGCTCCAATGGCCAAGGCCAGTTGGGCGATGGCACCATCGTGGACAAATGGGAACCGGCACCTACGTTGGCAAACAGCAATTTCATAAGTGTGAAAGCAGGCGTACTTCATTCCTTGGCGTTGAAGAGTGATGGCACTGCATGGGCATGGGGTTACAACTTATACGGCCGCTTGGGCGATGGCAGTCAGACGGACCGCTGGAGCCCTGTGCAGATCACCGCGCTCAGCGATGTGGTGGAGATCTGTGGTGGTGCCGGCCACAGCTTAGCTCGCACCGGCGATGGTGGGGTCTGGGCCTGGGGGAACAACGAATGGGGCCAGCTCTCCATTGGTACGAACACGAACTCAACAGTACCGGTGAGGGTATTGTTGGATTGTGGCTTCGCCGCGATCTCAGGGTCGGTTGATGCGCAGCTGTTGACAGTTCAGCCGAATCCGTTCCGTTCCAGTGTGGTGGTGCATTCGTCCACACTTTCCAGGGGCGGCACCTTCACCCTGTATGATGCCTGGGGCAGAGCGGTGATCCCGACCACACGCTTCGCCAGTGATCCATTGACCATTCAGCGCGGTGGATTGCCGGCGGGAACCTACATCCTTCAGATGCAGCACGCGGATGGTAGTCGGCAGACGGTGCGGTTGATGGCGGAGTAGGGAAGGAGTGACGGAGGTAGAACGCAGCACGTCGAAGCTCTCCTACAACTTCCGCAGCAGCCCGCGCATATCCACCTTCTCGCCCACGATGCGTCCGAGCTCGCTGATCGCCACGCGCTCTTGTTGCATGGTGTCGCGGTCGCGGATGGTCACTTTGTCGTCGGTGAGTGAATCGTGGTCCACGGTGATGCAGTAAGGCGTGCCGATGGCATCCTGGCGGCGGTAGCGCTTGCCAATGCTGTCCTTCTCGTCGTACTGGCAGTTATGGTCCAGCTTCAGCATATCGATGATGGCGCGTGCCTTCTCGGGCAAGCCATCCTTCTTGATCAGTGGCAGCACGGCGACCTTCACGGGTGCCAGTGGCGCGGGGATGCGTAGTACGGTGCGGTCCTCGCCGCTTTCCAGCTTCTCTTCTTCGTAGGCTGCGCTCAGCATGGCCAGGAACAAGCGATCCAGGCCGATGGAGGTTTCCACCACATAGGGCACGTAGCTCTCGTTGGTCTCCGTATCGAAGTAGCGCAGCTTCTTACCGCTGAGTTTTTCGTGGTTGGCCAGGTCGAAATCGGTGCGGCTGTGGATGCCTTCGAGCTCCTTGAAGCCCATGGGGAACTTGAACTCGATGTCGCAGGCGGCATTGGCGTAGTGCGCCAGCTTGATGTGGTCGTGGAAGCGGTAGTTCTCTTCCGGCAGGCCCAGCGCCTTGTGCCATGCGATGCGCTTTGCCTTCCAGGTCTCGTACCATTCCATCTCGGTACCTGGCTTCACGAAGTACTGCAGCTCCATCTGCTCGAATTCCCGCATGCGGAACACGAACTGCCGCGCAACGATCTCGTTGCGGAACGCCTTGCCGGTCTGTGCGATGCCGAAGGGGATCTTCATCCTCGCGCTTTTCTGCACATTGAGGTAGTTCACGAAAATGCCTTGGGCCGTTTCCGGCCGCAGGAAGATCGTGCTGCTTTCGCCGCTCACGCTGCCGAGCTCGGTGGCGAACATCAGGTTGAACTGGCGCACCTCGGTCCAGTTGGCGGTGCCGCTGACGGGGCACTTGATCTCTTCGTCGATGATCAGCTGGCGCAAGGCATCGAGATCGTTGGCATCCAGCGCTGCCTTCATGCGTTCTTCCACGGAATCGATGCGCTCTTGGGCACGCTTGACGTTGGGGTTGGTAGCGCGGAACTGCACCTCATCAAAGCCCTCGGCGAATCGCTTGCGGCCCTTCTCCACCTCTTTGGTGATCTTGTCCTCATACTTGGCGATGTGCTCCTCCAACAGCACGTCGGCACGGTAGCGCTTCTTGCTGTCCTTGTTGTCGATCAACGGGTCGTTGAAAGCATCGATGTGTCCACTGGCCTTCCACGTAAGTGGGTGCATGAAGATGGCAGAATCCAGACCCACGATGTTCTCGTTGAGCTTGGTCATGGCCTCCCACCAGTAGCGGCGGAGGTTGTTCTTCAGCTCCACTCCATAGGGGCCGTAGTCGTAGGTGGCGCTGAGGCCATCGTAGATCTCACTGCTTTGGAAAACGAACCCGTATTCCTTGGCATGTCCGATAAGTGTCTTTAGGCGGTCTTCTTGGTTGCTCATGGTCGTTGACGTCTACGTCTTGGAATGCTTTGACGTGGCGCGGCGGCAAAGATGGCAGCTTCGGCGAGATGGATCGCAATGTGGTTGGGTTCACCGCCAAGACGCTAAGAACGCAAAGGGTTTGACCGGAACGTGAGCGAAGAACGCAACGAGAGCTCAAGACTTGATGAAGAGGAACCGCAGATGAACGCAGATCAGCGCAGATGCAATGCCTGAAAGGCGATGCCGATGCACGTAGACGTCCCGCGTTGCGGGAACACAAGGGACAGAGTAGCGTTCATTACCTTTGTAGAACCATGAAACAGGAGACCTTCGAGGTGGACGTGCAAAGCAAGGAGGCCAAGGCGCTCTTGAAGCAGCTTCAGGCTTTGGGCGTTATTACACTACGGCCGAAGAAGGTTCGGAGCTTGGCTGAGGTGATGGCTGACATCCGGGCCAAGGTGAAGCAACCGTTGACGGAGGAGGAAGTGATGGCTGAAGTGAAGGCCGTTCGGAGTTCAAAGAACCGCCATGCTGCAGCCCGCAAGCCTCAGGCTCGTCGTTGATGCCAATGTTTGGGTGAGTTATTTGCTCACGCGCTCCTTTGGGAAGTTGAATGAGTTGATCACAAGTCCGTCATTCCAGCTTCTGCGATCGGACGCCTTAATGGCGGAGCTCACTGACGTTCTTGATCGACCACGGTTACGTAAGCAAATGGACCCAAGCGATGTGAGGGAATTGTTGGAACTTATCATTGGTTCATCCCGGGATGTTGAAGTCATTTCAGAAGTTGACATCTGCCGAGATCCGGATGACAATCATCTACTCGCTTTGTGCAAGGATGGGAAGGTTGACGTGCTGATCACCGGGGATAAGGATCTGCTTGTGCTGAAGAAGTTCGGAAAGACACGCATACTGGCACCCGCCGATTTCATCAAACAGTATAAATGACTTCGCTTTTCACCCTTCTCCGCGTCTCTGCGCCTCCGCGTCCGATGGATATCGGACTAATCCCCTCCCAAACTCAATGATCGAACACCGCGGTACCCTCCTCAGCGAAGAGCTCTTCGAGAAACGCTTCGTGTGCAACCTCGATGCCTGCAAAGGCGCTTGCTGCGAGGTGGGCGATAGCGGCGCACCGCTGGAGCCGGAAGAAGCGAAGCTGATCGCGAAGCACTATGCAGCCATCAAGCCCTATATGACCGAGCGCGGCATTCAGTCGGTGAAGGACCAGGGCTACACCAGCGTGGTGGACATGGATGGCGAACTGGTGACACCGATCGTGCAGGAGTACGCGGAGTGCGTCTATGCGAAGAAGGACGACATCGGCATTTGGAAGTGTGGCATTGAGCAAGCCTTCCACGATGGCAAGATCCCATTCAACAAGCCCAAGAGTTGCCACTTGTATCCCATCCGTGTTACGAAGCTGAAGTTCCACGATGCGCTCAATTACAACCAGTGGGATATCTGCGCGCCGGCTTGTGAGTTCGGTGCCAAGCTGGGCGTTCCGGTGTTCCGCTTTTTGAAGGAATCACTGTCGCGTGTTTACGGTGCGGATTGGTATGAAGAGCTGGAGGTGATCTATGCCGAGTGGCTCAAGCGCGATGATCCGTCACAGCGGTACGGAGCGCACAAAGGAGGCGGCGCCTAACGGATCATCCGAGCCGCGCATGGCATCCCCTATGGGGCTGCGGTCTTGTTCGGTGCGAACTCAAGCTTGAGGGCGGAAACCAGCAATCAGCGCATCATTCAGCCGGTCTGCATCCCGTGCCCCGCGCCCTTGCACGCTTTCCCGGATCGTTGATGGATCGTGCAGAAGTATTGCTTGGAAGTATGGAGAATGGATCACCCTCACGATCCATGCGGCCTTGCGGCTGGTGTTAAAAACTTGGGATAAGGTTGGGCCTTTCACGGGGGGCTCCGGGGCCACCTTTGTCCAGCTGAGGAGTTTGCCTCTCCGGCTATCGGAAAAGCAGCCTTAGTGAAAAGCCATTCTTCTACAACTACTCATTGAAAGGACCATGCCGAACAGCGATACCCATAGCTCAGCCAACCACAAGGACCAGGACAAGGAGCAACTGAGCATGGACGGTGCGCTTTCCGCGAATACCAGCTCGGAGTATGAGCCCTTGCTGATGGAGAACAAGGACCGCTTCGTCCTCTTTCCCATCCAGCACAACGACATCTGGGCCTTCTACAAGAAGCACGAGGCCAGCTTCTGGACCGCCGAGGAGATCGACATGAGCGCCGACCTCGTGGACTGGAACGACAAGCTGAACGACGACGAGCGCTTCTTCATCAAGCATGTGCTCGCCTTCTTCGCCGCCAGCGACGGCATCGTGAACGAGAACCTCGCGGAGAACTTCCTCCACGAGGTGCAATACACCGAGGCCCGCTTTTTCTACGGCTTCCAGATCGCCATCGAGAACATCCACAGCGAGACCTACAGCCTGCTGATCGACACCTATATCAAGGACACCTTCGAGAAGGACAAGCTCTTCCGCGCCATCGACACCATGGACTGCGTGAAGAAGAAGGCCGACTGGGCACTGAGCTGGATCGACAAGGGCAACTTCGCGGAGCGCCTCGTGGCCTTCGCCGCCGTGGAAGGCATCTTCTTCAGCGGCAGTTTCTGCAGCCTTTTCTGGTTGAAGAAGCGCGGCCTGATGCCCGGCCTCACCTTCAGCAATGAGCTGATCAGCCGCGACGAGGGCCTGCACTGCGACTTCGCCTGCCTGCTCTACACCAAGCACCTCAAGGGCCAGCTGAGCAAGAAGACCGTGGAGAAGATCATCACCGACGCGGTGGAGATCGAGAAGGAATTCGTGACCGATGCACTGCCGGTGAACCTCATCGGCATGAACGCCAAACTGATGCAGCAGTACATCGAGTTCGTGGCCGACCGCCTGCTGGTGGAGCTGGGCAACGAGAAAGTGTACAACGCCACCAACCCCTTCGACTTCATGGAGATGATCAGCCTGCAAGGGAAGACCAACTTCTTCGAGAAGCGCGTGGGCGAGTACCAGAAGGCCGGCGTGATGAACACCGACAAGGAGGGCAACAAATTTTCCTTGGACGCGGATTTCTAAAGAAGCCGCCAAGGCCTTGATCCAGAGGAGCTAATCCCTTGGGCTGGCCAACAAGTGAACATCGGGCCGTTGAAGAACAGCCTATCGACAGACTGACGACATCACCCAAGGTGTGTGATCTTGGGAACGACGAAGAGACGTGGAATCCATCATCTGGCGGGAGCCGGGAAAAAACAAAAAGAAGTATGTACGTAATCAAACGCGACGGACGCCGGGAGGCGGTGAAATTTGACAAGATCACAGCACGGGTGAAGAAGCTCTGCTACGGACTGGATCCCATCGTGGACGCCACCCAGGTCACCCTCAAGGTGATCGATGGCATCTACGACGGTGTTACCACCACCATACTGGACAACCTCGCCGCCGAGGTGGCCGCCACCATGACGGTGCGCCATCCCGACTATGCGCAGCTCGCCAGCCGCATCGCCGTGAGCAACCTGCATAAGAACACCAAGAAGTCCTTCAGCGAGACCATGAAGGACCTCTATGACTACATCG
>JBEBYG010000009.1:0-147458 GCA_040391235.1 Cryomorpha ignava
GATGGACACAGATGGTTTACCGGAGGTGGCGATTGATCAGATGATGGAATGCCGTAGCCGCGATGGATCCTCGGTTAGCTCCCTCAGCGGTCTCCGCCTCGGGGCCCTGAGGACACCCGAATGTCCTATTCCGCGAGGGGCTTACCGCAGGCTTCGGTTCTGTTTGAACCACAGATGCACACAGATGGACACAGATGGTTTACCGGAGGTGGCGTTTGATCAGATGATGGAATGCCGTGGTCGCGATGGGGGTGGATCAGCTCCCTCAGCGGTCTCCGCCTCGGGACCCTGAGGACACCCGAATGTCCTATTCCGCGAGGGGTTTACCGCAGGCTTCGGTTCTGTTTGAACCACAGATGCACACAGATGGACACAGATGGTTTACCGGAGGTGGCGTTTGATCAGATGATCAGATGATGCTTGGCCGCGATGCATGCGGCATACCTAATGACTTGTCACTTTGTCCGCAGGGCGGATCGTTCCCATGGTGAATGCCAAACCGTGCATCACTCCCAACCGGTAATGCCAAGCATCACGGTATAGGCCCAACCGGACCGGGCGCCGGTCAATGGGCGAAGGTCATCCGGGAGCATGGCCAGACCTGGCGAAAGCGCCACGCGTTCGCAGGTAAAATGCTCATACTCGCAACCCACGCGCAGGACGAAGCCCAGCATGGCCTTGGTGCCGCGGTACCTCCACGCTACGTCCGCATGCGGGACCACCGCCGGACGATAGAAGAAATGGGCCTGATCGATCTGTGCCGAAGGCGCGAAAGCGCTGCCTTGCACGTAGTCGACATTGATATCCATTCCGCACATCCCGCGCGCGACACCGCTCAGGCTGAATTGGCTCCGCTTCGTGCGAAGGACCTGCCACGCCGCACCCAGGTCCAAGTACCATCGGTCACCGATAGGCCTTGGGGAGGCGTAGGGATCACCGCCCCGTCCATTGCTCTCCCGATCCACCGCCATCCAGCCCAACTGGGCACGTCCGCTCCACCGACCCCGTATCCGATGCTCCAAGGCTGCAGCCAAGGTGAAGGACCCGCTCATGTCCACGGTCTGTAAGCGGTCAGCGGCCGTGCGCACCTCCACATCCAAGGCCGGACCACCACCACCACCACCAATGACCAAGTCCAGTGCCAACCGCGGCGCGATGTGTGAACTATCCGCCTGTTGGGCCAGAAGCCCTTGCATCGAAGACGCGCAGACAAGCCAGCACAGGTCACGTATACGGAGCCGCATTTGCACAAGCTAAGGTGGGTCAAACAGGCAGGGCATGACCCCGGTCATTCATGTGCACATGGCCGTGGCAGGCACATCCTTTGGGATCGCCTGCTCCCTCCTCCATGTGCGGTCGTTTCGCGAGTGGATAGCCTCGGCTCGGGTGCTCTGAATGATGCGCCGCATGATGTTGATGGCGGCGTCATGGCCGTCGAACAGCGACGCGGCGGTGACGATGCGGATCTTGTGCTTGGGGACGTAGGGCGGAATGACGGGATGGGACATGGCGCGAAGCTATTGAGGGGGCGTGGGTCGGAGATCGTGCTATAGCTCCCTCAGCGGTCTCCGCCTCGGGACCCTGAGGACACCTGAATGTCCTATTCCGCGAGGGGTTTACCGCAGGCTTCGGTAGCTCCCTCAGCGGTCTCCGCCTCGGGACCCTGAGGACACCCGAATGTCCTATTCCGCGAGGGGTTTACCGCAGGCTTCGGTTCTGTTTGAACCACAGATGCACACAGATGGACACAGATGGTTTACCGGAGGTGGCGATTGATCAGATGATGGAATGCCGTGGCCGCGATGAATCCTCGGTAGCTCCCTCAGCGGTCTCCGCCTCGGGACCCTGAGGACACCTGAATGTCCTATTCCGCGAGGGGTTTTACCGCAGGCTTCGGTTCTTTTGAGCTACGCATGCACACGGATGGTTTACCGGAGGTTCAGTCTCCTTGTTCGATGTGACCGGGCGTGAAGGACTAACGGCACGCATGAACGGTGCAACCGTGCGCATCACAACGGACCAACTACCCGCAGGGCTTTCCACCGTGATCTTGGATGAGGCAAGCCGACTGTTGCGCTGGCTGAAGCTTTAGCTGGGAGTGGTTCTTGGGCGGATTATCTTGGCTCTATGGTGCAACGCGGCCCGCAGTTAGGCCAGTTGCAGCTGCCATCGCTGGTGGGGGGCACGTCCGAAACTACTGCTGATCGTATAATCCGAGATAATGATTCATCGCATCCACATATGCGTCGGACAGGTAGGGATCCTCCGGATGCTTGATGAGGAAGTGCTCCATGAACCACACCGGCACCAACTCGGCTTTGATGTCCCAAACAACACCACTCTCCGGTCGTTTCATTTCGCAGAACAATTGGGCAGCCCCATGCTTGGAATTGTCCCACAGATAGGCGTGGTAGGATAACGACAGGGCTTCGGATAAGTGTCCCATCGTGCGGAAGTAACGACTGATGATCTTATCCTTCGGCACATCATGTCCGCCCTGCTTCACTCGGATCTCCTTCACGCGCTGCACATTGATCGCGGGATCTTCCGTGGAGATGAAGTAGAGATAAACCTTATAACCCGCAGCCTTCGCTCGCCTCATCAAATCCAGCTTTCCCGAATGGCTGAAGACGGTCTCGAAAGAGAACTTGCGCTTTGCCTTGAGCAGCTCATCATAAAGGAACTGCGCGATCAACTGAGCCACTCTATCCTTGGGCAAGTCCGGCTTGGATCGCACCTTACCGCCCTTCCAAACCATACCCGCTACAAGCAAGTCGCGCGTAAAAGCTCTATCCAGCAATCCCGACCCTTCCGCGAAATCGAGGAACTGATTCGCACCAAGGTCCAAGTCGAACGGCGAAAGGTCATATCCCTTTCCCAATGCCCGCGCTATATCGTCAGCATTGATATATACTCCGAAGTCGACCGGCTTGCTATTCACGCGTGCTTTACGCACCGCCTCTATGATCGTGGTCTTGCCCGAACCGTTCGGTCCTGCGAAAACTCGCAAGCGTAATGAACGCGCCATGCGTTAAGCAGCTGGCAGTTGGATCTTCTTGACCCGCTTGGTCACTTTGCCGGTCTTATCCACCTTCACCAACCATCCTTCCTTCACCACCAGCAATTCATCCACTTCCTTGAAGGCCGACCGACTCGCAGCCTTCGTCGCAGCCAACGATGCCCTTCGTACGGCCTTGCTTGTCAAAGGCGCCTTGGTGACCTTCCGCGTTTCGCGTGTGGAGGAGTTCTTCGAGGCCATGTGCTAAAGGTACAAAGAAGAGCGTAGGGAGCAAGATCACAAGCCAGCAGATACGCAAGGTCACGCCAATGGCCAGCCGTTTCAATCCTTGGCTGAATGCTCAGTAACACGTGATCCGTGCGTCTCTGTGGAACGGCACTACCGCACAACTGGTATTTGGAAGACGTACCTTTAACCATGGAACGCCCCTCCCACCTTCCTTCGCCTGAATTCTTCGCCGGGCATGTACGCCCCACGGCCGAAAAGCCGCTAGTGGTGCTGCTAAGCGCCTGCCTCGGCGGCGTGCATTGCGGCGTGGACGGCAGCACCAACGGCGACCACGCCGACCTGCGCAGTTGGCTGTTCCGGCCGGAGGTGCGCATCGTGAAATTCTGCCCGGAGGACTTCTCCTTCGGCACACCACGCAGGACGCCCGACAGCCACGGTGGCAATGGATTCGATGTCTTGGACGGCACGGCGCGTTCGCTGACAGAGGACGGAACCGACTGGACCGAGGGCATGGTAAAAGCTGCTCAATCCATGCGCGACCTTGCGCTCCGCGAAGGGGTCGAGCTCGCCATCCTGATGGACGTCAGCGGTGCCTGTGGAAGCACGGTGACCTATTCCGGTAGCCGCTTCGCCCCCGATAAGGCTTACCAGCGAGGACCGGGAGTGGCCGCTGCCGCTGTGATCCGCGCCGGCATCCCGGTGATCTCCCAGCGGGATCATCGCTCGCTCCGCCTGCTGCGCATCCTGCTCGGGGACGCCGTGGGACCGGAAGCCGAAGCGCAGGACCATTGGGAAAAGGAGTGGTACCAAGGCTATTTCAGCGCATGATCCAAGGCCGTGGATCAAAACGGTCTCCCGCACCCTATATCTCCCCTCCTGTTGAATTGTCGTACCTTGTGTTCCATGAACAAGCTCCCACCCTTCTACGTGATCGGTTCGGTCGGACTGGTCGTTACAGCGTTGTTGCACATCTTCATGGCACTGGTGATCGGCATCCAAAGCGTGCATGCCGGCTTCGTGGGCCTCTACCTGCTCTTCATCGCGCTGTTGGCCATAGGCACGGGTAAGCTACAGCCGATCCGGGTGAAGAGTAACCGGAAGTAGACCATTTGGCCTGCACTACACGGCCGCTCGTTCTTCGCCTGAGCATCAGTTCAGCTAGCCCGACTACCGATCATCTTCCATGGCCAAGCACGAGCTGGACCTCGACGACATCCCGAAAAGGATCGGCGGAACGACCCGATAAAGGTGCTGTTAAATGAAGGCATCGAAACTCCGGAATGAGCCTGCCAGACCCATCATGCCCGGTGCAGCCCTCGGGCACCCGGCTTTCCAGTCCTTTGCCAAGGATCTGAGCTAGAACCTTAACTTTGATACCGAGCATTACACCACCATGAAGAATACGCGTGACCTTACTGCCATCATCGAACGGGATGGCGATGGCTACACCTCCCTTTGTCCCGAGCTGGATATCGCTAGCCAAGGCAACACGGTCGAAGAGGCGCGCACCAATCTTATAGAGGCCTTGGAATTGTTCTTCGAAACAGCCTCGCCTGCGGAGGTGCGTGATCGGTCACATGATGAAGTGCTGGTGACAAGGGTTCGAGTGGCAGTGTGATGCGAACTCTCAGTGGTCAGGAGGTCTGTGTAATTCTCAAGAAGCACGGCTTCGAGCAAGTCCGGCAGCGCGACAGTCATATCATCATGCCAAAACCGATCCCGGGGTCGACGATCACGGTCCCCGTTCCAGACCACAAGGAATTGCGCATCGGCACCCTTCTCTCGATCATCCGGCAAAGCCAGTTGGACCGCTCGTTCTTCGCCTGAGCATCAGTTCAGCTAGCCCGGCTAGCACCCGATCCCATGGCCAAGCACAAGCTCGACCTTCACGACATCTTCAACAAGGGCACCCAGATCGATAAGGCGCTGGACGAGGCCATGCAGCATTGTGTGGATCGCCGTATCCCGATCCTGGAGATCATACCCGGCAAGGGCAGCGGCCAGCTGAAGAAGAAGGTGATCCGCTACCTGCAGCAACCGGAGGTGAAAAAGCTCTACCACCGCATCGATAAGGACAGCGACAACTTCGGAAGGCTGTTCGTGCGCTTCAAGACGTGAGCTTGGCTCCGATCAATACACGAACCGCTTGCGTTCCGGGCGTGCGTTCTCCCCTGCCAGTTCCACGATGTAGGCCGCGTGTGCGAGGCTACCCATGTTGAGCACCAGTGAGGTGCTTCCGCGTGCCATCCGCACTTCGCGTAGCAAGCGGCCGTCCATGCCGATCAGCCGCACCATGGCATCCGTGCGCAGGGCGGAACCCAGTATCAGTTGCATTTGCTCCCCACCGGGACCGGGTGCCACCACGAAGTTGTTCGGCTGCTCCGTTGCTTCCGGAACGCCCACCGACATGCAGGAGGTTGGTATGTCGAAGGCCTCCACTTGATCGTTCACCGAGGACGAACTCCCTTGGCTCGCACTGAAGCCGAGACCGCGCCGGGCGAAGGCTTTCCAGAGAAGGCAGCTATGGGCGCCGCCGTAGTTCAGTTCATCCGCCAGCAAGATCGCATCGCGTCCGTCCACGAAGCCCGGCTGGCAGGGCTGCAGCTTCAGGCCATCCATCACCAAACGCATGGCCACGTTGTTGCCTCCGGTGCCGGTGTACATATTGGGATCGAAGCCTTCCGACTGCACGAGGTCCCACGTCATTTCCCAGAGGATGGTGGTCCAAACGAAGCCCAAGGCATGGCTCTCCTGGAATTGCCCCGTGTTGGTGATGCCATAGGTGTATGGGTTCACCGAGAAATCAGTGGAATACGGTGCAGGCCGGATGCCCGGGCCATCCGGACCTTCCGCCTTCACGAAGGTGCCCACACCGCGGCCGGTTTGCGGCAGGTCGCCTGCTTGCATGGTGAGCACCATGCCCATCCAGTCGCTCCAGCCCTCGCCCATTTGCTCCGCGTTCCAGAGGCAGTCCACATCGTTGGGCCCACCGGTGAGCCGGTTGGAAATGCCGTGCCCGTATTCATGCGCGATGATGCCGTTGTCGAAATCGCAATCGCGCAGGCTCTCCATCCCGACCCCTTTCAACGTGCCGTTCACAGGCCCGTTCTGCAAGGCGTTCTTGATGGTCTGCCCGTTGGCCATGGATACCATTACGGACGGAATGGTGATGTTGCCCGGATCGGTGCCGCCCATGGCGATGGGTGCTCCACCCACGTTGTTCACTACGATCACCGCGATGGCGCCTTTGTTCTGCAACGCCAGCACCTTATCGACGAAGGTGCATTGCCCGCGATCCACCACCGCGATGTTACCGGACAAGGCCGCGCCGTTCAGAATGTTGTCGCAGCCGTCACTCGCCGGTGCCGTGTCATCCTGCACCAGCACCAGGTCCGTTGTGATGCCAGCGGAGGGCAGTGTGGGCCCGAAACCAGCCACCGAGATGTTGTAATTCCCGGCGATGGCGGAAGGACTGTTCACCGTGAACGTATCGGCTTCGCTGGTGCGCCACAGGTACATCTGCATGGCACCGGCGGCACCGTCCGGCGGGGTGCCGAAGTTGGCATTGTTGGTGCCGCTGCCATCCTGTGCTTGGGCATAGACCGCATCGTTCCCTTCGCCTGCGCCGGTGTAGTTCGTCTCTTGGAAGTTCCCGCTCTCCTCATCGAAACCATAGTGGTACCACACGTCGTGCAGCACGTTGCAGGTATAGAACAAGTTGGTGATGGCTGCATTGATATAGTCCACTGGATCCTCCGGTGGTGAATAAGGAAAATCGAAGTTCAGCCCGCTGCCGCCATCGGGGCTGTAGCCGATCACGTCCGTATCGGCCCAGTCCTCACCGGCATACACGTTGTTGCCACGCGTGATGGTGTATTCCGCACCGGGCACGCCGTTGGTATCGTGCCAGCCATAGGGGGAAGCCACCGGATCCGCGGGATCGTTCCTCAAGAGGTGCGGGCCGTAGGTCGGGCTTTCAATGGGCAGCGGGAATACACGATAGCCGGAACCGTCGGGCGGCGGCATGGCTGCCGCTGCGGGCATAGGTGGCGCGGCCTGCACGAGATCCATCGCTGCATTGTAGCTCGGCTGGGCAAAGCCGGAAGGAACGGTGCAGCTCACGATCCAGTCATGCTTCCAGAGGAGGACGCCGTTTTGCGCATCCACCGCCACGTGCCACCAATGTGCGCCGCCGAGTTCGCGGATCACCAGGTCCCACGCCAAGGGAAGCTTGCCTTCGCCCACCACTTGATAGACCAGCTTCGCCGGAATGGGATCGCGGGAAATGCCGCTGGTGCTGAGCACCATGTTCGTTTTGGAGATCCGCTTCTCCACGCTCACTTCTGTTGGAGTAAGCCCCAGCTGCCGCGCAGCCGACCGCAGTGCATCTTCCGCACGTATGCCGGGAGAAGCGGCATTGACCCGACCGGAAACGTTGGTTTGGAGGCGGTTCCCGAAGTTGACCACCGCGCCGTTCTTCAATGCGAAATTGGCCACCGCACCTTGCACGGGCAAACCATTGGCCTCTTGGCGGATGTATAGGTAGGTAATGCCACGCTTGTCCGTGGACTGGCTCGTGATGGTCCAATCCGTTGCGTCCTTTTTCGTGAGACCGTGGTCTTGGTAATGCTCCTGCATCCATTGGCGCACGGCAGCTTCGCCACCCTGGGCCCAAGCGATCGTACTGGTGATGGCGATCAAAATGCCCAGAAATGCACTGCGTAAAAAGAAGGTCATGGACGGGAGGGGTTTGGGTGGAGGAGCATCGCCGGGGCGACGATCGCTATTGCAAGTTATACCAACCCGTAGTACGGAAACACCAACGGTGTTCTGTGTTTGGAAGCCTAAGACCCGGTATTGTGGGGTGGCGAATACGCGTGAGAGCAGAGGTTACGCTCGATCCGCGTGCTCATTGAAGAATAGCTGAACGACAATTCTTCGACTGAAAGGAATGGACACAGACGTTCAAACCTCCTGCCACCACCGCTCGTGGAACCCGCCCAGCGCATCCAATGCCACCACGTCGCCAATGCGCGGCGTGATGATCGGCATGTGCAGCTCATCCGCCTTCTTCGTCACGCGCACCACCGGATCGGTCCAGGTGTGCAGGGCCAGTACGAAGCTCGCCCAGTGGATCGGCATCATCACCTTCGCTCGCACATCCAAGGCGGCCTGTGCCGATTCCTCCGGCATCATGTGGATGTTCGCCCACTTCTCGTTGTACTGTCCGCACTCGTTCATGGCGAGATCGAGGGGGCCGTACTTGGCATCGATCTCCGCAAGGTGAAGGTCATGGTAAATGTACGTGCCACATGCCCATCGGTTCATCGCCATTCCCACAACAATGCTTCCGCCTTCGCCTTTCCGCCCACTCCATCGGGATCCAATGCAACGGCTTTTGCCAAGTATACCAACGCCTGCTCGCGGAAGCACTTTCCGCTGTGTGCCTTCGCCCATGCCCAGTATGTGAAGCTCATGATCTTCACGCTTGCGTAGCTGTTGTCGGCTTCGTATTTCCGGATGATGGACCCAAAGTCCTTGGCGGCGGATCGTTTCTTCCGCCAGAAGATCCACGGCAAATTCTCCGCAACGCTGCCGCGCAGGAATTCAGGCATGTACGAGGCTTCCGCAAAGCGTTCAACAGCTCCTTCGAATAAGCGGAACGCATCGCCCACCAAATACAACTCCCGAGTTTCCCCGCCCACCAGCGATAAGGCCGACGCGCGGTGCGAGGCCACGAACGGCAGGTATTCCCGTGCTTTCAATGCTCCTTCCAAAGCCGTGAGCCGGTCGAAGCTCCGCCGCGCGTAGCCTTTGTATCCCGACTTCGCAAGGAACCCCAGATTCAGCGCCACTTCGTGGTGGATAATGGCCAACCGAATATTGTTCAATTCGCTTGGGTCCGCAGCGAATTCATCTTCCACCTGCTTCACTTTCAGCTTCACAGCATCGGGGTCGCTCATTTCCATCACATCTTCGAGCCGCGCTTCCGCAGTCTGCAGACGTTTCCGGTCCATGGCGTACGTGGTCTTGTTCAAGGTCTCCATCGTTGGTGCGTTTGATGGCACAAAGCACCGAAAGCCCCACTGTTCAAGACGATGACGATGGTTAAGAGTTTCCAGCTACACCACCGGCGAGGCAAAGCCCTTTCTCAGGAGATCCCTAGTGTGCTCAGTGGGGCCCATCAGCTCCTCCCCTTCCCAACCAGCCTGCGGCGCAACCGGCTCAGGCTCTCCGGGCTGATGCCCAACAGGTTCGCGATGTACTTCTGCGGCACCCGCTGGAAAAGGTCCGCCCGACTACTGAACAATTTCAGGTAACGCTCCTCCGGACTGTCGGACCCCAGTGACATGGCCAGCGCGCTCGCCCGCTCCAACACCTGCTCAGTCATCATGCGCCCGTATGTCTCGAACTTCGGGCATGCGGCGTAGAGCTTCATCAGGTCCATCTTGGTTATGCTGCTGACCTGCGTGGCCTCGAGCGCCTGATGGTTCATTACGCACGGCGTGCCTTGATTGAAGCTCTTCAAGTCCGTTACCCATGCGCCCGTGAAAGAAAGGTCGCACGTGCGTTCATCGCCGTCCTTCAAGTGGAACTGGCGGATGCAACCTTCAGCGACGAAGGTCAACGTGTTGCAGACCTCTCCCTCTTCCAGTAGATACTCCTTCTTTTTCAGCGTGCGCTCACGGAAGTGCGCGTCGATCAACGCCAGGTCGGCACTGGAAAATTCAAGCTGTGCGGAGATATGGGCCTTGAGCGTTTCGTGCATCGTGGTGTGCAAAGGTGCGCCCCCGGTCCACTATCCTGTTCATACGCTCTCCCACCACCGCTCGTGGAAAGTGGCCAGCGCATCCAGCGCCACCACATCACCAATGCGCGGCGTGATGATCGGCATGTGGAGCTCGCTCGCCCGTTTCGTCACACGCACCACCGGATCGGTCCAGGTGTGCAGGGCCAGCACGAAGCTCGCCCAGTGGATCGGCATCATCACCTTCGCTCGCACATCCAAGGCGGCCTGTGCCGATTCCTCCGGCATCATGTGGATGTCCGCCCACTTCTCGTTGTACTGCCCGCACTCGATCATGGCGAAGTCGAACGGACCGTACTTCGCTCCTATCGCAGCGAAGTGCGGGCCATAGCCGCTGTCCGCGCTGAAGTAGATGTTGTCCTTCTTGCCTTGGATCACCCAGCCACCCCAGAGCGTGGAGAAGCGGTCCATCAGCCCACGGCCGGAAAAATGCCGCGCTGGCGTGAACGCGAGATGCAAGTGATCCAGGTCGATCTCGTCCCACCAATCCAGCTCGTGGATCCGCGCCGCTTCAATGCCCCATGCACGCAAGCGCAGGCCCACGCCCAAGGGCACGAAGAACTCCTTCGTCTTCGCCTTCAAGGCTTGAATGGAACCGTAGTCCAAGTGATCGTAGTGGTCGTGGGAAAGCAGGATGGCATCGATGTGCGGCAGGTCCGCGATGGCGATGGGCAGGCCGTCCGTGAAGCGCGACCGGCCCATCCACGGATAAGGCGCGGGCGTGGAACCGAACATGGGATCGAGCAACAGGTTCTTGCCATCGATCTGCAGCAGGAACGCCGAGTGACCGAACCATACCATTCGTGTGCTTCCGTTCGGTGAAGCGATCAACGCGGGATCCGGATGCCGCACATGGATCTTGTGCTTCGGCGCGCGGTCTTCTCCACCCGCAATGAATCCCGCGAGGGTCTTCGCCATGTCCTTCGCGGACATGGACATGCTGGTGGGTAGCAGATTGTGGAACTTCCCGTTCTCGAAGTTGGGCGAAGAGGCGTAGCGGTTCTTGTCCATGGATGTGTTCTCCGCAGGAGCTCGGAGGGGGTGCAAAGTTCGGTTGTGGCACGCTCCTACCGGATCGCATGCGATCGACCGCCTTCGCCTGTGCGGAGCGGTCTGAACGGCGAACGGCCCCGGGATCCCGGGGCCGTTCGCTCTTCTTGTTCAGTGGACCACCAGCCTTCGCCACTCGGGCTTACCCGTGGTGAAATGGATCCCGACCAGGTAGGCGCCCGGAGCGACCCCGCGCAAGGGCACTTCCAGTTGCGGAGCGCCATCGATGCGATGCTCAGCGACCATGCGACCACTGGCATCCAACAGGACCACGCGTTCGCCCTTCACCGATGCACCGATGCGCAGGAGAAAGCCTTGTCCAGCATCCGCAGGGTTGGGCAGCAGCACAACGGACCGGTCGTCATGCACCGCAGGCACCTCCGTAGTGATTTCGGTGACGGTCGTATCGATGTTCGCCACCACTCCGAAGGCGGGTCCCCATGCGCCGTTGGCATCACGGGCGCGGAGCCACAACACATGCACGCCCTGCACCACCGGCGCAGGAATGCCGCCACCCCGCAGCCCTTCGAATGCGGAGTCGAAATTGCCATCCACGGCCAGCATCGGGGTGCCCAGCCCTTCACCGGGATCAACATCCACGAAGTATTCCGCCGCGGTGACCTTGATCTCCGGAAAGCTGGTCACGCCGGGCATCACATCCACCACCACGCTGAAGGCAGGCCCCCAAGCGCCGTTGGCATCGCACGCACGGATGTGCAGTACATGTGCGCCGATGGCCGGCAGCGCGGAGCTCTGCAGCATGATGGCCTCGATGGCATCGTTGTAGTTTCCGTCGAACGCCAACATCGGTGTACCGCTGCCCGCGCCGGGATCGGTGTCCCAGAAGAATTCGGCCTGTGTGACCTTGATCTCCGGTGCGGTAGTCAGGGATGGATCCACCACCACCACCGTGGTGAAGAGCGGCCCCCAGTTGTTGTTCGCATCGCGCACCCGGATGCTGAGCGTGTGCGGACCCACGGCGGGCAATGCGGCGGTTTGCAGCAGCACCGCTTCCACGGCTTGTCCAAAGCTGCCGTCCACGGCCTGCATCGCAGTGCCGTTGCCTGCACCGGGATCACTGTCCCAGAAGTACTCGGCACTGGTCACACCCTGCCCCATCACCGTGATGGAGATCGGCAGCACCAACGCCAAGAGCAGGTTCCTGATCATGTTCGCTATCATCGCCACTGGCTTAGCGGTCCCACGCATTGGCACGCACGCGCAACGTGGCACCGGAGCGGAGGTTGAAGGGATGACCGGTCATATACACACGGGCGGCACCGGTGTGGAGCGGGAAGAAGTTGCTCAGCGTATAGCTGCCGCCATACGCACCGGCATCACCCACGGAAAGGTCCAGGTCATAGAAAGGAGCCGCTGGATTGCCCCCGTTCACCACACCGGGTGCGTTGTTGAGGGTACCATCGGTGTTGAAGGTGACCGGTTGGTCCAAGGTATTGTTGCCTTCGTAGGTGAACCCCGTATTCATCGTCATACCCGACTGCATGTGGTTGAAATAGACGTTGACCTGCCCCTGATTGCCGCTGTCGTAATTGATGCCGCGATTGGTGCCGATAAAAAGCGTGCCCACCGCGTTGTTCATCACCTCCCAGATGGAGTTGGTTGCGGTGTTCGCCAGGTCGATCCCGTAGCGCAACCCGCTCCCGCCCGCATTGGCCTGAATGCTGTTGTTCTGGACCAGGTTGGCAATAGCTTGGGTATTCCCGCCCTGCACATGGATCCCCATCCAACCGTGTCGGACCCAGTTGTTGCGGATATGATACGCTTGGGCTCGCCCGCTCACGTAGATGCCCTCGTAGCTGTTGCCCGTGTTGGACACCCAATTGCCGATGATGGCACAGGTATCACCTTGGAATGTTGCGGTAGTGGGCGTGACCCGAATGCATTCCGCAGTACCCATGAGGCTGATCTGGTTGCCCACCACATTGCCGATGTTGACGCGCACGAACCCCGCCTGCAGCTCGTTCCCCACCACGTTGGCATGAACGGCATCAACCCCGAGGTTGACGTTCCCGAGCAAAAACCGGGAACCCATCACCCGCACCCGCGTGCCGCCAACGACAGAGCTGGTGCCACTGGTGAGAATGCTGCCGTTGGTGTTGCTCATACCGATGATCGATACCTCGCGCCCACCAAGCACCGCGATGGTCCAGTTACCCTGGACCACGAAGAAGCCATTGTCCTGATAGGCGAGGAATTCCAAGCTCTTGTTCACCGCGATGTTCTCGATCCACGGAATATCCCCGGCGCGGTTCTTAATGATGATCCGGTCTCCATCCACCGCGGCCGTGACCGCAGCAGCGATATTGGGATACGTGGGTGCCGTGCCGAATTCCTCGACGATGCGGTCCGCGGAAAAGGCTTGAAGCGTGCAAAGCGCCAAGGCCAAAAAGGAAAGTTGCTTCATGGATGTAGGTTGATGCGACGAATGTAATCTGCGCCACCCCGGAGCCAACCTCAACGAAGATCCTCACCGAAAGCAAAAGCTCCCCGGGATCGTCCCTGCGTGGAAGGTGTTCAGCAAGCTGCCATCGGGGCGGTAGCAGTAGACAACGCCGCGCTGTACGTAGTCGATGGCGTCGCTGAGGTAGAGCGTGCCATCCACGGGATCCACGCCCAAGCCGTAGAGGTTGCGGCCATCCGCAGGGATGAAAGCGGAGGTAGGCGCTGCCGTGTTCGTGATCGCCATGCGGTAGATGCCGCCCCGGAGGAAATAGAGCGTGTCCCCGCCGCCGTTGATGTTGAGCCGCCAGGGGTTGTTCGCTGAATTCGAGTAGGGAAAAGTGGCTTCCACTTGCGCGCTTTGCGGATCGATCCGGACCAGTGCCGGTGGCGTTCCACCACCGCCGGTGCAGGCCACCCAGAGCTTTCCGTTGGCATCCTCCACGATGCTGTTGACACCGCGGCTCACCGCGATGGTATCCACCACTACATCGGTGGCGGGGTCGATCACGTGGATCTCCCCACGCCCTTCATTGGTGACGAAGACCTTGCCGTCGGCCATCAGCAGTTCCTGCGTCGCACCCGAGCATGGGATGTGGCCGGTGATGCTGTTGCTGGCGAGATCCACCACCGCGATCTTGTTGGCGAACAGATCCGTCACGTAGGCCTTGCCATTGCCGACTGGAAGAAAATAGCGCGGCGAAGTGAAGCCCGTGATCGTTGCGGTGGCAACGAAGGTGCTCGGGTCCACTACGACCACTTTGTTGGAGTTATTGACCACCAAGTAGCCCTTGTTGCCGTACAGCACCATGGACTGGCAGACGTCCCCGATGGCCACGCCGTTCGCAGGCTCATAGAGGTCTTCCGTGGCAGTGCCCGCTGCGATGTTGTAGTAGCTCACCTTCGCATTGCCCCATTGGAAATTGCCCTCGTTGGTGATGTACACGCCGCGCTCATTGCCAATGCTGACGGGCGCATGCTCCGGCTCCTCGGGCTTGTCCTTGCGGCAGCCGGTGAAGGCGAGCATTGCGATCACACCGAACGTCAGCGCGGGCTTCCTTGTCATCTTTCGGAGTGAACTCATGATCATTTCGTTTCTATCGTTGACTTGGCAGGCTGATTGAATCGCAGGTTGATACCCACTTGGAAATTGCGCAGCGGCATCGGCCGGTTCAACATAACTTGGTAAGTCTCATCCAGCAGGTTGAAGCCTTGCGCAGTGAGCCCGAGCACATACTTGGTGCCCGCAGCGAGGCGGTAGGAAAGCGCTGCATCCACCAGCAGGTAAGGCTTAAGGAATTGACGGTTGTCCGTGCTGGTGTACCGATATCCGGTGTAGTGTGCACTACCCATGACCGTGAGATCTTTCCAGATCACGCTGAGTGTTCCTTGGCCGCTGTATACCGGCACATAGATCAGTTGTTTGCCCACCGAGGCGTCGTTCGCCGACTTCGCCGTTTCATTGGTGGAGACCACATAGTTCGTCATCACATCCAGCTTGATGGTGGTGCTCTTCACGCGCCATGCAACGCCGCCGCGCAGTTCCAGACCACGGCTCCACACGTTCATCAAATTCTGCGGACTCCAGTACGATCCGGCAGGAAGCCAGATGATCCAATTGTCCATCGTGCGTTGGAACCAGGTGACTTCACCGCTGAACGTCAAGGTCCGTTTTTCATCGCACTTCGCAGCCAAGCCGAGCTCTCCGCTGTAGCCGCTTTCCGGCAACAGGTCCGGGTTTCCGCCGGGCTGCCAGTAGAGGTCGTTGAAGGTGGGGATGCGGTAGACGCGGGCCAGATTCGCCTTGGCCGTTAGCCAGCGCTGTAGTTTGAATGCACTCCCGAGCGTCCAGGTGAAGGGCACGAGTTCTTGTTCCACCAGCTCTTGTCGCAAGGAGACTGTTGTAGTGGAACGCTGATCCTTCGTGCTGATCCGGTACGAGGCGAAGAGCGCAGAGCGGTTCTGTTGCGGCCGTTCCGGATAACCATCCGAAAGCGCTTCAGCGAATGTGTTGTTCAGGCCGATCGAAAGCAGTTGCCGTTCTTTCAAACGGATCCGCATTTCCGCTTCGGCTATTACGGAACGCGAATGGCTATAGGCCGCACTGTCGGAGCTTTCCCCGTTCCACCACAGGTGCTCATCGAACCAGGCGGCACGCACGAAGCTGGTGACCTTGTCGCCGGTGCGTTGCCATTCCGAAGTGGCGCGCATGCTCCGGTCCTGTTGGTGGTCCGTGCCGTTGTCCTGTAGCAGCGTCGGCGGAATGTGACGATCACCATCCGCATACCAAAGCCGGAGGTTGATCTTCTGCCGGTTGTTGATGCGGTAGTAGTTCTCCGAAATGATCCCGTGTTGCGCGAGCTCCGCATTGCGCTGGCGTCGCTCTTGCTCCTCGATCACTGTGTTGTCGCGGAACGGAAAATCATTCTGTGCCGTGATGTTGTACCCGCGGATCGATGCGATCCATTTCTTCTTGCTGAAGGAAAGGCCCACGTGCTGGCGCAGATCGCTGAAGCTCCCGAAGGATGCACCCGCGTCCACCGTCAGTCCTTGATCGAACACCGGCTCCGAGTTGAGCAGCACCGCGCCGCCCACGGCCCCGCTTCCCCACAGGGCACCGGCACCGCCATACTGGATGCTCACGTTATTCGCTAAGCCTACCGGAACCAAGGAAAGGTCGAGCATGCCGTTCATCGGGCTGCCGAGGTTGAAGCCGTTCCACAGGATGGCCGTGTGGTTCGCGCTGCCGCCACGGAAAGAAGTGGTGGCCAAACTGCCCAAGCCGTAGGACTTGATGAAGATCGGGCTTTCGTTGCTCAGCAGATCGCCGAGGTCCGTGAACTGGTAGCGGTCCAGCGTCGCGCTGTCGATCCGCTGCACTTTCACGCCTGCATCGAAATCGGTGAGCCGCTCCGCGCTGATCACCACCGGCACCAAACGCACGGTGTCCGTGGGGTGCTGCGCGAACGCAACAAGACCCGGCAGAAGCACCAGTGGCAGGAACAAGCGACGAAGCAACATCGGATGAGATGGAATGCGGGAGGGGAAGCGATCAGGCTTCACCCTCCCTTGTTTCCCTTATTGCACGGCGATCAAACGCTTGGCTGTACCGAGCTGCAGCACATACATACCACCGGACAGCGAACGCACATCGATCGTGCTGACCGTGCCATTCGTAGACCCTTGATGCACGCGGATCCCCGCCATGTTGTACAGCGCTACTTCCTGTTGACCTGCGAGTGCAGTGCTCACGTTCAAGAGGTCGGTGGCCGGTTGTGGCCATACGTTGAAGGAAGGTGCAGTAGTGGCGGTAACACCCGTGGTGAACGATGCGGCCGTAGGGGATCCGGGGCGGATCGCCGGAGCGAAGTCCGTGTACGAGCAACCGAAGAAACCGCCATTCTCCAGCAGGGTCGAGATGCCCATGTTCATGGACCAATCGCCTAAGTTGGTGCCACTCCAGGTGGACCAGTAATTGGGTTCTCCACCAATGCCGGCATAGCCTCCGTAGGTGACGTCACCCAAGAATCCACCGGTGGTCACCACAGCGAATTCAGGGTCAGCTGCAGCGATATCGTTCAACATCGTCTCTGCGGTCACTCCGGCATCATGCAGGTAGCCCCACGCGAAAGAAGATGCGCCACTGCCATCCTGGAAATCCACCACGAGCACGGTGGTATCCGATCCCGCGCCTACCCAGAAGTTCACATCCGCAGCGGTGAATCCGAATGGATCCATGGCTGCGATGGGCTCCGTTGGATCCAAGGGCGGGTTGAAATCCGTGTAGGAACAAGCGAACCAGTCGCCGTTCCCGACTTCTTCCGAAGCGCCCATGTTCATGCCCAGCGTGGCGAAGCTCGTTCCGCTCCAGGTGGACCAGTAGTTCGGTGAACCACCGATGCCCGCATGGCTTCCGTAGGTGACCGAGTTCAGGAATCCCCCGTTGAGATCGATGGAGAAGTTCACGTCCGCAGCAGCGATGGCGTTGAGCATGTCCGCCCCTGTTCCGCCATTGTGCAGCCAGCCCCATGCATAGCTGGCATCTTCGGTGCCGTCCTGGAAATCCACTACGAGCACGGAGCTGTCCGCGCCTGCGCCCACCCAATATTGCACATGGGAGAAGTCGAATTGTGCGTGCGCCGCTGTGCTGGCGGAGAATGCGAGAAGAGCGAGAAGGTGTCCGGTTGTTTTCATTGATTATTCCTTGTTGAGGTTTCGTTTTAAAACCTCCAGGAATAACCGTGCTTACATGCCGACGCGGACCGAGGGCACAGGAGCACGCCTCTTTCCTGGAAGCGATCATCCATTGTGCTAGTGACAGGTCTTCTGGCTCGCCTCCCTCATCCGGCGCCTTCCCATCTTCCTTGCGGTTGACAGTGGCTTATTGCCGGTTCGGCATTCAGGCTTACAGCTTCAGGAAAAGCTCAGGTATTGCACCTGATTCCCTTTTAACCCCGGTTGTGAGACCGGGGATCATCAGCGCGGCGAAGGTAGTGTGATCCGCGGACTTGCTGCCGCTGAATGCTTAACCGCAGATGAACGCAGATGAACGCCGTGGTCGATACTGTCCACAGATGGCACAGATGACACAGATGTGACTTGCGGCACAGGGTAGCTTACTGCCGTTGAGTTTTGAACCACGGATAGACACGGATGTACACGGATGAATACCGTGGCCGTTGAGTTTCTAACCGCAGATGGAGCAGTTGACACAGATGAATGCCTGCCGACGATACTGTCCATGGATGGCACAGATGTGTCTGCGGCACTGGAGGGCCTGCGTCTGTCGGATTTTGAACCACGGATTGACACGGATAGACACGGATGCCCAGATGTATACCGCGGGCCGTGGCCGCGATATACGTACGTTGAGTTTCTAACCACAGATGACACAGATGTGCCTTGCGGCACAGGGTAGCTTACTGCCGTTGAGTTTTGAACCACGGATAGACACGGATGGACACGGATACCCAGATGTATACCGCGGGCCGTGGCCGCGATATACGTACGTTGAGTTTCTAACCACAGATGACACAGATGTGCCTTGCGGCACAGGGTAGCTTACTGCCGTTGAGTTTTGAACCACGGATAGACACGGATGTACACGGATGAATACCGTGGCCGCGATGTGCTAACGTTCAGTGCCTGACGGCACAGTGGGGAAAGCGGATGGTCGCGCTTCGCGAAGACGACCATCCTAACTTTCCCTACTTACTCCTTCTCTTCCAAGGTCACGCGCATCCGATCGTCATCGGGGTGGCGGTCGAAGAAGAGATGGTCCGGATCGATCACTACTGCAGAAGGTTTTCCCGCTACAGTGAAGGTGAACATGTTCTCGCCTGAGTGCAGTTTCACCCGCTCTTGTAGCAACGGCACATCGTTCAGGTCCTTGTCCTTTTTGTAGCTGGGCCAGCGTTCCACGGCGATGTCCATCCAGTCATCCATGGGCACCGGCGTGCCTTTGCCCAGTGAGTCAGCGTGTTCCTTCTCGGCCGTTAGTTTCATCGTCACGGTCCACGTGCTGTCGGCGTTCATCTTCCCTTTGGCCTCTATCACTTTGTTGTCGTAGAGGGTGATGTACTTGATGCCATCCTCCAACAGGTAGTTGAGGCTATCGGGTGTCACCTTCTTCACCGCGCGGTACCAATCGAGCGAGGTAGGCCAAGGTGGATCGGCATAGCCGAAGGAATCCACCAGCGATCGGAAGGCGCTGTTCAAGGTGTCTTCACCCAGGAAGTTGCGCAGGCCATAGAGCACCACGCTGGCCTTGTTGTAGTGGATGTAGCCTTGGTTTTCCACGTTCAGCAACGGCGTCTCGCCCAATGCTTCGGACCCGCGTGCGTTCTGGTATTTGTCCCCTTCGTACTTCAGGAACTTCCGCATTTTGGCTTTTCCGTATTCCTTCTCCATCACCATCAGTGCGGAGTATTGCGACATGCTCTCGCTCAGCAATGTGCTGCCCTGCATGGCTGCACCGATCACTTGGTGCGCCCACCACTGGTGCCCGGTCTCGTGCGCCACCACATAGAACACCATGTCGATGTCCTCCTTGGCGGTGAGGTCGGTGATAAAGCCGATGCCCTCCGAGTAAGGCATGGTGCCGGGGAAGGCCTGCGCAAAGGAGGCGTAGCGCGGGAACTCCACGATCCGCGCTTGCTTCTGCCGGTACGGACCGAAATGCGCCGTGTAGTAATCCAGCGACTTGCTCAGGGAGTTCAGCATCCGCGGAACATTCACCCCGTGCTCCTTCTGGTAGTAGACCTCCAGTTCCACATCGGGCTCCTTACCCAATGGATCCTTCCAGATCTCCCGTGCCACCTCATAGCGAGCGCTCAGGAACGAGTAGAAGTTGAGTGCTTTGTAATCCAGTTCATAGGTGAACCAGCGCTTCCCGTTCTCGGTCCAATCCTTCTTCAAGGAACCTGGCGCAACGGCGATCTGATCCGCAGCGGTGCCGATGGTGGTGCGCACGTTCACCCAATCGCTGTTCTGCATCAGGTAGTTGTTCATGCGCTTCGCGGGATCGTCGCTGAGCTTCGCCATCCGCTCGTTCGGTGGTAGCCCATGCTTGCGGCGCTTCTCGCGGTCGTGGATCTCTCCGCCAGCATCGTAGCCGATACCCGGGATCAGGTCCATGTTGTTGAAGAAGCTGCCGTTGTCCACGATGCCAGTGAATTCCACGTTGTTCGGAATGCCCTTCGCTTTCCATCCGCCGCTGACCTTCAGCTTGATCTCCGCGCCGGGCGCCAATGCCGTGGCCAAACGATACATCCGTTGATCCAGCGCGCTATCGTTCAGCACCAGTTCGCCACCGGGTATGTCCATCTTCACATCCATGCGATGCGGCACGTTGAAGTAGAGCGTGTCGATGGCCACACTGTCCTTGTTCTGAAGGGTGATGTCCACCGTGTAAGTGATCGCACGTTGGGCGGGATCAAGGTCGATGAAGTAGGATACATCCGTGTAATGCGGTTGCGGCATGTGCTCGTACTTCTTGTACTCCTTCTCGTAGCGCACCTGCAACTCCTCGGTCTGATCGCTGGTCATGTAGTTGTTCAGCACCTTCGTGTTGTAGTAGCCGAAGCCGGCCATCGCCAACCACGCGCCAACCAACAACGCAGCCACGGGCCACGAGCCCTTCAGCCGGTACATCGCATTGCGGAAACGCCAGCGCCAAGCCGTATCGTTGCCACGCACCACGAAGATGTAGGACTTGTAGATCAGCAGCGCAGCGAACAGCAGC
The DNA here is from genome assembly GCA_040391235.1 of Cryomorpha ignava. Lineage (GTDB taxonomy): Bacteria > Bacteroidota > Bacteroidia > Flavobacteriales_F > PHOS-HE28 > PHOS-HE28. The sequence continues at coordinate 20,809 of JBEBYG010000009.1, forward strand.
CAATAACCCTTGAAGAAGATCCAGCCCTTAAGAAAGGGGCCGAAGCCGTTCATGTCCGAGTAGACCAAGCCAGAGGTCGAATTGAAACGGAGCAAGTTGGATTCCACGTCCAGCGCCTGCCATCCGAAGATGTTCAGGATGAAGAGAATGATGAACACGAAGTAGCCGAGGTACTTGTTGTTCACCAACACATGCACCAACAGCGCCATCGCCGCCCAGATGGCGAAGGTGATCGTGCCCGGGACGATGAAGTACGTGAGGTACACACCCGGTTGCAAACGCGTATATCCATTGACGAGCTGTGTGACCATACCCGCCATGGTGGCGAAGAGGTGTACAACGAGCACGATGCTGATCAGCGCGGCGAGCTTGGCGAGCAGGCTGGTCCGCGTGGCCATCGGAAGCGCATTGATGATGCCGTCCATCTTCGGGTCCCGCTCCTTCCAGATCAATTGCCCCGCATAGAAAGCCACGATGATCAAGAGATAGATCGTCAGCGAGCCATCCATCAGGTTCACCACATTGTAGGTCACCGGATAGGTTTTGTTCCCGTACATGCTGGTAACGAACGCCAAGGAGAAGAAGAGCTGGATCAGCCCGAGCGTCATGATGATGATGAAGGGCGTGCTCTTCAACATGCCTATGACATCATTCTTGAAGAGCGTCCGGAACTGGAGCCTATGCGCGCGGCGATCATGCTTCAACTGCACCACCGGAAGTGCCACGGTTGTTGCGCCCAGCGGCATGTGGTCCTCAGGCTCGGAAGGCTTTGCCTTCTGCACCCGATCAGTGAAACGGAAGCGCACGTAGCCGAAGAGGAAGACCACGATCGACACGCCGATCCAGAGCAAGCGGTTCCAAAGCAGCACGCCGTCCAATGGCAACAGGCGCGTGTTCTTGTCATCCACGGACCAGTACTTGGTGATCAGATCGGTAGCTGCACCACCGAATGGATCCAACATGGCACCGAGCGTCTGGTTATCCATATCGCTCATGAAGCTGGTAGCGACGGAATAGCCTACGAAGAGTGCGATGGCCGTGATGAAGGAAGCCATGGTGGAGCGCACCAACACCGCCACGGCGAAGATGATCGCCGCCGAGAAGAGGATGTTCGGCAAACCCACCACGATGAAGGCCTCCAGATGTGGAAGCAACAGGTTCGGCCCCACCCGCAAGGGATCCACGGAAGGCCAATAGCTACCGAGCACCACGCCGAGCGAAACGCCCAGCAGTGGCAGCGAAGCAATGAAGGTGCTGCCCAGGAACTTGCCCACCAAGTAACTCCGCTTGGAGACCGGGGTGGAGAAAACGATCTGTGCCGTATCGCTGGTAAAATCCCGGATCGCGGTGCCGTTCACGAAGGCGGTCACCATCAAGATGGCGAGGAAGGACATGGCCCCATAGAACTGGTAGACCACGTAAGGCGCGTTCTTGTACACGTTGCCGATGCCGCCGCCGATCCGCAGGTTGTCGGAGATCACCGCGAAGAAGGGCAGCAAACCGAGGATCACGAAGAAGATGTACACCATGGGCTGTCGCAGCCAATAGCGTACTTCGAAGTAGAAGAACTGTCTGGTCATTGTGCAACGGTTTCAACATTGCTCAGGTTGATGGCCCCGAAGAAGACATCCTCCAAGCTGGGCTCCACCGATACGAACCCTTCACCGGGGTTCACATCACTCAGCAGGTGGATCACCGGTTGCCCGGCCACCAAGCGATTGCTGATGAGCTGGCCGCCGGCCACGTAGCCTTCCAGCTCGCTCTTGGCAATGCTCTTCTCCCACACCTTGCCGTGTATTCCACGCAGCGCATCACTCGGGGAACCCGCATACAGCAGCTTGCCCTTGTTGATGATCGCCATGTTGTTGCACAGTTCCATCACGTCCTGCACAATGTGCGTGCTGAGGATCACCACCACGTTCTCACCGATCTCCGTGAGCAGGTTGTAGAAGCGGTTGCGCTCGCCGGGGTCCAAGCCCGCCGTGGGTTCGTCCACGATGATCAGCTTCGGCTCCCCGATCAAGCTCTGTGCAATACCGAAGCGCTGTTTCATGCCACCGCTGAAGCCACTGAGCCGCCGCTTGCGCTGGTCCCACAGGTTCACGCGTTGCAGCAAGGCCTCCACCAAGCTTTTGCGCTCGCCCTTGTTCGTTACGCCTTTCAGCAAGGCGATATGGTCGAGCATCTCGTAGGCGCTCACCCGAGGATACACTCCGAACTCCTGCGGCAAATAGCCCAAGGTGCGCCGCACTTCATCCTTCTGTTTCAGCACATCAATATCGCCCAAGCGCACCGTGCCTGCATCCGCCTCTTGCAAGGTGGCGAGGATCCGCATCAGCGTGCTTTTGCCAGCGCCGTTGGGGCCGAGGAGACCGAACATACCCTTGGGAATGGTGAGGCTCACGTTGTCCAGCGCCTTCACGCCGTTGCCGTATGTCTTGCTGAGTCCGTTGATGATCAGGTCCATGGGGAAGTGCCGAAACCGGCGCAGTTTAGTTTTTTCCGGTGCCAAGATGCGAAAGGATGCCATGCTGGCCGTGGGGATCACATGAGCGGTCGATAGAGCGGTTCTGCCGGTATGACGCTAGCTGGGCGTGTTCAAGTTACAAGCATCACCTTGGCCCGTGCCATGTTAGCGATGAGTAACTTGCCGGAGCTAACCCAATAGGCCTGCATTGGCTGACACTCGCGACACGCGAGCGTCAGCTAATGCAGGTGCTCGCGTGTCGCGAGTGCCTACCGTTCTGCACATACCTAGCCATTGTCCCATATTACCTATGCCTCAACCAACGACCTTTCCCGGCACCACCCGCTTCATCGGCCACAAGGGCCCCGTCTATGCACTCTCTTCCGATCCGGTCCCCGGCTTGTTCCACAGCGCCAGCGGCGATGGATCCGTTGTCCGATGGGATATCAACGACCCGGACCGAGGCATGGTCGAAGCCCGCGTTGGCCGCGCCATTTTCGCGCTCCATCGCCCCAGTGAAGAGCTACTCTATATCGGCGATGAGGATGGTGGCCTGCATGTGGTGGACTTGATCAAGCGGGAGGAAATACAGCTGGAGCGGGCACACGTGAAAGGCATCTTCGAGATCCAGGAACTTCCGGATGGCAGGCTGGTGGTGGCCGGTGGCGATGGCTCGATCTCCGTTTGGACCACAGGAGGACAAGACCACCACATTGCGTTGCAGCGCAAGATCCCAATGACGGATGAAAAAGTGCGCGGGCTGGCACTCAATAACGACGGCAGCTTGCTCGCGGTGGCCTGTGGTGATGGCCACATCAGCATCCTCGATAGTGTTGAGCTGAATGAGCGCTTCACCTTGGCCGGGCACGACATCGGTGCCAACTGCGTGGAATGGCACCCCACCAAGCCCGTGCTGGTAAGCGGCGGCAAGGATGGCCACATTCGTTTATGGCGCACCGATGGCGATTTCAAAGAACTGCACGCCTTCCCCGCGCACAAGGACACCATCTATCGATTGGCCTTCAGCCCCGATGGCAGCAAATGCGCCAGTGCCAGCCGGGATAAAACCGCCAAGGTCTGGGATGGCAACACCTTCGATCCGATCAAGCGCATGGACCGGAACGCAGGTGGCCACGGCTATTCGGTGAACTCCGTGCTATGGCTCGGGAGCGAGACATTGATCACCTCCAGTGATGACAAGGCGATCGTGGCGTGGGACGCTACTTGAAATTGATAGCAGGAAAGGAGGGACCGGCTGATGCCGGCGGAGGTAGTGAAGGACAGATCGATATTTCGAAAGTGCCTTGCGGAGCATGTGCTCCCTCTCCACACCGCCACACTCCGAGGAAACCAACGTGAGCGTGGAGATCCGTAGCGTTACCGAGCAAATTGGTTTGGCAGCATACTTATATCGGCTGAACTGCAGGATCATCCCGGACCGATGTGAGCTTGGAAGCTGTGAGCAAGGAGATCTATTTCGTCACCTTCGTGCAAGGCGACCGGAACAGGACGTTCAAGTTGTCGGTGGTGAAGTGAGGTGCGCTTCGCGTTCTTTAGTTGTCGGTTGGCCGTTGTCGGTTGTCCGGTCCGGGAAGTTCTTCACTACCGGAACTCCATTGCGCTCTTTTGCTCGGCAGCAACAACTTTGACGGCGCCTTCGGCCTCGTGGCCCATCTGATCCCCATTCCCGCGTTCGCGCGTTTCGCGAGTGCATCGGCATGCGCTCGATCTGCGGGATCTTCACATCCCTACGCATCGGTGAGGAACGAGTTATCATGCGAGGTAGCAGGGACTGCGGGTAGGGCCCGCAGTGACGATACCCGCTTGGACTGCAGGCCAGGTCGCAGTGACCTTACGCCATCCCTTTCCGCAACCCTTCAATAGTAGCCGGTGGCACCTTCGAAAGATCCAGCAAGACCAATCCATCCAACGAATCGTTGAAGTGCGGATCGCGGTTGAAGCCGATGATCTTGGCGTTCAATGAGAGGTAGCGCTTCAGAAGCACAGGCACGGAAGAACCGCTGGCCTCGATGTCCGAGATCACCTGATCGAGCTTCTTGATGTCTTCGCCGGATGCCTCGAGCAAGGCGTCGCCATCGGTCTTGTCCAAGCCGATGTAGAACCGGTTGCGGGGCTTCACATGTTTGGCAAGCACTTCGTCGTAATGGTACTTCCGCACGAATTCCGTGATCAGCCGACGGGAGAACTTACTGTAGCCCCCGCTGATGCTCACCGGACCGATGAGGTAGCGATGATCCGGATGCGAAGTGACGTGCAACAACAAGCCGCGCCAAAGCATGAAGAGCGGTAGTCGGTGCCGCTGGTATTCGGGCACAATGAACGAACGGCCCAGCTCGAAACTACTGGCCAAGAGCTCATGCATGGGACGGCCCAGCTTGAACAGGGTATTGAGGTAGAAGCCGCGCTTGCCGTAGCGTTCCATGATCACCTTGCCATCGCCCACGCGATAGGCTCCGGCCAGCTTGCGCTTTTCCCGATCCCAGAGGAACAAGTGATCATAGTAGTGATCGAATTCATCGAGATCGATCGCTTTGTTGGTGCCCTCATCCACCGCACGGAAGGTCTCCTCCCGCAGGCGGCCGATCTCGCGTAGGATGTGCGGGATGCGACCGCTGGGCGCGAGGTATAGATCAAACTCCCCTTGCGTGTTCAGGCGCTTATCCTCGAGGTTGGCGAGTTCCCGCTCCATCGGTTCCACGGAGCCGGCCTCCACAATTTCCTTGGGCTTTCGCGGAAATAGCAAGGGCTTGAAGTGTTCCCGCTTTACGGTAACGCCGCTGCCGATGGAATAGGTCTTGGCACGCAGGTAGCGCGCCAGATCGTCCATGGAAGTGAATTGCGAAAGCTCCTTATCAGTAAGGGGTTTTCCGATGCGCAGGCGGACGCTCCGTCCGTGCATCCGAAGCATCTCACGCGGTAGCTGCAGCGTGCGCAGGCCCGGATGCACCATGCCAAGGATCTGAAAAAGCACGCTGTTGGAACCATCGAACCAGAGCGGCACCACGGGTACGCCCGCATGGCGGATGAGCTTGATCACGGGTGTTTTCCACCGGGGATCCGCCACCGAATCCAGGTCCTTGCGATAGCTGCTTACCTCCCCGGCCGGGAACACACCCAACGCGCCTCCATCAGCGAGGTGTTGATGGGCCTGCCGCATGCCTTGGAAACTGCTGCGCGTGGTGAGTGCCTCGAAGGGGTTCACTCCGATGAAGCGATCGCGCAGCGGCTCCAACTGCTGGAGCATGAAGTTGGCCATCACCTTCAGGTCCGGGCGGCGATCGCGCAACACGTGCAACATCGCCAGCCCATCGATGGCACCGTACGGGTGGTTGGCCACAATGGCCACGCCGCCCTCTTTGGGCACGCGCTCCAGCTCGGCAGGGTCCACTTCCAAGCGGAGGTCGAGGTGGGCGAAAAGCGCGCCGATGAAGTCCTCTCCCGGTAGTACGGAGATCTCGTTATAGAAACGTTCCAAGCGGTTCAGGCCACTCACCTCGGCGAGCACGGAGATCCGTGGGTCGCCGGGTTTCATGTGGCTGGCCTTCGCCAACTCCGCCGGGTGCATCAATCTGCGGTCTTCCGCCATCAGGTCAAATGTAGGGTCTTGTCCCCTCCATCGTGTCTATTTCATCGGCACGAACTCCTGATCGCTGAAAGGCACCGTGGTGGGGATGGTGATCACGTTGAAGCCATGGTCGGTGTCCTGGTGGCAGTTGTTGCAGGACTGCGTGAGCAATTGGTAGGCGGAACGGAACCGGGCGGTATCCTCCTTGGAGATGGCAACGCGTATGCTGTCAAGCGCGGGATCGAGCATCCCCACCAGCGCGGTCTCCTTCCGATCGCTCGCATAGGTCTTAATGTCATCCAGTGCTTCCATGATCTCATGCACCTCGAAGTCGGCAAGCTTCCAATTGGCTTTGGTGCCGGCGAACCACAACTTCGCGTGCTGTACCTGTATGCCGGACATGAACTCGCCAAGGCCGGGCCTGTAAGTGCGCGCCATCGCTGCTTGCAGACTGTCCACCCGAGCGTTCAGCTCCGCTACGCGCTGGTCATTCGCACCGCATGACAGCAACGCGCTCCCGATCAGGACCAACAGCATCTGCGCTTGCTTTATGATGATCTCCTTCATTCGGCGAACCGGGCGATCTCCTCTCAGCTTCCAAAGATACGTGCGTGCAGAAGCAGACCTTTGAAGGCAGCTCCTCACACGTGGAGGATCCCGATGATCTTCTCGTTCATCACCTCGCCGCCCGGGTAATGCCGTGTGTAGTCGAGGTTGATCCAGCGGTCTCCATTGGCATCGGTGTGGTAGTACAGGTTCGCGTGGCGCGCCTCTTCCGTGAACAGCACATTGCGGATCAAGTAGGCCGCCCGCTGCATGCCTTGCGCATCACCCACGCACATCTCCGGATAGATGTGCCCCGTGGTGCGCACCAAGCGCACTTTCCCTCCGATGGCCTTGATGCTGGATGCCATCAGTACAGCATGGTCATCGCAATCACCGGCCAACAGCGGCACGCTTTCACTGGCCGTGGCGAAGTACTCATCATCGGCCGGGTCGCTCACATACACCCAAGCGGAGTTGATCACCTTGAATATGGAGAATGCCTGGATCATGGTGTGGTCACCCTCGGCCGCCTCCTCATTGAACCAAGTGGTGGCCGCACGCACGGCAAAGGAGCGTACCACGGGATCCTTGTAGTTCATCGCCGCACGCAGTTCCTCCGCTCCCCTGAACGGCCGTAGCTCCGTGACAGCGGGCAGGGCCTTGGTGCGTTGCGACATCGCGGTAATGGTGGTGCTATAATCCTCGAACAAGTTGCGGAAGCCATAGCCACCTCGAAAGCCTTGGAAGGTGATCACTCCGATGGCCACGATGAGCGTACCGTAGCTCAACAAAGGCAAGCGGCGCAACAGCAACAACAGGATGATCAGCACAACAAGGAAAAGCACCAAGCGATCCAGTCCCATCCCGCCTATTGCAGGCACCTGCATCAAGGGCAGGTGTGGCCAAATGAACATGCTCACCGGCAAGGCCACAGCCAATGCGACCAGGAACTGAAAAGCTGCCTGCAACAAGCCGCGCTTTGGCGCGTCCGATCCGTTGGTGGGTTCGTTCGTGGGCATCAGATCAGGTCCGCGATCATCGTGCCGCGCTCAGCCCAAGGACTTTCAAGCCTTGCTCAAAGACGACGTCCACGGGTATTTTTCCTTTTTTCAAGCGGTCCAGGTCCTTTTGTAGCTCCGCACCCATGTTCCCTTTTTCCTTCATCAGTTCCTGCACGCCGGCCAGGTCGCCATCACCTTGCAGCTTCAGGATCAAGGCGCTGAGATCGCTGATCGCCTGACGCATTTTCACTGCATCCACGCTGTAAGTCCCGGTGGCTGCATCGCGCTGGAAGGCTCCCGCATCCATGAAAAAATTGAAGCGCAACATATTGGCACGGCCATGTGCCGAGCTGGCACCGAAGCGCACCGAACGGAAAACACCCGCCATGAAGGTGACGTAGTTGTCCATGATCTCCCCTTCGCTGAGCTCGCCTTTCTCGCGCAGTTGCTCCACCATGTAAAGGCCGAGAATATCCGCCTTCCCTTCTTCCAAAGCGCTCGCTTCATCCAGCAGGGCATCGCGCACCGTCCCTTTCCCATTGATGGTGTTCTTGATCCCCAAGCCATGCGCCACTTCATGGAACATCACGTTCTGGAAGAAGGCATCGAATTGGATGTGCTTGCGTTGATCATCAGCCACCAGGATATCCGCAATGGGCACAAGGATCTTGTCGAACTTGGCCTTCATCGCATTCTTCAACTGCAAGCGGCGCGTTCCCTTTTGCAGCTGGATGGATTCATCATTGGGCAGGTTCACGGCGATGGTCTTCCCGCCCGCGTTGCAGGCTCCGGCATAGTAGATCACGTCGTAGGCGCCCAGCTGGCCATCGCTTCCTGGCTTTTCCTTCTTGTACGCAGCGGGTACAGGTAAGCCGCGTTGCAGGCCGGGCAGCAGCTTCGCGAAGCGCTCCAAGCGGGCTGTCCATGCAGTGTCCTTTATCAGTACATAGCTCTCGTGCGAGGCTTTGTATCCAAAGAGCTGATCCTCGTACGTCTCGATAGGCCCGATGATGAGGTCGATGGCGTTGGTGCGCATGTCCATCCAGGCCAGATCGCTCGCGTGGTAATCATCGGTGCGCAGGGCTTGTGCACGCGCGGTCAGATAGGCGTTCAGTCCCGCATCCTTGGCCAGTTCCGCCGCTTGGTCCAGCAGCTGTGCCGCCCGTTCCGTGGATGCTTGGAAGTAGGTGTGGTAAGGAATGGCCATGAGCGCTCCGGCACTGTCGCGCCGCACCATGGTGTAGAGGCTCTTCTTGGCAGGATCTTCCCAAGCATTGAACTCGGCATCCGTCATGTCGGCCGGATAGAAGCGCGCTCCTTTGGGCTTCTCACCCACCCCGTCCATGAACGGCTTGTCGCCGTCCATCCGGTCCCACGGGCCATAGTTCATGTGGAAGAAGCTACGCAGATCCGCAACCGGTTCTTTCACGGGGATGCTATCGGGCGCACCCCATGCCTCTCTCCAGAACAAGGTGTCCATGATCTGCGCCGCCTCGATCAGCAGAGGCAGCATCTGCCGGTCCTCGGCGCTCAGTGTGGAAAGGTCGGCAGTGAGCTTGACCGGCACATAGATCGAAGGGCGGACACGCGCGTCCAGCATCGCCTTGTCCACGCCCAAACTGTCCGGTTCAGGTGCCTCTCCCGGTGATCCGCAGGCGATCAGCAGGAAAAGTGGTGCGAAACGAAGCTTGTCAAGTGTGAAATGCATGATTAACAGTTCTTAACCGGGGTGTGCAAAGATGGTGGCTGCGCGGGATGTGTGCGCGGATCAAGGGAATCTTCACAAATGGAAGTTCGACACAACGCTTTGTTGGCCATGATTAACCCCCCTCTTGTTGCAGGGGCGAACGAGGCGGATAGTTTTGCCCGCCATGACCGGAAAAATAATCTCCATCGCCTGGGCCCTTGGGTTATGGGCAGCGATGCAGCTACCGGCCTTCGGGCAAGAAGACACAAGTGCCATTGGGGGGGCGGTAGACAGCGACAGTTACGAGGAAACAGGCGCGGGCCTAAGCGTGGACGAGATGTACTCGGACATCTGGACCGCTGCGGATTCCGCCTTTCACATCCCCGCCTACGAGACCTACGGCGATTGGAACACCGACCAGATCTTCGAGCGGCGCCCAGCAGTGACGGATACCGTTGACCTTCATTTGGCTTGGGATGATTGCGATCATTACATGCCGATCTGTGGACACATCACATCCCCTTTCGGTATTCGCCATGGCCGCAATCATTATGGCACGGACCTGAAACTGCAGACCGGTGACCCGGTCATGAGTGCCTTCGCGGGCAAAGTGCGCATCTCGCGTTATCACCGTGATTTCGGCAATGTGGTAGTGGTACGACATGCCAATGGGCTGGAGACCTTGTATGGCCACATGAGCAAGCGCTTGGTGGATGTGGGCGATGAACTGGAGGCGGGTGATGTACTGGGCCTGGGTGGTTCTACCGGCCGATCCACCGGAAGCCATCTTCATTTCGAGACCCGCTACTTGGGCCATCCGATCGATCCGGAGAAACTCTTCGATATGGAAGAGGGCGTTCTACGCGCCGATCGCTACTCGATCACGCCGCGCTCCTTCCATGCCCCCACCACAGCGGGAGCCTCCAGCTACCGCGTGCGCAAGGGTGATACGCTCTATGCCATTTCGCGCAGTACGGGCGTGCCCGTGCCCAAGCTTTGCAAGATCAATAGGATCAACTCACGCAGCACCCTTCGCGTGGGGCAGCAATTGCGCATTCGCTGAGCCTGTGCCTGGTCGGCCTTCGCCCCGGGTAACATCCAAAGCCTTCCCGATGGCAGAGACCATGCTCTCGCAATACCGCGGGGAGAGAATGACCGTCCCTCCATCACGGATCCGGAGCAGTACCAAGGTTCTCCTGAAGTTCTGAACGCTTAGGCGTGATAGACCCGCACTGAATGCCGCTATACCGCTGAGGGGAACCCCGCAATAACGGGTGAGCATCCGTCGCGTCTGTTCCCCTGCGGAACCCGTGGAGCCAAGGAGCCCATCCAGATGCTCCCGCACGTGATGTTTTGCGGTCACGATGTCCACTAAGTTGGCATCCAATATATCCTGTAGCAACAATTGCTGCTCGTCCACGCCGCGCCTGAGCAACAGGCTATCGGTGCCCAATACATACTCAATGGCCTCTCGCTTGCTTGCCACCACCGCGGCAACAACGCACAACAGGATCAGACCGCCGGCCACGATCATCAGCGCATCCGACCCGGTGATGTCGATGGCCAATAGACCCAGCAGGAGCAAGACTGCACCCAACGAACCCCAGAACAAGATGGATCGATCGGAGCGTCGACTATGAAAACGTTTTACGGACATGGAGCAAGCTCTCCAAAGATAACCGCATTCCGAAGCCCCTGTTCGGCGATGGGCCGCTTCTTCAACGGCACCCTGTAAAACCAACAAAGCGGCTTGCGCCGCTTTGTCTGTACCGAAGAAGGGACTCGAACCCTTACAACCTTACGGTCACACGCCCCTGAAACGTGCGCGTCTACCAATTCCGCCACTTCGGTATTTCCCAGCTCCTTTCGGAACGGGGCGCAAATATAGCCGAGCCATGTCCATACGGAGCATGTTCCGTTCAATTTTTCAGTGAACCCCCTTCCCTTAGTTGTTGTCCGGCAGGAAGCTGTGCTTCTCACCGTATTCCAACATCTGGTCGATGAAGTTGTCCGGATACTCCACTTTGATGTCGGTGATCTGTCCGGAAGCATCGGTAACAGGCACCAAGCGCGGCTGGATGAAACCACCGTAAGGCGCCGTCTTGATGTTCTCTGCGCGCTTCAACACTTCGGCATGCAGCACCGGATCCACCTTCACACCGTAATCCTCCACCAGATCGTGTCCGGCCTTGAAGTCGCCTTGGCTCTTGATCCGCTGCACCTCGCGCAGGAGATCACCGAAGAGCATGCGCAACTTGTCATAATCGCGGATGTGGAAGTAGGTCTTGCCGTCGCGTACCACCTTTACGATCACGCTGTCCGGTTGGCCCTTTTCATACACCCATGCGCTCACCCATTGGCGGTTACGCATGTGCGCCTCCTCCACTTGGTTCCCCAGCTTCAGGCGACGCAATTGTGCCATCAGGCCGTTGCGGATGTACGAATCGTACTCTGCCTTACCTACCTCAAGGGAAGGCATTACGCCGATCTCCACCATCTTGGGATCCATCATGAAATACAGGGCCACCAGATCGGCACGGCCTTCCTCCAAGGTGCTGGAGTAGCTCTTCAACGTGGCATCCGGACCCTCAATACCGGCCTCTATCTGGCCACTGGCATGGCCCACAACCTCGTGCAGGGCGGTATGCAGATTGCCTGCGAGCGAGCCGTACTTAATAGCCCGGTCGATCTCCGCTTGGTCGTAGCAGAACTCCGTGAGGCTGCTTTGGCCGGAACCTTTCTCATACGCATCGATGATGTTGCCCAAGCTGATGCTCTTGCTTCCGTGGTCCTTGCGGATCCAATCGGCATTGGGCAGGTTCACCCCGATCGGCGTGCTGGGCGCAGCGTCCCCGGACTCGCCCACGGCGTTGATGAAGCGGTAGGTGATACCCACCACCTTCTTTTTCTTGTGCTCTGGAAGCAAGGGCGAGTGGTCCTCGAACCACTGTGCGTTCTGCTGGATCACGGCCATGCTCTTGGTGGCGATGGGGTCGTTCACCTCCACGATGGACTCGAAGGAACCGCGCTTGCCCAAGGGATCGTTGTACACCTCGATGAAGCCTTGGATAAAGTCCACGGTGCCGGCCGTGTCCTTCACCCATGCCACGTTGAAATCGTCCCAGGTCTTCAGGTCGCCGGTGCGGTAGTACTCGATCAATAGCTTGATGGCCTTACGCTGTTGGTCGTTCTCCGCCACATCGATGGCTTGCTCCAACCACTTCACGCTTTCCTGTAACGCTGCACCATACATGCCGCCGATCTTCCAAGGTTCTTCGGTGATCTTCCCATCCTTGCCGCGCACCAGCTTGCTGTTCAAGCCATAGCTGATGGGGGTGCTATCACCCTTCACCACCTTGGCTGCATAGTAGGCTTCCACCTCATTTGCATTCACATCGTCGCCATAGAAGTTCACGGCGGAAGCCAGCACCAGGTCCTTGTCCTTGTCCAAGCTCACTTTTTTCGCGTCGATCTTCGGGTCGAAGAGAATGTCCACGATCTCCCTCGGCAGGTTGGCTTCGCTGGCCAGCACAAGGGAGTCCAGATAGGCCCGTGGAAATTCCGGCGTGAACTTGTCCATCCCATAGTGGTGGTGGATGCCATTGGCGAAGAAGATCTCCTTCGCATAGGTCATAAAGGCATCCCATTCCGTGCCGGAACGCTCCCCCTTGTAGTCCTTGATGATCTTCTCCAGCGCCCGCCGTACCACGAGGTTGTGGCGGTAGTTCTGGTCCCAAATGATGTCGCGACCGCTCAGACCAGCCATGGTGAGGTAGTAGGCCAACTTCTTCTGCTGGAGCGAAAGCTGCTCCCAGCCCGGCACTTGGTAGCGCAGAATGCGCACATCGCCGAATTGGTCCACCTCCCACTTGAAGGTGTCCGTGGCCAAGGAATCGGCCTTGTTCTTTTTGTTGGACTTGGAATCCGGGTTGCCACAGGCAAATAGGAAGGAGAGTGCTATGAAAGCAGTAAGGAGACGCAGCATGGGTTGTTTTGCTTGGAGACGGCGAATATAACGGCACGTTCCCCGCAGGGAACGCCGTTTTTTTAAGTTGTCGGTCGGTTGCGGACCGGCGGGGGCTGCGCCGCGGCCCGGGTTTCCTCGGCCAGCTTCCGCAGCTTATGGTAAGCAGCCAATTGCCGGTTGTAACGCTTGATATCGGCGGGGCCCAGCTCGTTCATCAGGCGGATGTCCATCTTGTCGCTCAGGTCGTGCAGCTTCACCCGCACTGCCAGCCCATCCAAGGCCACACGCTCGATGTATCCTACATAATCCTCATCGTCGCGGCGCGAAATGTGTTCCAGCGACTTGAGCACACGCGGCGGAAAGCCCTTCAGTTCCAGATCGCTTACCGTGAGCTGCGAGCGCTCCAGCACATCGTGCAAGGCACCCAACAGCTGCTCTTCCAGGTCCTGGCCGCGCATCATCACCCGCATTACATGCAGGATGTACGGCTTCTGGGCACGGTCCTTCTGCCCTTTGTGCACCTTGGCCGCAAGGCGGATCGCACTTTCCAAGAGATGCTCTTCCATGGGACTATTTGTCCAAGGTGATGCGCAGGTCAAGCGCCGCGGGATCTTTCATGATCACCGACCAATCCGTGGCGAGCTCGAGCTTCTTGGCACTGGGGCTTTCCTTGGCCACTCCATCCGCCAGCTTTACCTCCGCCACTTGCTCCGCGAACTTGAAGCTGTATTTGTACTTCATGCTCGCCAGTATTCCGGAAAGGTCCGTGGAATCCGAGTCTCCGGCCATGTCGCCACCCAGCTCCTTGGCGTATTGGTTGTTCGTGCGCACCAGCGTTCTGCCTTCCCAGCGGAAGAAGGTCTGTTGCGTTCCGGCACTGTCGGGCATCAACACATTGAGCGCCCGGTTCAGCGCCTCCAGGTCTGCAAAGGCGAAGGAGATACGCTGAATGAAACCATCCTTCTCGCTCTTCTGCTTCACCCGCTTGATCCCGTCCAGAGATTTCAATTGCTCCGCCTTTCCGTCGAAACCAGTGGCCATTAGGTCATTATCCTTGTCCTTCTTCTTGTCCTTCTTTCTTTCCTTCTCCAGGTCGCCGCTCTTGTCAAAAGCATCCTTCAACCCGGCCATGGAGCTCATGTCCACCACGTATTCCATGGTGCCGGATCCATTCTTCTTGAAGGTGTAGTGCTCTTCAATGGTGATGCAGCCCGTGGCAAGAACTACCAATGCAAGCGCGGCCAACCGCACGAGCGGTCGGTTGCTTAGGGTGAATGATCTCATAGGATTGGCAGGATGGAACGCGCCAAAGGTATTCGCAGCGGATCAGCCACCTGCTGCAAGCGATAAGCCTCAAGCTTGTGACTTATGGTTTCGGCTAACAGCACAAATCCGAAGGAAACATCACAGCGCCAGCCGTCCCTGCTTCTCCAAGGTCATTCGCAGCTGGCCCACTTCCTTGCGCAGGTCCACTACGCTGCGCGAAAGCTCATCGCGGCTCAGGTTCGGCTCGGGCAGTTCATTGCTGATGAAGTGGACGAACTTCCAAACCTCGAACACTTCCGAAATGGCCACCTCATAAGGCTGGTAGGCCGGATTGGTGCTGCAGAGCAACAGCCCGCCGGAGTTCTTCAGCTGGTTATAGACCACCTTGAACACGATACCATCCTCCTTGGTGATGATGATGTAAGGTTGGCCATCGCGGATGGTCTGCCAGTTCTGCACATACTCCCCTGTTACCCAAGAGCCTTCGCTCACGGGCGGCATGCTGTCGCCGCTGATCTGGAAGGTGCGGTACTTGCGGTCGCGGCTGAGGAAGGGCATCTGGAAGGCCGGCAGCACGCTGATGTACTCGGGGTCCGCATAGCCCAGCGCATAGCCGGCCTTGGCCTTTTCATTCACCAGTTCAATGTTCTCGCGATCGGCCTTGTCCACGGTGGTGGCCAGCACACGCAGGCGACGCCCGCTGAGGTCCACGTCACCGCCACGTTCCAGAATGCCGAGCTGGCTTTCGCTCAACTGGGTGAGGTCATCCTTCAGCAGCTTGTCCAAGCTCACCTTGAAGTAGCCGCTGATACGCACCAGCAGGTCCAAGGGTGGCTCCGCGCTGCCGTTCTCGTAACCGCTCCAGCTGGAGCGCTTCACGTCGAGGCCGACAGCGACTTCTTCCTGTGAACGACCGCGACGGGCGCGGAGCAACTTGAGATTCGGTCCGAAATGGGGATGTGGGCTCATGGCGAAAAGGATTGGTGCGCCAAATGTATTGACGATATAACCGGATTCCAAATGACGAGGTTCCTGTCAAGGAATGAGACCCGAGTTATTCAACGCAGAGACGCGGAGGCGCTGAGCATGCCATCGGCGGCGTGGCGCCGGGAATGCAGGGCTAAGGGAAAACTGTGCCCGCTTCCGCGACGCTGCGGTCCAACTGCTCCAGATCCAGCCCTGTGCGGATGCCGCGCGCTTCCAGATCCCCCACGAACTGCTCCATCGCCAGATTGCCAACGAGGTCATCCTCGGCCATGGGGCAGCCGCCAAAGCCTTTCAGCGCCCCATCGAAGCGGCGACAACCGGCGTTCCAAGCGGCATCGGTCTTCGGTTTCCAGTTGTCCAAGCGCGCATGGAGGTGTGCACCGAACTCCACTTCCGGCATCGCCGGGACCAGCGCACTGAACATCCTTGTAATGTCCTCCGCATTCGCCACGCCCACGGTATCGCTCAGCGCGATGATGCGCACGCCGAGCTCTTTCACTAAGCGCTCCGTCCACTGATGCGCGATCTCCGCATTCCAAGGATCACCGTACGGATTCCCGAAGGCCATGCTGATGTACACCACCATCTCCTTCCCTGCCTTCCGCGCCAGTTCCGCGATGTGCGCCGTGCGCGCCCAACTCCCTTCGATGCTCGTGTTGGTGTTGCGCTGCTGGAAGGTTTCGCTGATACTGAAGGGATAGCCGAGATAGTGCACGTTTTCTTGCTGCACCGCATCGGCCGCGCCGCGCTCATTGGCTACGATCACCAACAGCTTGCTCTTGGTGGTGCTGAGGTCGAGGCGCTGCAGCACTTCTGCTGTGTCGGCCATTTGCGGGATCGCCTTGTGGCTGACGAAGCTGCCGATGTCGATGGTGTCGTAGCCCACGCGCAGCAAACCATTGAGGTAGTTCACCTTCACATCCGTGGGGATGAATTGGTGGATGCCCTGCATGGCATCGCGCGGGCACTCGATCAGTTTCACTTGCGGCTTTTCCATTCCACGTAGGCTTCGTTAATACTCTTCAGCAGTGCAGGCCCTGCATACACCAGTCCGGTGTAGACCTGCACCAGGTCCGCTCCGGCTTCCAGCTTTTCAATGGCGGCTTCGGCACTGTCGATACCGCCCACGCCGATGATCACCACGGGCTTGGGCATGCGCTCACGCAGGTAACGCACTACGGCAGTGCTCCGTTCGCGCACAGGAGCCCCGCTCACGCCCCCCGCGCCCATGGCCTCCACTTCGCTGGCGGAGGTTTTCAGGTCCGCACGCGAGATGGTGGTGTTGGTGGCGATCACTCCCGCGATGCCGCTCTCCTTCACCACGGAAACGATGTCGTCCAACTGATCATCGGTGAGGTCCGGCGCGATCTTCAGCAGGATGGGGCGATGCACTGCCTTCGCCATATCGCGCCTTTTCAATTCGTTCAGGATGGCCAGCAGCGGTCCTTTCTCCTGCAGCGCCCGCAGGCCGGGCGTGTTCGGGCTGCTCACATTCACCACGAAGTAGTCCACCACCGCGTGCAGCGCCTCGAAGCACTTCACATAATCATCGATGGCCTGCTCGTTCGGCGTCACCTTGTTCTTGCCGATGTTGCCTCCGACGATGATGCCGGGCGTCCGCTTCTTCAAGCGTTCCACTGCCGCTTGCACACCTCCGTTGTTGAAGCCCATCCGGTTGATCAACGCGCGATCGGCCTTCAGGCGGAAGAGGCGCGGCTGTTCATTGCCCGGCTGGGCGACCGGCGTCAAGGTGCCGATCTCCACGGAACCGAAACCGATCCGCGAGAGCGCATCCACATGCTTGGCATCCTTGTCCATACCCGCTGCAAGACCCACCGGACCAGGGAACTTCAATCCCATTACCTCCACAACTGCTTCTGCGGAAGGATGCTTGCCACCCACCAGCGCCAGTGCACCGGGCACCCGCTTCGCTACTTCCAGCATGGAGAAGGTGAGGTGATGGGCCCGCTCCGGAGAGAGGCTGAAGAGGAACGGGCGAAGGAATTTGTACATCGGCCGGCAAAAGTAGCCGTGGGTTCCCGGTGGCATCAGGGTCCACTTCGTGAGACCCGGATGGAGCTATTAAGACATGACCTGATCGGACCCCATCATTGGTCAGCTCCCGCCTCCTTTCCAATGGATATCTTAGCAACCATGACCGCAGATAAACCGAAACAGAACGCTTCCTCGCCTCCCACACGACCGGGTCAAAGGCCGGGTGATAAGCCCAAGCTGCCCAAGTTCTCCTGGTTCTGGTTCGCGGTGCTTGTGATCGTGAACGTGTGGTTCGTCCGCTCCTTCTTTGGGGTTGGCGCCGAAAAGGCGATCAGTGTTCCTTACACCCTCTTCAAGACGGAGGTGGAGAGTGGCAACGTGAAGGAGGTGTATGGAAAAGGGGAGCACATCACCGGCATCTTTGAAGAGCCCGTACTCTGGCCGCGCGATACGATCGTGGAACTCGGTCGTCGACAAATACCGGCCGAGGTAAAGCACTTCAGTACGGTGCTGCCTGCCTTTGCGGATACGCAGTTGGAGACGCTTTTGATCGAGCACCAGGTGGAGATCAGCGCGGAACCGATCATGGAGGAGACGAACCCGATCATGGGCTTCCTCTTCATGTTCGGCCCGGCGCTGCTGATCATCGGCATCTACCTCTTCTTCATCCGCCGCCTGCGCAAGGGAGGCATGGGCGGCATGGGTGGAATGGGTGCGATCTCGGGCATGGGCAAGAGCAGCGCGCGCCGCTTCGATACCGAGAAGGACCAAAAGGTCACGTTCGATGATGTGGCCGGTATCGACGATGCCGAGGACCAACTGGTGGAGGTGGTGGATTTTCTGAAGAACCCGAAGAAATACGCTCGACTGGGCGGCGCTGCACCCAAGGGCGTGTTGCTGGTAGGTGCACCCGGAACGGGTAAGACCTTGCTGGCACGGGCCGTGGCGGGGGAAGCCGGCGTGCCGTTCTTCAGCATGAGCGGCTCTGAATTCGTGGAGATGATCGTGGGTGTGGGCGCGGCCCGCGTGCGTGACCTGTTCAAGCAGGCACGGGAGCATGCCCCGTCCATCATTTTCATTGACGAGATCGACTCCATAGGCCGGGCACGCGGCATGACGGCCATGGGCGGTGCGCAGGAACAAGAGCAGACGCTGAACCAGATCCTCGCGGAAATGGACGGCTTCTCCAGCGCCACCGGCGTGATCGTTCTGGCCGCCACCAATCAGCCGGACATCTTGGACAAGGCCCTGCTCCGCGCGGGGCGCTTCGATCGCCGGGTGGTGGTGAACCTGCCCGATCGCAATGGGCGCAAGGCCATCTTGGAAGTACACACACGGAAGGTGCCGTTGGGACCCGACGTGAAGTTGGAGCACGTCTCCATGGCCACGCCCGGCCTTTCAGGAGCTGACCTGAAGAACCTGGTGAACGAAGCGGCGCTACTGGCAGCGCGCAGGGAGCAGGAGGTCGTGAAGCAGGTCGACTTCATGGATGCCTTGGAGAAAATAATGCTCGGTCCGGCGCGTGCGTTGTTGCTGAACCCTGCCGACCGCAAGCGCATCGCTTACCACGAGGGCGGCCATGCCATCATCGCGCTGGTGGTACCGGGATCCGACCCGGTGAAACGCGTGAGCATCGTGCCACGTGGACAGGCCTTGGGCGTTACCTACCAAATGCCGGATGACGACCGCTACAACTATACTGACAGCTTCCTCAAGGCACGGATCGTAGGCCTGTTGGGTGGGCGCGTGGCGGAGGAGATCGTATACGGCGACCGCACTACCGGCGCGGAGAACGACATTGAGCAAGCAACCGGGATCGCGCGCCGCATGGTAACGCGCTGGGGTATGAGCGACAAATTGGGCATGGTGGAATTGGCGGCCCGGGAGAACCCCTACCTCAGCAGCGGCTACGGCCAGATGAGCAGCAAGAACATCAGCGAGCACACCGCAGAGCTGATCGATGCGGAGGTGCGGCGGCTCATCCAAGAAGGTCACGTGACGGCCACGCGCCTGTTGACCGAATACCGCCCCCAGCTGGATGCCTTGGCCAATGCTTTGCTGGAGGGCGAGACCTTGGATGAAAAGGCCATACGGGCAGCGACGGGTTTGCAGAACGTGGAGCAGGAATAGAAAGGGCCGTTGAGACAAAGAGGCGCGGAGAATAGCTCTTGGTGCTCCGATATGCAGCGGAGGGTGATCAGGAGACTCCCGCCTGCGCCTGCCAGCCGCCAACTGCTGCTGCCACTGCCAACTGCAGACCTGACCCATCAGCGACGCTTATCCACTGACATACCTTCGCCGCCCTTTTTCAAGCCCGCTCCGCTCGATCTTTGTGTGGCATCCGCTTGCTTGAAGGAACCTCCATGGCCCACATCCGACCGCCTACCTCCCCTGCCGTATCGCGGTCCAAGGACATTCTACTCATCATCGGGATCTTGATGATCGCCATCAACCTGCGGCCCGCTCTGGCTACCGTAGGTCCGCTCGCAAGTGAGATCCGCGATGCCATGGGGCTTTCCAGCTCCATGCTCGGGCTGTTGACCACGCTGCCGCTGTTGGCCTTCGGCTTGGTTTCCACCCTGACGCCCTTGGTCACCCGCCGGTACGGCGCTGCGGCCACCTTGGCCGGTGCCATGGCGCTGTTGGCCGTGGGCATCGCATTGCGTTCGTTCCCATACATGGCCGCTCTCTTCGGCGGGACCATCCTTCTTGGCATCGCCATCGCATTCGGCAACGTGCTCTTACCCAGCATCGTGAAACAGAACTTCAGCAAGAAGTATGGCCTGATGACCAGCATGTACTCCAGCATGATGGGGGTAGGCGCTGCCCTGGCCGCTGGCATCAGTGTTCCCTTGGCGGTCCAACTCCCGTGGGGCTGGCGCGGTGCTTTGGCCAGTTGGGCCGTGTTGGCACTCTTGGCGCTCATCCTCTGGCTACCCCAACTCCCACGCCTGCCACGGGGCGGATCCACCCGCAGCTACATGACCGCCATGCGGCATATGGTCCGCTCCCGTTTGGCGTGGAATGTCGCGCTCTTCATGGGCTTGCAATCCTTCGCCTTCTATGTGATCCTGGCTTGGCTACCGGAGATGCTGCAAAGCCGCGGAGCGGATCCCGTCTTTTCCGGCTGGATGCTCTCCCTCTCCCAGACCATGGGCGTATTCGGCTCCCTCTTCATACCCATTTGGGCCGGCCGCAAACCTTCGCAACGGCACATCATCTGGTTTCTCGTAGTGCTGGAGCTGATCGCCTTGATGGGCCTCATTGTACCCAGCCTCGGACCGATCCAGCTATGGGTGGCCCTCATCGGCTTCGCGCTGGGCGGAGGCTTCGGCTTGGCGCTCTTCCTCATCGTGGTGCGTGCGGCTGATACCGACACCGCCACGGAGCTCTCCGGCATGGTGCAATCCATCGGCTACCTCGTAGCGGCCACGGGTCCCTTTGTCGTTGGCAGCCTCTTCGACCTCACCGGCAACTGGCTCGATGCCTTGATCTTGCTGGTGGTGGTGGCCTTGCTCAAGCTCTACACCGGCCTCGGTGCGGGTAAAGCGGAAGTGGTTTCGTATTAGTGGTGATCGGTGATTGGCCGCGGAGGCGCAGAGGCGCGGAGAAATGCCAATTGTGCCGGGTGGCTAGTGTTCAGTGGTTGCTGCTGCCGACTGCCACTGCTGACTGCCGCCTTCAACCAAGCACCCACCGCACGCCCAAGAACCCGCGCACTCCCTGCATCGGCGCATAGATGTAAGAGGGATCGAACGTGTAGCCATAGGGGTTCGAAACTGGATCGTTGGCTGTCTTGTCGAAGGGATCGAAAGGCCGCATCAAGGGATCCTTCGGCACGAAGTTCAACAGGTTCTTCACGCCGCCGTAGAGCTCCCACTGGTCGTTGATCTTGTGCTTGCCTTGGATATTGAGCAACGCATGTTCCGGCGAGTACTCCGGACGGTAGTCGTTGGGCTGAACAGGTAGGCGCATGGGGCCATATACTTGGCCGGTGAAGTCCACGGTCCAGTTCTTCGGAAGCTCGTAGCTGGCGGTGAAGGTGCCCGACCATTTCGGTGCGAAGTACACAGCCTCCCGCACGCCCTCCTGATCACTGAACACCTCCATCCAGGTGCCACCGGCGAGGATGCGCAGGTGCTTGCCCAAACGCGCTTCCGTGTTCACGCTCACCCCGCGCGATACCGCGTAGCCGTTCAGGTTCGAATAGATGATCAGGTCCTGGTCGGTGGTGTAGTCCGGGAGGATCTGGTTGGTGTAGTGGGAATAGAAGATGGATCCATCCACGCCGAAGAAGCGCTTCTCGCTCGGCCACTTGCGCACAATGTTCAAGGTCCCGTTCAGGGAGCGCTCCGGACGTAGATCTTCGGTGATCATCACGGTGCGCGCACCGGTCAAGGCAGCGTGGTCCTCGGTAAACAGGTTCACCACACGGAAGCCTGTTCCGAAGTTGAGGCGCACGGCCCAGCGGCCGCTCGGTGCCCACTTGTACGCCACACGCGGAGAGTTCACCAAGCCGTGGTCCTGGTCGTGGTCCATGCGGTAGCCGAGCAAGAGCTTGTGTACATCGGTGATGCTCCATTCATCCTGCACGAAGAGCCCCGGCAAGGGCCGCTTGGAGGGCGCATTCCGCTCCGCTCCTTCAGTGAAATCGTAAGTGGCCGTAGTGTTGTCGTCGTACTCGGTATAGCGGTAGGCAACACCCGCAAGCACATCGTGCCGCGCTGCAAAACGCTTGCTCCAGTAGAGCTGACCGAAGTAGACGTGCTGGTCGGCATCGTACGGCGTATCGCCATAGAAGGAGCGTTGCTCATGCCCGTTCGCACTCACCTGCAACACCACGTTCCCGGGCACCGGCAGCTGGTACTGGCCGATCACTTCCCAGCGACGCGTGCTGATCGATTCCCCATAGATGCTGTCGCTTCCACCGAACTCCGGCGTCCAGTTCATCTCGCCGCCCCAGCGGTCCTCGAAGACGTAGCGACCCGCCAAGCTGGCCAACTTCCGATCGGGCCGTTGCAGGTTCACCTTATTGAAGATCGAGAGGCGCTTCTGCAAGGTGATGTCGGTGAAGCCATCGCCGTTGTTGTCGCGCGGATCAGCGTAGTTGAACACGTTCACGCCCAACAGATCGGTCACTTTCCTACTACCGAATTTCACGCCGATGTCGGCATTGTATTCCTGCCAGCTGGTGGCCATCAGATCCACCGAAGCCTTGGGGGCCAGCACCGGATCCTTGGTGATCACGTTGATGATGCCGCCCATGGCTTCGCTGCCATAGAGCGAAGAACCGGGGCCTTTCACCACCTCCACCTGTTCGATCAGGCTTACGGGAATTCCGCTGAGGCCATACACCGAACTGAGGCCGCTCACGATGGGCATGCCGTCGATCAGGATCATGGTGTACGGACCCTCCATGCCGTTGATGTGGATGTCGCCGGTGTTGCACACGCTGCAGTTGATCTGTGGCCGCACGCCGTTCACCATGCCCACCGCCTCGAACAGCGTGGGACCGGGGTTCTTCCGGAACAGCTCCGGCGTGATCACTTCCACGGATACCGGGCTTTCACTGCGCGACATCGGTTTCATGGTGCCCGTTACCACCACATCGTCCAGAGCATTCATCTCCCGCACGAGGGTGAGGGTCCCCAGGTCGATGTCCGAAAAAGTGGAAAGGGTGAAGGACTGTTCCTTCCGCGCATAGCCCATGCCAACGACTACCAGGGTGTAGGTGCCGGTGGCCTTCAGCTCGAGGGAGAAGCGACCGTCCATGCCGCTGGAAGCGCTGGTCCTGGCCCCTTGCACCGCCACGTTCGCGAAGCCCACCGGGCCGTCCACATCCACCAATTGGCCACGTACGGTGGCTTGTTGTGCCCATGCGGTGGTGCTGAGGCATAGCAATGCCACCACCTGCGCAATGATCCATTTCATGCGGGCAAAGGAACGATTTTATTATTAGTCGTGTCTAATTTCAGTTGAATCATACATCGAATCTGCATTCTATCATGCATCAATGTTCGTCGCGAAGCCGGGATTCCGGGTCAGCCCCGCCCCGATACATATCGGGGTGCATCGGGCGGAATGACGACCAGCCGCTCGCGCACGTTCCCGATCAGCACTGACCACAGCCACCAGCCGTTGAGGCCCACAGAGCCTCCGATCACCAATCACCAGCTACCGATCACCCTCTTCGTAAAACCTTAGCCTCGTCTAATCATTTTATTAATCCTACTTTTGCCGCCATGCTCACCCGCAGCGAAGAGGACCATATCAAAGCCGTACACGCCCTCTTGCAGGATGGCGCTTCCGCAGGCACCAAGGACCTCGCCGAGAAGCTCAGCATCAAGTCCAGCAGCGTTACGGTGATGCTGAAGAAGCTGGCCGAGAAGGGTCTGTTGAAGCACGAACCTTACTACGGCGTGAAGCTGACGGCCAAGGGCAAGGCCGCCGCCCTGAAGCTCATCCGCAAGCATCGCTTGTGGGAGACCTTCCTCGTGCAGCGGCTCGGCTTCGGCTGGGACGAGGTACACGAAGTGGCCGAACAGCTGGAGCACGTGCGCAGCGAAAAGCTCACGGAAAGCATCGCCACCTATCTCGGTGATCCCGCCTTCGATCCACACGGCGACCCCATCCCCGATCGCGAAGGCCGCATGCCCGACCGCGATACCAAACCGCTCACCGAATGCGGCATCGGCACGTGGGTGCGCATTGCCGCCGTAAAGGATGGCACCGATGCGCTGCTGAACCTTTTGGACCGCAAGGGCATCAGTATCGGCATGCGCATGGAGGTCACCGGGCTGCAGGAATTCGATGGCACCGTGGAAGTGAGCGGCGAAAAGGGCAAACACATTGCACTCTCCGCCAAAGTGGCCGAGCATCTGTTGGTGGAACTCGTCCCCGCCGGAAAAAAGAAGAAATAAGGAGCGATGGACGACCGACGTTCCTTGGGCAATGCCCATTCCAGCGTAGCCATCCCGAAGGCCAAGGGCTGGCGGCGCATCCTCGCCTTCCTCGGCCCTGCCTACCTCATCAGCGTGGGCTATATGGACCCGGGGAACTGGGCCACGGACATCGCGGGCGGTTCCGCATTCGGCTACCAGCTGCTCTGGGTGCTGCTCATGAGCAACCTCATGGCGCTGCTGCTCCAAAGCCTCAGCGCCCGTCTGGGCATCGTCCGTGGGCTCGACCTCGCGCAGGCCAGCAGGCATACCTACCCGCCCATCGTCAACATCCCGCTCTACTTCCTGGCCGAGGTGGCCATCGCCGCCTGCGACCTCGCCGAGGTGATCGGCATGGCCATCGGCCTCAACCTCCTCTTCGGCTTGCCGCTCATTTGGGGCGTGCTCATCTCCGCCGCCGATACCCTGCTGATCCTCCTCCTGCTCAACCGCGGCATGCGCCTCATGGAGGTCTTCATCCTCTCCCTCGTCGCGCTCATCGGCATGGCCTTCCTCGCTGAAATGTTCATTGTGAAACCCGATGCCGTGGATGTGATCAAGGGGCTGGTGCCTTCCGCCCTTTCGGACAAGGCCCTCTACATCGCCATCGGCATCATCGGTGCCACGGTGATGCCGCACAACCTCTACCTCCATAGCTCCTTGGTGCAGACCCGCCGCTTCGAGCGCAACGACATCGGCATGCGCGAGGCCATCCGCTTCAACTTCTTCGATACCACCATCGCGCTCAACCTCGCCTTCTTCGTCAACGCCGCCATCCTCATCCTCGCAGCCGCCGCCTTCCATGAAGCCGGGCACTTCGAAGTGGCCGAGATCGAGCAGGCGCACGAACTGCTCGGCGACCTCTTCGGCACCATGGCCCCGGCCCTCTTCGCCATCGCCCTTATCGGCGCGGGCCAAAGCAGCACGATCACCGGCACCCTCGCCGGGCAGATCGTGATGGAAGGCTACCTCAACCTGCGCATCCGCCCCTGGCTGCGCCGGCTCATCACCCGCCTGCTCGCCATCATCCCCGCCGTTTTCAGCATCATCTACTTCGGGCCCGATTCCTTGGGCGAACTGCTCGTCTTCAGCCAGGTCATCCTCAGCTTGCAACTCGGCTTCGCCGTGATCCCGCTCATCCACTTCACCTCGGACAAGATCACCATGGGGAAGTTCGCCATCAAGCCCTGGGTCCAAGTGCTTGCATGGGGCACTGCATTGATCATCATCGTGCTCAATGGAAAGCTGGTGGTGGAAGAGGTCCGTGGATGGCTCGCCGCCGATGGCCCTTACGTGCTCTGGGTGGAATTGCTGGTGATCCCGGTGGCCGTGCTGGCAACCGCCCTCCTCCTCTACATCACCGTATTGCCGTTCTTTGCCAAGCTGAGGCCGGCCAAGCGCCATATCGATGCCACGATACCTGCGCTGCGCATACAGGAGCAGTCCGCACACACCCGCATCGCCATCACCGTGGAATTCAAGCCGCTGGATGAGCGCGTGCTGAACGCCGCCATCGCCCAAGGCGGCAAGAAGGCCGAGTACATCCTCATCCACATCACGGAAAGCGCCGCCGCCCGCTACCTCGGCAGCCTCACGGACGACCGCGAGGCCGTGGACGATGCCACCAACCTGGAGCACTACGCCCAGAAGCTCCGCGATGCCGGCTACAAAGCCGAAGCCGTGGTGGGCCAAGGCAGCCCCGTGGTGGCCATTGCCGCCTTGGTGAACAAGAGCGAAGCCGACCTACTGGTGATGGGCTCGCACGGCCACCGCGGGCTGAAGGACCTGCTCTTTGGCGCTACCGTGGATGCGGTTAGGCACCGGGTGAAGGTGCCGGTGTTGGTGGTGAAGTAGATCTCATCTACTCTCGCGGATTTTCGATACATTCGATGTCCTTCGGTTACAGTAATCCTGTTTTTACCGCCTGCATCTGGCCCATTTCCAAGATCCAAGATCCTTTAGGCAATTAGGACCTTCAAGGACCTATGGTGCTCTGCCGCTACACTAGTGAAATAGAACACGCTCAACAATTCCGAATAAAGGAAAACAGATCACCTACCAATGAAAAGCACCTTGCCCAATGATCTTGTTCGTTGCATGGACCTCAAAACCATTTCGTTCCTCTTGGTGACTTTCGGGCTCATCGGACCCTTTACCATTCCCGCCAGTGCACAAGCCGGGGCATTCGACGATAGCTTCCAAGGTGGAGTAGGACCTGATGAGGATGTTGGCCATATTCTCGTACTACCCGATGATCGATTACTGATCGGAGGGCCTTTTACGACCTATAACGGTGTCAACCGGAATGGCTTGGTCAGGACCGACGAAAATGGAGTACTTGATAATGGCTTTTCAATTGGGAGCGGATTGCTGCGTAATGATGAATATCTTCCTGGTGTCTTTACGATCAAAAGATCAGGGCTTGGCGGCTACTACATAGGCGGGCGCTTCGATACCTACAATGGTGTTCCGCGTAATGGCATCGTACGTATACATAATGATGGCCTGTTGGATCCAGCATTTGACCCTGGCACAGGCGTCCTGGGAAATAACGTGGATGACATAGCCGTTCAAATGGGCAACAGCATCCTGGTCGGAGGGAGCTTTGGAACTTATAATGGACAGACAGCCCACGGACTGTGCCGTGTACTGCCCGATGGAAGCCTTGACGCGACCTTTGTTTCCTTGTTCCACAGCAGCGCCGTTGTTGACGGGATCCATGTTGATGCTAATAATTATGCTTACGTAGGAGGCGATTTTGGGAGCTTTGATGGACAACCGGCCCATAAGATCGTTA
Source organism: Cryomorpha ignava (assembly GCA_040391235.1). Lineage (GTDB taxonomy): Bacteria > Bacteroidota > Bacteroidia > Flavobacteriales_F > PHOS-HE28 > PHOS-HE28. Next base: position 48,046 of record JBEBYG010000009.1, read on the forward strand.
AGCTTCTCCCCAATGGCGGGCTGGATCCGAATTTCCAAAACGCTAATACCTGCAATGGCTGGGTGGACAAGATCCTGCCATCAGGCGATGGAAATTTCTACCTGATCGGCAATTTCACGGAGTACGATGGCTTTGAAGCGAATAAGGTTGCCAAGATCAACAGTCAGGGCAGCCTTATCCATGCATACAATGTAGGAAGCGGTCCGGACTATTATTTCTACGATGCCGTTGTTCAGGGTGATGGGAAGATCATCCTGGTCGGCAATTTCACCACTTTCAATGGACAACCGGCTCCCCACATTGTCCGCCTTATGCAAGATGGATCGGTCGACCCGGAATTCATGGCTGGCAGCGGCAGTAACTATACCATTCATGCTTGCGCATTGCAATCGGATGGCAAGATCATTATTGGTGGGTATTTCACCGATTACAATGGGAATGCTGCCGCCGGCATTGCACGGCTTCATAACGACTTCACTTCAAGCATTGCAGGATCGCAGGCTGACAGCCCCTTCAGGATACACCCGAATCCAGCCACTGGATCGTGCTCGATCATAGGCAACCGATCGAACAGGCCCTTGAAGGTTACCCTTTCCGACGTTCACGGACGCGTGGTCCGGTCCATGACCACATACAAGCACATCGACACTTCGGATCTGCCCAGTGGCCTTTATGTGGTGCAGATCGCTGAAGGCGAGGATCTGTCAACGGTCAAGCTCCTTGTGGATTGATCAACTAACCATCTCAACTCACGTGAGCTGGTTTTGACAGCTTCGGTCCTTTGGCACTGAGGGGGGCTTTCTGAACCCACCCCAGCGCTCTGTTGTTTGCGGCGTGCCCGCAATGTTGATCCGCATCTTGCTGTCGCGATAGCCTGGGCACGAGAAATAAATTGACGGTCCTGGCGACGAGGACAATTCCTCACACGGCTTCCAACCACGGTACCTTTAATGCTCCCTATTGAAGATCCCATGAAAGCCATCCACATCACCCGATCCGGTGGGCCGGAAGTACTGCAACTGCAGGACACCCCGACCCCGCAACCGGAAGCACACCAAGTATTGATCAAGGTGAAAGCCGCCGGGGTCAACCGCAGCGATGTGATCACCCGCCAAAACACCGACACCTACGGCAAGGGATCCGGGGACAACATGATCCCGGGATTGGAAGTTTCCGGGGTGATCACAGCGGTGGGCGCACGGGTTACCGACAAGAAGGTGGGCGATGCCGTCTGTGCGCTGATCGCAAGCGGCGGCTATGCGGAATACGTGGCGGTGGATAGCTCCCATTGCCTGCCCGTGCCGGAAGGGATCACTTTAACGGACGCCGCCGCGCTACCGGAAACGGTGTTCACGGTCTGGTTCAACGTGTTCCACTTGGGCAAGCTCCAGCCCGGTGAGAAGCTGTTGATCCACGGCGGCACCAGCGGCATTGGCACCATGGGCCTGCAAATGGCCAAGGCGTGGGGTTGCAAGGTGTACACCACCGCCGGAAGCGATCGCAAGATCGACTTCTTGAAGAAGATGGATCTCGGCACGGCGATCAACTATCGAAGAGAAGCGTTCGAAGAAGTCTGGAAAGCGGAGCAGATCGATGTGATCTTGGATATGGTCGGTGGGGATTACACCCAGAAGAACCTGGCCATCCTGAATAAGAAAGGCCGCCTTGTTTACATCAACGGCATGAAGAGCATGGAGGTCAGCATCGACCTGCGGACCATCATGAGCAAGAACCTCACCTTGACAGGGAGCTTTCTGAAGCCGCAGCCGGCCGAGGTGAAGACGCGGATCGCGCAAGACGTGGAAGAGCACATCTGGCCGCTGTTCCGTTCCAAGCAGATCCATCCCGTTATATACAAGACGTTCCCCCTGGAAGAGGCGGCAGAAGCGCATCGGCTGATGGAAAGCAGCGATCATATCGGGAAGATCCTGTTGACGGTGGATTGACGGGGTGAGCGAGAGATGAGCGACCGAAAAGCACAGACCGCTGGGTCCCGAGGCGGAGACCCGGGTGCGGTTGTAACGGTATATTTGAACGAATGAGGAGCTATGTTGCTTTACCTTCCCCAATAGTGAGATAGTAAACACTCCCCCTCACAAACTGATCGTGAAATAAACCACATATGGTGTCTATCCACTAGTTACCACCTATTAAAAAAGACAGTGCAGAGCAAGAACAACATATTGACAATTCTTCTGACTTTAATTCTAAGCACAGCTTGGGGACAAACAGAACTAACTGTGAACTTCAGAATAAATGATGGAGTGTCTAAAACAAATGATTTCAGATTTTCAGTTCTGACTCCAAAAGACACAGTAATCGTTTTCAATAGTCTTACAAGTTCTGACCTGAATAAGAATCAGATTGAACTACCAATTACGAGCGATTCCCTTCAAGGATTATTCGAATACAGAACAGGAATAGGCAACTGGAAAACAGTGAAATATTCTTTTGACTCAGATACTACTGAATTAAAAAGAATAGAAATAGAACTCAACTTCTCGGTTAACGACAGAAAGATTGAGTTTTTGCAGGATTTCACAGTCAATAAATACTATCGAACGAATTCAGTTTCAATAAAGAGCGGAAAATTAAAAGTTGGTTCTCAACCTGTCTTTATGTTGATAAGTAACTCGGACACGACATTCTATGGTGCAAGTCCGAGCAATCATTTTTATGGAACAATTAAAACAAAGACAGACTATGGTTGGTACGACTTCTCTGGTTCTTATTGTGTCTCGACAGTTCCAGAGAAACCATTAACCAAATCAGATACAGTTTATTCATGGATTCCAAATTATAGTCCTGGAGACGAATATAAAATTAAAAGGCCTGGAACTTATAAATATATCGTACCAATTGGACTGGAAAGGTATTCGGACGGAACACCAACGAGAATGATTGACAGTGGAGAAACTAGAATGAGAACTCTAACCTTTGTTGAACTTGAAACTGAATTTAAAATAGAATAAAAAAACAGGTGGTAACATCGTGTATAGCACATGCCCTGCGGGACACGTGCCATACACACACCGTTAGGCGTCACACTACAAACCGACACGAAATGACAGAGAAGAAAGGATATTATGCTGACTGTTATGTTCTCAGTGAAAAGAGGACAAGTACATTTATTCTATCATTCCTCGACAGATTTTTACCCAATCGACAGGAGTGTGCAGACGAATACGAAATTCCACAGTACGCTGACAAACCAAATGTTGTATTTAAGACAGCAGCTGAAATTATAGAATATTTGACCATAAATAAAGACGAAGTTCATACAGTTTATTGGTCAAGCACAGACAAGACAGACATTAAAGGAGCAATGTGTTTCTTTACAAACAACGGACAATTAATACTTGGAATCTATTGCGACACTATGTATCCTGACACCACAATAGAAGACAAAGTATTTGCGGACTTAAAAAACTATTGCGGAAATTCAAATGGCTATATTACTTATGAAGAACCATCAACACACGATACGACTGAATTTTTAGAACGTGTAAAAAGTGCGAACGCCTAACAGCACCTACCCAAAAGGCGGGGTTTCGTGTTCCAAAGACAGTTTAGTGGTTAATGGAAGTTTAGTTTTTCAAATCAAGTTTTGTGGTAAAAGTCCCGCCCTTCGGGTAGCTGCAAAACGTTACCCCACCTTAAACCTGAAATGACAACGCCCAGATCCTCCCAGCCGGCTGTCAAAGGCCCTGCTTCCTACTTCCCTTCCATCGAGGAGAAGTATGGCCAGCCTGTTGAACATTGGTTCAAGATCCTGGACACGGTGAAGGACCTGAAGCACATGGAGCAGGTTGAACTCATGAAGACCTAACACGGGATCGGCCATGGGCACGCCAATGCACTGGTCGCTTACCACCGGGTGAAGTCGGCCTGACCATCTACGCAAGCCGCAGTACCACCGAAAAGCAAGATCCCCGGCACATAACCCCGCACATGCGCACCATCATCCTTGAAGAACCCGGCGGCACCGATCGCCTGCAATGGGTAGAGCGCCCGGAACCGGCGTTGCAAGCCGGGGAGGTCTTGATCCGCGCAAAAGCGCTCAGCGTAAATCCGGTGGATGTGAAGACCCGCGCGGGCTCGGGCATTTTCGGCAGGCTCAAGGGTGAGCTGCCACTCACGCTGGGCTGGGACGTGAGCGGCGTAGTGGAAAAGGTGGCGCCCGGTGCGAGCAAGTTCGACCTTGGTGATGCGGTCTTCGGCATGGTGCGATTCCCCGGCCATGGGCGCGCGTATGCCGAATATGTGGCCGCTCCTGAGGACCACTTGGCGAACGTTCCCGCCGGCATTACGCACGAACAAACGGCAGCGACCACGCTTGCGGCGCTTACGGCCTGGCAGGTGTTGACCACCGAAGTGGACGTGAAGCCCGGAACGCGCGTGTTGATCCATGCCGCCGCCGGGGGCGTGGGGCATTTTGCCGTTCAACTGGCGAAACACCTCGGCGCGTATGTCGTCGGCACGGCCAGCGCAGCGAACAAGGCGTTCGTGCTGTCGCTTGGCGCGGATGAACATGTGGATTACAAAGCCGGTCCGCTGGAAGACCGGGTGAAGGACATGGATGTGGTGCTGGACTGCGTGGGTGGCAACACCAGGACCGCATCCTTCCCCCTGCTGCGCAAAGGCGGTGTGCTGGTAAGCATTCCCGGGGGCGTACCTGCGGAGATGGCCGCACAAGCCGCAGCGCTCGGCATCACCGCGAAGGGCTTCCTTGTGGCCTCCAACGGAACGCACATGGCCCAGCTCGCGGAGCTACTTGCCAGCGGCGCGCTGAAGCCGCACATCGGGCACACGTTCACCTTCGCCGACATGGCCGCCGCGCACCACCAAGTGGAAACGGGGCATACCGTGGGCAAGGTGGTGGTCACGGTGTGAGCGGGGAACTGTCAAAACCTAAGCGGCTACCCACATGAGCGACCGAAAAGCACGGACCGCAGGGTCCCGAGGCGGAATCTGCGGGAGGGGCTGGAGCGGTGCATTTGAACGGATGATGCGCTATGTTGCTTTACTCTCCCCCAATAGTGAGCTGGCAAGCACTCCCCCTCACAAACTGATGGTGAAATAAAACACATATGGCGTCTATCCACTAGTTGGCAGCAATGGTCCGAACACTTTTCTGGAACTGTTGAAATCTTGAACAAAAACGAGCAGTAAAAATTGAGTAGGTTTGAAATAGAACAATTTGGTTTGACAATTCAAAAACGGAAAAGACATGGCAAGATGTACAGCACCAGTTCATGGACATCGCACTTCAAGCGGAGCAGCAGCCTGCCCAGCATGTAGTAGTCGAGGTTATCGTAGCTACAATTCATATTCATATCCATCCTATTCCACACCTTACTCATCTTCCGGGGGAAGCGGGGGGGGGAGGAGTAGCGGGAACAGTAGAAGCGTAAAGCCTAGCTGGTCGCGATCTAGTTCGTCTGTTTTTTACACACCTGCTGAGGTGCAGGCGCTCACACCAATCCGCCGGACAGTCGAAAGTCGAGCGGTGCAGCCCGACCTTCGAGATGTTTTTCTCTGTCACGCGTGGGATGATCGAAATGGTGCCGCTAAGGACCTACACGATCTGCTCGTGTCGAATGGTGTCTCCGTTTGGTTTAGTGAGAAGGATGTCGGCCTCGGCGTGCCCTTGATGCGCGCCATCGACAAGGGCTTAGCGAATTCGCGAATCGGGCTCGTTTTGGTGACCCCTGCGCTCCTCCTCCGTCTCCCAAAAGAGGGCATCGCCGACAAAGAACTTTCGGCATTACTAGCTCGTGACCAGCTCGTTCCCATCGTGCACAACACGACCTATGAAGCCCTCCGTGAAGTCAGCCCTCTTCTCGGCTCGCGAAGCGGCCTGAACACTGCGGAAGAACCAATGAAGGAGGTAGCAGCTAAGCTCGCTGAACTGGTAACTTTCCAACCAAGTCGTGAGAATGTATAACCGAATAACAATATGCGTAGCGAATTTCAGAGTTCCACTGCCGCATAACAACGGCTATGCGCAACCGCCCACGCACTGGCCAACCCTTCGGTTGCGCATAGCCTAAACGTTAGCTGATCGCACTTGAGTATGCTCTCCAAAGAAGCGCAACAGGAGAAGGCAAGACTCCATGCCCGGAACAAGAACCGGGAGCGCTATGACCTAAAGGCCTTAATAGCGGCCCTCCCTGAATTGAAGAGCCATCTACGGGTGAACGATTTCGGAAACGGGTCGATCGACTTTTCCGATCCACGGGCCGTTAAGCTCTTGAACCAGGCCTTGCTCAACCACTACTACGGGATAAAGCACTGGGACTTCCCGGATGGCAACCTCTGTCCGCCCATACCGGGCCGAGCGGACTACATTCACCACATTGCCGATCTACTAGGTGGAAGTAACGGGGGCACGATCCCAACTGGCGACAAGGTCAGTTGCCTGGATGTTGGCGTAGGGGCTAGTTGCATTTACCCGATCATCGGTGTTGCCGAATACGGCTGGCGCTTCATCGGTTCGGATATCGACCCTCGGTCGATCGCCTCGGCGGAGCATATCATCCGGTCCAACCCATCCCTTCGCGGCCAGGTTGAACTGCGGCACCAAAAGAACCCGCAAGCCATCTTCCAGGGCATACTGACCCAGGAAGAGAAGGTCGACGTGACCCTGTGCAATCCTCCTTTCCATGCATCGCTGGAGGAGGCCCGAATGGGAACACGCAGGAAAATAAAGAACCTATCGGGCAAGAGCGCAAGAACGCCCGCACTCAACTTTTCAGGGATCAGCAATGAGCTGATCACCGAGGGCGGGGAATATGGATTCATCCAGCAGATGATCTGGGAGAGCAAGGCGTTCGGTAAAAGCTGCTTCTGGTTCTCAACCCTCGTATCCAAGCACTCCAACCTGAAGGGGATCCATCGGATCTTGGACGAAAGCGAGGCCAGCCAAGTGAAGACCATCTCCATGGGGACCGGGAATAAGATCAGCCGGATCGTTGCTTGGAGCTTCCTTTCCCGGGAAGAACAGAAGGCGTGGAAGGGAACTCGTTGGAGCAAGTAGCTTAGAACTACTGGTGCCCTGAAGAAAAGACAACATCGGCTGCGACCCCTTCAGGGTCGGGTTATGGGAGTGGGTCTTAATGCAACATGCTGTGACCCCTCCGGGGTCAAATGCCTTACTACCACTTGGTTTCGTCCGATATGTATCGCTCCGATACATATCGGATCACAGTCGTGCCCCTCCTCTGTCCGGTAATTGACTACATTCGTTATTGCAAGGACCTGGTTCAGTTTGGACGCCGATATCGCGCGAAGGAGGACGGAAATAAACGCTATTGCGTCTACATCCGATTCGATAACCCACTAAACCCAACCAAATGAAAACGCAGCATCTATTCATCCTCATCGCCTTATTGGCACTTTCCTGTAAAAAGGAGGAAATCGCGGATCTTGATAACGATGTGACTGACCAAACGGCTATGTATCCGAATTCCATAATGGCTGGGCAGGATACCGGTGTTGGCATACACCATGTTGACTTTTCACCTGACCTGACCTTTAACGTCGACCCCTTTTCCCATCTAAGGGATAGCATTACGCTTGATCTGGATGGTGACCAGATAGGCGATCTTATGTTGAACTATAGCAGGTCCAGCGTATATCAACTGGGCTATTCATTCATCACCATTGAGATCAGGCCATTGGCCGAAAACCAGGTTTGTGTCAGCCCAACCAACACCACTTGGGCTGATTCACTCCGATACAACGCCGTGATAGACAGCAGCCGGACGTGGTCCGATCAAAAGGCCACGCTCTTCTATGATTACTCCTCCCAAAATGGATCATCGGGCACCTACGGGTATTTCAAGAACAATAGCCAATACTATATAGGTGTAAAGATCAATTCAAACGGCCACATATTCTATGGATGGATCTATATGAACGGGGAGGCGATAGATAAGTATAGCATCACCACGGAGTACTTTGAATGAATAGCGCTCTGACAAGATCGATCTCCCGGATGCACGTGCTCGGGTTTTCCCGAGTGCCTTCCTGCCAAGGCCTCCGGCCCGCCTCTCGCGGTGATGCACTCGGAGTTGGACGGGCCTGAGGCCCTACGGTACCGCCCACTCGGGAGAGCGTCCGATACGTATCGGACCACGCTCGTGCGCCTCCCCCATCACTTCGGGCTTGCCCCGCCGGTAGCTCCTTCGCAATAGGCCAACCACGCCGCATACTGGTCCATCGTCAGGATGTTCTTCAGCTCGGCCATCACCACGGTGCCGTCCGAATGGGAGACGGGGTCGTTCTCCTTCTTCACGCCGGGCAGGTCGCATTCCTCTTTGCAGGCTTCCAATACGTGGCTAAGGCGCTCCACCTGATCGCTGGTGAGCTTCAACTTGGTCCACGTTGCAGAAGGCGTACCCATGAAGCAACTCTGCAGCACGGCGCTGGAAGGCGCTTGCCCGAAGGAATTTGCGCTGAAAAAGAGCACTGTTGCGATCCAGATCAAAAGCTTCATCATTTGTAAGAGCATTGAGAGTTATCCTACGTCACATACAAGGTACGACATTGCCGGGCAGGAACGGAACGGCAGGAACCCTTTTGAGCGGAGGCTTGCGGTTTGCTCTTGCGAACGGAGAGCGCCTAACTACTCCTCATCAGGCGCCATTTACATTCGTAGGCCAATTGGTACGGCATCGGATAGGAACGGTCGTCCGGACCCATCCCTGGACCCGTACCAAGATGGTGCAGCCCTCCGTTTGTCCTTCAGAAACGCCGGAACAGGAACACGCAATGAAGATCCACAGCACGTCCCACTTCAAGGATGAGAAAGCGGATATCGCCTATTTTGAGAAGTGGGTTGATCAAGTAGAGGCACATACGGGCAGGAAGTACGAACGCATCGAGGTAATGACCGCGCTTGGCAGAACCCATGTGTGGGGGCTGAACACGCAGGAGAGCGGCCTTGAAACGCTTGTCATTTTCCCCGGGGCGAGAACGACCTCATTGATCTGGGACCTGGATAGGGGGCTGGACAACCTGAAGAGCAAGTTGAAGATCTACCTCGTCGAGACCAACGGACTGCCCAACCTGAGCCACGGTGAAACACCGGACATCCATTCCTTGGACCATGGTACTTGGGCCGCCGAGGTGATGGACCTTTTGAAGATCGATAAGGCGTTCGTAGCGGGCGCTTCGTTCGGCGGGCTGATCTGCATGAAGCTAGGCATTGTGCGACCTGAAAAGGTAAAAGCCGCCTTCCTGTTGAACCCGGGTTGCCTGCAACCGTTCTCGATGACGCTGAAGAACCTCTATTACAACCTCCTTCCGATCATCAAACCGACGGCGGGCAATGTGTTGAAGTTCCTTGATAAGGCGGTGTTTTCAAAACCGGACCATCAGCTATCCGGAACGGCCGAACAATTGTTGGTGGACTATGAGGTGTTCGCCATCAGCCGCTATGCCGACAAGACGCAGAAGCCCTATTACATGGATGGCCAGTTGGCCGAGGTGAAGGTGGACACCTACCTGCTTGAAGGGGATAAGGACCTGCTGTTCCCGTTCCAAAAGTCCATTGACAACGCGAAAAAGCACATCAGGACGCTGAAGGATGTAAAGGTGTTCACCAACGTGGGGCACGGCATGGAGACCTACGCCAAAGCGATGAACCACATCGGCGAAGTGATACAGAACCATCGCTAGTCCATCGCCTTCCGCGATCGACCAGCACAATGCTCCCATACCTTGCATCACCATGGAAACATTCATCGCAGCACGCCTTGCGGAAGGAAACCGGATCTTCCCTTCCAAGATCATCATCGACCAACAAGGGGTCACCCTGAAAGTGCCCAGCCTCTTCAGCGGCAATGAGAAAACGATACCCTTCAGCCGCATCTCTTCGGTGAATATCGATTGCCCCCTTGTTGGCTATTCCACCATTATCATAGACACCACCGGCGAAGGGAACATCCGTGCGCATGGCTTCAAGAAGGAGGAGGTGATGCGGATGAAGACCATGATCCTGGAGAAGATCTGAGCGCAACCCATGGAAGAGAAAAAGGCAAAACAACTACAGGCACTTGGTGTGGTCTTCATCGGTTGCGGTGTGGCCTTCTTGGCCGTCGGGCTGAGCGCACATCAGTTTGTGTTCACCACTTTAGGACCGGGATTCCTTGTGCTCGGTATTGTATTCTTGGCGGTCACCCGGATCCGGAAGAAATAAGCCGCTTTCCTGCATCCCGCTTTACGACCGACCCACACATGAAAAGCCCGCTCTTGATCACACTGGCCTTCGCGGCCACATTCGGACTTGGCTTCGCATCCAGAACCGCTACTACCGAACCACCCAACGACACGGCAACCATGAAAAAGGTAACAGGCATCGGCGGCGTCTTCTTCAAGTGCAAGGACCCCAAGCAGATGAATGAATGGTACAACACGCACTTGGGGCTGGACGCTGGCCCCTACGGCGCAAGCTTCGCGTGGAGGGAAGATGCTGACCCGACAAAAAAGGGCGTTACGCAATGGAGCACCTTCGCCGAGAACACGAAGTACTTCGAACCTTCCACCAAGGACTTTATGATCAACTACCGGGTGGAGGATCTGGAAGGATTGGTTGCGCAACTGAGGAAAGAGGGCGTGACCATTGTGGATGCCATCGAAGCTTCGGACTACGGGAAGTTCGTTCACATCATCGACCCGGAAGGGAACAAGGTGGAGCTGTGGGAACCCCGCGCTGAATGAGTAATGGACCGCGATCCCGGGCACGACCGTTGGATCTGCGAACGGACCTGACTTCGAACTAAGACAGCCTTTGAGCTGTTCATAGTTGATCGACCATGGCTACAAAGGATCAGGTGCTCGACATGTCACCCATCGGGATGAAATTCACGGTCCTGAAGGCAGCTTCGGACACCGATGGAAGATCATTGGAACTGCACTGGGAAGTACTCCCCCAGTGCAACATGAAAGACCCTTTGTTGCACACGCACCCGCACGCCATCGAAACGTATGAGCTATTAGAGGGTGAAATGGAATTCTTCGTGAAGGACAGATGGTCACGCGCGAAAAAGGGCGATAAACTCACTGTTCCGAAAGGCGTGACCCACGGCTTCAGGAACCCGACCGGGCATATGGCAACAGTGTATAATACGCACCAGCCGGCCCTTCGGATGGAGAACTATTTCGAGGACGTGTGCAAGGTGCTGGATAAGGTGACGGAAAACAGGACCAAGGGATTCACCATGAACTTGAAGAGCAAGCTTTATATGAGTGTGCTCATGAACAACTACAGGAACGAGATCATCGCCAAAAGCCCACCCGATGTGGCGATCAGACTTCTGGGAGCCATCGCCAAGCTCATCGGCCTAACCTATTGAGCATTTGAACGGCCGGAGAAGTTGGACCCTGCAGAATGAGCGGCGATCGGGGACTCAAGTGTTCCAATAAAGAAGGACCTTCAATACGCTATCCTTCATGATCCCGTTTTAGCAAGGCATCCCGCCCGCTCCATGAACAGATCCGCTATCGTCAAGGTATCCCTGCTGGCGGTCGCGTTGCTTTTATGCGTTGATCGGGTTCTTCCGTGCAGCGCTTACAAAGTCACGGTCGGGCCTTCCACCCGCTTCGGCATGAACTACGATACGTGGTTCGAGCACCCGCGCATCTGGTTCGAAACAGCGGGTTACGGAGCGGCCTTCACCGGCGCGAACGACATGGGTGCGGCAAGCTTCACCCCACAGTCGGGCATGAACGTGTACGGCCTTTCATTCGGGACGCTTGCCACCCGAACGCCGGACAACGGCATACCCGCCGTGGGCAAAAAGCCCATACCCGGCCGGGTGCAATACCTGAAGGACATCCTGCACAAGTGCCGGACGGTGGACGAGGTAAAGGCTTACATCGAGCACTACGACCACAGCGTGCTCAGCAATGATGTGTTCCTCTATACCGACCGCTCAGGAAAGTACTTGATCGTGGAGCCCTACACATTAACCTTCGGCGATGAGGCCTCCTATGTGATCTCGAATTTCTGCCCTTCGACCGTCAGTGACCTCCATAGCATCACGCAACAACGCTACATCAACGGGACGGCGTTCCTACAGCACAAGATCGATACGTCGCTTGCCTTCTGCACCGCGCTTTCGGACACCATGCACGTCTGCCGCGCAAAGCATGGGGACGGCACGTTGCTCACGTCGATCTGGGACTTGGGGAAGGGCAACGTTGATCTGTACTTCTATCATGACTACACGCATCCCGTTCACTTCAATTTGAACGCGGAACTTGCACGCGGGGACCACATGGTCGAGATATCCACCTTGTTCCCGCCAAATAAGGAGTACCAGCAATTGCTGGGCTTCAAGACCCCGTTGAACAGTTCCGTCCTGGATGGATCTCTGCGCTTCTGCTTGTTCCTGTTCCTGCTATCGGCGGTCTATTTTCCGCTGAGCTATTTCCGCAACAGAAGGGCGGCCTATGCCGGGTACAAATGGATGCTCGCGGCACTGGGCTTGGCCATGGCGTATTACGCCTTCAAGTTAGCTACGGAGATGGGCATCTACTATTTCCCCGCCCCTTACCGCGACCCCGGATCCGCGTTGTTGACCCTTGGGAGTTACCTCCCCTTCGTGCTCCTGCTTGCACTCATCCCGCTCATCCTGCTGAACCGGAAGGTGGTGAAGGAGAAGGCTTGGGGTAGCCTATCCAGGTGGCTGTTCACCCTCAACAGCGCGGTCTATGTGGCGTTGGTCGTGCTGTTCGCGTACTGGGGATTGTATAACGTGCTGGCTTGACCACATCCATTCTGCAAAGCGAAGCCACCTAGTTTAGGCGTGCCCGTAAAACATCGTGAGCGGACCGATCACACCCTAGCGGTTCTTGGAAACCACTTCCACAATAAGCACATGAACGCCGAGATCCTGACGCGGAAAGCGACGCTTTCGGACAGCAAGAAACTGTCCATCCTCTATAAGACCGTCTACATCCAGACCTACGGGACGGAAGGCGTATCCGACGAGTTCGCCAATTTCATAACGGACAAATTCTCCATCGCACCACGCCATGGAAGAGTCTACCCTCATGGTGTACGGTGCATTTGTCACCTGTTGTAACAATGCCAGGCATACTCCGTCCCACTCACATGAATGCCTGCTTTCCCCTATGCATCGCGCTCCTTGTGTGCCTCTGTGGCAAGGTCGCTTCGCAAGAGGTGGTGAAGATCGGATCCTCCGATGAAACGATCTATCCATTCAGCCCCAGCGCCCCCGACCTGTTCTTCGGCTTCTTCAGCTCAAAGGCCGATCTTGACGATGTGCGTGTCGTGGGCATGGGCGAGGCGACCCACGGAACAAAGGAGTTTTTCGACATCAAGCGGGAGACTTTCAAATACCTGGTGCAGAACCACGGATACAGGATCTTCGGGATCGAAGACTCGTTCGGCGGATGCAGCTCGATCAACGACTATGTCGATTCCGGCATCGGTGACATCGACTCCGTCCTGAGGCATTTCGACTTCTGGACCTGGCAGACCGAAGAGGTGAAGGAGCTTGTTCTTTGGATCAAGGACTTCAATGCCGGGAGGGCGCCCGATGACAAGATCCTATTCTACGGTTTTGACATGCAGAACTTCTATTCACCCATTCAGTATCTGAGCCGCTCCATCGGCACGTTGACCATCGGGAACAAGGAAGCACTGCAAGCCATCATCGGCCCGGTGATACAGCATTCGGAATTGGACCTGTACAAGAAGTTGCAGGGCAAGGACCTGCACTATCGGGATACGTTGGCCAACGTGCATGTCCTCCTTGATGCTTGGCTGAACACAAACAAGGAAGACATTGAAACCAGTTCGTCCAGCGCCCGGTTCCGGACGTTGCAACATTGCTCTGACAACTTCGACCAAGCGGTGAAGAACCTATCTGGTGGCTACAACTTCAGGGACAGCTGCATGGCGGCCAACATCCATCAGATCCAGCAAGAGCGGAACTCGAACATGTTCATCTGGGCGCACAATGGGCACATCAACCTTTCCATCGTGAACAACTCCGTGATGCGGCCTATGGGTGCCTTCCTGAAGGACCTGTATGGCGACCGGTACTATGCGATCGGCTTCACCTTCAGCAACGGTTCCTTCCAAGCCTTCAAGGGACCTAACACGCTCTTTGGCACGGCTTACAAATACGTGTTCCGGCGGAAGCACATGTACAAGGGACTGATGGCATGCACGGTACCCATATCCAGCAAGAACACCTTGACCAACGCCTTTGGCACGACCGGAAAAGCCGCGTTCTTCATGGATCTCTCCGCTACGACGGATCCCGTTTTCACAACGCCACAGCGGACCTATGACATCGGTGCGGTCTTCATGAATTACAAGCGATGTTCCGACCGGATCATCGCGAAAGAGCAGTTCGATGGGCTGGTCCATGTCGATCAGACCACCCGCGCAACGCCTCTTCCAGCGAAGCGGAGGTGACCGCCATACCGGGGTCCGCGGACGACCGGAAACATCAAGGCATCCTGATGCGGATCCACTCCGCAGGCATCTCGCTCGGCGAGCTTATCGATCTTGAACGCAGCGACATGTGCCGCCCCCTTGGTCAAGCATTTTCAAAAGAGCCAAGCAAGAACGGGCATCACGCTCCGGCGATGCGGGATGTGCTTCGGAATTCCTTTGTAACCCCTCTTTTGGAAAAGGGAAAAGCCCTGCGCCATATATTCAAACCCTGTTAGGCTACAGTTCCAGTAAAACCGTGGAGATCGTTCCTCGGAGCCTCAAACCAGAGCCGGAAATAAACGCAACTGTCGTCACACCCAACTAAATACGCCCCATGAAAACACGATACTGCCTTTCCATCTTGTTCATGTTCCTATTTGCGTCCGCTCATTCAGCAAACGAAAGCGACATAAAGCCCATCACTTCAAACACGGAGATCATGAGACCAGCAGCATCCTTCAACTCCAGCTTCTTCTTTGATGCACAGCACACTGTTCGGGCTTGTGGCAATAATGGCTACAACCAATTAGGGTATGCGAAGGCAAGCTCGCAGTACGTGCCCGTGAAGGTGATGGACAACGTGAACGCCATAGCTGCCGGGGAGAACCACACCTTGTTCCTCAAGAAGGACGGCACCTTATGGGTGGTCGGCAATAACGAGTTCGGGCAATTGGGCACCGGAAATACGGATACTCGATCCGTGCCGGTACAGATCGGATCTGACATTAAAGCAGTTGCAGCAGGGAAAGGCTTTAGCTTTTTCATCAAGAACGACAACAGCCTTTGGGCCATGGGCAACAACGTATTCGGACAGCTGGGCAATGGCGACACCGAAAAGCAACTTTCCCCGATAAAGGTGATGGACCATGTGCAAGCCGTATCCGCCGCAGCCGCCCATACGTTGATCCTGAAAACGGATGGCACGCTTTGGGCCTGCGGAAATAATAGTTCGTACCAGCTCGGAGATGGAACGGACAAGCACAAGAGCACACCCGTGAATATCGCTGCCGATGTGATCCAGATGAGTGCGGGGAACCAATTCTCGATTTTCCTAAAGTCCGGTGGAACACTTTGGGGCGTTGGTTTTGACGGTGCCGGACAATTGGGCGATAACAGCACCTATACCGTTCATGAACCCAAGGAGATCCTGAAGGACGTAAAGGAAGCTGCCGCCGGACACGGGCATACCTTGGCATTGAAGAACGATGGAACGCTCTGGGTCGCGGGGCTGAATGACTTCGGGCAATTAGGCAAGGGCAACAACGCCAATGCAGGCAGTTTTGAAAAGGTGCTGGACCATGTGAAGGCCTTCAGTGCAGGCAGCTATCACTCGCTTGTTCTGCTTGAAGATGGAAACGTTCTGTCCTCGGGCAGCAATGGCAGCGGGCAATTGGGGATCGGGCAAGGACAAAGTGATATTAAGCAGTTCCAAGAAGTGAAGTTTGAATAGCCAGTTCCTACTGATGTCTTGAATGGCCGAAGGTCCGACCATGCCCCTCTGCGGATGACAGAGAATGCGCACAAGGCTTTTTCGGGGCGCGGGGTTTTCGGCCAAGCGATCTACATCGACCCTACCGCGGAGATGGTGATCGTGCGCTTGGCTTCGCATCCGGTTGCTGCCAACAGCGCCAATGATGCGTACACCTTGCCGGCGTATGAGGCGTTGGCGAAGTACCTGATGGCGAAATAAGAGGTTTCCTCTCACTTTCCGACAGAGACTTGCATGGATGGCAGGCGCATTCGGATGGCGCTATATTCGACCTCGCTTCCACTTAAAAAC
Source organism: Cryomorpha ignava (assembly GCA_040391235.1). Lineage (GTDB taxonomy): Bacteria > Bacteroidota > Bacteroidia > Flavobacteriales_F > PHOS-HE28 > PHOS-HE28. The sequence continues at coordinate 64,305 of JBEBYG010000009.1, forward strand.
CCATCACATGATCGTACTCGCAGTGATCGTCGGCCTGATCGTACTCGTGGCCTTCTATGCCATCGGGATCTACAACCAGTTGGTAAAGCTGAAGAACCTGGTGGCCGAGGCGTGGAGCGGGATCGATGTGCAACTGAAGAAGCGCTACGACCTGATCCCCAACTTGGTGGAAACGGTGAAGGGGTATGCCGCCCATGAGAAGGAGACCTTCGAGAACGTGACCCGCGCGCGGGCCGCAGCGCAACAAGCCACCACGGTGGAGGGCCACCAAGCCGCGGAGAACCAACTGCAGGGTGCGCTGATGAACCTCTTCGCGGTGGCGGAACGCTATCCCGACCTGAAGGCGAACGCGAACTTTCTGGACCTGCAGAACAAGCTGGCCGAAGTGGAGGGCGGTATCGAGAAGGCGCGTCGGTATTACAACGGCACGGTGCGCGAGCAGAACACGCTGATCGAGACCTTCCCGAGCAACGTGATCGCCAATTCGTTCGGCTTCACCAAGTCGGCGTTCTTCGAGCTGGAGGACCAAGCGCAGAAGCAGGCCCCACAGGTAAAGTTCTCGTGATGAGGAGCTGGCTGCTGCTGGCCTCGGTGCTCGTTATGCTGTCCGCCTTCGGCCAGTATGAGAAGATCAATTCCTTCCACACGGACCTCACCGTTGCCCCCGACGGCCGGTTGACAGTGATTGAAAGCATCAACGCGCATGTGGAGGGCATTGAGTTCAAGCGCGGGATCGTCCGGGACTTGCCGCTCACCTTCCAGGACCACACCGGCAAGAAGATGAACGTGCGGTATGACGTGAGCGATGTGCGGATGGATGGCACCACCGCTCCCTACCACACCGAAAAGAAGGACGGACAGTATTTCATCTACGTGGGTGACAAGAACACCTTGCTCTCCCCCGGGGACTACCGCTACCGGATCACCTACTCCACGCAAGGCCAGGTCGGCTTCTTCGACAACTTCGATGAGATCTACTGGAATGTGAACGGCAACGGATGGAACTTTTTGATCGACAGCATTTCGGCGAGCGTACATCTTCCTGCTTCGGCCCAAGTGAGCCGGACCGCGTGCTACACGGGATGGCTCGGCTCCACGGCCAGCGATTGCAACGCGTCGATCATCAATGGATACACCGTCCGGTTCCAAGGGCGGCCCCTGTTCCCGAAGGAAGGCTTGACCGTGGCCGTGGGATTCCAGAAGGGTGTGGTGGCTGAACCGCCGCCACCGACGCTGTTCGAGGAATATGCCGTGCTGATCCTGGGCGGCATCATCACGCTCCTGCTCTTGCTGTACTACTTCGTCACGTGGGTGCGGTTCGGCCGCGATCCGGACATGCCGACCATCATCCCCTTGTTCGAGCCACCGGATAACATGTCACCCGCCTCACTAGGCATGGTGATGGAAGGGAGCTTTCGCAACAACCTCGTTACCCCTGCGATCATCAACCTGGCCGTGAAGGGACTGATCCGTATCGAAGAACACAAGGTGGAAGAGTTGCTCGGCCTGCATACCAGTGTGAGCTATACCGTTGTGATGGTGAAAGGAGCGAGCATGGACCTGCCTACAGAGGAGCGAGCGATCCTGGATCGTCTCTTCGGCTCCGGTCTGCAGAGCATTGACTTCACTGGCACCTACGATACGCGCGTGCGGGACATGGCCACCGCGTTCAAAACAGCGCTCTCGTCCCAGTGGAGCGCATTCCTCAACAAGGGCAGCAATGTGAAGTTCTGGCTGATCCCGATCCTCAGTGTGATCACCTGCGCGTTGGCCATCTACTTCCTGCGGAGCGAGACCTGGGACGACTACGATGTGCTTTACATGATGGCCTTCGTGATCGTGAACATCATCCTGTTCCTGATCTACGTCTACCTCATCAAAAGGCCCAGCATGGAGAAGCAGGCTTTGCGGTCGCGTTTGCTCGGATTCAAGATGTACTTGAGCGCCGCGGAGGAAAAGCAGATCCAACACTTCAACCCGCCCAAGATGACGCCCGAGGTATTCGAGCAATACCTCCCCTATGCCATCGCATTCAAGGTGGAGAAGATCTGGGGCGATCGCTTCCAGAGCATGATCGATACCGCGCTGACCGACAAGAGCTATCAACCCCTCTGGTACGGCGGCTCCGTGATGAACTACGGCCGCTTCTCCCAACAAATGAACAGCTCGCTTTCCAGCAGCGTGATGTCCTCGAGCACGCCCCCTTCCAGTAGCGGCGGCTCCGGCGGTGGTGGATTTTCCGGCGGTGGCGGCGGTGGTGGCGGTGGCGGTGGGTGGTAGCGCATACCGCACGATCGACCTCGTCCCCGCAGGGTCCGCTATGGTCGGAGATATCGGTTGGCGTGACCTTGCGGAAACCAGGGATCAAATGAACAAGAAGCTTTCAGCTGAACAACAGGACGCACTGCTCAATGCATTGCAAGCCCGTTTCGAAAAAAACATGCACCGCCACAAGGGCCTGAAATGGACCGATGTGGAAGCCCGCTTGAAAGCGCATCCGGAAAAGCTGCGTGCGCTGGATGCCATGGAAGAGACCGAAGGCGAGCCGGACGTGGTCGGACAGGAGAAGAAGAGCGGCGCGTTCATCTTCATGGATTGTTCCGCGGAAACGCCGAAGGGTCGCCGCAGCATGTGCTACGACCGCGAAGGCTTGGAGAGCCGGAAGGAACACCGGCCTGCCAACAGCGCGATGGACATGGCCGCTGAGATGGGCGTCGAGCTGTTGACCGAAGATGAATACCGGGAGTTGCAGAAGCTCGAGGCCTTCGATCTGAAGACTTCCAGCTGGGTGCTGACGCCGCTTGCGATCCGCAAACACGGCGGTGCGCTCTTCTGCGATCGGCGGTATGACCATGTGTTCACCTACCACAATGGGGCGCAGTCGTACTACGGAGCAAGGGCTTTCCGGGGGGTGTTGCGGGTGTGAGCTGTTGAAGGCGCAGGGTCCCGAGGCGGAGGCCGCTGCGTGAGTGTAGAAATAGTAGATCATCAACCCATACATCCCCCATGTCCACCGACCTCTACGGAATACGCGTCCTTGCCAAGGAAGGATCCACGGTAACACTCAAGGTCTTTCTCGTCTACTACGACTGGGACCGTATCCCCGACTCGAAGGACTTTTTCCTGTCGGTGTTGTGGGATGAGGCAGACACGCGCTTCGGTGGCGGTGGTCCTTTGGGCGATGCGATAACGGTACCACAGATCTGCGACGATAAATTCCGGCTTGACCATGCCGACGAGTACGTGGAGCGCATAGAGAAAGTCGGCTCGGCGAACTATCCGATCACCAACAAGGAAGAACTGGCTACCTTCTATTACGAGCGCGAAGGCCGGTGGGCGAACGAGGACAAGCTGGCCCAAGTGGATTTCAAGATCACGGTGACGGACCCTCGGTGGATACAGCACCTGGAGCCGGGAATGAGCTGGGGGACGACTTCGTACGGCCTCTGAAGGAAACCGGTATCCCTCCGACCCTTCAACCATCCGGCTATCTTCGCCACCCTCTCTTCCAAACACGCGTGACAGGCCATTGATCGCGCGGAGAGAACCACCTACGCACCTCGCGCCTTGAAGGAATACATCACCCCGCTCCTGCACCACTTCCAGCTGCCGCTGCAGAACCCGGTGCTCGTTTTCGCCTTGATATTGGCGATCATCCTGCTGTCGCCGATCCTGTTGAAGCGCCTGAACATTCCGGGCATCATCGGCCTGATCCTGTCGGGTGTGCTCATCGGCCCCTACGGCTTGCACGTGCTGGATCAGAACTCGGCGATCGAGCTCTTCTCCACCATCGGCCTGCTCTACATCATGTTCATCGCGGGCCTGGAACTGGATATCAATGAGTTCAAGGCCCACCGCAACAAGAGCCTTCTGTTCGGGCTGTTCACCTTCATCATCCCGCTCGCGTTGGGCTACCCGATATGCCGGTATCTCTTGGGCTATGGTTTCAATGCGAGTTTCCTAACGGCCAGCATGTTCGCCACACACACGCTGGTGGCCTACCCCATCGTCAGTCGGCTCGGGGTTTCGAAGAACCAGGCCGTGGCCATCACGGTGGGCGGAACGATCCTGACGGACACGGCCGTGCTGATCATTCTTGCGGTGGTGATGGGCAACAGCCAAGGCACACTGGATCAGGATTTCTGGATCCGGCTCATCGGCTCCCTCACGGTCTTCTCGCTCATCATGTTCCTGGTGATCCCGCGCATTGCCAAGTGGTTCTTCCGCAAGCTGGAGAGCGAGAAGCATTCGCACTACATCTTCGTGCTGGCCGTGGTGTTCTTCGCGGCGTTCCTGGCGGAGCTGGCCGGTGTGGAGGCCATCATCGGTGCGTTCATGGCCGGTCTGGCATTGAACAAATTGATCCCGCACACCTCCGCCTTGATGAACCGGATCGAGTTCATCGGCAGTTCACTTTTCATTCCTTTCTTCCTGATCAGCGTGGGCATGCTGGTGGATGTGTCGGTGCTGTTGAACGGCACCACCGCATTGATCGTGGCCGCTACGCTCACCATCACCGCGCTGGCGGGCAAGTGGCTTGCGGCGTGGTTCACCCAGCTGGTGTTCCGCTACACCAAGGCGCAGCGCGGCATCATTTTCGGCCTTAGCGGCTCGCACGCTGCGGCTACCCTGGCGGTGGTGATGGTAGGCTTCCGCGAAGGGATCCTGGACGAGAGCATCCTGAACGGCACCATCCTACTCATTCTGGTGACCTGCATGGTGGCCTCCTTCGTTACGGAACGCGCTGCGAAGGAATTGGTGGTGGAGATCGGTGAAGAGGAACACGAACCGGGCGCAGCCAACGGCAGTAGCGAACACATCCTGTTGCCCACCGCGGTGATCGGCGACATTGAGAAGCTGCTGGAATTCTGCATCTACATCAAGGACAAGCGTTCGGCCAATCCGGTCTCCATCCTCACGGTGGTCTCCAACAATGAAGCGGCGGAGGTGAACATCCTCAAGGCTCGGCAGTCGCTGGATGAATTCGTGAAGCAGGCAGCGGCTTCGGAGACGAAGCTGAACGTGATCACCACCATTGATCACAATCCGGCGAGCGGTATAGTTCGGATCTCGCGGGAGATCATGGCGGACATCCTGGTGTTGGGCTGGCCGCAGAAAACCGGTTTCCTCGACAGGCTCCTCGGAGATAAGCTGGAGAGCGTGCTACAGAACGTTGACAAGACGGTGCTGGTGTGCCACTTCAAGTCACCTCTGGTCACTCACAAGCGGATCGTAGTGATGGCGCCCCCGCTGGCCGAGCATGAAAAAGGCTTTGAGCTTTGGCTATCGAAGATCGCAGTGTTGGCCAAAGAGCTCACTTTGCCCATGCTGGTCCATTGCAATCAAGCAACGGATAATGCGATCCGCCGAGCGCTGCAACGCGTCAAGCTCTCTCCTACCCTGAACGTGCAACACTTTGATGAGTGGGAGGATGTCCTGGTGCTCTCCCGGCACATCAGTGATAACGACCTGCTGGTGCTGGTTTCCGCGCGGCGCGGGGCTGCCTCCTACCTCAGCGTGCTCGATGGATTGCCGAACAAGCTGGAGAAGTATTTCGGCGCCAACAACCGGATCGTGGTGTATCCACAACAGTTCACGGACCACTACAGCTTGGAGAACTACACCGACTTCTCGTCCGAGCCGCTGACCATTGGCCTCGAGACCGTGCAGAAGATCGGCAAAGGACTGGGCAACATCTTCAAGTAGGGGAAACACCGATCCGGCCCGCTCTATATTGGTGGCATTCAACCTGACCGCTTGCGCACACTTTGCTTTATCCGAAAGGCATGTTGAGATTTCGGCCCTTGACCGCCCTGAGCATCTACCTGGAGCACCTGACGGAAGGTCGGCTCTGGCTCAAGGTGATCATCGCACTTTTCATCGGCGTGGGTGTGGGAGTGCTACTGAACCCGTCGACCGGACTGGTCTCGGAGCGTTTTGGAACGTGGCTGGCGAACTGGCTGGACCTGCCCGGGCACGTGTTCATGCGCTTGGTGCAGATGGTGATGATCCCGCTGATCTTCGCGTCGATCATCTCCGGGATCGTGGGCAACACTTCGGAGAACCTGAAGAGGTTCGGCGTTTGGCTCTTGGCCTACTTCCTGCTCACCACCGCCCTCGCCATTGTGATCGGTGTGGCGGTGACGCTGATCATGAGGCCCGGTCAATATGTGTTCTCGCTGGGTGGCCTTCCGAGTAGCGGAGGGGAACCGCTGCTGCCCGAAACCCAGGCTGAGCTGGCGCATGATATCCCCAAGGCGATCTCCAACTTGATCCCCAACAACCCGCTGGAATCCATCCTCATGGGCGAGATGCTGGGCGTGGTGGTCTTCACCATCATCATCGGCGTGGCCATCACCCAATTGCGGGAGGACACGGCACGTCCGCTGATCCGCTTCACGGAAGCGCTGCAGAAGATCTGCATGATCGTGATCTCTTGGGCGATGGTGTTGCTCCCTTATGCGGTCTTCGGCCTGATGGCCGCGTTGGTCTCCCGGATCGGAATGGACATTTTCCTGGGCTTGGGCTACTACATCCTCGTGGTGCTGATAGGCCTGGCCATCCTGGTGGTGTGCTACATGCTGATCATCCTTCTCGTGGCTAAGAGGAACCCGTTCAAGTTTTTCAGCGCGATACGCGAACCCCAGCTCCTGGCCTTCTCCACGGCCAGTTCCGCAGCAGTGATGCCGGTCTCGATGAAGACCGCCAACCAAAAGCTCGGCGTAGCGCCGCACATCAGCGACTTCATCATTCCCGTGGGCGCCACGGTGAACATGGATGGTACCGCGCTCTTCCAGTGCGTCACCACCCTCTTCATGGCGCAGGCCTATGGTATTGAGCTGGGCATAACGAACCTGGTGCTGATCACCTTCACGGTGGTGGCGGCCTCCATCGGCACGCCGGCCATTCCCGGCGGTGGCGTGATCATTCTCGCCTCCGTGCTGCAAAGCGTGGGCATCCCGCTTGATGGCTTGATCGTGATCATCGGCATTGATCGCATCCTGGGCATGTTCCGCACCACGGTGAACGTAACGGGCGACCTCGCTGCCTGCGTGGTGTTCGACCGCTTCTTCGGGGCAACACCCACCGCCAAGCCAGTGGGCTATAAGAGCTGGGTGGGGCCGGAAGTGGGGTGACCGCGAACCGCATTGCAACGCCTTCCGAAGGAGTTAGCGATCCGCCGCTTCCTGCCGGGCTGACCACCGATCGCTAACAGGGCTTCCGCACCCGGTCTGCTCCTCCGCGGCCTTGTCACAATGATGACACAAGTCAGACAATTGTGCCATAAATGAGTTTATCGCATGATTGATATCAGAATAGGCCTGAAACTGTCAATTGCCCCATTGCCGGTCCGAACGCTCGCATAGGTTTGCCGCGTTTCAAATGAGCTACACACCAAAAGCACCCACCAACAAAAACCGGACACCATGCTCTCGAAATCACAAGCACGCGCGTTCTTTTTCGGCGGAACAGCTGTGACCTTCCTCATATTCATAGGACTCACGGTCTATTCACTATCGCCATCCAAGGACCAGACCAACCACCAAAAGATCACCGCGGAGGTGATCCGTGGAAAGGAGATCTGGGAAGCCAACAACTGCATGGGCTGCCACAGCATCATGGGGGAAGGTGGCTACTACGCACCCGAGCTCACCAAGGTGGTGGAGCGCAAGGGTGAGCCGATCATCAAGGCGATCCTGCAATCCCCCATCCCCTGGGCACCCAACGGCCGCCAGATGGTGGCCTATAAGATGAGTGATGAAGATGCCAATGCGATGATCGAATACCTGAAGTGGATCGGCGAGCTCGATCTCAACGGATTCGAACGGATCGTTTCACCCTTGGCCAAAGACAAGAAAAACACCATACGATGAAATACAGATCCCAAAAAGTAGCGTACTGGTTCTTCGCTCTCTGTATGCTGTTGTTCAGCCTGCAGATCATCTATGGCTTCATCATGGGCTTTGCCCGCATCGGCATGGACGGGCTGCATGAATGGATCCCGTTCAACACGGCCCGCGCCGTGCATACCAACCTCTTGGTACTGTGGTTGCTCTCCGGTTTCATGGGCGCAGCGTACTATATCATTCCGGAGGAATCACAGCGGGAACTGGTAAGCGTGAAATGGGCCTACATCCAGCTGATCTCGCTGGCAGCGGTGGGCGTAGCGGCCATCGTGGGCTATCACTTCAACATCTGGGAAGGACGCAAATTCCTGGAGATCCCGCGCGAACTCGACTACTTGGTCGTGGTGAACGTGTTGCTCTTCCTCGGCCTGATACTGGCCACGCTCTACAAAGGAAAACGACGCACCACCACCTCCTTGGTGCTTACGATGGGACTGGTGTTCGCGGCCTTGCTCTACCTGCCGGGCATGATCTGGTTCGATAGCCAAGTAACGGATTCGTTCTTCCGCTGGTGGGTGGTCCACCTGTGGGTGGAAGGCGTGTGGGAACTGATCATGGGCGGCATCCTCGCCTTCCTCTTGATCAAGCTCACCGGCGTGGACCGCGAGGTGATCGAGAAGTGGCTCTACATCATCGTGGGCCTCACCTTCCTCTCGGGCATCCTGGGCACGGGCCACCACTACTACTACATCGGTGTGAACAAGATCTGGCTGATCGTCGGGGGCATCTTCTCCGCCTTGGAGCCGCTGGCGTTCCTGGGCATGGCGCTCTTCGCCGTGTACATGTACCGCAAGGGTGAAAGGAACCACCCGAACAAGCTGGCCCTCTTCTGGACCATCGGTTCGGCGATCGTCTCCTTCATCGGTGCAGGCCTCTTGGGCTTCGCGCACACCCTGCCGCAGACCAACCTCTACACCCACGGCACCTTGGTAACGGCCATGCACGGGCACTACGCCTTCTGGGGCGCCTATGCCATGATCGTGCTGGCGATCATCAGCTACAGCATGCCGAATATGACGGGACGCAAGCGCCACAACACAACGGCGGGACACATGGCCTTCTGGCTCTCGAACATCGGAATGCTCGGCATGGTGGTGGCCATGGGCGTGGCCGGTGTGGTGCAAGTCTACTTGGAACGCAAGTTGGGCATGGACTTCATGATCGCGCAGAAAGAAGTGGAGATCCACTTCGCGGTCATGCTGCTCTGCGCCACTCTATTCACTACCGGTATCACCATCTACATCGTTGAGTTCATCCGCTTCGGAAGACCCACGGACGAAGCACTGATCGAGAACAATGATGGGAACGGCGCGACCGCCCCGGTAGCCTAAGAAAGCACGAACAACACGAAGCATGCAATGCGGACAGGAACGCTGATCCAGGAAAACAGGGAAGGCATCCTGTCCGCATCCAGCTTCTCGCTAACGCACACGTAAAAACGGAACCCGAATGGAAACGATGACCATCGAAGCTCCCTACTACCAAGCCATTGACAAGGAGACGGAGGTATTTACCCACGCCATGCGGAACAAGATCCCGCTCTTGATCAAAGGCCCCACCGGCACGGGTAAATCCCGTTTCGTGGAACACATGGCTCACGAGCTCGGGCGCAAGTTGATCACCATCAGCTGCCACGAGGAAACCTCCTCCACTGACCTGATCGGCCGCTTCATTATCAAGGGCGCCGAAACAGTTTGGCTGGACGGTCCATTGACCATCGCGGTGAAGGAAGGTGCGATCCTCTACATGGACGAAGTGGCGGAGGCACGGCCCGATGTGGTGGTGGCCATCCACTCGCTGACGGACCACCGCCGCGAACTCTACATCGACAAGCTCGGCGAAACGGTGAAGGCGCATGAGGACTTCATGCTCGTGGCCTCTTTCAACCCTGGTTACCAGCGCGGCTTCAAGGAACTGAAGCCTTCAACGCGGCAGCGCTTCATCGCCTTGTCCTTTGCCTATCCGGAGCCGAAGACCGAAACGGATATCCTCGTGAACGAAAGCGGCGTGGACCGCGACACGGCCCAGAAGCTGGTGAAGATCGGCCAGAAGATCAGGAACCTCACCGAGCTGGGACTGACCGAAACGGCTTCGACCCGCTTGCTCGTGGATGCTGCGAAACTGATCCAGAGCGGCCTGCCCAAAAGGCTCTCCGTGAACGTGGCCGTAGTGGAACCCTTGACCGATGACCTGCAGACCGCGCAAGCATTGAAGGACCTCTGCGCACTGATGATCTGAGCGAACATCATGGGACTTGATCTGGATGAGTGGAGCTTCTCTTGGGCCGTAAAACTTCGGAAGAAGAAACGGCTGGCCAAGGAGGAAAAGATGGCCCACAAAGTGGACCTGGAGGAGATCAAGCCGCGGATGATCCTACTGGCACGCGCACTTACGGGGAAGCCGATCGAGGTGTTCCCTGCGGAGCGCGAAGGCGGCTACAAGGACAACAACTTCTTCCTGCCGATCTCCTTCGCGGAGCTGCCGACGTACGAGGAGAACCTCTCCTACTACCTCTTCCGGCTGATGTTCCTGAGCACGCAACAAGCGCTGGAACTGAACTGGACCACGGAAGCGGATAACCTCGACCTATCTCGGGAAATGGCGCTGGAAGCTGCGCCGCACATCCTCGCCCGTATGGAGGAGGACTTCCCCTTCGCGGGATCGTTCCATGAAAAACTGAAGCTCCACTTCGAGCGCAAGGCCACGCCAAAGGTGCCCGTGGACTACACGTTGATCTATGGCAAGTGGATGCACAATGCTCCGGAAGATCCGGATGCGGAAAAGCTCCAGCACATCGACGAGCGAACGAAAGCGAAAGAGGATGCCCCGCCCACCACGACCTTGCAGACCCGCGCGGTGGAAGAGGTGATCAGCCTCACGATCGACAAGAAGCAACAGGAGGATTTTGTGATGCTGCACGGCTTCGAAAAAGTGGAGACCGCCGAAGAAGTGAACGACACGTGGCGCGACTTCGATGGCAAGGATGAACTTGCGGACCACCAGGATGCGCTGGAGGAATTGAGCATGCGCTTCACGGTGCGTGTGGATGATCCAGTCCACTCCGTATACCAAGCGGAGTTCGTGGAGAACACCACGGTTTCCGAAAGTGCCGAGATCGACGAGAAGGGATTCCACCTGAAATACGACGAGTGGGACTACAAGCAAACCGGCTACAAGCCCGCCTTCTGCAAGGTCTATCCTCGCTTTCAACTGAAGGCGGATGCGGGCTACTACCAGCGCACCATCGCCGAGCATGCCCGCACCTTGATGGACTTGCGCAAGATGCTTACCTCGGTGAACAACAAGCTGATGCAGCAACGGCGGCAGCTGAGCGGCGAGGAATTCGACATCGATGCCATCACGGATATGTACGCAGATGTGCATGCGAAGCGCACGCCCGATGAGCGTGTACACATTGCCAGTCGGAAGAAGGAAAAGGACCTGTCCATTCTATTGCTCTTGGACGTGAGCCTTTCCAGCGATGGCTACGCCGCGGGCAAACGCGTGATCGATGTGGAGAAGGAGGTCTCCATCCTCTTCGGGGAGATCCTGGATGAGTTCAACATCGACTTCTCCATCGATAGCTTTTACTCCAAGACGCGCAACTACGCCACCTACCAGACGATTAAGGATTTTGATGAACCGTGGCGGACCGCGCGGAATAAGGTGGGTGCCATGGAACCCAGCGGCTACACGCGCATCGGTGTCGCGTTGCGCCACGCCGGCGCCCGCATGGACCAGCGCCAGGCGAAGAACAAATGGGTGATCCTGATCTCCGACGGCAAGCCGAACGACTACGACAAATACGAAGGCAAGTATGGTATCCAGGATGTGAAGCAAGCGCTGCGCGAGCTCAACATGCGCGGCATTAACTCCTATGCGCTGGCCATTGAAGCGCAGGCCAAATACTACCTACCCCAGATGTTCGGTCAGAGCCACTACCAGATCCTCACCACGCCGACGGAGCTGTTACAGTCCTTAGTGAAGCTCTACGAAAAGATCAAGTACCAATAGCACTGCGTGAAGCCGGAAGCATGAGCAAGGACGAGGCATTGGCGATCGACCATCGGAACATCTTCTACCCGCCCGGCGGCATCTTGTTGTGGGTGATCATCTTCGTGGAGTTGCTCACCTACGGCCTCGGTCTATTGGCGTTGGTCCACTACGGCCGCTTGGAGCCGGAGGTGTTTCATCAGTCCCGGCTGCAGCTGAATACCAGCATCGGCACTTTCAATACGGTGGTGCTGTTGACCAGCGGCTTCTTCATGGCCATGGCCGTGAAGCTCTTCCGCGAAGGCAAGTTCGCGCAGGCCAGCACCTACCTCAAGCTGACCATGGCGGGTGGAGGCATCTTCATGGTCTTCAAGTGCTACGAGTACTTCGAGAAACTTTCCGCAGGTGTGGCCTTGGACGAGAACATGTTCTTCACCCTCTACTGGATGCTCACCGTCTTCCACTTGGCACACGTGCTGGTGGGCATGGTGATCCTTACCTATTTCTTGGTGAAGATCAAGAAGGCTGCGACATCCATCGATCTCCTTGACCTTGAATCCGGCGCTGCGTTCTGGCACATGTGCGACGTGATCTGGATACTGTTGTTCCCCGCACTCTACCTCATCTTCTGAACATGGACCGATCCCTTCTGATCACGTTGATCGTCATGATCGCATTGACGTTCGTCGGCGCTCTTTTCAGTAAGCTCGGGGTTGGCGGCCTGCGTTGGATCCCGCTGGCGATCATGGCGTTGGCATCGACCAAGTTCATCCTGGTCGCTTTCCGTTTCATGGAGCTGAACAAGGCTCATGTCTTCTGGCGGGCCAGCGTGGTGTTCATCTGCGTCCTCTTGGCGGTGCTGGTGGGAACGCTGGCCAACTAGTTCGGTTGCCGGAGCAGCCTCCGCTTGAGCGGCCCGTAAGTTGTTGCGCAGAATTAACGTGCAGGGCGTTCAAGCCTTCATACACCCGCTTGCCACCGCGCTAATTTCGCCCCGCACATGCCGAAGAGCACCTCCCAGCATATCCTCAATACCTCGGCGAACCTGCTGGGATTTTGCCTGTTCGTGATCACCTCCCTGCATGTGAAGGATTCCACCGAATCCTCCATCCTCGACGAGTTCACCTCCGTGATCGCGCTGCTATTGACCATCTCCACCTTTTTCTCCTACGTCTCTATTCGAACGGTCCACCCGGCACGGGAACAACGGATGGAAAAGATCGCTGACTACTTCTTCATCGCATCGCTGATCGGCATCGCGGCCATCATCCTGCTGCTGGTGTTCCACTTCATCAAGTAGCCACCGCCCATGGACAGCCTAACTTTCGCCGGATGATACACACCGGCCAAACACAAGACCTCATCATCCTGCGCAGCACCAGCGTGGGCCTCTTCCTCGGCGATGGCGAGGAAGGCGAGGTCCTGCTTCCCAATAAGTACGTTCCTGAGCGCTATGACCAAGGCGATACGTTGAGCGTGTTCGTTTACCGCGATTCCGAGGACCGCCAAGTGGCCACCACCTTGGAACCGAAGATCCACATCGGCGAGTTCGCTTCCCTGCGCGTGAATGCCGTGGATCGTTTGGGCGCCTTCATGGATTGGGGTATGGAGAAGGACCTGCTGGTACCCTTCAAGGAGCAACAAAAAAAACTGGAGGAAGGCCGCTGGTACGTGGTGTACATGGCCTTGGACGAACAGACCGACCGGCTCTATGGCAGCACGCGCATTGAAAAGCACTTGGACAATTCGGAATTGACCGTGGCGGGAGGCGATGCGGTTGAGCTCATTGTATACGGTCGCAGCGATCTCGGTTGGTCAGTGATCGTGAATGGAAAACATCAAGGTCTGGTGCATGCCAACGAGGTCTTCAAGCCCATTTCCATCGGCGACCGTATTCCCGGATTCGTGAAGACCGTGCGCGAGGACAAGAAGTTGGACATCACGCTGCAGCCCATCGGCTACGCGCATTATAACGACGCCAACACGGCCTTGCTTGCCAAGCGATTGCAACAGCACGAAGGCTTTCTACCGCTATCGGACAAGAGCTCGCCGGAGGAGATCTACCGTGTGTTCGGGATCAGCAAGAAGGCCTTCAAGAAAGCGCTGGGTGCCCTTTACAAGGAGCGCAAGGTGCGGATCGAGGAACAGGGGATCGTTTGGGTGAAGGATCTTGACCGTAGCTAAAACGACTGACCGGCCCTTCAAGCCGCTTCCAATCCTCATCTTCGCGCCATGGCTGCCCCAGTGATGCCCGAGATCAAGAACCGCCGTGCGGCGTTCGAGTACTTCTTCCTCGAAACGCACGAGTGCGGTATCATGCTCGTAGGGAGCGAAGTGAAGAGCCTGCGCTTGGGCGATGCCAGCATCACCGAGGCCTTCTGCACCTTCATCGGTAATGACCTTTACCTGAGGAACATGCGGATCCAGCCGTTCGAGAAGGCGAAGAACTTCGCCCATGAACCGATCCGCGACCGCAAGCTGTTGCTTCACCGGAAGGAGCTGAACAAGCTGCAGCGCAAGATGAAGGACCAAGGGGTCACCATCGTGCCGATCCGCTCCTACTTCGCCAAGAATGGAATGGTGAAAGTGGAGATCGCGCTGGCCAAGGGCAAGAAGACCTACGACAAGCGCGAGAGCCTGAAGGAGAAGGACCTGAAGCGCGATATGGACCGCGGCCAATGAGCGCAGCGTCCTGGCGTGATGGATTGAAGGCCGCCGCTGCACAAGTGCTACCCGGTACTGGCGTCCAACGCGGCGCATTGCTCGTGTTGCTGGTGCTGGCTTCCGTGTTACGTCTCTGGGACCTTCCCAACATTCCTTACACACACGATGAGATCAGCGCACTGATCCGCGTTTACCCATCGCTTGGCGAGACGGTGCAGGAGGGTGTGATCGCGCTGGATACTCATCCGCCAGGAGTGCAGGTGTTCGAATGGGCCTGGACCAAGCTGTTCGGCATGAGCGAGGCGGCGGTGAAGCTGCCGTTCATTCTGATGTCGTTATTGGCCCTGCTCCTGCTCTATCGCTTTGCCTTCGCGTGGTGCGGCGCCCACGTCGCCCTGATCATGACAGCTTTGCTGGCCACCTTGCAGTACACGGTGATGTATGGCCAGATCGCACGGCCCTATGCCGCCGGCTTCTTCACAACGGCGCTTCTGGCTGATCAGCTTACACGCTACCTCGGCTCGGGTTCTCGAAGAGCACTCATCGGAATCGCACTGGCAGCGTTGCTTTCCGCCTACACCCACCACTTCGCGTTGATGTTGGCGGCCTTCATGGTGCTTACCGGTTTGTTCCTGATCGTTCCTGCGAAACGCAAGGAATACCTGACCGCCTGTGCCATTGCCGCCGTGGCCTACCTGCCGAATATCCCGATCTTCTTGAAACAGCTTGGCGGGAAAGGACTGGATGAATGGCTCGCCCCGCCTACGGCCATGTGGGTACCTGAATACCTCTGGTGGCTCGCGCACTGCTCAGTGGTATTCGCTGCCGTTTGGGCCGTGCTGATCGCAGGCTCTTTCGCGCTCCGCATCCGGCATCGCGGCGGTATCGCACCTATCTGGGCGATCACGCTATTCTGGGGATTGCTCCCCTTGCTGGTCGGCTATGCCTACTCCGTGTGGCGCGCACCCGTGCTGCAGTATTCCGTGGTGCTCTTCTCATTCCCCTACCTGCTACTGGGTGCCCTTGCCGGACTTCGTTACATGCGTGGATCGTGGGTGCACCCAGCTGCATTCGCCACGGCCGTAGTATCCGTTTTCACCTTGTTCACGGAGCGCAAGCACTACGAGGTCTTCTACGATTCCCGCTACGAGGCCATCACACACGGCATCTTGGAAGCCAGCACCATGCCCGATCGCATTGCACTGTTCGACGGTCCTGATCGTGTAGTGGATTTCTACCTGAAACACTGGAACATTGATGCCGCTCAAGCACCGTACTTTAGCTTGCAAGACCGCTCCCCTGCCTGGTTGGATAGCCTGCTCGGGTCCAGCACAGCATCCTCCGTTTTCTATGGTTCCACCCCCAGTGCCGTGCCGGAGAATACCGCCCGCATCCAAGCTGCCTTCCCATTCCTCCAAAAGAGGCACGACATGGATGAGGGGCAAACCTTTCTCTTTAGTGGAATACCGAACGGACCTTCCATCGAGGACCGGAAGTGGGGCAGCCTGATCACTCCCGATGTGATCGCAGGTGACGGATGGGAGGTGAATGCCGATGTGCCGGTATGGCAGGATACCACAGCGCAAGGACGCGCCCCACGCCTCTGGGACCTCACCGGCAAGGAGTTCGGCATTTTGTTGGACAAGCCGATCTATCAAATTGCACATGGCGACAACGATTTGATCGAGGCCCGGATGAATGTGCTGGACCTGGATGGCAATGGGTTGAAGTTGGTAGTGGAACTGAAGGAGGGTGATGAAACCACCTTCTACCGCAGCCATCCCTTGCAGTCGTCCCGTGGAAATGGAAGCATCATCAGTGCCATCCCGCTCGCGGACCTGCCCGGCCACGGACAAGGACAGCGCCTCCGCGTTTACGTTTGGAACGAAGGTGGGCGTGCCGCCCATGTTGCCTCCATGGAGGTGCGTGTTCGTGAAGGAAACCCATGGCTCTATGGATTTTTCCAGCCGCTGAAGGGGGTGCGGAAGTATTGGTGAGTTGGGGTTGGATCCGGTTGGGGCGTGGCCCATACTTGCATGGCCATGCATGCATTACCTTGCCTTCATGGCCGACCTGCGAGACCAATACAACACCTGCCTCTACCACGCCGGAGCAGCCTTGGGCCGCTCCCTGACACGCATGGCCGAAGCACACTTCCATCCGATCGAGATCACGCCGACAATGGGTTTTGTGTTGATGTCTGCGAAAACCGCACCGGGCATCAACATCACGGATCTGGCTTATGTCCACCAGCTGGATCCGTCGACGATCTCGCGTGCGTTGGATAAGCTAGCCGCGGAAAACCTGATCGTGCGGAATAACCAGGAGCGAATAGTTGAAGTCTTCCTTACTACCGAGGGTAAGCTGAAAGCAGCTGAAGCGACCGGCGCTTGGGAGAAGCTCCGTATTGCATATACCTGTTTGCTCGGAGATGGCGAAAGCCGTTCCCTCGCGGAAAGGGTGGCCAAAGCTGATGGCGTTCTTCGACCGAGCAAATAAAGGTGGGTGAGTTTTTGCATCGGAGGAACGAACATCTCTCCTCCGTCATTTGCATGGCCATGCAAGTGACACTTCCACAGGACATATCCCGAAGGAGGCGATGGCAACGGAATAAACTACAACCTTGACTTACAGGTAATTAGACTCGTCTTCAACCGCCGAAAATGTTGTCCGACGGTTTGACAGATCACCTCATACGGACACTTGCATGGCCATGCAAGTGTCCTGAGCCGAAGGTTCGGCGTCGCACTTCTCATGCCCACCCATCCCGGCAACTGACTGGTGACCGAACTGTCCGGACCGGAAGACTCATTCAACGAATCGTCCAGCACATTTGCATGGCCATGCATTCACCACAGCCATCTCCCCCCTATCCATTTCACTCTTGCCAAGAAGCAAAGAACCCCGTTCCACCAAAGCGGAACGGGGTTCTCGATCCCTAGGCTGCAAAGCTCAAAGCTTCAGCGAAATACCGAGGCCGATAGCTTCCTTGAACTGGGTGCCTTTGCCCACGTACGTCTGTTCGGTACCCTCCCATGGCTTCATGATCTGGGTCTTGTCGTCATAGATCAACATGGTGTTCAGCGAGGCAGCGAACCAGTCGTTCACCTTGAAGGTGAACATGGTCTCCCAGTTCACCACGATGTTTTGCGGGTTCTTCAGGTAGTTGCTGAAGAAATCAGCACGGGTGAGGAAGTTGATGTTCTTCGCAATATCATGGGTGTACATCACCTTTACATATCCGCCGAACTCGGCCAAGCTGTTCGCACCATTGGAGGTCTTCACTCCCTCCTCGTTGTAGGTAGCTGGGTCTACACCGAAAGCGCCCGCATCAGCCAGGGTTTGTACCTGAACGAAGGTGAACTTCGCCGTGGCCGGTGAGATGAAGAGGGAGAAGTGGTCGTTCGGCATGTAATCGATACCGAGACCCACAATTACATAGCCGGGGGCCATGAAGTTGGAGATCTCTTGCCCTTCAGCATCGAGACCCTCGGCGAACTGCGTCTTGAACTGCCCTAGCAGGGCGAGGTACCAAGCCTTCTTCAGCTCGTATCCGTACTTGGTGTTCAGTTCCAACCGGTCATCCGTCTTCACCGTGCGCTGCCCATCCTGTGACAGCAGGCCATAGGCCAAGGCAATGGAATTATCCCAAGCATAGCGACCCTTCTTCCGATTGGCGAAACCATTGAATAGCCCGATACCGCTAACTGAACTGAAGCCACCGGCCGACCAGTTCGTAAGGTTCACTTGGCTCATGTTCAGCTGGAACGTAGCCCCTTTCGTCCACAGTTTCCCAGTAGTATCCGCCACGGCCTTGGCTCGCATCGCAGCGGCTGCAGCATCCCGTTGAGCTTTATCCTCCTGTGCGTGCACAGTAGAGGATATGGCGACCAAGATCGCCAGTGAGAAGAAGGTTTTCTTCATTTCGTAGTGGTGTTCTTATTTACCTTAAGCTGAAGGCCGCTGGCCTGTTTGCACAATCAATGCTCCAAACCTCAAATTGTTCGGATGACTTGTGCGATGAGGGGAAAAATGATCGGAAAGCTGAGGGGGGTGCTACTGCACCATAACATTGAGGGCCCTATGCGGGCCGGGGATAAAAGTGGGCGTTGCCGGATTCGAACCAGCGACCCCTACCTTGTCGAGGTAGTGCTCTAAACCAGCTGAGCTAAACGCCCGGGAAACGATCTTCCCGAATTGGGGCCGCAAATGTAGTCGTTTACCTATTCCCTTTTTCCTTCAGGAATTGACATCGGTACTAAGCTGCCACGGCCATGGGTAATTTCGGCCGGATGCTCCGCCTGTGCCTACTCCTCTTCGGCTCCATAGCTATCCTTTCCGTGGCTGCGCAGTCCTGTGTATTGGTGATGCGACCGGATGGGAGACCCTCAGCGGGGTCAATCGTCCGTGATCAATGGGGTGCGACCGTAGGATCCGTTGATGCCTTCGGGCGGTTGTGCTCTGAAAGCCCTCCGGATACCCTGGTCTTCCATGAAAAGGGCGTGCTGACCCTACGCATCGCGTGGAGGGATGCCATGCGTGCAGGAAAGGTGCAACTACAAGCTGTGCGATTGGTAACGGAGTTGGAAGCGGTGGCAGTAAGGCCGTGGCCTTCCCCGCGGGAGCGCCAGGCATTGGCGGCTGTTAGCAGCATCGACAGCACGGACCTACGGACTTACGACCGGGCCTCACTCCGCGGGGCATTGCTCTGGGTACCCGGTGTTCAAATGGATGAACGCGGCCATGGCGGAAGCACCCGTTTCAGCATTCGCGGCAGCCTCTTGCGATCACCTTATGGCGTACGTGGGGTGAAGGTGTATTGGGGGCCGTTCTCCTTGACCTTGGCGGATGGCTCAACACCCTTGGAATTGCTGGACCCTGAACTCGTGGGCACATTGGACGTGGTACGCAGCGTCGGTGGGCCGCTGTACGGCAGCGCGCCTTCCGGCCTTCTCTTGGCCACACCACCCGAGCGAACCGACACCGGATCTGATGCAAGTATTTCCGGCACCGGCGGACCGGATGGCTATTTCAAGCTCAGCGGGGAAGTTCAGACCCGGACCGCCAATGGCAACACCATCAGCATGGGCGTGCTACGCTTGGGGAACGACGGCTATCGCGATCAGGAGTATGCACGACGCGATCAGGTCTGGATCACCCAACGATACGCCTTGCCCAAAGGCAACGTCCGCATCTTCCTCACCGGACAGAAAGCCGCCTGGGGCTTGCCCGGCAGTTTGGACAGCCTCACCGCCGCGGAACATCCGCGCTCTGCCCGGCCCTATTCCCAGCAGATCGATGCGCGGGTGGAGAAGTCCCAAGTATTCGCCGGCATCGCCGTGGAGCAGCGTGTATGGCAGGGGATGCTGCTCCGCTCGTCCCTGCAAGTGCAAGCAACCGACAAGGTGAATCCTTATGGCACGAGCCCTTTCTTCGGTGGCTACAAGGATGAGCGGATCCGTTCCGCAGGAACGCGTTTGTCCTTGGGAAGAACCTTCCATGGAACAGGCGTGTCCTTCTCTTGGGAACTTGGGCTGGAAGCCATGCTGGAGCGCGACCAACTGCAAGAGCGCACTTTTGTGAATGCATTGCCGGCCGACCTGCGGACAGATGCGGATACGCGTGCGAGTAACCTGAACGGCTTCCTCTCCACCCGGTTGCTCCTGGCCGACCGCACCACGCTCTTCGCCGATATCGGCACGGAAGCGACAGCTTTCCGCCATGAAGATCTTCTCCGGAACACGGAGTCCTTCGATGCACCGCCCACGGAGATCTATCCACTATTGGGTGTGGAGCGGGTGCTTTCCGACCAACTGACCGGACATATCCGCTATGCGCAGAGCACTTCCCGCCCTACAATTTGGGAGGTCTTGGGCACTACAGGAATACCAAATGCCGAACTGGGAGCCGAGCGCGTAAAGGAGGCTGAAGCGGGGCTCTCTTTCCGAAGCAAAAAAGTGGCCTTGGCCCTGAATGGCTACATGCGCCACACACAGGACCTGATCCTTCCCGAACGGGTGAATGAAGGCGCTGATGAGATCTTCATCAATGCCGGCGATGCCGCACAGAACGGCGTGGAGCTGGAAGGCCGGATCGGTTGGGACCGCGCTCGAAAGAGGCGGGTGGAATTGCTGGTCAACGGCGCATGGCAACATCACCAATTGCGCCTGCCGGATGCCGCCGGCACGGTCGATGTACCCGGCGTACCCCGATGGACCGGTGGTGCACGGGGCCGCTATTCAACCGGCAAAAGCAGCATTGAATTGGGCTATCGTGCCAATTCATCCGTGGTGGCGAATACTGCCAACGGCGACCGCCTACCCGGATATGGCGTCATGCAGCTGCATATTGGACGATCATGGGGATGGAATCCCTATCGCCTACAGGTGGGTATTACAGCGGAGAATCTTCTTGATACTCCATACACCTCCTTTATTCAGCTCAACGATCCTGCGCGCAGATACTATAATCCAGCGCCCGGACGAGGATTCTTTCTTGAGCTGCGACTTACCTTCGATGCTCAGTCGCTGCATTGATCCCCCTTCATGGGCGATGATGCTTAATTTTGTCGATGTAAGATCATGGCAACAAGACATCAACCCGGAGCTGGACGGATCTTCAAGAACCCCGTCCTCGAAGCTCTTACCAAGACCCATATCGCCATTCCGCTCACCATGTTCTGGTCGGTTGGCATCTTCACACTTTGGTATTCCCTCGCGAAGCTGGGCATCCATTGGACCACCGCCGTGGTGTTCTTCCTGGGCGGCATTGTACTGTTCACTTTCGTGGAATACGCTATGCACCGCTACCTCTATCACATTCCGGCAGAGACCGAAAAACGCAAGCGGTTCCAGTATGTGATCCATGGGGTTCACCACGACCATCCGCGAGATAAGAGCCGCTTGGCCATGCCCCCACTGCTCAGCGCTTTCCTGGCCGTGCTGTTCATCAGCCTCTTTCGCTTGACCATCGGTGAGAACGGTTTCGCATTCGGAGGAGGTTTCCTCTTCGGTTACAGCACGTATCTGCTTGCCCACTACGCCATCCACATGTATAGGACGCCCAAGAATTTCCTGGGCATCATCTGGAAACACCACAACCTCCATCACTTCGTGGGAGATGATGGTGCCTTCGGCGTAAGCACTCCGTTCTGGGATTACATCTTCGGCACCATGCCGAAAGAGCCTCGTCGCAAGGAGGCAGAGCACGTCAACCTGCTCTGAAGCCCAGCCCCGTTTCCCACCCTCCGGTTCTTCGGGTCGACGCCTTCGTTAGTTGTGGAACTTCCTCCACGGTCAGCGATCCGGCGGCATGTTCGTGCCCGGAGGGTTCACATCGCTCATCCGCGTTGAACGCTCATTCAGAACTTTCCATTTGTCGTACTGTCCCCCTGTGAGGAAGCCTCTCAGATCAAATTCGCGGGCGCTGTGTAGTTTGATGTAGGTTGGATTCTTTTCAGGCTCCTTCCCCAGTGCCTTGTACTTGCTATCCCAGCGCTCATTCCGCGCCTTCCAATCACGCTGTTGCTCGGGAGTAATCCCGATAACGAGTGCCACGCTGTCGTTCATGGGCACCCAGATAGGCACATCGGCCTCTCGGATAGCGGTAGTGTCCTGGGCGTTCAAGCTCGCCGAAGAACTGAAAAGAAGAACACAAAGAAGAGTTGCTGTCGGTTTCATGGCTTGGTTTATCGGTGATGATATCCCCCCAAACGTTGTGCCGCCCATGCGTCCCCTTGATCCATGCGGAGCATCTCCACTCTTAAAGCCTGGCCTCGGATCCATCGGAGACGCACTATTTCCGCTTTACAGTGGCACCTTGGGCCACCAGCGAATTGATGTCGTTGTTCACGCTGAGGATGAGCAGCGCGGTTGCCGTGCAGAAGACCGGACTGGTGATGCAATGGTGTCCGTTCCAGCTGCCGTCGTTGTTCTGGATCCCGAGCAAGCGGGCAGTGGTGGCATCATACCAATTCCTCCAGCTCTGGTCCTTGCTGATGATGAGTGATTCGCCGGTCTGCAGGTAGCTCATGAATTCCTCACCACCATTGTTGCCGAAACCGCTGATGACATCGTTGGATTGCGCGCGGACCTTCGCGGTGTTGTACACGTTCCATGCGGCACTTGCCTTTTCCGCTTCATCGCGGCTCATGCCCGCCTCCTGTAACGCGTCGGCATTCACCGGCGCATCCATGTTCACCTTTCCCTCGCTCTTGGCCTGAGAGATCGCCTCCTCCGCCTGCCTCGCTTCTTTGGCGCTGCTGCGGGTGCTGCCGCTTACGGCATAGAGCGTGATCCCCGCTGCGGACTCCGTGGCCACACTACCCGTATTGGCATCAAAATTCCCCTTCTGGAAATCACGTGCCCGATCCAACGCCTCGCCATCCACAAGTGCGCCTACATGTTCAGCACTCTCCAGGGCGTTGGTTGCGAAACTGGACTGCAGCACACCGGCCCAGCCGCTGCCCTGCACGCTACCGTTGGCAGTTTGCGCACGCTGGATCTTGCTCGTGCAGGCGTTCAATGCATTCATCCAGCGGTCCGGTTTGGGATCGTTGCAGGGCATTCGGCCCATCAGATTGCTGAGGTATTGAGCAGCCAAGGCCACATCGATGTTCTGTCCCAGCTTCACCTGGATCTGGGTGCCGGTGAGCGAAGTGATGTTAAGCGCCTGTTGGGGCGCTTGCTCAATGGCTTGCAAGAGGAACTCGGTGGTGCGTGTCAAGACGGGGGCGAACCTCCCGTCCTTCACGGTGCTCCCTTCACGGAGCAAGGCCATGCTCACCATGGCAGTGGTGGCGGGATCGCTCGGCGCGGCATGCGGGTTCATCTCCTGCTGCTGGTTATGGCTCCCGGCGGCAAAGCCACCATCGTTATTCTGCGCGGTGATCATCCAGTCGTATCCCCGGTTCTCCGCCGTGAGCACTTCGTTGCTCGTCTTCAGAATGAATGCGGAATCCAGACCCTCCCCTTCGTAAACGGTCAGGAAGACACACCCTTTGGGAGGGGCGTCAGTGGCGGGGTCGGTGTGTCTCTTTGGCGTGGTGTCGAATGAGAACAGGACCGCTAAAGCGGCCATTACGGTGGCGGAGGCCAAGGCGGGAAGGTTCGGCTTTTTCATGATGAACGAGGGAGTTGGAAGTGGATCAAGGTTCGCGCTTCCGTACACGCGGCTTTCCTTCCGGTTCATCCCAGGTTAAATACTCCATGCATCAAAGCCGCCGCTGGCGCGACCTTTGCACCTGTGTACCAAATGCCACTTGCCCGCTTTTTTCACCGTCTCATGGCTGCCACGTCGGTGCTGCTATGCATGGGCCATGCGGCATTCGCCCAATCGGATAAGGTGCGCGACACCTTCGATACGGTCTATGTAAAGGACTATTCCCACATCCTCACCAGCCGCTTCTACCTCAGCACCAAGTACAATAAGATGCAACTTGGGGGATTAAGGAGCACAAAAGCCCTGATCTTCCGACCGAACAACAAGATCAACTTCGGCTTCGGTGCCAGCTACCGGGCCCTCACGCTCAACATCGGTGTGGGGATTCCTGGCCTGAACAAGGATCAGGACAAGCGTGGTGAAACCCGGTACCTCGATGCCCAGGCCAACCTCTATACGAAGCGCTGGGCCACCAACCTGTTCCTACAGCGGTTCAGTGGCTATTACCTCAGCTCCCACACCAAGGAAGAACTGGGCTGGCAACAGGATACGGAATACCCCACGCGCCCCGATGTGGTGGAGTACAATGTGGGCCTGAGCACGGTCCACGTTTTCAACAATGATCGCTTCAGCTATCGGGCGGCTTTCAACCAGGATGCGTGGCAGCGGAAGAGCCAAGGCACGCTGCTGGCCGGTGGATACCTGACCTACTTCCACCTTAAGGCGGATTCTTCCTTGGTGCCGATGCAATACGCGGCATTGTACGATCCCGGCCTACAGATACGTCGCGGCGGTTTCCTGGACCTCGGTCCCAGCTTGGGTTATGCTTATACGCTGGTGATCAAGGAGCATATCTTCCTTACTGGCTCAGTAGTATTGGGTGGAGGCATCAGCATGCAGCGGGCCATTACCGCGGCTGACTCCAACAAGGAAGTTCAGAAGACCAGTGCGGGCGCCGGCTGGCACGGGCAGTTCCGTGCAGGGGCCGGATACAACAGCGCTCGCTACTATGCCGGTGTCTCGTTCAACCAAGAGAACATCGGATACCTGCTCGATGACCGTGATAGCTTTTACTGGAGCGTCGGAAATATCCGCGTGAACTTCGTGAGGCGCTTCGATCTCAGCATCCCCTTTATGGACCGCGGTGTACGCTGGTTCAAGAAGAAGGTAAAGGAGCCCGTGCAGGAATCCTTACCGAACTTAGGGTGAGGGTCATCCTTCGGGAACTGACCGGTTCTAAATGCCATGTCCTATGCCCAATGCTCGGGCATCAGACATAGGACATGAAAGATGAACGACTTAAGCGTTCTGCGGCCTGCGCTGCTTCTTCCGATCGTTCTCGTCCAAGAAGATCTTGCGGATGCGCAGGTTCTTCGGGGTCACCTCCAAGTATTCGTCGTCCTTGATGTACTCCATGGCTTCTTCCAAGGAGAACTTGGTGGCCGGTGCCAACGCGGTCTTGTCATCGGTACCCGATGCACGCATGTTGGTGAGCTTCTTCGTCTTATTGATGTTCACCACCAGATCGTCCGTCTTGGGGTTCTCGCCGATCACCTGACCGCCGTAAACCTCTTCGTTGGGATCCACGAAGAAACGTCCACGATCCTGCAACTTATCCATCGCATAGGCAATGGCGGTGCCCGTCTCTTGGCTGATGATGCTCGCGGCGCGGCGCACACCGAGCTCACCCTTGAACGGCTCGTAGCCCTTGAAGCGGTGTGCAATGATGGCTTCACCCTCCGTGGCAGTGAGCAGCGTATTGCGAAGACCGATGATACCACGGGCCGGAATGGAGAACTCCAGAACGGTGCGATCCGTCTTCTGCTCGATGTTGACGATCTCTCCCTTGCGGCGGGTCACGTTGTCGATCACCTTGCTGCTGAATTGCTCGGGTACTTGTACGGTGAGCAATTCGATGGGCTCGTTCTTCTGTCCGTCGATATCCTTGTAAAGCACTTGAGGCTGCCCCAGCTGGAACTCATAGCCTTCACGGCGCATGGTCTCCACCAAGATGCTCAAGTGAAGGATCCCACGACCAAAGACCAAGAGCTTATCAGGAGAGTCGGTCTCTTGAACGCGCATGGCCAAGTTTTTCTCGATCTCCTTGTAGATGCGATCACGGATGTGACGGCTGGTTACGAACTGACCTTCCTTACCGAAGAAAGGAGAGTTGTTGATGGTGAAGAGCATGCTCATGGTCGGCTCGTCCACCTTGAACTTCGGAAGACCTTCCGGGTTGTCGATATCCGCGACCGTATCGCCGATATCGAAATTCTCCAGTCCCATAATGGCTACGATCTCACCACAGCCTACTGCGGTCTTCACCTTCTCCTTGCCAAGGCCTTCGAATACCATCAACTCCTTCACTTGGCCCTTCACGGTGCCTCCTTGGTTCTTCACCAACGTTACCTGTTGCCCCGGGCGGATGCTCCCGCGGGAAACGCGACCAACAGCAATACGGCCCTGGAAGGAGCTGTAATCGAGGGAAGTGATACGCATTTGCAAGGTGCCCTCCACCACTTTCGGGGCCGGCACGTGCTCCAAAATGGTATCCAGCAAGTAGCTCACATCGGTTGTAGGGGTCTTCCAATCAGGTCCCATCCAACCTCCTTTTCCCGATCCATATACCACCGGGAAGTCCAATTGGTCTTCCGTAGCGCCGAGCGAGAACATCAGGTCGAATACGGCCTCATGCACCTCTTCCGGGGTACAGTTCGGCTTATCCACCTTGTTGATCAGCACTACCGGCTTCAATCCAAGCTCGATGGCCTTACCCAGCACGAAGCGCGTTTGGGGCATCGGACCTTCAAAGGCATCCACCAACAGAACAACACCATCGGCCATGTTCAGCACACGCTCCACCTCACCGCCAAAGTCACTGTGGCCGGGGGTATCGATGATGTTGATCTTGGCATCCTTGTAATGGACGCTCACGTTCTTGCTTAGGATGGTGATACCGCGCTCACGTTCCAGGTCATTGTTGTCCAACAACAGCTCCTTCACCTCCTCATTCACACGGAACAGGTGGCTTTGCTGGAGGATCTTATCCACCAGTGTGGTTTTGCCGTGGTCAACGTGAGCGATGATGGCGATGTTGCGAAGTTGCGTCATTGGGAGTAGGGAAAGGGTGTTCAAAAAGCGGGCAAAGGTACGTGTTCTGTAGTTGCGCCCGTGAAAAAAAATGCAATGCCGCGTATCGCCTTTCCTCACTGCCGCCCATCCTTTCCAATACTTTCGCCCCATGCGCCTGACATCATTCGTTTTGTTCATCATAGCTCTTTTAGCGCTTGGGTGCCATGAACCCGCATCCGTGGAGCAGTCCGCTCCCCCACCGGTCAATAAAGACCTTCAAGGTGAAGTGCGGATCCTGCCGGGTGATACAGCCTTCAGCCCTTGCGGCAGCAATGGCATTTTCCGACTTACCGGGCCTGGCTTGGATAGCATTGCCCATCGTTACACCTACCTGAACACCGTACCGGGCCAATGGATCAAGACCTGGTTCAGCGGACATTTTGCGCCCGATCCTGGAGGAGGAGCAGACAGTTTACTGATCGTTGAACGCTACATGCATATGGATGTGGCGGTGATCTGCCCGCCTGTGCCGAACGATAGTATGGCCGGTAGCTACAAGGCGGACCTCCCGACCTCTACCAGTGACCGCAGCGAAACACTGCTCCTTCTTCCGAACGGCGATGCCACCCTGTTCACCCATTCCAACACCTTGAATGCGGAGGTGGATGGCCATTGGGGCCTGAACAGCGATGGACAGGTGGTATTCGTGGAGTACGACGGGAAGTATCGGCTTTCCTTCCTCCGGGAACAAGGGCGGTTGGTGCGCCTCTTGCAGGACAAAACCCGCGGCACGGTATACGAACGCAACGGTCCTCCAGTGCGCTTACAGGGTGCATTCCGTCGCACGGCCATCTGGCTATCGGTTGTGGCCACCGCCCAAGGACATGAGCTCCAAGCAATGGACGTTCGGCCGGATATGCGCATAGACAGTCTCTTCCCCGATGCCGCTTCCCAAGCCGCGCTGAAAGCTTCAGCCCGCGAGCAATTGGGCCTGAACGATCAGCTTCTGAACACCACGTGGACCAGGGCAGAAAACGTGCAGGATCTGAACATGCTCATGCGGGCGCACATCCGAGCGAAGCGATAGCATTACCTTCGCGCCCGCTCCGAGCAAAAGGAGCTGACATCTTGGCCCCGTAGTTCAATTGGATAGAATGACAGATTCCGGTTCTGTTGGTTGGAGGTTCGAATCCTCCCGGGGTCACTGAATACGAAGCGAGGTCCGATGGTTTATCGGACCTCGCTTCGTTCAGTTGGCAGTTGTTCGTTCTCAGTTGTCAACCTGCCCCGGACTTGAGCGGGGGCGTTGCAGCGCCGAAGCGGCTACCAAGGCCGAGTGGTCTACGGCTTGTCGATGACACAACCTGTGAACATGCCCCTTCGCCGGCGCGGCATGTACCTTCGAAACAGTTGAAAGGCTCGGAACTTGAGACCACCCCGGACAACTGACAACGAACAACTGACAACTGTGCCAAATGCGCCTCGACAAATTCATCTGGTGCGTACGCCTGTGCAAAACAAGGAGCTTGGCTGCTGAGGAGTGCAAGCGCGGGCAGGTCCAATTGAATGACCACGAAGCCAAGTCAAGCGCAGTGGTCAAGATCGGCGACCGGGTCTCCGTGCGGCAAGCTCCCATCTGGCGCGTATTCGAGGTGAAGGAGATCCCGCCTTCAAGAGTTGGGGCCAAGCTGGTGCCTGAACTTATCGAGGACAAAACTCCTTGGGAAGACCTCGAAAAACAGGAACTCGCCCGGAAGGTGCGCGTGGCAGGCCGCGACCCCGGTGCAGGTCGACCGACGAAGCGGGACCGACGGGATATGGAGCGCTTCGGAAGCGGAGAATAGTTGTTGGCGACTGGCGGCGGACCGTGCTCCGCCGAAGCGGCTACGCCCAGGTGAGGGCGCAGAGACAAGCCAATAGGATGATCGGACTCTGGACACGCGACCCAATTTCCTCTGTGTTCCTCTGTGCCCCTGTGTCTCTGTGGTTTTCCTCTCCGTTCGCGCAATCGTATTTTCGGCGCTGACCAACCTCCTTCCATGAAGCTGATCATCCGCATACTCATCTCCACCATCGCCGTATTGGTTGCTGACCTCCTGCTATCGGGTGTGCATGCGGAAGACTTCAAGACCGGCCTGCTGGTGGCCATCGTTCTGGGCGTTCTCAATGCCGTGGTGCGGCCGATCCTCGTATTGCTCACCCTACCAGTGACCGTGCTGACCCTTGGCCTGTTCGTATTGGTGATCAATGCGGCCATGGTGATGCTCGCGGCACGCATCGTTCCGGGCTTTATCGTGAACGGTTTCTGGTGGGCACTTGCCTTCAGTGTGGTGATGTGGGCAGTGCAAGGCATACTGCTCAAGTTGGATGGCGGGGAGCAACGCCGATAGCGCCGAACTGCCCGCCCCGTCAACGTTAGCCGCGGACCCATTGCTTTTACAAGCCGTATTTTGCACCTCCTTATGTCTACCCAGGATATGCCAGCGATCACTACGCGAACTGAACACGAAGAAAAAAGCCTCGATCAAGCAACGCTGCTGAAGGCTTGGGAGCTGATGTGCACCGCCAAGGCGATGACGGACCTCTATGAGGAGCACGCCAAGTTCACCAGCAAATACGTCCATGCCACTTCGCGTGGGCATGAGGCCATCCAACTCGCCCTCGGCTTGCAGTTGAAACCACAGGATTTTGTGGCGCCCTACTACCGCGACGACAGCATTCTGCTCTCCATCGGCCTGCGGCCCTACGAGCTGATGTTGCAATTGATGGCCAAGCGCGACGACCCGTTCAGCGGGGGCCGCTCGTACTACTGCCACCCCAGCTTGCGCCGGGACAATATGCCGAAGATCCCGCACCAGAGCAGTGCTACCGGCATGCAGGCCATCCCTACGACGGGTGTCGCCATGGGCATACAATACAAGGAACGTATGGGCATTGCCGAGGACCATGGCGGTGAGAACCCCGTGGTGGTTTGTTCCATTGGCGATGCCGCCATCACCGAAGGAGAAGTCAGCGAAGCATTCCAAATGGCAGTGCTGAAGAAGCTGCCCATCATCTACCTCGTGCAGGACAACGAGTGGGACATCAGTGCGACGGCTGAAGAGATCCGCGCCAATGATGCGAGCCACTATGCACGCGGCTTCAAAGGACTTGAAGTTCGCCAAGTGGACGGCACGGATTTCCTTGCCAGCTATGCGGTGCTGCATGAAGCGATCCATACGGTGCGGAAGGAGCGACGCCCGTTCCTGATCCACGCTAAAGTGCCCTTGCTCAACCACCACACCAGCGGTGTGCGCATGGAGTTCTACCGCAGCGAGAAGGACCTGGCCGAGCATCGCAAACGCGATCCGCAGCCACGCTTCTTTCAGCAGTTGCTGGACCTGGGGATCCAACACCAAGGACTGAAGGAGCTTGAAAAAAGAGCCATTGCGAAGGTGAAGGAAGACTTCGAATTGGCCCGTCAGGCAGAGGATCCACGGCCGGAGGATCTCTATACGCACATGTTCGCCTCTACCCCGATCACGGAGGAACAGGGCACACGTGCGCCAAAGGACAAGGAACCCACCTTGATGGTGGACTGCGCACTCTTCGCCGTGCGGGAACTGATGCAGGAAGATCCCAAGTGCCTGCTCTACGGGCAGGATGTGGGCGCACGCCTCGGAGGCGTCTTCCGCGAGGCTGCCACCTTGGGCCGCGACTTCGGGGATGATCGCGTCTTCAACACGCCGATCCAGGAAGCATTCATCATCGGAAGCACCGTGGGCATGAGCGCTGCCGGACTGAAGCCGATCGTGGAAGTGCAGTTCGCGGATTACATCTGGCCGGGGCTGAACCAGCTATTCACCGAAGTGGCACGCAGCTGCTACCTCTCCAATGGCAAATGGCCCGTCTCCAGCGTGATCAGGGTACCCATCGGTGCCTATGGAAGCGGCGGGCCCTACCACAGCAGCAGCGTGGAAAGCGTGCTCTGCAACATCAAGGGCATCAAGGTGGCCTACCCCAGTAACGGCGCTGACATGAAAGGTTTGATGAAGGCTGCCTACCACGATCCCAACCCCGTGGTGATGCTGGAGCACAAAGGCCTGTACTGGAGCAAGATCCCGGGAACGGAAGAAGCCAAGACCATTGAACCTTCCGCCGATTACATCATCCCCTTCGGCAAAGGACGCGTAGTGCAGGAGGCCGGACAGGATCAGATCACCAACGGCAAAGCCACGGTGATCGTCACTTACGGCATGGGCGTATACTGGGCGAAGACCGCCGCCAAGAAGTTCCCGGGCCGTGTTACCATCATCGACCTGCGCACCTTGGTGCCCTGGGACGAAGCGCTCGTAATGGAGACCGTACGCAGCCATGGGCGTTGCCTTGTGGTGACCGAAGAGGCCATCACGAATTCCTTTGCGCAGGCAATTGCCGGACAGATAGGTGATGCCTGTTTTGAAAAGCTGGATGCTCCAGTGCGCTACATCGGCTCGGCCGACATGCCAGCGATCCCGCTGAACAGCACCTTGGAAGCCGCCATGATCCCCAGTGCGGAAAAGGTCGCTGCCGTGTTGGGCGAACTGTTGGCTTACTGAAGCTCCCGTGGAAGAACACCACATCAGCGTCCCGCGGACCGCACGGTACCATACCGTGGGCGATCCGCAAAGCGCACGTGAACTTTGGATCGTGCTGCATGGCTATGCACAGCTTGCACGCTTCTTTCTGCGGCCCTTCGTTGGTTTGGAGGAAGGCCGCCTTATCGCAGCGCCGGAAGGCCTCTCCCGCTTCTATACGGATGCAGAGCATTCCCGGGTGGGTAGCACATGGATGACCCGGGAGGATCGGGAGACGGAGATCGCGGACCAAGCAACCTACCTGAACGCCTTGGCCACGCAGCTTCTGCAGCAATGCCCGGCAGACACCTCATTGAACGTACTCGGCTTCTCCCAAGGCGTGGCCACGGCCAGCAGATGGGGGATGTCGAGCAGTTCACCGATCCACCGGCTGGTCCTCTGGGGTGGAACACTCCCGCCTGAACTGGATGCAAGGGATCTGGCAACGAGTTGGAAAGAGATCAAGGTGGAACTGGTCCATGGAGAGCAGGATCCCATCGTGAACATGGCCGAGCACCTCCGGAATGAAGCCCGCTTGAGGGCGTCCGGAGTTCCCTATCGCGCAGTGCATTTTCCCGGTGGCCATGAGTTGGACCGCCACACGCTGAAACGTGTGATGGACAGCGTACGGTGAGTTTGCAGGAGAAATTCCGCATCGCTCCGCGGTGCATGGGATCTTGTACATTGTTCTTCCAAAACCCACCATTCATGAAGAAACCTGTACTCCTTCTCACCTTCTTGGCCACCTCGCTTTTTGCAAGCGCGCAGGCAAACAACTACCCCAACGGAAGCACGGTCGCCAACTTCACGGTAACGGATATCAACGGCGTCCCACACACGCTGTACGACTACACCTCACAAGGGAAATATGTGGTGCTCGATTTCTTCTTCACCACGTGCCCGCCTTGCCAGTCCACGGCACGGTATTTCAATCAGTTGCACGAAACGTATGGCTGCAACACTGCCGATCTGATCTGCCTTACGATCGATCGAGGGGAGAGCAACGCTGCAGCGGTGGCAGCTTACGAGAACACCTATGGTGGCACCTATGCTCATAGCCCGGCAATACCCGGCGAGGGTGGCAGTGCTGCCGTGAAGAACGCATTCGGCGTGAATGCATACCCCACGTATTGCCTGATCGGCCCCGATAATAAGATGCTCAAGAATGACATGTGGCCGATCAGCAGCATGGCGAGCTTCGTGAGCTACTTCCCTACTGGCGGCCTGATCCAACCAGCCGCTTGTGCGACCAGCGTACCGGAGATCCAGGCCGCGCGTAGCATCTCCATTCATCCCTCCCCTTCCACGGGTGCTGTTACCATCGAATTGGATGGCATGGGTAGCGGGAATGTGAGCTTGGAGCTGTTCGATATGCTGGGCCAACAGGTGCGCACGATCTCGTTGGGTGGTGCCGTGAACGGTGCGCTCCGCCAGAGCGTGGAACTCGGCGACCTCGAGAATGGCCAGTACCTCTGCCGCTTCGTTACCAACGATGGCCGACGGGAGGTGCGCAGGCTGGTGATCGCACACTGATCGAGAAACTCCTTCCATGAGAAAGCCCCCGATCACCGGGGGCTTTCTTCGTTTCCGTAGGATCCTTCCGATCCACCGCGGATCCCCGATAACCGCATCTGTGGTCGGGATCAAGAATCAGATGGCCGGCACCCAATGCAGCATATCATCAATGGTGCGCACGCTCACACTGTGGTAGTTCGGCCGTGCCTTGCCATAGATCTTCTTCGCGATCGCCTTCCCTTTCTCCGTGGCGATCAGCTCTTGGTACAACGGCATCAGGAATTTCCTTCGGCCCACGGTTGTCAGGAATTCCTCCAACTTGCCGTACGCTTTCTCGTGGTCATTCTTCACGCACTGCTCGAGCCAGGCCGCCAATATTTCGGAGTTACCGGACTTCGTGAAATGGAAGGTCGCATCCAGGTCGTCCATCTGCTTTTCAGTCTGCCCGGCAGGTAGATGGCGGAGGAAGTAGATCCATTGGAAGGTGCCCCAATCGGCGACCTTCAGGTCCTTGGCCGGGCTGCCGTCCTTCAAGCGGGTGATCTGGCCATCCACCGCGGTGAACTTGTCCGTGGTAGGAATGATGGCATCGGATGGAAGCCCGCGCTCATCGATCCACTGGGCCAGGTTAACATGTACCCCTTCAGGCTCCAGCAGCTGCTTGGTGATATAGGTCTTGAACGTGTCTGTGGTAATGCTCTGGAAGGCGAAATGGTCAAAGTAGCCGCGCAGGAAGGCGTCGAATTTGGGGCGACCCACTTTGCTCTCGATCAGGCGCAGCATCATGTATCCCTTCTCATAAGGAACGTCGGTCATGCCATCATCCGGGTTGCGGCCGGCGAGGTCCAAGTGCAGCGCACTATCCTCCGGGTGCTTGCTGGTATCGATCTGGGCAATGTTCGCCATCAGGTCCTGGTAGCCCAGCAGGCTGGTCATGTCATTGTAGTCCTTGCCATAGAGCTCCTCGGTGATGCGATGTTCGAAATACACCGTGAAGCCTTCGTTCAGCCAGAAGTCGTTCCAGGTGGCATTGGTGACCAAGTTGCCGCTCCAACTGTGGGCGAGCTCATGCGCCACCAGCGTGGTGAGAGAGCGGTCTCCAGCCAAGATCGTCGGTGTTGCGAAAGTGAGGCAGGGGTTCTCCATTCCTCCGAACGGAAAGCTCGGCGGCAGGATGATCACATCGTAACGTCCCCAGCGGTAGGGACCGTAGAGCGCTTCCGCAGCTTCCACCATCTTCTCCGTATCGGCCAGCTCCCACGCCGCAGTGTCCACTACGCTCCGCTCGGCATATACACCGGTGCGTGTCCCGGTGGCCTTGAAGCCCAGGTCGCCAACGGCCAATGCGATGAGGTAGGAAGGGATGGCCTTGTCCATGTGGAAGCTGTAGGAACCATCGCCGCTCAACTCCTGCGGGTTGGTGGCGCTCATTACGGCCATCAGTTCAACCGGAACGGTCACATGTGCATCGTAGGTGATGCGAATGCCGGGGCTATCCTGGATCGGGATCCATGTCCGGGTGAGGATCGCTTCCCCTTGCGTGAAGAGAAAGGGATGCTTCTTATCAGCGGTTTGCGCGGCGGTCAGCCATTGCAGCGCCTTGGCATCCGCCCCCGTGGAATAGGTTATCGCCACCCGGTCGGCACCCGCTGGCAAGGCGATGCTCAAGGACCTCCCTAAGAAGCTTTGCTCACCCATGGTGAACTTCGCCTCGCTCCCATTCCCCAGCGTTACCCGTTCGATATCCAGACCGTCCGTGTCGAAAACGACGCTATCGCCGCCATGGCGCCGGAGGTCATAAGTGGCAGTGCCATGGATACGATGGGCATCCATGTCCACGTGGATGTCGAGATCCAGATGGGTGGCTACGGCTTCTTGGGGTCGTGCGAAACTGTGAGGGTCCATGGCATAGTTGATCAACTGGTCCGAAGTCGATGCGGCGGTCCCGCCTTCTTCCGAAGGGGTGCACCCTGTATAGACCAAGCATGAAAGAACGAAAGGGAGAGTGGTTACTAAGCGCATCATCAATCTACTACTGGTGGAGGGCAAATGTAGAGTTCCAAGAATGGCGCGCTTATCAAGTAGCGAGGTTCCTGTATTGAAGGCCTTTGGATGCTGAGAATTTCCTCGAATGCGGGAGTTCAACCTACTTGCTTACATTCGCGCCCTCTTCGGGGTGTGGCGCAGCCCGGTAGCGCACTTGCATGGGGTGCAAGGGGTCGCAGGTTCGAATCCTGTCACCCCGACGAAGAGAAGGCCCGCAACGAAAGTTGTGGGCCTTTTTATTTGTGATGCAGACGGTTGCTCCGGAAACCAGGATCGGCGAACCAGAGTTAGTGGAAGAACCTCAGGGCATTGCCCGATGGAGCACAGGTTCCGCTTTAGATGCACTTGGATACCAAAGCCAATACGAGCAGAGCCACAACGACGATGATGTGCGGGTAGTTCATGATATGGCGTTCGAAGGCTTTCATTGCAGTGGGTATTGGAAACGCTACAAAACTCTCCTTCAGGAAGGCCTCCCACAATCCCCACTAATGGGTATTTGTGGAAGCAAAAGGATACCGATACCATTGCGGAAGAAGGCAGCATTCACCCGGCGGATCCATGAACGGTCCAAAGCACGCAAGAGAGGTGATGGACCCGATCGGGCCGATCCTACTTTTGTGCCCCCCCCATGCCACGCACCCTTCTACTCTCTCTGGTCTTCCTCCTCGCCGCTACCATGGCCCAAGGCCAAGGCAAGTTTTCCGTCAGCGGATACGTCACCGATTCAGCCACCGGCGAAGCCCTTATCGGTGCCTCCGTCTTTATCCAAGAGATCGGTAAAGGTGTGGGGACCAACACCTATGGCTACTATTCAGCCACACTGCCACAAGGTGCATACACCTTGGTGGTGAAGTACATCGGCTATACCGACCTCAAGCGAACGGTGGACCTCACTGCCGACCGCAAGGTGAACCTGAAGCTCACCAGCTCCGTGCAGGTGATGCAGGCCGTGGAAGTAAAAGGTGATCGCACCAAAAGCGAGACCGAAAGCACCGACATGGGCCGCATGGACGTGGATGTGACCAAGTTGCAAACACTGCCTGCCCTACTGGGAGAAGTGGATATCCTGAAGACCATCCAATACCTGCCCGGTGTGCAAAGCAACGGCGAAGGCAACAGCGGCTTTTATGTGCGCGGCGGTGGCCCGGACCAGAACCTGATCCTGCTGGATGAGGCCACCGTGTACAACGCAAGCCACCTCTTCGGCTTCTTCAGCGTTTTCAATGCGGACGCCGTGAAGGACATCGAACTGATCAAGGGTGCCATGCCCGCCTACTACGGCGGAAGGACCAGCAGCGTGCTCGCCATCACCATGAAGGACGGCAACGACAAGGAGTTCCATGGCGAGGGCGGGATCGGATTGATCAGTAGCCGCCTCACCTTGGAAGGGCCGATCATCAAGGAGAAGAGCTCGTTCATCGTCAGCGCGCGGCGCACCTATGTGGATGCGATCGCCAAGCCCTTCATCAACAAGGAAAGCACCTTCGCAGGAAGCGGCTATTACTTCTATGACCTCAATGCCAAGGCCAATTATCGCCTCAGCGACAAGGACCGCTTCTTCCTCAGCGGCTATTTCGGGCGGGACGTCTTCGACCTGAACGGCAACCAGCCGGGAAGCCCGAAGTTCAAAATTCCTTGGGGCAATGCTACCGTGAGCGGCCGTTGGAACCACGTGTTCGGGCCCAAACTGTTCCTCAACACCACGGCCATCGTCAGCGACTACAAGTTCTCCTTCGGGGGCGGACAGGACCAGTTCGGCTTCAAGCTCAGCAGCGGCATCCGTGACTATGGACTGAAATTGGACTTCAACCAGTATCCGAACATCCGGCACAATCTGCGCTACGGGCTCAATTACACCTACCACATCTACACGCCCAGCACCGTGTCCGTGAACAGCGGCGACGTGGACTTTAACATCGACACCCCTTCAAAGCTCAATGCCCACGAGGCCGCCGCCTACATCCAGGATGATTTCGACATCACCGACCGGCTCCGGCTCAATGCCGGATTGCGCTTCAGCTGGTTCGCGCATGTGGGTCCTTTCCATGAATACCTCAAGGATGCTCAAGGCAATACCATCGGCACCAAGGACTATGGCAGCGGTGATATCGTAGCGCAGTACAGCGGTCTGGAGCCACGGCTCGCCATGCGATACACCTTGGATAAGCAGAACAGCTTGAAGGCCAGCTTCAATCGGAACATGCAATACGTCCACTTGGCAAGCTTCAGTTCCATCGGCCTGCCTACGGATACCTGGATCCCCAGCGGCAAGAACGTGAAGCCGCAGGCAGCTGAACAATATGCCCTGGGGTGGTTCCACGACTTCAAGGAGCGGAAGTATGAGGGCAGCATCGAGGTCTATTACAAGAACATGTCCAACCAGCTCGAGTACGCCGAAGGGGCCAGCCCGCAGGATGGAGGCAATGAGAACTACGACTTCAATCTGGTGTTCGGCAAAGGCTGGAGCTACGGTGCAGAGCTCTTCCTGAAGCGTCGCTTGGGCAAGCTGACCGGATGGCTGGGCTACACTTGGAGCAAGACCGAACGCAAATTCCCTGATATTGATGATGGCGAACCCTTCCCAAGTCGATGGGACAGGCGGAACGACATCAGCATAGTGGCCGGCTATGAGCTGAACGATCGCTGGACTTTCGGGAGCACCTTCGTGTACAGCACCGGCCAGGCCGCCACCCTGCCCGTACAGCGCTATTTCATCGAAGGGCGCCTGGTGAGCCAGTTCACACAGCGAAATGGCTTCCGCATGGCCTCTTTCAACCGCTTGGACCTGGCGGCCACATTGAAGAACAAGCCGACCAAGCAAGTGACGGATAAGATCACCGGCGAGGTAAGCACTGTGCAACGCAAGTACCGCAGCAGTTGGACGTTCTCCATCTACAATGTGTACAATCGCAAGAACCCGTACTTCATCTACTTCGCTACCGAAGGTTCCACCGGGTTGGAAGGCTTGACGCTCACCGCCAAACAGGTCTCGCTGTTCAGTATTCTGCCATCGGTCACCTGGAATTTTGAGTTTTGAAAATGAGGGAAAGAGAGCCGCGGAGGCGCAGAGGCGCAGAGAAGACGGGGGAGGCGTGTAACTCGTCACCCTCTACCACAGAGCATTCAGGCCGCATTGCTACTTGCATTTCCTCCGCTCCTCAGCGCCTCACCGGCCCTATTACTACTTGCATTCCCTCTGCGCCTCCGCGTCTCAGCGGCCAATTCTACCGGTCCATGAAGCTCCTGCCGCTTGCCATTCTACTCCTCCTCTTCTCCTCTTGCGAGAAAGACATTACCGTGGACCTGCCCCAAGTGCCCGAGCAACTGGTGGTGGAAGGCATCATCGAGCCGGGCATGCCCCCTTTCGTCATCCTCACCCGCACGCAATCCTTCTTCGCCCCTACCGACCTCAATTCCATCGCCAACATGTTCGTGGGCGGCGCCACGGTCACCGTTTCCACCAACGGGGAGGTGTGGGTGCTGGATCAGCTTTGCAGCAACCTACTGGACTCCGCTTCCTTGGCCATCGCGGCGGAAGCGACCGGCCTGAGCCCTGCCTTGCTCGCCTCGGCGAACATCTGCATCTACACGAGCCTCAACCCTGCCCATGTGGGCGTGATCAACCAAACCTATCGCCTGGACATCAGTGCGGAAGGCAAGATCCTTTCCGCCGTGAGCACCATCCCCAACCCGGTCCCGCTGGATTCCGTCTGGTTCCAACTGGCGCTCGAAAGGCCCGGGGATGACAGCCTCGGCTATGCTTGGGCCCGCATCTCCGACCCGGACACCATGGGTAATGGCTACCGCTGGGCTGCACAGCGGATCAACCACCGCGCCAATGGCCAGATCAAGGATGCCAACTACATCTCGCCCTTGGGAAGCACTTACAACGACAAGTACATCAACGGCCTCACCTTCGAATTCACTGAAGCCCGCGGGCGCCAGTTCTTCGGCAACAACCCGGAGGACGAGAATGAAGAAGCAGGCTATTTCAAGGTGGGTGATACCATCGCGGTGAAGGCGATGAGCATCGGGCGCAAGGAATTCGATTTCTACAGCACCTACGATACGAATGTGGGCTCCTTGGGCGACCTCTTCAGCACACCAACGAACGTGAAGAGCAACATCACCGGTGGGCTGGGGATCTGGGCGGGCCGGGGGATCTACATGGACACGATCATCTGTGTTCCTTAGTTGTCAGTTGTGCGGTTGTCGGTTGTCCGGCCACCCCGGCATTCCCTCGGGCCCGTTCTCAATGGGCCGATGATCGCTTCAAAGTCGGCCAAATAGCAGGTGTCTGCAACTGCGATCGGCAGCCCGACAACTGACAACCGGCAACTTCTCACTATCCCGCAGGGACTAACTTCGCGATCCGAAAAGACCATGAGTACTACACCCGAACTTCTCAAGTGCCTGATCATTGGGTCCGGCCCTGCCGCCTATTCCGCCGCCATCTACGCAGCACGTGCCGACCTGAAGCCCGTGATGATCGAGGGGCCCCTTCCCGGTGGACAGCTTACGCAGACCACCGAAGTGGACAACTACCCCGGATATCCGAATGGACGCAGCGGTCCCGATATGATGGAGGACCTGAAAAAGCAGGCGCTCCGCTTTGAGACCGACATCCGCAGCGGATGGGTGACCAAGGTGGACTTCAGCGGCCCTATCCACAAGGTGTGGGTGGACGATACGAAGGAGATCCATGCACATACTGTGATCATTGCCACCGGTGCCAGCGCCAAGTGGCTGGGACAGCCCAACGAGATCCGCTTGCGTGATATCGGTGGTGGCGTTTCCGCCTGTGCCGTGTGCGATGGCTTCTTCTACAAAGGCCAGACCGTCGCCATCGTGGGCGCAGGTGATACCGCCGCGGAGGAAGCCTCCTACCTTGCCAAGCTCTGCACCAAGGTATACATGCTCGTGCGTCGCGATGAATTCCGCGCCAGCAAGGCCATGGAGCATCGTGTGAAAAACGCGCTGAATATCGAGATCCTGTACAACACCGAGGTGAAGGATGTGCTGGGTGAACACGCCGTAGAAGGCGTTATCACCGTGAATAACAAGACCGGCGAAGAGCGCAAGCTCGATGTGACCGGGCTCTTCATCGCCATCGGACACAAGCCCGCCACCGACCTGTTCAAGGGCTGGTTGGACATGGACGCCCAAGGCTACCTCCTGCACGATCCCGATCGCACCAGCACCAAGGTTCCCGGCGTATTCGTGTCAGGTGATGCCGCCGACCACGTCTACCGCCAAGCCGTTACCAGCGCCGGTACCGGTTGCATGGCCGCCTTGGATGCCGAGCGCTACTTGGCCGCAGCGGGGATCCACTGATCCTGCCCGCTATTCGCAGTTAGTTCACTTGACCAGGGAACAGATCCCCTACGGCCGTACCGAAAGCACGTCGTGTACGAGGTAGGCCAACGCCTTCCCCACGATGCGCCCCTGCGAGGGGGTATTGGGCGCCGCTTCCGGCAGGTGCACATACAGCACGCGCCGCGCCGAACCCATGATCTTGCGCAGGTAGACACGCCCATCCTCGATCGCCATTCCGCTGGGGCTGAAAGCGGAAGAGGGCATGTGCCGGATCACATCCAGGTCCAGCTCCACGCCCAAGGGCACAGCACTCGACTCCACGAATTCATCGAGTTCGCGGTGGAAGGAAAGAGGTTCCATCAGGTAATCCATGAAGAAGGTGTGGTGCACCTTGTGATCATCCAGGAATTGCAGGATCGCCTCGTTGTTCCGCGCCTTGTGCAGGCCAAATACGGTGTAGTTCCGAATAGTGCCTTCAGCGAGGGCGTATGAAAACGAATTCCCACTGTGGCGCCCTTCCAGTGGACGGCAATCCGCATGCGGGTCGAGGTTCACTACATCAATGGGCGCTCCAAGCACCGCACTGGCGGCGTTGATCAGCGGGTAGGCGTTGTTGTGGCCACCACCCACCACAATGGGGATCTTGCCCGCCTCCATGATGGGCGTAATAATGCGTTGGACGAAATCATCCAGCTGGGCCACCCGCTCACGCATGGTAGCGATGTCGATCTGCGCATCCGGATCGAGGTGGTCGATACGCCCCAGCAGATGTACTGAACTTGGGTGGATGAATCGATTGGCCTGCATGTTCGCAAAGGCCGGTAGGAACGCATCGAAGCCGTTGCGCGCACCACCGTGGCCGTTGTTGGCGCGCGGGCCGATATCCTCACAGATGCCAAGCAGTACGTAGTGGCACGCATCATTACGCCAGTCTGTCGCGAAGCACTCGCCCAGCTTGGTCTCCCCTTCCCGGCGAACGATCAAA
This sequence comes from Cryomorpha ignava, assembly GCA_040391235.1. Lineage (GTDB taxonomy): Bacteria > Bacteroidota > Bacteroidia > Flavobacteriales_F > PHOS-HE28 > PHOS-HE28. The sequence continues at coordinate 105,560 of JBEBYG010000009.1, forward strand.
CCGTTCAATTCATCCTGCGGTATCGTGCGGAACGCGAAATGCTCTTTCTCCTTCATCTTCTCCATCTTCATACGCTCATTGGATGGCGGAAGCGCACGTTGGTAACACGGCCCGCTCAATGGTGCGAAGGTCGGCAGTACTGCGGATCTTCTCGCCAACATGCCCCGTGGGTAAACGTCCTGTCATCTCGAGCGCCAGCCGAGAGAGACTTTCCAGTGAATAAGATATCTTGCCTCCAACGGAGTGTCGTGTCTCGGCTGCGCTCGACATGACAATCCAAGCATCAGGAATCAGGAATCAGGGAATTAGGAATCAAGGAACCACCCACTCCCCCAACCGCAACCAGAACTTCACCAATTCCCGCTTCTTGAACGGAATATCCCAATCCCCATCATATCGGATGTACGTAGGCACCAGCTCTCCACCCACCAGCGTATTATCCACTTGAATGCGGATGTCGAAATCCAGGATCAACGAGGCATGTGCAATGCGATACTCACGAGCGATCACCTGCATCGTGCTTTGATCGAACCAGGTACGCATCGTCTTGATCACCGTGGCCCCGTCCTTCGCGCGCTTTCCGTCCACGCTGTCCTTGGCCAAGGCCGTGAATTCCCAGCACAGCTGGCCATTGCGGTGCGAATGATCGATACCGAATTCGTAGTAAGGCAGCATCTCCGGATCGAAGAGCGCGAGCTTATCGCCGATGAACGGAACGCTGGCGATCTCCTGCCCCGGATTGAACATGAACTTCTTCAGCTCATCCTTGTACTTCTCGATCTTGCCACCGCTCCGTCGTCCGCTTTTGTACGTGGCCACCGTGTTGTCCGCGCGCCAGGATCCTTTAGGCCAGAAGAGGTCATCGTAGAGCTCGGCAGTGAGGTAGCGCATCTCCCCGTTCCGGGAACGCAGCTTGCCGCTTTCATGGATGCTGTCCAATTCCAATTGCCCGTTCACGCCGTTCCGGACCAACCGTCCTTTCCGGTAGAGCGTGGCCATTTCCTGCTCGCCCTTGTTCCGCACCTCCAGCCCGCTTTTCACTTCATGCGGGTAGTACTTCATGTTCAAAAAGGCGTGCAGGAAAGTGGTGTCCTCCTGCACCTGCCGCATAAAGCCTTCGAGGTTCAACCCTTCGGCCCGGCCATGGATCACCAAGGGACCCAGGTGGTACACATTGGTGATGGTGTCCGGATCCACCTGTGCCGAAGCCTGCGTGAAGGGCAGCGCAGCGAGCAGCGCCATTGCCACGCGTGCTGCGGCCTTCCTCATCAATGCTGGCGCGTAGGCCCGAGGCTGGTGTAGAGTTGGTACTTCTTCTTCACGTAGATGAGGAAGTCATACTGCGACAGGCCCTTGATCACATCCTCGGGAACGGCGCAGAAATCGATGAAGTCATCGAAGCTGTCATCGCTCAGGTTGATGATGCCGTAATCCACGTATTGCTGCAGCAGTTCGCGCAAGAGCTCGCGCTTCATGTCCTCGTTCTCCAGCTGGGCCACTGCGCGCTTGCTGCGTTCTCGCCGACTGAATTCCTGGTAGAGGAATGTGATGGGGCTTTCGAATGCGTTGATACCGGTCTCCCGGTAGTCCTTCTCGTTGTAACCGAGCTTGGAGATGTCGGCTTGGATCTGTTTCAGCGTGCGCTCGGGCAGAATGGCCACCGGCTGTAGATCGATGTTCCAAGGGCGCAGCGTGATCTTCAACTTATCCAGTTCGTCATCCGAGAATTCCCCCAGGGCCAGCGTGCGCGTCACGTATCCGCCCGCGCCGATCAGGAGCGTATCGTTGCGCTGCACCCGCGTGATGAAGGTGCCATCGGTATGTGCGAACGTGCCGGTGCGCGTGCGCCGGTTCACGATCATCAGATCATAGAACACATGCTCGCCATCGCCACCGGAGACCGTGCCTTTTACGATCACTTCTTGTTGGGCCAGTGCATCCGCAGTGAACAGGAGCAGCAGGGGAAGGAGTAAGTAGTAGCGCATCCGGGGTCGAAAGTAGCAAGTCGAATGCCCAAGACCGTGCCGAATTGAGAACTTTCTGAATGTCGTCTGTAGACTTGACCAGAAGACCAGGTCGTGCACAAGCACCGATCTTTGGCACTTCAGCCGTCACCCGGTGGAAGATCGGCTGCGCGTACTTTCGAGCGACATGACCAACTCCGTGTTTCCCAACCAAGCTGGCGGCCGTTCGTGGCCGTCCATCTGGCATATGGGAACACAGCTTGTTTTCTTGGTCCTTGCGGTTTCACTGGCCTTCCCTTCTACAGCGCAAATCCCCAACGGCGACTTCGAAACCCATAGCGGCTGCCCCACCACCACAGGGGAAATGACCTTCGCCACCGGCTGGTACAGCCCCTCCGCCGGCACGCCCGATTACTTCCATGCCTGCGGTGCGGCCCCGGCAGGCGTGCCCAATAACCTCTTCGGAAGCCAGCCTGCATATTCCGGGAATGCCTATGCCGGGCTGATCATCAAGAATTCAAGCCCATCCACAGAGTGGCGCGAATACATGCAGATCGAACTGGCCAGCCCGCTGCTCGCCGGGATCCAGTACGAACTGAAGATGCAGGTGAGCTTGGCGGAGTATTCGCAGCTCGGCAGCTCGGCCATTGGAGGTTTGCTCACCACCGTGCCCATTTCCAGGACCGACAATTTCCGCTTCAACCAACTGCCCCAAGCCACCAATCCGATCACCAACAACGTGCTGAACAAGGATGGCTGGGTACTGATCACCATGCCCTTCATCGCCGACTCGGCCTACCAATTCCTCACCATCGGCAACTTCCTCGATGATGCCCATACGTCCGGCATCCCCGTGGCCGGCGGGATGGAACCACGCTCCTACTTCTACATCGACGATGTTTCCTTGAACATCTCTCTCGACCTGCAGATCATCGGGAACCGATCCATCTGCATCGGCGAACACACCACGCTCTCCGCATTGAACACCTCCACTTATGCATGGGCCGATAGCCTGAGTCCTTCCACCATCATCTCCACCGCATCCTCCATCACCGTTTCGCCCGCCAGCACCACCACCTACATCCTCTACGGATCAACGGATACCGCCTACGCCACCGTCACCGTGCATCCGTATCCCCAAGTGCATCTCGGGAACGATACCACGCTCTGCGAGGGAGCACTCCTGACGTTGGATGCCACCACGGCCAATGCGAGCTACATCTGGAATGACAGCTCCAGCAACGCAACGTTCGCAGTGGATTCGCCGGGCAACTACTGGGTAGAGGTCACCGCGAACAATTGCGCTGCCTCGGATACCATTGAAGTGAGCTACATCCCCGCACCCATGCTCGACCTCGGCAACGACACCACCCTATGCCAAGGCGAATCGATCTTTCTGGATGCCACCACCGCCGGAGCCAGCTACCTGTGGTCCGACAATTCCACCGGCGCCACCTTGCTCGCAGATCAGGAAGGAACCTACTGGGCCACCGTCACCGCGAACGGATGCAGCACAACCGACAGCATCCACGTGGCCCTCACGCACCTGCCAAGGATCGATGCGGGACCCGAGCCCACCCTCTGCCGTGGTGGAACGCTCGTACTGGACGCCACCACCGCCAATGCCACCTACGGCTGGCAGGACGGCTCCACCGGCCCAACGTTCACGGTGCATCAGGAAGGCAACTACTCCGTTACGGTTACTTCGAATGGCTGCACCGCCACCGCCAGCATCTACATTCCCGAAGTGGTATGCACCGGCACCTTGGTGATGCCCAACGTCTTCACCCCGAACCACGACGGACGCAATGACTTCTTTATCCCGCTCTCCTTCCGGGGCATTGTCTCCATGCAGACCACCATCCGCAACCGCTGGGGCCAAGTGATCTTCGAAACGAATGTCCCCACCATACGCTGGGATGGAAGGGATGCGCCTGATGGCACCTACTTCTGGACGGCGAGCTATGTGAATGTGGATGGGGATCGGAAGAGCGCCGAAGGGTATGTGACGCTCTTGAGGTAGCACGCACCGGGTCCGGAGGCACGGTGCACTATTACATTGCAGATCCCTTGTAAGTACATACACCACAAGGGATTCCAAACGTTGAGCATTCACCCTATCATTGGATCTCCCATGCGTCGGCTGCGATCAACCCTCCTCCTGATCTTGCTTCTGCCGTTGTTCGCATTCGCGCAAGCGATCCCTGAGTTGGCTCCGCAGCTCGGCGCTCTCATTGAAAAGTCGAGTGAAGGCGAGCAGCAGTTCAACCGCGACCGAAAGGCATGTGAGCTTGTTTGGGAGAAAATGGCCGAACGGAGCTACGAAGAGCTAACGGCCGAAGAGCAAAGGGTCTTTGATAGCTGCGATGAAACCTATGAAAGTTATTGGGCCATCCTCGGCGCTGGCTGCAGCTGGTATTGCGGCGGAGGTCCCGATTCAGTCTTGTCAAGCTCTGAGCTGAAAGGGAAAGACACGATCAGCTATGCCGCACAAAATGCGGCCGACCTCAGCTATGCGACAGCATGGGTTGAAGGCGTGGAAGGATATGGCATCGGAGAGCGCTTGACCTACCACTTCAACCCCGCCAGTCCGAGGATCACGGAGATCATCGTGGTGAACGGTTACGTAAAAAGCGATCGGGCTTGGAGAGATAACTCCAGGGTGAAGAAGCTGCGTGTTTCCGTGGACAGAACGCCGATCGCGGTCCTGGATCTCGTGGACACAAAAGCTGAACAGCACTTCAAGATCGGACCGCTGGGGAACAGGGATCGCGATTGGAAAGTGCTACGGACACTTCCCGAATGGACCTTGAACTTCGAGATCTTGGATGTCTACAAAGGAGACAAGTTCGATGATACCGCGATCACCGAGATCTACTTTGATGGGATCGATGTGCATTGATCAGCTCAGCGCATTCCCGTCCAGAGCGTCTTTGGTTAGGAAGTGAATACGCTACAGAGAAATTAATCCGTTACAGTTAGCATCCGGAGAAGCACAACTCCCAGCACAATGCGAATTCCACTATACCTATCGCTATGGGCACTGGTTTTCACCTCAGCCGCCGCCCAACCCAGCTTCCATGCCCAGCTTGCCGATTCCGCGGAAGTCCTCACCAAGCAAGCCGTGCAATACGATCCCTCCTACTTCCAACTGGCTTACCCGAACGGTGACGTGCCAGCGGACAAAGGCGTGTGCACCGATGTGGTGATCCGAGCGTACCGAAAGATGGGTATCGACCTGCAAAAGGAAGTCCACGAGGACATGCGATCCAACTTCGGGAAGTACCCGAAGAACTGGGGCTTGAAACAGCCGGACAAGAACATCGACCATCGGCGCGTCCCGAACCTGATGACCTTTTTCACCAGGCACGGAACCGTGAAGGACCTTGGCCAAGATCCAAAGACCTATCAGCCGGGGGACATCGTTTGCTGGAACTTGGGCGGCGGTATTACGCACATTGGCATCGTGTCCAGCCAGAAGTCAAGGGATGGGCAACGGCATTTGATGGTACACAACATCGGTGCGGGGCAAGTGCTTGAAGACTGTCTGTTCAGCTACAAGATCATTGGGCACTATCGGTATGCGAAGTAGAAACGCAGAAGACGCTGATGGATATAAGCGATGAAGATCTACAACTTCCTATTCGGACTCTTGGTGATGACCTCATGCGTGGGTTTGGAAAATCCTTCGGTGCCGACAACCGTGGAGGCTGAGCAGTTGCAGCGCATCGGATCAGGTCCACAAGGGCATCATCAGGAATCGCATGCGGTCAGCATCGACCAGCTGACCAACAAGGTCTTCGACTACGGGAGCAAAACCCATCTCACGGACACGTGCAGCTTTTACTTTGAATGCGATTGCTGTTCAGCCGAATTGATGTTCTTCAAGGACAACTCATTTTACATGTTGGATTATTGCGAAAGTGACGTTACGCTTACTCATGGAACATTTGAAATTTCTCCAACCCATGTCGATCTGCATTTTAGCGGGCACTCCACAACCAAGGCGTACAACTGGGAATACGAAGCGGGGAATAGCACGATCCCCTATGTGTTCAAGGACACCACCACAGCAGCCCAGAGCTTCCGGTTCAATTCGCTTCTGTGCAACAACAAGGTCTTCCTCGAAGCAGGATCCGAAGCATTGATCGAGGCCGACAAGGATCCACAAGAACTCATTGGGAAGATCGAACAAGTGAAAGGTGGGAAAGAATGACACCTAACACTGGCACCACCTGCCTCAACCGAAAACACAACCCGCCTGAATGCTGAACCGAAAACCCATCCGACTGGCGCTTATCGTTTCCCTAGCAGGACTGATCGCGTATTCCTTCTACCCCGGAACCAAACCCAACGCGCTGGTTCAAGTGGACAAGATCGTCGTGTACAAATCCAAGAGGGAGTTGCTGGCTTACTCAAATGGTGAGCTCATCAAAACCTATCTCATTGCGCTCGGTTCGGCACCTATTGGTCACAAGGAATTCCAAGGAGACATGAAGACCCCGGAAGGGATGTACGTCATCAACGGCAAAAATCCGAATAGCAGCTACCATAAGAACTTAGGTATTTCATACCCGAATGCGGAAGACAGAGCAAATGCGAAGCGCCTCGGCAAGTCCCCAGGCGGCGATATCAAAATACATGGGCTTGCGAATGGATCCGGCGCCATTGGCAAGCTCCATCGCTTGCAGGACTGGACGTGGGGCTGCATAGCCGTGACGAACGAAGAGATCGACGAGCTCTATAGTGCAGTGGCGATCGGGACGCCCATTGAGATCAAGCCGTAGCACTGCCGCAAACGATGCGTCTAACTTCGTCATGAGCCCCGAAACCACCCCGATGTTTCAATGATCCAGTTTGGAACACCCATCATACTTCTGTTGCTTGTAACAGCCTGCACCAACGCGGACACCGTCGTGGAGGATAAGAGCCTATTCAGCGAAGCCATTATCGCCAACCCTATAGAGCCGACGACCTACGCTCACATAGAGCCACCTTTTGGACAGCAGGAGCAATGGATACCAGCGCACAGCACGATAACTGATCCTGCATCTCCGACCGAACTCCTGTTCCATCCTTGGGCGCACGAGGCAACAAATGCCAGCTACGCCATGAAATTCGACAAGGTCTTGTGCAGGATCAACTACGGAGACTCCGTTGTTTCAGTGCCATACATTTTGAAGCGGGACTCCATAGAGATATTCGAGTATCATGACGGCCTGACTTCAAAAGGAATAATACGGAAGTTGACCGAGGACAGCCTGATCGTGAGTTGGGAAACAGGGGATGAGAACAATTACGTTCGATACCGCGAGGAAGCGAAATAAACACGTGGGCAGCCGCTCGGCATTTTGCCGAGTGGCAAGCATCCTAGGGCCTCCGGCCCGACCAATTCCGAAGGCGTCAAAGCTGGAGGCGGGCCAGAGGCCCTAAGCAGGAAGGCACTCGGCAAAAAGCCGAGCGCGTGCATCCGTGTTCATCCGTGTCCATCCGTGGTTCAAGTATTCAATAGAAGCCACACCCGCCGCACGACGGGCGCATACCCGATGACCCATCCCATTCTAAAAACTACTCCCCATCTTGCAATGCACTAAGTGCTGCACGCAGGATGCAACCGACCAAACCGCATAAACCCTTCTCCCACACAGCCCGCACCACGGCCCAGCAAGAAGCCGCCACCCAGCGCCTGCGCGAAGCATCCGCCAAGGATGCCCAAGCGCTTTTCGGCATGTTGGGAAGCTCCGAAAAGGGCATCTCCACCGACGAGGCCGAGAAGCGCCTCGATCAGTTCGGACTGAACCAAGTGGAGTACGACAAGGCACCTGCATGGTACATGCAGTTGCTCCACGCCTTCGTCAATCCCTTCATCTTCATCCTCCTCTTCATTGCGGGGATCTCCTTCTTCCTCGATGTGTGGATGGCCGCGCCCGGCGAGAAGGACTATAAAACGGTGACGGTCGTGGTGCTGATGGTAGTGATCAGCGCCTCGCTCAGCTTCTTCCAGGAATTCCGCAGCAACCGGGCCGCCGAGCAGTTGAAAAAGATGGTGCGGAACACCGCCGCGGTGCTGCGCTCAGATCGCGAGCAGGAGGAGACCCTCATGTCCCACCTGGTGCCGGGCGACCTGGTCCACCTTTCCGCCGGCGATATGATCCCTGCGGATTGCCGCGTGGTGCAGAGCATCGACCTCTTCGTGAGCGAATCCATGCTCACCGGCGAATCCCTGCCGGTGGAGAAATCGCCGCTGGCCATTCCCGCTACGGACGACCGGCCCGCCATCGAGCTGGGCAACCTGTGCTTCATGGGCACCAACGTGGTGAGCGGTGCCGCTACCGCGATCGTGGTCGCCACGGGCGCAGACACCTATTTCGGGAACATCGGCAAGAGCATCGTCGGGAAAACCCCGGAGACCAGCTTCGACCTCGGCATCAAGCGGGTGAGCGTGCTGTTGATCCGCTTCATGCTGGTGATGGTGCCGATCATCTTCCTGGTCAATGGTCTGGTGAAGGGCGATTGGTTCGAGGCTTTGCTCTTCTCCATCGCCGTGGCCGTGGGCCTCACCCCGGAGATGCTGCCCGTGATCGTGACCGCCAACCTGGCCAAGGGCGCCATCAGCATGAGCAAGCAGAAGGTGGTGGTGAAGCGCCTGAACGCCATCCAGAACTTCGGTGCCATGGACATCCTCTGTACCGACAAGACCGGTACGCTCACCATCGATAAGATCGTGCTCGTCCAGCACCTCAACGTGAACGGCATCGAGGACGACGAGGTGCTCAAGTGGGCCTACCTCAACAGCTATCACCAGACCGGCCTGCGGAACCTGATGGACAAGGCCGTGCTGGAACATGTGGAGCTGAATGAGTACCTGAGGGTGGAGGAGCACTTCGAGAAGATCGATGAGATCCCCTTCGATTTCCAGCGCCGGCGGATGAGCATCATCCTTCGGCAGAAGAACGGGAAGCACCTCCTGATCTGCAAAGGCGCGGTGGAAGAGGTGCTGGACCTCTGCACGCACAGCTTCGACCCCGGCGAGGACCGGCAGTTGCACATTGAGCAGGATGAGGTGGTCCCCATGGACAGCGCCGTGCGCAAGGCGGTGCTGGAAACCTCCAAACGGCTGAACGAAAAGGGCCTGCGCGTGCTCTTGCTCGCCATCCGCGAGTTCGATGGCGACCACCCGCTCACCTATGGCGTGCAGGATGAAGCCAACCTCACGCTCACCGGCTTCATCGGCTTCCTCGATCCCGCCAAGCCATCCGCAAAACCCGGCATCGAGGCGCTGCACAAACTGAACGTGACCGTGAAGGTGCTCACCGGAGACAACGAGACCGTCACCAAGAAGATCTGCGCCGATGTGGGCATCCCGATCCAGAACATCCTCATGGGCGATGAGCTGGAACGGATCTCCGACGAAGAGCTCACCGCGCGGGTGGACGACATTTCCATTTTCGCCAAGCTCAGCCCCTTGCAGAAAGTAAGGGTGGTCCAGTCCTTCCGGGCCAAGGGGCACGTGGTCGGCTTCTTGGGCGATGGCATCAACGACGCGGCCGCCATCAAGGAAGCCGATGTGGGCATCACTGTGGATACCGCCGTGGACATCGCCAAGGAAAGCTCCGACGTCATCCTATTGGAAAAAGACCTGAGCGTGCTCAACGAAGGCGTGATCCATGGCCGGCGCACCTTCGGGAACATCGTGAAGTACACCAAGATGGCCACCAGCAGCAACTTCGGTAACGTCTTCAGCATCCTCGGCGCCAGCGCGTTCCTCCCCTTCCTGCCCATGCTGCCCATCCAGATCCTGGTGCAGAACCTCCTGTATGGCGTATCCCAAACCTCCATCCCCTGGGACACCATGGACGAGGACTTCCTGGAGACACCCAAGAAGTGGGACACCGCCGGCATCCAGCGGTTCATGGTATACATCGGGCCCATCAGTTCCATCTTCGATTACGCCCTCTTCGCGGTGATGTTCTTCGTCTTCAAGGCCAACAGCCCGGAGCACCAAAGCCTCTTCCAGACCGGCTGGTTCGTGGAAGGCCTACTCTCGCAAACGCTGATCGTCCACATGATCCGCACGCGCAAGATCCCCTTCATCCAAAGCTGGGCTTCAGCACCGGTGGTAGCACTCACCTCGCTCATCATGGTCATCGGCCTCCTCATCCCCTTCACACCGATCGCAGATGCCGTCGGCATGGGCCCCTTGCCGCTGGCCTACTTCCCATGGCTCATCGGCATCCTCGTGGCCTATGCGCTCCTTATCCAAGGGGTGAAGACGTGGTATATCCGGAGGTTTGGGGAGTGGCTGTGAAAGGTGATGCAGAACGCAGGAGGCTGTGCGATCCGTTCGGATCACTCACCCAACTACCTTTCACAACGCATGCTCCTGCATGAACCGCTAACTGAACCATAGACGGACCTTGACCTGGATCCCTGCACAGGATCAAAATGAGAACGACGCTCATCATATTGACCCTTCTGTTCTTCAGCAGCTGTTTGAACAACGAGGAAAAACCCGCTGCGCAGGATGACCGCCTGGAACTTGGTTCGGGCGCCGATGAACGCGCCAGCGCGGGTAAGGATTCACTACATCAGGCTAACTCAACATCCGACACTGCCTATCAAGAGTACATGGCTGAAAGGCTGAAGCCCATCAGAGCTAACACCACTCGGATAAATGACATCAACGAGTGGACCGCAATTGATAAGCGGAGGGTGGACGGAACAACAGAGGGAGGTTCTGCAGAATACTACTTTATCAAGGACACGCTACTAAAGATCACTGCCATCTATTTCGGGGAGACCGGCAAGATCACAAGTGACTTCTATACGCGAAATTCAGAGCTGTCCTTTGTTCTTGAGAAGTCCTACAAATACAACCGACCTATAACTTGGGACTCGACCGCCATGAAGGAAAACCACGACACCGAAGTGTTCGACGGCGATAGCTCAGAAGTCATGGTAGATGAAAGCTATTTTGAAAATGGCGTTCTCATCCGACAGGTCAACAACCAAGATTGTGGTTCACCCTTTGCCGAAGATTATTTGAAAGAAGAACAAGTGCGGTTGAAGGCTGAATTCCAAAAACTCAAAGGAAGACTTAAGAAATAAACAACCTTCCTCGCTACGTGAGAAGCTGCACCACAATCCTTGAACCTCAAGGTCCTCTGTGAGGAGCCACGAGGGAGCTACATAGTCACGCCAGAAACCCGACATCGACAATGCGAATTGACCTATTAACTCTACTTGTTCCGGGCGTCTACAAGTTCAGACAGAAAGTGATTGACAATATGTTCAGCGTTGGCAGCAGGAATCCGAAACCAACATGCCACCTAGATGAGCTGACAAAAAGTATTGGGGCATCCGAGGCCGATATCAACTCAGTCATTTTGTACTTAGTGAGGAATGGCTATGCAAAGCATGTTGGCAACGAAGGGGTGCCCTTATACGCCCTTACGGCGAAGGGTCAGTCTGCGAGCCTTGATAGGGAATTTCATCGCACTGGAAGAAACGAGAGGTCTAAAAACCTTCAAGTCTACTCTGTTATGCTCGGAGTATTAGCGACAATACTTGGCATAGGATCACTCTTATATACCCATCAATCTCGTGTCGATATAGACTCTACTTCACAATCAATGGAATTGCGCATTGAACGGTTGCAAATTGAAGTATCAGAGCTGAAAGCAAAACAGCATAGCCAAGTTTCTGAATCTGCGAAATTCACAGTCAAGGACAGCATTCCCATCAAACCTTGAGGCCTCCATGATCAAAACCAGCATAGGCACCACTCACGATATCCCAGGCATCCTGGCGCTGCAAGAGAAGTACTTGTACAGGAACCTGAATGAGGAAGAGCGGCAGCGGGGCTTTGTCACCACGCCGTTCACCGCGGAGCAGATCGAGGAAGTGATCAAGCAGAACGGGATCTTCATTGCGACCAATGAGGAGCAGGAGATCGTGGCCTATGCCTTCGCTGGAAGTTGGACCTATTTTGAGCAATGGGAGATCTTCAACTTCATGGTCTCCCGTTTTCCGCAGCTGAGCTTCCAGGGCGGCGCAATCAACACGGAGAACAGCTTCCAGTACGGCCCGGTCTGTATCGACATCCCGTATCGGGGAACCGGCCTGTTGAACCAGCTCTTCGAGGAAATGCGGATCGAGTTCGTGAAGAAGTACCCCATCTCCGTCACCTTCATCAACAAGGTGAACGCCGTCTCTACCAAGGCCCATACCAAGAAGCTCGGCTGGGAGGTGATCGATGCCTTCAGCTTCAACGGGAAGGAATACATCGCGTTGGCATTCGATATGCGGAAGTCTGTGGTTGGGGGGAGCTAGCTCCATCAACGTCTCACGCAGTGGACGTTGCATGCCCCGAGGGCCTCGGAATTCCAGAGTCCTCAGGATCCCCTTCGGGAGATCGCTGAGGGAACTAGGTCCCATCAACGTCTCACGCAGTGGACGTCTGCGTCACGACCGCTCAGCCACCTAACTTGCCCTTCGCATACCGGTGAATACACTACACACCCCTCATCCCGTTACCCTTCGCAGCGCACTTGGTCGGCGCCAATCATGATCACATGAGCAAGACTGTTATCCTCATCGCACTTATTCTATTCTCGCTGGACATTTCCGCTCAGCAAGACACGGTCTTTATGCGACACAGCCAGGACTGGCCTTATGATACGCTGACCTACGTAACGGATACGGTGGTCTTTCCAACCGGGATGATGAGGCACATCTTGATAGGTACAAGCATCCTGTCATGGACGAACAATCAGCAGAACGCAAAGGGCTTCGGCATCTACTTCGACAAAGTGACCAAGTCGGATTGCCAGAGTGATGGACCGGAAGTGTACCGTAGCAAGGACAAGATCAATTCCATCATCAGCACGGACTCAACATTGATGGTTGACATCAACGTTTACGACAACTGTTGCTTCGATTTCCTCTGTGACATCGCCGTCGATTCCACCGGAACCCTGGATCTGATCTATTACGGTTATGGAACCAGTTGCTCCTGCCTTTGCTGTTTCGGGTTGAAGTTTGATTTCAGCAAGATGAATTACGTCGAGTATGTGAAATTGAAGGGGGTGATGCTGAATGGGGATCGGAAGACGCTGAAGCCAATTCGGTGAAGCAAGCTTCCTAGGGCCTCCTGCCTGATTGGTTCCGTGAGCATCTCAGCTGGAGACGGGCCAGAGGCCCTAAGCACGAACGCACTCGGGAAAAACCCGAGCGCGGGCGTCCCCGTGCTACTCAGTCCCCAAATACCGCCCCAAGCTTTTCTCTACGATCGACAGCCATTCATCCGGATGGCCGATGGCGTCCTCGGGGATCCAGGTGACCTTGCCACTAACAGCATCGGTAATGGTGACCTCTGGGCTACTGCCGCTGATGAAACGTCCTTCGCCGTCGCCGGCGCGGGTTACGATGGTGCTTACCCAGAACAGGCGGTTCTCATTCCCCACCTTGCGGATGTAGGGCCTTGTTTCCGCCGGGTAGCTGTGGCTCCAGTCGTACATCTTTTTGCTCTCCACGATCTTGGCGCTCACCGCGCTGCTGCCCACATACGCGTTGCCCTTGCGCGTGTGGTCGATCACATACACGTGCTGCATGTCATCGCCGGGAATGAACAGGCTTAGGCTCAATCCTTTCTTGGCTTCCTCAAAGGGTTCCAGGCCGTAGTAGTTGTAGAGCTTGCCCGGCCCGCCGCCCAGCGTTGTATAGAGCACGAAGGGCTGCGGATCCTGCCCCTCCGGAAGTTTGGGCACGCGGATATCGCCTTCATGATAGCCCGGCAGCGGTGCTGTGAAGCCGCGCCGGAACCGGAACGACTCGGCGATGTAGCGCGTGACCGCATGCGGCATCAGGTCCTGCCCTACCAGGTACGGATGGTCCTTGATCGCTTCAGCGGGAATGAAGGTGCCCCTGCCAAAGAGCATGCGGCTGACCCAGTTGTCCGAAGGCTTGCGTTGCTCGATCACATCCACGCCACCGAACACGGGCCGGGGGAATGCGATGCCGACCCATTTGATCAGGGGCACCACCTGCACCCACTCCCCCGCATCGTTGCGCAGGTAGACCGGTTCCGCAGGTTCCATGGTGCAGTACTGCCACAGGTTCATGTGCTTCAATGCGGCGGTGTGCGTGTTCCTACTGAAGAGCAGTTCCTCGCCGATATCGAAGTTCACCTTGCTGCGGTACTTCGCGGAAAAGTCCGGTGAAGGCGCACTACCGGGGATGGTGATCACCTCCGTCATGTCCTTCAGGAATTGCTGCACGCGGTATTGCTTCGATGGGCCGATGGCGGTGGTGTAGGCATACGAACCATCGTGATCGCGGATGAAGCGCGGCGGTGTGGCATCCTCCGTTTCCGAAAGCGCTTCTTGATCCGTGAGCGTATGGATGGAGCTGATCGGCTGGATGCGTTCGTGCCCGGTGATCGGCAGTTCGTTCAGTTCCACCTTGTCCAGGCGTTGGTAGTTCACGTACTGCGAAACGAAGCCGATCACCAGCGGTCCGATGTAGATCAGCGCGACCAGGCCGAGCACGCTGGCCAACGAGCCGAGCGCCTGTATCAACCGGTGTTTGCCGCGGAACACTTTCCCGAGCAACCAGATGATGATCAGCAGCACGAGTATCCAGAAGGCATACTTGCGGAAGCTCAGTATGAACGGATGCCAGAGCGTGCGCCAGATGAAGATCAGGAGGAGCGTGGTAAAGATCGTAATGATCGACACCACCGGCCGGCGCTTCAGAAAACCTTCGATGCGGCGCGCTGCCCCTTTGCGCAAGTTGTACTGCAGCCAGTACAATTTGCCATGCTCCTTCTCGGGTTCGCTCATTATCGCTTCCCGAATTTCTTCACCCCTTCACGCCAATCCGGTGTCGGCTCGGGCGGCTTTGGCGGCTCGGGTTTCTCAACGATGGGTGCTTGGGTTCGCGCCGTCGGCTTGGGGTCGTTCAAGTGGTTCTCCAGTTCATCCACCTTATGCATGGCCTTGATCACCGGGTCCATGTTCCAGCGATTGCCTTTGAACAGAAAGACGCCCGCATAAAAGCCGAGCATCAAGCCGACCACCGCTGTGACGCCACTGATCAGATCCAGCAACGCATGCGCACCCCCCACTGCAATGGCCACCGCCGTGAAGATCCCGGCGATCACGATGGCCATCAACAACTTCTGTTGGAAGGGTTGCTTATGGATCAGTCCTTGCTCCAGCAGCGTGGGCGATTTCTCCTTGTGCGTGAGGTCGTACCAGCGCGTGTTCCATCGGCGCCCTCTGCCGAGATCGAGGTAGTAGAGCACAAGTCCGGCGATCAATCCGATGACGAGGATCAGCAACGTATCCATGGGTCAGCTATTGGTGAGTCTATCAAATATACCGCGCTGGTGCTGTATTTCACTGATCACCCAGTCCTGCAGGAACTCCGGCCAATCGGCGAACCGCGCATAAAATTCCGGCTTGTTGAAGGTGTAGCGGATCACTTCGTTCACGCCGAAAATGATGGAGAGCATTTGCCAGAGCACGGCTTTGATCTGCCGATCGACGTCCTGCGCCGGATGGATCAGGTGATCCCGGATCAGGTCTTCCTTGTCGCTCTTGAAGGGCTCCTTGCGCTCTAAGCAGCGCTTCAATTCCTCCAGCTCGAAGTAGGAATCGCTCAACACGCCCTTCTGCACCAGCTTGTTCACCAGGCCGAGCAGCTTGCTGGGCGTGATGTTCACCAGGTCGCACACTTCATTGCCATCGATGCACGCCTTCGCGAGCAGCAGCCTCAGTTCGTGATCCAGCAGTGCCGGCTCTTTCTGGAAGTGCGCGTACGAGGATTCCACAAAGCGATTGGCGAAGAGGAAAGTGAGCAGCGCCGGATCGTTCAAGTTGTACTCCACATGCGAGTGCTGCACATCGCCGGAGACCTTGGATCCGTTGTTCTGAAAGACCAGCACCGGCTTACCGAACGACTTGTCGCGCAGCACGAACAATCCGCCGAACGCCGAGCTGTAGAAGGCCTTGATGTTCGAGAACGGGTACGTGATGAGATCGAGGTCGCGGTAGCGTAGGTCGCCGTAGGTTCTGCCGCTTTCGGCGATCTTATGCCGCAGCTCCCGATCGGACCACGCCAGGTCCTCTTCATTGAATCGGCGCACCAGTTCGCGTTGCTCACGGGCGGCATCGATCAATCGTTTGGTAGCGGTGAAATGCACCTTCACCAGATCGAACATCAGCAGGTCCTGCGGCGCCCGGTACGCGCTGATCTCTTGGTCGAGCGTGAGCCACAATCCGCATTCCGCCGTGATATCGCTGATCTGCGAACCGTATTTATCGAACACTTCGTGATGGATCTCCCAATCGAACGAGTGGTATGGATAGTAGAGCGAACAATCGCGTTGCTCCGGTGAGATGATGATCGCGTACGGGTTCGCCACACCGTGCGATAAGTATTCACGATTGTGCTGTTCCTCGGCGATCTCCGGGCTCCATCCCATGCCATCGATGTGGAACTCGTCAAGCGCGGTGGGATCCAGCCCGATATCCTCGAGACATTCGTTGTAGCGGCGCACCATATCGGCCGTGCCCACATGGAACAGCTGCCCACCGAAGAGACCGCTTTGGATGAGTTTCAGCATGGTCGTGGCAAGAGGTGGTGTATGCCGATTAGCGGATCACTGAGGTTTGGAGAATTATCCGTTAACGCTCTAAGGTGCCTCTTCTGAATGGCTGCGAATTGAGATCCTCTGCGAGGACCCTGCCAAAACATCTCGAAAAATGAACACCGTCTGCGACCCCTTCGGGGTCGGTTCACGCCCTTGCTTCCAGATACAACATGCTGTGACCCCTCCGGGGTCAAATGCCTTGCTGTCGCTGAGTTCCGACCCCGCAGGGGTCGTAGCATGTTGCCATTCCAGATAAGTGAAATTCGACCCTGAAGGGGTCGCAGCCGATGTTTGCTTTCTATCCCGGACAACCGTGATCGGCAAATGGTGAGCGGGGTCCAGAGGTTCGAGATCATTCTCAGTGGTATCTGGTCGAACTACTATCCGTTTCCTTTTTGCCTGAACAGATCCATCGCCTTTTGCTGCACATACAGCTCCTCAGCACGGCGCTCCACTTGCCTATCCAATCCGGTCTCATTGATGCGGATCGCATTGTCCAAATAGTTTAGCGCTTCCTGCAAACGCACTTCCTCAAAACTCACATTCCCCAATCCCGCGCGCATCAATTCCTTCAGCATGGCGAGCTTGGTGTCATAGTCCTTGAAGAAGAACTCATCCGGCTTGTCCCACCAGATGGAGGGCAGATCGAAATCGGTGACCCGTGCATCCACGGCCTTCTGGATGTTGCGCAGATCGCGAGATGAGAAGAACGGGAAGCGCTCCAGCACCCCGGTGTAGAAGGTGCCGAAGAACTCATGTGTCTTGGGATCTTGCTTCGATGCCGCGTCCTCGTAAATCCGTTTCAGGTCGGCATTGGCGATCTCATTGCTCTTGCCCTTGTGCATCTCGTTCAACGAACTGAGCTGTTTCTGCGCGCTCATGAACTCGTATCCCTTCACGTCCGGATCCTTGATGAATTTCGGATCGAGCTCGCGGTACTTCTTCCACCAGAGATGGTCCTGGTCCACGAAATCCTCGAAGCGCTTGGCCCCTTCCATGCTCACCCGCACTTGGATGCGCGAGAGCACGGCCTTGTCGATCTGGTCCGGGATGTTCGTGAAGAGGCTGATCATCCGGTTGCCGTGATCCACAGCATAAGCGCCTTCCGTATTGCGCAGGAACACGCCGATGAATTCGCGCACACCAGCGGAAACGCCTTGCCGCGTGCGTTCCTCCAAATTGTTCTCCGCATCATCGATCGGCGCGAAAACGATCTTGGCCGTATCCTGCAACGGACGGAACCATTCGATCGCGCGTTCCGCTGAACCACCTTGGAACGTGGAGATGATATTCTCCGGCAAGGGCCAGAAGAGGAACGGCATCTTCAATACTTCGCAGCGCTCCTTCAATAGCGTGGCCACTGCGGCGATCAGCATGCTCTTGCCCGTACCCGGTTTCCCATCGGCCATGGTGATGCTCGGCATGCCGCCGATCACCTGCATGGGGTTTTTCGCGGCGGCCATGTCGTAGCACAACATCCGCTCGGCAAAACGACGGAACATGTGCTTGGCCTGTTCGTTCGCCACGATGTCCGACATGCGCACCGCGTTGAACTCAATGCCTTTCACCTGCGCATTGTAGGACGCATCGAAGCCTTGGACGGTAAAGTCCGAGTTCTCCAATTTGTAGTTCTGTCCGGTGAAGAATTCAACGTCCTTCAGTGATCCCTTCCGCTGCAGGATCTCCTCCATCAAGCGCTGGAAGTAGAGCAGCGTGATCTTCAGGAGTTCGAGGTCGTTATTCACCACCCCGCTGTTCTCCAAGTAAGAGGCATAGTAGTAGATGGCGCACTGCACCGCTTGGCTCGGGCGGCTCAGCTTTACTTCCGGGATCCCACCGAAATCGATGCTGATAGAGCTATGCTCCTCCGAACGAACGTTGTTGAGCTGATAGGTGATGTAGTAGGATGCCACGAACAAGGTGATCGCAGAAGCGGTCTGCAGCTTGTCGTGGAACGCCGACATTTCGCTCTGGTGCAAGCTGCCATCGTTGTTCTTCTGTTGCAGCAGCTCCAGCCCCGAAGCGCGTTCGAACAGCACGCTCAGATGCTTACCCAAGCAGAAGCCCTTGCGGATGGCGTTCAGCACCACGTTGGTGGTGTTGGTAAGGATGGTGCGGTCGTTACTGATGCGCACCGCGTTCTTCAGCACGCTCAGCTCGTCGGTCTCGCCGATGTTGAGCGCCTTGCCGGCATGCAACAGAAAACTGGCATCGATCTGCGTGTCGCTCTTGGGCAGGCTTTTGCGATCGGGGCTCCAGCTCACCATCTTCAGCAGCGCGGTCATCTCCTCCTTGAAGGGCTGCAGCTGGTCTTCCTTGACAGGTATCAATGACGGTCCACTTTTCTCCATTTCGGGTTCACAGATTTCGTTGCTCGCGTTCGCCGGTCATCAGGGGATCGGCGGGCAGATGAAGGGAGGAGCGCTCAATTTCTTGAGCAGCTCTTTCTGGCTGTCGTTCACGTATTGCAACACGGGGTGGGTAACGAACATGTACCGCTGCACCTCGCTCACCATGCGCTCCATGCAGTCCTTGTTCGTCTCGTCGATGTGGAAGATCTCGCGCAGTTCGCTCTTGGTGAACAAGCCCTTTGAAAGGTCCTTCTGTCCCACGGAAAAAACGATCTCGGTGGTCACGTTCATCAGGAAATCGCCGGTCCGGCATTGCTCACGGATCGCTTGTGAAGTGGCGTCCTCCGAGCGTTCGTACTCGCTGATGATCGGGCCGATGTCGATCCGCTTGAGCACCTTGGGATGCACGTGCGGATAGGCGTTGTCGATGTCCATGGCCACTACTTTCAGCGGAGCAGTGTTGTGCGTGGCCTTGCGGATCATGTCCACAAAGCCGCGGTCCTTCTCCACGAACTTCGGAAAGTCCCCACTTTCATCCGGCTCACTATCGAAGAGCATCACGTAGACGAACGGCCTGTTGGTAACGGAGTCGTAGGAAGCCCAAGAGCACAAGTAGCGGCCCGCGTGGCGCGCACTGTCGCTCATCTTCAATTGCTTCAGTACACCCGGAACAAACTCGCCGAACAGTTCTTCCTTCTGGAGGACCGCTTGATACTGGTTCAGCGCAAGGTCCTTGAGGATCCGCGTTGGTGTATCCTCGCCGGCGATCAGCTTGTCCAACAGCAAGCGGCGCAACGATTCAGTTTCCTGTCCGGATAGTTGCCCCTTCTTCGCCAATTCCACATCCGCGATCATCTTCCGGATCTCCAGGTAGTTCGGAAAGCCGCTGTCCGTGAGGTCGATCCGCATCCGGTCCGTTTCCTCGTACAGGTACTTCAGCCCCAATGTGCGCAATGTGCTCAAGAAGCGCATCGCGAACTTCTGGATGATCTCCACCTCGTAGCGCTGCGTGCTGTCCTTGGGCGCGAACCTGGTAGCGAACACATCCAGCACGCTCGTCACGAACTTCACGTAGCGTTCATACTCCACATTGTTCTCCAGGATCGCCCGGTCCAGTTCGGTGAAGTGGCTTTCGATGTCGATGGTCTTCATGGAGAGATCGAATGCTGATCAATGCGTGGTGATTGGTGATTGGGCGGCTGCCGATCAACTACCGGCTGCCACTGAGACTGCAAACTGCCGTCTGCCACTGCTAACTGACAACTGCCAACGGACAACTGCCATCAGCCAACCACCACTAACCGCCGAGCAAGTCGTTCACGTTGCCTTCGCCGCCACTGGGCTTCGTTGCTTTCGGCGCGTCGGGTTTGCCTTCGTAGTTGCTACTGAAGGTTTCGCTGATGTCGATACCGAACTTGTTGCCGTGGGCCTTGATGATGGCGGCATCCTGCGCTTTGTATTGCGCGGTCGCCTCGGCCATGGCCACGAGCACCTTGTGCAATTCGGTCATGCGCTCCGGATGCTTCTTCACGCGGTCGATGCGGTCGCGTTCGCTGCTCACGAACACCTTGGCTGCGATCTCGGTGATCTTCTGATCGGTCTTCACACCGGCATCTTCATAGATGGATGCAGCCTCTTGCGCCGTCGCACTACGGATCAATTGCAAACCTGACTCGTAGGTGGTGACGCGCTCTTCGGTATCGCTCTTCAACTGGCCGATCAGCTGTTTCAGGTTGTTCTTGGTGGTGGTCTGTGCTTCCAGGTGGACCACGATCTGATCCACGAAGCGCTCCTTGCTCTGGAAGATACCCAGCGCGATATTGAACTTGCCCTTCACCTCGGCACGACGCTCGCGCATATCCGCGATCTTCTTCTGTTGCTCGGTGTATTCCGGACTGTTGCTCGGCATTTCCTCCAAGCTCTTCTCCTCCATCTTCATGAGGGCCTCCAGGTTCTCGAGTTCGGCCTTTCGGCTCTCCATCACCTTGGCGGCTTTCTCCTTGGTCTCGAAGGCGAGTTCCTTCCGGTTCTTCAGCGCATCGATCTGTTTCTCCACCTCCAGGATCATCTCTTCCACGATCCCGTTCATGCCTTGCACTTGGCTGATGATCCGGTTCAATGATTCGCCGATGTCCGCATTCTTCAAGCGATCGCGATAAGAACGGTTGGCATCGATCTCGGCCTGCTTGGCAGCCTGTTCGGCATCCACCAATTCCTGCGTGGTCCGCTTCACCTTGCTGTTCTTGTAGCCGAACAAGAGGTTCCATGCGTTGCTCATGCCGTTCGCACTGGCCAGCTCGGCTACGGCCATCTCGCGGTTTAGTTTGGCCTTCGCGATGGAGTCCAATTCCGTTTTGCTGAGTTCTTGCAGATTCGCGAACTCGCCGCCACAGCTATCGAGCATGGCGCGCAGGTGCAGCATCAGCTCCTGCAGGTCCTGCTCGGTGCTGGCCACATCGCTGTTGAGCGTCTCGAATTTCGCGTTGATGATCCCCGAGACGATGTCCTCGGAGCTCTTGTTGTTCGAGGCTGCTTGCTCGATCTCGCTTTCGATCGCGTTCAACTTGGATATCACATCCTCGCCTTTCTTCTTTTCGATACGCGCCTTGAGCTCGCTTACTTTCTTCTGGTCGCCCAGTTCATCCAACAGGTCGAAGCTATCTGCCATGGTCTTTGATGCCCGTTTTGGCGAGCGGCACCTAAAGTATGCGTTGGCGCCAACATGAGGATGGGCGGTCGTTCAGTAAACCGGGAAGTGGCAGGATATGTACCGGGCTTATGTGACCTTGATGAACCGAGCGTGTGATCTTGCACGGATCCTTGTTTTCCTAACCGGAGATGTCGAGAAGCACTTAGCTACCCTGACTGAGAGCGCCGCGATGCGATACGAGCGACCTTTGGGCACCCTTCGAGCGGCCTTCTTCGTCATGGATGCTGGCAAGGAAACAATCTCATCGTGAAAGCACACATTACACAACTTGGTTTGCGCCTGCTCAGCGGCATGTTCAGCTGTTTGCTGGTCGCGTCAGCGGCGCTTGCGCAAACGCCATCGGTAGCGATGTTCTCGGGCGTTGCAAAGGCTGGGAATAGCCACTTCATGGATGCCGGACAGGCTGGTGATTATCCACCGGACCAGCACTCGGTGCTCACCTTGTTCCCGGCCATGGGCAATTCCGGCCTGCGCGTTGTGTTCGACGAGTTCGAGCTTGGCACGGGCGATACGCTCACCATTTATGACGGGCGCGATGCGAATGCGCCGGTGTTGGCAAGCGGCACACTACAAAGCTTGATGGGCCAAACTTGGGAGTCCACAGCGGGCAACCCGGACGGTTGCCTCACCTTCGTCTTCACCTCCGATGCTACCGACCAAGGACCCGGTTGGCAAGCTTCCATCATCAATTTCCCGCAGGCCCATGCCGCCCCTGTGCATCCTTCCTCCGACGATGACAACGCCGATGAGCGCGGTGGCGGATCGCCCGATTGTGATTGCTGGGTGGCCCCGGACAATACCTACCACACCATCCGGAACGATACCGAATGGAACGCGGCCGGATATAACAATGGGGACGACGGCTCCTTCGGTCCCATCCAACTGCAGTTCCCTTTCTACCTCTATGGCCAGACCTGGACCACCGCCTATATCAACATCAACGGCAACGTCTCCTTCGGAAACTATTTCAGCACCTTCTCCTCCACCGGCTTCCCCGTTTCAGGATTTACCATGGTGGCCCCGTTCTGGGCCGACGTGGACATACGAGGCGGTGGCGCGAACAACAACAGGGTGCAGTTCCGCAGCACGCCTACGGCCCTGTTCGTGAATTGGACCAATGTGGGCTACTACAACAGCCAGACCGATAAGGTGAACACGTTCCAGCTGATCATCAGCGACGGGCACGACCCGCATATCCCGAACGGGGCCAACGTATCCTTTTGCTACAAGGACATGCAGTGGACCACGGGCAGTGCCTCCGGAGGCGCCAACGGTTTCTGGGGGACAGCAGCCAGTGTAGGCGCCAACAAGGGCAATGGCATCGACTACATGCAGTTCGGACGTTTCGACCATCCCGGCACGGATTACGACGGACCTTTTGGAGCCAACGACGGAGTGAGCTGGCTCGATTACAAGCATTTCTTCTTCGCTACCGACGTGACCACCGCCAACGTGCCGCCGGTGATCAGCGGGCAACTTGTTTGCGATTCCTTGGATGTCTGCGTGGGCCAGATCGCGGACGTGGGCATCACCTTTCTGAGCCCGGAAACCGGACAGATCACCACGGCCACCGCCTCGGCACCGACCCTGAGCAACTTCACTATCGTCCAGAACACACCCGGTCTTTCCGCGGAACTGCTGGCCACCTTCACCCCGGATTTTATCGACGTGGGTTATCACACGATCAGCTTTACGGGGACGGACAACGGCCTTCCTATCGCCAGTTCCACGCTCACCATCGTGATCCACGTGCTTCCTCCGATACCGCTTCCCGCGGAGCCCGCCCGGATCTGCCCGGGTGCCACGAATGTGGACCTGTTCTCCTTCATTACGCCCACCCTGCTGCCCGGTGGCACCTGGACCGCTCCGGATGGAAGCGTCTTCTCGGGGACCTTCAATGCAACCACGGACGCGCTGGGCGCCTATACCTATTTGGAACCTGCCACCCCGAGCTGCCCGCATACCATTGATGTGGTGGTGGGGCTGGCACAGTTCCAGAATACAATGGTGACCACCAACTCCAGCTGCCATGGTTCGGCTGATGGATCGATCGCCGTGGTGACGACCGGTGATTCCACGCTGTGGGATTACACTTGGACGAACGCCGCAGGCACCGTGGTTCAGACCACCATCGGAAGCGCGGGCGACAGCTTCGACGGAACCCCGGGCATCTATCATGTACATGTGACCGAACAAGGCGGCAGTGCGGCGTGCGAAGCGAACCTGACGGCCACGATCCTGGATCCACCCGCACTGGTGCTGACCACCAGCAACGATACCACCATCTGCCGGACGGGAATAGCGATGCTCTCCGCCACAGCTACTGGTGGAACCGGTGCCATGCAATTGCATTGGGACCAAGGCTTGACAGGGAGCAGCCCACAAATCGTCTCGCCGCTTCAGACCACGACCTACCTCGTTTATGCCACTGACATCAACAACTGCGTTTCAGCCAGCAGAACCATCGTGGTTGACCTGCTTGACCCATTGCAATTCCTCCTACCGGACACCTTGGACATCTGTCCCAAGGTGGCCCTCCTGCTAGCTCCCGATTCCATTGCCGGTGGCGATGGGCAATGGTCCTATGATTGGGGGAATGGCCCCTCCACGGACTCCAGCCGTACAGTGAGCCTCTTCAGCACGCAAACATTCTGCATGACGTTGCGGGATGGCTGCGAGACGCCAGCAGTAACACGTTGCGTAGTCGCCCATGTGATCCCGGTGCCACCGTTGATCCTTACTGCTGACAGTGTTCTTGGGTGCGAGCCCTTTCTGGTAAACTTCACCATGGAGGACACTTCCGGCATGGCCACCGCAGACTGGAATTTCGGTGATGGCGTGGCCTACACCAACCTTGCCACCTCTGTTTCCCATAACTACGGCCACTACGGCATCTATTCCATCACCGTGAACGCCCATTGGCCAAACGGATGCAACTACGACACCACCTATACCGGGTTCATCAAAGTGATCGACCTGCCGCACCCGGATTTCTCTTGGACACCGAAGCCCGCCGACATCTTTGAGAACACCGTGAACTTCCACCAGTTCTACGATCCGCTTGCCGTGTCCTACCAATGGGATTTCGCCGGCCTGGGGAGCTCCTCGCTGCTCGCCCCTTCGTTCACCTTCCCGAATGAGGTCGGAGGAAGCTATCCCGTGCAACTACTGACCACCAACTACCTCGGCTGCTCCGATAGCACCACCAAGATCGTAGAGATAAAGGATGCATTTCTCATCTATGTCCCCACAGCCTTCACGCCGGACGGTGACGGGATCAACGAGGTGCTACAGGTGCTCGGCAACGACATCGCACCGAACGACTTCCACTGGATGATCTTCGACCGCTGGGGCGAAAAGATCTTCGACACCACGGACCCCTATAAAGGCTGGGACGGAAAATTGAACGGCAAGGTGGTGCAGAACGGCGTGTACAATTGGATGCTTCGCGCACAGTCGGTGTACACCGGCATCAACCACGACCTGCGCGGATCGGTCACCGTGGTGCATTGAGTCGAGAGTTCCATGGTCCTCTGGGTCCCCTTTGGGAGACCGCTGAGGGAACTAATACAAAAGGCCCCAGCATCTCTGCCGGGGCCTTTCAATAAATACCCGCGCACCTATAAGCCGGATCCTGTCCTCCGCTGCCTTGCAGCACCGAAGGCTCCGCCATCTATCTGGGATCACGCTCACGCGTAACCTCGATCGACCTACCCGCTGGGATCAAGCGGGCCGCCCTTATCCCGTCCGAAGACGGGAGCCCCAGCTTATTTGGTCTTTCAGCCCGTGGGGTTTACCAAGCTGCCTCGCTCACACGCGGCACTGGTGGGCTCTTACCCCACCTTTTCATCCTTACCTCCGTCTTGCGACGGGTCGGCGGTTTCCCTTTCTGCGGCACTTTCCATGGCACCACCGTCACCAGTGGTACCCCTTCCCGTTAGGAAGCACGGTGCCCTTTGCTGCCCGGACTTTCCTCCCTCCCCGCCTTGCGGCGAAAAGAACGGCGGAGCGATGCGCGGGATGTCAATGAACTTTTATAGCAACCGCCGGAAGCGGTGACCCTGCGTGAAGGAAAGTGGAGACCTTAGAATCCTCCACCCACAAGAATAGACACGATGGTAAGCACAACGATACCCGCTCCGATGATGGCTGCGGTGCCTTTTCCTTTCTTCTTGGGCTGCTCAGTTGCTTTGGTAGCCTTTGCCGTTTGCATGACGTAGGTCTCCAGCACGGGGACGTCCGCTGCCGTCACGGACCTGAAATTCCTGTAGTTGGAAGGATATCCGGTCACCGTGGTGGTCACCTTGCTGCCGAAGATCTCCGTGACGAAAGTGGGTTCAATGAGCACGTCCGCATTGGCCTTTTTCAGGGCATCGGCAATGGCCAGGTGCTTCACTTCGTCCAAGTGTCTCTTACGCCCTGTAGCAGTTCCGTTGACCTTCTGCTCCTGCACGTCCAGGTCTGCCATTACCGGGTTCTGCAGCACACCCGGGCCATGGATGGGCATGGAACGGGCGGTTTCCGTTTTACTTGTTACGGCGCAAGATGGAAGCAGAAAGGCAAGGAAAATAACCCAAGTGAGGGCTCGAAAACTCATTGTTGAACTGAGTAGTTAGGGCAGCAATGTATGTAGAAGTAAAAGCTTCGCTTGGGCCAGCGCTACCGATCAGTAGTGCAGGATCTCGATGGCCGTAGCACCGTAGCCATAGCGTCGTGGGTCGGCATCATCGAAACGCACACCCTCATAGAACTGCAGGGCCTTGCGCACTTCTTCCCGCAGGATGCCCTCCCCTACGCCGTGGATAACAATGACGCGCTTTTTCCGCTCGCGGATGGCGGTGTTCAAGCGGCGCTCAAAGAACTCCAGTTGGAAGCGCAGTTTCTCTCCAGCACTCAGCGCATTCTCATCCTCCACCAGTTTGTGTAGATGCAGGTCGATCTCCATCACACCCGGGTCTTCCACCGGAATAGGCGCACGGCCTCCGTTGTTGATGGAAGCGCCACGGCCCTTGTCCCGCTCGATACGCTCAGACATGCGGTCATCCGAAGCGCGCAACTGTGCTTGATGGTCGCTCACGGAGTGGTTCAGATCACGCGGGTTCAGCAGCAACTCCTTGATCGGAAAGACCAGTTCGAAGCCATCGTTCGTTCGCACCTTGGCCTGATCGCGCCCGAGAAGCTCCAATACCAGCCCCCCTCCCACATCGTTGAGAAAGGAGACCTTGTCACCCGGGACCGGTTTTTGTTTAGCGGACATGTTGCAAATTTACGGGACCATGATACGCTTGATCCTTTTTATCCCCCTTTATTTCTGTTGGACCTTCAGCCTCAGTGCGCAAGGCTTTGGAGCGCCTGAACCGTATGGTGGCAAGCAGGCCGTGAACTGGCTATTGGACCAGGAGCTGCACTTCCCGCCCGAAGCACTGGCAGCGGACATGAAGGGCGATGTGGTGGTGGCCTTCAAGGTGCTGGCGGACGGAAGCACCCGCAATGTCCGGGTGCAGATCCCGCTGGACCCCGCCTGTGACGCAGAAGCCGTGCGCGTGGCAGCATTGATCCGCTGGAAGCCGGCATCGGTGAGCGGTACACCGCTGGACACTGACCCTAGCATTTCGATCCCGTTCAATGCCAAGCGCTACAAAAAGCTGCACTCCAAAGAGAAGCCCTGTCCGCCCTTGGCGAGCACCTTGCCGGTGAATACCACCAATATCCTTTACGCCGAACTCGCCGTGGATACCCTGGCGACACCTCGTATCAACAAAGGATTACGGGCGCTGCCTCAGTATTTAGCGGACAACCTACAGTATCCGCCGGAGGCGTTCCGGCTGGATATCCAAGGAAAGGTGACCATCGAGTTCGTGGTGGAGACCAGTGGCAGCATCAGCAACCTGCGCACCTTGAATTTCCTCGGCGGTGGCTGCGATGATGAGGCGATGCGTTTGGCACGGAGCATCTGTTGGTCTCCGGCGATCAAGGGGGGAGAGCTGGTGCGAAGCGTGATGCGATTGGATATTCTTTTCCGGTTGAATCCTACGTTGCGGTGATGCGCGGATGAACGCCTTCCGCAGAGAAAGGGAAAACCGCAGATGACGCAGATCTGCGCAGATGCGGCCTGACGGCCGAATGCCGGCTGCCGAAAAGGGAACCACGGATGGACACAGATGAACACGGACAATGCCGTCCTCCCACCCGATGCGGTGAAGATCCACGGCATTTCATCTGCGTTCATCTGCGTAATCTGCGGTTCGTATTTCATCAAGACTTCCTTGGCGCTCGGGGCGTCTTGGCGGGTAAAACCACATCCTGCACCTCCGGCGGATAATTCGATCTTTGCGGCATGAAGAAGCGTGGCCCTTGGACGACCTTGAGCGAGAGCATTGCCTACGAGACCCCGTGGATATCGGTGTCGCACCATGAGATCATTGATCCCGGTGGAAAGCAAGGTGTTTACGGTGTGATCCATTTCAAAGGCTTGGCCGTGGGGGTGATCCCTTTGGATGAGGACATGAACACGTGGATCGTGGGGCAGTACCGCTATCCGATGGAAGCCTACAGCTGGGAGATGCCCGAAGGGGGCGGCGATCGGAATGTGCCGGCCGTGGACAGTGCGAAGCGTGAGCTGCGCGAAGAAGTGGGCATCGAGGCCGAACACTGGACCGAGATCCTTCAGATGGACCTGAGCAACAGTGCCAGTGATGAGAAGGCGGTGATCTTCGTGGCACGGGGACTCACCTTTCACGAGCCGGAGCCCGACCACGATGAGGAACTGGAGCAACGCAAGCTGCCCTTCATGGAACTCTACGGGATGGTGCAACGCGGTGAAGTGCGCGATAGCCTCACCGTGGCGGCCGTATTGAAAGTGCGGCTGATGATGCTCGAGGGAACGCTTTAGTTTCACACTTTGCTCAGCGCGCTGCCTTTGTGCGCGGCGATGTGTTCGGTCTTATCGCTTTTGATCTCGTACTGCGGATCGTCCGGTGTAGCCCGGTGCGTGTGGCCTTTGTAGTCGAAATCGGCGTGATGTATTTTGATGATCTTGCCTGAGACATGCCCAGCTTCGGAGTTCCATTTCACATGGTCCCCCACTTTGAATTTCGTTTCCATGGCGTTGATCCTTTGTGATCCTTCCTTGGGAAAGAACACCTGCACGGATCACCGGTTCATTGATCAGAAATAGAGCCAGTGCCCACGCACTCCGCCTTTGCTGCGGAACTCCAGCGTGGGAGCAGGCATCTTCAATGCATCGAGCAGGATGAGGAAGGTGCGCAAGACCTTGTGGCGCGTATGGATCCGCGAAAAGGAAATGTCCGGAGCGATCAGGAACTGCCGGTAAGAACCGCGGTTGTCCCGTGCATACAGCATTCCATCCGCGCTCATGCCTGCGGAAAAATTCAACCAAACGGGCAGGGCCTTCCAGCCGAAGGCATGCGGGTTGGCACTGAGCCAGACCGTGGCGCCGTTGTAGTCCTTCAACAAGCGCTCCGGCACGGTGGAACCAAGCACATTCGGGCGTTTCGGCGCATGGTCGGTGAGGTGTGCCGACCATTTCAGCAGGATGCGCTGATCGTGCCAACCCAGCTCTTGGCCAATGAAGAGTCCGGTGCCCGCCACATTCGCAGCCATGTCCCAGCCGCTGAAGCCCCACTCAGAGGAGTAGGCGTCCAGGTATTCGATCCCGGTGAGATAGATCAGGCCTACCGAGCCACCCAGCCACGTGGATATTCCCGGCTTGAAACCGGCCCAACGGAACGCCGCGTGACCTGCGCGACCCAACTGGTAGGCACTGTTGGCATGGCCCAGTTTGTCCATCTGGTACCATTCATCCCAATCGTTGAAGAAGTGGAAGCTGGTGCGATGATGTCCTTTGTACCATGCTTGATCCAAGCCGATGAGCGAGCCTGCAGTGAAGGCTGCGGCGCCGCCAGCAACGAGCCATGCACGCCCTGGGTTCAGGGTATCCGGATGGGGTCGGAATGAATCCGATGGTTGTGCGGTCGCGACCTGGAAGGTGAACGCGAGCAGTAGGGTTACCGCAGACCTTGGCCGCAGAAGCTCCGATACACCTCGGACAGAGAGAATGCCGATGTCCTTCCTGTGCGCCATGGCGCTTACGGCCGGATCATGCTCCGATGGTCGCACGGCAAGCGGCGAGGATCTTCCTCGCGTCATCCATAGTGGCACCGCCTGCATACAGCCGGAGTACAGGCTCGGTCCCGCTGGCGCGGATCATCAGCCATTCTTCATTGTCGAAGAAGTACTTGAACCCGTCAAGCGTGTCCAATTTGCGCACTTGGTAGGACCCGAAGCTCTTGTATGCATCGGATCCGCAGGCCTTCAGCACGTTCTGTTTGATGGCCTCCGTGATGTGCAGGTCGTCCCGCTCATAGGCGAATGAACCGGTGATGGCGTAGACCTCCTGCACGAGATCGTCGAGGCTCTTTCCGCTCTTGGCCATGAATTCCCAAATAGTGAGGCCCATCCAGATGCCATCACGCTCGGGGATGTGCCCCTTGATCGCAATGCCACCGCTCTCCTCTCCACCCAGCAACACATCGTCCGTGATCATGATGCCACAGATCCACTTGAATCCGATCTTCGTCACCTGGTATTCCAGACCGTAGTGTTTGCAGAGATTCTCCACCTTGGGAGTAGTGCTGGTAGCCACCACCACTTTGCCGGTCATCTTCTTGTACTTCACCAAGTAGTGGATCAGCAGCAGGATGATGTGGTGCGAATCCACGAACTCGCCCTTCGAGTTGTACAGGCCAATGCGGTCGGCATCGCCATCGGTGGCCAGCCCGCAGTCCAGCTTCTTGGCCTTGATCAGCTCGGAGAACTCGATCAGGTTCTTGTGGATCGGCTCCGGCGCTTGTCCCATGAAGGACGGATTGTAATCGCAGTGCAGCAGCGTGGTTTCCGGAAGAATGAGCGGGATCACGTTCTGGCCGGCTCCGTACATGGCATCGTAACCGAGCTTCAATCCGCTCTTGCGGATGGCCGCCAGATCAAAGCTCTTCTCTACATGCTCCACGTACATGGCCTCCAAGTCGACACTCTTCAATAGCCCATCAGCAACAGCCTTGTCGAAGTCGACGCCAGCGAGGTCTACACCGTGCTCCTCAGGGATCAGGTCCTCCACCTCTTGCACTTGCTCGGGAATGAGCGGGCCACCATGGGAGCCCTTCAGTTTATAGCCGTTGTAGCTGGGTGGGTTGTGGCTGGCGGTGATGATGACGCCCATGCTTGCTTCCAACCGCAAGGTGCCGAGCGATACCATCGGCGTGCTCACGAAATCCTTGGCCAAATGCACTTTGATGCCATGGCTTACCAGCACTTTGGTCGTGGTCTCCGCGAAGAGTTCACCAGCAAAGCGGCAGTCATGTCCTACGACCACACTGGGGTTGTCCGGAAAGTTCTTCTTCAGCCAAAGGGCGAGGCCCACGGTGACACGCGCCACGTTGTCCACGGTGAATTCCTGCGCGATGATGGCACGCCAGCCGTCGGTACCGAACTTGATCTTGCTCATGATTGGAATGATAGGGGCGCGAAAATAGGGCAAGGCGTCCGCAGAAGGAATGAAGAGAGATCTGTTAGGGTTAACCCACCTTGGTTGATACACCGTGCCAGGGACGGGATCGCTTCGCTTGGTCCTTTGCTCAGCACGCAGCAGGCTCGCGATGACAGGGGTGGCAAGCGCAAGCCTGACAACCGACAACGAACAACCCCGCTCAAGTCCGGGGCAGGCGGACAACTGATCAACGGAATATCCCCCGCTTGTTCAGCGCTTGCTGGTAGCGACGGGCATTCACTTGGTGCTGTTGGTAGGTGGTGCTGAAGTTGCTGTATCCGCTGAGGTCCTCCCGAGCGCAGAAGTAGAGGTAGTTGCTCTTTGCCGGTTGTAGCACCGCATCGAGGTAGCGCGGCTCGGGCAGATTGATCGGGCCGGGAGGAAGGCCCGTATGCGTGTAGGTGTTGTAGGGTGAATTCACCCGCTTGTCACCTTCGAGCATGCGGTTCAATGTGTCTATACCCAATGCGTACTTCAGCGTGGGGTCCGCTTGCAAAGGCATGCCGATGCGCAGACGATTGAGGTAGACACTGGCGATCATGGGAGCATCCGCCGCTTTGCCTGTCTCCGCCTGCACGATGCTGGCCAGTGTGCTCACCTCGCTTTGGGAGAGCTTCAGCGCACGGGCCTGAGCTTGGCGTTCCGGGGTCCAGAACTTCTTGTACTCCGCGGCGAAGCGATCGATCAGGTCAGTAGGGGTCACCGTCCACCACACCTCATACGTGTCCGGCAGAAAGAGCGAGATGATGGTTTCCCGGGTGAAGCCCAAACGCTTCAAGTTGGCGGGATCCTCGATCGCACGGATCATCGAAAGTGAATCGGCTTCGAGGTATTTGGCAACCTGCCCCGCCAGCTGGGGGATGTTCTTGATATTGGAGAAAGTGACGCGCACCGGATCTTGTTCCCCACTGCGCAACTTGTTCACCAACGCATTCATGGACATGCCGCCGGGCACCACATAGCGGCCGGGGCGGATCTTGGCGCCGTACTTCTTCCCATCGGCCACCCAGCGAAAAACCTGTTCATCCTCTATGATGCCTGTCGCCTTCAAGCTATCCACCACCTGATCCAGGTCTGCGCCGCGCGGGACCAGCAGTACCCTTTCCTCCGAAAACGGTGCGCCTGGGCCAAAGATCTCCTTCCAGAATTTCCACGCGAAGAAGCCGGCAATGATCGCCGCCACCAAGATCAGATATAGAAGGACCTTCTTCATAGGGAAAGTTCAACAGTTCCTCGATACACCTCCGTCACCGGACCACGCAAAAACACCTTGGTGAAGGCATCGTTCACCCGTTCAGCGCTTACCTGCAACAGCCCGCCGGGCGTGATCACCTTGCACTCCGAACCCGCATTCCCGCGAGCCATGGCGCTGAGCGCAGCAGCGGTGACGCCGGTTCCACAGCTGAGCGTTTCCGCCTCCACGCCGCGTTCATACGTACGCATCTCCACCCGCCCGTTGTGCCAACGCACGAAGTTCACGTTCACTCCTTCCTTCGCGAAGCGGGCGCTGTAGCGATGTGCATGTGCCTCTGGCACAAGGTCCACCGTAGCGGGGTCTTCCACCCATACCACCAGGTGCGGAGAACCGGTATTCACCAGGTCCATCCCCGATCCGAGCTCTTCGACCCCGTCCACATCGCGCATGGTGATCTGCACTTCATCGTTCACCCAGCGGGCCTCATGCACACCGTCGATGGCGCTGAAGCGCGCTGCCGAACGGTCCTGCAACAGCAGGCTCCGGAATGCGAATGCGCAACGGCTGCCATTCCCGCAAAAGCTGCGACTACCGTCCGGGTTCAGGAATTCCATGTGATAGTCCGTACCCGGTGCTACCGGTTCGCGGAGCAGGATAAGCCCATCGCTCCCGATGCCGAAATGGCGATCGCAAAGCTGCCGGGCAATGGGTGCTGCATCTACAGGCAGCACACGTAGGCGGTCATCCACGAGGATGAAGTCGTTGCCAGTGCCGTGCCATTTGGAAAAAGGAATGATCGCCATTTCGGCAGCAAATATCGCCTTGGCACGCTACTCGCAGGCCACGGCTGACGCAGGAAAGCGGGTTTTGTGCGATCAACAGTTGTTAACAGCGGCCCCATGAACAAGCCCATTTCGCCTGCGTTGATGTGACGAGCAACACAAAATGAACAACCACAGCAGCACCATGAAACGCGTTCTCGGATATTTCGGGATGGCATTGGCAGGAGGTCTATTAGCACTGGGCCTGCACGACGGATTTGTAAAGGACGGATCGACCAGCAGCACCGGCGATAGTTCCGGCGTCCCCGCGCATTATGTGAACATGCCCGGGCTGGGCGGCACGGTGGTGGAAGCGGCGGATTTTACGGGAGCAGCAGCCAAGAGCATTGATGCCGTTGTACACGTGACCACACAAGCCATGGTACAACAAGCACCCATGTCCGGCTTCTTCTGGGGCTATCAGCAGCGCGCACCGCAGGAGGTTCGCGGCGCAGGCAGCGGTGTGATCATCAGCGATGATGGATACATCGTGACCAATAACCACGTGATCGACAAGGCGGACAAGATCCAAGTACACTTGAATGATAAGCGGACCTATGACGCCACGGTGATCGGCCGCGACCCCAGCACCGATATCGCATTGATCAAGATCGATGCAGACCAGCTTCCGATACTCACCTTCGGCAATAGCGACAACGTGCTGGTGGGCCAATGGGTGCTGGCAGTGGGTAATCCCATGAACCTTACGAGCACCGTCACCGCGGGGATCGTCAGTGCCAAAGCACGCAACATCAACATCCTTCAGTACGACCCGGGCAAGGACATCTTCCCCATCGAGAGCTTCATCCAAACGGATGCCGCCGTAAACCCCGGCAACAGCGGCGGAGCCTTGGTGAACACCAACGGGGACCTCATCGGCATCAACAGCGCCATCGCCAGCGCCACCGGCAGCTACACCGGCTATTCATTCGCGATCCCTTCCAACATCGTAAGCAAGGTGACCAGCGACCTGATGCAATTCGGCAGTGTGCGCCGCGCCTACTTGGGTGTCACCATCAGCGATATCGACCAGGACATGGCCAAGACCCTCGACCTCACCCGACTGAAGGGTGTGTATGTGAAAGAGGTGATGGACAAGGGTTCGGCCAAAGCAGCCGGCATGAAGAACGGCGATGTGATCGTGAAGGTGGGTGCCATACCAGTTGACAATGTGCCCGAACTCCAGGAGCAGATCGGCAAGTTCAGCCCGGGCGATAAGGTTGTAGTGACCTTGGTACGCGATGGGAAGGAACAGGTGAAAGACCTCACCCTATTGGGCCGAAGCGGTGAAGAGGCGGTGGCAGCCAAGAGGGAACTGGTACTGCCTGCGCTTGGCGCAGAGCTCGCTGCAGCCAGCAGCGAGGAACTCACCGCCCTGAAGATCGGGAATGGAGTGAAGGTGGCACGCCTCAGCGGTGGAAAGCTCCGCAGCATCGGCATCCGCGAAGGTTTCATCATCACCAAGATCGATCAGCAGCCGATGGAAACGCCTACGGACATTGAAAAAGCCTTGAATCAGAAGCAAGGCGGCGTTTTGATCGAGGGTGTGTACCCGAACGGCATGCGCGCCTTTTACGGACTTGGCGTTTAATCGACTTACTATCAGATCGTTACGCAAATCAGCACAAAGCCTTAGTGCCCACCTCTTGCCACGAGCATGGGGTGGGTGTACCTTCGCGGCCCGACTGAACGTTGTGCCCGGTACGCGTGTTATCAACCGGAACGAGTTCGTTCGACCTCCACACCTCCATCCACTTAATACCCCCGACGCCCGTGACTAGCAGAATGCGCCAACTCAAGATCACCAAGTCGATCACCAATAGGGAGAGCCAGTCTTTGGACAAGTATCTCCAGGAGATCGGTAAGGAAGGTCTCATCAATGCTGAAATGGAGGTCGAGCTCGCCCGTAAGATCAAGAAGGGTGATGGGCAGGCCTTGGACAAGTTGGTGAAAGCCAACCTGCGCTTTGTGGTCTCCGTGGCCAAGCAATACCAGAACCAAGGGCTGAGCCTTCCCGACCTGATCAACGAGGGCAACCTCGGATTGATCAAGGCCGCGCAGCGCTTTGACGAGACCCGTGGTTTCAAGTTCATCAGTTACGCCGTGTGGTGGATCCGCCAGAGCATCCTGCAGGCCTTGGCCGAGCAAAGCCGTATCGTGCGCCTTCCACTGAACCAAGTGGGTTCGCTGAACAAGATCAACAAGGCATTCGCCAAGCTGGAGCAGGAATTCGAACGCCCACCCAGCGCGGACGAACTCGCTACCCTGCTGGAACTGCCCCCTGAAAAGGTGGCGGATACCATGAAGGTGAGCGGTCGCCACATCAGCATGGACGCCCCCTTCGTGGAAGGTGAGAGCAACAGCTTGCTGGACGTGCTCCCGAACCATGACAGTATGCCTGCCGACCGAGTACTGATCAATGAGAGCCTGTCCAAGGAGATCGATCGTGCCCTGAGCACGCTAACCGAGCGCGAACGCGATGTGGTGAAGCTCTTCTTCGGCATCAACATCAATCACGGGCTCACGCTCGAGGAGATCGGTGCCAAATTCGACCTCACCCGTGAGCGGGTGCGTCAGATCAAGGAAAAGGCCATTCGTCGCCTGCGGCATACCAGCAGGAGCAAGCTGCTAAAGGCCTATTTGGGCTAAGCATCGTTGTGAAGCATATTTCGTTCCTACACCCCCTACCATGGAGACCTTGGAAAAGAAGGCCAGCTATGAGGCTGGACTAAAGGATTATGTGAACCGCGAAAAATCCGCGGTGGACCTGTTGAACTCGGTGGGTCAATTGATGTTCGAGCATGGCGTGGAACTCGTTCTATTCCGCAACCACCTGCTCGATATCAGCACTTCGGAGGTGATCAAGCTCTTCAGCTATGCCAGCGATGTGGTGAATAAGCCGATCGAGATCGCAACAGCAGCTGAACTTGCCCGGACGTTGCTCACGTTAGGCTTGGCCCCGAGCAAGATCGACATCGGCCGCTTGGCCCATGAATACAAGACATCCGGCAGTACTTCCGCCACGGATTTCCTGATGAAGCAGTTGGACCGCTTCATCGGTCTGGACAAGCATACGTTCAATCCGCAGGATGTGGTCCTTTATGGCTTTGGCCGCATTGGGCGCATTGCTGCACGGGAGCTGATCAAGCAAGCTGGTAAGGGGCAGCAGCTCCGCCTGCGTGCCATCGTCACCCGCACCCTGAATGCTGAGGAGATCGTCAAACGCGCCGCCTTGCTGCGCAACGACAGTGTACACGGCGCCTTTAAGGGCACAGTGGTGGAAGATGTGGAGAACAAGACACTCACCATCAACGGCCAAAAGGTGCAACTGATCGCAGCCGCCAACCCGGAGGAGATCGACTACACCCTTTATGGGATCCATGATGCATTGGTGATCGACAACACCGGAGCATTCACCAATCGGACCGCATTGGAGCGTCACTTGAAATCCAAAGGCGTGAAGAAAGTGTTGCTGACGGCACCGGGCAAGGAGATCCCGAACATCGTCTATGGCATCAACCAGAAGGAGTTCGATATCGAGAAGGAGCAGATCTTCAGTGCGGCCAGCTGCACCACCAATGCCATTGCCCCCATCCTGAAAGTGGTGGAGGACGAATTGGGTATTGAAAGAGGCCATATCGAAACGGTACACGCCTACACCAACGACCAGAACTTGTTGGACAACTACCACAAGGGTCCACGTCGTGGCCGCAGTGCAGCCATCAACATGGTGATCACCAGCACCGGCGCCGGTACTGCTGTGAGCAAGGCCATCCCCAGCCTGAAAGACAAGTTGACCGCCAATGCGGTGCGCGTGCCGACACCGAACGGCTCCCTCGCCATCATGAACCTCACGGTGAAGAAGGACGTGACGCTGGAGCAGATGAACGAACTGATACGCCACGCAGCCCTGAACGGCGACCTGGTGAACCAGATCCACTACCAGATCGATCCCGAACTGGTAAGCAGCGACATCATCGGCGATGCATGCTGCAGTGTGTTCGACAGCAACGCAACCATCGTGAGCAACGATAAGCGCAACGTGGTCCTCTACACTTGGTACGACAATGAGTTCGGATATACCAAGCAGGTGATCCGCTTGGCGAAGCATATTTCCAAGGTTCGTCGCTTGGTCTACTACTGACCGACCGCCATCCTACAAACACAAAGAGCCATCCCGTCGGGATGGCTCTTTTGCTTTCGGGCTCTAAAGTCGTTCTTCCGGCTTGCTGATCAGTACATCACCAACCGCTGCACATAGCGCTGGCCGTTGGCGATCACTTGAACGGTGTAGTTGCCCGCCCCCATGTTCCGGGGAAGCTCCAAGGTCATTCGGCCCTGCTCTCCCTGTGGGGTAGCAATGGTTTGAAGAAGGATGCGGCCAGAGATATCGCGCACCTCGATCGATACGGTTCCGATCGCTGCGACTCCGGGCAATTCCACATTCACGGTACCTGTCTTGTTCGGGTTGGGGTACAACACCAGATCGGTATTCGAGACATTCACCTGGCCGATACCGGTAATGATCGTGCCTTCACAGACGCAATCCTCCGTGATCACGTCGTTCTCCGTTCCTGCATTGCCATCATCGCAGGGATCACCCACCTCTCCGGAAAGTGTGGGGCAGCTATCGATGCAATCAGGAAGGCCATCCTGGTCGGTATCGGTGTCCGGCACGCCGCAACCACATACGCCAGGATCCACCTTGTTCGGATCATTCGGGCAGAGGTCACCGCCCACAGCTACATAGCCCACGGGTTGCCCGCAGGCTTGCATTGTGGAAGAATTGTCCCCTACTCCATCGCCATCCGCATCCGCATACCAAATAGTGGCTGCTTCGATGCTGATCTGGGCTGTGGTGCTGAAAGCTGAACATCCTCCGCTGGCAGCAATGCTGTAGGTGACGGTATAGGTCCCTGGAGTGCTGTTCCCCACAAGGATAGCACCGCTGTTCGCATTGATCGACAGACCGCTGGGAGTTGCGCTGTAGGTGCCATTCGTGGAACCCGTGCGGTTAACGGTCACGTTACCGAGTATGGTGCAATACGGCGAGCCGAAATAGAGGATCGTCGCTGAAGGCGGATTCGTGATCTCAACAGAGGCCGTGGTGCTGAAGGCGGAACATCCTCCGCTGGCACCAATGCTGTAGGTGACGGTGTAGATTCCAGGAGTGCTACTACCTGCATTGATCGCTCCGCTATTCGTATTGATCGATAGACCGCTGGGAGTTGCGCTGTAAGTGCCATTCGTGGAACCTGTGCGGGTGACGTTCACACTACCTGCCGAGGTGCAAAAAGGCGAGCCTGTATAGGCAATGGTAGCTGAAGGGGCATCCGCGATCACGACCGAGGCCGTGGTGCTGAAGGCTGAACATCCGCCGCTGGCAGCAATGCTGTAGGTGACGGTGTAGGTCCCTGGCGTGCTATTCCCCGCATTGATAGCGCCGCTATTCGTATTGATCGATAGACCGCTGGGAGTTGCGCTGTAGATGCCATTGGTGGAACCTGTACGAGTGACGTTCACACTACCGGCCGAGGTGCAATAAGGCGAGCCTGCATAGGCGATGGTAGCTGAAGGCGGATTCGTGATCACGAGAGAGGCGGTGGTGCTGAACACCGGGCATCCTCCGCTGGCAGCAATGCTGTAGGTGACGGTGTAATTGCCAGCCGAGGATGAAGCAGGGTCGATCGCTCCGCTGTTGGTATCGAACGCGAGCCCTGCAGGACTCGCTGTATATGTACCTCCGGCGCTGCCCGTTCGCGTCACAGCATCCGTAAAACTCGTAGTGCAATAAGGTGAAGCCGGATATGCGATCGTAGCTGAGGGTGGCGTGTTCACAACCACAGATACGGTCGCCTGAACACTGCCACATCCATTGCTGACGGTGACCTGATAGTTCCCTGTAACGGCACCGGTTACACTTACTGATTGCGAGTTCGCGTTGGGTGCATAGGTGCCACTGCCGGTCCATGCATAGCTCAATGGTGGCGTGCCTGCGGCCAAAACCCCAAGCTGGAGCACATTTCCGGAACAGAGAGGGGAATTGTTGGTAGTGCCATTGATCAACGGAACGTTACAGGCAGTACCCACGCATTCACAGTCGGCGGACCAAGTATCACTGGTGGTGTTTGGATCACCATCATTACAGGCCGTGCCGGGAAGGGCTGTTCCACCCGATACGCCCAAGCAATCGAATGCACAATCACCGGTATTGACGGGTCCACTGGTGACCACCCCGCTCACATCGTATCCGCCCATGGACACATAGAAATCGCGGTTCGAGAGTTCTGTATAGGCATCATTACCCATCGTGAACACGGTGCATCCGCCGCCTATCACAGGAATGGTGGTAATGGTGAACCACTGCTCTGGCAGCAGTTGCGTTCCGCAGCCACCATCACCGGTGGGGTCTTCCAGTCGATTGATCCCAAAGCCGTTGAAGCTCCGATAAGCGATACCATCGTTGACCACCAACGGCGATGGCGTGAATGAGCTCCATGCATTGCAGAAACTCGAACCAGCACCCAAGGATGCCCCCGATGCTGCATCATATCGGATGGTGACGGTGAGCGCACTCAGAAT
The DNA here is from genome assembly GCA_040391235.1 of Cryomorpha ignava. Lineage (GTDB taxonomy): Bacteria > Bacteroidota > Bacteroidia > Flavobacteriales_F > PHOS-HE28 > PHOS-HE28. The sequence goes on from JBEBYG010000009.1 coordinate 145,407, forward strand.
TCCTCCGAAACCAGCGGTGCTATGGATCTTCACCTGGATCAGCAATTGATCGTTGGAAGCTCCTTGGATCAGGCGCAGGTCAGCTGAAGCTGGAATAACGTCGGATTGGCCCTGCACAGCTCCAAAGACCGAAAAGAGAACAAAGAGCAAACCAGAGCGCAAGGCCGCTCGGGTCCGGGTGAAATTCAGCAAGTTCATCGATGCGTTCAATTCAGTGTTAGGGACAGGCGCGAAAGGTAATTGCCTATCGGGGTACGAGTTTCGAAGTTCACTCCAAGTAACAGCCCAAAACTTTCCAGTTCAAGGGCTTTCAATCGCGTTCAGGTTAGGCCCATTTGATCCCCCGCCAACCAGGACGGGCAGGGGATCAAGGCTCGTTGATCGATCACTGAATGACCAAACGCCGTAAGTAACGTTCGCTACCGCAGATCACTTCCACCATGTACAGTCCTTGGGCAACCCGATCGGAGATGTCCATTTCTTGGTTCAGAACTCCACCGGCAACAGGTGCTTCCAGCTCGTATACACGCTTGCCCGAAGCATCGTGGATCACGATCAATGCTTGGCTCCGATCCATGGTAAGTCCTTCCATATGCAGTGTGACCGACCCTGTGCGGTTCGGATTGGGGAACAGTGCAAGCGTGATCCCATTGCGTCCATCCAAGTCTTGTACCCCAATTGTGATCTGCCCTTCGCAGATGCAGTTCCCGGTGATCACATCATCATGGGTGGCCGGGTTACCGTCATCGCAGGCATCGCCGATATTGGCTTGAATATCCGGGCAATCGAAGATCACTGTGCCAGCACATTCGCACGCATCCGTGACCACGTCGTTCTCCGTGCCCGCATCACCATCGTCACAGGCATCGCCGATGTTTGCCTGCAGGCTTGGGCAGTCATACACCACCGCCGTGCCCACACATGCGCAATCAGCGGTGACCACATCATTCTCGGTGTTCGGATCGCCATCGTCGCAAGCATCACCGACCTGTCCCGGCAACAGCGGGCAGTTATCAATGCAGTCAGCTATCCCATCACCATCGGTATCCGTATCCGGAATACCGCAACCACACACTCCGGGTGCGACCTTACTCGGATCCGTAGGGCAACCATCGATGCAATCGGGAGTGCCATCACCATCCGAATCAACATCAGGAATGCCACAGCCGCATGCGCCGGGCTCCAATTTGCCGGGATCATTCGGGCACAGGTCGCCGCTGATGGCAACGTAGCCTGCTGGCTGATCGCAAGCGGCCAACGTATTGTTCGCATCACCCACTCCGTCCCCATCCACATCAGCATACCAGATCGTGGCGGTGCGGACCTCCAACTCGGTTGTGGTGTTGAAGGCGTTGCATCCTCCACTCGCAGCGATGGCATAGGTAACGGTGTAGTTGCCAGCTGTACTCGCAACCAGATCGATCAAGCCCGTAGCAGCGTTGATCACTAATCCGTTCGGTTGGGCTGAATAGCTTCCACCAGCAGTTCCTGCCAAGCTCACTGCAGCAGTGCCATCCAGTACGCAGTAAGGAGTACCGTTATAGCTGATCGAAGCATCGGGCGCCGGGTTCACCACTACAGTTATGCTATCAGTAGCGGTGCCGCAAGCATTTGATACGGACACTTCGTAAGTGCCACCCGCACCGGTCGGGACCGTGACTTGCGCCACGTTCACGCTGGGCTCAAAAGTGCCGTTCCCTGACCAAGCATAACTCAGCGGACCTGTACCACTTGCAGCTACGCTCAATGAAAGCGTGGAGCTGGAGCAGATCGGGGAATTGCTGGTAATCACATCGATGGTTGGTGGAATGCACATCACAGTGCCTGCACATTCGCAATTCGCGGTGATCGCATCATTCTCGGTGTTCGCGTTACCATCATCGCAGGCATCACCGATGTTCGCTTGGAGACCAGGGCAGTCATAAACAACAGTGCCTACACATTCGCAGTTAGAAGTGATCACATCGTTCGTCGTGTTCGCATCGCCATCATCGCAAGCATCACCGATGTTCGCTTGGAGACCAGGGCAGTCATAAACAACAGTGCCTACAC
>JBEBYG010000010.1:0-132461 GCA_040391235.1 Cryomorpha ignava
TGGAGTACTCCAAGCGGCCCTCGGCCCCGATCTCCTTGCGGATGATCTTCTTCAACAGGCCGATGTAGTGCTCTTCGAGCCACTCATAAAAGAACTGTGAGGGTACCTGGATGGTCAGGACGTTCTCAGCCATCTTCACGGACCTGATCGGCTCGAACCAGGTCTTGAAGCTTTGTTGGCTGACGTTGTCCTTGATCACATCGAGACACCGTTCCCAGATCTTCTCATGGTCTTTCTTCATTTCAGGGGACAGAGGATTGGATCAGGTGGAAGTGGTTTACGCTGCGTCGAGTGACGCAAGAGATGTGCTGTGAAGGGTCGCAAATATGAGCACCGGGAAGTTAAGAAAAAAGTCGTTGGACACTTGCGCCGATCAAAATTATTGCGATAGGGGCCCGGAATGCGGGAGTGTATGCATCCCGCGTCCAGCAAGGGTTTCCGAAGGTCGGTGTAAAATGGATCTCGGTCGGTACTGTACGACTACCTAAGGTGAAAGCCGAATGTGCAACGCCTTTGTCAACACTTCTGAAAAAGCTACCTCCGCAAGAGAGAAGTCGGAGTGTTTTTCCAAGTTGCATGGCGGTGAAGTTAGTGCTTGGGAACGATGATGTCGATCCCCATGAAGTTCCGACCCAGCGCTATCTTCCCGCCCATGTACAGCCACCAGACCTGCCTACGCGTACGTTATGCCGAAACCGACAGGATGGGCTATGTCTACTACGGCACCTATGCCCAGTATTTTGAGGTCGGCCGCGTGGAAGCCTTGCGCAGCTTGGGTTTGTCGTACCGAAGGATGGAGGAGCAAGGAGTGATGTTGCCGGTACACGACCTCTCCATTACCTATCACAAGCCGGCTTTTTACGATGATCTGTTGACGGTGCGCACCACCATTCAGGCCTTGCCTTCGGTACGGATCCGCTTCGCGTATGAAGTTCGGAACGAAGAAGGTGTGTTGATCACGGAAGCTTTAACCACCTTGGTGTTCATAGATCGTGCAACCAATCGTCCTTGCCGTGCCCCGGCTGATCTTTTGGAGAAGCTGGCTCCACATTTTTAAAGGCCTAAGAGGAGCTGTCGGGAGTCTTTGAGTCGTGAGTCTCATGTCCGACCATCAGGAGCCGATCATTCACTGACCTCTATTTCCCGCCGCTCCCACAGTTCCTTCAACCCATCCACGGCGCTCAGCGGTACAGCTATTTGAAGTACACATTGTTCCGTGTATTCGGCTTGCACTACTTCACCTTCTTGTTGCACCACATCGCGTTTTACAGCTTCCACTTCGGCATAGGAACAGCGTACGGTCAAGGGGGTGAGCACGACGCGTTGCACTATGGTGTTGTTGGCCAAGGCAGCTTTCGCCGCATCGGAGAATGCATGCGAAAGCCCGGCCTTGCCGAGTAAGGTTCCACCGAAATAGCGCACGATCACGATCGCACAATAGGTGAGTCCGGCACCTTGCAGTTGTCGGAGGATCGGCTTGCCTGCACTGCCCGAAGGTTCGCCAGCATCGAAAGAGCGATACTGATCACCTTCATTCCCCAAGACCCATGCAAAGCAGATGTGCCGCGCTGTGTGATGCGCACGCGTGATCTCCGCCTGCCGATCCTTGAACGCTTCTTCATCCGCGATCGGGAACGCATACGCTTGGAACTTGCTCGACTTCTCCCGCACTTCGCCGAAACTCTCACCGGAAAGTGTAAGGTATCGGTCCGCACTCATGGCATCGATGAAATGATGAGCACCAGCGCGGCAATGGAACACGCCAGCCCGAGCCATTGCACCGCGCGCAAGCGTTCCTTGAACAGCATCATCGCTGCCGCCGTGCCGATCAGGATCACCCCGACGTTCAGCAAGGAGAACACGCTGCTGGCGGGAAGGCCGCTCTTGGACAAGGCCAGCACGAGGAAGTAGATCGAGCCATAGTTCACCACACCCAAGAGCGCACCACCTATCCAAGTGCGTGGTTCGCGCAGCGCGGTCCTATCCTTTCGGAATACCAGCCAGCACAGACCGAACAGCGCAGAGAAGCCGAAGATGAGCGTAGGGAAAACAGCTTCCGTGACGGGAGTGACACGCGTAAGCTGCGCCGCATTGATGAGCACATCACTGATGGTGCTGGCCACGAAGATCACCGGAAGCAACCACCATCCTTTTGCACCTTTCAAGCTGCCACCCCAACTGCTGAACGAGACGCCCAACACGGCCAGTGCAATGCCGGCCCATGCCAGTGCAGAGGGTGCTTCGCGGAAGACCAGCACCATGATCAACACGGTGAAAGCCAAGCTCATTTTACTGGCCACGGTGGTAGGGGAGATGCCCACTCGCTGAGATGCCAGACCGATGAGCCAAAAGAGGAAGATGAATAATCCGCCCTGCAATGAGGAAGGCATCCACAACAGGCTGAGGTCGCCCACGGCCCAAGGTTGTGAGTAGGCCAGGCCGAAGAGAAATGCAACGAGGTAGTTCACTACAATGGCAGGCAGCAACGCGATATGAAGCCGTTCAAAGGCCTTGAAGAAGAGGAAGAGTGCGGCGCTGAAGAGCGCCGTAAGGATCACAAAGACCATGCGCGGTCCGGCTGCAGAAGCCGACTGTAGAGGTGGATCCGATCGCTGCCGGAAGTGAAGGTGCGTTGCGGCTGAACCATCATCCGAGGAGCGGGTGTGCCTTTCAGAAAGAGTGCTTCCCCAACGACCTCGCGCGCTTCGTCCCACAAACCGTTCCGTAGGAAATGAGCGAGCAATTCAGCGCCTCCTTCCACCAGGATGGAGCGCACCTTTCGACGGTTCAACTCAGCCAACACCGCTGGCAAGGGATCCTCTTGCGACTTCAGGATCACTTGTTCGATATCCACATCACTGCGGAGTGCTTTCGTGAACAGGAGGGTAGGGTTACTTCCATCGAATACATGTGACGTGACGGGGGCAATACCGTTGCGGTCCAAGATCACGCGCAAGGGGGAACGTCCGGCAACATGGCGGACATCGAGCCGTGGATCGTCGTTCAGCACCGTGCGACTGCCCACCATGATCGCCTGCTCTTCGCTGCGCCAGCGGTGCACAAGTACATCGGACGGGAAGGAGCTGATGCGCTGGACTGTGCGCCCTGCGCGGGGATGTTGATCGAGGAAGCCATCCGATGAACGCGCCCATTTCAAGATGATGTAGGGTCGTTGTTCTTCCATGGAAGTGATGAAGCGCCGATTCTGCCAACGGCACTCTTCGCGCAATACATCAGTGATCACGGTGATGCCCGCATCGCGAAGTTTGGCAATGCCCTTTCCTGCCACGCGCGGGTCAGGATCGCTGCAGCCTACTACGATCGTGCGGATGCCGCGTGCGATCAACAGGTCGGCACAAGGTGGAGTAAGCCCTGTATGAGAGCAAGGCTCCAACGATACATACATCATAGCATCAGCCGGGATCTCGCCGTCACCGAACGCCCTCAGGCATTCCACTTCAGCATGCGGCCCCCTATGTGCGCGGTGCCAACCTTCCGCCAAGATGCGATCACCCTGTACGAGCACGGCACCCACCAAGGGATTGGGCGCTACAAGGCCTGCTCCGTTCGCGGCCAATTGCAGGCAGCGTTGCATCCATGCGGCGTGCTCCATGGCGCGAAGGTCGTGGAATAGAGCAAGACTTGGAGTTTCCGCGACATTAGGGTACCCCGAGTTGGAGAGCGCTGAGGGAACGAAATGAGACAGTCGCGGTTATGTCAGACAACTGACAACTGACAACTGACAACTGACAACTGAATCAACTGAATCAACGGCTCTCAAGCAACCGCTTGATCCGTTCCAGGTCCTCGTCGTTGCGGAAGGCGATCTCGATCTTTCCCTTACCCACATCCGCCTGTTTCACCGCTACGCGGGTACCCAACATGTTCGAGAGCTCCTTGCCGAGATCCTTGTGGCGTGTGGCGCTCAGCTTCTTGCCGGCGGTTTTGCCGCGCACCGCAGCTTGTTTGTCCTCGCGTGCCAGGTCTTCCACTTGGCGGACCGAGAGCTGGCTTTCAACGATGCGGTGGTACAGTTCCGCCTGCTTGTCAGGGTCCTGAACGCTGAGCAATGCACGGGCGTGGCCCATGCCGATCTGCCGTTGACGGAGCCCCAATTGGATCTCTGGTGGAAGCTTCAATAAGCGCAGGTAGTTTGCCACGGTAGCGCGGTCCTTACCGACCTTATCGCTCAAGGCCTCCTGCGTCAGGTTCACTTCTTCCAACAGGCGTTGGAAACTGATGGCCACTTCAATGGCATCCAATTCCTCGCGCTGAATGTTCTCCACCAGCGCCATCTCCAACATGCTCTCATCGTTGGCAATGCGGATGTAGGCGGGTACCTCCAACAGCCCGGCCACTTGCGAGGCGCGGAACCGGCGCTCCCCACTGATCAGCTGGTACCGGTCGTAGCCCAGCTTGCGTACGGTGACGGGTTGAATGATCCCCAGCTCCTTGATGCTCTGGGCCAATTCGAGAATGGCCTCCGGAGCAAAGGTGGTGCGCGGTTGGAACGGGTTAGGCTCGATCTGCGAGATGGGAATGTTGGCCGTGTTCCCTGCTACGCGTTGAGTGGATGCTTCCGGCGAACTACGCTGCGCCGTGATATCGGTTCCGGGGTCTTCCAACAAGGCGCTCAATCCGCGCCCAAGGCCTCGTTTTTTCGTCATTGTGCTTCAGCAATGGGTATGGTGCGCTCCTGTTCCTTGATGCGCGTCAGGTCGTTCTTCTGTAGGATCTCACGAGCCAAGTTCAGGTAGTTGGTGGCACCCTTGCTGCTGGCATCGTGCATAATGATCGTCTGGCCATGGCTGGGGGCTTCACCCAAGGCCACGTTGCGGTGGATCACCGTGTCGAAAACCAGTTGCTGGAAGTGGGTCTTCACCTCTTCCACCACTTGGTTGGCCAAGCGCAGGCGGCTGTCGTACATGGTGAGCAGCATGCCTTCGATGATCAGCTCCGGATTCAACCGCTGTTGGATGATCTTGATGGTATTGAGCAGTTTGCCCAAGCCTTCCAAGGCGAAGTATTCGCACTGTACAGGAACGATCACGCTGTCCGCCGCCACCAAGGAGTTCACCGTTACCAAGCCCAGTGAAGGGGAGCAATCGATGATGATGAAGTCATACAACTCCCGTAAAGGCTCGAGCACTTTCTTCATCTGGTGCTCGCGATCGGGCATATCGATCATTTCGATCTCCGCACCCACCAAGTCGATGGAGCCGGGCAGGATGTCCAGGTTGGGGTTGTCCGTGTGACGGATGACCTCCTGGGCCGGCGCGCCGTTCACGATGCTTTCGTAGATGCTGGTCTTGGTCTCGCGGGGATCCAATCCGGTGCCGCTGGTGGCATTGGCCTGCGGGTCGGCATCCACGATCAACGTGCGCCGCTCCAAGATGCCCAGGCATGCGGCAAGGTTGATCGCGGTGGTGGTTTTTCCCACTCCGCCTTTTTGGTTGACGATGGCGATGATCTTGGCCATGTGTGCTTTGTTTTTCTGGTTCAAGGTTCGATGGTCTCCCCGATGGCAGGAAGCAAAAGTTTGATATAGGCCGAGGCGAAGGCAGCCTTGGCAGCGTCCAGGTCGATGGTAATGGCCGGGAACGTATTGTAATGCATGCCTACCACAGTGGTGACGCCCATGTATTGCGCGGCTTCCACCGCATCGGCAAAACCCATGGTGTAGTTGTCGCCGATAGGGAGGCAGGCGAAACGCAGTTTGAAGCGCTTCAGCAGTTGCATGTCCAGCATCAGGCCGGTATCACCCGCATGGTGCATGTTGCCTTCATCGGTCATCACCACAAAACCACCGGGGTCGCCTCCGGAAGCGCCATCGGGTAGGGTGCTGCTGTGTTGCGCCATGGTGAAGCGCACGCGGAATGAACCGAGGTCTGCTTCGCCGCCGATGTTCATCGGGGTTGTCTTCTTGATACCCTTGGCGGCATACCAGTCGCAGATCTCCGCGTTGCTGATGAGCATGGCATCCGTACGCTTGAGGATGGCCTCGGCATCGGCCACATGGTCGCCATGGCCATGGGAGAGGAGCACGTGCGTTGCGGGGATCGAGTGAATGTCAATGTGCTTGGCCAAGGGGTTGCCGCTGATGAACGGGTCGAATAGCAGGTGGGCATCACCCGTTTGGATGCCGATGCAGCTATGGCCGTAATAGGTCAGTTTCATTCCTTTCTTTTTCATCGCGTTTCCCCAACCGGTTTTGGTCTCTTGTTCTTAAGAGGTCCGGTATCCGTTGGGTCAACGATTCAGCGGCAGCGAAGGTAGCGGAGTACCCCCGGTGGGTCCAGTGGTAGCAGGGCGATACTTTTGAACGATCCGCTGTTCCGGCCTGTTGATCCATTCGAACTTCCAGCACGCTATCTCGTGGGACTGTGGAGGTTGCCCCGCGTGATGGATCGTTGATGAACTACCCACATCCGGCATCGCAGTGGCCGAACAAAGCCTCGTCAAAGGTGTTTTCCGCCCAAAACCAAACCATGTTCGACCAGATCCTCTCCACGCTTCAGAAGGAAGCCACCCCTGTTTTGATGTCCAAACTCGGCCTCGATCAGGATAAAGCCAAGATGTCCGTAGGTGCTGCAACCGAGAGTGTGAAGGAGGTGCTCGGCGCAGGTAAGGGCTTCGAATTGAAGGATGCGCTCAGTCTTTTCAGTAGCAGCCAGAACAGCAGCGGGGCAGAAGGCATGCTGGGCAAGCTCGGGTCCGTGCTGCAAAGCAAACTCACCGGCCAAGTTGGGCTGGACAGCGCCAAGGCCGGCGGAGTTTCAGCCATGCTGTTGCCCATGGTCACGGACCTGATCTCCAAGCACGTAGGTGGCGATCCCAGTAAGCTAAGCGGACTTCTTGGTGGCCTTGCCGACGGTGGCGACATGTCCAAGATGGCGACAGGCATGCTGGGCAAGCTCTTCAAGTAACACTGGCTTGGTGAAGGGGCCTCTTGGAATAACTAAAACAGACAACCGATGGGAATTTTGAAAGTACTGGAGATCTTGGCCAGTAGTAAGACCAGCTGGGAAGAGGCCGCACAGAGCGCTGTAGCGGAAGCCAGCAAAACCGTGCGGGACATCCGTTCGGTGAACGTAAGGAACCAAAGCGCCGTGGTGGAGAACGGAAAGATCACCGAATACCGCCTCAATTGCAAGATCACCTTTGCCGTGGATCGGTAGGGTACGAACCATTCTTAACAGGGAAACGGGGGCTGCGGCCCCTTTTTCCATTTCCTTCGCCTTTCCAATACGATCGAACATGGCCACCATGACTGACTTCACCGCCGCCATGCAGGCGGGCTACACCTTCAAAGGTGAGACCATTGAGCTGGGCGGACCGCTGTTCCAAGGACAATGCCCATCAGGCACCACGGTGAAAATGCCGTTGCGTATGATGAGCCGGCACGGCTTGATCGCCGGGGCGACCGGTACGGGAAAGACCAAAACCCTCCAAGTGATCGCCGAGCAGCTTTCGTTGAAGGGGGTGCCCACACTCCTGATGGATATCAAGGGCGACCTCAGTGGTATAGCCGCCCCGGCAGTGCCCGATCCCAAGATCGATGAACGTCAGCAAAAGATGGGCATCCCTTGGGAACCCCTGTCACTGCCTGTGGAATTGCTCAGCCTGAGTAAGGAACCCGGCGCACAGCTACGCGCTACCGCCAGCGAATTCGGCCCCGTTCTTCTGAGCCGGATCCTTGAACTGAATGACACGCAGAGCAGTGTGCTTTCGCTGATCTTCAAATACTGCGACGACCAAGGGTGGCCGTTGCTGGATATCAAGGATCTGCGCAGCATGCTCAACTATACCACCGGCGAGGGCAAGGAGGCCATCGCGAAGGAATACGGCCAGGTGAGCAGCGCTTCCGTCAGCACCATCATGCGCAAGCTGATCGAACTGGAGCAGCAAGGTGCGGACACTTTTTTCGGAGAACGAAGCTTCGATCCCGCGGACATGCTGGAACTTCGGGATGGCAAAGGCGTGATCCATATCGTCCGGCTTACGGACATTCAGGACAAACCGCGCCTGTTCAGCACATTCATGCTTTGCCTGTTGGCGGAGATCTATTCCACGTTCCCGGAGGTGGGCGATGCTGACAAACCCAAGCTGGTCATCTTTATCGATGAGGCCCATTTGATCTTCGATAATGCCACCAAGCCCTTGCTCAACCAGATCGAGAGCATCATCAAGCTGATCCGTTCGAAGGGCGTGGGTATCCACTTCTGCACGCAGGACCCCAGCGACGTGCCCGACAGTGTGCTCGGCCAATTGGGCATGAAGATCCAGCATTCATTGCGCGCCTTTACCGCGAAGGATCGCACGACGATCAAGAAGACCGCACAGAACTATCCGCTCACCGACTTCTACAATTCCGAGGAGTTGCTCACTTCCATGGGCATCGGCGAGGCCATGGTAACCGTGCTGGGCGATAAGGGCATGCCCACGCCGCTTGCCCACACACTGGTACGTGCACCCGGCACGCGCATGGACATCCTCAGCCCCGAGGAGCTTTCAGCATTGGTGGCCCGATCCCAGTTGTTGGCCAAATACAATGAGGTGATCAACCGGGAAAGCGCAGCCGAGATCCTGGAGAAGCGAATGCGCGATCATCAAGATGTGGAGCCAACGCCCTCCAGGCCAGCACCGGTCAAAACAATCAAAAAGGAGCCCACCGTATTAGAGGGACTCAGCAAGAACACGATGGTGCGCCAACTCGGCAGGACCGCCATGCGCGAATTCACGCGCGGGTTGCTGGGCGTGCTCGGGGTGAAGCGGCGATGATGGGATCGCTGCGTTCCGCGGGGCTCGTGCTGTTCGCCTCGTTGATCGGGGCAGGCTGCAGCACGGCTGTACAGAAGGAGGGCACGGGCGCTACACAGCCCACAATCGTGCCAGTGGAGTCCCTGAAGTCGATGAAGGGGCAGGCTGTAGTAAGCTACAACGTGGAGAACCTTTTCGACACCAAGGATGATCCTACGATCAACGATGAGGATTTCCTACCGAACGGAAAGCTTCGTTGGACCGAGGAGCGCTACCGAAAGAAGTTGGTCGATCTCGCTAAAGCGATCACGTGGGCCGGTGATGGCCCGCCCGCGATCGTGGGGCTTGCTGAAGTAGAGAATGAAAAGGTGCTACAGGACCTGATCCGAACCGATCCACTGAAGCATGCAGGCTACACGATCGTCCATTATGATTCGCCGGATGAGCGCGGCATCGATGTGGCTCTGCTGGTGCGTTCCGCATATGCCAACGTGCTCCACACGGAGCCGCTGCGCGTGGACCTGGGCCGCGACCGCACCCGCGATGTGCTGTACGCGGAATTACAACTCGCCGACGGCGATACGCTGAACCTCTTCATGGTCCATTGGCCCAGCCGAGGTGGTGGAGAGCGTGAGTCCGCGCCGAAGAGAATGGCCGCATCACGGGTAGTGCGGAACAAGTTGGACGGCTTGTTTGCGGGAACGCCACATGCCAAGGTGCTCATCATGGGCGACTTCAACGACCACCCGGAAGATGCCAGCATCCGCAAGGGATTGCGTGCAGCCTGCGACCTCTCTGCGAAAGCGGACCTCTTCGACCTGATGTGCATGGACCAACCGGCCAACAGCGGCAGCTATCAATACAAGGGCGAATGGGGCTGGCTGGACCAGATGATCGTGAGCCGGGCCATGCTCAACGGCACCGGGGTTACGATCGGGCCGGCCAGTGCTTGCAGGGATGAACGGCTCTTCTTCAAGCACCCCAAGTATGGCCTCTCACCAGACAAGACCTACAGCGGCGGCCATTACAAAGGCGGCTACAGCGACCACTTACCTGTAGTGGCCAGGTGGCGGGATTAGAACCTGGGGTGGAGGCGGAAAGGATCAATCCTTGTCCTCCAGATCGGCCTTCCTGATCTCCTCGTCCAGGATGTCCTCGATCTTCTTCCGTGTCACATCGTTGATCTTGTTGTCCGTCTTGGCCTGCTTCTTCATGAAGCGGAACATGGCGTTCTTCTTGATCTCGTAAGCCACATACTCCGTGTACTCCTTGGTGGTCTGGTTGAAGCGCGTCTCCTCGCCGATCTTCCGCATGTCCGCCACTTCGGTGTTCATGACCTCGCGGATCAATGACTGGAATTTGTCCTGTACATCCGCTGCTTCTGCATTCTCGGTCTGGGCCAAGTACTGGTCCGTCACCGCCCTTATGTTGGTCTTCACCTGCGCTGCCAGTTGGTTCTTTGCATCCAGGTCCGCCTTGCTCCGGGCAATGTTCTGCTTCACGCTCACCCCGCTACCTGTTCCGCGGAAGAACCGGTTGTTGCTCTCATACTTGTTACCGGTAAAGGGCATCTTCACCTTATCCCCGGCCGGGTTGCTGCTTTTGCAGGAGGGAAGAGAGAAGGCCAGAAGACCCACTAAGGGGAGAAGCACAAAGGGACGAACAAAGCGGATGGTGATCGAACGCATGGTGGTGGTGGTTTTGGAAGGTCCTTAGGAAAATCATGCCAAGGATAGTCAATGCCTCCATGTTATTGCGACCGTTTTCTAAGGAACCCGCATCTTTCGGAAAATTTCAGTCCCATGCGTGCCTTGAAAACGCTGTTGATCATTCTTGTTGCCGTGATCGTGCTGGGAGCGATCCTAGGGCTCATCGGGCCCAAGCGCTCAACGGTCACTCGATCGGTGATGATCCATGCGGCAGCTCCCTTGGTATACGCACATGCCTCATCCCTTCAGCGCATGGAAGAGTGGAACCCATGGAACAGCAAGGACGCCAACATCAAGTTGACGTATTCCGGAGAAATTGGCGAAGTGGGCCAAAGCAGTTCATGGATCGGGAATGAAACTGTGGGAAGTGGGAAGCAAGCCATCACGGCCATGGTGCCGGATAAGCATGTGGAAGTACAGGTCACTTCTATTCCTGCGACCGACCAACAAGCGGATCTCGGCTTGGAGTTGAAGCCCATGGAGGATAGCACCTATGTCACCTGGACGTTCATTAGTGAGAATGACTTCTTCAAGCGGATCTATCTCATGTTCAACGACATCGACACGCTTATCGGACCCGATCTGCAACAGGGTTTGAAGCAGTTGCGCTCCTTGGCCGAACTGGACGCGATCAAGCTGGCGGAGGAAGACAAAGCGAAAACTTATCGCGGCTTCCGGATCGAGACGGTGGAACGGCCTGAAGTGACCTACGCGGGCAAACGGGACGTACTGAAGGGTGACGATCTGGATGCCTATTTCAGCAAAGTGTTCCCACAATCAACTCAAGCCATTGAAAAGGCCGATGTGGAAATTGCAGGTGGTCTCACGGCCCTGTATTACAGGCGCGATAGTGTTACCCACAAGATTGATGTGTTCGCTGGAGCGCCCATTGCTGCAAGCCCGGATGTAAAGGTGCCTGGTTGTGAGATCGTAACCGTACCTGCTGGCAAGGCCCTCATGATCGTCTTCCATGGCTCTCCAGAAAAAAGCGAGGAGGCGCACGAGGCCATCTATGATATGATGAAGGCCAAGGGCCTGAAGCTGCGCTCTGCCGTTGTGGAGGAATTTGTGACGGATCCGAGCCAAGAGGCGGATAGCTCCAAGTGGGTATCGAACATCTATTACCCGGTGGAGTAACCAAGGAGCGTGTCACTTTAAGGTGTGCGTGGCGGGGTGCGCCTTTCTTTAATTGTTAAAGGCACATATGCATGGCCATGCATCCGTTCCTTTTTCAATGGGTCCGCTGATCGCTCCTGCGGCCAATGCTCCGAGTTTTCGTTTGGTAGATAGGCAGTTATCCGTATTTTATTAATTGCGGTCAGGCGGGAGAATCACGCTCATGCACGCATAAAGCTGTCATTTGCATGGCCATGCATATGACCGGATGAAAGGGAGAGCAGTGACCGGTGAGGAGGGACGAATTGCGCGAAACGCGCGTTTCCATTAGGGGGGAGGGCTTCGATCGCCGACCCGCTGAGCGCGTAATACATGAACGCCGCATTCCGCTCATCCAAGCGAACTTGTCCGCGGCCTTCAGCATTCATGTCCTGCACAGAGGGGCGATCAGCGGAGAGGGACGGATTGCGCGAGGCGCGTGTCCCGTTAGGGGGAGACATCATCGCTGAGTGCGCTTCGCGGCTTTTGACGCGGCAACCCCAAATGACACTTGAAGAGAGCTTCGCGTCATCCGGAGGTGCATCATCGCCAGCTGCGCGGGCAGCGGTGGCGGAGAGGGAGGGATTGCGCGAGGCGCGCGTCCAGTTAGGGGGGAGGCTTCATCGCTGCGTCCGCTACGCGGCCTTTGATGCCACAACCCCGAAAAATGCCTGGAGCGAGCTCCGCATCTTTCGGGGTTGCATCATCGCCCGCTGCGCGGGCAGCGGTGGCGGAGAGGGAGGGATTCGAACCCCCGTTACCCGTAAGTAAAGCGGTTTTCAAGACCGCCGCATTCAACCGCTCTGCCACCTCTCCAAAAGTGTGTCCGCTGAACGGGGCGCGAAGTTATCCGAAGTATGCCAAAGCCGAAGCCCTTCTTTTTAGAAGGGCTTCTCGGGGGGGACAATAGGGCTTGAACTCTCGACCTTCGCATTGCGAACACGATGCGCTAACCAACTCAACTCATTTTCCCTGATACAATTATGTGAAGCGGGTGTATCCATACGTGATCGCAGCTGAAGAACCAATTCGTCATCTCCGGGAACTACACGAGCCTACCTCGCCAGTTTCAAGCGGATGCCGGCATTCGCATGCAAGAAATTCACTTTCGGGTTTGTGGAGAAGCCATCACCCCTGAAGACGTTGCTCATGGCCACATCATAACCCACCTCAGCAAAGAGGAAGCTTATTTCCAAGCCGCCTCCAAAGCCGATGTACCACTGATTGGAATTCGTCTCCACATTCAGTGCATTGTTGTTCAGGTCGGCATTCAGGTTCATCAATGCGGATGGACCGCCCATGATGTAAAGGTTCACAGCGGGGTCATTCTCCGGGTCGATCAGATGTAGGCCCACCATCACAGGAATTCGCAAGGATCGGCTCGTATAATCGAATTCTGTATCTGGAGCAATCGTGCTACCATCGGGTCCTGTCCCGGCAAGCGAGTAATTCAGGTTGCGGACCATGAACTCAATACCCGGCTTTAAGAACCAACGGCTACCGATGGTAAGATCAGCGCCGAACTGATAACCAGCACGACCTGTCCATTTCTCGATCCCGGCTTTAGAAACGTTGGAACCGTTGTACCCGCCATAGAGACGCACTTCTTGAGCGGAGGAAAGTGCAGGTATCAAGGCGATACCACAAACAGCGAGGAGTGACTTCAGCATCTGCATGTTGGGAGGTTTTGTTTTGGAAGGGCAACTATCCTGCCCCTGTACAATTCAACAGGCACAGCAAGCCGGATCGTGGATTGCGCTCCCCACCTTTGTACCATCTTGCCCCGGAATGAACCGTATCACCATCAACGCTTTGCTCGATCAATACCGGGAGCTATGGGGGACCCTGCATGGAAAAGAGGAAACGCGGGCCATTCTGCGTGCTGTCTTCTTTGATCGCATCGGTCTTTCCGTGCCGGAATTGGAGCTGGAGCGTGCGCTTTCAAGTGAAGAACTCGGCTTGCTTACCGAAGCATTGGACCGCATCGGAGCCGGGGAGCCCCTCCAATATGTATTGGGCCACGTGGATTTCCATGGATTGCGCCTGGCGGTGGACCCGCGCGTTTTGATACCCCGTCCGGAGACCGAGGAATTGGTGGATCGCATCATCCGTTCCTTCAGCGTCGCTCCGGAGCGCATCGTGGACATTGGGACGGGAAGCGGTTGCATTGCATTGGCATTAAAGAAGGCATTCCCCCTTGCACACGTGGCTGGTGTTGACCGTAGCAACGACGCGTTGGCACTGGCAACCGAGAATGGGGTCGCGAATGACCTGCAAGTTGAATGGGTGCAGTGCGATGCCCTCAGCCCGGCACTACTGCCATTGCTGAAAACAGGATGGCGCCCCGGACGGACCTTGGTGGTGAGCAACCCACCCTACGTGCCGCAGAGCGATAAAGCATCCATGCAGGAACAAGTGCTTCTGCACGAACCCCACCTTGCGCTCTTCGTGGAGAATGACGACCCTCACAAATTCTATCGTGCCATTGCGGGTGCGGTAGCTGCAATAGGTCAACCCGGCGATTCACTTTGGTTCGAGGCACACTACCGGTATGCCCCCGAAACGGCGGCGGTGGTAAAGGCCGAAGGCTTCCGCGAAGTGGAACTGGTACACGACCTCAGTGGAAACCCTCGTTTCATTCACGCTTGGAAGTGATCTTTGTGAACCATGCGATCAAAGATGGATAGGGAAGAGGCGGCCAAACGGATCATGGAGCTCAGTGATCAACTGGAGCATCACAACCACCTGTACTATGTGGAAGTTAAGCCAGTGATCTCCGATAAGGACTTCGATCTTCAGATGAAGGAACTTGAGTCGCTGGAAGCCCAATGGCCGGAGCTTGCTTCACCGAACAGCCCCACCCAACGCGTAGGCGGCGACATCACCAAAGACTTCAATACCGTGGCGCACCGCTGGCCCATGCTTTCGCTCAGCAACAGCTACAACCGCGAGGAGGTAAACGAGTTCGTCGAACGCATCGTGAAGGAGTACGGACCCGTCACGTTCACCATGGAGCTGAAGTACGACGGCGTGGCGATCAGCCTCACCTATAGGCAAGGAGAACTGGTCCAAGGGCTCACCCGCGGCGATGGCGAAAAAGGGGACGATATCACATCCAACGTGCGTACCGTGCGTTCCATTCCCTTGCGGCTTCGCGGAAACCCGCCTGCGGAACTGGAGGCTCGAGGGGAGATCCTCATGGGCCGGAAAGAGTTTGAAAAGCTGAACGAACAACGCGAAGAGGACGGGGAAGAGCTCTTCGCCAACCCACGGAATACCACGGCCGGCACGCTCAAACTACAAGACCCCAAAGTGGTGGCGAAGCGGGGCCTCCAGAACTATATCTACAGCCTGCAAGCAGACGAACTGCCCACACGCAGCCATTACGGCAACATCATGCATTGCCGCAAGTGGGGCTTTCGCACGCCGGATCCGGCCAAGCGCTTCATCGAGCAGGCCGATTCGGTCGAAGGCATCATGGACTATATCGCCCATTGGGATCATGCACGTTACGAACTGGATATCGCGATCGATGGCGTGGTGATCAAGGTGGACAACATCGACCTACAGGAGGAAATAGGCTTGCGCTCCAAGAGTCCCCGCTGGGCCATTGCCTACAAGTTCCAAGCGGAGCAGAAATTCACCCGGCTCTACGGTGTGGAATTCCATGTAGGGCGTACCGGTGCCATTACGCCGGTGGCCCTGTTGGATCCCGTGGAACTTGCGGGCACTACCGTGAAGCGCGCCAGCATCCACAACGCCGACCAGATCGCCAAGTTGGACCTCCACATTGGTGACATGGTGCAAGTGGAGAAGGGGGGCGAGATCATTCCCAAGATCACTGCGGTTGATGTGTCGCGTCGAGCAACGGACGCAGAGCCGGTGGCCTATCCGAAGCGCTGTCCCGCCTGCCATACACCCTTGGTCCGCGATGAAGGGGTGGCCCAACACTATTGCCCGAACGAACATGCCTGCCCACCGCAGATCGTGAGGCGCATTGAGCATTTCGTGGCACGAAAGGCAATGGATATAGATGGGTTGGGTGGCGAAACAGTGGAGGCCCTCTTCCAAGCAGGACTTATCCACGACGTTGCAGACCTGTACGATCTCCAGCAAAGCCAACTACTGGAGTTGGGCAAGGGATGGGGAGAGCGTAGCACACAATTGATCATCGACGGTATCACAGCCAGCAAGGAGATCCCCTTCGAGCGAGTGCTGTTCGCAATGGGCATCCGCCATGTGGGCGAAACCGTGGCGAAGAAGATCGCACGCACGGTGGGTAGCATTGATCGGTTAGCCGCAATGACCACGGAAGAACTTACTGGGATCGATGAGGTCGGTAGCGTGGTTGCAGCCAGTATCACGGATTTTTTTGCAGCTGATGGCAACCGGCGCATCGTGGAACGATTGCGCGCCGCTGGGGTGAATTTTGAGGTGGACCCTGCGGAGGTAAAATCACAAAGTGATCTTTTGAAGGGTCAGACTTTCGTGGTCTCGGGTGTTTTTGAGACCTTCACGCGGGATGGGATCAAGCAGGCCATTGAGGATAACGGTGGAAAAGTGAGTGGCTCCATCAGCAAGAAGACGAGCTTTGTGGTTGCTGGAGCCGATATGGGTCCTGCGAAAAAGGCCAAAGCAGAGGAGCTGGGCGTGAAGGTGATCGATGAAGTTGAACTCAGGCGGATGATCGAAGTATGAAGCTCCTGGACCGGATCAAGGAATGGCTCGGCAGGCGTGCCCTGTTGAAGGAGGCCCGCCCGGATCGCAGGCCGGTGGCCAAGAACTTGGCGCAATCGGTGAAGGTTGGCATCATCTATCTCGCAGCCGATGAAACCGCCCACAACCAAGTGCGCAACTACGTCAAGAAGATCAAGGAAGAGCTGGGGATCACCAAGATCATGGCCTTGGGTTATTGTGATGAGAAGGAATTGCCCTTCTATCTGCACGCCAAGTTGAACTTCGATGTGTTCTCCTTAAAGGACCTCAACTGGTATCGCATACCCCACGGGAATGTGGTCCAGAACTTCATTGCGGAGGAATATGACGTGCTCATAGACCTCACCGTACGCGATCACCTGCCGCTGCAATACATCCTGGCCAAGAGCAAGGCCCGTTTCAAGGTCGGCCGGCTGAGCGATACGAATGCCCACTTCTTGGACATGATGATCGATACGGCAGGCGCCGATAGCCTGGCGCAACTGATCGCGAACGTGAACCGATACATGATGATGATCAATGCGCCCCAAGAGGTGCATTCATTGAACTGAGATGGCAATGGACAACCGATTTCGTGGCCTTGGCGTGGCCTTGGTAACGCCCTTTCGCGCCAATGGCGCCATTGATCACGCCGCATTGGCCAAGGTGATCGAACATCAGATCACTGGTGGCATTGACTTCCTTGTGGTGATGGGTACCACCGGAGAAAGCGCCACCATCACCACCGACGAGAAGAAGCAGCTCCTGTCCCAAGTGATCGAGGTGGTACACAACCGTGTCCCCATCGTATTCGGCATCGGCGGGAACAACACCGCGGAGGTGGTGGAGCAGATGCAGGCCTTCGACATGGATGGCGTGGACGCTATTCTCAGCGTCAGTCCCTATTACAACAAACCGACCCAAGAGGGCATTTACCAGCATTACAAGGCATTGGCACAGGTGAGCCTACGGCCGATCATCCTCTACAATGTGCCGGGCCGCACCATGAGCAACATCACGGCCGAGACCACCCTGCGCCTCGCTCGTGACTTTAAGAACATCATCGGCATCAAGGAAGCAAGCGGTAACCTGGATCAAGTAGGATTGATCCTGAAGCAGCGCCCCAAGGATTTCCTCGTGATCAGCGGTGATGATGCGCTCACGCTCCCGATGATCGCCATGGGCGGCGACGGCGTTATCAGCGTGGTAGGCAACGGACTACCGCAGGAATTCGGAAAGCTCGTCCACACGGCATTGAAGGGTGACTTCGAGACAGCTCGCAAAGAGCACCTGAACCTCATCGAACTGATCACCTTGCTTTTCGTGGAAGGTAATCCCGGCGGCATCAAGGAAGTGCTGAAGTCACTTGGACTCTGTGATGTCCACATGCGCTTACCACTTGTACCCGTGAGTGAAGGCACAGCCAAGAAGATCTACCAAGCCTTGGCGGATGCGGAGGTGGTTAAGCTGTGAATACAGTTATCCGTTGTGAGTTATCAGTTGTCAGGTCGGAACCGGAATTTCCGTGAGATGACGGTAATTCAACGCGATCACACAGTCGCTGAAACGCTTCGGCAGCCTGAGAATTGACAACCAACAATTGACACCCAAGTAGTACCTCCGGCCAAACCATGGATCTCATCGCCCTCGACTTCGAGACCGCCACAAACGACCCGGATAGCCCCTGCGAGATGGGACTGGCCATCGTGCGGAACGGCGAGATAGGCGAGGTGCGCAATTGGTTGATCAAGCCGCGCCAATGGCCGTATTTCTCACCGTTCACCATGGCGGTGCATGGCATCCGGCCCGAACATGTGGCCTCGGCCCCCAGTTTTGCTGAAGTATGGGAAGAGGCCATGCCGCTAATGCACGGCGCGGTAGTAGTTGCCCACAACGCAGCCTTCGACATGAACGTGTTGCGCAGCACGTTGCTGAGCCATCGCTTGCCGCTGCCCACCTTCAGCTACTTCTGTAGTGTAAGTCTTTGTCGCCGTGTTTGGCCTGGCCACAAGGGCTATGGGCTTGGCCCGATGTGCAACATGCATGGCATCCGCTTCACGCACCATCGTGCTGGGAATGATGCCGAGGCTGCAGCAAAGCTGGTGCTGTGCGCGAGCAGGAAGACCGGCAGTACCTCGGTGGAGGATCTCCTGAAGCAGAGCAAGTTGAAGTGCGGAGGGTTGAGCCCGCAGGAGCACCGGACTCCGGGAGGCAAGGTGACGCTATTGCGGTAGTTGTCAGTGGTTGGTTCTCAGTTGTCCGCTTTTTCCTGATTGCGGGGCGTAGCCGCGAACAGCCCGACGCACTACTACAGCCTTACAACCAACAACTGACAACTGACAACTAAAAAGGGCCACCCCGTTAGGAATGGCCCTTTAGCACCGGATCAGCTCCGGATAAAACTCTACTTCACTTTGTCAACGATGGCCTTGAAGCCTTCTGCGTCGCTGAAGGCGATCTCGGCGAGGGCCTTGCGGTCCAAGGTGATCTCGGCGACACTCAGCTTGTTCATGAACACGCTGTAGGTGAGGCCGTGTTCGCGCACAGCTGCGTTGATACGTTGGATCCAGAGAGAGCGGAAGTCGCGCTTCTTGACCTTACGGCCGATGTAGGCGTGGTTATATCCTTTCTCAACGGTGTTCACCGCTACGGTGAACACGTTTTTCCGGCGGCCCCAGTTGCCTTTGGCCTTCTTAAGGACCTTCTTGCGGCGGGCGCGGCTGGCGACTTTGTTTGTTGCGCGTGGCATCTTTCTCTTTGTTTTCGGGCTCGAGCGTCCGTACGGCGACGGCTCTTTGGTGCTTCAAGCCCTGGTTAACCCTGCCTGTAACCCGGCAGGAAACGGTCTTACTTCAGGAGCAACAGAATTGCCTTCTCGTCGTGGCTGTGGACCAGACCGGTCTTGGCCAGATTGCGTTTGCGCTTCTTGTGCTTCTTGGTAAGGATGTGGTTGTGGAACGCGTGCTTGCGCTTCACTTTGCCCGTGCCCGTAAGCTTGAACCGCTTCTTGGCACCGGACTTCGTCTTCATCTTGGGCATGGCCTCTCTGTGTTGATGGCGTACTACTAGGGGGCGCGAATTTCGCCTTTTTTCCTGAATGGGGGGAATCCCGCGAATTTTCTTTTCGGTCCCGTGTGCCGGGGTGTCCTACTTTTTCTTCTTGGGGATGAGGTACATCATCATCCGCTTGCCCTCGAGCTTGGGCATGCTTTCCACCACGCCTACGTCCTCCAGTTCTTGCGCGAACTTCAACAGCAGGATCTCACCGCGCTCCTTGAACACGATGGTGCGCCCCTTGAAGAAGACGAACGCCTTCACCTTGTGGCCTTCCTCCAGGAAGCGGCGGGCGTGCTTGAGCTTGAAGTTGAGGTCGTGCTCGTCGGTATTGGGCCCGAAGCGGATCTCCTTCATCTCGATCACGGCCTGCTTGGCCTTGATCTCCTTCTGCTTCTTCTTGAGGTCGTAGAGGAATTTCTTGTAGTCGATGATCCGGCACACGGGCGGATCGGCCGAGGCACTGATCTCCACGAGGTCCAGGTTCTTTTCCTGGGCCATCCTCAGCGCTTGTTCGATCGGGTAGATGCCCTGCTCGATGTCCTCGCCCACTACACGCACCTCGGGTACTCCGTAGATGCGGTCATTGATGCGGTGTGGATCTTCCCGGACCACGCGACCGCGCGGACGGCGGCCGCCAGCGGGGCGGGGTGGGCGAGGGCCCATAGGACGGAAGGGAGGTCGTTTTGCCAAACTTGCTGTTGATTCGTTTTATTGATCAGTTCGATGAGCCGGAAAGGCTGGCCTTGATGCGTTCGTCCACCAGCGCTTTGAACTGGATGGGTGTCATGGAACCCAAGTCGCCTTGGCCATGTTCGCGAACGGAGATGGTGCCTGCCCCGGCTTCTTTTTCGCCAATGATGAGCATGAACGGCGTCTTGGCCATTTCCGCATCGCGGATCTTCCGACCGATCTTTTCGTTCCTCTCGTCAATAACGGCGCGAATATCGCACTCTTTAAGCAATTCTCCCACCTGATGCGCCGTTTCGTTGAATTTCTCGCTGATCGGAAGGATGATCGCCTGCTCAGGTGCAAGCCATAGGGGGAAGCGACCCGCAGTATGTTCGATCAGCACGGCCACGAAGCGTTCGAGGGAACCGAACGGCGCACGATGGATCATTACCGGACGATGCTTTTGGTTGTCAGCGCCCACATATTCCAGCTCAAAACGTTCCGGTAAGTTGTAGTCCACTTGGATCGTTCCAAGCTGCCACTTGCGACCCAAGGCATCCTTCACCATGAAGTCCAGCTTGGGGCCGTAGAAAGCAGCCTCGCCGTATTCAACAACGGTGGTCATGCCCTTTTCGGCAACCGCTTCTACAATCGCGCGTTCGGCCTTTTCCCAATTTTCGTCGCTTCCGATGTACTTGGAACGGTCCTCCTTATCGCGCAGGCTTACCTGTACCTCATACGTGGTGAAGTCCAACGCCTTGAAGACCATCAACACCAGATCGATCACCTTCTTGAATTCCTCCTTCACCTGCTCGGGCATGCAGAAGAGGTGCGCGTCATCCTGCGTGAAGCCACGGACACGTGTGAGGCCGTGCAATTCACCGCTTTGCTCGTAGCGGTAAACAGTGCCGAATTCGGCGTAGCGAATAGGAAGGTCCTTATAGCTATGCGGACGGCTCTTATAGATCTCGCAGTGGTGCGGGCAGTTCATCGGCTTCAGGAAGAACTCCTCGCCGGGGACAGGCGTGCGGATCGGCTGGAAGGCATCCTCACCGTATTTCTCATAGTGCCCGCTGGTAACGTATAGATTCTTATGCGCTATGTGTGGTGTTGCCACCTGCTGATAGCCGCTTTTCTCTTGGGCCGCCTTCAGGAAGTTCACTAAGCGTTCGCGTAAGGCCGTGCCCTTAGGTAGCCAAAGTGGGAGACCGGCACCGACCTTCTCGCTGAAGGTGAACAGGTCCAACTCCTTACCCAACTTGCGGTGGTCCCGCTTTTTGGCCTCCTCCAATAGAACGAGGTAGTCCTCCAGCTCTTTTTGCTTGGGAAAAGTAATGGCATACAAGCGCGTGAGTTGCTTGCGCTTTTCGTCGCCGCGCCAGTAGGCACCGGCCACGCTCATTACCTTGATCGCTTTGATGGAGCTGGTATCCGGTAGGTGCGGACCACGGCACAGGTCCGTGAAGTTGCCTTGTGTGTAAAAGCTGATGGTGCCATCCTCCAAGCCATCGATCAATTCCAGCTTGTATTCGTCGCCTTTTTCCTCGAAGTAAGCAATGGCCTCGGCCTTGGGGACGTCGCGCCGGACGAAGGTTTCCTTCTTCGCGGCCAGCTCCTTCATCTTGTCTTCGATTGCCTTGAAATCGCCGTCGCCGATCACCTTGTCGCCCAGGTCGAGATCGTAATAGAAGCCGTTCTCGATAGGGGGGCCGATGCCAAACTTGGTGCCGGGATAAAGTGCCTCCACTGCTTCCGCCAGCAAGTGCGCGCTGCTATGCCACATGGTGGCCTTGCCTTCGTCGTCCTTCCAGGTGAGCAATTGCACAGTGCAATCCCCGGGCAGAGGGCGGTTGGCATCGCGCACCTCGCCATTGACCTTGGCGGAAAGCACATTGCGTGCTAATCCTTCGCTGATACTACGGGCCACATCCATGGCCGTGGCACCTTCTTCATATTCACGGACGGTTCCGTCCGGCAGGGTAACGTTGATCTTCATCGGTGCGATTTTCCGCCCTACAAGCGGCGGTAAAAGGGCGGCAAAGATAGAACGCCTAAGGCCGTAAATAAGTAAAGCGCCCGTTGAGGCGCTTTACTTAATGGAGTGGAACAGGTGTTCAAAGTTTCACGGAAAGGCCGATCTGAAGGGTCGTAAGGCCATAGCCCAGTTCCCCGTAGGCGCCGATCTTGTCGCTGAAGTAGTAACGTGCACCCAAGAAGCCACTAAATCCAATTCCACTACCCGAATAGGAATAAGTGTTCAGGTATCCATATGCACCGTAGTCCGTTTTGTCCTTGAACGACACAGAGCGATATGCGAGCATGATGCCACCATAGGTATCCAGCTTGCTGTTTCCGTGCCACTCATTATAGTGCCACGTGCCGCGGGCTCCGATCACCAAATAGGTGTAGTTGTAGTCGTAATTGTAGTAGACATATTTGCTGGTGTAGCCGATGGTCTTATAGCCCACATATCCACCAAGTCCCCATGTTCCTGGCCCAAGATCCCCCATGCCATGGTCGAAGTGCAGGTTGAGGGCAGGCGATTGGGTGACCCCCGTTCCGCTCCAGCCAACACTATATCCACCCAAGAGACCTACTCCCACGCCAAGCACGTTATCTCCTTCGTCGAATTGGGCATTGGCCACCACGGGAATGCAGGCTACCGCTGCAAGAAGCCCCACGCCTTTCAACATCTTATTCAAATCCATTTTCTTGTTTTTTGATTGAGGCAAAGATGGGATTCTTTGATCAAGGGCTGTTACGGTGACATACGTATTGCCAACAGAGATCTTCACCATGCACTGTGGAAAGCATCCCGCTCACACATTCTGCACGCGGGGATAGCACTGTTTAGGTTTGACACGAATTCCACACGGCCATGCTGCTCAACTCGGATGAAGTCTCGTTTGATCTCGGAGCCTTGTTGCTCCGCCTTACCGCTGGTGGCACGCTGTTCTGGCATCATGGCCTTGTAAAGCTCATGAAGTTCGGCGAGCTATCCGATACCTTCTTTGATCCCATTGGAATGGGGCACATGCTCAGCCTCTCGCTCATCCTTTTCGCGGAAGTGTTCTGTGCAATCCTGGTGCTCCTCGGGCTGTGGACCCGTGTTGCCACCATTCCCGTGATCATTGGCATGGCGGTCGCTTCGTTCATGGCCAATGGCGATCAGCCCTTCGCCAAACAGGAGCTCGGATTCATCTATATGATGGCGTTCATCGTCATCTTCTTCATAGGAAGTGGGAAGTACAGCTTGGGCCGGCTGAGCTTCCGGTGAGAACGGCGATGAGTCCAAAAGGCGGTCGATCCCGCTTTTTCAGGAAGAATTACGATCTACAATAGGCTTCCGAAATGCTTCCTCTCTATTGGCGCAATCTGTACTGTAGGTAGGCGATCTGTTGCTTCTTTGGAACAGTCCCGACACTTCCGTACACCAGGCGCACCACAAAGGGGCGCCCTTGCAGGTCCACGGAATGGGAGCGAGCATAATCAACCCAGTGATAGACGGCCTCCAGTCCCACGTAGCGCCAGGACGTGAAGTAATAACGGTAACCAACGCCCGTGCTAAGATCGAATGAGCCGGCTGAGCCGCTTTCCACTTCGGAATTTGGTGGCGAATTGAAGGTGTCAAAGACGTCATAGCCGATACCTGCAATTGCCTGTAACTCGCTCGCTCCGCGCCTGAAAACATCACGGCCCACATTGATCCCGATATGCCCACCGAAAAAATGGGATGTTGTTTCAAGCGTATCGGAGCTCTTTCTGCGGGCCGGATAAGGCTCGGCCGAAGAACCGAAACGCATATCCAAAGAGAAGTCAAAATTCATCTTTCGGTCTTTCAACCCTAGTTGGAACCCGAGTTCCGGATGCACTCCCAGTACGTCCAATTCCCCGGTGGGTACCCATGCTCCCAC
Source organism: Cryomorpha ignava (assembly GCA_040391235.1). Classification (GTDB taxonomy): domain Bacteria; phylum Bacteroidota; class Bacteroidia; order Flavobacteriales_F; family PHOS-HE28; genus PHOS-HE28. The sequence continues at coordinate 23,960 of JBEBYG010000010.1, forward strand.
GGATACAGCTAAATGTGCTTCTGGTAGATGGACCACCTGATCCAGCGCTTCTAAGTACTTTTTGCTAAGCCGCGTACCGGCGTATTCGCCTCTTTGAATTGCCGGAAAGAGCAAGTTCGAGTTCGTTCCATAGAACTGTCCCAGCCCGTATTCCTCCATTCCGGGGGAGAAGCTCTGCATCAATTGGGTGGACCAAGCCTTTGTGAAGCTTAGGTAGTCCGCCACCTGCGGAGCCTGCCGGGCCAATTCCTGTTTTGGGATACTGTCCAAGTACCGGTATACGATCAAGTGCGAGATGATATCCTCGGAAAGCGCCGTATCCACCAGCGCTGGTCGCGCGAGTAGTTCCAGTATCCGTGACCGTTGCCAAAGCTCTGTCTCCGGGCATTTCCGATGCCAATGGTCCAATACCATGGCAGCGGAATCCAACTCTCCCCGCAATACATTTCCTTGGAAGATGAACATGGCGTTAACCGCCACGTCCTCGCAACGCACAGCTGGCCGTTCCAATAGTGCATCCATGCCCGTTTGGGCAAATACACCTGTGTTCCCTATCAGGAAACCTGTGGACAGGATGATGCAGATGCGGAACGTTGTTCGCATGCCACCGAGGTCCTGAGTGATCGTTAGAAGCTCGCGATCGTCTCCGACTTGTATTCGCCAGCCTCCATCTTCGCTTTCACAGCCTTGAAGCTATCGATGGTGTGCTTTACATCTTCCATGGAGTGAGAAGCGGTCGGGATCAGGCGAAGCAAGATCTCCCCCTTCGGGATCACCGGATATACCACGATGCTACAGAAAATACCGTAATTCTCGCGTAGGTCCACCACAATATTGGTTGCTTCAGGCACGCCACCCTTAAAGTAAACAGGTGTAACACAGCTGTTGGTCGCGCCAATATCGAGCCCGGCCTCCTTCAAACCATTTTGTAAGGCATGCGTGATCTCCCAAAGCTTTTCGCCCAGCTCCGGCATGGTGCGCATCATCTCCAAGCGCTTGATGGCTCCGATTACGATGGGCATGGGCAGGCTCTTCGCGAACATTTGACTGCGCATGTTATAGCGCATGTACAGCATCACATCCTCTGGGCCGCTGATGAAGGCGCCGATGGTGGCCATGCTCTTGGCAAAGGTGCCGAAGTACACGTCGATCTGGTCCTGCACACCTTGGTGGTCACCGGTACCGCGACCGTGCTCGCCTAACTGTCCAAAGCCGTGGGCATCGTCCACAAAGAGACGGAAGTTGTACTTGGCCTTGCGTTCCACGATTTCTTTCAGCTTCCCTTGGTCGCCGGCCATGCCGAACACACCTTCGGTCATCACCATGATGCCACCCCCGGTCACTTCGGTCACCTTTTTCGCGTGTTCCAGTTGCTTGTCCAAGCTGTCCATGTCATTATGCTGGAACATGAAGCGCTTGCCCGCGTGGAGGCGTGCTCCGTCCATCATGCAGGCGTGGCTTTCACTGTCGAACACCAACACGTCGTGGCGACCCAGTACGGCATCGATAAAGCTCATGCAGCCTTGGTAGCCGTAGTTCAGCAGGAAGGTATCCTCCTTTTGCATGAACTCGCTCAACTGGTCTTCCAGCAGCTCGTGGTACTTGGTCTGCCCGCTCATCATGCGCGCACCCATCGGGTAGGCGAGGCCCCAGTCGGCAGCGGCTTGTGCGTCCACTTTGCGAATTTCCGGGTGGTTGGCCAGGCCCAAGTAGTTGTTCAGGCTCCAAACCAATACTTCCTTACCCCGGAAGGTCATATGTGCCCCCAGTTCGCCTTCCAGCTTAGGGAATGAGAAATAGCCATGTGCTTGCTTAGCATGGCGGCCGATAGGCCCAGCGTCCTTGCGGATCTTGTCGAAGATGTCGTTCATGATGGATGTTGCTATCCGAGCGGCGAAGGTAATATTGTCAGGCATTATCGTTTCTCAACCCTGATCTGTGTGAAACCGGAATGGGGTTGGTGATGAACGAACATTCGCCAACTCATGCGAAACATCGCGTTCTGGCGTTGATGCGAAGGCTACATTTGCCGCCCTTATGCGCGTATCCCTCCTTTTTACTTTGGCCATTGCCCTGTTGCTGGGCTCGTGTAGCGAATTCAGCAAGGCTGTGAAAAGCACGGATGTGCAATACAAGTACCGCATGGCCATGCAGTACATGGAGAAGCCCGATTACGACCGGGCGATGCCATTGCTGGAGGAATTGCTCAGCCTTACCCGCGGAGATACCCTGTACGAGTCGGTGAGCTATAACTACGCGAAAGGGTATTTCGGCATGAAGGACTACATCATGGCGAGCTACTATCTGGGGAACTTTGCCAAGACTTTCCGCAATAGCCAATACGCCGAAGAGTGTTCGTTCCTCGCAGCCTACTGCCACTATAAGGAATCGCCCGAGTACGAATTGGACCAGCGGGATACACACGCCGCTATCGATAAGCTCGAACTTTTCATGGTGCGCTATCCGGAGACCACACTGAAGGATTCCTGCAATTCATTGATCGATGAACTGCGCCTGAAGCTGGAGAAGAAGGATTACGCCGCGGCCCAACAGTATCTGCGTACCCGCTATTACGGGTCGGCGAGTGATGCCTTCAAGGGATTCCTCCGCACCTGGCCGAATTCGATCTATCGGGAAGAGGCCCTGTTCAGCATTTTTGAGGCCGACCACGATCTGGCGACGCATAGTGTGGAGAGCAAGAAGGCGGAACGAATTGAGGATGGTATCAGATCGTTCAATACCTTCGCGGACGCTTTTCCGCAAAGTACACGTCTGCCACAAGCCCGTGCACTGCTCCGGGATCTTACTTCCCAGCAAAAACGATCACAACGCATATCGACACCATGAACCCGAAGTACCTGAATGCCGCCAAGACCACGGTCACACGTAATGTGGATCAATTGGATACGGAGACCGGCAACATCTATGAAAGCATTGTGATCGTCAGCAAGCGGGCCAACCAGATCGCTGTTGAGATCAAGGCGGAACTGAGCGCGCGTTTGGAAGAGTTCGTCGTGACCGGAGAGAACATCGAGGAGATCTACGAGAACCGGGAGCAGATCGAGATGAGCAAGCAATTTGAGCGGATGCCGAAGCCTGCCGCCATTGCCATCGAAGAGATGCTGGAGGACCGTGTCGTTTTCCGTCGTCCCGAGGAGGCGGCGAAAACTGCCGAGTAATTCACGGTTGAAGGATGGGTGCGGATCGCGTCCTTCCACGTAAGGTGCTACTGGGTGTTACCGGTGGCATTGCTGCCTACAAGACCCCCTTATTGGTGCGTGCCTTGGTGAAGGCCGGTGCGGAAGTGCAGGTTGTAATGACCGCTGCCGCCCACGATTTTGTATCCCCTTTGGTGCTGTCCACCTTGAGCAAACGACCTGTGCTCACGGAGATGGTGGACCGAGCGCCCGGCACCGCAACATGGAACGATCATGTCCATTTGGCACGCTGGGCCGACCTGATGTTGGTAGCACCGGCCACCGCGAATACCTTGGCCAAGATGGCCCAAGGTCTGTGCGATGATCTGCTGCTGGCTTGCTGGCTTAGTGCGGAATGCCCCGTATTCGTGGCACCTGCCATGGACTTGGAGATGTATCGGAACGCCGCAACGCACAAGAACCTGGAAACGCTCAAAAGCCGGGGGGTGCGAACGATCGGTCCGGAGGAAGGAGAACTTGCGAGTGGGCTTATCGGGGAAGGCCGCATGACCGAACCCGACGCCATTGCGGAGCATCTGATCGATTCCGTGATGCGCCGTTCGCTGCTTACCGGGAAGCGCATACTCATTACCGCAGGTCCAACCCACGAGGCCATTGATCCCGTGCGTTTCATCGGTAATCGCAGTTCCGGTAAAATGGGTTTCGCCTTGGCAGAAGAAGCAGCGGCTCGCGGAGCGCAGGTGGAATTGATCACCGGCCCTGTTGAGTTGAGCACACGCCATCCGCGCATCCATCGGACCGATGTTACGTCCGCAGCGGAAATGGCCGAAGCCGCGAAGAAATGCTTCCCGGATACCACAGTAGCGATCTTGAGCGCAGCCGTAGCCGATTGGCGTCCCGCCCACGTGTCCGATATCAAATTGAAGAAGCAGGACCAGCTATCCGCTTTGCAACTGGAACCCACCGAGGATATCCTGGCGTGGATGGGAGGGAAGAAGAAGGCACAACTGTTGGTAGGCTTTGCCTTGGAGACCTCGAATGAAGTTCGCAATGCCGAAGGGAAGCTCGAGAAAAAGAACTTGGACCTGATCGTGCTGAACTCCCTGAACGACCCCGGTGCGGGGTTCGGGTATGATACCAATAAGGTGACCCTGATCGATACTGATAAGAACGCCACGGAACTTCCGTTGAGTTCCAAGGCCGATGTGGCCATCGCCATTCTGGACCGAATAGAAAAGCTTTTGACCCATGCGAAATAAGATCCTGCTGCTGTTTGTGCTCGCCTTTGTAACCGCCCAAGCGCAGGAATTCAACTGCAAGGTGTCCGTGATCGCCCCCAAGATCCAGAGCACGCCCAAGCGCGTGTTCCAGAGCATGGAGACCAGCATCACCCAGTTGATGAACACCCGCCGCTGGACCGCGCTGAACTTCAGCCCCAGCGAACGCATCGACTGCAACATGCTGCTCACGATCAACGAGCAAAGCTCATCCGATCGTTTCCAAGGCACGTTGCAGGTGATCTACTCCCGGCCCGTGTATGGCTCGGACTACCTCAGCCCCGTGGTGGAGATCGTCGACAACAACGTGCAGTTCACCTTTTTGGAGAACACCCAGATCGATTTCGCTCCGGAGCGGTTCACCAACAACCTGTCCTCCGTGGTCGCATTCTACGCCTATTTCATACTCGGGCTGGATGGGGACACCTATTCACCATTGGGTGGAAGTGATTTCTATGCCATGGCGCAGACCGTGGTGAGCAATGCGCAGAATGCGAGTGAATCCGGATGGAAGGCTTTCGAGGACCAGAAGAACCGGTATTGGCTGATCGACAATCAGCAGCAAGGTGCATTCCGGCCGCTGCGTCAGTTCCTCTATGATTATCACAGGAACGGCTTTGATGAAATGGCAACGGATGTGGCGAAAGGGCGCAAGGCTTGTGCAGCAGCGATCGAAACCCTCAAGTCCGTTCATCAGGCCAAGCCCAGCAGTTATAACCTGCAGGTGTTGTTCAATGCCAAATACAACGAGCTGGTGGAACTCTTCAAGGGCTCCGATCCCCAGGAACGGGCCAAGGTGTACAATACGTTGCAGATCATCGATCCTGGGCACATCAACCAGTATCTGGAGATGATGAAGGGGAACCGGTGATCAGGCGTGTCCGGGCGATGAAGTGTTCATTGGTTGCAGCGCACCAATAGCGGGCATGGCATCCAAATTCTGCTGAATAGAGCAGGTTTCGGCCGGTCGGTAAAAAAGGAAAGGCCCCACCATGGCGGGACCTTTCAGGTAAAGGGTCGACGTGCTTACTTGGCTGCTGTAGTTGCCTTTTTGGCTTTCTTATCAGCCTTGGATGCAGCGTTTGCAGCCTCTTTGGCCACGGTCATGCGCTTCTCCTTGATGCGGGCGCTCTTGCCGCGACGCTCACGGATGTAGAAGATACGCGCGCGGTTCACGTCCCCATGCTTGTTTATTTCCACTTTCTCCAGGAAGGGGGAAGCGATCGGAAAGATCCGCTCCACTCCAACGGATCCGCTCATCTTGCGAACGGTGAAGGTGGCCGTGCTGCCGGTACCTTTGCGCTGGATCACAACGCCTTGGTATTGCTGGATCCGCTCCTTGTTTCCTTCGCTGATACGGTAGTGTACGGTGACGGTGTCACCAGCATTGAAGTCGGCCTGCTGCTTTACAGGGGCCCATTCTTTTTCCAGTTGCTTGATCTTGTCCATGGCGCTCAGCGATTTGCGGGGATAACCCCACCGTTTGGGGGCGCAATATTAAGGAAAGTTCCTGTTCGTTCGTCGATCTACCCCGGATCATTTTCTCCAAGCAGCCCCGGACGGCGTTCCCGCGTGCGTTCCAGGCTCTGCTGATGGCGCCATTCTTGGATCTTTGCAGCATGGCCGCTCATCAGTACTTCCGGTACGTTCCAGCCGCTGAATTTCTCTGGGCGGGTGTAGGCAGGAGGAGCAACCAGGCCATCCTGGAAGCTGTCCGAAAGCGCACTGGTCTCATCGCCCAGCACACCTGGCAGGATCCGGATCAGCGCATCGCTGAGCACCGCAGCAGGTAGTTCGCCTCCACTAAGCACATAGTCGCCAATGCTGATCTCCCGCGTGATGAGGTGCTCCCGTACACGCTCATCCACACCTTTGTAGTGGCCGCACAGAATGATCAAGTTCCCCAAAGAGCTCATCCGGTTCACCAAGGGTTGGTCCAGCAATTCGCCATCCGGGCTCATGTAGATCACTTCGTCGTAGTCCCGTTCGCTCTTCAGCCAGCTGATAGCCTTATGAATGGGAGGGATGGACATCACCATGCCGGCACCGCCGCCAAAAGGGTAGTCGTCCACGCGTTTGTGCTTGTCCTCGGAGAACGAACGAAGGTCGTGGATGTGCACTTCGGCGAGGCCCTTCTGCTGGGCGCGACGGAGGATGCTGTCGTTGAAATAGCTGTCCAATAAGCTGGGTAGTGCGGTGATGATGTCGATTCGCATGGGCCGCGAAAGTACCGATGGGCGCGGGTTTCCCGAGTGGATTGAACCCATACATACCTTCGGCATCGATCTTGCCGTAGAAGGCACCACCAAAACGATACTTCCATGAAGAGGCTTCTTCTCATTTCATTGACAGCGCTTGTGGCATTCACCACCACCCAAGTTCGTGCACAGGAAAAGCAGTACGATGACCTGTTGGTCAAGTATGTGGACGAGAAATACGAGGATTGCCTGGTGAGGGCCGAGCGGTATACGGAGAACGACAAGACCAAGAAGGATCCACTGCCTTACTTGTACATGAGCATGTGCCTGTACGAGATGAGCAAGATCCCGAAATACCAAGAGATGGCCGATTACAAGAAAGCGGATCGCGATGCGCTGAAGTGGGCCGAGAAGTACCGTAAGAAGGACAAGAACCTGGAATTCTTCAACAACTACGAGGACTTCTGGAGCGAGTTGAATACGACGGCGCAGGAAAGCGGCATGAACTTCTATGAAGCCGGGCCAAAGGAGATGAGCAAGGCCAAGCGCTACTTCGATTCCATGACACGCTATTACCCCGAGAACCCGGGCCCTTGGTTGATGCTCGCCTTGACGCAGTACAACACCAACTTGGTGAAGGACGGCGACGAGAGCATTGTGAAATACAAGGAAGCACTGGAAGCTGCCGGCGGGATCAGCCGACTACCACAGGACCAAAAGAAGCTGATGAAAAGTGCTCTTATCCATTATGCCGAATACCTGGATGGGAAAGGGGATAAGAGCGGTGCGCGCGCGGCACTTGAAACTGGAAAGGATGCCTTTATGGATGACCCCGAGTTCAAGGGGGCCTATGACAGTATGCACTAAGGAGCTGTGGTGATGCAGGGACGGGGCGGGATGTATATCCCTCGTGTCCTGCATCTTTATGAGTGGTGAACCACACCGAAGCAAGTGCATTAGACGATAATTTCGCGGCATGATCGGATCAATGAGGAGATGGAAGGTGCTGTTCGCGCTGTGCCTGCTGAGTGCGAGTACCATCGCCGGTCCTTTGGATAAGGCCTTCGCGGCATTGGAGGTCCACAATTACTTCGAGGCCAAGAAGCTTTTCGAGAAGCAGACCAAGAAACATCCTGCCGTGGCGTGGTATGGCTTGAGCGTGATCAGCGGAAGGGCTGACAATCCGTTCTATCAGTTGGATTCGAGCCATGTGGCCATTCGGCGCTCCATGGCGGCATACAGCATGCTAAGTGAGCGCGAAAAGAGCAAGGTTGCGGAGCTGGGCGTGGATTCCGCATCGATCCACGAACAACTGGAGCGTGTGAGCGCGATCGCTTGGAAGCAGGTGATGGATGTTGATCGCTTGGAGGAATACGAGCGCTTTATCAGCGGGTACGCGGGGAGCAGCATGGTGTCCCAAGCCCAGGACAGGCGTGATGAATTGGCGTTCAACGAGGCACGCCGGGTGAATACTTCAGCAGCCTACCGGTCTTTTCTGGAGCGCTATCCCGAGGCGAAGGAGGCTTATGGAGCACGCTCTCGATTGCAGGAAGCGTTCTATCGGGAAGCCACGCCGCAGGGGACCATAGCCCAGTATGAGACTTTCATCAAGGAATATCCGCAGAATGCCTTTGTACGGGATGCGGAGGACATGCTCCTGAAATTGAATGTACCCAACGGAACTGCCGGCGAATACGCCGCATTCATCCGACGCTATCCGGAGAATCCCAATGTGCCCGAAGCGTGGCGCAGTATCTACGAGATCTATACCAAGGAGCTAAGTGTGGCGAACATCACACGTTTCCTCACCGAATACCCGGACTACCCGTACATCAACGAATTGATGAACGACTACAAAGTGGCCAGCTTAGTACTGTACCCGTTCCGCCAGGATGGGAAATGGGGGTATATCGATGATACCGGTGTGGAGCGAATTAAGGCTGAATTCGATTTTGCCGAACCCTTCGTTAACGGGCAGGCACAAGTGGGCAAGGATGGCCGGAGCGGGACGATCAATAAGGTGGGAAAGCCCGTGATCCCCTTCATCTTTGATGACGTGCTGGATTTCCGGGAAGGGATGGCCACCGTGGAACTCAATGGTATCCAAGGTGCTGTGGATCGCAATGGTAAACTGCTGATCCCGATCGAGTATGAAGAGGTCGGTGAGTTTGATCATGGGATGGCTGCAGCCTCCAAGCAAGGTAAATACGGATATATCGATGAGGTGGGTGCTGAAGTGATCCCCTTCACATTCGATGGGGCCATGCGCTTCCATAACGGTCTGGCGGTGGTTACCAAGGACGACCAGAGCGGGGTGATCGACATGAAGGGCGACTTGGTTGTGCCGTTCCAGTATGATTGGATCGAAGGCTTTATGGCACTACCGCTTTCCCGCGTGCGCAAAGCGGGCAGCATGGGCTTTATCAATCGCTTTGGCGATGTGATATTGTCCGTGGAACATGACCATGTTGGAACGCTGAACGACAGCCTTGCTCTTGTGGTCGATAAAGGCAAAGCGGGCTATGTCGGGCCTGCGGGGCAATGGGTGATCCCACAGCGCTATGATGCCAATGCACTTACCATGAACATGGGAGATTTCCACAACGGTCTGGCACGCGTTCTTCTAGGCGGGAAGCTGGGGCTAGTGGATACCGTTGGTAAAACCGTGGTCCAGCCCCAATATGCGGACATCGGACTGGTGCAAGGAGGCCTGATCCCAGTGAAGCGGAAAAACAAATGGGGATACATCAAGCGCTCCATGGCGAGCGTGGCGGATTTCAAATACGATCAGGCTTGGGAGTTCCAGGGCGGTTATGCCCGGGTGGAGGTCGGAGGTCTTTATGGCTTGGTGGATAGCCTGGGAGTGGAAGTGATCAAGCCGAAATTCAGCGCACTGAATGATCTGGCAAATGGGGTCCTGGTCGCCAGCGATGCAAGCGGCACGGGTGCAGTAAACCAAGCCGGCAAGATCTTGATCCCATTGAAGTACGACAGCGTTTCCCCGTTGGACAAGGGTCTGATGAAAGTGACCAAGGGAAACAAGTTCGCATACATCAGGTTGGCCGATGGCGGTATGCTCTGGAAGGAGGATGGCTTCGGCGAGGACTTAGCGGACTAACGTGACCGAGCCGCGCAGGCGTTCCTGAACTACACCCCCAAGGGTGTTCGCTTCATAGTGTAAGTCCCAAACGTATACGCCAATGGGTGCATCCTTACCATGGAAGGTTCCGTCCCAGGAACCTTTCGGATCCGTGCTGGAAAAGATCAACTCACCCCAGCGATCAAAGATCAGAAAGGTCCAGTTACGCACAGATTCCACTAAGGAGGGAGCGAATCGATCGTTGATGTCATCCCCGTCCGGGGTGAAGGCATTCGGGATGTGGACCAGCGGTGTGCACGAACCGGGCCAGATAGTGATGGTATCTGCAGCTTCGATGCAGTTGCCCGTGACGGAAACGGAATAAGTACCGGGCTGGGATGTCGTCAACGTGGCCAGTTGGGAACCATTGCTCCAAGAGTAGGTTGCCCCCAGCGTCGTTGCGTCGATCGTGATCGGAACCTCCGGACACACCTGTTGATCGGGGCCAAGGTCCAACCGGTTCACCACCGGGTTGAATGTTACCAGAACAGCATCCTCCGTGGCGCAACCGTCGAGCATCAGTTCAACAGTGTAGGTTCCTGTGGAAGTGACGGATAGGACGGGTCCGGTCTCACCAGTGCTCCAGATAGCTTGTGCAGATCCGGGATCGATGGAGAGCAATGCCGTGTCGCCCATACACAATACCTGATCTGCTCCCAGATCGGGTTGGGGCACCGCTGTGTACGTGATCTCCACTGCGCTTTGGGCGGTACAACTGCCCACCGAAATAACGGCTTGGTAGGTCCCGGGGGAATCGACGAGATACTGATGAGCGGTGGAACCATCCTGCCACAGCACGGCCACCCCGGGAATATCAACGCTTAGTGGAAGACTGGCCCCTGGGCAGAGCGCGGTATCAACGCCGAGTGAGAACTGATCAATGTTGACCATGTACACGATCACCTGTGCGGATGCTACGCAGCCATCCCGATCCACTGTAATACCATACGTTCCGGAAGTATTCACCAGCAAAGAGGAGGAGGTGGCGCCAGTGGACCAAGAGTAACTGGCATCCGGCTGCGCCACATCAATTGTCCATATGTCACCCGCGCACAAAGTGGTGTCGTAGGGAAGGGTCAGCTCCGGTGAAGGAAGGTCTTGGATCCGAATGGTGTCGCTGGTGGAGCATCCGGTAGCGGTAACCTCTACATTCCAATTACCGGCAGGCAACGAGCGGACAGGGTTGGTGTTCCCATCATTCCACAGGTAGGTTGCGCCCGCGACGGTAACATCCAGTAGAAGCTGCTCGGTGGAGCAGAGTGCTGTATCCGGGCCAAGGTCGAACAGAGGCAGAGGGATCTCAGCTACCGTTATGCTGTCCGTAGCGGTGCAGCCGTTCTCGGACGCTTGTACCCAGTAGGTGCCCCCTTGAGTAATGGTGCGTGCCGTTGAGGTTGAACCATCATCCCAAAGGAGGGCCGCACCATTGGCCGTTAATTCCATCGAACCACCTTCACAGAACTGGCTATCAGCTCCCAGGTCGACAGTGGGAGGAGGAACAACGGAAACCGTGATGGAGTCTGTATGCGCACAACCGCCCACTGTGGTGGTGGCGATATAGAGTCCTGCTGTATTTACGGTAAGCGAAGCGGTTGTAGCACTGCTTGGTCCGCTCCATTGGGTAGTGCCGCCCGGCAGGCCGGCATTCAGCAGAAGGGAGGAACCTTCACACAGGACTGTGTCAGGACCCAGTTCGAAAGCGTTTGCTCCCAAGTAGGATACGTGCACGAATGCCGTGTCCGTACATCCGGCCGCGTTGGTGGCTGCAACCCAGTAGTCACCTCCATACTCGACCAAAAAAGTATCCGCTTGAGATCCGTCCTGCCATTCCAGTAAAAGGCCTGCGGAAGGTACGTGCAGTTGCAGGCTTTCACCGGGGCATAGCGTGGTGTCGTTCCCCAAGGTGATCGTAGGAGAAGGAACAGCTTCAAGGACCACGGTATCTATAACAGTGCACTGGCCTTGACCTATGGCAACCCAATAGTTCCCGGCGGTGCCGGTGGTTAGTGCTGCACTGGTGGATCCGTCGCTCCAGAGATAGCTACTGGCACCGGCCAGGGTGGCATCCAAGGTGATCTGGCTTCCAGCGCAGAAGGTGATATCCGGGCCCAAGGAGAAGGTGCCCGGATCGGCATAAGAGATGGAGATGGCAGCCGAGGAGAAGCACCCTTGTGCATTCGTTACGGTCACGGTAGCGGTCATTGCTGCATCAACCGTGATGCTGGCGGTAGTTGCGCCTGTACTCCACAAATAGGTTGCTCCCGCAGAACTGACGTCCAGTACCAAGGATTCTCCGGGGCAAAGAAGCGTATCCGGACCGAGGTCCACGCTGGGCGGGGCGTGCTCCGTAATGGTGGTAGCACTTGACGCCGCGCAACCGTTCACGGTAACAGTTACGCTCCACGTGCCTGCAACCGCAGTGATCGAGGGTGTAGTGGCTCCGTTGTTCCATAGATAGAGAGCACCTGCGGTGGTGGCATCCAAGGTGGCGGTACTTCCAGGACAGACCTGCTGGTCCGCTCCCAGCGATACCACGGGAAGGGGAGTCATGGTAACCTCGACCGAATCGCGGACCACGCAACCACTGACCGAGGCTTCCACCCAATACGTTCCGGCAGTGGAGACCGAAATGGAATCCGAAGTGGCACCCGTATTCCAGAGGTAGTTGGCACCGGATACGTTCACGCCCAGTATGGCGCTTTCCCCAGCGCAGATGGAGCGATCCAGGCCAAGGTTCACCGTTTGTAGATTGAAATAGCTGAGGGTGACAGCATCGGAGGCGGAACAGCCGTTCACGGTCACCTGCACGGAGTAGTTGCCGGGTTGGTCGGTGGTGAGGGTAGGGCTGGCGGAACCGTCATTCCAGAGGTAAGTTGCCCCGGAAGTGCTGGCATCGAACGTGTGCGAGGCACCGGGACAGATCACTTGATCAGGCCCGAGGTCAACACTGGGCGGGGTCAGTTCCGCTATGTTGGCGACCCCGGTTCCCGTGCAACCGTTCGCCATAACATCCACGCTCCACGTACCTGCACCCACGGTGATCGAAGGTGTAATGGCCCCATTATTCCAGAGATAGCTGGCACCTGCGGTAGTTGCATCCAAGGTGGCCGTGCCACCCGGACATACCTGCTGGCCTGCGCTAAGGGTTACTACGGGCAACGGGGTTACGTTCAGTTCGATCGAATCGCGGACGGCGCAGCCGTTCACGGTTGCTTCGATCCAATAAGTACCTGCAGTGAGGGCCACTATGGAATCCGTGGTGGCTCCTGTATTCCAGAGATATCCAGCACCTGGTACGTTCACGCCCAGCAGGGCGCTTCCTCCAGCGCAGATGGTGCGATCCGGACCGAGGTTGACCGTTTGCAGGTTGAAGTTCGAGAGTGTGATGGCATCAGTCGCAGAGCACCCGTTCACGGTCACTTGCACGGAATAGTTGCCGGGTTGGTCGGTAGTAAGGGTAGGGCTGGAGGAACCATCGCTCCAGAGGTAGGTGGCGCCTGCCGTAGTGGCATCCAAAGTGGAAAAGGCACCGGGGCAGATGACTTGGTCGGGCCCGAGATCAAAGCTGGGCGGAGTAAGTTCCGTAATAGTGACGGCTCCTGATCCAGTGCATCCGCTGATGGTAACGCCGACGCTCCATGTGCCCGCGCCCGCAGTGATCGAAGGCGTGATGGCCCCATTGCTCCAGGCGTAGCTGGCACCTGGCGCGGTGGCATCCAATGTCGTGGAGCCACCGGGACACACTTGCTGGTCAGGACCAAGCGATACCACGGGAAGAGCTGTCACATTCAGTTCGATCGAATCGCGAACGGCGCAACCATTCAGGGTTGCTTCCACCCAATAAATTCCTGCTGTGGAAACCGCAATGGAATCCGTGGTGGCTCCGGTATTCCAGAGATCGGTTGCGCCGGGCACGTTCACTCCCAGCATGGTGCTTTCCCCAGCACAGATGGTGCGGTCCGGACCGAGGTCGACGGTCTGTAGGGTGAAGTTCGAGAGTGTGCTGCCATCGGAGGCTGTGCAGCCGTTGACGGACACTTGCACGGAGTAATTGCCGGTTTGATCCGTGGCGAGCGTAGCACCGGTAGACCCATCGTTCCAGAGATAGGTGGCCCCTGTAGTGGTCGCATCGAAAGTGACCATGGTGCCGGGGCAAACCAATAGGTCCGGCCCGAGGGCGACAACAGGCAAAGGCTTAACTGTGACTTGCATTGCATCCTGCGCCACACAGCCGTTCAGGTTCACTTCCACTTCATAATTGTCGCTGGAGGAGACCGTGAAGGTGGCCGCTGTGCTACCATCTTGCCAGAGATAGGTGGCTCCCGGAACGGTGGCGTCCAAGGTGAGCGTGTTGCCGGCACAGATCGCCGTGTCGTTCCCCAGTGACACCGTCGGCATAGGTTTGTAGCTAACCTGAATGGAGTCCCTGGAGCTACAGTTGTTCCGGGTCACTTGGGCCCAATAGATCCCCGGTGCACCCACTGTGAAGGTTGATCCCATGGATCCATCCTGCCACAGATAACTGTAGCCCGGGCTATAGGCAGAAAGGGTGAGCGTGCTGCCGGCACAAAGGATGGTGTCCGGCCCAAGGTCCACTGTAGGCAATGGGTTGAAGCCGATGACCACTTGGTCGTTATTCGAGCAGTTTTGGGCGGTAACGGTGACACTGTAGGTACCAGCTGTTGTTACCCCAAAGGTGGGAGCGGCGCTACCGTTCTGCCAGAGGTAGGAGCCACCGGCTACGGTGGCGTCCAATTGCAGGCTTTCGCCCACACATAATGTTTGGTTCGCTCCAAGGTCGACCACCGGTAAGGGCGTAACGGTTACATGCACCGTGTCACGGAGCACGACGGTACTGGAAAAGCTGATGTCATCCACGCCGATATCATTGCCGATCCCATCTCCGGATGTCATACGCATGCAGACGTTCACACTGGTTTGGCCCGGCCCAGCGGTCCATGTAGTGCTGAATTGCTGCCATCCAGCACTGTAAGCGGGGAATGTGATGTCCGGCCATTGTTGGTCTCCACTCATTACCCAGGCAATGCGGCCGGGGGTGGCATTGCTCAACGTTCGGCCCCGAAAGCTGATGGTGTAGGTCTGCCCGGGGCAGCATGGCAGCATTTGGCACCACACATCCCACTGGTTGTTCAGGTAGCTGCCATACCCGCCATTGGCGATGAGGAAGTTCCCGCTCCCGGTACCTTGAAATTGGGTGTGGTACCAGCTGGCATTCGGGCCAACGGTGTAGTAGCCTTCATTCTGAACAGAGGCCAGTGAATAGTAATACTGCGAGGTGAAGCCCGAATTTCCTGCAGAGAAGTTCCCGTTCGTTACCAAATTCCCACTTGGGTAGCTCACTTGGCACCAATAGTCTCCACCCGCCGTGACAGTAACGTCCTGCGTGGTGGCCCCGTTGCTCCAGAGGTGGTCGGTGTATCCCGTTGGACCTTGGAGGGTGACGGATTGACCTTGGCAAATGGTATGATCCGCACCCAAGTTGATCGAACAAACGGGCTGGGCGTATGTAGCCTGAGCGCCCAGGGCCGCAAGCACCCAGGTCAACCCGATCCACGGAGATATGCGAAGGTTGTTCAAATCGATTATGCGCTCCGACAAATTTCGGGCCGTCAGGAATGCGGGGCCACAGTGGGCTCCGCGGTTTTCCATGTGGCCGTCAAAACCCTATTGATGCCTTGGTACAAATGTTCATCAACTTGATCAAAGTGTAGACGTAAAAGCTCACTTACGCGTTGGCTACGGGCGCGGCTCTTTGCATCATATACCACTGTGTTGAAACAGAGCAGGCCACCCGTAGCTACGCACTTTCGGAGGCCAGCGATGAATGGCTCCTCATCTACCCCGGGGGCGAGATCCAATTCGTGGCAGAGGTCCACTAAGACCAAATCGTACTGTCCATTATGTTGCTGCACGAATGCCAGCGCATCCATTTGCACCAATTGCAGGTCCTTCAAGCGGTCCACCTTGAAATAGGTGTGCGCCAATCGGAGCATTTCAGGATCACCGTCCACGCCAACGATCGGAGCCTTCAGCCCGATCTCCTTGCGCACGATGTGGGCCGAGCTACCGGCACCGAACCCGAGAATAAGCACCGAACGTGGGTCGAGCTTCGCGATCGGTTGGTCATCCAATGCTTGCTGCCATATGGCATGCAGGTTGCCATAGCTTTGGTTGGCGTGACCGCTGTTCACCACCAAATGACCTCCTTCATAGATCAAGCGTAAAGGGCCGTATTTACCAGGACCCTCCCAAACTGTAACAGGCCAAGCATAGCTCAGTAGGCATTTCACCCAGGACATGCCGCAAAGATGAGCCATCACACCGTCCTATCTTCGCCGATCTTCCCCTCATTTTGAAACGGATATCCGCCATTACCCGCTACAAGCTTCGCAAGCTGCTGAAGTATGCCTTGGTAACGGGCACTGTAGGTACGGTGCTGTCGCTCTTTGGTGGAACGCTCGATTGGAACCTTTTCCTTGGGTGGGTCTTTCTGGGTACTTGGACGGGCATCTTAGAGGAATTCCTATTTGGAAGACGGTTCAGGGCCTTGGTAATTCCGCTCCAGTTCATCGGAAAAGCACTGGCCGTCAATCTCTTTACCATCGCCCTCTTGGCTGTTGCCATACTGGCCGGTAGTGGTTATTCCGTAACAAATGGAGGGAGGATGCCCCTTGCCGAGATGGCCTCTTCCATTGGCATCTATCGCTTTGCACTGCAAGTAGTGGTGGTCACCTCCGTGGCGATCCTGGTGGTGCAGGTGGAGGAGTTCATGGGACGCAGGTTCTTCCTGGGCTTTCTACTGGGCTGGTATGATAAGCCGCGTGAAGCCGAGCGTGTGGTGCTGAGCATTGATCTGGTAGGAAGCTCAGCCCTGAATGAAAGGCTGGGTGATCTGCTGTACTTCCGTTTCCTGAATACCACACTCTCACTCATGACCGATGCCGTGCTCCGGCACGATGCGGAGATCCATAAGTACGTAGGGGATGAGGTGATCTTTACTTGGACCATGCGTTCCGGAACCCACCGCTACAATTGCTTGGGTCTGTTCTTCGATATCAAGGAAAGGCTGGAGGCACATCGGCACCAAATGATGCGTGAGTTCGGGGTGGCTCCGGAATTCCGCGGAGGGTTGCATGGAGGAAGGGTGATCACGGCCCAAGTGGGGCACATCAAGCGGGCGATCGACCTGAGTGGCGATGTGATGAACACCACCAGCAGGGTGGAATCCATGGCCAAGAACCAAAAAGCGGACCTGATGATCACACAGGATCTGCTGGACCGCATGCCCGGCGCAGAAGAGCATTATGAGTTCGGCGAGCCGGTGTTGCTCCGTGTGAAGGGTGGCAAACGCCAAATGACCATCCGGGAAGTGAAACGAAAGCCTGCCGGAAAAGTGAAAGAGGTATGAAACGTTCCTTGGTCTACTTGTTATTCTGTGGCGCCGGTTTGATGACCGTGAATGGGCAGACACCGGTGCCAGTGATCAGCTCGTACGGACATTTGATCGCTTTTGAGAATGGAAGTTTTCGAGAATTGGAAGGACGAAGGCCCCAAGCTGTATTCCAAGGTGGGGACAAGCTGGTTTATGTCGCCGATGCCGGCGATCTGAGGCTCTACACAAATGGTAAGCTGACCACCTTGGAGCGCGGTGAACCCGCGCAGGTATCAGTTTCCAAGCACATGCTAGCATGGAAGAGCGGACCTGCATTGCGGATCCCTGCGGGCGATGGTGCGAACACGTTGTGCCGAAGTGTAGGGCGCTATACAGTGAGCGATAGCATCATTGCCTATCACGACCTGATGCAGCAGAACCTGATGGCCCGGTGGAACGGAAGGACCCTGCCCATTGCAGATGTGCTCATGACCAGCGAACAGGTGATCTGGAAAGCCGGGTCAAATACGCTCCTTCTCTATGACCAGGGAGGGCGGCGCGTACTCCTGTTCTATCGCGGGCAGGTCTCCGTGCTCTGCAACGGCACCGATCCAAGTCGTTCGGCCCCCGGTGGTGATGTTGTTGCCTTTATGGATGAATATGACGACACTTTCCGGGTGTTCGATAAGGGGGCTGAGTATGACGTCGAAGCGTTTGCTCCGGCAAGTTTTCAAGTGGGCGAGGGGCTTGTTGCGTTCGTGAATAGTGCGGGAGCCTTTCGGTGCTTTCAGGGAGGACGCATGTGGGACATCATGGATTTCGCGCCGGACGAATACTGGGTGCGCGATAGCGTGGTGGTCTTCCGCGACCACGACATGTTCAAAGTGTTCAGCAAGGGTGCGGTGGAGACCTTGGAGCGCAACATGCCTACGCAGTGGGCTGCGGTAGGCGGCATGGTGGCCTGGCTGGATACACGCAATGTGCTCCAACTCTTCCACGGTGGGCAGCGGGTCACCGTAAGCAAGGAGGCCGGAATAGGCCAGTTCGATCTATACCCCGGTACCGTGACCTTCCGCAGCAATAGCGGCGATACCAAGGTCTGGTGGAACGGTAAGCTATACAGCCACTACTGAACCTCGGCAGCGAGGGAGAGCGTGTACAGTTCCACCGCCACTCGTTTTCCCTTCAAGGGAATACTGCCCATAGGCTTCACATCATAGACCAACGAACGCAGGGAGAGCACATCCAATAGCTCTTTGCTCACCAGGTTGTCCACCCCCAGCACATTGCAGCTGGCTTGAATATGGGCCCCCGTGTTCACCACATCGCCGCTGAAGATCGTTTGTCGCTTCACGATGCCCACCTCGCCACTGGTTACCCGGCCGAAGTGGAATCCGGCCTTGAAGACGGGTTCAATGCCGTAGCTCTCCCGATAGTATTCAGCACGTTTCTGAAGCTTACCCCGGATCGCAAAGAAGCATTTGATACAGCGGTCATTCCGGATCCCCCGGTTCAAACGCCAGCTTACACTGATCTCGTCGCCCACATATTGATAGATCTCACCTTCGGAATAGATCACCGGATCGGTGATATCGGCGTAGAGATCGTTGAGCAGCTTGAAGTAGCGGGTATCACCAATGGTTTCCGCGACCGAGGTGCTGGAACGCATGTCCAGGAACATGAAGATCCGCAACTCCTGACGCGGTTTACGGTAGTGGTCCAACAAGTCGCCCAGCGTGCCACTCCCATAGAGATCGCTCAGTCGGAGCATCACCATGGTACCGCTCATCAGCAAGGCCCAGTAAAGGAATTGCCCCACCACATGCCAAACACCGATGGAATAGGGAAGGACGGTGAGCCAGGGGCTTGGAACGAGGATGTTCAGGACCAGTGTGCCGAGCAACAACAATCCGATCACCAGCAGGGCACCGAGCATGAACGGAAGGTTCCGCAACCGGTCATGAAGCAGGAACATATATCCTCCGCCTATCAGCAAACCGCCAATAAGTGCTCTGGTCAAATGCTCGCTGAGTATGCTCCACGGCGCAGTGGACATACCGATCCCGGAGATCACGTTGGACTCGAACAAGGATGTAAAAACCCCCAATAGCATCCACACTGCCGTGATGCGGAGGGTGCGCCGGGAGCGACGCCCGAACTTGGAAAGCGTGATGGACATGATGTAGTGTCGGTCGGTGCGAATGTATTCCGTGCGAGGCCGCTGGGGAAACCAGGGATCCGGGACAGCTTTGCCATGGTATTTTTGCACCATGCGCTCACCGGTATCCTTCACTCTGCTTTTTTCCTGGTTGTTCGCCATGGTCTTTACCATGGATGTGAAGGCGCAGCGTTTCAGTGTGATCCTTTCAGGCCAGGTCACTGAACTTTTTTCTGGAGATCCGGTCAAGAGCACGTTGGTCCGGGTGCTAAAGGCCGGACAAGAGGACCAGCAGCAGATCACACGCGGCGATGGACGCTACAAGTTCGAGTTGGAGCGTGGCTGGAAATACGAGGTTTGGTTCAGTAAGAAGAACATGGTGACCAAGCATGTGGTCATCGATACGCGGGAGGTCCCTGCATACCCGGATGTGCCGTTCTACGAAATGGATCTGCAGATGACCCTGTTCCCTTGGCTCGCCGACGTGGATCTTGCCCCATTCGATGAGGCCTTGGGCCTGGCCGCTTTCAAGGCCAGCGTGCGCAACATGAGCTGGGATATGCCCTACACCGTCCAAATGCGGCCCGTATTCTCCAAGGCGATGGATGAATACGAGAAGACCTATCGCGGATACTACAAACGCAAGGATCGGCGGGAGCGTGAGGTCTATCGTTGATCACCGCAGCGGTCAGGCAGCAAAGGCATTCAGCAGCTTCACCGCTTCCACGGCTTCCCGCACATCATGTACACGCAGGATATCCGCACCGTTCTGCAAGGCGATGGTGTTGAGCACGGTGGTGCCGTTCAAGGCAGTCTCCGGTAAGGTGCCCAGCACGTCATTGATCATGCGCTTGCGCGAAAGGCCCACAAGCACGGGCACGCCCAACTGCTTGATGCTGCCTAAGCCCTTCAGCAAAGCGAAGTTCTGAACCCGGTCCTTCCCGAAGCCAAAGCCGGGATCCACGATCACATCGGCAATGCCGGCTTTCCGCGCAGCATGTGATCGCTCACTGAGGAATTTCACCACCTCGGCCAATACGTCCTCATAGACTGGAGCGCGTTGCATGGTGAGAGGGGTGCCCTGCATGTGCATCAAAACGTAGGGCACATGCAGCTCCGCCACGGTCTCCAGCATCTTCGGATCCAACAGGCCCGCACTGATATCGTTCACCATGGTAGCTCCGGCAGCCACGGCATCGGCAGCTATAGTGGCATGCCAAGTGTCAATGCTGATCAGCGTCCCCGGGAATCGATCAGCCAAGGCCGCCACAAGCGGGATCACCCGGCTCCGTTCTTCTTCCACCGGAAGTTCCTTGGACCCCGGCCTGCTGCTGGCACCGCCAACATCGAGGATGGATGCACCGGCATCCAACATCCGCTCAGCCGCATGCAACGCCTCCTCCACGGAAGCTTGCCTACTGCCCCGGTGAAAGGAGTCGGGGGTGGCGTTGAGAATACCCATCACCAGAGGACCACGCCGATGTTCCAAGCGATCACGCAGGCACCACGCAATATCTTCGCCGCCATTCATGCCCCAAAGTTCGGGCAGTCCGCGGCACATGGAAAAAACACTTCGGCAATACGATCAGGTCACGAAAGCTTGCATGGAGCTATTCGCCAAGAAGGCCAAGGATTATGGAACCGCGTGGAGAATACTGCGGGTTTCATCCCTTACCGACCAGATCTTCATTAAGGCGCAGCGCATCCGGACCTTACAGCAAGTAGGCGAGAGCAAGGTGGATGAAGGCATCCGGCCGGAGCTGGTGGGCACTGTGAACTATGCCGCCATGGCCTTGGTGCAACTTCAGAAGGGCGTGGTGGAAACCCCCGACCTGAAGGCGGAGGAAGCCTCCATGCTGGTGCGGGAACAAATTGGTATTGCCCGCAGCCTGATGCAGCGGAAGAACCACGACTATGGAGAGGCCTGGCGCAGCATGCGCGTGAGTTCATTGGTGGACCTGATCCTGATGAAGCTGCTGCGGATCAAGCAGATCGAGGACAATAAAGGGCAAACGCTGGTGAGCGAGGGGATCGATGCCAACTTCCTCGATATCGTCAACTATGCCGTGTTCGCGCTCATCCTCATGGATGAGGATGAGGCCTCAGCGATTCCCCGGAGCTGAGAAGGAGTTCAGCATGGCTTCGGCCAAGAAGAGATACTCCTCGTACGATCCTTCAGGGGCCATATAGGTGAGCAGATAGGAGCGATCTCCTTGTTCCAACACCTGCTCCAGCATATGCATGCTGTCGCCATTGGCAGTGCACCGGTATTCAGTGCGTGAGGCATGGGACATTTCGGAGCCTTCACTTGTAATGAGCTCCAGATCCTCCATTTTGGATTTCTTCAACCGCTTTTGCAGGGGGGCGAACTTGCCATCCACACCTTGCACGATAACGGCCACCGGTGGAGTGCCGGTTTCAGCTTCCTTGATCCCTTTTCGGAAAACCACGACCGTATCACCTGACGCGGCCATGTCCACGGTCCATTTTCCCGGGTGATTCATGGAGAACCCATCTTCTTTCCACGTCTTCCAGGCCGGAATGGTATCGGATACCACGCGGGTGACCACACGCACATCTTGGGCCTGAAGGGTTAATGATGCGACGAAGGGGAGAAGGAGCAGGAAGCGGTATTGTGGAGCCATTGAATCGAAGGGTAGGATGCTGCCAAGGTCGGCATTATGAGGATATCCGCTACCAACAGGTGCGATGAAATGAACAAAGGGCTGTTGATGCATTCGCGTAAAAGGGACAGATCGCCCTTGGATCCCAGTATTCACGCGGATATGTTTGCCATCCTTCGAAAACGATAGCACCGCATTGGACCCATGCGCACCTTCATTATCCTCATCATCACCCTGCTCTCTTTCAGCCAAGAAGCCGCTGCATTCCGCTTGCGGGTGAACGGCTTGGTCACCGAGCATGGAACGCAGCAGCCACTGATATCCGCAAGGGTGCGCATTTATAAGGACGGTGTGTTGCAGCGCACGCGCACCACCAATGTTGGAGGGAAGTACAGCATCGCACTGGAGAACCAAGGCAACTATGTGATCCGCGTGGATGCTCCCGGGCACCAAGGCAAGTGCATTACCATTAATACCCATGGGCTGGAATGGGAAGGCGATGCTCGCTCGAGCAACCTGGAGGTGGAGATGCGGCTTCCCGCTTTCCGCGATGGCGTGGACCTGTCCTACTTTGACCTTCCGTTGGGCATGGCCTATTTCGAGCCTGCCACGGGTCTTACGCGCTGGAGCATGAAGTATGAAAGGTCGGTAACGGCGGATGTGCGCGATCTGATGGTGCGCTATGACGCCTATTCCGCCGAATTGCTCCAACCCGTAGCCGGTATCCGTACGGAACTGAGCAGTTACTTGGTGCTGCACGGCCGCTGAGCCGACCTTCATTGGGCAACGGGGCATCGGACTGCGAGTTTGGCAACCTTTCCCAACGCCAGTGCCGCGGGTACTACGGGAAGATTAAATTCGCCCGAACCGTGGTGGATGTGAAGCACAAACCAACATTGCCGCCACAGGAGAACCCATCATGCGCATCCTCTTATTGATCTGCCGCATCCTCGTCGGCGCTACCTTTATTATAAGTGGCCTTATCAAGGCCAACGATCCGCTCGGCTTCAGCTTCAAGCTGGAGGAGTATTTCGCTGCCAGCGCGTTAGGCCTGCCTTGGCTCATTCCCTTCTCGTTGTACTTGGCCATGCTCGCCTGTTTGGCCGAGGTCGTCCTGGGCTTTGCCGTGCTGGTAGGCGGACGGATGAAGCTGGCCACCTGGTCCCTGCTATTGCTCACCGTCTTCTTCGGGTGGCTTACCATGTACACCGCCACGTGCGACCCCATGGGCAAGTATGAGGTGGTCGTTAACGGAGTGAAGGAAATGCGCGATGTCACTTGTGTGACCGATTGTGGCTGTTTCGGCGATGCCATGAAGGGCTCACTCGGCAGACCGATGACCCCTTGGGAGAGCTTCTCCAAGGACATGGTGCTACTGGTGTTCGTGCTTCCGCTTTTCTTCTTCCGCAAGCGCATCCAATTCAATACTTGGGGAGATGATCTGGTCCTGCTGCCCACATCGCTGCTCTTGTTGGCGTTCTATTGCTGGGTATTCGCCTGGTGGTTCCCGCTGCTCTTTGCAGTGGTCGTATTTGCCGGCTACTTGGCTATCAAGCGAGTAACCGAAGGGCCGCGTGGTGAATGGCTCACGGCGGCCTGGGTTGCCTTGGCCACCGTGGCTTTTATGTGGTACTGCGTAGCACACCTGCCTTTGCGCGACTACCGCCCATATGCCATAGGAAACAGTATTCCTGAGCAGCAGAAAGAGGCCAAAGCTCCGGTGAACCTCAACTACGTGAGCTACCGCAACAAGATCACGGGCGAAGTGAAGGAGTTCAATACCTCGGAGCCTTATCCGTGGGACAATCCCGACTATGAGTTCGTGGATGGCAGCACCCGTGTGGTGCAGGTGGAGCCAGGTATCGATTCCCAAGTCCAGGATTTCATGCTCAATGATGCGGAAGGTGACGACCTCACCGACGAACTCATGACCTCTGCAGAACCCGTCTTGCTGGTAGTGGCGAGAACGATCAGCAAAACGAGCACCAGTTGCCAGCCGGCCATCAATGCGCTGGCCGCTCAGGCCGAAGAGGCTGGATGGCGGGTCTATGGCGTTACCAGTAGCTCGTACGATCAGTCAGAGGAATTCCGGCACGCCAACCAGAACATGTTCGAATACCTTACCTGTGACGAGATCACCTTGAAGACCGTGATCCGCAGCAACCCCGGAGTGGTACTGTTCCAGCAGGGCACCGTACGGGGCAAATGGTCGTGCAACGATGTCCCTTCCTTCAAAGAGGCGGCCAAGGCGCTGAAGTGATCGAACCACATACCCGGGCCGCTTCGTTGACAAACAGTCGGGCCGGGCTGCGGCAGTGGCATCCGGGCGGCGATCTTTGTATTCACAAATGGGAGCATGATGAAGACGAGGACAATTGTAGCGGGGAACTGGAAAATGCATACCGATGCCACGGAGGCCGGTAACTTGATGGAGGCCCTTGTAAACTGGTCTATCACGCACTCCGGTAATGTGCAGATGATCGTTGCTCCACCATACCCATTTCTGGCTTCCGCTGTGGAGCGTGTCAAGAACTCGAATGGTGCTCCCTCGTCCATCATCATCGCTGCGCAGAATTGCCATCAGGAGGAATCCGGTGCGTTTACTGGTGAAGTGAGTGTCCCGATGCTGAAGTCGTTGGGCGTTGGGGCCTGCATCGTAGGGCACAGTGAACGCAGAGAATTCTATGGAGAAACCGACGAAGTGGTAGGGCGGAAAGTGGAGTTACTACTGAAGCATGGCCTTCAGCCGATCTATTGCTGCGGCGAACGTCGCGAGGAACGTGAGGAGGGTAGGTATCGCGATGTGGTATCCACGCAGTTGCATCGTGCCTTGGGAGCGCTTACCGCTGAGCAGGTCGCCAAGGTGATCATCGCATACGAGCCGGTATGGGCCATCGGGACCGGCCTTACCGCCACTCCTGAACAAGCGCAGGAAGTGCATGCGTTCATCCGGGCCGAACTAAAGGAACTCGCTGGGGACGCGGCAGCAGAAATGCCCATTCTCTATGGTGGATCCTGCAAGCCCGAGAACGCCGCAGGCATTTTTGCTGGTAGCGATATCAATGGTGGCTTGATCGGGGGCGCTGCCTTGGAAGCCGACAAATTCATCGAACTCATGCGCATTGCCGAGCGCGTAAAGAATTCAGCCTGATGCGTTATACCGAAGTGGATTTCCTGGTGGCACCGGTGGAGCCGTGGCGCGACCTACTAATGGTTGAGTTGATGGAATTGGGGTACGAAGGCTTTGAGGAAACCTCACACGGACTAAAGGCATACGTCCAGACAGCCGAGTTTCAGCGTTCCGCCCTGGACCGGCTGATGGTAGCGCGGGATCCCCATGTATCCTTGAGCCACACCGTGCATGAAGTACCGGAAGTGAATTGGAACGCACGCTGGGAGCAGGAATTCCAGCCGATGGACGTGGATGGCAAGGTCCGGATCAGGGCCGAGTTCCATCCGGCGGTAGCCGGGTATGATCACGATATCATCATTACCCCGCGCATGGCATTCGGCACAGGCCACCACGCCACCACGCGGATGATGGTACGGTCGATGCTTGAACTGGATCTCACCGGCCAGCGTGTCTGTGATCTGGGATGCGGAACAGGCGTGCTGGCCATACTGGCTGAGCGTTTGGGAGCCACGGATGTACTGGCGATCGATAACGATCCCACCGCCGTGACCAATGCGCGCGAGAACGTGGAAATGAACCAGTGCACGCACATCACTGTGGAAAAGGGTGGCACCGATCTGCAAAAAGGAGCGGAGTACGGCATTATTTTGGCAAACATCGAACGCAATACATTGGTACATGCCATGCCTTACCTGGCAGGCGCCTTGGCTGAAGGAGGAAGCCTCCTTCTCAGTGGCTTTATCCTAAAAGATGAAGCCATCATGACGCTTGCTGCGAAGCAAGCTGGATTGACCAACGTGCAACAACTGCAGGAAGGTGAATGGGCATTTTCACGATGGATAAAGTCCACTACGCAACCCGCTGCATGAGAGCATTCCGGATAGTCCTACTTGCAACCAGTATTCTGGCAGGGTCCATATCCACATGGGCCCAAGCTCCCGTCTTCACCAACGACCAAGCTGCCTATCTGGGTGAGATCACCAGCTTTCTGGTAGGAGCCAACAAGAAGGAAGGAACCGCCTTCGTAGAAACTGTCTTCACCCCGTTCTGGAATGGCCCTTATCTAAGTCAAGACCAGCGGGCCCGCATGGTTGCCATTTCCAACGTGATGGGCAAGAAGCGTTTTTCCGCTATTCCGGATTTCAAGGAAATGCTGAATACTGCCGCGGCTTTCCCATTAAAGCAGCATGCATCGGCAGAATTCGATGCTTGGCTGAAAGGAT
The DNA here is from genome assembly GCA_040391235.1 of Cryomorpha ignava. Classification (GTDB taxonomy): domain Bacteria; phylum Bacteroidota; class Bacteroidia; order Flavobacteriales_F; family PHOS-HE28; genus PHOS-HE28. Next base: position 50,263 of record JBEBYG010000010.1, read on the forward strand.
TGGAACAGGCAGGCCGGTCATCGCGCAAGCAGGACCTCACCGAATATCTGGACATGAGCCAAAGGCTTCTTGCGGATAATATTCTCTACACCACGGCGAGTTCACAATGGCGCTCCAGGGTCGGCACCTTCACCTTCGCTTTCGATAGTGTGCCCAAAGTTGTTTTTGGCACAACGGACCTCGTCTGGTCGTCCAGAACGGACAGCTCAGTGATCGAAGGGACCAGCGGCACTTTTTATCCGCTCACGGACCTGTGGGTGGGCAAAGGAGGAACCATGACGTGGCGGCGGACCGGCCTTGCCGTTGATCGCACATTCGTGAAATGGTCCCATCCCTATTCCCTCAAGGTCAAAACAACCGAGGTGCAGATAGACAGTGTCGGCTTCGTCGATCCTTACTTCGACAAGGTCCTTTTGGGCACCATAGTGGATAAGCTCAGGGCCAATGTGACCGAAGCAACCGCCGGCTATCCCCGTTTCGAGAGCTATGACCGCCGCAAGCGGATCAACGAGATCGTACCGGGTATCGATTTCGAAGGCGGTTTCACCATGCAGGGGGCCAAACTTCAGGGCTATGGCACCAAGGAGGAGCCGGCATCACTTACATTCAAGCGGGAAGGAAAGCCTTTCATTACGACCAAAGGATTGGTCTTCACCATTGAACCGGAAAAGGTGTCCAGTGAGGATGTTTCGGTTACCGTACTGCTGGACAAGGACTCCATTTACCATCCGAGTGTGACGCTCCGCTTCATGCGCGACAAGAAACTGCTCACCCTGATCAAGAAGGATGAGGGCTTGTCCAAAGGACCATTTTACGACACCTATCACCAACTCGACATGTATTTCGAGGAGCTCCGCTGGAAACAGGGTGACCCCTTGGTGCAGTTGGGTAATATGCAAGGCACCACCCAAACGAGTACTTCCTTCGAGAGCTTCAATTATTTTGAACAGCGTCGCTACACGGCGATGCTCGGTATAGATGCCATTCACCCCCTTTCCCGACTTCGGGAATTCAGCAAGCAGAACGGGGAACAGTTCTACGCACAGGACTTCGCGCGGTATGCCAAATTGCAGATGTCCCAAGTGAAGCCCATGCTCATAGATATGGCCAACAAGGGCTATCTGCACTACGACATAGAGGATGATCGTGTGACCATGCTGCCGCGATTACTTCAGCATATCCTCTCCAGTGCCGGACGTGTTGATTACGATGTGCTCCAGTTCAACAGCAACAGCCCGGACGGAGTGAATGGAACCATTAACCTGTTGAATAATGATCTGGCCCTCAAGGGGGTATCTCGAATCACATTAAGTGATTCGCAGGATGTGAAGATCTACCCGGCCGAGAAATTGGTCACCATCAAGAAGGGCCGCGACTTCAGTTTCGGCGGTATGATCAAGGCTGGTAAACTCACCTTCTATGGCAAGGAATACTACTTCCATTACGACCCCTTTGTGATCGACCTTCTCAACGTGGATAGCGTCGGCTTTTTGGCGGAAAGCTTGGAGCCCGATCGCAATGGCCGCCGTGGGTTGGTGAAAGTGAAGAACGTGCTGGAGAATGTCACCGGCACCCTGGAGGTGGACGCGGCATCCAACAAAAATGGCTTGCAGCAGAAGAAGTACCCCGAGTACCCCAAGTTCAACAGTACCCGGGAAAGTTTCGTGTTCTATGATCGAAGATCGATTCAGAAGGGTGCCTACATCCGCGATAAATTCTACTACAAAAGCGATCCGTTCATGCTCGACAGCTTGGACAACTTCAGCAATGAGGGCCTGAAATTCGATGGTACGCTGATGAGTGGTGGGATCTTCCCCGACATCCGGGAAACCTTGCGTTTGCAGGAGGATTACGCATTGGGCTTCGTCCGGCCAACGGGCGCCGGAGGCCTTCCTCTCTATGGCAAGAAGGCCAAATTCGCGGAAACATTGAAGCTGGATAACAAAGGTCTTCATGGCGAAGGTGATCTCAGCTACCTCACCACCATTGCCCGCAGCAAGGACCTCGTGTTCACGCCGGATACCACCTTCGGAGTAGCGGATACCTTATACAACGGAGCGGCTTCCAGCCCCACCATGAACATGCCCAACGTGCAGGCCGCACAAGTGTTCCTGCGACTGGAGCCAGCCAAGGACGTACTGATGGCGCGCAACCTGGAGGCACCCATGGTGATGTACGACAAGCAGGCCTACCTCTATGGAAAGACCGAGCTGAGCCCGAAAGGGATGAGCGGCGCAGGACTGGTGGACTTCACCAATGCAACGCTCAACTCCAAACTGTTCGACTTCAAGACCATGAACGTGCATGCGGATACCAGCGACTTCCGCCTCACCGAAGGGGATACAAGCAGCATCGCTTTCCGTACGGATAACGTGAACGCCACGGTGAAACTTGACGAGCGCGTTGGCGAATTCGTCAGCAACGGTAGCGAAACCAAGGTTGAGTTCCCCGTCAACCAGTACGTCTGCTTCATGGACCGCTTCAAATGGTACATGGATCAAGGAGATATCGAACTTGAAAGCGACCGGACGGCCACTGCCGGCAATGAAGACCTGCAGCTATCGGGTAGCAACTTCATCAGCGTGAACCCCGCTCAGGATTCCCTGCGATTTATGGCCCCCAAGGCGAGGTATGATCTGAAAAAACACCTCATCACGGCCAATGACGTGCAGTACATCCAAGTGGCCGACGCTTTGATCACGCCCGATAGCATGCGGGTGCGCATCGGTCGGAATGCGAAGATGGATCCACTGGTCGATGCTACGATCACCGCCAACTTCGTGAACAAGTACCACACCATCCACAATGCCACGGTGAACATCGCAGCTCGCAGGCAGTACAGCGGCTCGGGTATTTACGATTACAAGGACGAGACCGGGAAGATCTTCCCGATCAACATGAACAACGTGAATGTGGACACCTCCTACCAGACCTATGCGCGCGGTCGGGTGCCCCAGGATGAGAACTTCCAGTTGAGCCCGGCCTTCGACTTCTTTGGGGATGTACTCTTGGAAGCAACAAGCAAGGAACTCACATTCACAGGTAATACCCGCATCAAGCACGATTGTGCAGGGATCTCCAGGAACTGGATGGGCTTTACCGGCAAGATCGATCCCACGGAGGTCTTCATTCCGGTCAGCGATTCCTTGATCGATGCACAAGGCTTTCCCGTGGGAGCAGGTATATACATGACCAAGGATGACCCCTTCACCACGTACGGAACCTTCCTAAGCCGCAAGCAGGACAAGGCCGATAGGGATATCATCAGTGCCAAAGGCTTGTTGTTCTTCGATAAGGTCAAGAAGTCCTACCTCATCTCCAATAAGGACAAGATCCGGCAAAGCGACCTCCCCGGCAACTTGGTGGCTCTCTCCACCGAATCCTGCCTGCTATCGGCCGATGGCCATATCAATCAAGGCGTGGAACTTGGACAGGTGAAGGTGGATGCGTACGGCATGCTGGAATACAGGGGGGATAATTCCACCGCCTCCGAACGAGTGACCCTCTTGGCGGACTTCCCGTTCCTGAACAATGCCTTGGAAAAGATGGTGACCGATATAACGGCCTATCCGGAGCAGAAGCAAGTGGACCTCTCCAAAACCCCCTACGAACGGTCCCTGCGTGAGGTGCTGGGGAAGGAGAGGAGCGATAAGTTGATCAGCGAACTCAGCATCAAAGGCGAGATCAAGAGGCTCCCGGATGAGCTGGTGAAAGCCTTGGTATTCTGTGATCTGAACATGGAGTGGAACGCCAAGGATGAAGCGTGGCAGACCACAGGACAGATCGGATTGGGCACCGTGCTGAAGAAGCCCGTGTACCGCTACTTGAAAGGCAAGGTTGAATTCCAGCGGAAGCGCAGCGGTGATGTAATGACCGTGTTGCTCATGCTGGACGACCAGACCTATTGGTTCTTCCAGTACGCGAGGAACTATATGTATGCGTACAGTAGCAACGCTGAATTCAACACAATGATCAGCGACCTGAAGGACGACAAACGGAAGTTCTCCGGAAAGAAGGATGAGCCGGACTATCAATTCATCCTGACGAACAAACGCAAAGTGGACGAATTCCGCGACCGATTCGGATTGTAAGCATGGAGTTTCCTTGGATGTTCGGGATCACGGCCATGGCCATTAGCTACCTGTGTGGGAGCATACCCAGTTCCGTTTGGTGGGGCAAGGGCTTCTTCGGGGTGGACATCCGCGAGCATGGAAGCCACAATGCAGGGGCCACCAATACCTTTCGTGTGCTGGGGCCAAAGGCGGGTGTGCCTGTGCTTTTGCTCGATGTGCTGAAGGGGTTCCTGCCCGTGCGTCTGCTTCCACTCTGGAGCGGTGCCGAACCCTATTCGGATGCATGGACCCTTTTGCGTGTACTTCTCGTATCAGCGGCCGTCCTAGGGCATCTTTATCCTGTTTTTGCAGGCTTTCGAGGCGGCAAGGGAATTGCTACTTCGTTGGGAGGTATCCTGGCCATTCACCCCGGTTCAGCATTGATCTGCATCATCGTCTTCTTCATCATTTTCATCACCACACGCTACGTGTCGCTCTCCTCCTTGGTGGCGGCCATCGCGTTCCCGCTGGCGGTCACGGTGGTTTATCATGAGCCCAGCTTGGTGATGAAGATATTTGCTGTACTCCTTGGTGTCGTAGTCTTCTACACGCACCGCCATAATATCGGCCGCTTGCTGAAAGGGACCGAGAACCGCATGGACCTGATGGGCCGTTCCTCTTCAAACTCATGAAGGGTTCCTTCCATATCGTCCGCGTTCTCCTCGTATTGCTGGCGATGGCGGCGGCGGCTATCAGCGGCTATGCCCAAGGTGGCGATAGGGTCCTACAGGCCGAAGCGGATGCCTTGTTCGAGAAGGGTGAATACGGAAAGGCATTTCCGATGTATTCCCAACTGGTGAGCCTATCGCCCCAGGACCGTGAACTCAATTACAAGTACGGTGCTTGTAGCTTGTATGGTGGAGGCGATAAGTCCAAGGCCATCGGCTACTTGAAATTCGCTGTCGGTGGACCGGCAACGCCGAGTTTGGCCTGGTACTTCCTCGGGCGCGCATACCAGCTCGATTACCAGTTCGATGAGGCTATATCCGCCTACAAGCACTACCGGGGCACAGCGGATAAGAAGTTATTGCCCCGCTTTCCCGTGGATGCCCTCGAGCAGCAATGCAGGAATGGTAAGTACCTCTTGAGCAACCTCAAGGACATCGAAGTATTGAACAAGGTGGAAGTGGATGCAGCGGACTTTTTCCGATTTTATGACCTGAGCAATATCGGAGGGAAGATCGTGGTAACCCCGCAAGAACTGCTCTCAGGTATCGACCGCAAGAGCGGGGAGGCATTCCTGACCTACCTGCCCACGGAAGGAGGGATCATCTACTTCAGCAGCTATGGCAAGGATGGAAGGACCGGCAGGGATATTTACCGGAGCGAATTGCTGCCGACCGGTGGCTATGCCCCGCCGGTGAAGCTTGCAGGATACATCAATACCGACCTGGATGAAGACTATGCTGTGATGTCCTCGGACGGACGAACCTTTTACTTCTGCAGCAAGGGGCACAACAGCATGGGAGGGTATGATGTGTTCAGAAGCACTTACGACAAAGGCATGGATGTATTCGGTGCGCCGGAGAACATGGACTTTGCCGTGAACACACCGGCGGATGAGTTGCTCTACATCGTTGGACCGGATGGCAAGCAAGCATGTTTCGCCAGCAATCGCGACAGCAAACAAGGCATGGTGAACGTGTACCGCGTGGGTACCACCCAAACACCGATCAACATCACCGTGCTGAAAGGAACCTATGCTTCCGCATTCGATCCCTCGGATCGTCGGGCACGGATCATTGTGGAGGATGACCTTACCCGGGAGCGCGTTGCGGATGTTATCACGGACAGTAATGGAGAGTATGTTCTTGCTCTCCCGCGAGGAGGAAAGTACAAGGTGCTGGTGGAAGGAGGACCCGGTGGCCGGTCGCATTTGGGCACCATGGAGATTCCTTCCACACATAAGCCCACCGCCTTTAAACAAGAGATCAAATTGGTGGAACGGGGAGGTGAAAAGGTGGATGTGACGAACCACTTCGATCAACCCTTGGATGAGGACGTGATGGCCTTGGCCTTGGATGAGATCCGGCGGAGAGCCAAGCTCAACGTGACGGGAGAGAAGGCAATAGCCGAAGCTACTCCCCAGGTTGCCCCTTCGGAAGATCCCTTGCAGGCCGCTGGTTTTGATGGATCCATGACCATTAGCAAGGCGATGGACCTGGCCGCCCAAGAGGCCGAAGCCCTGTCGGCTTTGGCGATCGAGCAAGAGCAAGAGAAGAATGCAGCCTTGGCATTGGCCTTGGAGAACCTAAGCACCGCTGAAGCAGAGAACAAGCGGGCGGCCGCCTTGGTGAAGCAAGCGGATACCAGGACGGAGGAGGCTGAAAAGGCCAACCTCATGCGCGAGGCGGCGGTAGCGAAGCAGCTATCTGTGGAGGCCGGAACCCGGGCACGGGCGGCCTATCAAACCGGAACGGAAGCAGGTGAGGCGGCGGCGTTGAACAGGAAACGCGCAGGAACGGCGGATGCACTAAGCGCTGAACTCATTCAAGCCCAAGCCTTGAAGGATCGGGGGAGGACCACAACTGCGTTGAAGCAGTTGAAGGCGGATATCGATGCGCGGAAAGGCCCGGAGGCTCGAGTGGATGAACTGGAGCGCACACGACGTGTCGCTTCTGCTGCCGCCACGGAGGCAGCGCGGAAAATGAGGCAGGCTACAGCGCTTCGCGAAGATGAGAACATCCTGTTGGACCGGGTAGGACGCTTGGCTCGGGAGGTTGAAATTGCGAAAGGGCGGAAGAAGGAAGACCTCGGTGCACAGCTGGCCACATTGGAGCAGCAGCGGAGTGCATTGCATGATGAAGTGGAGAAGGCATATACGCAAGCACGAGCTGCCGAGGAGGCCGCTGCCTTGGCACGAGGCCAAGTGGAGCTGCTGAGGTATTTGGGCAACTCCTCAGATACCCGCACCGCGAAAGCAGTGGAAGTGGGTTCGGTCGCAGGCATTGAACAGCGTTTGTCCCAAGTGCGGGAAGTCAATCAGGCCTTGGTGATCGATCCGCAGTACAACCCGATCAACACGGCCTCTGCTGAGGAACGAGAAAGGCGTACTTTCAATTGGACCCGGGATCAGACGTTGGCCAGCACCACCAGTACGGTTCGGTCCAGTGGTACGCAAACACAAGCAAACGTCACACCATCAAGCTCTTCTTCTGCCTCCACTGGATCTATGGAATTGGCTGCAGGTAGCCCCGGTCAGGATAATGCAGTAACCCGTTCGAGGTCGAGTTCAACTATCGGAACTACTGATCAGGTTGAGAGCATGGGGCAGTCCCAGGGAGTTGACGGTCTGCAGAATGATATTATCAGCCGTACCCGTGAGGAGGAAGCGGAGGGCAACGCGGTCGTGGCTGGAATTGTCCCAACTCCAAAGCAACAGGATGGCCAAGGTGCTGGAACGGATACTGCTGCTGGCGGTGCCGTACAAGCTGGTGCGCGATCAGCGACCGGAGCAGACAGCACTCCTGTACGAACGGAACGGCAGTCGGTGGCAAGTGATGGAGCCTTGCAAGCTGAGCAAGCCCGTGGTAATGGCCCCATAACTGGTCAAGTCGGCGGCACTGGATCCAAAGGTTCAATAAAGGAGGAAGCAGTGCTCTCGGCCGAGGCAGGAGCATCCGTTCAGGTAGCGAGTGCCGCATCGGACGAAGCGGCCTTCTTGATGGCCAATAGGCTGGCTGAACTGGAGCAATTGCGCCAAGGCGAAAAGGACCGTACCCGAAAGGACAGCTTGGACCTGGCCATTACCGATCAGAAGGCGATGATCGCGGCTTTCCAAGCAAAAGAAAACGCAACGCAGGCCCTCGCCCAGCAACGCTCCTTGCAGCACATGCACGAGTATGTCTTCTTGGAATTCGACATGTCCATTATGGATGAGGAACTGGCCGAGGAGGCTTACCCGGGATTCAGCCTCCGGAGAAAGGCCATTATGGAGGGGCCCGCCACCGCACGTGAAAAAGCAAGCATGCTCCATGCATTGGAAATGCAGTTGGTGGACAGTATAGACGTTCAAACTGCCAAGGTCCTTGCATTCTTGGAGGAGCATCCCCAACAGGCAGAAGAGTTACTGCCTCGTTTGGAACGATGGAGGCAGTTGAAAGCCGCCCATGTGGAGAGCGCAGCAGAGGCCTTGGCCGAGGTGGATCAGGAGTACGCAGCTACGGAGACCAAGGCAATGGAGGATGCTCAGTTGTCCGAGCAGGCCGCTGTGCAAGGCCGCACCGAAGGGCAGGCAGCCCCAGAGACCCCGCACAATGATTCCTACATCGCCCTAAGCGATGAACTCGATCAGGTGTATGCCAGTCCATTGCAACCGCGATCGTCCAAGGCAGCGGATGCCGTTGCCCAGAAGGACCGTGACCTCCAGATCGGGGAGGACATGCAGTTAGTGATAGACAGCCTACAGATCATCCTATCGGAGACGCCGGCAGGCAAGAACTACGATAAGCTGCGTCAACAGGTGGATCGGAAGATCGATGATATGCTGATCCACAATGTGGATCTGGGCCAACGCTTGGCTTTTATCAGCCAGAGTGAATATGCCGTGGCAAAGGACAGTGCGAAGGTGTTGACCAAGAGCCTGGCCAAGCAAGGGTTCGCGCCGGATGCACCCTTGATGCAAATGAGCAAGTCCTATGTGGAGGCTGGTGATGCATCCATGAGCAAGGCCAAGAGCTTCAGAAAGCAGGCGGATGATGCCGGGGACATATTCAAGAGGAACTCACTTTATCGCCAAGCGTATGCTGAAGAGCTGAATGCCCTGCTTGACTATGACCGGTCCCATACGGTCCGGAATTACTTGTTGAGCGGCCAAGCCACCCCCGGCGAAGCCTTGACCTATCAGGAGGTAGAGCAGCGCATGTTCCCGGCCGCATTTGCCAATTCTTCGCCAAGCAAGAGTGCCCCAACTGCGGGACGGAGCCAACAAACTCCGGCAACCCAAGAGCCTGCCAAGCATTCAACAGGAGAAACAGTTACGGCAACCACACCAACTGGATCCGCACCAAACTCCGTAACGGATAATTCCGCCCAGGAAAGCAAGGGGGCGAAAAGCGAAGTCATAGCTGCCGCAGGATCCGATCGTGAAAGAGCTACAACCGGAACCGCTTTGGTCGGTGTTGCCACCGAAAGGGCAGATAGCTTGGTACTGTCCAGCTATTTGGATAACTACTATTACCTGAATGCACAGGAGCGCAATACCGTTATGGGCGGGGAGGAGGAGCGCAAGTATTTCATGATGAAGGGGCGCTCCATGCAGGAGCGCGCTGAAGCGGCTGCGATCAGAAATGAAGCCGATGGCGCTGAGACCTTGGCACAGATCCTCCGTGATGAGGCTAGTGCGCTGCGGGACGGTCCGCAAGGACAACCCGAAAATGGAGAGCAAGTTCAAAAGCTGGAAACACGTGCCGATGCGTTCATCCTCCGGTCGGATTCCTTGCATACACAAGCCGACCAGTTGATCACTTCATCCACCTTGAACGATGGCCAAGCGGCCACTCTGATGCAGGGTATGCCAGCGGATCGTTCTGCAGCGATCATGGACCTGGAGCAAGGCAAGCGCCGTACGGAGCCCTTGCTTGCTCGGACCCGCCCGCGCCCATCATCATCCTCCACTACAGCAACCCGGGTAAGCCAGCAACAAGCGCAAGTCGCCCGATCCGGCGACCAGACTGAACAGGCTGCTACAACTCAAGCTACCCAGAACCGGGAACGTCTGACAGCCATGGAGCCAGCCGCCGATCCCGTTCAGAATGTGAATGCCCAGGCGCAGGTCGCGACACCGGTGGCTATAGTTGAAGAACCAACGCGTGCCGAGGAGAGACCTACCAAGGAAGAGGAACGGATCGCAATAGTGAACGTGGAGAGCCCCGAACGTACCGCACCAGAGGAAGCGCCTGTAGCTGGAAGGAGGGAAGTACCCGGTCGCATGGTGGGCGTGAGCACGCCCATGGACAGGTCTCCGGTACCCTACGACAAGCCGTTGGCGAGGAATGTGTTCCAATTTGAAGAGTATGCCACACCAAGGGAAGAAGCGATCCCCATCGACGCTCCTATGCCAGTGGGCGTAGTGTACAAAGTGCAGGTCGGTGCTTTCCGCAACGAACTTCCGTTGGAGGCATTCAGTGATATGACCCCAGTGGCCGGAGAGCATGCAGGTAATGGACTGGTGCGCTATACGGCCGGTATGTTCACCAGCGCAGAAAGTGCATCCGAGGCGGGGAAGAAGGTGCGCGATCGAGGTTATCGCGATGCATTCGTGGTGGCCTATATGGATGGGAAGCGCGTGCCATTGCGCGAAGCGATGCAGGCTGAACGCGCACTCCTTGCACAGAACAACGCACCAAGCAGTACACGCGTAACAGCACCAACATCTGCATCAACATCAACTCCGGTTGCCACTTCGGTCAGCTCAACGGTGGGATCTTCAGGAACTACAAGTGTTGGAATGCCGGAACCAGCGATCACCAACCTTCCCCAGCCATCACCGGGAACAGTTGTGCTGGCCGATTATCCCGCTACCGCGCAGGAAATCCTGGCCGCATTCAAACCATCGGACAGGGCCACTGAATACTACAATGACCCCACCGCTGCACCAGCCAAGCAAGTGGAGGCGGTGAAGGGGCTCTTCTTTACCGTGCAGGTAGGCGTATACAGCAAGCCCACACCATTGGACCGCCTGTTCAACATCACACCGCTCAATAGCGAGCTTACTGCGAACGACAAGATCCGTTACACCACGGGCATATTCATGGATGAAGGTCAAGCCGTGCAGCGCAAAAACGGCACGGTCGCCCTTGGGGTCACGGATGCGTTCGTAACTGCCTACCTGAACGGTAAGCGCATTCCCATACGAGATGCCAGGGCCCTGTTGGCCAAGTTTGGCAGGGACGTACTTGTGGACCCCGGATTGGTGACCCCGTGAGCCAATCCTTAACTTCGCATGCAGAAGCCGAAGGGAAATGAGCATGCAGCGAAAGGAGAAAGAATGGTCAGGGGTGGAGACACTGGTGATCGATGTGAAGGCCAAGGAGATCATCCTGCATAATGATGATGTGAACACGTTTGAGCACGTTATCGTGAGCTTGATGGATATTTGTGACCATGAGCCGCTACAGGCCGAACAATGCGCATGGCTTGTGCATTATACCGGCAAATGCAGCGTGAAACGAGGGACGTTCGAGGTGTTGAAACCGATGTGTGAAGCACTTTGTGACCGCGGCCTCTCAGCAGAGATCCAATGAGAACGACCAGAAACCGGTTGCTCGCTCTACCACTGGTGCTTGCGATGATCGCAGGCTGCTCAAAAGTGCCCATCACCGGACGCAGTCAGTTGAACTTGCTGCCCGAAGGGGAGATGATGAGCATGAGCCTTACGCAGTATCAGGATTTCTTGAAAGAGAATCCGCCGCTACCTGCTTCGGATCAGCGCGTGGTGATGGTAAGGAGGATCGGTGATCGCTTGGCTGCCGCAGCCACAGCCTTCTTGAAAGAAAATGGAGCAGAGGACCGGGTGGCCAACTTTCAATGGGAGTTCAATGTGGTGGATGATCCCTTGGTGAACGCCTGGTGCATGCCAGGTGGCCGAGTGGTGGTGTACACAGGACTTTTGCCAGTGACACAGGATGAAGAGAGCTTGGCACTGGTGATGGGACACGAGATCGCCCACGCCATAGCCCGACATGGCAATGAACGGATGAGCCAAGCTCTTGCTGTGCAGGGAGCTGGCCTCACGCTGCAGGCATTTACAGCGGAAAAGCCATCCCTTGCTTCAAATCTGTTTCTTCAGGCCTATGGCATCGGTGGCCAGTTAGGCATGTTGGCCTATGGCCGGAAGCAAGAAAGTGAGGCAGACAAGATGGGCTTGGTCTTCATGGCCATGGGTGGCTACGATCCCCGCGTGGCACCGGCATTCTGGGAACGTATGGCTGCACAAGGTGGTGCAAAACCACCTGAACTGCTTAGTACTCACCCCAGTGATGAACGACGTATCGCCGATCTGAAGGCATATATGCCCGAGGCAATGAAGTATTATAAGCCTCGTTAAGAGCAACGTGCTATATTCGCGCCCGCTTTCGGACATGATCGGTCATTTCAAAAGCACATTTTGCACTCGTAGCTCAATTGGATAGAGCACCTGACTACGGATCAGGAGGTTTGGGGTTCGACTCCCTACGAGTGCACTCTTCAGTAGCAAGCCCCCCAGCGAAAGTTGGGGGGCTTTGTTCTTTCCATAACAACTGCATGCCGCCATAAGGCAGGGATGGACGGGCCGGAAGCGTTTGGTAACGGGGCAGAACCTCAGAAAAGGTCCTTCACCTCGATGAAGTTGAACAGCATGGGAAAGAGGCTCTGATAGTCCTTACCTGTTTCCGCCATCTCCTCATCGCCGGTTTCGTAGTGCCAGTTCACCTGTACCATCCTGCCATGCTCGTTCGCCGCGCTTAGGCGATCGAAGATGTTGTAGAAGTGCTTACTACTGCTGGTGTCCAAGTAGTCCATCCGCATGTTCACGATGGTCTTCTCGCGGGGCTCTTTCAGGTACTCCTCCAACCACCTGTACACGCGATCATAGAAAAGCTCGCTATTGGCAGGTAGGGAACGACCAATGATGTCAATGGTGCCCCGTTCCAGATCCAGTTCGATCTCTGGCGAGGTTGCCGTGCGACCGATATGCATGTGTTTAAGAGACATGGTCCATTTCTTATGCTTGGACCAATGTAGCCTTGCACCGTATGGCTTGGAAAGCCACGGTTGACATCCTATCAACAAGGGACCGTGGATGAGTTGGATGTCCAACGACCTCCGATCCTGCCGGACCGCTAGGATCACCTGCCCGGATAGGCGCTCACGATCTCTCCATCGGAAGGAAGGAGGATCTCGGTATCATTCACCCGTCGGGCCCAATAGAGGTATTTGCCAGTGCCGCGGCATGCGAATGCAGCCAGCGTATCGCCCGCGGCCAAAACCTTCACGGGGAAGGTGCGCCATGTGCCATTGGTCTCTTCCATGGCCACCTTCACTTCCATCATTTCACCGCAGATGTTCCGTAACTCAACTTGGTAAACGGTGCTGTAGTCGCGCTTGTACCCTGCGTATATCTCACATTTGTCACAGGGTTGGCCCCAACTGCTGGTGGCCTTCACCAAGCAGTCAGCATAGCTCTGGTCCTGTGCGGCCGCCGGTATCCATAGCCAAGAGGCCAAAATGAAGATCAGGAGGGTGCGTGTCATTTGCATTGATTGTTTTTCAGAATGATCTTGGCTTCGGCATTTCCCATTTTCCGGCTCGCACCCCAATCGGCGCAAGCACCTTTGGTATCGCCCGATGCCTTCTTGGCCCAGCCACGGTTGTTGTAGGCTTCTTGGTTGCGCGGATCCAACTGAAGTACGGTATTGAAATCCTGCATCGCCAAGTCCTGTTTCCCAAGCTTCCCATAGGCACTTCCCCGGCTGGTATAGGCCCATAGGTGGTCTCCCTTCCGGCTGATCACGGAGGAGAAGTCGGTAATGGCATTCTCATATTCGCCCTGCAGGCTGTGGCAGAAACCTCGCTGGAGATAGGCATTCAGATGTTCCGGGTCCATTTCCAGTACCTGTGTATAAAGCTGTATCGCATGCGCATACCCACCGCTCCGGTAGGCTTGCTCCCCTTCATGGAACAGCTTGTCAATAGCCTCGGGCGTACCGGGGGCTTCTTGCGCCGGGAGGACCCGGAAGATCAGAAGAGAGGCAAGAAGGAATAGGATTCGCGTCATTTCTGGCCGTTCATACGTAAGGGATCCATCCCGGTTTCGTTCCATCGGTTTCGTAACCTTTCCCGGGGGAACACCCGTAAAGGGGTGAAACTCTTTTGATCATGGTAAAGCCGAACAACTCCGTGGCAGTCCGCACATTGATCATGGCCGGTGTCCTCATCATGGGCCTGGTAGCCGCCATGCTAGCCAAAGGGCTCATCTCTACGTCGATACTGGCATCGTGACCTTACAGATGACTGTACCGATCCGGTCGCACATGTTGCGTGCCGCTTGGCTCATGCTCGCCATGGTGGTTGTCTCCATGGCCATGGCCCAATCCAAATTCACGATCAACGGTCGCTTGAAGGTGGAAGGTGCTGGGCTCGAAGGGTGCCGCATGGTAGTTTACCTCGATGGTGAAAAGCACCGGACCATCTCCACGGATCTCAACAAGTTTTCCTTGGAACTGGAACTGAACAAGACCTATTTGCTCTCCTTCGAAAAGAATGGATTCGTGACCAAAAAACTTTCGTTCAATACGAAGGTTCCAACGGTTGCAGCGCAGATCGGATTTACACCGTTCGATTTCGTGGTTTCCCTTTTCAAGCAATACGAGGGGATGAACACGGTGGTATTCAACCAGCCTGTCGGGATGATCCGATATGATGCGACCTTGGCCGATTTCGACTACGACACGGACTATACAAAGAGCATTCAGAGTGCTCTGGAAGCGGCGCAAGCCGAAGTGGACAAGAAGCAGAAGGAAGAAGCGCGCGAGCTGGCGGAAGCCCAGAAGCGAAAGGACCAAGAAGCTAAGGATCTTGCAAAGGCAGATGCGCGTGCAGCGAAGGAGGCTGCGTCCCTTGCCAAGGCGGAGACCAAGCAGAAGCCCGTGGAACCAGAACCGGTAGTGAAGGCAGCCCCGGTCAAGCAGGAAGCCCCACCTCCGCCGAAACCTGTGCCTGTACCCGAAAAGGTGGAGCGCAAGGTTGTTCCGATAGCGAAGCCCGTAGTGGCAGGTACGCTCATGAAGCCAACGGAGGGCCAAGATCAGCGTCGGTCAGCCGCTCCGAGGATGGAAAATGAGCCTTCCCGGGTGCAAGTAGCCACTCCTCGAGTAGGAGTGGAACCTCGCCCGAAGTTCGAGCCAACCCCGGTAACAGTGGTAAGGCAGCATGATGTGATCGTGCAACCCAATGAAGTGGTCACTATCATCAAGCTTCAGCAAGGGGATGTAAACACGGAATACCGCAGGGTGGTACGGAAGTACAGCGGGGTGTTCTACTTCAAGAACGGAACAAGTTGCTCCCAGCTCATCTACGAGAGCGAGGCCCTTGCCGAGAACTGAGCCGAACTGCGCTCACCAAGCTATTTCAATGTTGGCGGCGAGTGCCTTGCCGCGGGCTTGATCGGAGGCCAGACCGATAGCATTCGGCGTTCCGATGCGGATGCCCACATGTTTGCCGAGGAAAGCTTCAAGGCCAAACCGTGCCCGGAGTTCACCGAAGCCGCCGTAGGAAGCGCCCACTTGCAGCATGAAGCACTTTGAAAGCGCCAAATTCCGATCCACTCTGGCATAGGGAATGTAACCTGGGAGCAGCCGTTGGTCGAGGGAGACAGAGTAAGCGGCTCGCTGAAAATCCGGATGGGCGTTTTGCAGCCTTCCAAACTCCAGCTTGGCCTCTATTTTTCCGGGAAGCATTCGGAGGAAATTACCTTTTGAGTAACCCAATCCAAGGCTATCCTGTAAGGTGTTTTCATTCAAGATCAAGGCGTCAAGATCCAAGATGCCTGATACTTCAAAACCTTCATATCTGATCGTGGTGTCCTTAGTGACCGATAGGGAATTCGGGTTCCAAGCGATAAAGCCAAGGTCCGTTACGGTGATCGAGAGGGCCCCGGAAGACTGGAGGATTTGCAGCGGCTTCCTCCACTGCATGGAGATAACGGCACCAATTCCACTGGAGAAATTGGTTTTACCCGTGTCACTTCTATGGTAGTTTCCGTCCAACGCGAGCTCCAAGTAACGGCCGTCCATGGCCGTATACAGGTCCGCCGTGTTTATCTGCCCTGTGTTCAATGCACTTCCGTTCACCACACCTACTTCAAGGAATGAGCCGGTCTGCCGGTCTTCCACACCGAAACAGAATGTTTGGTAGTCGATCTGCTCGAAGGAGCTGGGGCCAAGATGTGCAGTGCGGCCCTCGAAAGCTGCGTTGCCGAAAAAGGACACAGCAAAGGCATCACTCGCAAAACGCATCCCCAAGAAATTGCGATAGCCCAAGCTGAAGCGCGGCCGAAGTCCGGACCGGCCGAAGAGGCTATCGCCCCATGCGTAGTGGGCGGTTCCTCCCAACTCTTGGCCACCGCGGTTGCGGCTACCAAGCGCATCCAAGGTCCGTCTGCGCACCTCGTTACTCAGGGCACCACCTCGGTAGATGCCCATCACCAGGTCATTGTAGATCACGTTTGAATCATAGGATCCAGTGGCCTCTATAGTGAGGCGGTGGTCCGAGATCGTGAAGGCTCCCCCGATGCTATCCACTTGGGCCGACGCCAAGACGGGGATGACCAAGGGGATCCACCAGCCGCAGCGATCAATTATCGCCATTCACAGTGTAGTTGGCATCAACGGTTAGTTGGAGATCCATGCGGTAACGGTCCAGTATCTGCACATGCTGGCTTTGGTCGGCAGTATTAAAGACGGCAGTGATGAGCAGTTTTCCGGTCTGTTGCAGCAGCGTCATTTGTGCCGCGTTCAATTCTACATCCACCCGGCTTGCTGTACTGGTGGAAACAAAGCCATCCGAAGCCAGGACCCCGGAACTTACGATGCCACCCGGAGCAAGCACGGTAAGGACCTGGCCATTCTGGTCTACTACGGACAATTCGATAGCTGCGCTGAAAGGAAATCCGTTTTCTGCGAAGAGGTGCAGTAAGCCGCTCTTCAAAGCATGGGCATCAGCTGATCCAGGCAGGTCCACCGTCACCGTCTTTCGGAGGGTCAGGTTCGTAGCGATCAACCGGAGCGGAACATCAACCTCCATCTCAGCCGTCAGTTTGCTTTCGTAATAGAGGAAGTCATGGCCATTGCTGATGTTGCCCAATGGGTTGATCGTGATGTCCATGGCATAACCGATACGGTCAGGTAGATTCTCCAGGAAGAGATCGATGTTGCTATTGCCTTGGTTCAAGTTGAACGTGTTCAAGGCGGATTGGAAGTTGCTGCCCAGGTCGATCGCGCGGTCGATGTTCACAGGTCCCGAAGTGATGGAGCCGATCAGGTCCACATCAGTTCCGCTGGAGGAGTTTTGCGAGCGGATATAATGGATGTTTGCCCGGGCATCCACTCCGATACCATTACGGATCCGCAAATGCGCTGTCACTTGGTCAAGGTCCAAGGTTCCGGTGATGTTCCGGAAGAGGTCGAGGTCGGTGGTGGCCGAGTCTACGGTGATCGTTCGAGTGCCGAATGAGCCTGTCGCATACTGGGGAACTATATTGAAATAGCTCACAAGAGCCAACAAACTGTCCTGATTGGTGATCGAAATGATGTTCCCCTCCGGAGAGTTGGCATAGCTGATGTGCGTGGCCAAGGTGTTCACCGCATCATGGTCCGGCCCGCGCATATCGAATACGTATCCATCCAATGGCCGGCTGGTATGTACTGTGCTGGGTGAGCTTGGAGTTCCAGGCGGAAGCAGCTGTTGCACAACGAAAGGGGCGCCGTTCAGGGATGCGCCCGGCAACGAGAAGTTACCGATGATATGGCCGTTCATCATGCTGGTGATGGCCACATCCAACTGGCCGGAGCGAACGATCAATTTGGTCAGTTGCAGGTCGTCCAGGTCGAAACGCGTCACATCGTCATTGGTGTTGAACATGGCTCCCGGCTGGAATTGCACAGGGCCCGGAAAGGGAAGGGCATACCCGTATCTGAAACTGGTGTCCGGTGCAGTAAGCACTGTGTCCAACGAGATAGAGAATAATTCAGCGGTGTAGAGAATGCTGACATTCCCTTGGCCATCTGTGCTCAAAATGCTGTCAGGCACCAAGTCACCGATCGTCAGCGACGTGGTAACCAAGGGAGCCAGAATATCCAGGTCCCATTGCGGTTGAGCTCTATCCTTCCGGCAAGCTGTTATCACTATGGCCAGTAGGAGCAGGCTGGAGGCCACGGTCCAGGAAAGCGGTCGGCGCATGGTCGGCAAGGTATGGGTCAAGGCACATTCATCTGGTTTGGTGCTGCCTTGTTGCCTAATTTTGCGGTGAGGGTCAAAACGCCCGAAGTGTTGCTGAAACGACGCATCTTGTTTCCTTGGTTATTAAGCTCGTTGGTGATGGCAGGCATCTCCTACGTATGGCACGGCCTTGCCCTAACGGATATATCCGACCTTCGGATGGACCTTGGGCTCTACTTGGGCCTGTCCGGCCTTGCTTATTTATTCATCGGTCTCCTGCTTACTCTGGCCATTCATTTGTGCATTGCTCGCGAATGGATCTCCCTCAAGGTTGGGTTTCCATTGAAGTCCATGCTGGTGGGGAGCGGGATCGGCGTGTTGATCTACTTGGTGGTGCTCCTATCCGGACTCTCTTTTGCCAGCCATGGTATCCAGCATGTTGTGGTGGATCTGATCTGGCAGGTCATTGAGCAAGCCATCGGAGGCTTGATGGTGAGCTTGGGTATCGTTTACGACATGCACCGAAGCTTCATGGAAGCGGAGCGGGCGCACTGAGCATTACTTGCTGTACTTGTCTCCCCAGACCTGTTGGAGATAGGCTGCAAAGGCCTGCTCCCTTCGATTATCGCCTGGCCTGTAAAAGGCCTTGCCGCTCAATTCCCCAGGCAGAAATTCCTGATCGGAAAAATGGCCCGGTGCATCGTGGCTGTATTGGTAGTCCTTGCCATGGCCGAGGTCCTTCATCAGCTTGGTAGGCGCATTGCGCAAGTGGATAGGTACCGCCAGGTCTCCGGTGGACTTTACAACCTGTTGAGCTTCGCCGATGGCGAGATAGCTGGCGTTGCTCTTGGGAGCGCAAGCCAGGTATACAGCGCATTGCGAAAGCACGATCCTGCTTTCCGGCCAGCCGATCATCTGGGCCGCCTGCATGGCCGTGGTTGCCATCAGCAAGGCATTGGGATCTGCATTACCAATATCCTCACTGGCCAAGATCAGCATTCGCCGAGCGATGAACAAGGGGTCTTCCCCACCTTCAACCATGCGGGCCAGCCAGTACACAGCTGCGTTCGGGTCGCTACCGCGCATGCTTTTGATGAATGCGCTTACTATGTCGTAGTGCTGCTCTCCCTGTTTGTCATAACGGGCAGCGGTGGTCTGCACCACTTCGTGCACCAACGCGTCAGTGATCACAATGGGGTGGGAGTCGTCGCTGGGAATGCCGGAAGGCCGCGCAGCTCGCACACAAAGTTCAAAAGTGTTCAGGAGCCTTCGTGCATCGCCACCGCTGGCACGCATCAGCGCATCGGTTTCCTTGAGTTCGATCTTCTCCTTTCGTAGTTCCGGGTCGGTCTCCATCGCTCGGTGTAGGAGGCCGGTGAGGTCCTCCACCGTCAAGGGCTTCAGCACATAGACCTGGGATCGGGAGAGCAATGCCCCGATCACCTCGAACGACGGATTTTCCGTGGTTGCTCCGATCAAGGTGATCACGCCTTTTTCAACGGCACCGAGCAAGGAATCCTGTTGGGCCTTGCTGAAGCGGTGGATCTCGTCAATGAAGAGGACTGCACTGCGTGAAAAGAGGCCACTTCCACTGGCCATCCCGATCACCTCGCGAATATCCTTTACCCCACTGCTGATCGCGCTCAAGGTGTGGAAGGGCCTATCGAGCTCCTTGGCCATCAGGCGGGCCATGGTGGTTTTGCCTACACCGGGAGGCCCCCATAGGATCATGCTCGGCAGGATCTTGCCTGCGATCGCTTTCCGGATGATCCCCTCTGGGCCCACCAAGTGTTCTTGGCCCACGATCTCGTCCAAGGTGGAGGGGCGCATCCGTTCGGCAAGTGGGGTAGTTTCCATGTTGTGCCGCGAAATTACCCATGTTGAACGACGAAAGCCCCCGCCAAAGGCGAGGGCTTCCATCTTGGGGTTCAGAAAATGATCAAGGACGGTACATCATCTTTCCGGTCATGTGGTAACCGTTCAGGCTGATCCGGTAGAAGAACAAGGCTCCGCTCTCGCTTTGCGGCTTGAACTCCAAGGACACTTTCGCTCCTTTTTCCACATCGCTGTCCATCAGGGTTGCTACTTGGTGACCCAGCATGTCCATCAATACCACCGTTGCACGTCCAGCTACTTCGCTGGTAAAGTTGATGGTGGTATGGTTGCGGAAGGGGTTCGGGGCGACCTGTACATTGGAGATAGGGTCGTTCGGCTGCGTGGCCATTCCCTTGGTGGAACCCTTCATGGTTGCCATCACATGGATGGTTTGTACAGCGGTGGTTGTATTACCGCAGGCATCCGTTGCCGAGTATGTACGTGTGATGATGAAGCCGCTGTCGCAATCGCCTTTGCTGGTCGTCTCTTCAAAATCCACATCCACACTCTTGGAGCAATTGTCCGTAGCGGTGCACTTTTCAGGCGCTGGGATCGAGTTGCAATCCACGGTCACTTCGGAGTCCATGCAGCTAAGCACAGGTGCCTCCGTGTCCACGATGTAGATCAGCTGAACGCAGTTCTCCTCGTTGCCATCCGTGTCACGGAAGGTCCAAGTGCGCTTGAGAGTTACTGGGCACTCTCCGCTGATCTGGTCATTATAGGTGTAGAAGTTCACCTCCGGACAGTCAGGGTTCTTGCGGACGATCGGCAGGCCGATATCCTCTGGGTCAATGGAAGTACCGCACTCCACAGTGGTTTCAGCAGGGCCGCACCAGATGATGATCGGTGCTTCGCAAGCTGCCTTGCAGTTGATCACCGTGATCACTTGCGTGGCTGAGGCCGTGTTGCCGCAGGCATCGGTCGCTTCAAATGTGCGCTCGATCGTGAAGCTGGATCCGTCGGGACCAGGAATGGTCACATCGCTCACTTCCACATCCACACTGGTTTTGCAGTCGGATGCCCATACGTTATCAGGTATGGCAGGAACATTGGCACACTCCACCGTGATGTTAGCGGGCACGTTCATCAATGCCGGGGCCTGCGTGTCAACGACCAGGATGGTCTGTGTGCAGGTCTCCTCATTGCCCGCCACGTCGCGGAAGGTCCAGTGCCGAATTAGCGTGATCGGGCAGATGCCGCTGGCCTCATCGTAGTAGGTGTAGAAGTTCACGAGCGGGCATTCCGTGTCCTTGCGGATGATCGGGAGTCCAATGTCCTCCGGGTCGATGGAGGTGCCGCATTCCACAGTGGTCACTGCTGGGCCGCAGGAGATGATGATTGGAGCTTCGCATCCTCCGCATTCCTGGGGAAGTACTGCGGCATTGGCCATGGCTGTGCAACCGTTAGCTCCGGTGACACTCAGCGTGTACGTGCCCACATCGGCCACGGTCGGGTTCTGCAAGCTGCTGCCGAACCCATTGGGACCCTCCCAGAAATAGGTTCCAGTGCCGGTTGCTTGCAGGGTGGCCGTTAAGGTAATGCAATCGATCATCCCGCCTGTGGCTGTTGCCGTTGGAGGTGTAGTGTCGCTGTTCACTTGCGTTGTAGCAGTGCTGCTGCAACCGTTTCCACCCGTTACGGTGAGGGTATAGGTGCCTGTTTGGCTAGCTGTCGGGTTCTGCAGCGTGCTGCTGAAGCCGTTCGGCCCGCTCCATGTGAAGGTTCCGTTGCCGACACCTTGAAGGGTGACGCTTATTTCGACGCAGGTCATCGTACCTCCGAAAGCCTGTGCTCCCGGTACGGTGCTGTCCTGTACCACCGTGGCATTCGCGGTGCTGGTGCAACCGTTGGTGCTGGTGATGGTGAGGATGTATACTCCTGCAACACTCACGGTCGGGTTTTGCTCTGTGCTGGTGAAGCTGTTCGGTCCACTCCAGGCGTAGGTCCCGTTGCCGCTGCCCATCAGCGTAATGCTGGTGGTCGAGCAGGTGAGGGTTCCGCCAGTTGCTGTTGCTCCTGGTGCGTTGCTATCCTGGATCACCGTGGCATTCGCGGTGCTGGTGCAACCGTTGGTGCTGGTGACGGTGAGGATGTATGCTCCTGCAACACTCACGGTCGGGTTTTGCTCTGTGCTATTGAAGCTGTTCGGTCCGCTCCAAGCGTAGGTCCCGTTGCCGCTGCCCATCAGCGTAATGCTGGTGGTCGAGCAGGTGAGGGTTCCGCCAGTTGCTGTTGCTCCTGGTGCGTTGCTATCCTGGATCACCGTGGCATTCGCGGTGCTGGTGCAACCGTTGGTACCAGTGACGGTGAGAAGGTACGAACCTGCAACACTCACGGTCGGGTTCTGCTCGGTGCTATTGAAGCTGTTCGGTCCGCTCCAGCTATAGGCGCCGTTGCCGGATCCTGTAAGGATGATCTCGCTTACGGTGCAGTTGAGAGTTCCGCCTGTTGCTTGTGCACCAGGTACCGTTCCATCCTGTTCCACTTCAGCCGTTGCGCTGCTGGTGCAACCGTTGGTTCCAGTTACCGTAAGGTTGTAGGTACCTGCTGCGCCAACCGTTGGATTCTGCTCGGTGCTGCTAAAGCTGTTCGGTCCGGTCCATGCGTAAGTACCGTTGCCGGAACCTGTAAGCATGATCTGACTGATGCTACAGTTGAGCGTTCCGCCAGCAGCTTCTGCTCCTGGTGCCGCATTGTCGAGGATCACCGTGGCATTCGCGGTGCTGGTGCATCCGTTGGTGCCGGTGACGGTGAGAACGTAAGAACCTGCAACACTCACGGTCGGGTTCTGCTCTGTGCTGATGAAGCTGTTCGGTCCGGTCCATGCGTAAGTGCCATTACCGCTGCCCATCAGCGTAATGCTGGTGGTCGAGCAGGTGAGGGTTCCGCCAGTTGCTGTTGCTCCTGGTGCGTTGCTATCCTGGATCACCGTGGCATTCGCGGTGCTGGTGCAACCGTTGGTGCCGGTGACGGTTAGAACGTATGCTCCTGCAACACTCACGGTCGGGTTCTGCTCGGTGCTGGTGAAGCTGTTCGGTCCGCTCCAGCTATAGGTCCCGTTGCCGCTACCCATCAGCGTAATGCTGGTGGTCGAGCAGGTGAGGGTTCCGCCAGTTGCTGTTGCTCCTGGTGCGTTGCTATCCTGGATCACCGTGGCATTCGCGGTGCTGGTGCAACCGTTGGTGCCGGTGACGGTTAGAACGTATGCTCCTGCAACACTCACGGTCGGGTTCTGCTCGGTGCTGGTGAAGCTGTTCGGTCCGCTCCAGCTATAGGTCCCGTTGCCGCTACCCATCAGCGTAATGCTGGTGGTCGAGCAGGTGAGGGTTCCGCCAGTTGCTGTTGCTCCTGGTGCATCGATGTCGCGGCCAACTACAGCCGTTGCAGCATCTGTGCATCCATTAGCACCAGTCACCGTCAACGTATAGGAACCTGCTTCGCTAACCGTGGGATTTTGCTCCGTTGAGTTGAATCCACCGGGTCCGCTCCAAGCATAGGTTCCGTTACCGCTTCCCATCAGCAACACGCTGATATTGCTGCAGGTAATTGTTCCGCCGGTCGCGCTTGCTTCGGGCTGGGTGCTGTTGAGGACAACTTCAGCCGTTGCGGTGTTGGTGCAACCATTGGCCCCGGTCACTGTCAAAGTGTAGGCACCTGCTACGCTCACGCTCGGGTTCTGCTCGGTGCTGTTGAATCCACCGGGTCCGCTCCAAGCATAGGTTCCGTTACCGCTTCCCATCAGCAACACGCTGATATTGCTGCAGGTAATTGTTCCGCCGGTCGCGCTTGCTTCGGGCTGGGTGCTGTTGAGGACAACTTCAGCCGTTGCGGTGTTGGTGCAACCATTGGCACCGCTCACTGTCAAGACATAGGTACCCGCTGTACTTACAGTGGGGTTCTGCTCGGTGGCATTGAATCCATCTGGTCCACTCCAAGCGAAGGTGCCACTTCCGCTTCCGCCCAGCATAACGCTCGTGTTGGTGCAGGTGAGGGTCCCTCCCGTGGCCTGTGCTTCCGGAGCGGTGATGTTCTGTCCCACTTCAACGTTGGCGGTGCTCGTGCATCCGTTTGCCGGGTCGGTAACTGTGATCACGTAAGTGCCAGGCACCGCAACCGATGGGTTCTGGTCCGTGGTACTGAAAGATCCGGGTCCGCTCCAGCTGAAGGTCGCTCCAGGCGTGGTGCTTCCACCGTTCAAATCAACGCTCGTTTGCGTGCAGGTCAAACTGCCTCCGCCTGTGGCGCTGGCGCTCGGAGCGGTTGTATTCACGGTGACTGTCACTTGGGCAGTGCTGGTGCAGTTCGTTCCGGTGTTTGTAACAAGCAGCGTGTAGGTGCCAGCCGCGTTTACTGCAGGCGTGGCTGTATTGGCACCACTTACGATGTTTCCTCCTGCCGATGCTGTCCATGAGAAGGATACGCCGCTGGTAGGGGAACTGCCGTTAAGCGTTACTTGGTTTCCCGAGGTGCAGGTGATCACTTTGTTCGCCCCTGCGTTGGCACCAGGAGTGCCACTTGCGCCAATGGTCACCGAAAGTGGGAACATGCATCCATGGGCATCAGTTACCTCAACTCCGTAGGTGCCGGCAGACAAGCCGTTCACGGATGAGCCGGTGCTTCCATTGCTCCAGAGGTACGTGTAAGGAGTGGTTCCTCCACTGATGTTCGTGGTGGCAGCTCCATTGCTGTTGTTACAGGTGGCATTCGTACCGTTGATCATGCCCGAAAGCACAGCGGGCTGCGTAACGTTGAACGTCTTGGAAGCGTGGCAACCATTGGCATCGGTGACTTGCACACTGTAGGAGCCCGGTGCGAGACCTGTGATCGTGGCCCCCGTTCCACCGTTGTTCCAGACAAAGGTGAAGGGACCCACGCCCGTTGAAGTCGCAGTGATGGAGCCATCATTGGCGCCATTGCAGGAAACATGGGTGATCGTCGCGTTTGCTTCTATCAACTTCACCGTCACCACTTGGTCGGCAGCTCCGGCAAGAATGCAAGCATCCCCGCCAATGATGCGGCGCACAAATGTCTTTTCGTTCACCGTTCCGATCAGTGTCCCGGGAAGGTCGCGTGCGGTGGCACCGCTGATGTCCATCCAGTTCAAGCTGTCGCTGCTGATCTGCCACTGGTAGGAGGCGGCGGAACCCAGTGAAGGGTATCCGGACGCGGAGTTGTTACGCACGATCGTCGGCAAGGAATACGCTGGCTCGCTGCCTACGATGTCGCCGGGAACCGCACCCGCACACACGTTCTGGTTACCGGTAATGGTGTTACCCAACAAGTCGGGTGGGTTGGCCCATACAACGATGCCGGGCTCGTAGTCATTGCTGAGCTTCGTGGTGTTCAGGGCGCCTTGGGTAAGGGGGATGTTGTTCGACTTGGAGGTCACAATGGTGTAGATGCGGCAGTTGCTGAATTTGATGCCACGCTCACCCACTGGGTCGTAGTCATCGCCGGTGCCGCCGTAATAGGTGCTGAAGTTGAGGGTGCTCAGGTTGGCGCTCAGCTTCAGGAATACCTTGTCGTTCAATCCATTGTTGGTGGCCTGCAAGGGCACGTTCGCTCCGGAGCTTACCGGGAAGTTGGTGCTGTTCGTATAGCCGAACACGTAGACATCATTGTTGAGGTCCGTGTTCAGGCCCATCATGTTCACCTCATTGGCGGAACCGCCGATGTAGGTGCTTCCGATGAAGTTCTGGTTCAGGTCCATCCGTGCGATGAACAGGTCATTATCTCCTCCGTTGTAAGAGTTGTCATAGGTACCGCTGGAAGAAATGTTGCTGGACTCCAGCCCGGAGGTGACCCCTCCGAAATAGATCTCATTTCCCGTTGTGTTCATGGACATGCATAAAATGGCCAAGGTCTTGTTGCCGGCTGCTTGGAAGTAGGAGGACCACAGGGTGGTACCGGATCCTGACACGCGCTGAAGGAAGCCGGCCTCAGTACCACCGCGGGTGGATTGACGCGCGCTAAGCGTAGGGAAGTTGGTACTCTTGGTCCGGCCACCGATGAAGATGTCGCCGGTTGTTGGCTCATAAAGCATGATCTGGGCCAGGTCATCGCTGCTGCCGCCATAATTCCGCATCCATTGAATGGTCGAAAGGTCCCCATTGATGCGGAACAGGAGCACGTCGTTGGCTCCGGAGTTGCTGTTGGTGGCGCCGCTACCGCTATTCACGGTGAGCAAGTTGGTACTGGTGGTATTCCCGCCAACGATCACATCACCGTTGGAAGCGATACGGAGGTCGAAGGCATTATCTGTTCCATTGCCGCCCACCACTGCTGACTTGATCGAGTTACCGGCGGTGTTGATCTTCACTACGTAGACGTCATCTCCTGTTTGGGCTTGCTGGTTCACGCTGCTTCCGGAGAAAGCCGTGCCGCCGATCATCGGGAAGTTCGTGCTGGCTGTGTAACCGGTGATGTACAGGTTGCCATCTGCCCCTTGCTCCATGGCATAGGGGTTTTCGATACCATTTCCGCCGATGTAGGTCTGCCATACGCGAGTGCCGCTACCGCCGATGTTGGTCGGTTCAAGGTATTTTCCCACCACCATGTCATAACTGCCATTGGCCGTCTCGTCGAATGCACCCGTGGTGATCTGGTCCGTGCCACCGCTTACGCGTGACACCACGTAAATGGCTTGGTCCGTGGGATCCACCCAAATGCAGTGACCATGGTTGTCCGAGCCGGAGTTGGTGTTCATCCAAGTGGCCCAGCGCAGTGCGATCGGGTCGATAACCAAGCTTTCGTTCTTGTCGTAGGCACCCAGTTCAAAGCGAAGGATGTTCTTTCCTTCCACGATGTAGGCGGCTTTCACGCTGTGTTCCTTTCCATTCACACGCTGATATACCACCGGGGCAGGGTAGGAGAGCTCTCCCAAGCTGGTGCTCAGAACAAGCTCCCCTTTGGAGTTCACCCGCATCTGGTCAATGCCTTCAAATTCAATGGCCACCTGCTTGGGCTCGCTGCCTGCCTTGCAGATGATGTCATATTCGAGTGACCCATCCTCGGCGGGGTAGTACCGCACGTCAATACCGCGATAGGTGTTGTTGTACCACACCTCCTGATAGCTGCGGACGTCCACGGCGGAGACGTCACCGAGGAAATAGTTGGAAACGACCTCGTGGCTATTGCGGCTTTCCACTTTCATTTGCGGGGAAGCGCCCTTGAAGTTCAGCTTCCAGCTATGCCCTTTTTTGTTCCAGACCGGAACACGATGAGGCAGGCCTTGCTGGATCTCCTTTTCAAAGGCAACGCCGTCCTGCTGGAAATGCGCAAGAGAAACGGGATCGAAGGCGGTGATCACCATGCCGTTGCGGGTGGCTACCGCTTGGCCCATGGGCATATCAGCACGATACAGCACAGGCGCGCTGAACTGTCCTTTGTTCTCCATGAAGTGGATCTCCTGGTCGTGCTCATTCAACAAGCCGCCGAAGTCATCATGCAGATGGTCGTGATCCTTGCTCGCGAGGTGTTCTGTGCGGGCCAACTGGGCGTGGCTTTGCATGAACACGAACATGGCCATGATCAAGCTCAGGGCTTGTCGTAGTAGGCGAGTGTGTCTGATGTTCTTCATTTGCATCGGGATGAAGGCGTGAATGGTTTTTCGCTAAGATTTTTCAGCGAGGGGGCCAAATATGTTGGTATTGCAAATCCTTTGTCAAGTGTTCGTCGATGGTTTATGGCGTTTCGTGCGAGAAATAATGTGGTTCATCGAAATGTCGACTGACCCTTCTCAGTTAGTTCTGCCCTGCCTGAACGACCTGTTCAAAACTTTTCCGAGCAGCGGATTTGGTGGTTCGATGACCGTGTGCTTAATTGCACGTCATTCAGCTGACGGATATATCGTCACAAGCGGATCGGAGCCATGAGCACCTTGACTATCGGAGATAAAGCACCCGCCTTCAGTGGCATCGATCAAGATGGTCAGCCTGTCTCACTCAAGGATTTCGCTGGGCGCAAGCTGGTGTTGTATTTCTATCCCAAGGACGATACACCGGGATGCACAGCGCAGGCCTGTAGCCTTCGGGATGATCATGGGGCACTGCGCAAGGCCGGTTACGAAGTGCTAGGAGTAAGCCCCGATAAAGTGACCAAGCACAGAAAGTTCGTGGATAAGTACGAGCTACCTTTCCGCCTATTGGCAGACATCGACAAGGAGGCAGCGAATGCCTGCGGTGTATGGGGACGGAAGAAATTCATGGGGCGCGAATATGACGGGATCAACCGCACAACATTCCTGATCGACGAGAAAGGTGTCATAGAGGACATCATTACCAAGGTGCGCACGAAGGACCACGGCGCACAGATCCTGGAAGAGGAGAAAAAGTCCTGAAAGTTGAAACGAGAAAGCTGAAGTTTGAAACGCGTAACCTACCTGCGGTAAGCAGGCGCGCTACAGGGTCAACCCGCAACATGCAGTTGGCAACGCGCAACACAACCAACGAAACCACAACAACACGATAACATGGCAACCGAGATCGACAAGAACAAGCTGAAGGCATTGCAGCTTACGCTGGATAAAATGGAGAAATCCTTTGGCAAGGGTGCGGTGATGCGGATGGGCGATGAGGCGATTGAAAAGGTGGAAGTGATCTCTTCCGGCTCCATCGGTCTTGATCTCGCGCTCGGAGTTGGGGGATACCCCAAAGGCCGTGTGATAGAGATCTACGGACCAGAGAGCAGCGGTAAAACCACCTTGGCTATCCACGCTATTGCAGAATGCCAGCGCAACGGCGGCATCGCGGCCATCATCGATGCGGAGCATGCCTTCGACCGCACCTATGCGGAGGCTCTTGGTGTGGACACGGAGAACCTGCTTATCAGCCAGCCGGACAACGGCGAGCAAGCCCTGGAGATCGCTGACAACTTGATCCGCTCCGGCGCTATCGACATCCTCGTGGTGGACAGTGTGGCGGCCTTGACCCCGCGCGCGGAGATCGAGGGTGAAATGGGAGACAGCGTGGTGGGCATGCAGGCCCGCCTGATGAGCAAGGCCCTGCGAAAGCTCACTGGGACCATCAGCAAGACCGGCTGCTGCTGTATTTTCATCAACCAGCTTCGCGAGAAGATCGGTGTGATGTTCGGTAACCCCGAGACCACCACAGGTGGTAACGCCCTGAAATTCTACGCTTCCATCCGTTTGGATATCCGCCGCTCCAGCCAGATCAAGGACGGAGAGAATGTGCTGGGTAACCGTACCAAGGTGAAGGTGGTGAAGAACAAAGTGGCGCCACCCTTCCGCAAGACCGAGTTCGATATCATGTACGGCAAAGGGATCAGCAAGACCGGCGAGATCATCGACATGGGCGTTGAACTGGGTATTGTGAAGAAGAGCGGTAGCTGGTTCTCCTATGATGATACCAAGCTGGGCCAAGGACGCGATGCCGTTCGCCAGCTTCTCGAGGACAATGCTGAACTCTGCGAAGAACTCGAAGCACGCATTAAGGCAGCAATGACTCCTGCCGTATTGCCTGTAGCTTGATCTGGAGCATCCAGTAGAGGATCCAGGTGATTGGTCCCCTGCGTTCACCGATGCTTGGATCAGTTCATACGTGCCTCGCATGGAGGAGGCATGCTGCACTATTAGAAGTTTACTTTTGGGCCCCCGCGACCGATCCGCAATGCAGCGGAGGGAGCGGGGGTCAATCTTCCCATGCCCAGCCTCACGAAACTCTTTGAAAGTTCCTTCCTCCTCCTCGTGCCGGTCCTGCTAGGGACCGCATGCGGAGGGCCTAGTTCCGTGCCTCGTGCGGACGGAGCCCAAATTCAAGACCCTTTCCAAGTCTCCTTGGATTCCATCAATGCTCAGATCGTGAACAACCCCAACAGGGCCTCGCTTTATGACGTTCGCGCCATGCTCTATCTGAATGTGGACAGCTTCGGCCAAGCTCAACGCGATCTGGAGCGTGCTGTGATGCTGGATAGCACGAATGTGAACTACCATCTTCGTTTGGGTGACCTCTATTACCGTACTACCCAAGTGGCAAAGGCAAAGGACCAGTTCGAGCGCGCTTCGAAGGCCGATCCCTCCAATTCTTCAGCGATGCTCAAGCAGGCCGAGATCCAATTGGTGCTACGCAACTATGACAAGAGCATGGTATTGGTGAACGATGCACTACGAAAGGACCAGCACGCGGCGCATGGCTATTTCCTGAAGGGCTGGATCCATATGGAGGTCGGAGATACGGCCTTGGCCCTCAGTAGCTTCCGCACCGCTGTGGAACAGGATGCACAGGACTATCCCGCCTACATCATGTTGGGCAAGATCAGTGCAGCCAGACATGATCCTCTTGCAGAGCAGTACTACAACACCGCCATCTCCTTGCGACCACGCAGTGTGGAGGCCTGGTACAATAAGGGCATGTACTACCAGGAGAATGGCAAGGATAGCCTCGCGTTGGAGTGCTATGACACGATCAAGGAACTCCAGCCCTCCAATGCGCTGGCTTGGTACAATAGCGGTTATATCCGTTTGGAGCATCTTGGCGATCCGGGTGGGGCCAAACGGGATTTCAGCGAGGCTATCACGCTGGAACCCGGCTATGCGGACGCATGGTACAACCGGGGCTTGGCCATGGAGCGCACAGCTGAACTGGATAGTGCAGCGACCAATTATGAGATGGTGATGATGATGCGTCCTGATCACACGTTGGCCGCCCAAGGTCTCGATCGGCTACAGAAGCGAGGTGTACGCATTAAGGTCCGCGAGAACCGGTAAGACCGATAGGTAGTTCAATTGGGTGATCCATACGTCACTCGTTCCATTCCCGAAGCTCGAACTTCACGCCGCCATGCTCAGCCGTCTATCCATCCGGAACTATCTGCTGATCGAACAGCTTGAGCTGGATCTGGGGGCCGGCCTGACCGTGATCACCGGTGAGACCGGTAGCGGAAAGAGCATTGTGATCGGTGCGTTGGGCTTGGCGATGGGCGAGCGTGCGGAAGGCAACCTGCTCCGCGATGCAAAGAAGCGCTGTGTGATCGAACTGGAAGTGGAGGTGGAATCCGGTTCAGCATATGTGGAGGAATGGTGCCAACACAATAGTGTTCCCCAGGAAGCCCCGATGATCCTGCGGAGGCAATTGGAGCCGGGTGGCCGCTCGCGCGCGTTCGTAAATGATACCCCCGTGCGCTTGGAACAACTGCGCGAACTCGGAGAGCATCTGGTACACGTCCACAGCCAGCATCATACGCTGTTGCTCAATTCGCCTGTCTTTCAACTGGGTTTGCTGGACCACTCCATTGGCCAAGGTGCGGCCGTGAAGGTCTATGCTGAACGCTTCCGTGCTTGGCGAACTGCGAAGGCAGAGCTGGTAGGTTTCCATGAACAGGAGGCACAAGCTCAGAGCGAGCGCGATTACCTACAGTTCCAGTTCGATGAATTAGAGGCAGCGCATTTAGTGCAGAATGAACAACCTGAATTGGAGCGTGCCTTGGCCCGTGCCGATCATGCCGAGGAACTTGTTGTTGCGCTGCGTGGGATGGAGGAGGGCATCGGTGGTGATCGCGCGATCACTTCCCAATTGGCCAGCCTCCAGCAACTTGCAGCAAAGGCAGCCCGATTGGATCCTGCCGTGCAGACCTTGGTGGACCGCATGCACAGTGCGACCATTGAATTGAAGGACATTTCTGATGAAGCCGCCCAACTCGCCGAGGAGGTCACCCTCGATCCCAAGGAGGCCGGGCGATTGCGTGAGCGCTTCGACCTGCTTTCCCACTTACAGCACAAACACCGCGTGGAGGATGCCGATGCGCTGATCACACTGCGGGATGAACTGGGTGACCGGATCTCCCGCATAGGTTCATTGGCAGATCAAGTGAAGCAACTGGAGCAAAGGGAACAGGCCCTGAGTGCCGAAGTATTGAAGCTGGCGGAGGCCTTGAGCGCCAAACGAGGAAAAGCCATCACGCCTTTGGCAGATCAGGTCACCGTTCTACTTCAGGAACTCGGGATGCCACATGCTGTACTTCTCTTCAAGCTGGAGCGAACGGATCCGGGTTCAACGGGCATCGATAGCATACGCGCTTACTTCTCCGCCAATAAGGACCGCAGTCCTGAACCCTTGGACAAGAGTGCCAGTGGGGGAGAGCTTAGCCGAGTGATGCTCGCCTTGATCAGTTTGGCAGCGGCCAGCAAGGAGCTACCGACGGTGGTCTTCGACGAGATCGACACCGGTGTCAGCGGCGAGACGGCCCATCGTATCGGGGCCATGTTGGCGCGCATGGCCCGCCAACGGCAGGTACTTGCCATCAGCCATTTGCCGCAGATCGCCAGCAAGGCCGATACCCATCTACTTGTTACCAAGGACCACGAGGCGGAGCACGTTCAAAGCGACATCCGACCTTTGGACGCCCATGAGCGTGTGGAAGCATTGGCCCGCATGCTCAGTGGGAAGAAGACCACCAAGGCAGCGATCGAAAACGCCAAGGAGTTGTTGAAAGGGAAGGAGTAGGGCGGTTCAGCGGACGCATGGTTTGAATGTTCCAGGCTCTGGTCGGTCGAATGCATGCCTCTCAGGGGAGTACGGAGCAATGAACACGCTGTCCGATCGCAGTTGCCAGGTCCGGGGAGCATTTCAGTTCAAGGAGAAAGTGGGTAAACCGGCACCCTTCATCTTCTCCTGATGGAACATTTTGTTGATCTCCTCTTGAACACGGTTCAGGTCGGCTTTTGACGCGATCACGGTTGTCTGAACAAGAGGGACCGGCAGTCCAGTAGTGGGATCACGTCCATGGAAGCCCATGGTTCCATATTCCCCGCCATCGAACCGGTGCGCTGTATCGAATGTGATGTACAGCTTTGTGAACGGGAAAGATTCAATGCGTGTCCGATAGAAGCCATAGGACCGTTCCACCGAAATGGATCGTGTGGTGATCGCGAATGTTTCCGAACCGAAGAGGTTCCAAAGCAAGTAGCGGACGGGGAAATAGAAGATGAGCCCCCAAAGGATCATTGCGGGGAGAATGATCTTGGGAAAGGCTGTCCGGGGTGCGTTTGAGAGTGCGAAGACAGCCACGCCGATCAGTAAGGCCACGAATACCGTCAGCACGATCTTGCCACGTTTATCAGACTTCAACACCAGGTCCAGCAAAATGCTCGATCCATTGTTTGAAATGGTGATCTGGTTCTTCATGAGCGCAACGGTTCGTCAGAGCAGCCCCACCTGTGCCGATGCGAAAATACCTGATCGCCTGCATACTTGAAGGCGGGAGCCGGAGGAATGTTGGAAGTGAATAAAGTGGCATTTGCAATCCCGCATCCTTCTATCTTCGGGCCGAAAACCAAACACATGGCCTACGGACTATTGAAAGGGAAGCGCGGCGTGATCAGCGGCGCATTGAATGAGCAAAGCATCGCGTGGAAAGTGGCCTCGTTGGCCCACGCGGAAGGTGCGAAGATCGTGCTGACGAATGCCCCTGTGGCCATGCGTATGGGCGAGATCGACAAGCTCGCCGAAGAGACGGGGTCCATTATCATCGGGGCCGATGCCACCAAGGATGACGAATTGGAAAAACTCTTCACCGGTGCCAAGGAGAATCTCGGTGGCCCGGTGGATTTCGTGCTGCACAGCATCGGCATGAGTCCCAATGTCCGCAAGAGCAGGACCTATGACGACCTCAACTACGAGTGGTACAAGCAAACGTTGGACATCAGTGCGATGAGCTTCCATCGCATGATCCAAGCCGCAGTGAAAACGGATGCATTGGCGGATGGAGGGTCCATTGTGGCGCTGAGCTACATCGCGGCGCAACGGACTTTTGCAGGATATGGCGACATGGCGGATGCCAAGGCACTCCTGGAGAGCATCGGCCGTTCATGGGGCTACCAATTGGGAGAGAAGAAGCGGGTTCGCGTGAACACCGTGAGCCAGAGCCCGAGCAAGACAACCGCCGGCAGTGGCATCAAGGGCTTTACAGGCCTGTTCGATTTCGCCGATGCCATGAGCCCGCTGGGTAACGCACCCACGGATGATTGCGCCAACTACGTGATCTCGCTCTTCAGCGATCTCACCCGGTACGTCACCATGCAGAACCTATACCATGATGGCGGGTTCAGCAGCACGGGCGCCACGCCTTTAGTTGTGGAGAAGTTCAACAGTGAGCCGGGAGCGTAAGGGTCGCCACGGCCCTCACGCCCCTCATGATCCTGTACCTTAGGTCCTCCTTGCCTCCAAAATTTGGAATTAGCGTAGCCACATGATCTCGATCTCGCGAAGAATCCTACTTGCACTCACCATGCTTTTGGGGAGCTTCGCTGCATCTGCACAGGACGGCAAGGTCTTCCTGAAGGATGCGGAGAAATTCCGAGCCTCTGGTCAGTTGGATGCAGCTCTCGAGCAGTACGGATTCGCCATTCGCGTGGATTCCAATTATGTGAAGGCCTTGGTTGGGAGGGCCTCTCTCTATTTGGACATGGGACGGTTGGAGGAGCGTATGGCCGATCTGGAGCATGTGGCCCGGATCACGCCTCGCGATGGGGCCAACCAAACCTTGGCTGCCATGGCCTGCTTGGATGCGCATGACCCCGCAATGGCCCGCAAGTATGCTGATGCAGCGATCGCCATTTCACCCAAGAACATGGATGCGCTGCAGACCAAGGTGCGGGCCTGCTTGGCACTGCCTGATGTGCCCTGCGCCGTTGCAGCTGCCGATGCCGCACTCGCTCTGAAAGGCACTACGGACACCTACTATCTGCATGCCCGTAGCCGCATGGCTTCGGGTGATCATGCCACCGCAGATACGGACCTGGACAAGGTGATCGAGTGGAATCCGCTCTACGAAGCTGCCTATGTGTCCGCAGGCGAAACGCAATTGCAACTGTACAAAACGTACAGAGGGGTATCCATGCAGATGCGCGCATTGGAGAAAGCGATCAACCGCTGTACAAGAGGATTGGAATTGAACCCATCCAGCACGGAGCTGCTTGTTGTACGGAGTAAGGCCTATGCCTTGCAAAAGGAGTTTTCCAAAGCCATCGATGATGTGAGCAAATGCGTTGCCCTCGGACGGGAGGATAGCGTGGTGTACTACCAGCGCGCACTGTATTACCACGGCTTTGGGCAGGAGCAGAACGCGGTGAACGACCTCAACAAGCTGCTTTTGCAATCTCCGGACAATGTGCGGTTTTTGTTATTGCGCGCCGAATGCCGGGAGGCCAACTTGGACTTGGATGGTGCAGCGAAGGACCTCGGTCTGGCCGAAAAGCAAATGAAGGATCATCCGGCGGCATGGAGTGCAGAGGACCTCAAGGCGATCACCGTGAGCAAGGAGCGCGTGCAGGTAAGGGTGTTCGAGATGAACCGCGAGGCGGATCCACCTGTCATCACCGTGGTGGAGCCCATGCGCAAGGATGATGTCGTACAGGTGAGCAGCGCCTTGGCCAAAGTGAAAGTGGCAGGACACATCCGCGATAAGAGCCTGATCAAGTCCATTAAAGTGCAGGATGTGGAGGCCGATTTCGATCCAGAGGAAATGTCGCCTGAATTTCGAGCAACTGTCCCTCTGTCCGCTGCAGCCAAGGAGATAGAGGTAATGGCCGAGGATGTCTATGGTAACCGTTCCACCATCACTCTGAAGATCCAACGCACGGAAGGTGATCCACCCTCATTACTGGTCTCTTTGCCTTCCGTGTCAGCTGATCGCGTGGCGGAGGTTCCTGCGGGAAAGGACCAGATCTTCGTGGAGGGACGGGCCAGTGACCCCAGCGGCATCCGCTCGGTAATGGTGGATGGCAAGTTCGCCAGCTTCATACCCGATACCGTATCCACGGACTTCAGCATCAAGTTGGACATTACCGGCAAGGACTACTTCACTGTGCGTGCTGAAGATCGCTATGGCAACGTTACCGAGCTGGTCTACAACTTGAAAAGGGCCGCACCGGTGGTGATGGCTTCTAGGCCGGCAGTCGAGAAACCCGCTTCTCCCATGGGAAATACATGGGTGGTTTACATCGAGAACAGCAACTATAGGAACATGCCAGCTCTCACCAGTTTGAGCATGGCCAAAATGAAAAAGGCATTTGCTAAGTATGACGCCCAGCGCACTTTGGTAAAAAAGAACCTGTCGAAGACGGAGCTGGAGCGGTTCTTCAATATCGAATTGCGCGATCTGGTGCGAAGTGGGGAGGTGAATACACTTCTGGTTTGGTACGAAGGACACGGAAGGAGCCAAGGTGGCAAGGCCTATTGGATCCCGGTGGACGGCAAGGCGGACGACGTTTATTCGTTCTATAACTATGGGCCACTCAAAGGGCTGATGGAGAACTATAGTGAGAGTGTGAAGACCACGCTGGTAGTTAGCGATGCATCGGGGAATGATCCGAGCTTCTATGAACTGACGCGGTGATCGATCCCGCGTGTATCTTGCGGGTCCATGCACACGCCCATGCGAAGGTTCCTGCTTCTACTGGTACTATTGACAGTAGCATACCAAGGCCGGGCACAGCGCTATTTCTTCGAGAATGTCGCGGTGCGCGATGGTCTGCCTGCTTCAAAGGTGTATGCGCTGCTGCAGGACAGTACCGGCCTGCTGTGGGTCGGTACGGAGGCTGGCTTGGCGAGCTATGACGGAAATCGAGTGAGGGCATATGGTGCCAATGATCACATGGCTCCCAATGGTGCGCGCAGCCTTTTTCTCGACAAGGACCTCCGGTTATGGGTCGGGCATTTGGGTGGCGGCATCAGCCTGAAGGAGGGGAACCGCTTCCGCACATTGCAGATCGGTAAAGTACCTCCGACCCGCGATATAACGGGCGTTGCACAGGATAGCAAGGGGGATATCTGGATAGCCACCTTTGGGGAAGGAGCGTATCGCATTTCTGCAGTGGACAAGGAAGGCCCTGTGGAAGCAGCGAAATATGATGAGGGCCGTGGGTTGAGCACACGGGTCACCGGGATCACTACACTCAACGATGGAAGGCTCCTTTTTCTGGAGGCCAATGGTGAGATGAAAATATGGGATGTTGAAAAGCAGGCATTCCAAGCTTTCAAGCCCAAAGGACTCCCCATGCTACTGGCGGTCACCACTGTATTCCAAGATAGCCGGGATGGGCTCTGGGTCGGGACTCAAAGTAGCGGTGCCGTGCATTTGGACTCACGAACTGGCCAAGTGGAGACCTATGATATCGCTACGGCCCTTCCAAGCAATTTCGTCATGTGCTTCTCTGAAGATGAACAAGGGCGGATCTGGGTAGGTACATGGGATAAGGGCTTGGCCCGGATCGAGAAGAACGGTGTGAGGCGATTCAATGTTGCCAATGGCACGCATAGCCAGAGCATGCGCTGCATAACCCGCGATCGCGAGGGCAACATGCTTGTGGGCACGCACGACGCCGGACTGGAAGTGTATAAAGGGGATCGCTTCAAGTCCTTTACCGAGGAAGATCACTTGGTGGACAAACAGGTTTGGGCCATCACCGAGACCCGCGATGGAAATCTGTGGTTCGGTACCAACGGCGGTATAACGATCCTGATTCCCGGCCTTAATGGAGCAGGGAACGTGCGCCACCTTACCGTACAAGATGGCCAACTCCAAAGCAATCACGTGCGATCCTTGGTAGAGGATCAACGGGGCCATGTATGGATCGGTACCGAAGATGGCGGTCTGTTTGATTTCGATCCAAATACCTTCAAGCCGAGTAAGGACCTGGAGGCGGCAGGGAGCATTGCCGAGAACAAGGTGACCGCCTTGGCTGTAGGCAAACAAGGCGAGCTTTGGGTGGGGACCATCAATGGATTGATCCACTCTGATGGGATGATCCCCACAGTGATGCACGTACCGGATGGCCTGACCGGCGAGCACGTAACTGCGTTGTACAGGGATTCCAAAGGAGTGCTGTGGGTGGGTAGTTCAAGCGGAGGAGTAAGCCGCGTGGAAGATGGGAAGGCCACCCCGTTGAACTTGGGCTTTACGTATAGCCCAACCTCCTTTACCCAAGATGCAAAGGGACGGATCTGGGTAGGAACCGAAGGGCGTGGTATCCTGGTGCTTGAAAATGGGAAACAAGTGGCCAAGTACACCACCGATGATGGGTTGATCAGCAATTCCATCCGTGCACTCGTTACCGATAAAGCGGGTCATGTCTGGATCGGAACGAACCGAGGACTGAATGAATGGCAACCTGATAAGAACCACTTCATCCGGTATTCATCCCGGAGTGGTTTCACCGGAATAGAAACGAAACCCAATAGCGCCATTCTGCTGAGGAACGGCGACCTGTGGTTCGGCACCGCCAATGGTGCCATTTGCATTGGGGCATTGCCGGATCAGAACAAAGTGGTACCACCAACAGTGGCCATCCGCGGCCTCAAGATCAACCTGGAGGACCGCACTCCCGGTAAGTCGATCGAGCTGGACCACACGGAGAGCAATATGCGCATTGAGTATGGAAGCGTGAGCCTTAGCGATCCTGAAGCAGTGCGCTACCAATACTACCTGGATGGACTGGACAAGACTTGGCAGCCGCTCACGGAGGAGACCGATGTTCACTATCCGTCATTACCCGCAGGTACCTATGAGTTCAAGGTGAAGGCAGTTGGCCGGTCGGGTCTCTTCAGCCCGCAGCCCGCTGAAATGCACTTCACCATACTTCCTCCTTGGTATCAAAGATGGTGGTTCTATACCGCGGTTGCCATCGCGCTGATCGCAGGAACGATCAGTTATGTGAAGGTGCGGGAGCGACAACTGAAGATGCGCAACCAGGTGCTGGAGCGCCGGGTGGAAGAACGGACCGCAGAGGTGCGAGCAAAGGGCGAAGAGATAGCAGGACAGAAAGTGCGGATCGAGGAGCTTCTGCTGAACATTCTTCCAAAGGCCGTGAGTGATGAACTACGCGATACCGGGAAGGCAACAGCGCGACGCTTCAATGATGTCACGGTGATGTTCACCGACATGAAGGGCTTTACCACCATGGCGGAAAAGATGACGCCTGAACAATTGGTGGCTGAGCTGGATGAGTGCTTCGTGCGGTTCGACCACATCACCTCCCGCTACGGGATCGAGAAGATCAAGACCATTGGGGATAGCTACATGAGTGCCTGTGGATTACCGGCTCCGGTGGAGCACCACGCCCTTCGCGCCGTGATGGCAGCGATCGATGTGCGCGAGGAGATGGTTCGTTGGCACGCCGAACGGGAAGGGTCCAAGAAGGCGGCCTGGGTGCTACGTATAGGCCTGCACTCCGGGCCGGTGGTAGCTGGTGTAGTGGGCAAGCGGAAGTTCGCCTATGATATTTGGGGAGATAGCGTGAATACCGCCAGCCGCATGGAAAGCAGTGGGGAGCCTGGTGAGGTGAACATCAGCGGGACCACTTACGAACTGGTCAAGGACCATTTTGTCTGCGAGCATCGGGGCCAAGTGGAGGCCAAGAATAAAGGGAAGATCGATATGTATTTCGTGCGCAGGCTGAAGCCTGAGTACAGCGGCGACAAAGCAGGGTTTGTCGCCAACGAGCGCTTCCTGGAGGAGATGGGCTTGGCAGTCGAAATGGAGGACCTGGTCTGAGCCAAGCAACAGGTCGGATATCGGTCCAGAGCTTTCCTCCGGTGGTTCCCGGCGTTCGCTTGATGTCAAGAGGTCGCGGCTGTGCAAAGACACCTCTTCATGTTCGGATGATCAGCTCTTTACTTTTCAGCGATCCATGCTCCTGCATGTGCCAACGAACCTATGCTAATAGGACGGTGCACTTGTGGTTTCCCTTCTCATGTCGCCTCGGCTTATCCGTGAAGTCCTCAGACGATACAATACGCTGTGCTTTCACTCAAGTGAGCCAGCCTGTGCCAAAAAAGAAAGGGCCAAGTTCTTGAACTTGGCCCTTTCTGAAGGCAGGAAATACGGAAAGGACTTACCGCTTCACCACCCGATGGGTGATCAACTTTTCTCCGCCGTTCACACGCAACAGGTACACGCCCTTGTCATAGGAACTCATGTCCAATGGAATGCGAATAGTGCCCGAAGCATTGGGCATGTTCTCCTTCCAGACTGATTGGCCGGCCGCATTCAACAGTTCCAGTTGCAAGGTCTGTGGCTTGCGCAACTCCATGGTGATCACAGTGGCCTTATCGGTGGGGTTTGGCACTACGGACAAACCGCCTTCACCGAGCTCACCAGCCACTATGCCAGTGGTTATGTCGCCATAGATCGTTCCGGTCTCATCCGCACCGCCCAAGGCGAGGTAATAGTCCGCATTGTTCAAGCCGGTCCAGGAATTGTTCACCAAGCTGAACTCCGCGGTACCTGTAACAGGGATGGTGGCAATGGTGTATTCCTGCCCGGCCACCCATTCCGAGGAGAGCCACTGCATGGGTGTCATTCCGAAGCCAACGAAGATCTGGTAGCGGTCTCCACCAACATCCTGCTGGCCACCGCTGCGCGCCACGGGTAAATAAAGACTGGCAGGCTCGGTCTGTTGAATGGCACCGAGGCTCGCCTCCGTACCGGCATCCCATTTCACCGTGAACACCAAGCTGCTTACCATACCATCGAAGTTGGCGGTTGGACGCAACCGTACTTCCAGCTGGCCATCACTGTTAGGCACCATAGTGATGTCCACATTGGCAGCATGAAGGGATACAGTAGCAGCTGCTAAGGCGAGAACTGAAAGCGGTCGGCGCAGGGAGAACATGTTCATGGTCAGGGGAATGATGTACAAATGTAGTTGACTTGGGGCTTGAACGCAATCGACTTTCCGTGGGTTTTCCACGATCGCGGGGCTTCCTTACCAGGACGGCCGTATGGGATGGCCAAGGATCGTTCTCAATTCTGCGATCATCAACGCGGTGGCCCCCCAAACGGTCTCGCCCTGCACATTCCAATATGCGGCCACGCGTTCAGTGCCATCGGCGTTCATACGGAAGGCCTTCCGCAGCAGGATGTCATTCCGAAAAAGTTCCGGCATTGGCACATCGAGCAGTTCATCCACCTCTCGCGGGTCGGGACGAAGGCTTCCCAACCTAGGCGCCCAGGCCACTACTGGGGTAACTACGGTGTGGCTCGGTGGAATGTGGATGCGGGTGAGTTTGCCCACGATCTCAAATCCAACGGTGTTCGCCCCGGTCTCTTCCCTGAATTCCCGAAGGGCCGTGTCGATCAGTGAAGGGTCTTCAGCTTCTCGCTTCCCACCTGGGAATGAGATCTGTCCGCTATGAACGCCAGGGTAGATCGAACGCCGCATTAGGAGCGTGTGGTCAGTTCCGTTCACGGGGTGGATGACGATAAGCACCGCGCTCTCACGAGGGGGAGGCGATAAGGCCAGCGCAGCCTCGATCGAGGGCCGCGGATATCCACTAAGGTCCGCGAACGCGTTATGCCCAGGCAAGGGAGCCTTCAGGGCAGCGCGGAGGACGGAAGCGGAAAGGGACACGGTTCAACGGTTCTTCAAGGCCTTGGCCAGTTTGGAAGCTTCCGCGCGGTAGGTGTGTGGGCGTGAAGCGATCCATTCAGCTTGCTTGGCGGCCCGCTCGGTGTTGCCCTCGCAAAGCCAGCACATGGCGTTGTACCAATCCACTTGATCGCTGAAGTTCCGATTCTTGTCGTTCTCCATGAAGTCCAAGTGCATCTCGGCCTTGTACGGCTCGCCTTCCGCCAACAGTGCGTTGACGAGGTAGATGCGGGCTGCCATATCCCGGGCATCACTATCCACCACCCGCTGCAAACCGACGATGGCCTGCTTGTAGTCCTTATTGGAATACAACGCCATTGCATCCATCAAAACCGCGTTGCTGGTTGTGCGCGGGCGCTGACTCACGAGATCCGGGTAGGGCGTGAAGAAGCGGTCACACAACGCCGCTGGATCGGAGGAAGTGCATGAAAGCGCGACCAAACAGAAAGCCAAGGGGGCAAACAAACGCATGGGTGCAAGATACATTGGGACTACAACGGCTTCATGGTTCGGCCCGAAATGGAGTGCCTCCCCCAGGAACGCGCATTCAACAAAATGAAACCTGCGCGGCCCACGATCTGGTCGGCGGGAACGAACCCCCAGTAGCGGGAGTCCGAGCTGTGGTCCCGGCTATCGCCTAAGACGAAATAATAGTCCTGCTGGATCAAATAGCGGTCAGCAGGCTTCCCGTTTATGAGCATTTCACCACCCGAGACCTCCACCACATTGTGTTCGTAGCGACTGATCAGGCGGTCCAGTATGGGCAAGGTGAACGGTGTTACTGCAACCGTATCGCCTGCCAAAGGCACGCGGATAGGGCCGTAATTGTCATTGTTCCAGCGGAAGTTCGGCCCGAATGGAAAGAGGTTGTTGCGTGAACCGGTAGAGGAGCGGCTGGGTTGAGCACTGATCACCTCCGGGTGCTCTTTCAAACGCGCCGCCAATGAGTCGTTCAAAGGGAGCTCGATAACCGTGTGTCCTGGCATTACATAGTCTGCCGAAAGACCAAGTTCCAGTAGCAATTCCGAGGCATCCGTACCGCTCTTCAGTCGAACGCTCCACCGCCTTGTTTGGCCCGGCACACGAGGCACTTCGATGCCATTGATGTACAGGTCACCTGCACGGATCTCCACTTCATCCCCCGGGCCCCCGGCGATGCGCTTCACGAGCAGCTGCCGTTGGCCTTTTGGGCGATCATCCTGCACAGGGTCGCGGAACACGATGATATCACCTCGGTGCAATCCGGTCCAGATCGGCCAGCGTTCCACGCCCAAGAGATCACCCGGTAGCAAGGTGGAGTACATACTGGTGCTGCGAACGCTTACCCAGCGCAGCACGAACAGATGGACCACCAGCAGCAAGCCCACAGCCAGCAGGAATGCCTTTCCCCACTCGGGGATCCGCCCGCTGATCTCCTTCAATTTCATCTGACCCTGGAGAACAAGCGCTTCCAGCGGATACCCGCCGGGAAGCCACCCTTCTCGGGATCGGCAGTGAGCCATACCAGTACGGCCTTGCCCACCACGTGGTCGTATGGCACAAAGCCCCAGAAGCGCGAATCCTGCGAACGGTGCCTGTTATCGCCCATCATCCAGTAGTAGTCCTGCTTGAAAGTGTAGCTATCGGTTTCCTTACCATTGATCCAGATCGTACCGTCCTTCACCTCCAACTCATTGCCTTCATACACGTTAATGGCCCGCCGATACAAGGGGAGGTTA
This sequence comes from Cryomorpha ignava, assembly GCA_040391235.1. Lineage (GTDB taxonomy): Bacteria > Bacteroidota > Bacteroidia > Flavobacteriales_F > PHOS-HE28 > PHOS-HE28. Next base: position 93,267 of record JBEBYG010000010.1, read on the forward strand.
CGCTCGGTGAGGGTTATGCTCGCACCAGCCTTGGGGATCCAAAGTGGCCCGAAGTTGTCCTCGCTCCAGTCGTAGCTGGGGATGTTCGGGAAGATGGGCCAATAGTCCTTGGCGCCATAAGTGCCTTTGGGCTTGTTCTCGCGGGTCATGCTCACTACGTTGCCGAACTTGCTCAGCGCCTCTGCATTTTCGACAGTCAATGGCATAGTGGCTCGGCCGGGCTCCTCATCGACATCCTTGGTGGTGATGTCGTACTGGTCCTTCAGGATCTTCTTGTTGAAACTGTCCTTGATCACGAAATCATAGGCATACTGGCCCGTGTTGATCAACGGTTCCGGCTTGCCATTGAGGTGTACGAGTCCATCGATCACCTCCACCGTATCGCCCGGTGTGCCAACACAGCGCTTGATGTAGTTCTCCTGTTTGTCCGTTGGCCGGATCAGGATCCCTCCGGTGGGGCGGCTGGCTTGCCGTCCGTCAGGCAGGTTGAATACCACACGCTCCCGGTCCAGCAGATTCTGGCGTCCGCTCATGCGTGCCAGTTGGTAATAGCTCATGTTCTGGAAGTTCGCCACCACAGTATCACCTTCCGGGAAATTGAAGACCACGGCATCGCCACGCTCGGGCTTTCCGAAGCCGGGGAGGCGCAGGTAGGGTAGGCTGAACCAATTGGTAAAGCTGGGCGTGTTCTGGGTGAGTGGCAACGTATGGTGCGTAAAGGGGAAGGTAACCGGCGTCATAGGCAGCCGTGGACCGTAGCTCAGTTTGCTTACGAAAAGGTAGTCGCCCACCAGTAGGGATTTCTCCATGGATTCGGTAGGAATGGTGAATGCCTCGAACGTGAAAGTGCGGAAGGCCGTAGCCACGATCACCGCAAAGAGGATGGCATCGCCCCATTGGCCCAACATGTTGCGCTTATGTGAACCGACCGGGATCGGACCCACCCACTTGTACTTATCGCTGTAAGCCAAGTTGGAAAGTTCCACCCAAGGGATAACCACCATGATCAGGTGGTCCTTCAGGGTACGCTTGCCCATCGCGATGCTGGTGTTCACATTGTAAATGATCAGCATCAACAGGTTCACTCCCGGGGCCAAGAGCAGGAGCAACCAATACCAAGGCTTCCCCAAGATCTTGTTCCACACGTAGAGGTTGTAGAACGGCACCAAGCCTTCCCATGCCGGGCGGCCTGCCTTGGCGAATATCTTCGGAAGGCAGAGGAACAGGCTAATGATGTAAAGACCAAGGAGGGACCAAGCGATCATGCGGTGGAGTTCAGGATAGGGCGCAAGGTGCGCATGGGGCGTTGATCCCCGTGAATAAAAGTTGCAAAGGGTATATAATGCCGCTCCTTCCGGAAGGAGCGGATCCCGAAATGGAGAAGGTGCTATCGGTGTCCATCCAGCACATCATCCATGGTGAACAGCCCGGTGCGTCCTCGCAGCCATTCCGCCGCTACCACTGCACCCAAGGCAAAGCCTTGCCGACCAAATGCCTCATGGGTGATGGTCAGTTGGTCCTCTGGAGACTTCCACGTAACGCTGTGTGTTCCCGGCACCTCACCCATACGGGCACTGTGGATCACCACCGGCAACGTGCCGGGAGCATTCATTTCTAAAGTTGCGTCCTTCGATCCTTCCAACTTCCAGCCACTGTATTTCGCGGAGCGCAGGTCAATGTCCCGAGCCAGCGTGATCGCTGTTCCACTGGGAGCGTCCAGCTTATGGATGTGGTGCGTTTCATCGATCCCAACCCCATAGGCTGCTTGGTTATCCATCAGGCCAGCGAGGTATTTGTTCAGCTTGAAGAAGAGGTTGACCCCAATGCTGAAGTTACTGGCCCACAGTAAGCTACCCTGCTTGGACTGTACCGCGGCTTTGATCTCATTCAAGTGGTCGTACCAACCCGTGGTACCCACCACCACCGGCACCTTATGCTGCAAACAGAGGCGCATGTTGGCCAGTGCCATATCCGGTTTGCTGAATTCGATGGCGACATCCGCACCTTCGGGCGGAGTGCCTGCGTTTTCATGATCGACCCGGAGCACGATCCGGTGCCCTCGGGAAAGCGCCACCGCTTCGATGGCCTTGCCCATTTTTCCGTATCCGTACAAGGCGATGTTCATAGCTGGAATTCAGTCTGCAAAGGAACGATTCATCGGTGCACTTCTTGTGTTACCAGAAGAGGAGGAGAGTTCTCTTGCAGAACGCTGATGATCTTGGAGCGAAATACGAGCGGGGGAATACCTTTGGCGGCGCCTTACGCACGAGCTAACTCTATATCCTTTGCAGACCAAGATCCTCATACTCGACCACGGGTCGCAATACACTCAGCTACTGGCACGACGCGTGCGGGAGCTCGATGTGTACTGTGAGATCCATCCTTTCACCGCTGCAGAGCGCTTTGCCCACGACCCTTCCGTAAAGGGCGTGATCCTTAGCGGTAGTCCGGCTTCCGTGTTCGATAGCGGAGCCCCCGATACAAAACTCAACGGCCTGCAAGGCAAAGTTCCCGTATTGGGAGTTTGCTACGGTGCGCAGCTCTTGGCCAAACGCGCCGGGGGCGAAGTGGTGAAGAGCCAAGTGCGCGAATACGGTCGTGTTTTCCTTGACAATATCCACGTTGAGAAGCCCTTGTTCACGGGTATTCATCCGGGAACCCAAGTATGGATGAGCCACGGTGATAGCATTGTAACGCCATCGGATAGCATGGTAGTGCTGGCCGGCACCCATGGGGTGCCTGTGGCCGCATTCCGCCTGAAAGGGGAGGAGACCTTCGGTGTACAGTTCCATCCAGAGGTGTTCCATACCACGGATGGCCTACAGTTGCTACACAATTTCGTCATCGGGATCTGTGGCTGTAAGGCCGATCATTCGCCTAAGGCATTCGTGGAGGAGACCGTGGAAGGCTTGAAGGAGCAGCTCGGTGAAGACCATGTCGTGCTCGCACTTAGCGGTGGCGTGGATAGTTCCGTGGCAGCCATGTTGCTGCAGCGGGCCATTGGCGATCGCCTGCACTGCATCTTCGTGGACAATGCTCTTTTGCGCAAAGGAGAGTATGCCCAAGTGCTCGAGAGCTACCGACATATGGGATTGAACATCAAGGGTGTTGATGCTCGTGAGCGGTTCCTTACTGCATTGAAGGGAATCGACGACCCGGAGGCTAAACGCAAAGCCATCGGACGCACATTCATCGAAGTATTCGATGCCGAGGCCAAGAGCATCAGCAATGTGAAATGGCTGGGCCAAGGCACCATCTATCCGGACGTGATCGAGAGTGTGAGCGTGCATGGCCCCAGCGTTACCATCAAGAGCCACCACAATGTGGGAGGCCTTCCAGCACATATGAACCTGAAGGTGGTGGAGCCGTTGCGTTCCCTTTTCAAGGACGAGGTGCGCCGAGTGGGAAAGGCACTTGGCCTGGACCCGACCATCCTCGGCAGGCACCCTTTCCCTGGACCGGGCTTGGCCATTCGCATACTCGGTGACATCACCGCGGAAAAGGTCGCCTTACTACAGGAGGTGGACCACATCTTCATTCAGGAATTGCGCGATGCGGGCCTCTATGATGAGGTCTGGCAGGCCGGTGCCATCCTCTTACCTGTGCGCAGTGTGGGTGTGATGGGCGACGAGCGCACCTATGAGAATGCCGTGGCGCTGAGGGCTGTTTCCAGCACGGATGGTATGACAGCCGACTGGTGCCACCTGCCCTATGAGGTTTTGGCACGGATCTCGAACAACATCATCAATAAAGTGAAAGGGGTGAACCGCGTGGTGTACGACATCAGCAGCAAGCCCCCCGCCACCATCGAATGGGAATGATCCGCAATCTGCTCCTTGCTGCCCTGTTACTCGGCTGCTTCCCACTTGCTATGATCGGGCAGGAGGTCCGCACGGTGGATGGCGATAAGTACATCGTACACACCGTGCAAGCCGGAGAGACCTTGTTCGGTCTGAGCAGGCATTATGCGGTGCCACTGGATGCCATCACGGGTTCAAATCCGAGCGCTGCAGAAGGTCTGAGCATTGGGCAGACACTCCTGATACCGGTGAAAGCCCAGTCCAAGAAGGACTTGAAAACCGCCCCGGACCTGGGAGCAGGAGAATTGCTGCACACGGTTGCCAAGAAGGAGACCATCTATGGCATAGCGAGGAAGTACGGGGTATCTCAAGAAGATCTAAGGCGCTTGAACCCGGACCTGACCTATGGCCTCACCGTGGGCATGGTGCTGCGCGTGCAGCTGGCCACCAGCACGGCCGCTCCACCGATAGCTGTTCAGCCTGCCGTGATGGATAGCGAAGAATTCCATCAAGTACTACCTGGTGAAACGCTGTATTCCTTGGGCCAGCAGTTCGGTCTTACCCCGGATGTGATCAAGGAGGCCAACGGTGGCCTCCCGGAAGGGCTGAAAGCAGGTACTTACTTACGGATCCCTCATTCGGGGCGATCGACCCAAGGGGAGAGCATCCCGGTTCCGGACGCCGCTCCTAGGGCCTCGCTGGCGGTGCGCAGGAAGATCGCGGTGCTATTGCCTTTCAGCTCCTCCGGTTCGGATTCCACCAGCACAGGTGATGAAGAGTACCGATCCAACTCCATAACGGATGCGGCCATGGAATTCCGGGCTGGTTTCGCAATGGCTATTGACACCCTTCAGGCCAAGGGCCTGAATGCCGATGTGCATGTATTTGATACGGGTATGAAGGCCGATCAATGGACGCCCTTGTTCAAGAGCGATGCGGTTAGAGGAATGGACCTCTACATAGGACCATTCCACCGTGCAGCCATAGAGAGCTTGGTGAAGGTGGCCGGTAACGCACCGATCATTTGTCCCGTGCCACAGAGCAATAAGGTCATCTTGGGCAACCCTACCGTGAGTAAAGCGCTTGGCGGTCGCACGGACCGGCTAAAGCTGATGGCCCGCTATGTGGCTTTCAATCATGCCAATGCCAACATCATGCTGCTGAAGCCCGAGATCTACAGCGAAAAGGATGTGCAGGACCTGATGGAGCGTGAACTGGAGCAAGCACTTCGCCCGAAGGCTGGTTTGCCGGAAGATTCACTTCTTGTGAAGGATTCCTCCAGCATCAAGAAGCCCATGACCGTGGTCACTTGTGATAGGCGCGATGTAAGCGCCGCCATGAACAAGCTGGAGTCGGGACGGCCGAATATCCTGGTGGTCCCCAGTGAGGATGTGGAGTTCGTTACCACGGTACTGAGCAAGTTCTCCGGATTAGTGTCCAAGTATGCGATCACCGTCTACGGTTTAAACTCTTGGACGAACATGAGCACGCTGGACGTAACGTCTTTGGCCAAGTTGAAGGTGCGCATTCCTGCGAACGGTTACATTGACTATAATTCCCCCGCTGTGGACGCCTTCATTGCGGCATACCGGACCCGGTTCCACAACGAGCCCGGAGAGTATGCATTCCTCGGTTATGATGTGGCGCTGTACTACCTGCAGGCAGAGATGCAGTTCGGGAAGAGCTTCCCGATGCACTATGCCGAAGTGCATGCCGCGTCCCTCTACTTGGACTTCCGCATGCAGAAGCTGGGGCCGGAAAATGGATGGAGCAATTCCAGTGCAGTAATGCTGGAATACAAGCCGGACGGGCTGTTCAGGGCGAAGTGACGCGTCCCTGAGGTCCCGCTTCGTTACGTTGATCTTGCCGCTTGCCGGCTAACTCACCAGATGTCAGCGGAGCCAGCGGCGCTCCAGCACGAAGGTGCCGAAGGGAAGGAGCGAGGCAATGCCCACCCCGTAAATACGCTCGATGGGCCACTTTACCCGGGTGAACAAGGGAATGGCCAACACGATGTAGCCGATGAACAGGACGCCATGCGCCCAGCCCACATACTTCACGGGCAACGGCATATCGGCCATGTATTTCAACGGCATCGCGATGAAAAGGAGGACCAAAAAGCTGATGCCTTCGAGGATGGCCACCCACCGGAACCGGCGGATAGTAGGAGCGTGTTCTGTCATATCGGCGGCGAAGATCATCCTTTCTTTCCAAGTCACGGTCACGAGATGGCAAGGAATGGAACTGCATCGCATCGACTTGGCCCGCGCCGTCTAAGTTTGCCGGATGCGAGGCAAGGGCTGGTGGTTGGTAGGATTCGCGGCCTTTGGCGTACTCATGGCCCTGCTCGGTCTGGCCACAGGAAGCGTGAACATACCCTTGAGGGATGTATGGCATTCCCTGTTTCAAGCGGGGAGCGGCACCTACGATGTGATCGTTCTCCAAGTGCGCTTGCCGGGGATCATTACGGCTATCGCTGCAGGGGCCGGACTTGCGGCAGCTGGGCTCTTGATGCAGACCATTTTTCTCAACCCGCTCGCGGGACCCGGTGTGCTTGGACTCACTGGAGGCGCATCACTGGGAGTCGCCCTGGTGATGTTGGCCCAACCACTGTGGGCGACAACGCCCTTGCCACAAGACCTATTGATCACCGTGGCAGCACTGGCGGGAGCCATCGCAGTCCTCCTGTTGATCACCTTCGCGGACCGGCGAGTGGGCGACGGGATCACTTTGCTCATATTGGGGTTGATGGTGGGCTACCTCTGCACGGCGCTGGTAAGCGTGTTGCAGGCCAGTAGCGAGGCGCGGGCGCTGAAGAGCTTCGTGCTGTGGGGAATGGGTTCGTTCGCCGGAATGGAGTTGTCGCGCCTGCCGTGGATCGTGGTCCCGGTGGCCATCGGCCTTGTACTTGCGCTCACGCTGGTGAAGCCTTTGAACGCGATGCTGATCGGCGATGACCATGCCCGCACCATGGGAGTGGATGTGGATCGCGTGCGGCGCAGATCCATCTGGATCGCAGGATTGCTCGCTGGAACAGTAACGGCCTTCTGCGGACCGATCGCCTTCCTCGGCTTGGCTGTGCCACATGTGGGACGAGCCTTTTTGCGAAGTGCCGATCATCGGCTGCTGATGCCCGCTACGATCCTGCTCGGAGCGGCGCTGGCTTTGGTGTGCGACCTGATCGTGCGTGGAGCATGGACCGGCGTGATGTTGCCGTTGAATGCTGTGACCAGCCTGCTGGGCGTGCCGGTGGTGCTCTGGGTGCTGTTGAGCGGAAAAAGATGGGCCAAGCGATGAGCGCGTTCGGACCACTTATGCAAACTGAAGAGCTGTCCGTGGGCCATGGAAGAACGCTCTTGGTGAGCAATATCAACATGGAGCTGCCAGCAGGAAGCCTTACTGCTTTGCTGGGGATCAACGGGATCGGCAAGAGCACGCTGCTGCGCACACTTGCCGGCCTGCATTTGCCATTGAAAGGAAGGATGCTGGTGGAAGGAGAAAACGTGCATGAACTCTCCGCCATGGAACGAGCACGGCGCATCGCCGTGGTATTAACAGGACGACCACGGACCGGCATGTTGGACGTGGAAACCTTGGTGGCGCTGGGAAGGCAACCTTGGACGGATCGCTGGGGGCGTACGACCGCTGCGGATCGCGAAGCGGTTGAGCAAGCCTTGGAACGGTCCGGTGCCATGCATTTGCGCGATCGGCAGGTAGCCACGTGCAGTGATGGGGAAGTGCAGAAGGTATTGATCGCCCGTGCGCTGGCGCAAGCCACACCAGTGCTGTTACTGGATGAACCCACAGCCTTCTTGGACCTGCCGAACCGGGCCGATATAGTCCGCGTGTTGCGCTCTATTGCTCATGGGAGCAACAAGGCGGTCTTCTTCAGTACGCATGATCTGCAACTGGCCTTGGATCTTTCCGACCGGGTGGTGCTGATGAGGAGCGGGGAGGGCCTTTGGCAAGGAACATCCGCGGAAGCGATGCACTCCGGAGAACTCGGTAGAGCATTCAGCGGGAGCGGGGTATCAATTGATCCGCTCACGGGAACGCATCGGTTCCTCCCGTGATCGGATGTCATTCCGGTGATGAACCGGCCCCGATGGATCTCGGGGCATAAAAACGTCCCAATTGCCCGCGCTTTCCACGCGCGGAAACGCGCAATGAAAAAGCCCCAGCTTTCGCCAGGGCCTTTCAACGATGTGTTATCGGACTTATTTCTTCAACAGGTCGCGGATCTCCATCAGCAACTTCTGGTCATCTGTTGGACCTGCAGGAGCTGGTGCTGGATCGGCTTTCTTCATCCTGTTCACCGCTTTTACCACCATGAACATGACGAAGGCAACAATGATGAAATCGATCGTGGCTTCCAAGAAAGCACCGTATAGTACCGCTACTTCAGCCATGCCGGGTGTAGTAACAACACCATCGACATTCTTCACTTCGGTAACGCCCTGTTTCAGGACGAACTTCAGATTGTCGAATTTCACATCCCCAGTGATCATGCTGATCAACGGAGTGACGATCCCTCCGGTGAATGCAGTGACCAATCTTGTGAAGGCAGCACCCATTACGAAACCGACCGCGATATCGACAAGGTTGCCCTTCATCGCGAATTCCTTGAACTCCTTCATCATGCTCATGTTGTGGGGGGGATTGGGTTTTAGGTGTTGACGAATGCGGTCATCGTTGACCGATGCTGGGTTATCGTTGGTTCGCTTCTTGCGTTTGAGTTCAAGCGTTGGCCTCGCCAGTAGGAGTATCGGATCCCACAGGCTGCTGCGCGCGCAATTCTGCACGCAGTTGTTTGTGCTGGGCTTTCAGGCGCTCGATCTCTTGCCGGGTCCGGTCCAGGTTCTTCTCCATTTCCTTCTTCATGGCAGCACCGGCAGCGCTCTTGAAGCTGAACTTCCCCATGTTCTCTTCGCCTTGGCGCACCTCGGTCTCGAGCTCCTCGATCTTCCGCTTCACGAACCGGCTTTCCTTCTCGATCCGCTCTTTTCCGTCAGGTGCGCTGGCCAGGTCCTCTACGCGACTTTGGAACGACATCTTCCGTCGCTCTCCGTCGTTCATTTTCAATTGGTCGTATTGCTTGTCCAAGGCCGTGCGGTAGCGTGCGCTGAACCGATCGTATTGCTTGGGTGATACACGGCCACCATTGAGCCAGCGGGTGCTGAAGGCCTTGAGGCTATCCATATCGGCATTCCGGTCACCCGTAAGTACGAATGCCTCGATCTCTGCGATCAGCTCGTCCTTGGCTTTTGCGTGCTCTGCCTGCTCGGCATCCTGCTGCTCAAAAGCTGCGCTGCGGGCCTTGAAGAAACCATCGCAGGCATCCCGGAACCGACCCCAGAGCTTGTGCTCATCACGCTGACCAGCGCTACCGACGTCCTTCCATTGTTGCTGGAGTGCCTTCAGCTTGTCGGCTGTTTGGCGCCATGCCGTGCTTTCTTTCAGGGCCTGTGCCTCAGCGATCAAGGCCTCCTTCTTATCGCGAACGGCCTTGAACTGGTCCTTTATAGCGGCATAATGCGCATTCTTCTTATCGAAGAAGACGTTGCAGGCATTCCGGAATTCCCGCCATACGCGCTCGTTATCCTTCTTGGTGGCAAAGCCAATGCTCTTCCACGCGTTCTGCAATTCGAGCACTTGATCGGTAAGGGCCTTCCATTCGTTGCTTGAAAGATCTTCCGCTTGTTTGCTCAGTTCGCTCACCTTCTCCACCAAGGCCTGCTTGGCGGCCAAGTTGGTTTCGTGTTCTGCACGTCGGGCCTTGTAGTGGTCGTTGATCCGGTCGTATACCACGCGGGTGGCGTTCCAGAATGCTTCGCTCACCGCTTCTCGGTCTTCCTTGGTCACCGGTCCGATCTGGTGCCACTTGTCCTGGTATTCCTTCACCAAGTGTTCCGCCTCGCGGACGCTATCCACGCGCTGCACGGCTTCCATGTCCGCTACCAGGGCTTGCTTCAGTGCGGTGTTCTTCCTCAGGTCGTGGTCGCGGAGTTCCTTGTAAATGCGGATGTGGTAGAAGAATTCCTCGCGGAGCTGGCTGTATTCATGCTGTAGCTCACGGTAGCTCTGCTGGGGGATCGGGCCGATGTTCTTCCACTGCTCGCCCATCTCGGTGAAGCGCTGGAAGGCATTGCCGATGTTCTCCTCGTTTGCGATCAGCGCGCGCAGCTCGGTCATCAGAGCTTCCTTGGCCGCGAGGTTGTCGTTCTCTTCCTGCTGCCGCTTGCGACGGATGTCGTTCACCTTGGTGTTGTAGGCATCCAGAAGCTGTTTGAACTTCTTGTCCTCCTCGTTGGTGAGTTGTGCGGATTCAATGGGCTGATGCGAAGAAACGACCGGAAGGATCGGCTCCGGTGCAGGTGGGGGACCCACCCGGTCCTCTTCTTCTTCCACAGGCTCAGGTGGAGCTACTTCCTCCTCTTCCTGGGCTTCGGCGGCCTTCGCTTCTGCCTCCGCCTTTTCCGCTGCCACGATGTCCTCGTAGGTTTCCTTCAAGGAATCCACTGCCTCGGAGGACCGTTCTACATCGGGTTCCTGGAGCAGTTCCTCCATCTTGGCGATCAACTCGCTTTTCGTTGCCATGCTATACAGATACGGGTCCATTGATACGGACCGAGCGACCAAATATAGAAGCCTCCAGCCGGTTGAGAAGGAATGTGGCAGGGAAGATTTTTCGGAAGACCCGATATCTCGGGCAAATAGAGGACTACACGGCTATGCCCAGCACGCATACATCGTCCACCTGCGGCTGCGTTCCCTTCCATTGATTGAACGCCTGTTCCAAGGCTTCTGCCTGCATGGCCATTGGCATGCGGTGGTTGGCCACCAGGATCTCATTGAACCGGGCGGTCATGAATTTCTTGCGGTCCGGACCACCGAACTGGTCCACATATCCATCACTGAAAAGATAGATGCTGTCTCCTTCGTGATAGGCGATCCGGTGCACGCTGAAGGTTCGCTCGTTGCCATGCTGGGATCCACCAACGGGCCTGCGGTCGCCATTGATCACCGTGAGTTGGCCCTCGTGCATCCAGTAGAGCGGACGGAAGGCACCGGCGAACAGGATCTCGTGTGCTTTGCGATCGATCCGGCAGAGTGCGATATCCAGCCCATCACCTGCACCGGATCGACGGCCTTCCTGGTTGAGCGTGCGGATCAGCCTTCGGTTCAGTTCGGCAAGCAGTTCCGCGGGATCATCTTCCGGTTTATCGCGTACCAGATCGTTCAGCAACGAGCAGGCTATGGCCGCCATCATGGCGCCCGGAAGGCCGTGCCCTGTACAATCCGCAGCAGCCACCAAGCATTCATGATCGCTGATGCGGTGGTACCAGTGGAAGTCGCCGCTCACCATGTCGCGGGGGCGATTGAGCACGAAGAAATCATCGAACTGCTCTCGGAAGCGTTCCGGCGAAGGGATCAGTGCGGACTGGATCTTGCCCGCATAGGCGATACTGTCCGTGATCCCGTCGTGGCGCTCTTGTAGGTTGCTGCGCTCCTCTTCCTCATGGCGCACCAAGCGACCTACCCGGCGGAAGAGCAGGAGACCGACCAGCACGAACAGCAGGCCGGTGAACCCGATCTCCCCGACCAATTCGGCGGTGGAATCGGCGCGGAGCGAGGCCACCGGCGAACGAGCCACGAGCGCAGCGACCATCTGCCCTTGCCCATCCCTCACGGCATCGATGGCGATCAGTTCACCCGCAGAGACGAAGCGCAGGGGTTTGCCCTCTTTCCGCTGGAGGTAATACTTTATCTCCTTGGTAGCTGGGCCGTTGTAAGCGTTGCGCAATTCAGGACGCTCTGCGGAGGTGACCACGGTTTGCAGTTCTTGCTTCCCCTCATCGTAGGCAACAATGAGGAGGGGAGTGGTGAGGCCCGCAGCCTCGGCGCTTTTCTCCAACGCGCCGTGCTGCACATAGTACCAGGCATCCTGGGTGTTCTTCACCAGCATGCCACGCGAGTCGTAGGTCTTCAGCAAGCGGGTAATGCGCCCGCCGTCCAACTGCGTGGACAGGGTTCCGGTGACCCCGGCAAGCCGGGCCATGGTCTGCTCCTGCAATGCTTCTTTTTCACCCCGGTGGGAACGGATGATGATGGCCACGCCGATCAATAGCGATGCGCCATAGAGCATCAGCAGAACCTTACGGGAGGTGGTGGCGAAGTACTTTTTCACGACGGGTTGCCTGTCCGCTTGATGGACAGGCCCGCGTTCCTACGTGAGAAAGCGCATTAGGTTGGGAATACCTCTATCGGGCAGCCGCTTTCCGCTTGAACTCCGCGATGGCGTTCCGAGTGAAATCGGAGAGCACGAGACGGCCGCTGATGACGGCGCGCTCCGGCAATAAGCTGCCCCAGTCCTCGGTGCCGCGCCACATGATCCGCTTCAGCTCTGCCATCGCCTCCGGGCTATAGGTGCTCAGTTCGCGGGCGTGGGCATCCACGGCCGCATCCAGCTTTTCAGTGGTGTCGAAAACGGCGGCATAGAGTCCTTTCTTTTCGGCCCATTCCGCTGTGCGCCATGCCGCGGGGGTAGCGCTCATGAAACCGAAGGAGGCCGCACCGATCTTGCGTTCCACCGCAGGGCCTACCACGAACGGACCGATGCCGATGGCCAGCTCGCTCAGCTTGACCGAAGCACTTTCGTGCGCATAACAGACGTCCACAGCGGCTGCCAAGCCCACGCCACCGCCCACGGCTTTCGCTTGCACACGGCCGATCACGAAGCAGGGCGCCGTACGGATCGCATTGATCACCAATGCAAAACCGTTGAAGAAGGCCAGACCGGCCGCTTCATCATCGATCGCCACCAGCTCATCGAAGCTGGCACCCGCGCAGAATGCCTTTTCGCCCTCGCTCCGCAGCACGATCACGCGGACGCTCTTCTCCGCTCCGGCCTGCTCGATATTCTTCGCCAACGCAGCGAGGATGGCGGCGGGCAGGCTGTTGCTCTTCGGGTGGTAAAAGGTGACGGTGGCAATGCCATCGGCGATAGCGGTCTTCACAAAAGCTTCGTTCATGGGATACAGGTATTAGCGGTCGCGAAGATCGTGATCCAGCGTTTGAGAAGGAAACGGATTCGTATGCAAGCTCAATCTCCGAAACCCTTCGACACGGTGCAGTTTACGCTGCCATGGCCAAAGCTTCGGCTTTGGTGAAAGGAATGGGAACAACGCGGCTCTTGAGGTGCGCGATCACCTCCTCGTCATTCGCGAACTGGTCGCCCACGTTCACGAAGTGCTCAGCAAGGGTGTCGTAGCGCTTGCGCATCAGCAAAATGAAGATGTCCAGGAAGTTCAGTCCTGCAAAGACCACCGAACGGTTCTTCGCGAACTGATCAAGGTTGTCCCGGAAATATTGCGGATGGTCGGTCCAGTGAAGCGTGGGGTTGATGTGATGGCTGATGTGGTAGCCATCGTTCCAGCACTTGTGATTGAACTTCACGTTGATGCAGGTGATGCTGTTGCGATAGTCGTTCTCCGGCTGATCCGGGCAGATGAAGGTGTGCTGCACCCAATTGCCAGCCATGGCCACCAAGCGGAAGGCGAGGAAGGGAAGGATGAAGACCACCAACGTGGCCTGCCAGTTCACGAAGCAGAGCGCCGTGCAGAACGCAATGAATAGCAGCTCACCTCGCACCGTTCTATAGCAAAGTCGCTTGCTGCGCTTGGTGAAATGATACACCGCCAGCGTGTAGATACCGGTAAAGAGGAAGGTGAAGAAGTAGCGGGTGAAATCCGCGCCGGAATCACGCTGATAGGGCATGGTGCTGCTCTCGTCGTCGTCCATGTTGTTCTCCACATGGTGCATGCCGATATGGTGCGCGAAGTAGGTGTCCGGCGATTGCCCGAAAAATGGCGCAATGACCCAAGGAATGAGCTGGTTCAGCGGAGCGTACTTCTTCTTGTAAAGCGGTCGATGGCTGGAGCAGTGCATCATCAGCCCGAAAGGGCCTTTGAAGCTTACGTTGTTCAGGAAGAGATAAACGACGGCGATCGCCAACCAAACCCAGCCCGTAACGAAGGGCAGGTAGAGCAGCACCGCGAGCGGAAGCATGGTATACATCACCTTCAGCGTGAGGTACACGAATGGCAGATCGCGCTTGTCGTTGATGAAGTGGAGAAAGAAACGATCCAAGCGCCCTACCACTTTCGGTTCGATGTAGGTGGGGTCAGTGTTCAGCGGAAGTGTGATCATGCAGCGGGAAGATCCGGGAATGAGAGCAATGGAGCAGTTCTAACAACGACGTGATCCATAAGATCGGTCGCAGCGAAATACATAAAGGTTAACGGGGGCAAGGTAATCGGATCGGAATATGCCGCCACGAGGTCCTTCTGATGGCTACACTTCACCCCCAAGGATGAAGACGCAAGGCCGCTTGCCCAAGGAAGGAACAGCCTTGCGCCATGCGGCGATGGTGCGCGTGATGGCACTGCCGCCGGGCTGTTCCAGGTCGATCGCCAAACACAAGCGCGTAGTCCCGGCGCAGGTGGAGAGCAGGTCCGCCAGCAAGGCGTCATTCCGGTAAGGGGTCTCAATGAAAAGCTGCGCACCGCTAGTTCGTTGCACCTCCAGTTCCAACTTCTTGATCTGCTGTTTGCGCTGGGGGACCTCCCGCGGCAGGTAGCCATGGAAGGCGAATTGCTGGCCGTTCATGCCGGAAGCTGCCAAGGCCAATAGGAGGGAAGAGGGACCCGTCAGCGGTACCACGGAGATGCCCTTGCGATGGGCCTCGGCCACCAAGCGCGCGCCGGGATCCGCGATGCAGGGCATACCGGCCTCGCTGATGATCGCTGCATCCCGCGTTCCCAGTAAGATCCCGAACTGCGCGATCTCCGAAGACGGGGTGTCTTTGTCCAAAACGTGGAGTTCGATGGCGTCCAGATCGATCGTCTTGGACATCCGCCGCAGCATCCGCCGAGCGGTGCGTTCATTCTCGCAGAAGAACAACTTCACGCGCTCCGCAATGGCGATGTTCGCCGGTGGCAGAAGTTCAACGCCACCGGCATCGCCCAGCCAAACGGGAAGGAGATAAAGCACTCCTTCAGCCTTCATTTTCCAGCTCGTTCAGCAGGTTTCCCAAAGCCTCCTTCAGCATGTTGTGTACCGGACCAAAGCCTTCGCTTCCCCCGAACCAAGGGTCCGGGACATTTCCGCCTTTTCGATCGGTGGACCAATCCAGTATCAACCGCGCTTTGGCAGCCAATTCCGGCGAGGGGGCCAGGCGTTGCATGTCCTTCAGGTTCTGTTGGTCCATGGCCAAGAGCAGGTCGAAGCTTTCAAAATCCGAACGTTTGAACTGCCGGGCGCGCAGATCATTGATGTTGATCCCATGCCTGCGCATTTCGGTCTGAGCTCGGGGATCCGGTGCTTGACCGATGTGGGAATCCCCCGTGCCCGCGGAGTCCGTCCGGATAGCAAGCCCGCGCTGCTGCGCCATTCGGCGCAAGAGCCCTTCGGCCATGGGGGAGCGGCAGATGTTGCCGAGGCAGACCAAGAGGATCTTTTTCTGTGAAGTATTGGTAGACATGCTGCAAAGAACCGGGTTCTGCGCGGAATCGGTGGGCTACCGGAAACATCGACCCCCGGTTTCAGGATCAACCGCGCGTCCCGTTATCTTCGCCGCCCATGCAGGCGCTCACTATTCTGGAGTCCACCGCTTTCGACCTTACGGTCCAGCGCCTTTGCCATCAATTGATAGAGGACCGCGGGCATTTGGGAAATACGGCGTTGATCGGCCTTCAGCCCCGCGGTGTGTTCTTCGCAAGGCGTCTTCGGAACGAGCTGCTCCGCATCACCGGTGAGAAGGAGATCACCTACGGGGAACTGGATATCACCTTCTACCGCGACGATTTCCGTGAACGGGCTGTTACAGCCATTCCCGGCACCACGGAACTGAACTTCAGCTTGGACGGTCGACGCGTGGTGTTGATCGATGATGTCCTTTACACGGGCCGCACCATCCGTGCCGGTCTGGATGCCATGCTCGCCTTCGGACGTCCCCGCTCGGTGGAACTGATGGTCTTTATCGACCGTCGCTTCAGCCGGGAATTGCCCATCCAGCCCGACTTCGTAGGCCGCTCGGTGGACAGCATCGATGGGCAGCATGTGACGGTGGAATGGAAGGAAAGCGACGGCGTGGACCGTGTATCCCTTAAGCAAGTGGCCCGATGAGCGAACTCCTGAGCACCGGCCATCTTCTGGGGATCGACGACCTGACGCCGGAGGACATCGAACTGATCTTCCGCACAGCGGACGGTTTCAAGGAAGTGCTTTCGCGCCCGATCAAGAAGGTGCCGTCGTTGCGCGATATCACCATTGCCAACCTCTTCTTCGAGAACAGCACGCGTACCCGGATCAGTTTCGAACTGGCGGAAAAGCGGCTGAGTGCCGATATAGTGAACTTCAGTAGCTCGGGCAGCAGCACCAAGAAAGGGGAGACCCTGATCGATACGGTCAACAACATCCTGTCCATGAAGGTGGACATGGTGGTGATGCGACACCCGGACCCCGGTGCAGCGGTATTCCTCAGCAGGCATGTGGACGCGCGTATCGTGAACGCCGGTGACGGCACGCACGAGCATCCTACCCAAGCCTTGCTGGATGCCTACAGCATCCGTGAAAAACTCGGGAAGGTGAAGGGTGTGAAAGTGGCGATCGTGGGTGACATCCTGCATTCGCGCGTGGCGTTGAGCAACATTCTCTGCCTGCGGAAGCTGGGCGCGGAAGTGATGCTTTGCGGACCCACCACCCTGATGCCGCGCTACGCGAAGGAGCTCGGTGTGCTGGTTTCGCACGACCTGGATGAAGCATTGCGTTGGTGCGATGTGGCAAATATGCTGCGCATCCAGTTGGAACGGCAAGGCAGCGATGGCATTGCGAACCTCCCATCACTGCGTGAATACGCCATGCTCTTCGGACTGGATCGCAAGCGCTATACGGCCATTGGCAAGGACATCGTGATCATGCACCCAGGGCCGATCAATCGCGGGGTGGAGATCACCAGTGAGATGGCGGACAGCTCCACCAGCATCATATTGGAACAGGTGGAGAATGGTGTGGCGATCCGCATGGCCGTGCTTTTCCTGCTTGCGGGTGGATTGGGTCGCGCCGCACGGGCGTAGGGGAATTCGGGTTCGGACCTGCTTTCGATAAGCTCGTTAAGAGCTCATACGGAATTATCACACAAGCATGCCTGATAAATCGCATGTTTTCGATGTTCGCCATTCATCTACCTGATTATCTTTGACCGCAACGCTTGCAAAAAGCAACGCACATGAATTTTACCATATCCAACAAGGACAAGTACACCCTCGTTGTTTCCAACGTGGATAAGCTGGACACTACGTGTGCGCCGGAATTGAAGAGCGAGCTGGTCTATTTGAATAAGACCAACGTGCGGAACATCATTATCGACATGGGCAAAACCCGGTACTGCGACAGTTCCGGACTCAGTGCCTTGTTGGTGGCCAACCGCCTGTGCAAGGGCGTGAACGGCACCTTGGTGATCTGTTCCTTGCAGGAGCCGGTGATGAAACTGGTGCAGATCAGCCAGCTGGAAAGCGTACTCTCCATCACCCCTACGGTGAGCGAAGGAGAGGACCTGCTTTACATGGAAGAGATCGAGAAGGACGTGAACAAAGAAGACAAAGCATGATCAGAACCATACTCCTTGCCACCCTTGCGGCGGCTAGTTTTAACGCCTTCTCCCAGTGTGTCCCCAACCAGCTCTATGCGGATAGCGTGTACGGCGTTTGGCCGGATACCACAGAGAACTTTATGGGCGGCATGGTCGGTGTTCCCTATTCGGATACGCTGAACATCCTTGTTCCGAGTGATGCAGGATTGATCAATCCTCTTTTTGCGGGGTTTACAATTGACTCCATCGCTTTGGTGCAATTGACAGGCCTTCCTCCAGGAATTACCATCTCCTGCAATTCACAAACCAACGCGGCCTGCACGTATTTGTCCAGCCAAGTCGGCTGTGGTCTTTTGGAGGGCGTGCCCACGCAAGCGGGTACCTATAACATCCAGATCGAGGTGACGGCCTATGCATTGCTCTTCGGCACTACCCAAGCGCTTGGTCAGAGCTTCTCCGGATACTCCATCACCATTGCGGAGAACACGGTCGCAGTAGAGAGCCTCGAACCCGCCAAACTGGGCCGGGTGCAGAACGTGCCAAATCCTTTCTCGGATCGGACCATGATCGAGTTCGGCATCTCCAAGGCATCCACCGCGAAGATCAATGTGTTCAACTTGGTGGGTGAGAAACTTTGGAGCAAGACCGTACAGGCCAAGGCCGGTGTAAACCGCGTGCCCTTCGAAGTGAACGCGCTGGAGAACGGGATCTATATCTACCGCGTGGAAGCAGCCGGCACCACCTACACGGGTCGGATGATGGTGAACCGTTGAGATGAACTTTATATCCACTGAACAGGCCCCCGTATATGCGGGGGCTTTTTCATTCCCGGAGTGATGCGGTTTGCAGTGACCACTTTGGGTACCGGAGCGGCCCTTCCGGCACGTGGCCGTTATCCTTCAGCGCAGCTGCTGAACATTCGCGAGCGTCTTTTTCTGATGGATTGCGGCGAGGGAACGCAGGAGCGCCTGCGCATGGCACAGGTGAACCTGGGCCGCATCGCACGCGTGTTCATCAGCCACATGCATGGCGATCATTACCTCGGGCTGATGGGCTTGATCAGTAGCATGCACCTGCTGGGGCGTACCATGGCGCTGGATGTGCATGGTCCTGCTGAGCTTCGGGAAGTGATCGATCTGCAACTGCGCGTGTCCGGAACCTACTTGCGGTTCCCGCTACGCTTTCATTCCGTGCAACATGTGAGCGGAGCGCTGGTGATGAAGGATGAACGGGTGGAAGTGACAGAGCTGGCGCTGAAGCACCGGATCCAGAGCACCGGCTATCTCTTCCGCGAAGCACCACGTCCACGGAAGTTGATCAAGGACCGTGTGGATATCATTCCGCACTATGCCCGCAGTGCCGTGAAGCTGGGAGAGGACCTGGTGCTTCCGGATGGAAGCATCGTGCCCAATGCGGAATTGACGGAACCACCCTCTCCACCGCGTAGCTATGCCTATTGCTCGGATACGGCATACGTCCCCGATCTGGCGCCTTACTTGAAAGGTGTGGACCTGCTTTATCATGAGTCCACATTCACCGAGGCCTTGGTGGCGCGGGCGAAGGAAACGATGCATAGCACTGCGAAGCAGGCGGCCACCTTGGCGCGTGATGCCGGGGTGCGGCAGTTACTATTGGGTCACTTCAGTTCCCGTTACAAGGATGTGAGGGTGTTGCTTGCTGAAGCTGTTGAATACTTTCCGAATACGCTTCTGGCCCAAGAGGGACGCACGTTTGAGGTGGGGGAGACCGGTGTGCAAGGCTGATCTTCGGACGTTTGCCAACTGGCTGTCCATTATATTCGCGGACTTCTTAGGATCATTCTAAACAAGCTATGCGGATCAAGACCTTGCTCGCCGACAAAAGTGAACTCGCACTGGTGGGTCTGAACACGATCCTGTCATCGGTAAGCCGCATTGATATTGTGGGGGAGGCGCGTGATGCAGCTACCATGCATACGCAGATCGCAGACCTGCATCCCGATGTGGTACTGATCGATCATACGGCGGAAGGATTCGGAGCGGAAGCCATACGGGATGGCCTGCGTCGCTCCAGCCGGACGAAATTCATTGCCTTAACGCCGGACCCTTCCCAGCTGGCGCTCCTGAGCGCTTTGCGGGCAGGCGTTTCCAGCTATATCAAAAAGGACTGCAGCCGGGGTGAGATCATCGATGCAGTACTGCACACCGGCGATGGCCAGAAGTTCTTCTGCGGAAAGATCCTTCGCGCCATCCAAGCGGCTTCCCTGGATGTGGACTCCCTGTTCGATAATTCCTTGGATTGCGAGCCGGTAACGGTGAGCGAGCGAGAGTCGGAGATCATCGCATTGATCGCCGAAGGCTGCTCCTATACACGCATTGCAGAGCGACTTTGCTTGAGCGCACATACGGTGACGACCCACCGAAAGAACATCATGCAGAAGCTGGGTGTGAACAATACGGCCGCCTTGGTCCTTTATGCGGTGAAGAACGGTTTGGTGAGTCCCAACAAGTTCCTCTTCAACTCGTAGTCCACCCGCGGCAGCCGGCCGCACCAATGCGGTGATATGCCCTTATTGATCGGTGACATTGGAGGTAGTAGTTCGCGGTGGGCCATTGTGTCCTCCGGAGAAGGACAGGTGCTGCGACACAAGTTCCCAGGATACAATCCTGTAACGGGTGATCCGGCAGCGTTGCAGTCCGCACTACGCGGAAAAGAGGTGGCCGAGGCCCTCGGCACTGAGCAACTTGAAGTGATCGCCTATGGAGCGGGTTGTGGCACCCAATCACGTGCGGATCAGCTGCGCTCAGCTTTGGCAATGGTGTGGCCAGGAGCGAAGATCACTGTGGAAACGGATCTGTTAGGTGCTGCACGCGGCCTGTATGGAAAAGAGCACGGATTGGTCTTGATCCTCGGCACCGGAATGAACGTGGGCCACTATGATGGAACATTCCTGCACACCCCCATGCCTTCGCTGGGATACATCTTGGGCGATGAAGGTAGTGGCGCCGATATTGGTAAGCACTTGCTCCGCGATGCCTTGTACGGCTTGGTGCCCGAAGCGCTAAAGGATCGACTTTTTCCACAGGGGATGGAGCTACCCGCCGTGTTGAACGCTACTTACCGTTCCGCGAAGCCACAGGCTTATGTGGCATCCTTCACCGCAGCGCTATCGGAGCATTTGGACGATACCTATGCGCATGACCTGATCGCTTCCCGCTTTTTTGCGCTGACCCGCTTATTGGCCCGGTTCTTTTCAGCGCAGGAACTGCAGCAAGTGCGGGCAACGGGATCGGTAGCCCATGCCTTTCAGGACATCCTTGGTGCAGCCTTGGGACAGCGGCGCATGCAACTCACGGCTGTGGAGAAGGATCCGCTACCGGGACTGGTGAAGTTCCATACCCGAGCTTCTTCGTGACCACGTTCTTACCCAGTATCAGGTTCTGAAGCGAGCCGAACGCCTCTTGGTTTTCCGGCGTGCTGATGGTGGACAACACGAACTTCCGTTCCACCGCGGTAAGGTGCCAACTCAAGCTGACCTCGTCGTCATCATCGTGCCATAGCTGCAGGTCCACCACGTCCAAGGGTAGCGGCATCCATGCGTCCGAGGTCTTCAGCGCCAGGTCGTAGTCCTGATCCTGTGCGTTCACGAAGTTGCCGTAGATGCTGCCCACCGGTTCCATCAGCCTTCCCACCAAGGAACCACCCACAGGTTTCACCTCCAGTTCCCGTTGCTTATCACGCATCTGGATGATCACCACCCGGCCCACATGTTCCTTCAGCCATTCGCGATAGGTGTAGAGGAAGGACATGGTGGTGCGATACCCGTAATTGTCGCGCACGCCGGCATCCATCACCCGCATCTTCGGTTCGCTGAGTAAGGTGACCACCGGTGTGATGTAGGGGAAGGTGGCATTCATTCGCAAGGCCGTGGAGAGTTTCAGGTTCGTGGGGTCCTGGTCCTTGAAGAGCTTTTGGAATTCGATGCTCTCCGGCTCAGTAGCGGCTTGCACGGGAGGATTCGGAGCGATGTTGGTGAGGTAGGAGGCGGGCTGCGCGCTAATGATCAGGCGCCGCCCGTCGTTGATGATGGTGGGGCTGATCACCAGCATAGGGGTCTTCGCCCGGCGTTCAGCTTCCACCATATCCTTGAGCCGTACGTTGAGCATGCCGCCCGTGAGCGAATCCAGCCGGAGGTCGAACGCATATCCGCGATCCAGGGTATAGCTACGGTCACCATCCTTCACCTTGCGGTACCGAATGAACATGTCGTTGGTGACCAAGCTGAACATCACCGGGTTGAGCATGTCCGATGCCATTTGGTCCAAGTGGTGCTTTGCGGAAGGATCGGCGGTTCCCCCTTCGGCCGCATTGAGTGCCAATTGACGGTAGTAGGTAGCACCGATGAGGCCGCCGCTGCTGCCGGTCATCAGCACGGAACGCTCCATGAGCTTGCCGCCGAGCAGGCTGTCCGCCACTTGTAGGCAGCGGAACGTCCACAGCATTGCACGCGAACCGCCACCACTGGTGTTGATGATGACCAAGGGCGGTTTTCCACCTTCATGTGGCATGCCCTGATTGTTCCGCAGCCACTGCTCCAGCGCTGGAAGATGGGCTTCCATATCAAGCCGCGCCTGTGTGGTATCCGAGGCAAGGGCGTGGATCACATCGCGATCGTAATTCGCCGGCACCGTGTCATAATTCAGCCCGTATGCTTGGGTATCGTAGAGGAAATCCTGCGTGTGGAAGCTCAAGATGTTCAACCCGACCACCACCGCGATGATGAGCGTGATGAGCCATCCCTTTACCCAGCTGGTAAAGGCGCTGAAGAGCATCAGCAGCATGGTGAACAGCAGGAAGATGCTGGCCCCGGCGGGGATGGCGAAGAACGAGGCGTTGCTGAAGGCGCCGAGTGCGATGAAGGTGACCACCACAGCCAGCTCGAAAATGCTGCCATTGATGTGGTTCTGCCAAAGCACCGCCCGAAGCAGCTCATTGCGATAGTGGGTGCTGCTCCGTGCCAGCTTCACGCGGAAGGGCCAGGTCAGGTAGGTCTCCACGCGCCATTTCCTCAACCGTTGCTCGCGACGGAACCAGCGGCTTGCCTTGCGCTGTTGTTGGCGTACCGGAGGGATGGGCGCCATGATGTCCTCCATCACCGGCTCCGGGCGGAAGGCATCGGCATCCTTCGCCAGCATCTTGTGCAGGTCGATGTTGGTGCGCGTGAAGTAGAGCAGCGCGATCAGCAAGAAGAGACCCATGCCAAGAAGGAAGCCCACGAGGTTGAGCACGGCATCACCCACGGAAACCAGTTCCTTGGTGATCTGGAGCCGGGCGGAGCACCAGAGATACGTGATCACGAACACCGCCGGGATGATCCCGTTATTGATGTTGTATTTCAGGAACGGCCGTGCCAACGTGGCCACAAAGGGAAAGCGATAGGCGTGGGAAGTATAGCTGAAGAGGTTGAACGCCGTGACGAAGCCACCGAATGAAAAACCGAGCAGCAGGAAGGACCATACGTTGGCGTTACCGAAGTACTCCGGGTAGAGGAATACATAAGGGATCCCGTATTTCAGGCCGATGCTCTGGGTGATGTAGCCGAAGAACAGCAGCCAGCACAGCATGGTGAGGTGGTTCTTCTTCAGATGCAGAACCACCAGCTGGAACGGAAAGAAGTACAACACCCGCGCACCGATCTGGCGGAGTCGCGCCTTGGAGATCATGGCTGTGGCGGGCTAATGGGTGGCATGCAGGCAAGTTAGTCCGGGAATGAATGACCCCGGGCCTTCATACGTGATCCATCAAAATTTGGCCAAGGTGAACTTCAGCGCTGCGGCCTCCAGCTCTTCGGCCTGGGTCTTCAAGGCTTCGGCCTCCTTCAGGATGGCTTGCCGGAACTGTTCATCCTCCAATCCCACCAAGTTGGTGCGCACATTCAAGTAGGCTGCTATGGCACCAGCACGGCCACACAGCACACCCACACAAGCATCGCTCACGCTGCTTGGCATGCCGTGGTTCACCATGGCGTCGGCCACTTTCATACTGGCGATACAGGTGCGGAGTGTTTCCATGGGGACCAGAATGGCACCCTTCGTGGCTTCGTGCAATGCTGTTTTTCGTGCTTCCGCTTCTTCCGGCGAGCCTTTGGGCATTTGCATTGCTTCCAGGATCCGAGCGTAGGAGCGGGTGTCCTCATCCACCAGCTCAAGCAGCCGTGTGCGTAGGTTTTCCGCCTGCACCGCCCACTGGCTGAATTCTTCCCAGCGCTCATCCCATCCGCGCTTGTTGGCGCTCAGGTTGGCTACCATCGCACCCAGCGAGGCACCCATGGCCCCCACGATAGCAGCAACCGATCCACCTCCTGGTGCCGGTGATTCCCGCGCGGTCTCCACCGTGAATTGCGTGAGGCTCAGGTCCGCTAAAAAGGAGTCAGCGGGATTCCGCAACTGATATTCAATGATCTTCTTATCCGCGTCGAAGGGGGTGAGGTCGTCCAGCCCCAAGGACTTCACAGCGATATTGATCTTCTCCCGCTCCGGAATACCCAGACTGCGTTGCTGCTTGCGCAAGAAGTAATCAGCCGCATCCAAGAGGGCCTGCTTGGGGATCAACCCCACCAGCTCACTGCCCGTTACCCGGATGCCGCGCTCAGCCGCACTCTTACAGGCCTCATCAAAAGCCACATGCACGGGGGTGATGTCGATATCATTCAGGTTCAAAGAAAGCTGCGCGATGCCGTATTCTTCGATGAACCAGCCGATGCCTTTTACAGCTTTCAGCTTGCCGGGGATCACCACCGGATTTCCCTCTGCATCCATCACGACTTTACCAGTGAGCGTTCCGCCTTCGCGCATGGAGCGCCCGCTTTCGCGGAGGTCGAAGGCGATGGCGTTGGCCCGCCGGATGCTGGTCGTGTTCAGGTTGATATTGTAGGCGATCAGGATCTTGCGGGCACTCACGGCCGTGGCGCCGCTGCGGCTTACGCTCTCGTTCCATTCCGCTGGTCCGAAATCCGGCTTCCATTCAGGATCCACCAGCTTCTTCATCAAGCCCTCGTATTCACCTGCCCGGTTATTGGCCAAGTTGCGTCGCTTCTCTTCGCGGGCGGCAGCCTCGTAGGCATACACCGGAATGCCGAGTTCCTTGCCAATGCGTTCGCCCAGTGCGTGGGCATAGGGAACCAGTTCTTCCAAGGTGATCCCGCTGATCGGCACGAGCGGACATACATCCGTGGCTCCGAAGCGGGGATGCTCGCCATGTTGTGTCCGCATGTCGATCAGCTCTTGTGCCTTCTTCACCAGCCGGAAGGCCGCCTCACAAACCGGACCCGGTTCGCCGACGAAGGTGATCACCGTACGGTTGGTAGCCTTTCCGGGATCCACATCCAGTAAGCGCACGCCTTCCACGGTCTCCACCACGGCGGCAATGGCATCGATCTTAGCGCGGTCACGGCCTTCACTGATGTTCGGTACGCATTCGATAATGGGCATTCGAATCATGTTTTTAAGGGGACAAAGCTACGGGCGCGTAGTTCTCCGTTCTTGGTTGTCGATCTGTAATGGATGTCGCCGCCTTGTCGCGGCCACGCCTGAGAACGAACAACGGACAACCGGAAACTGGCCCAAGATCACTGCCCGTGCGGAAGCACCATGCTTGCGCAGTTGTTCAGCATGTGCAGGAATACGCCGGTCCAGATGGAGCCGGTGTTGGCGCGAGCGTATCCGAGGAACACCCCCAAAGGCAGCACATAGAACAGCAGGATATACCAATCGTATTGCTGGTGGACCAGGGTGAAGACGCCGGCCACGATGGCAATGGCGACATGCTTGTCCATCAGGTGTCGCAGTGATCCGTACAGTAAGCCGCGAAGCAGGAATTCTTCGAACAGGGCTGGCATGATGCCCAGTCCGAGGATGAGCATGGGGTAGTTGGTAACGGATGAAAGGACGTTCTTCATGAACTCGCTGTTCATCTCGGGCATGAACATGGAGATCGCTTCCAATGCCGCGAACAACACAATGAAGAAGCCCGTGTAGACCAGGAAGGAGCGGAGACGGGGCAGGCCAAGGGCCAAGAAGAAACCTGTGCGCGGACCCTTCCAGCGGTACGTGATCAGCAAGAGCAAGCCGAAACCAATGGCCCCTGAAAGGAGGCTTACCAACGCGAGCACATCGCCGTTCGCGGCCAGTATCACCCATCGCTCCTGGAACGGTGGCGTGTCCAGTAGGCTCAAGGAAAACCGTTTCGCCGCCAGTTCGGGAGAAAGCGCGATCACCCGCCAGATGAGCACGACCATCTGCACGAACATGAAGGTCATGAAGATGAACCCGAAGTAGAGCAGGCCCCGCGCCATCTCCAAGCCCGGCGGCCTCAAGAGGGTGGGCTCAATGCGTGGCTTCTCCGGTGCGGACTGCTCTTCCATCAATGATCACGGTGTCGATATGGTCTTGTCCAAAAGCATACGGCAGGTAGGCGAGTGAAGGCACTGGCTTGGTAATGATGAAGCTGGCCCGCTTGCCCACGGTGATGCTTCCCAATTCGTTCTGTAGGCCCATGGCGGCGGCGGCATTCAGCGTAGCCGCGTTGATGGCCTCCTCCGGAAGCATGCGCAGCTTGATGCAGCCCAAGGCCACAACAAAGTTCATGTTGCCGCTGGGTGTGGTGCCCGGGTTGAAGTCGGTGGCCAAGGCCACGGGTAGCCCAGCCTCGATCAAGCGACGCGCGGGACCGTACGGGATGCCGAGGAAGAACGAGCAGGAGGGGAGCAGGGTCGGGATCACATCCGTGCCGGTGAGGGCTTGGATGTCCGCTTCCTCCATCACCTCCAAGTGGTCCACGCTCAAGGCACCTTTGGCTATGGCCGCTTGGATGCCGCCAATGCTGGTGAACTGGTTCACGTGCACCTTGCCGATCAGGCCATGTTCAGCCCCGGCTTCCAACACGCGCTCCATTTCGGCGACGGTGAAGTAGTTGGTCTCGCAGAAGCAATCCACGTATTGCGCCAAGCCTTCCTCCGCCACGCGGGGGATGATCTCGTTGACGATCAGGTCCAAATAGCCGTCACGGTCCGCTTTGTATTCCGGTGGAATGGCATGGGCGGCGAGCAAGGTGGTGCGCACTTGCAGTGGCAGTTCTTCCTTCAAGCGTTTGGCTACGCGGAGCATTTTCAGCTCGCTGTCGGTGGTAAGGCCGTAGCCGCTTTTGATCTCCACGGCCACAGTGCCTTGGCGCATCAGTTCCTCCACACGGGCCTTGGCCTGGTCGTAGAGTACTTCCTCGCTCATGGTCCGCAGCTTGGCTGCGCTGTTGAGGATGCCGCCGCCCTTGGCCGCGATCTCCTGGTAGCCCAGCCCGTTGATCCGGTCCACGAATTCACTTTCACGCGAGGCGGCGAACACGGTGTGCGTATGCGGATCGCACCAGCCCGGAAGGACATAGCGATCGGTGGCATCGATGATCTCCAAGCCGTTCCAGTCCGTAATGCCGGGCCAATCTGCATCGGTGCCCATCGCGGTGATGATGCCATCCTCCGCCATCAGCCAACCTTGTTCCAGCTGGGGCAGGTCCCGCATGGCGGCACCCGCTATTCGCTCAACGCCGGCGGCATGCGTGCCTACCAGCGCCTTTGCATTCTTGATCAAAAGTCGCCTTCCTTCCATCGTCCGCGAAGTACGGCATGCCTCTTCGATTTTCCGACCCAAAAAGGTGCAACGATCGAACGTTGATGGCCTTTGCGCCACCCCAGCTCAGGGGTCGGGGGGGCAACCACCGGAGGGAGGATGATCAATAAGCCGCTCTGAGCGCGACTTTTCAAGTAACCTGCCCAGGAACGAACCCGAATGCTACTGCTTCAAGATCCGCAGGTGCCTCAGCTCCTCGCCGATCCGCAATCGGAGGATGTACGGGCCATTCGCCAGCCCGGTGATGTCCACCGCATTGTCACCGCTGTGGAGCCTCATGCCGCTGAGGAGCAAGCGACCGGTGCCGTCCATGAGCCAGCCCTGCGCAGTGCCGGCCATGTTCTGCAAGCGCAGGGTGAACACGCCTTGATTCGGATTCGGCAGCACAGTAAGGGCGTCCAAGGGGAACTCAGCGATGCTCACGGTTCCATATTCCACCCAGCTTGTATCAGTCGCGGTGCAGCCCGAGCTATCCTGCACGACCAGCACCACCGTGTAAGTGCCCCAAGCGGAATAATTGTGCGTGGGAGATGCTTCCGTGGAGGTGTTGCTGTCGCCGAAGTCCCAGTGCCATTCAACCGCGCCGGCGGAGTTCGGAGCGAAGGTGGTTGCACCGGTGGTGGGTGCGGGTTCAGTGTAGGTGATAGCCGCCGAGAGCGTATCGGCATGGATGGTGATCAGCACGGGCAGAACGATCAGCGGCCGGGAAGGGTCGGTGGTGTAGATCAGCAATTCCTCTTGGTATGTTCCCGGTATGTAGGAGGCTGTGTTCACGGCAAAGCCCACAGGGTCGTTTTCATTTTCCTGGGCCGTACCATTCAAGGGCGTCACCGTGTGTGGTCCGGAGTAGCCCGCGTCCAATGCCACATCGTCAATGGCCCATACATCGTAGGTGGCACCGCTGTGTTCAACCTGCCGCAGCCGAAGCCGGGTCTGGTTGCTTGCCACGGCCGCAGGAAGAGCCACATCCACCAGTGCCCAATCGGCATATTCGGAGAGGTCGGAATAACTCTCCAAAAGGATCCACGCGGTGCCGTTCAAGGAATACTCCAGCACCACATGCTCACCGGGTTCAACCTTCTCACAAGCCCCACCTGTGCCGTATTTCAGGTAGAATGAGAAGTGCGTGTTGGGCTCAATGTTCAGCGCGCGAGTCACGATCTTTCGGGAGCCGTTCGCGGAAAAGCGGTGCGCACGGTTGCCGCCATGGGCGCCGCAGCTGGCGGAATTCACACCCGTGGTGCTCTGCCAAAGGTCCGTGTTGTAGCTGCTGCTTTCGAAGTCATCCGAAAGGCGGCTCCCAAAACTCCAGATCACGGGCCCTCCTGCAGAATTGCTCAGGGTGAAGCTGCCGTGCAGGCTGTCCATGCACGTTGGACCCGTCACGCGCAAAGTGTCCGGGCTGATGAAAATGGAGCCCGGGTCGCTTACCAGTAGATGCAGGGTATCGCTGCCCGTGCCCGCACAATTGCTGGCCGTCAGTACGATGGTCTGCGGTCCGCTGCTAAGGAAGGCATGCACCGGATGTTGGACATTGCTCAGGGAGCCATCACCAAAGTTCCAGGACCACGAGGAAGGGGTTTCCTCGGTGTTGTCCGAGAACTGCACCGCTTGCCCGAAAGCCGGGGTGAGATCATCCGCGGAGATCAGTGCGTTCATCGGTTGTTCAGATGCGGTCTGCGTGGTCCATTCCACCTCGAAGCCGCTCGCATTTGCGTATGGGTCCGCATTCCAGCGTACGAACAACTGGCCACTGGTGGTGCTGAAAGTGGCTGGCATGTTGCTGCCGCTGAACTGACCGAGCAAGGGTGCCGAGACACTGTTGCCATCGTAGAACCGCAGGAAGTCGTAGCCGGATTCCGTAGCAAAGGAGTGGAAGGTCACCGTGATGCTTATGGCACACAGAGGTGCGATCAGCAATGTGCAGGTCTGGTTATTGCCGTAGTTGCCCGTGGGGCCACCCGGATCAAAAAAGGTGCCCGTGGCCGCGCTCGTGCTTTCCACTTGGCAGAGGTTGAAGCTGTTCACTACGTGAATGAAATCCGGGATCAGTAAGGTGTCGCTGCCGTGTGCATTGGTCGCGATCAGCTGCACGTCGTACAGCCCGATCGCATCATATTGTACTTGGGGGTACTGCGTAGTGGATGCGGTGATGTCCCCGCCCGCGAAGGCCCATTCCCAGGCGGTCGGTGCGTTCAGGGAAAGATCTTGGATGGAGACGGTGGTTCCGACCAACACGGTGGTGGGGTTGGCTGTGAAGGATGCGATGGGTGCCGCATCATTGTTCAGGATCCGCGCCGAATAGTCCTCCACTTGGCCACCAACCACCGTGCAGGAATTACTGATCGGCTGGCTGCTCGCGATCACCCGGACGCGCAGGCGGGTATCGAACGCGGAGCCGGCGGGGATGATCACGTCCGCATTGTGTACCATGCTCTCCCCGTTGGAAAGGAATACCCGTTCGTCGTAAGTGAAGGCCCCGTCGTTGTTGAGGTCGATCCACATGGCCACGAAGCTGGGAATGTGGAGGATCACGTTAAGCGGATAGCTCAGCCCTTCGGTGAAGGTGGCCACCTGTTCGCAGCTGAAGTCCTGGTAACCATCCACAGCACCGGTGCTGGCCCTGCTCAGTTCGCCGAATTGGAAGTTGAAGATGCCCGCTTGGTTCGTGGGGTTCACCGCAGAAGGAGCGCAGGCCGGTGGGGAGAGGGCACCGTCATTCTCCACATGGATGAACTGCTCCAAGAGCAACGTGTCCGTGCTGCTGCATTGGGCGGAGCCATTGGCCACCAAGCTTACGGTGTAGTTACCGGGCGTGTCGTAGGTGTGGAAAGTGGAAGTGTCGGTGGATGCAGTGCCATCGCCGAAATCCCACAGATAGGTGCTTCCGTTGATGGAAGTATTGGTGAACTGGATCGTTGCAGGGGCCTCGCAGCTGTAGTTGGACAGAGTGCTGAACCCCGCCACCACTGCATCGCTGAAGGGAGCACCCACGCCCACGGCATACCAGGCATTGGTCACGGCGATCAGCTGCGGGGAGCATCCTCCGAAGAGATCGGTAGTGGCTTGAATGGCGCCGGCACGTGCAGCTGCGTAGTTGGAATTTGCATTCAGGTAGACCGTGAGGTTGCGGAAGGCGATATCACCCGCCTGCTCGAATCCGATGCCCTGCACGCTGTAGGCATCTCCGTTGTCGTTGGTGCCTGAGCCGCCTTGGGTGAGGAGGTAGAACCAGAAGTTCTGCACGCCACTGTTGGTGTGTACACCGCCGTTGTCCGTGTTCCCGGTCACCCAGTAATCTCCTTGGTACGTGTCGGGGTTGCCGTTCTGGTTCGGGTCGGCGAGGTTGCGGAAGCCGTTGCCGGATACGCTCATGTCGTTGCCGATCATCCAGGAGAATCCTTCCGGCTTGGCGAAGTGCTCGATGCAACTTCCAAGGATGTCGCTGAAGGATTCGTTCAGCGCGCCGGATTCATTCTGGTAGACCAACCCGGCGGAATGCTCCGTGACCCCGTGGGTGATCTCGTGCCCCGACACATCAATGGCGGTGAAAGGGTGGTAGTTGGTGCCGTTGCCATCGCCGTAGGTCATCCGCTGCCCATCCCAGAAGGCGTTGTTGTTGCTGGCGTATCCATAGTTCACCAGGTTGAAGTGCGCATAGCTGAGCAAGGGTGAACCCGCGTTGTCATAGGAGTTCCAGTCGTGGACGTCCATGAAATAATCGTAGGTGCGCTCGGTGCCCCAATGCGCATCCAGGATGGAATTCGCATTCAAGCTACCCAGGTCCCAATTGTTGCTTGAATTCGTAGGGATCTGCGCGGCTGCATAGTTGGAGGTGTTCCCGCAATCGTAGGTGAGGATGCCGCCGCCGCGCGAAAGGTCCTTCAGTTGGAAGGGGGCGTCGGTGGAAGGGCGGAAGGTGATGATGGGCCGGTTGCCGCTGTACGCCGTCTGTGCCGTGCCCGGCTCGTTGATCGCATGCGTACGCGAAATGGAGTTCAGCACGTTGCCGTTGTGCGCATCCACCAGTACGTACTGTCGGGAGATGGGCTCTTGGGCATAGATATCCAGCTTGTAAGCCAAGCGCAATCGACCTTCCAAGCGGGGGAATGCTTCCGGGTAGTACACCAGTTCAGGAGTGGGGAGGAATGTGGCTTGTGGATCCCGTTGCTCCCGCTTGATGAAGTCCTCCATCTCGGGGGAATTCCACATGTAGCTGTGAGCACCCACATGGCGCATGGCCGCTTGCAGCGCGGCTTCCGGAGAAAGTGTAGGAGTGGAGGGTTGATCGGTTGCCGCGATCGACAGTTCGCCGTTCAGCGTGCGGAGCGTGCCGTTCTTTTCATGCGCCACCACCGTGGCACCGAAGACCGGCAAGCCATGGTAAACCTGCTGATAGCGCTGGTGCGTCCAACCCAATTTGTCTTCTTGCGGTCGGCCGTGGGGGTTGAGGCTGTATTCTTTCGGCCAGCCCAATTCCTTTTCCAGCACGGGAACCAATGCGTTGGCCGTCATCGCTTCCTGGAAAGTGATCCAATCCGGAAGCTCGCTTGTCCCGTGCCGGCTTGCAGAGGCGATCCGCTGCGCGAACAAGCCGCTGGAAGGCAATGATCCAACCAATAGGATCAAGTACATGAGCCTTCTATGGAACGGGGAATTCATACGCTTTGGAAGGGGCAGAAGGGGCAGGGCAAGGAATAAAGATAGACCGAGGAATTTATCCGCGTGGAAACGTGCTTAAGAATTGAGGCCAGGACCGGAGGCCGGAGGTATAGACACTCTGCAAAAAGCTAAGCGCCGGTGCCGAGTACTTGAATAGCTCGGATAGGTGTTGCAAAAATGATCGTCATTTCGAGCGCCAGCCGAGAAAGACTTTCCAGTGAATGAGAAGTCGGGGGTACTCAACAGGAGTATTGCCGTGTCTCGGCTGCGCTCGACATGACAACGTGGTCTCATTCACGTCATGAAAAAGCTTGTCATCTCGAGCGCGAGCCGAGAGAGACTTTCCAGTGAATGAGAGGTCCTGTGTATTCAACGGGAGTGTTGCCGTGTCTCGGCTGCGCTCGACATGACAACGTGGTCTCATTCACGGCATGAAAAAGCCTTGTCATTTCGAGCGCCAGCCGAGAAAGACTTTCCAGTGAATGAGAAGTCGGGGGTACTCAACAGGAGTGTTGCCGTGTCTCGGCTAGCGCTCGACATGACAACATGGACTTATTCACGTCCTGAAGAAGCTTGTCATTTCGAGCGCGAGCCGAGAAAGACTTTCCAGTGAATGAAAGGTTGTGCATTCAACGGGAGTGTGTCGTGTCTCGCTTCTCATGCGCTGCGCGCCTTGCGAAGTGCCGCTTCGCTAATGCTCGACATGACACACGACATAACAGACGATGTGATGCACGGTGATCGTGCTCGATGTGACAACGCAATCACGAGCACGTCCAAAAAAGTCCTGTCATTTCGAGCGCGAGCCGAGAAAGACTTTCCAGAAAATAAAAGATCCTCCAGAACCGCCTTCAACCTCACCGCGACTCCTTCGGCGGTGCCTTGTATGGCTTGCTCTTGCCCGTCTCGCGCAGATCGACATCGCGATCGAAGCGCCAGTGGTCCTTATCCCAAGTATAGCTATCGAAGGAAAAGTCCGGGGCCATAAAGGCGGGCTGTCCTTCGAACTCCAGCTTGGTAGGAGAGAGGTGGTCCATAATGATCGCTTTGCGAGCGGGCGTCCACTTCAGCTGCATGCTGCCTTGGGCGGTGTATGCGAAGACCTCCCGTTGGTTCCGCTGCTTGCCCGTTCCGAAAATGGGCGCACCGAACTTCGGCATGGAGCTGCTGAGGCTGAGCACCTCGATCACTTTCCGCGTTTCCACCCTGCTATAGCCCTTCCAGCCCAACAGCGTGTAGTAGGTCTTGCTGCCCCGCTGCACCGGCAGCACTTCATAGTAGACAGCGCCGTACCAGTTCTCCGGACTCAACTGCGCTGTGGCGGGCTTGGGGATGTGGTCCGTCATGTCCCGCAGTTCGTAGAGGATGCTCTTGTTGCCCTTCTTCACCAAGAGAAAACCTTCATACAGAAAGGAGCCGTTGCTCTGTCGCACGTTCCAAGTGAACAGGCGGAAGGCGCCATCGGGTGGGGTCACCTGGCTGAGGGGCACATCGGTAAAGGTGGCTGTGAAGGCGCTGTCGGAGTTCAGGATCAGCCCCAATTCATGCTTCAACAGGGAGCTGGCACTGTCGCGTGCGGCATCGTTGCCGGTGCCGATCGCTTCCAGGTGGCCGGTGAGGCTGGCATAGCTGGTGGCTTGACCAAAGAGCAATGCCGGGGCAAGTGCGAGTACAAGGAGAAGGGAGCGGATCACGGGTGACGAACGTTGGAAGTTTTGCGAAAGTACCCGCTCCATACAGATCCCGTTCCCCATTCAACATCCAAGCTATACCCGCCGTTCTGTTGAGAAGTGGCACGCCTCTTGGGCAAAGAGCCTGAAACGTGCCGGTAGTTTTGACGGCTGTCCATGAAGCGTACGATCCTATTCTCCGTTACCACCCTGTTGGGCCTGCTCTCGCTCGGAGGTGGTCCGCCTATTTCCAACCCCAACACCAGCCCCGGCCGGAAGGTGCCCGCGTTCCTGGAAGGCCCCAGCCCATGGGCGGATTCCGTGCTTGCCACGCTCGACCTCGATCAGCGCATCGCGCAGCTGATGATGGTAGCTGCGTACAGCAACAAGGGTGAAAAGCACGCGCAGGAGATCGAGCAACTGGTGAAGAAATACAATGTGGGCGGATTGATCTTCTTCCAAGGCGGACCTGTTCGGCAAGTTGATCTGACCAACCGCTTTCAAGCCGCTGCACCTACGCCACTGCTTATCGGCATGGACCTGGAGTGGGGGTTGGCGATGCGCTTGGATAGCACGATCAAGTTCCCGCAACAGATGACCCTCGGTGCCATGGCCGACGATGTGGGGATCGAACGCATGGGACTGGAGATCGCGCGGCAGATGAAGCGGATCGGCGTTCAGGTGAGCTTCAGCCCCGATGTGGATGTGAACATCAATCCGGCCAATCCGGTGATCAACTACCGGAGTTTCGGAGAGGATCCTTTGCTGGTGGGGCGCAAGGGCATCGCCTACATGAAGGGCCTACAGGAAGGTGGGGTGATGGCAACGGCCAAGCACTTCCCCGGCCACGGCGATACGGACAAGGACAGCCACAAGACCTTGCCCGTGGTGAGCGCCTCCGCCGCCCGATTGGATTCCGTGGAACTGGTTCCTTTCCAACGCTTGATCGATGCCGGAGTAGGAGCGATGATGGTGGCCCACTTGGAAGTGCCTTCACTGGATAGCACGCCCAGCTTGCCCAGCACCATGAGCAAGCCCATCGTCACGGATCTGTTGCAGGTGAAAATGGGCTTCCAAGGACTCGTCTTCACCGATGCACTCAACATGAAAGGCATCGCCAATGCAGCCAAGCCCGGCGAGATCGAGCTGCGGGCGCTGCTGGCGGGCAATGATGTCCTGCTCTTTCCGCAGGATCCCGTGAAAGGGATCCAACGCATCCGCGAGGCAGTGGACAATGGCGAAGTTTCCACCGAGCTGATCGCAGCCAAGTGCCTGAAGGTGCTCCGTGCCAAGGAATGGGCCGGACTGAACCACTTTGAACCGCTCCAGCGAGCGCGTGTGTATGAAGACCTGAACACGCAAAGTGCCATCGCGTTGCGCCGCGAGCTGTACGCAAGTTCACTCACCTTGGCACTCAACGATGGCACCCTGCCGATAAAGAACCTGGACACCCTGCGCATCGCCTCCTTGGTGATCGGCGACACGCTGCACAACCCTTTCCAACAGGCACTGGGACGCTACGCGAAGGTCACGGAACTGCGCTGCGACAAGATCCTCAACGCCGCACAATCCAAGGCCTTGCTCGATAGCCTGAAGCAATTCGATCTCGTGATCGCTTCCGTACACAACACCACCTTCCGGGTGAACAAGGAGTTCGGCGTGCCGCAGCTCACACTGGATTTCCTGCGCCGCTTGAGCGACCAACAAGCCATGGCCTTCGTGCTCTTTGCAAACCCCTACCGCTTGGGAACAGCCTACGGGGCGCAGCGCTGGAATGCCTTGCTGGTGGCCTATGAGGAGAATGATGACACGCAGGACCTTGCCGCACAGATGCTCTTCGGTGCGATCCCCGCCACCGGCAGCTTGCCCGTTACGGCCTCCTCGTTCTTCCGCACCGGCCAAGGTGTGAAGACCGCTGCGATCGGCCGCTTGCGCTACGGGCTTCCCGAAGAGGAGAGCATGAACACGCGCGACCTCTTGCGCATCGACACCATCGTGCGGGAAGGCTTGACCGCAGAGGCTTTTCCCGGTTGCCAAGTGCTGGTGGCCCGCAACGGCATGGTGATCTGGGACAAGGCGTATGGTTCGCCCACCTATGCCGCGGAACGCCCCGTTACCACCGACGACATCTACGATCTCGCCAGTATCAGCAAGGTGGCCGGCACTACGTTGGCGCTGATGAAACTGGTGGATGAAGGGAAGGTGGATGTGGAGAAAACACTTGGCGATTACCTGCCCGTGCTGGTGGGCAAGTATCCCTACCATGCCTCGCTGAAGTTGAGCGAGATCCTTGCCCACCAAGCGGGTCTGAAGCCCTACATGCCCTTCTACCGCAACTTGATGGAGAAGAAGAAGATGAAGCCGGGCCTCATGACAACCACGCCCGACGACCTCCACGATATGCGGGTGGCCGATGGCTTCTATGTCAACCGCAGTTACCGCGACTCCTTGGTGCGCTGGGTGCTGGAAACCCCACCGGCCGAGCGGGGCAAGTACGTGTACAGCGACATGGGCATGTACCTCCTGATGCGGGTGGTGGAGCAGGTGTCCAATATGCCGTTCGATGCATTTCTGGAGCAGAACTTCTATGCTCCGCTGGGCTTGGCAACCATGGGCTACAACCCGTTGGACCGCTTTCCCATCGGCCGCATCATGCCCACGGAGAACGACACCCTCTTCCGCCATCAACTGGTGCGCGGCGATGTGCATGATCCCGGTGCGGCGATGATGGGTGGAGTTGCTGGCCACGCCGGGCTCTTCTCGGATGCCAACGACCTGGCCATCATCATGCAGATGCTCTTGAACGGCGGGACGTACGGAGGCAAGCGCTACCTGAAAGAGACGACCATTTCCAAATTCACCGCCTGCCGCTTTTGCACCGGCGATGGAAAGGGGAACCGCCGCGGACTGGGTTGGGATCGCGCCCAAACGCCCGGAACACTCGGTCCCGCCAGCGATGAGGCCAGTTCTTCCAGTTATGGGCACACCGGCTTCACCGGCACCATGGTCTGGACCGATCCCGCCAACGGGACCATCTATGTGTTCCTCAGCAACCGCGTTTATCCCGATGCCGACAACAAGAAGCTGAGCCGTCTGAACACCCGTACCAAGATCCAGAGCGTGATAGAGCGCGCTGCGACCGCACCAGTTGCCCTGGCCGTTCCGCTGGAAATGCGCAATTGAATGGCCGGGTCGAACGGCCCGACTGCCAAGGCCATCGGCTTGGATGCGCCCGTTGGGCGATGCTTTAAATGGATACTTCTATTACGGATCCACAGGGCTGAACACGGATAGCGGGTGTCCGTTCTGCTAACGAATTGGCCCCGGCCTGCATTCATCTGTGTAAATGCGTGTCCAACCGTGGTTCTTGAGCGCTTCGGTCGGGAGGCTCTCGAAGGGATGAAGTGTGGTTCATGCGTATCAAGCTTGTGACCACCTGCCACCGGTCATTCCGTACCTTTGACGCTCCTAATAAAAGCACCCTATACAATGCCTACTACCCAGCACAACGAGACCCGCAGCCAACGCGCCATCCGCCTTGAAGACCGCTTCGGAGCGCACAACTACCATCCGCTGCCGGTGGTGCTCGAACGGGGGGAAGGCATTTTCCTCTGGGATGTGGAAGGCAAGCGCTACTACGATTTCCTCAGTGCGTACAGCGCTGTGAACCAAGGACACTGTCATCCGCACATCATTGAAGCCCTCACCACACAAGCGAAGAAGCTCACCCTTACCAGCCGTGCGTTCTTCAACGATGTGCTCGGCGAGTTCGAGGAATACATCACCGGCTACTTCGGATACGACAAGGTGTTGCCGATGAACACCGGCGCCGAGGCCGTGGAGACCGCCTTGAAGCTCGCCCGCAAATGGGGCTATGAGAAGAAGGGCATTCCGCGTGACCAGGCCCGCATCATCGTTTGCGGTGGCAACTTCCACGGGCGCACCATCACCATCATCAGTGCCAGCACCGACCCCGATAGCCGCGGAGGATTCGGCCCCTATACGCCGGGCATCGATGTGATCCCTTATGACAACATCCCTGCGCTGCAGCGGGCGCTCGAGCATCCGCACGTAGCAGGATTCCTGGTGGAACCCATCCAAGGGGAGGCCGGTGTGATGGTCCCGCATCATGGCTACCTGAAGGAAGCGTTTGAAGCGTGCAAGGCCCGCAACGTGCTCTTTATGGCGGACGAAGTGCAGACGGGCATTGCCCGCACGGGCAAGCTCTTGGCTTGCGATCACGAAGGCGTACGTCCCGATGTGTTGATCCTCGGTAAGGCCATCAGCGGCGGTGTGCTCCCGTTGAGCGTAGTGCTGGCCGATGACGAGATCATGCTGTGCATCCAGCCGGGCCAGCATGGCAGCACCTTTGGCGGAAACCCGCTCGCCTGTAAGGTCGGCATCGCCGCCTTGCAAGTTGTGAAGGATGAAAAGCTCGCTGAGAACGCAGAGCGCCTCGGGGAGGTCTTCCGCAATTCCATGCAGGAACTGGTGGAGGAATTCAGCTCCGTGAAGCTGGTGCGTGGCAAAGGCTTGCTGAATGCCGTGTTGATCGAGCCGCGCCACGACGGCCGCACCGCTTGGGACCTATGCTTGGTGCTTGCAGAGAACGGCCTGTTGGCCAAGCCCACGCATGGCGATATCATCCGCTTCGCGCCACCGCTCACCATCAGCCGCGAGGAACTGGATGCCTGCTGCGCGATCATCCGCACCAGCGTGGCAGCGTTCCATTGAGCTTTACTTGAACGGAGATCGCAGAGGTCTCACCAGTGGGATCTGCGATCAATCGGAGCTTTCCCGGTCATCCAGGCTTCCATCCGCATAACTGCATGGGAAGGGATGCTCAGTGCATTCAGGCTACCCTGCGGGAGCCTTTGACGGGGTCAGACAACCTTGGGTCCCAAAGGCATTATCGGTGCCGATCTGCGATAACTGTGGACAGCAGCATTTGAGTATTCACCCGCATTGGTTGCGGTATCGGCGGGGGAGGGCATCAATGCTTCGACTTGTCCACCGTACGCACCAGCTGGCCCTTTTCGAAATACTTCTCTATGTAGATCTGGCCATCGGGGGCGTACTCGATCTGCACCCCGTGCTCCAAGCCCTTGTCCCAGTTCTCGGTGTACTTGCGGGTGCCGTCCTCGTAGAAGTAGTTCCATTCGCCCTGCTCCATGCCGTTCTCAAAGCGGCCTACGTAATCGAGCTTGCCGTTGGGGTAGTACACCTTCTCCATCACCTTCACCGCTTCCTCGCCTTCGCCCTTCAGGTAGAGCACCACTTCGGGCTTGCCATTGGGGTACTTGCTCGCCACGAACTTGTGCGTGGAGCATCCTGTGGCCATGATCAAGAAAGCGAATAGCGGCAGGAGAAGGTTTTTCATGGTGGCCAATTTACGGGATGCACCACACTTCGCGAAAATCATATGAAAATCAGTGCGTGTCCTCGGGGAGTTTGTTCCCTCAGCGGTCTCCCAAAGGGGACCCTGAGGACACTGAGTTTGTTCCCTCAGCGGTCTCCCAAAGGGGACCCTGAGGACACTGAGTTTGTTCCCTCAGCGGTCTCCCAAAGGGGACCCTGAGGACACTTTGCTCGGCATCAAGGTCCCCGCTACGGCGGGAGACCGTTGATGGGACTTAGAGGCGGCATCCAGGTCCCCGCTACGACGGGAGACCGTTGATGGGACTTAGAGGCGGCATCCAGGTCCCCGCTACGGCGGGAGACCGTTGATGGGACTTAGAGGCGGCATCCAGGTC
>JBEBYG010000011.1:0-114414 GCA_040391235.1 Cryomorpha ignava
AGAACTCGAACTGGTAGTTGGCCGCACCGGTGACCTTGTTGGCATACACCTTATTACCGAGCAGGTTATTAAAGATGCCACACTCGGTAGGAGCGATGTTGGCCGGTCCAGCAGGTAGGCAGAAGCTGTGCCCGAACCCGTAGTTGGGGTTGGCCGGGTTGAAGGTGGGGCTGTTGTTGCCATCCACTGCACCATCGAAGAGGTCACGCAGCAGAAGTCCACCTGCTGGTGTGCGCAGTTCCCAGTATCCGTTGCCATTGGCGCAGCAAAGGCCGTCGCCATAGCTATCGGCAAGCATGAGGATGTAGCAATTGCTGACCTGGGTGGAGAGGCAGAACTGGGCGCTGATCAGCGTGTTGGCTTGTCCAGCGGCATAGGGTCCACCGTTGGCCACTGCGTTGAACGCATCGTCGTAGATGGTCCAGCTGATCTGTCCGGGGTTGGCATCGGTCATGATGTTGACCATCACGCCTTCGCCGCCCACATCGAGCAGCACGTTCTTGCTGTCGTTGGCAGTGATGCCATCGGCCATGCCGTTGGGGAGGTTGGTGGCAACGGTGAGGGTCTGCGCTAAGCCCGCTTCAGCAGTAACCGTCGGCAGTGTCACGTTCACCGATGCTCCATAGGCGAGGTTGCCGGTCCAGTTGTAGGTGTGGCTCACACCTGCGGAGAGTCCGTAGATGATCTGCACGCTGGTAAGGTTCACATCCCCATTGTTGAGCAGGGTCACCTGTGGGGCCATGGTGGAACCACAGAGGAGACCAGTGACCGGCGTAATGATGGCCGTAATCGACGCGTCATTTTGCGCTGGGTGTTGGACCATCAGTCCGAAGGTACCTGCCACACCGGATCCGCCAGTGTTATAGACCAACAGCATGTAGTCGGTGTTGGGTGTCACGTTCAGCACGGTCGTACCTGCTGCATCCACTGCACAGGCCGCGCTACCGGTGGCGCCCAGTCCGGCGCAAGTGCCGGTGTAGAGGGTGTAGTCCAAGGTGCTGGCCGTGTATTGTCCGTTCTCTCCGTTGTCCAAGAGAGTGAGGATGTTGTGGTTGTATGGTCCGGAGTTGAAGCTGAACCAAACGCCTTGTACCGGCAGGGCGCCTGAGCAGGTGGTGGGGCCATCACCGCCAGCGCACACGTTGGTGTACGTTGCAGGAGTTCCCGTTCCATCAGCTAGGTTGTTGCTCAGTGCAATTGCCCCTGCGCAGTTGTCATTGGCCGGTGCGGTGCATGGCTCATCGCAGGTGACGGTGAGGCTATAGCTGCCTTGTGCGGCACCTGCACCGTGTACAGCGATCCAGTAGGTGGAGTTGGCTTGTGCAATGAAGGTGAGCTCACTACTGCCGTTGGCGCAACCGGGGCTGTCATCTCCCAAGGCTACGCAGCTCAGGTTGCTGCAATCCGCTCCACCGAACACCGAGATACGGGTGTCGAAGTTGGCCTGTCCGCAGGTGCTGAGTGTTACAGACTCATTGGCTCCACCAGCAACATACTGGAACCAGTTCTGTCCACCGGTACTGGCCGGGCCATTAAAGGCACAGGCGTTGGCTGGCAGGTTGTTCGGTACACCGGAAGTAACGCCGGTGTAGGTGTTGCCACAAAGCACTGGGATGGATGCTGCGCAGGTGTTGTTCGGCGTAACGCATTGTGTAATGGCGGTCCATCCGGGGTAGGTAGTGCTTACATCGCTTACGAACGCGAAGGTGAGACATCCGCTGGCGTTGCTGGAGGTGAAAGGACCGGGGAGGGTGTTCGTGAGATCCCCCGACCAACCACCGGCACCATAATCCGTATTGCCAAATCCGGCACCCGAAGTGCTGGCGAATTTCGGAGCGTTCACATCTGAGCCGTTGAAGATGAACAGCTTGTCATAGTTGGCCTCGGTGATGAAACTGCTGAAGAGCACACGCACCTGATCGCCAGGAGTGGTGCGGCAGATGGTCTTCACCCAGTTCTCGTTGTTGCCATAGGCAGCCGAGGCTCCGCCGGTATCGGTGAAGGCATCGCCGCAGGCCGCACTCGTGGTGAAGGTTCCAGCAGCGCTCCATGCACTCAGATCGCCTCCACCGCAATTGGCGCGCACATAGAAACTATAGGAAGTACTGCTGCTCATTCCGCTCACGTTGGCGGTGGTCACACCGGCTGCAGTGTTGCCACTGGCAGCGAGCCCCGTGGCACCGCTACCGGCTGCTCCGCTGGCGCGCACTTCCCACTGGTAGCCGTTGGCCGGTGTGGTGGTGCTGGCGGTCCAGCTCAGGCTGGCCCCGTTGATAGTGATGTTCGTAGCTACCAAGCCGGTGGGGGGAAGGCAAGTGGGCGGAACCTCGATCTTAAAGTTATCGAAGCCGTAATCCCAGTCGCCGCTCACCCAATTACCGGTGATGCGCACTTTAACATATTGACCTACGTACGATCCCAAGGGGAAGGTCTTGGTCCTCCATCCGGCTACGCCATCGTT
Organism: Cryomorpha ignava; assembly: GCA_040391235.1. Lineage (GTDB taxonomy): Bacteria > Bacteroidota > Bacteroidia > Flavobacteriales_F > PHOS-HE28 > PHOS-HE28. The sequence goes on from JBEBYG010000011.1 coordinate 2,462, forward strand.
GGTGGTGGTCCCCAGATCAGTATAGGTGTTGCCGAAATTGGTGGAGAGTGCTACCACGAAGCTGCCGGACCCGCTCGCAGGTGCTCCGTAAGGGCTGGAGTAGTTCGAGGCCTTATGATCGAAGGACAAGATGTCGCCCGCCACGATGGGTCCCACTATGATGGTGGTGAAGGAGGTGCCACTTGAGGCGGTGCCATAAATGTTCTTGTAGATGTTGTTGCCCGGGTTGCCGGTCACACCTCGTGTGGAGCCGAGCAGCCATCCGGTGGTCGTCCAGCCTGTAGGGGTGGAGGTGGTGGCAAACGGCTCGCTCCATGGGGATGGGGTGACAACCACCGTGGTAAAGCTCACCGGCCCGGCCCAAGGACCTACGTCACCGCCGCCGCAATTGCTGCGCACGTATAGGCTATACGTAGTGCCGGTGGTCAGCAGGTTCGTGGTGGCCGTGGTCACTCCGGCAGCGGTGGTGCCGCTGGCCGTAAGGCCCGTGGCTCCGCTACCGGCTGCACCACTGGCGCGCACTTCCCACTGATACCCATTGGCGGGTGCGGAGGTGCTGGCGGTCCAGCTCAGGCTGGCTCCAGTGACCGTGATGTTCGTAGCTGCCAAGCCGGCGGGGGGCAGGCAAGTGGGCGGAATTTCGATCTTGAAATTATCGAAGCCGTAATCCCAGTCCCCGATCACCCAATTGCCGGTGATGCGCACTTTCACATATTGGCCCACGTAAGCTGCCATCGGGTACTTCTTGGTCCTCCATCCGGCCACGCCATCATTATTAGTGGTTCCCAGGTCCGTGTAGGTGGTACCGAAATTAGTGGAGAGCGCCACTACGAAATTTCCGGAGCCAGCAGGGGGGGGGTTAAACGGGCTGGCGTACAACGAGGCTTTGTAATCAAAGGACAGGGTATCGCCGGCTAAGATGGGCCCCACCGTAATGGTGGTAAAGGAGGTGCCGCTAGAGCTCGCGCCGAAGATGTTCTTGTAAATGTTGTTGCCCGGGTTGCCGGTCACACCGCGTACGGAGCCGAGCGTCCATCCGGTGGTCGTCCAACCAGTGGGGATGGTAGTGGTGGCGAACGGCTCGCTCCATGGGGATGGTGCGATAACGGGGGTGGTGAAGCTCACCGGTCCTGCCCATGTGCTAAGATCACCTCCGCCGCAATTGCTACGTACATATAGATAGTACGTTGTGTTGGTGGTCAACAGGCTTGTGGTGGCCGAGGTCACACCGGCAGCGGCCGTACCGCTATCCGTGAGGCCCGTGGCTCCACTACCGGCAGCTCCGCTGGCACGCACTTCCCACTGATAGCCATTGGCCGGTGTGGGGGTGCTGGCGGTCCAGCCTAGGCTGGACCCGTTGGGCGAGATGTTCGTGACTGCAAGGTTGGTAGGCGGTATACACGTCGGTATCGGCTCCCAACGAACATCATCGATCAACATGCTGTTTGCGGGCGCACCTGCGGCCCTGAACGCCGGATAGATCGAATAGCTGCCGGCAGGTGGTGTGAATGTGAATTCGCTGTATGTGGTGGTGCTAGTTGATGTCACGGTTCCCAGACTTTGGAAACTGTTCGCATCAACCGGGTTGGTCAGGTAGCCAATGTGGAGGATGCCTCCAACTGTCACATTCGCTCGCAGATTGAACCGGAACCTATGAGTACCTGCGCCGAGGTTGGATACAGGCCGCATCTGCACCGTCGCCAAGCTAGTGGTCGAGGTGGAGTAGATGTAGAGTGTATTCGGTGCCGAGTAGGCACTGCTGGCCTGTGTATATACCGAACCACCCGTACCTACCTTGGCCCAGCAGTTGGGCACTGTGTTGGCTGCAACCCCATCGAAATTCTCGAAGAAGGAGGTGACGATAGCACAAGACGTGGTGAAGTTCATCGGGCCTGCCCAAGCGCTGAACTCACCGTTGCAATGGTTGCGCACATACAAGCTGTACGTGGTGTTGGCTGACAATACACTTGTGGTGGCAGTGGACACGCCGGAAGCAGTTATACCGCTATCCGTGAGGCCCAAGGCGCCGCTACCAGCTGCACCGGTGGTGCGGATTTCCCATTCGGACCCGTTGGCCGAGGGCACAGGGCCGGCATTCCAGTTCAAAGTAGCACTTGTGGCCATTACGTTGCTCACTGCCAGTCCACCGGGGGTAATGCAGCTCGGGATCGTCACGTTGAAGGTATAATCCTCGTACTCACCGGAGAGATTGGTCAGGCACGCATTGGCTGGGCCGGTACTTGGGGTATAAGAGTTCCCGATCCGCATTCTTGTAGTTCCGGCGAGGGCGGTCACCGGCACCGTGAATGAGCCGCTGTGAGAGGTTGCATAGCCAGTGCTTGCATAGACCACCTCGCCTGGATCACTGAAAACGAGATCATGGTTCCAATCCACCCAGATCTTTAATCCAAAGGTGTTCGTCCCCGAACCATAGGTGGTGGAGAAGTTGACGACACCACCCAGGTCCTGGCTGACGGTCATGGCACTAAAGTCGCCATAGCTACCGGGAGAATAGCCCGATTCCGTGTTCGAGATGTTCTGGCTCCCGCCCGTGGTGATGAAGCTGTTGATATAGTATGTGGCATTTGTCCCGCCCGGAATGCAGTATCCGGCGTAGAAGGACATGGGGCCTGCCCAGTCGCTTAGGTTGCTAACGCAATTGCTGCGCACATACAAGCTGTACGTGGTGTAACCGTTCAATACGCTGGTGGTGACAGTGGTACCAGCGCCGGACCCGCTATCGGTCAGGCCGCTGTTGCCGCTTCCGCCCGCGCCGCTGGTGCGCACTTCCCACTCGTATCCGGCCGGGTTTGAGCCACTTGCGGTCCAAGAGAGGTTAGCGCTGGTGAGGGTGATGTTGGACGCCGTAAGGCCCGTGGGCGGTAGGCAAGCAGGCACTGGTGTCACCGTGAAGGTGTAGTCCTCTGTTTCACCATTGGAGATGATGCCGCAGGGGGCCGGGGTGGTGAGGCCCCAATCACAGCGGATCCGCATTCGGTAGTCCCCGATCGGTGTTCCCGTGGGTACCATGAAGGTGCCGGTTTGGTCATAACCGTATGCAGTGGTAACAAACATGCGTTCGGTCGCATCGAAGACCATGTTGTTGTTCCAATCCACCCAGATGGCGGTGCCCGCAGATCCGCCGGCCAGCGTGGAAGCAAAATTGATGGTGCCTCCGGCAAACGTGGAAACCGACTGGCTTGTGAAATCGGCATAGCCGTCGGGAGCTTGCCCGTTTGAGGTGTTGCTGATGTTCTGTAGTCCACCGGTGGTGGAGAAGCCTGTGAAGTATGTACTTCCTACAGTGGATGTGGTGGATACGCAGTAGCCGGTGAAGAAGCTGTACGGTGCGGACCAGTTACTGAAGATGCCGCTACCGCAATCGCTGCGCACGTAAAGGCTGTAGGTGGTGTTGGGGGCCAATACGCTGGTGCTGGCGGTGATGCCCGCGCCGGCGCCGCTATCGATCAGGCCGCTGCTGCCGCTTCCAGCGGCGCCGCTGGTGCGCACTTCCCAATTGTAGCCATTGGGGCTGCTGGCGCTGGCGGTCCAAGAGAAATTCGCCGACGTGGTGGTGGGGGTAACGGTGATGCCACCGGGTGGCAGGCAGGGAGGTAGGGTTACTACCATGGTGTAGTCCTCGAACTCCCCATAGGTGAAGCCGGTCAGGCAGGGGTCCGTCGGTCCGCTATTACCCAGCCAATTGCTGCCGATCCTCATCCGTGTGCTTCCGCCCAATGCACTCACCGGAACGGAGAACGACCCCGTTTGCGTCGCATCATATGCCGAGCTCTGGTAGACCACCTCAGTTTCACTGAAGGTACCATCCTGGTTCCAGTCCACCCAGATCCGGAATCCGGCGGTGCCTCCTACCATATCCGCGGTGAAGTTCACTGTCATACCGGCATCCTGTTCCACGGACATCGCTGTGAAGTTCCCGTATCCACCGGTGGAGAAGCCCGAGCCGGTGTTGGAGATGTTCTGCGTGGCTCCCGTGGTGGTGAAGTTGTTGATGTAATACGACGTGCCGGTGGCACTTGGGGTGCAGTAGCACTGGTTAGCAGGGCGCACAGCCACCGAGATAGGCGTGCTGGATCCCGTTGCACCGCCATCGCAGGTCACGTCGCAGTAGTAAATGGAGGCCTGGGTCATTGATGTGGTGAAAGTCGCCGCATTGGTTCCCACGGCGCTGAAGGTTGAGCCACCATCAGTACTGGCATACCATTGGTAGCTGATACCGGCTGTAGTTGGTGCATTGCTGAGCCCGAGGGTGAAATTCACACCTGAGCAAGCCAAACTGGGGCCCGTGGTGGCGCCAGGTGCGGGAATGCCTGTGCATGAAGTGGGGGCCACGACGGTAATGCAGTAGTCCTCAGCGGTGCCGCTGCCCATGCTGGTGCAGGCATCACCAGCACCGTTCGTATTGCCCGATCCACGGCTGCGTACGCGCATCCTGATGGTCCCTTCATAGGCGGTCAATGGCACGGTGATGTTCACTGTGCCACTTACAGCTGATAGGTATACTTGTGTCCATTCATCAGTGCTGAAGATGGCATCGTTGTTCCAATCGAACCATACCGATACGATCGAAGTGGTGTATCCGGAAGTGTTAGTCGTCACGGTCAACGGGTAGGTCAATCCCTTGCCCAGCGTGGTGGATTCACTGCGGACCGTGTACCCCGGGAGGGGTACGCAGGAGGCAGTTGTGCTCGCCAAGGTGTTCAGGCTAACTGAAGTGATGCAAGCACCATCACCCTGGTTACTGGGCGAACAGTAGCTGCCGCACTGGCAGGCATCGCCCATGTTCACCTTCAATCCGGTGCTGTACGCAGTATCACCGCTGGTGCAGATCACGCGCACACGGTACCAAGTTGCCTCAGTCTGTGCGGCGGCGTAGGGTAGAACTGTACTTGCTCCGGGTGCGAACGCCCAAGTAGCACCGTCAGCGGAGGTTTCCCATTGGTAGGACAAACCGGCGGTGCTTCCAAAGCTGTTGGAGATCCCCAAGTTAAATGTGGCGTTTGAACAGGCGCTGGCAGGTCCGGTCGTATTGCCCGGATCAGGCATGCCGGCGCAGATGGACAGTTCGACCACTGAGATCTCATCTACGATCAATACGTCGTTATCCGCGAGCGAATAGGCATGGAATCCGATATTGTAGATTCCGCTTTGGATCGGTGTGAAATCAATCGTGCTGGTCGCATTGGCCACCCCGGAGATCTCACCATGGTCAAACAACAGCTCCGTCATGGATGCCGCGGATGCGCTTGCACCGTACCAAACGTTCATTTGTTCCGGGTAGGTCGTTCCACCATCGTTGCCGTACTTGTAGCTGAGGCGGTATGTAGTACCAGCGGTGAGGCTCAGTGCTTGGGTGAAGAGCCATGAGTCGGCATCGTTGTTCTCGTCATATGAGTACATGGCGATGTTCCCTGTGAAAGGCAGACCGTAGGTGCTTGCGGCGATGGTTTGCCAAGCACTTCCGGAGATCGTCTGAATGCTCATACAGCTTGGTATGGCCGGCGGGGTCACTAAATCGAAATCCTGCGCGTAGGGCACCGTAGTGGCGCTGCAAGCGGTCGTGAAGGTGTAGGGACCGGTCCAAGGGCTGAACTCGAGACCGCAGTCACCGCGAACGTAGAGGTTATAGGTCGTATTGGGCGCGAGTGCCATGCTGGTGGATGCCGTTGTAATGCCGGCTGCCGTGTTCCCACTATCGATCAGGCCGGTGGCACCGCCACCGCCGATCCCGCTGGTACGCACTTCCCACTGGTAGCCGTTAGCAGGGTTGGAGGTGCTCGCCGTCCAGGAGAAGCTGGCCGTGGTGCTGGTCAACGCGGTGGTTGCCAACGCGGCAGGTGGCAAGCAACTCGGGGTAAGGACCACCGAAATGTCATCCAGTGAAATGTACCATGGCGAACTATTGATGGTACCCTTGATCCCCACATAGTACACTCCGGTGGTGGCTGGAGTGAAATCTCCTTGGACCAACTGGTAATTTCCGGCAACCAAACCTTGGGCATTAACAACAATATTGGTCATGCCTGCATCAGTAGCGGTGGTGCCGTAAGCCAAGGTGAGGCTGGCGTTCGTTGCTGTAGCACCATCCTGCCGTGCATAGGCGGAGAACCTGTACGATGTGCCACCGGTAAGGCTGATCGCACGGAACAACCAGTCGGTGTTGCCGTATTGCAAATAGGCGTTAAAGCTTCCGGAACGAGCAGCGCGGTTATAGTTCACAACGCTGTTATTTGCGGTCCATTTTGCAGTTCCGGCCATGTCCTGCTGCGACCAGCAACCCGCCACGATGGACTGATCCAAGTATCCGGTCTCAAAGCCTTCGATGAACGGCACAGTGGCGGTCACACAAGGGGTCGTGAAGGTATACGGCCCTGCCCAGGTGCTGAAGATGCCGCCGCAATTGGTGCGCACGTAAAGCCCATAGGTGGTGGCCCCGGTCAAGAGCGAGGTGGAAGTGCTGCCGAGGATGCTTGTACCGCTATCGGTCAGCCCGGTGGAGCCAGTGCCGCCTGCTCCGGTGGTGCGTATTTCCCACTGGTAACCGGTAGGAGGAGGGGTGTTGTTCGTCCAGCCCAAGTTGGCCGAAGTGGCCGTGATGTTGCTGGCATACAGCCCTGCAGGGGGCAGGCAGGCGGGCGGGGTGCTATACACGAATTGCACTTGTGCGAGGTCGGCGCTCGGACCCCAGTTCGCAGTTGGAGGTGCGTTCGGGTCGGGGTTTGTGCTATCGTCGTAGTAAAGGATCCCCCTATTCGTCGGCGCTGTGAAGGATTGCCAAGCAACACCGGGACTGCCGCTGTTCAAGGCGGTGTTCTCGTCCACGGCCACCACGATGTTGCTGGTGCCATCCCATAGGAAGGGGACGGTGAGCGTGATCTCCAACCATTGGTTCACCACCGGGGTGATCGTTCCGTTGAACACCTGGTTCAAGTTCGCCAAGGGAACCCAATCCGTGGAGCTCGTGAAGGAACTCTTCGGAGTATTCCCCATGTAAACGACCCAATCCTTGTAGTTGGCGATGGTACCGAGGCCGCTTATGGGTTTGAACTTGATCTTGGTAATGTAGGTGCTTCCAGGGTATTCGCTCGCCAGATAGATCTGCTGGGAATAACTGTAATTCCAGTATGAACGGATCGGGAAATAAAGCTGTGAGGCGGTACCACTGCCGATCTGCGCCAGCCCGGGGGTGAAGCTCACCGGCCCGTTCCATATGCTGCTGCCATCGTTGTCGCAATTGGCACGCACCCATGCGTATACGGTTACTCCTGGTGTGAGGGAACCTAAGACATAGGAGGTGCCCATGATGCCAGTGGCCTGTGGGATGTCATTAGGTGTTGCTGGTGTGCCGGTGGTGTTATAGAACACCTCATAGCCCGAACCAGGGCTCGAAGGGGATGCGGTCCAATTGAGCGTTCCCGAGTTGCCGGTGAGGCTACCCACGGTCAAGGCCGTTGGGGCGATGCAGCTCGGTGGCGCGGTGATGTTCAAGGTATAGTCCTCGAAGGTGCCATTATTGGTGCCATTATAGCAAGGGGTCAAGGTGGTGGCAGCGGCAGTCGTACCACCGATCCGCATGCGATATGCGCCGAGCGCATGTGTGCCCACGTTGAACGAAGCGTTGAGGGTGGTGGTAGGGGTTGCAGAAAGTCCGGAGTACATCAGTTCGCCGGGTTCATCGAAGACCAAGTTGTTGTTCCAGTCCACCCAGATCTTGGTGTTTTTTGCTGCACCCCCAGTGTAGGTAATGGCCACATTGGCATTCAACGTTTGTTGGATGTCGCCGCCGGTGAGGGCGGTGTAATCTCCATAATTTCCGGCTTCTACTCCTGTAGTGTTGGTCAATGAACCAAATGCTACATTCGTGATGCCAGTTCCGTTAGTGCCAGTGGGGGCAGGGATGCAATAGCGCTGATTGAGCGTGACAGGCCCTGCCCATGCGCTGAATTCGCCACCGCCGCAATTGGCACGGACGAAGACGGTGTAGATGGTGTTAAAGGTAAGAGGGGTCGCAGTGGCCGTTGTGGTGCCCGCGCCCACAGTGCCGCTCGCCTCCAGTCCTGGTGCGCCGCTGCCTGCGGCACCCGCGGTGCGCACTTCCCACTCATAACCGTTGGATGGGTTGGAGACACTCGCATTCCAGGTCAGGATCGCGCTGTTGAAAGTTAAAGGTGCGACGGCGAGGTTCAGCGGGGTAATGCAATTGGGTGCCGGGGCCAAGACCAGATTGTCCACTCCGATGTCCGTGGTGCCACCACCGGTGGCGATCAGGCGGATCACCGTGGTGGCCGAGTTGCTGGCGAAGTCGAAGAAACGGTTGGTCCAAGTAGCGCTCGTGGCAAGTTTGTTGCCCACCGGGGCGAAGTCGATACCGCCGTTGAGGGAGACCAGCACTTGGAGGGAGTCCGTCCCATTGGTATTGATATGGTCGAAGCTCAACCGGGTAGGACCGGTCGCGGCGCTCATATCCATGTACAGGTTCAGGCTGCCTTGGCTGGTTCCGGCAGTGTAGCTATGGAAGCGGGCAGAAAACGCACCCGTGGTGAAGACCGGGGTATAGCCGCCCAATGTGCCGTTGGTCCACGCAGCAGAGGCTCCTTGGTCGTTCCTGCGCCAGCTGTTGTTGCCGGTGTAGGCTGAGGCGCGCCAGTTGGTGGAGGGCACTTCATTGGTGCCACATACGCTGGCCCAGCTTTCAAAGTCCTCGGTGAAGGAGGTATTGTTATAGACCGCATAGATGGGCTGGTCCATGAGCACGGTCACCGTATTGGAATAGCTCAATTGCGCGCTGTAAGAACAGGACTGCTTCAGTCGGTACGATTTTCCGGCACTCAGCAGTGGGGTCGTGTAAGTGTTCGTGGTGGCGCCGGATATTGGGGACCATAGGCCGAGAATGTTGTCATAGCCTTCCCACTGTAAGGAGATACCGCCCAAGTTGCTAATTCCGGTAGCGGTGATCACGGTGGAGGTGTTCGGGCAGATCGTTGCGGGGGAGGCCGTTGCCGCCGCTGCAGTTGGCGTGCCGGAGCAGGGGGTGAACAAGCGCACGTTATCCAAGCCTATATCCGAAGTCCCCAGGTCCGAGGTAGCGGTAAAACGGATGATGGTGGTGGCCGAGGTGCTGCTGATGTTATACTCCTTATCTGACCAGGTAGAGCTTTGGCCCAGTGCCGGTAATGTGAGCGAAGAGAAGCTGGTACCTCCATTGGTAGAGACTGATACGTTCAGTGCATCCGAACCACTGAGGTTGATGTATGCGAATTTTAGTTTCGTGGTGCCAATGGCTGCTGACATATTCACGTAATAGTCCAAGGTGCCGGTGGAGGCGACCGGTGCTTCCACGGTGTGGAAACGTGCCGAATGGGCACCGGAGGAGAAGACCGGTGAATAGGTCCCAGAGCCGGGAGCGAGCCAGCCAGCGCTCGCACCCTGGTCGTCCCGGCGCCAGCTGTTCACGCCGGTAGAGGGCGCGCTCAGCCAGTTGGATGATGGGTTGTCCAATGTGGCGCATCCATCTACCCAGTTCTCAAAGTCCTGTACTAGGGAAATACCGTCGAAGACGGCGTAAGGTGGGGTAAGTGCGGAGGAGACCGTGGTTACGTTCGTGCTATCGCTAAGGCCGCTGTTGGTGCAGGTGATAGCCAAGCGGTAATATGCGGTGATGCTGAAGGGAGCAGTTGTATAATTCGGGGTAGTGGCACCGGTGCCGCCTGAAACAGGGGTCCATGGGTTAGAGCCGGTAGCGGATTCAAGCCACTGGTAAGTGAGGTTTCCCGCTGCGGTGGTGCCCGTAGCTGAAAGTGGGACGGTGCTGCCGGTGCAAGCAGTGGCGGTGGTGGGCAAGGTTCCTGCCGTGGGCTGTCCGGTGCAGGGGTTGGGAGCAAAGGTGAATTGGATCTGGGCTACCAAATTGACAGCGCCGCTAGCTGACGCGGAAGGTGAGGCGGGATTGATATCAGTGGCGTCCTGATAGAAGTAGATTCCTTTGTTTCCGCTGCTGGGTGCAAGTGTGTAACCCGACCAACCGGGGGAGTTGCCCCAACCGGCGGTGTTCTCATCTACAGCCACAACGAGGTTGCTTGTTCCATCCCACATGAAAGGCGTGGTCAGTGTGATCTCCATCCACGCGTTCGCCACGGTGTTTGCGGGCAGGGTTCCGCTGAAGACCGACGTCATGCTCGCTGGGGCGATATAACTCGCTGTGCTGGCAAAACCGGATTGTGTTGTGTTGCCCATGTACACCACCCAATCCTTCCAGTTGGTGGTGGCAACGCCACTGGTGGACTGGTAGCGGATCTTGGTGATCGTACCTGCGCCGGAGGCTCCCGCAGCGGTCATCTCCGCAGCTGTATAGATGGTCTGGCTGTAACTATAGTCGTACAGGTAATACAGAGGGAAGTAGCTCACCGTTCCTGTGCCGCTTCCCAGTTGGATCGATGTTTGCGCTTGCGCACTCATTGAGAAGCCTCCTGCCACCAGCAGGACCAGCATCAATATCTTGTTCCACCAAGTTCGGAGGGAGAAGTGTGATGGAGTAGTGTGCATTGATATCATGGTTTAGAAGGGTTTGGGCTGGGTATTGGTTCGGGGGTAGAGTTTGTCCAGTACGATTGAAATGTGGACTAGAGCACTAGGGTTTGAGGCAACAATGCGATGGCGAACAGCGTTAAGGCAGGAGCCGAGCCTTGGTAAGAGTGTCCTGTAACCATCGGTCACGAAGGAAAATCAGGTTGTGTTACCAAACAAGTAGAAAAAGATTATCAACGGGAGGCAACCCTTTGCCAGAACCTTCGACTGCGCGCACAATAACCGGCTTTCGAAAATTAGCAACAGTCAATCTTCTTTCGAATTTAACATTTCAGCCATCCGAATGGGATCACCTCACGGCGGTATTATAGATGCAAAGAGGGGGATGAGCGATGGTTCAACAGCCTTGCCGGGCCTATTCAGAGCTTGATGTCGCTTGGTGCGGGACGTGGGGGAGTCTTGCAGTGGTCCATCGGATTGGATACTAACAGCGGAAGGTATTTGGTAGCAATGCGTACAGCGGAGAGTTGTCGCTTGACCTGGTGCTAAGACATGGGGAGTATGGCTGAGCAAGGAACTTCCCTTTGATCCCAATGCGATCCTGTGCATGACAGGCGGATCGTCGTGTTGTGGCGGGGGCTTAGGTGTTTCTCTATGACTCTTGATCACCGGGTGGCGAACCCTTTGAAGTGGGAGAAGGTGTTGGGAAGGCGGAGCAGATCGGATCCTGCGCGGACACGAATAGTGGTAAGACCTCGTTCCGATTCCGAATGATGCCTAAGGAATATCATGTTTGGACGTTCCGAAAGGCACGTCAAATGGAGGAATTCCTTCCATGGTCAGAACAAAATCAGGTTCCCACAATGCTCGAACGCGGTGAAAGAACTCAGCCAGCATCACACTCATAGCTTTGCAGCCCAGCGAACAAGAACATGAGCACTGCGATCAAGGATGTCAAGCGGGTGACCACCCACACCTTACAAGAACTGAAACAGAAGCATGTGCCCATCGCCATGATCACCGCTTACGACTTCTCCATGGCCCGTCTGTTGGACGGTGCCGGAGTGGATGTGATCCTGGTGGGCGACAGCGCCAGCAATGTGATGGCGGGCCATGAGACCACCTTGCCCATCACCTTGGACCAAATGATCTACCATGCAGGTAGTGTGGTTCGGGGCTGCGCTCGCGCGCTGGTGGTAGTGGACCTGCCCTTCGGTACCTATCAAGGCAATTCCAAAGGCGCGCTCAACTCGGCTATCCGCATTATGAAGGAGAGCGGAGCACATGCGGTGAAATTGGAAGGAGGTGCCGAGGTGCTGGATAGTGTGGAACGCATATTAACTGCCGGCATCCCGGTAATGGGCCACTTGGGGCTCACCCCACAAAGCATTTACAAGTTCGGCACCTATGTGGTACGTGCCAAGGAAGAGGAGGAGGCAGATCGCTTGAGGCGGGATGCCAAACTCCTCGAGGAAGCGGGCTGCTTTGCACTCGTGCTGGAGAAGATCCCCGCCAAGCTCGCCGAAGAGGTGGCCAAGAGCATCACCATACCGGTGATCGGAATCGGAGCTGGCGGTGGTGTCGATGGACAGGTACTGGTGATGCACGATATGCTGGGTATCACCAAGGAGTTCAATCCGCGCTTCCTGCGCCGATATGCCGACCTGCATACGGTGATCACAGAGGCGGTAGAGCACTATGTAAAGGATGTACGTTCCTCGGATTTTCCAAGTACTGATGAGCAATATTGAGCCAGTTCCACCCGTGATCCTTTTTCAAGACGAATTCCTCCTGGTCGTGGATAAGGCGCCCGGAATGCCGGTGCAGCCGGACCGTACCGGCGACTTGAGCTTGTTGCAACAAGTTCAGACCTTATTTCCCGGCGGAACGATCGGTTCGCCGCACCGATTGGATCGACCTGTGAGCGGAATCACGCTTTTTACCTTGACCGGCCCCGCTTTGCGGGCGATGGATGCACTGTACCGGGAGAAGCGTGTAATGAAGTCCTATTTGGCCATCGTGGAAGGTAGGACCGAAGCGAAAGGGGAACTCGAACATAAACTCTCGCATTCAGGAGGGACCCGCAAGGCGAAAGTGCACGAGAGCGATGGAGATGTCAATGCCCGGTTGAAGTTCACGACCAGGGCCGTGGGTGAGCGGTTCTCTTTGATCGAAGTAGTGCCGGAAGGTGGTGCTTTCCACCAGATCAGAGCACAGCTCGGGGCCGCCGGTCATGCTATAAAGGGGGATGTGAAATACGGAGCCCGGCGTGGTGAGCAGGACCGAAGCATCGCATTGCACGCTTGGCGCATGCAGTTCAAACACCCCATTACGGGCCAAGCGATGAAGTTGGAAGCGCCTTTCCCCGAGCGATCCATCTGGCCAGCGTTGCTAGGGTTGGTTCGCAGCTGGTGATCGGTAGCGGGTTAAGTAGTGATCGGAGGCTCACGACTCCAGGCTTACGACTCCAAGCTACCTCCCTTCTGTATCAAGACTTTCCCTACAGTGGGTCCACGTCCACCTGTAGCTGCACCGAGCGATGGGGAGCTTCGGCGAAGACGCGATCGATGGTATCTCGCAGAAATTCCTTTTCTGCACGGTAATTCTTGCGGCTCAGCTTGAGGAGCAATACGCGCAGGTGCATATCCCGCACGCGCGCCACGGTGGGTGGTTCGGGACCCAATACGCGTTCACCCAGCACGGCTTGCAGTGCATCCGCCAATACTTGCGCGCTGGCTTGCACCCGTCCTTCATCCCGGTGCTTCAACACGATCCGCACCATCCGGCTGAAGGGGGGATACCCATGTGCTTGACGCAGGGGTAGCTCTCGCTCATACATCCCGTCCACATCGTGGTTGGCCACCAGTTGGATCACCGGATTGTGTATGTCGCGTCCTTGGATGTATACCGTGCCGGGGTCGCGCTTTCGCCCGCTGCGACCAGCAACTTGAGCCATCAGCTGGAAGGCGCGTTCATGGGCGCGGAGGTCCGGAAAGCGCATCAGATTGTCGGCATTCAAGATCCCCACTACTGTTACTTGGTCGAAGTCGAGCCCCTTGGTCACCATCTGGGTACCTACCAGAATATCGATGGCGCCTTCTCCGAAGCGAGCCAGTAGCCGTTCAAATCCATGCTTGCCACGTGTGGTGTCCTGATCCATGCGAGCCACACGCGCATCAGGCAAGAGCAGCGCCAATTCTTCTTCCACCTTTTCAGTCCCCAAGCCCACCATACGCAGTCGATTGCTTCCACAGGCTGCACAACTGGTGGGTGGTGAGTAGCGCCTGCCGCAATAATGGCAGCGAAGGCCGTGGTCGCGTTTGTGGTAGGTGAGGCTTACGTCGCAGTGGTCGCATTCAGGAACCCAACCGCAGGTGTCGCATTGCCAGGCGGGTACATACCCACGCCGGTTCTGGAAGATGATCGCTTGCTCTTTCCGGGCGAGTGCTTGCTCAATGCCGGTGATCAGCGTTTCAGAGAAGCTGCCCCGCATGCGCTTGCGCCGTTGCATATCGGCGAGATCCACCTTTACGATCGTTGGTAGCGCGGCATTGCCAAAGCGCACCAGCAGGGCCGCAAAGCCGTATTTGCCTCGCCGCGCATTGAAAAGGCTTTCCATGCTCGGCGTGGCGGACCCCAATAGGACCTTTGCACCGTGCGCCCCCGCCAACACCAGCGCCATATCACGAGCATTGTAACGTGGCGCGGGGTCATGTTGCTTAAAGCTCGGGTCATGTTCCTCATCCACGATCACTAAGCCCAGCCGGTGAAATGGCAGGAAGAGCGCGGAGCGCGCACCCACCACCACCGGATGTGTCGCGGGCTCCCGCAGCATGCGCATCCAGAGGTCCGTGCGTTCCCGCTGCGACAAGCGTGAATGGAATACCGCAACGCGTTCGCCGAAGCGTGCGCGCAGACGGGCAATGATCTGAGTGGTCAGCGCGATCTCCGGAAGGAGGTAGAGCACTTGGTCGCCCCGGTGTAGCACTTCATCGATCAGCTCCATATAGAGCTCGGTTTTCCCGGAGGCCGTAACGCCATGCAGGAGTACGGTGCTCTTTTCGGCAAAGGCGGAACGTACTTCTTCCAAGGCCTTGCCCTGAGCCTCCGAAAGCACGGAAGCAGGCTTGCTTACGGCATCTGCGGACGGAACGCCGGCCGGTCGCTCCTCGATCACGAACACACCTTTCTCACAAAGACGTTTCAGCTCGGCTGCGGTGGAATCGCTCCGTTTCAACAGCTCATCCCGCTTCACTTCCCGTGGTTCATCGCTCAAGCAACGGCTCAATTCGATGTAGCGCATGAGCAAGTGCAGTTGCTTAGGCGCCCGCTCAAGCGTATCAAACCAGTGATGCAAGGCTTCCTCGCTGCCGGCTTCTTCGGTCAAACGCACGAATCGGTCCATGCGAGGTTTGTAGCTGTCCTTCAGCTCTTCCGCCAGCATCAATGCCCCGCTGTCCATCAACTTCTTGATCGCCGGCATGGGATCCTTCACCCCGATCAATTCTCCCGCCTCTTGAAGACTCAGCTCATGCCGGTGTTCGAGTGCTTCAAGTAGAATGTCCCGCCTATGATCACCTGTCCACGCTGGCGAGGTTTCCGGTGCGGCCACCAAGCGGGTGGAACTGCTGAGGACGAGAGGTCCGGGCATGGCTGCCAACATCACCTCGCCAAGGGTACACATGTAGTGGTCGCTGATGGCTTGCCAGAGGGTAAGTTGCTCCGGCGTGGCCACTGGCTCATCATCCAAAATTTCCAGAATGGGACGTGAAATGCGTCCTTCCGGGAGTTGGCCGTGGGTCCGTAACACCAGACCACTGTACAGCTTCCTTCCGCGGCCAAACGCGGCCACTACACGGATCCCCGGCTTTACGCGCCCGATCATCGCATCGGGCACTTCATAGGTGAAGACGCCCGGAACGGCCAAGGGAAGGATGATGTCGACGTAGGTGGGCAAAGCGCGAGAGCGACTGCAAGTTTACCCACTGCCACCCAAGGGACACGTTGATGCGGAAGGAGCCATTAACGAGGTCGGTCAAGTATGATTTCACTACATTCGGAGTAATGACTGTTGAAAACTGCTGGCTGCATCAGGTTCCCGCAGGTCGGAGCGGACTAATTTCGACCCCTGTGAATTTTCCAACAATTGAATTTTCCACTATGACTTTGCGTAAAACATCCACATGGGCTGCGGCCTTTACCCTGGGGCTGTTGCTGGCCTCCTGCGGTGGCGGCGGCCAAGCGGACCAACAGGGCGCTACTGCAGATACGTTGGTGGTGACCGGGGATAGCGACGGAGTGGTGAAGGTGGGCAATAAGCTCTTCAGTATACCCTCCCCCGTACAGACCGCCCTGTTGATCCGCGAGCTAAAGGCACCTTACGCGAGTGACCTGCCTTTTTCATCGGACAGCATTGCGCGCTTCACCACCAAGGAGCAACAAGCCTTGGCCATGGGGGTCTATGGCGCAGACCTCGCCTATGTCGCTATCCATAAGGACGGTCAGCGCTCTTTGAAGACCATAAAGGCTATTGAGCAATTGAGCGGGAAGCTGAACCTTTCCAATGCCTTTGACAAGGACCTTTTGGATGGCTTCAAGAAGAACATCAACAATGAGGACAGCCTGCTTCGGCTCACGGGGAAGGCCTTCCGCGCAGCGGACATGTACCTGAAGAACGATCAGCGCAACGATATTTCTGCCGGCGTGCTTGCAGGTGGCTGGATCGAAGGACTGTATCTCACCTTGGGCTCCACGGGGGAGAAGGTGGATCCGAAGATCGCCGCGCGATTGGCCGAGCAGCACCACACTTTGGTCAATCTGATCGCATTGCTCGGTCAGTATGAAGCATCCAGCCAGCTGGTGGTCTCCCTGAAGGACCTGGCAACGGCCTACGATGGAGTATCGAGCACCTATAAGTTCGTACAACCCACCTTGGATGCCGTCAATAAGACCACCTATATCAATAGTGTGACCAACGCAGAGGTATCTCCCGAAGCGTTGCAAACCATCATCCGGAAGGTGAGGGCCATTCGTTCCTCCATCATAGCATGACCATGAGAAGGATCATCCATTCCATCGCAATTTGTGCAGGCCTCGCCTGTGCTGGAGGAGCATATGCACAGTGCGATACCATCGCCACGATGTGCGAAAAGAACATCACGTCAGCATACATCCCGGACGGCCAGTTCTACAGGGCCCTGCTTCGCGAGGATGAGGTGGCTGAATTCGACCTCACCCTTTTTGGGGGAACCACCTACCGGGTAGCCGCATGCAGTGGCACCAGCGATGGCAACCTCATTTTCAGCGTGTATGATCGGGAGCGGAACCTTCTGTATAGCAACAAGGAGTTCAATAACGACCCCTATTGGGACCTCGTGGTGGCCAACACCTTGGATGTCATCATCAATGCCGAGCTGGATCCCACCAAGGCCAACAGTGGTTGTGCCGTGTTGCTGATCGGGTTCAAGAGATAGTCTTCTTCCCGCTGGAACATTGCAACGGCCCACGCGTAGAAGTGGGCCGTTACTGTTTCGGGACGGGTCCGGAAAGGACCGTTTGGGAAGATGACAGAGAAGATCCTCAAAGCCTTATTGCAACTCTTCGCGATCATTGCGAAGACCGAGCGCAGCGATGATGCCCCTACCGGGCATGATGCGGTGCATCGGTTCCTTTCACGGCAGTTCACTGCTCAGGCGGTGCGGGAACACATGCTTGTGTTCGAGGCCTATGTGGCAGCGTTCCACAATAGCGGCGGAAAGAGCGATCGTGGCAGGAAGCGCACCAGCGTGAACTCGGTGAAGGTCCTGAAGATCTGCACCGAAGTGAATGAAGAGCTCAACCAGCGCCAGAAGCTGGTGGTGCTGGTCCACCTGCTGGAACTTGTTCATGCCAAAGGAGAATTGCTACCGCAGGAACGGGAGTTCGTGGGAACCGTGGCGGAAACCTTCAATATTGAACACTCCGTATTCGCTCGCTGCATTGCTTTCGTGCAGGCCGAAGCCCTTGTGAGGGAGGATGCCGCTGATCTGCTGTATATCGACGCAGCCAAGGGCACCGGTATGGGCAAGGCCAAGCATCTGCATGCCCACGACGTGACGGGCGAGGTGCGTGTACTGCACGTCCCGGAAGGGGGCCTGTACCTGATGCGCTATATGGGAGATGGGGAGTTGCGCCTAAGCGGGAAACCCGTGAACCCGGACCAAGTATATGTGCTGGGCAATGGGGCTTCCCTCCGAGCAGCCAAGGGCCATCCCATCTATTACAGCGAGATCCTTTCCCGCTTCTTCCAAGAGGACAACAAGGACCGGATCGTTTTTAAGGCGGACGGGATCGAATACAACTTCCCCAATGGCAGGGTGGGTCTGCACGAATTGCATTTGGCAGAGACCAGTGGAAAGCTCATCGGCATCATGGGCGGCAGCGGCAGTGGGAAAAGCACGCTGCTCAATGTGCTAAACGGCAACCTGAAGCCTTCAAAAGGTACCGTTACCATCAATGGGATCGATGTCCACACGCAAGCCGATAACATCCGGGGCGTGATAGGCCACATCAGCCAAGATGACTTACTGATCGAGGAACTCACCGTCTTCCAGAACCTCTACTTCAATGCCAAGCTTTGCTTTGGCGACCAATCAAAGGAGGAGATCGAGAAGCGTGTACTCGGAATGCTGCACAACCTTGGACTTTTCGAGTCGAAGGACCTGAAAGTGGGCAGCGCTTTGGACAAGACCATAAGTGGTGGTCAGCGCAAGCGATTGAACATTGCCCTCGAGTTGATCCGCGAACCCAGCGTCCTCTTCGTGGACGAGCCCACAAGCGGGCTCAGTTCCCGCGATTCGGAGAACATCATGGATCTGCTGAAGGAGCTGGCTCTTAAAGGGCGCATCATCTTCACGGTGATCCATCAACCTTCCTCGGAGATCTTCAAGCTGTTCGACAGGTTGCTGCTGATGGACCAGGAAGGGAATCCGGTATACTACGGTGATCCCGTGGATGCGGTGGTCTACTTCAAGAAGGTGACAGGCCAAGCGGACAGCGAGATGGGGCAGTGCGAGGCCTGTGGCAACGTGAACCCCGAACAGATATTCAACATACTCGAGGCGAAGATCGTGGACGAGTATGGTAATGAGACCGACCAGCGCCGCATTGGTCCCGAGGCATGGAACGAGGTCTTCCGTGCACAAATGGAAGTGCGGGTGGCCCGCGTACCGGATGAGACGCGGATACCCAATAGCACCTTCAAAGCACCGGGGAAGATCAAGCAAATGGCCGTCTATTTCAGGCGGGACGTGCTTTCCAAGCTGGCCAATCGCCAGTATGTGCTCATCAACCTACTGGAAGCACCTGTGCTCGCATTCGTGATGGCCTTTTTCCTTCGCTACCGTGCCATAGGCTTGGGAGAGGAGGGCAGCTATGTGTTCCGGCACAACGATAATATCCCGCAGTATCTCTTTATCGCAGTGATCGTATCGCTCTTCCTCGGGCTCTCGGTGGCTGCGGAGGAGATCATCCGCGACCGCAAGATCCTACAACGCGAAAAATTCCTTTCACTGAGCAGGGCCAGTTACCTGCTTAGCAAGATCGGCCTGCTCTTCTTCATTTCCGCCGTGCAAACACTGCTCTTCGTGCTCGTTGGCGATACCGTGCTGGGCATGACCGGGATGGGACCACAGCATTGGATCGTGCTCTTTTCCACGGCCTGCTTCGCCAACGTTCTGGGCCTCAACGTGAGCGCGAGCTTCAACAGTGCCAAGGTGATCTATATGATGATCCCCGTGCTCATCATCCCACAACTGATGTTCAGTGGCATCATCGTCCGCTTCGATAAGCTCCATCCGTGGTTCTCATCCGAAAAGAGCGTCCCCTGGGTGGGGAACATCATGGCCAGCCGCTGGGCATACGAGGGCTTGGCGGTGTCGCAATTCACCGATAACGCCTATGAGCGAAGCTTCTATGAGCTCGATCGACGGATGAAGACCGCGAATTGGAAGAAGGACCTCTGGGTGCGGGAGTTGATGGAGCGCAGTAACCAAGTACGGCGAGCGTTGGATAAGGGAGATGTGAACACCGCGGAGCATCAACGGAACTTGGCGCTGATCCAGCATGAACTGGCGAAGGAGATACGAGGAATGAAAGGGCTTGAGTTCGCCCCGATCAGCATGCTTGCTCCGGGAGTGGTGGACTATGAAGTGCTCGACGAACTGGATCGGACGCTCAATGTTCTGACGCAACACTACCGGAATGTTTACCGTGATGCGGAGCGTTCGAAAGAGGAACGAATTGCACAGATGACCGCAACGCCTGAATTGAAAAGGGCCTACTTCGACCTGCTGGACCGCAATCGCAATGAAAGTCTCGCCGATTTTGTGACCAACAAGAACGATGTGAACCTGATCACCGAATCCAAGGGTGAGCTCGTACAGAAAAGCGATCCGGTATATGTGCAGCCGATGGAAGCGGGATTCTTCGATGCGCAGTTCTATGCCCCGGTAAAACGGATCTTCGGTCGCATGGTGCCCACATTATGGGCCAACGTGATCTTGCTCTGGACCATGACCATGCTACTGGCTTTGGCCTTGAAATTCAACCTCTTCCCTTGGTTGATCTCTCGCTTGGACCGAAGTGCCACAGGCGCTGATTGAAGGAAGGCCTACTTCTTGTCCACTTCCTCCACCTGGATCATCTTGAAAGGCAAGCTGATGATGGCTTGGTAGTCCTCACCGGCCTCCAGCATGTCCTCGTCATCTGTTTCGTAGTGCCACAGCACTTGGACCTCATTACCGGAGCTCCGCACATTCTCAAGCTTCTTGAACAGATCCAAAATACACTTGCTGGAACTGGTATTGAAATACTCCAATTGCACGCGTAGTTGGGTCTGTGGCTTGGGATTGCGGGCATATTGGTCGATCCAATCGATCAATGGCTTGTAGAACTCGATCGAGTTCTCTGGAATGGAACGTCCCCGAAGTTCCAGCACGCCCGTGTCACCATCAAAGTGTACGGTCGGTGTCTTCGGGCTTCCATCGAGAAGTATGTTGGTCATTGGCTGTAAGGTCAGGTGGTCACGTTCACGTTCAGGCTGAAAAAGGTGTTGTCATTGTCCATGGGAACAAATCCATACTCAAGCTTCCGGCCGCTCTTGCGAGCAATGTCGATGATGCCCAATCCACCGCCACCGGAGCGCGTGAATTTACCATCACCGAGTTTGCTTTTGTACAGCTCGCGCAATTGATCGGGTTCGCAACCATTTACTTGGTCCAAGCGGCCTTTCAGGTCGCTCACTTCGCCCTTGGCCATGTAATTGCCGGTTAGTACGGAATAACCGCTGCTATCATGAGCGATCATCACTACGCCTTGGCGCTCATCCGTGCGGGTGGCATCGGCCTCCGGGCTAGCGACCTTCCGGTTGTGGTGGTAAAGGTTCTGCAGGCATTCCATCACCACGTTGAAAACTCGCTTGCGTATGCGATGGTCGGATTCGGCGATCAGTAATTTCTGTTCCACAAGGTTCAAGAGGGCACTGATCAGATCCGGGGATAGGTCACCCTTGAAGGACAACATGATCCGTTGCTTCTCCAATTCGTCGTACAGGTCAAAGATCCGATTTACCATGTCTCTACTTTGCAATTCATCAACCTTTGACAAAGAAACCCCTTCAATGCTGGCATCACGTTCCGGAGCCAAGTAGTTTTCCACGTAATTGTGAACCCATTATGAACATTCCGGAGGCAACTTCCGAAAATTGATCGATCAAGCATGAAGTGCGGGCTACATTTCGGGCGATCTCGAAATGTGATGGGTTGGTTCAATGGATGGTTCAGTACCCCGTGGTACAAGGTGTTATACAGGCACAGGGATATGGAGGATGCCGCCGGGCTCGTTCTACCCTTGATCGAGAAAGGAAAACTTCTCCCAGGCAGTTCCATATTGGATATGGGCTGTGGGAGAGGCCGCCATGCGGCGATCTTCGTTCAGGCCGGTATGGAGGTTACGGGCATTGATCTTTCCAGGGCAAGCATTGATGATGCGACGCGAAAGGTCCCCGAGGCCCATTTCGAAGTGCATGATATCCGGGAACCTTACGCCATTGGTCGCTTTGATGCTGTCGTGTGCCTGTTTACGAGCTTGGGTTATTCCAACGACATCGATGATGATCGCAAGGCCGTATCTGCTGCAGCAAAAGCACTCAAGCCGGGTGGCCTCTTCGTGCTGGACCTGATGAACGGGGACTACGTAGCCCAGCACCTAGTGCCCACGGAAAGTAAGGTGATCGATGGGGTGCATTTCCGGATCGAACGACTACTGGAAGGAACGGATATCGTGAAGCGGATCAACGTGCAGCACGATGAACAAAACGAGAATTTTGAAGAGCGCGTGCATGCGTGGAAACTCCCAGAGGTCACCGGGATGATCCAGGAAGCAGGCCTCGAATTGGAGGATGTCACCGATGGTTCGTGTCTTCAACCCTTTGAACCTGAACGATCGGACCGGATCATCGCCTGGGCGCGCAAGAAATCATGAGCTTACCATTATTGATCATCCTCTTTCTTGCACTGCCGCTGGCGGCCGGGGCATGGGTGCGGTTCCGTACCACCGATCCGGGGCATATCAAATTGTTGCTGGCCTTCAGTGGCGCTTTCCTGCTGAGCGTGACCGTTCTGCACATGTTGCCCGAATTGTACTCGCGCGACAGTGAACATATCGGGCTTTGGGTTCTGGGGGGCTTTATGCTACAGGTGGTCCTGGAGTTCTTCAGTCGCGGCATCGAGCATGGGCATGTGCATGTGCATCCACACGCACATGCCGGTGTGAGCAGCACCCTGCCGATGGTCACACTATTGAGCCTTTTCGTTCACTCGTTCACGGAGGGCATGCCCTTCGCGGACCCACGCGTTGGGGGCGATACCGTATTCGTGGTCGGCGTGCTCTTGCATAAACTGCCCATGGCCATCGCCTTAGCCACCGTTCTGCAGCGTTCCGCCGTAGGAACCGGAAGATCCTGGGCCACCTTGTCAGTCTTCGCTATAGCCGCCCCCTTAGGGATCCTCTTCGGCCACCTTTTCGGGATGCGTATGGGAGAGGAGTTCCTCTCCGGCGCTTTGGCCGTGGCCATTGGTATGCTGCTGCATATCAGCACCACGATCATTTTCGAGACCACGCCGGATCATCGCTTCAATGGCAAACGCTTCGCGACGGTCTTGCTCGGGGCGCTGCTCGGTGCCTTTTTGTCGATTCTTACAAGCCATTGAGCCAGCACCATGCAGGGTGAATGGCGCAAATGTCCGGACACCACGACCTGGCTGACCCTCGTGCTCACGACATCTGCGCTCGGACTTACTTTCGGGCCTGATCAATTTCCGCTCGTCACTGTTCGGGCCTTCCTGATCCCCCTGGCTGTTTTACTGCTTCTACTGGCCCTGTGGATATTCAAGAACCGCCATGGGTGGATGGGGGGCGCTACCACCGTGGCGGCTCTCTTGATATTGCTGCCTCCAGCCCGCATACTTCAAAATGGAAAGGAAGAGGGGAGCGCTGTGGCGTTATGGAGCATCGCTCAGATGAATATCCAAGAGACGAACACAGCTGTTGCAGAAGTGGTGGCCACGGCGCGCTCCAGCGATGCTGATCTTCTATCACTTCAGGAAGTGGACGAACGTTGGATGGATGAACTGGTAGCCGGCCTGTCCGATCAGTACCCATGGCATATCCATGGAACGGGGGAGCGTAATTATGGGATTGCCCTGTTCAGTAAGATCCCTCTCGATCAAGCGGAAGTATTCGATCTGGAAGGATTGCCTGCGATCCGGGCCAAGGTCTCGCAGCAGGGCCGCAGTGTTCAGGTACTTGCCGTCCATTTGCGCGCACCGGAAAGTGCGGCCAAGCTGGCTCAGCGAAACGCCCAATGGAGATCATTGGCCAAAATGGTAGGGAAGGAGGAAGGCCCCATTTGCATCATCGGCGACCTCAATACGGTGCCTTGGGATGATGCCTTCGAGCAATTTCTCACCATTACTTCCATGCCTATCGGTCCTAAGCCAATGATGCCTACCTGGCCTGCAGTAGCTGGTATCGCCGTGATCCCACTGGACCATATCCTGGTCTCCCCGGAACTGCGGGTGGATGGTATGCGGGCATTCAGTATATCCGGATCGGATCACCGCGGCCTCTGGGGTCGCGTAGAGTATCGGGAATGAGACCTGCGCTCATACAGTTGGGAACCGCAGCTATACGCTACAGTATTCACCTCCTTTATGATCGGGGTTGCTTTGAAGCGCTGGTTCCCTCAATTTTGTACCCAAGCTTGGAGTCGTGAGGTCGAACCTGCCACCTGCCTGACCATGGCAACCCGAACCCTCCCGCTACGTTATGGTACTGTACGCTACATCCGAAGGATCAACCCGGTTTGATCGAACACATAATGAATATCCCAGGGCTATCTCTGGACCTCTCGAACGCAATTAACCTCTCCGCCCACCGGCATTCACCAGCTCTCCAAAGGTGATCGCTCAGTTTATCCAGCCTAACCATGCTAACCGAAACCCGCACTTTTATCCGACTTGGCCTCTTGTCCATCGTTGGCCTTGCTTTCTACTATGGCCATCTGTTCTTGGGCATGGTCGGCAGCGCTTGGCTTTTCAAGGCATTGGCTGTTGGTTTCTTGGTGGCCACCGTACCACTTCCCATCATTGCTGTAAACAACAAGAAGCTCTTCCCGGCATTGGAGAAGCGCACCAAGCAGCTCTTGGTCATGGGGGCCATGCTCCTGCTGGTTCACCATTTTCTAATGACCTTCATCTTCGTGATGTTCCTACCGGAGGGCCGGGTCTTTTGATCCAAGGTTTAGAGAGGGAGAGTGGCTTGCTGGCCTACGGTGTAAACCGTGATCTAGTAGTGCTCGTAACCCTTTATGTCGGGTCTCGTACTAAGGCACATAATTAGTGGGATCCTATCCCCGGAACTTGGAACCCCTGGTTAAAGAAGGTGGGAACACCTTCACCTTCGAAGCCCGTAAGCAACGAGACCAGGATATTCGGAACGCGCCCTGTAAGGCGCGTTTCGACGTTGAGGGAATATCGACCGTGGTGTTTGGATGCGAAGGAGACGTGTCAGCCTAAGTGGTCGATCACAATGGATTCCGCAGTGGCACCCAAACTGGTGAGTATTTCACTTATATTGGTCACGAAGCTCTTCGGACCACAGATGTAAAAGTGCTGGTCGAAGTTCTGCACCAGGGCCACGATCGTATTCCGATCGATCCGGCGCTCTTGGAAACCAATGACATGCTGGCGAGTGAGAAAATTGAGGAAGTTCTTCCCCAACATCTTGGCCAGCTCGTCATCCAAGATGATGTCTGAAGCGGTCTGGTTGGAGCAGAGCAAGGTATTACCCTCGATCTTCTTCTCCTTGTGCAGGTCGCGAAGGATCGCAATGAACGGCGTGACACCAGCCCCCCCGGCGAAGAAATAGCCTGGCCCCTTATAGGTAATGGCCCCGAAAGGTTCGCCGATCAATAGTTCCGTCCCTTTCCGAGCAAGCCCCAGCCGATGTGTCAATGCTTTGCGTTCATCGTAGATCTTGATGATGAACTCAAGGGTCCTCGAACTGGTCAAGGAGGTGAACGTGAATGGGCCTGGATGCCCTTGCCATGTTTCGTCGTTCAAAGCCACCATCGTCGCCTGACCGGGGGTGTACTTGTAGCCTTTGGGCTTTTCCACCTTGAATCGCTTCACGTTATGCGTGATGAACGTAGTGTCCAAGATCTTCACGACTTGCGTGGGGGGTGGATGCACTTGCATGGAGCAGAATTACGACAGGAAAAGGATCTATAACACAAACAGCTCCGCCAGATATTACACTGAATAAGAGGGCGTCCCTTAGCTTTTCATATTGTCGAACTGCAAAGGCACCTCGAACTCTTCCTCTTTAAGATGGGCCATTACTGCTTGAAGGTCATCGATCTTCTTCCCGGTCACGCGGACTGTATCGTCCATGATCTGCGGCTGCACCTTCAGACCTGTCCCTTTGATGGACTTGATGATCTTCTTGGCCGTTTCGCGATCGATCCCCTGCTTCACCTTGATCGTACGATAGAGCAATTTTCCACTCGGGGTAGGCTGTTCCGAGAGATCGTAACTCCTTACATCCACCTTTTGCTTGGCACTGCGCTCCAGCAAGATGTCCAAGATCGAATCCAATTTCAAATGGTCCTCCGTGGATAGTTTTATCGTGAGCGCTTTCTTGTCGAAGTCAACATTGCTGTTACTGCCACGTAGGTCATAGCGGGTTTCCAGCTCGCGCTTAACAGCATTGATGGCATTGTCCAAGATCTGTGGATCCACCTTGGAGAGAACGTCTACACTGGGCATGATCAAAGGATTCTTTGGCAAGTGTACGGAGAACATCGTCCATCCATACGTGGGGCTGGTATTGCCCAATACACCTCATGGGGTGGCTATGATGGTACGAGTGGCAAAAGAGGGGGACCAACGAATAATCCGCGTGCCTCAATAATTCGGAGTTAACAACCTATTAGGCCATGCTCCGTGTAAAACGAAAGCTCGTTAGCCGATAACCTCAGCCTTTGGGTAGCGCTCCTTCCAGAATGCCAACTTCTTCAGGTCCGAAAGCGTGATCACCGTGCGTTGGTCGAGGCGTACCTTGATCGCTTTGATGCCCGAGCGGACCGGCTGGGTGAGGATCAGTTGTTTTTTCTTGCGTGCCATTGTAGTGGATTTTGCTCGGATACCCACAATAGCGTGCCAAAGAATCCGGGGTGCATCTGGCCACAGTAAACTGACTATAGTGGTGAATTCCCTAACGGGCCATGTCAAAAAGACAGTGACTATCACTGGATAGCCTATATCCGCGCCTGATACCGGTGCAACTCACTATACCGTCCATTGAGTGCCAGTAGTGAAGTATGGTCACCACGTTCTACGATCTTGCCCTGCTCCACCACGAGGATCTGCGTGGCCCCGCGAATGGTGCTCAAGCGGTGGGCGATCACGAAGGTCGTTCGGTCCTTTACCAGCTCTGCCAAGCTCTTTTGTACCAACGCCTCGCTCTCGGTGTCCAAGTTAGAGGTGGCTTCGTCCAAGATCAATACTACCGGATCGGCCAGCATGGCGCGGGCTATGGCCACTCGCTGGCGTTGCCCGCCGCTCAGCTTCACGCCCCGTTCCCCTATAACGGTCTCCAAGCCCAGCTCAAACCGTTCGGTGAATTCATCCACGTAGGCCCCTCGCACGGCGCGCTGAAGTTCTTCATCGCTCGCATCCGGACGCGGATAGAGGATGTTCTCACGGATCGTTCCCTCGAAGAGGAAATCATCCTGTAGTACCACACCTAAACGGCTGCGATAGCTCGCTAAGGATACTGTGGACAGGTCTATCCCATCGATGGTGATGGAGCCTGCCGTGGGGGTAAGGAAGCTGGCCGCAAGGCCGGCAATGGTGGTCTTGCCAGAGCCAGAGCTGCCTACCAAGGCGGTGACCGAGCCGGGGGGCGCATCGAAGCTGATCCCGTGGAGCACCTCCTTGCCTTCTTCATAGGCAAAGCGGACATCGTGGAAGCGGATCAGGCCGCGCATTTCTTGAAGACGGATGGGACGAGCCACAGGGTCGTCCTCTTCCGGCATGCGTAAGATCTCTTCCGTACGGTCCAGCCCTGCGAAAGCTTCGGTGAGCTGGCTTCCGATGTTGCTCATTTGTACGATGGGCGCGATCATGAAGCCCAAATAGAGCGTGAAGGACAGGAATTCGCCCAAGGTCAGCGAGCCGTTGATCATGAAGTAGCCGCCGATACCCATGATGCCGGCGGAGGCCAAGCCAAGCAACAAGGTGGAGGAACTGGTGATCAGCGCCGTGGTAGTAAGGCTCTTTCGTACATTCTCAAATAGGCGCTGCACGCCGCTTTCAAAAACCCGATGCTCATGAGCTTCGGCATTGAAGCCTTTGATCACCCGCACCCCGTTGAGCGATTCGGTAAGTCGCCCTGTAACTTCTGCATTGATCACACCGCGCTCGCGGAAGATCGGCCGGATACGGCCGAAGGACCGCCGAGCGATCAGTGCGAACACACCCACGGGGAGCAGGGTCCAAAGGGTCATCGTAGGGCTGATCCGGATCAGGAGGAAAAGCGAGGCAACAGCCGTGACCGTACCGCCTACAAGCTGCACTAAGCCGGTCCCGACCAAGTTCCGAACACCTTCCACATCGCTCATGATGCGGGATACCAAAGCACCACTCTTGGTGCTGTCGAAAAAGCCCACCGGCAGTGAAAGCACTTTCCGCTGTACCTCAGCCCGCAAGTCGCTGATCATCTGCTGGGCCTCCACACTCAAGATGCGGGTAAGTAGGAAGGAAGTGATGCTCTGCACCACGATGGCGGCCACCACCACGGAGATGACGACCCGCAGCATATGCAGGTCCTTGTGCATGACCACATCATCGATAAGGTACTTCGTGGCTCCGGGCAGTATCAGGCTGGCACCCCTACTGATCAGGATCAGCAGTAAGCCGATCAGCACATGCTTTCGGCGGGGCCAAATGAACTTCCCGAATGCCTTTTTCCAGCCCATGGTGGGCTTGGCCTTCCCAGGGGAGGTTTCCGGTTTATTGCGCGAGGACGTCCCACGCGTACGCTCCACCCGGCCCTGCCTTATCACACTTCTGAACACGGAAGTTCAATCAGTGGATCAGTCCTTGATCACCTCCGCCTTGGGATAGCGCTCTTTCCAGAATGCAAGGGCCTTGGGATTTTTCACCATGACCACGGTGCGTGAGTCCAACCGGACCTTCACGGGTTTGCCTTCGCGTACAGGGGGAGTGAGGATGAGATGTTTTCTTCGAGTGGCCATGGGCGGATCAGATCAATTGGTGGACCAAGTCGGAGTCTTGTGCTCAATGCCCTCCGTGCGGATCAAGGTTCGGTCTTACCAATAATCGTGCAAAGTAGCATAATCGGGACCGGAACCAAGAGAAGCGGTTGCGTTAAATGATTGGAAGACACCGAATAGGGCCCTTAACTCGATGGGACTTGGAATGCCTAAGGTTGGAATCAGAAAGGGAAAACGATTTAATTGAGAAAGTCAAAGAGCAGGATAGGAGTGGACAAAAAAATGGACCGACAGGAAATTCCCGTCGGTCCATCTATCCTTGGTGCTGTTCTACTTACTTCGTAACAACGACACGGAAGCTGGAGCGCTTGCCATTTTCGAAGGTGACGTGGAACATGTAGGCGCCACCGTTAAGGTCTTGAAGATCCATGGTAAGGATGTTGTCTCCTCCCACAGCCACCTGCCTATCTGCGACCTTGGAGCCTTTCGCATCATAAACATGAACAGCTGCCTTGCCAGTAAGACCATTCACGGGGATGCGAAGGAATGAGGAGGTCGGATTCGGGTAGGGTGTGAGCTCCACCATGTTCTGTTCCGTGATGCCAACTGTGGCGCTTAACATTTTAACCCCGAGGGCAGGTACCTCTCCAGTAGCCCATCCGCGGCTCCATTGACCGTCAATGTTCAGCAGTGTGTTGACCATGTCCATGGTTAACTCGTTCTGGTTGTAGTCCACTGCAGAGTTGTGTCCGAGGAACACCTCGGCATTGCTTGTGGAAACACAGAACAGATAGGCCTGGTCGTTCAACAAGAGGGTCGGCTCGAAGAAGGGGATGTACTGAACCTCACGTGCCTGTGTCGAATCGGTGAACTCAAATAGACCGTTCATGATCTCGGAAACGTCGTTGAAAGTGGCATCGCTCAAGCCGGAGAAGTTGTCGTTCCATGCGTAGAGCCGGATATCCAACTGCTGACCGATCACGTTGGCGGGAGCGTTGACGGTGGCGGCGGTGTAGATGCCGTCAGCGCGCAAGCGACTTCCATTTGGATCCTTGAAGTAGGAGCAGATCTGGAATACCTGACCCGCACTGGCAGGTCGGAAAAAGGCTGTTTGCACAGGCAATCCGTCGGCACCCAGTGGTGCGTAGGACATCACTGTGTCCACGGATAGTGTTGTGTTGAACACATTGTCATTCGGGAACTCATCAACAGTTGTCAGGAGTGCGGAATAGCTGATCTCGTATCGTCCATTGTAGCCGTTCTGGGTAAAGGTGGGCAAGGTGAAGAACACGCTATCACCGGAAACGATCGTAGCGGCAGCGGAACTGTCATTGTAGACAAGAGCCCCGTTATGGGTCACTGTCGCCTTTAGCCTTACCCCGGATTGGTTCGCGCTTCCATAGTTGAAGAGCCATGCACCCAAAGGCACATCGAACTCATTGCTGGTGGTGGAAACCAACGCAGGACGAGCGGCCTGCGCGGGGATCAGCGTTGATGACTTAGCGGTAGCGATGTTGTCTTGGAACATGTTCTGCACCGTGCCGATGAACATCTCTACGTTTCCTGCAACCACATCGTCATGGATCAATGCACCATCATCCTGGCTGATCATCACCACCGGAATGAACACTGCAGAGCCGCTGGAACCAGCTGCCATGCCCACCGGGGCACCTGGAACGTTGTTTACGATCACTACCCCGACAGCACCGGCGTTTTGGGCATTCAACGCTTTCTCTCCGAACTCACAAACGCCTCTGTATACGATGGCGATCTTACCGGCAACATCAGCGCCATTTGCAAGCGCCCCGCAGCCTAAAGTGCCCGCGGCTGTTCCGTCGTCAACGATCACGGCAAATGCTTGTACCAAGTTGGCCGGGTCGTTCATGTCAGGAAGGAGCCCCCAATCAGTTGCCATGTTATAGTCCAATGCGCCAGCAATGCTGGCAGGTTGGAGCACATAGGTGGAAATTTGCCCATAGCTGAACCAGCTGGTCAAGGCTAAGGCGCACAGGAGTAGATTTCTTTTCATGAGTCGGGATGTTCGGTTAGGTGGGCGAGGAGACAACGATGCGCAACAAGAGTAATCCAGTAGGCGGAGAATAGCAAACACGGAGTATCACCTTCTAATTCCGAGCAACAGGTCGAACTTGTCGTCTCCTCTACCTACGCCCATGCGGTGATGGAAGGAGCATTGTACTGCGGCGAGGTGCGTCGGGCATATCTTGGTGAGCGCTTATGGCTTATGGCCATAATGGTCCGGAGTGTCGCTTGCGTGGGTGAAATGCATCGCCTTCTTGCCGCAATGCATATCGTGGCAACTCCGTATCGTTCTTCCAGTGATCCCTATCAACCCTCCCTCGCTCCATTCAGTCGCTTCGGCGGATCATCGGTGTGCCGAACTCGAAAGTGCCCGGGGACAAACGGGGGCTGACCGATCAAATCCAGTGAATGCGCTTGGTAAACGCTGAACTTGGCCCGGACGCATTAGCTGTATCTTCTTGGAATGCCAACCGAACCGGTCACGTGAGATGGATCGGTGCACTGCCGTCGGAATAGGCACTTCACGCCCCCTGCATTCGCCGTGTATGTCGCTGATGTTGAAGGGGGTTTCCACACTGGGCCATATGCTGCCGCTGCGAACGCAAACCGCGTATCACACCCAAGCCAGGTCAACTCGATGTAGCCCCCAGCACACGTCGGAGCTGAACGTAGAAGGCATCAACTGGCTTTAAAAATCGCTACCTTGCGCAAGTAATCCAGGCGTTGTATCCCGACGTGGAAAACCTCAACCGAAACCAATAAAACCCGTTCTGAAGATGAAGAAACCCTTACTCATAGTAGGCTTACTTGCCTTTGCCGTGGCGGCACAGGCCCAATTTAGTGTGATGATTACCGAGCCGAGCTCGCTCGTTGGCTCCTTGTTGCACACGACCCCCGCTTCACCACCTGATGTGAATGCGTGGAGCCCGAACTATCCGGACATGAACAACCCCGCGAATGCCGTTCAGGCATTCACGGTGATCGGTCGGGATTCCTTAGCCTGCGCAGCACTGACAAACGCTGCGGACGTAGCGGGAAAGATCGCGATCGTCTATCGTGGGACCTGTGATTTCAGTTCCAAGGTCGTGAATGCACAGAATGCCGGTGCACTTGCTGTTGTGGTGGTGAACAATGCCGGGGCCCCGATCGCCATGGGTGGTGGTTCCAGTGCAGACCTCGTGGTAATTCCCGTTGTGATGATCAGCCAAGCCGATGGCGCGCTGATCCATGATGAAGTTGTGGCAGGCAATGTGGAAATGCGCATTGGTTCGCTGCAGGGATTTTACCCGAACAACCTTACCATTATGGCAAAGGATGTTCTGAATCCACCAGTTGCTGCCTATCCAAAGATGCTGGCTAATAACTACTCGTTTCCTGTGGGTAGCTGGGTATCCAACTTTGGGGTGAATGCGCAAAGTGATGTGACCTTGAATGCCACGGTCATGCACAATGGCACAGCGATCTACAACGAAACTTCCTCTCCAGTATCGATCAACCCTACGGATAGCGCTTATTTTCAACTTCCGAGCTTTACCCAAGCAACCTTCGATGGTACCTATGCACTAACGTACACGATCGCCTACGGTGCTACGGATGACTATCCTAGCGATAACAGCTTTGGTACCACCATCGTTTTTGATTCGTTGTATGCCGTTTCCCCTATCGATCCAGCAAACGGGTTGCCCAAGCAGGAGACATTCATCCGTTCGGGAAGCTCTGATTACTGGCAAACGTGCGTTCGCTTCAGCGATCCAAACGCCCACCTGATGCGTGTGACGGGATACTGGGCTGCAGCCACCTACAGGGCTCCGGGTAACATGCTCGGCGAGCAGCTTGATGCGCAACTTTACGAGTGGAATGACCCTATTACGAATGGCACGAATGCCACCTTCAATGACCTCCAGGAAGTCATGAACGGAGCGTATGTCTACAGCGACACGGTCTCGGATGAGGTTCCTGTATTCATCGAGCTCTTCGAGGCTCAACCGTTGGCTGACGACCAGGCATACTTGTTCTGCATTTCGAACAACAATCCTGATGTCTTTATCGGTTTCAGCAGCTCGCTCGACTACCTCCACAATTTTCTGATCAGTGACGAGATCAGCTCGATCTTGTTCACCGACGCCAACGCCTACATACTCGGTTTTGGAACGGAGACCACCACGGCTATTGCGGTCGCCATGGAAGATGTAACAAGCGGCATCAGGGAGAACACCGTGGATAACTTGACCCCATACCCGAACCCGACAAACAACAACCTGACCATCCCGATGAAGGGGAACAATGGCAAGGCCACGTTGACCGTGTTCGATGCGAAGGGCGCCCAGGTTATGGCGAAGGCCATCACCATTGCAAGCGATAAGCTGGTGTTGGATGTGCAGGACCTGAACTCCGGGATCTACAACTTCCAGATGAACTTTGAGAACGGTAAGCGTGCCAGCTTCCGTGTAGTGGTGAACAAGTAAACCACACTCACTGAATTGAAATGGGCGACCCAATTCGGGTCGCCCATTTTATTTTTGGGATGATCTCAGATCCACCCGTTGAGCTTGTAATAAGCCAGGGCTGCATACTCCCTGAGGCATGTGATCTCCAGTTTCAGTTGATTCCAGAAGTTGTAGCGCAGGTCCGTGCTGGAGGAAACATCCGGTACAAAGGTCTTCCCGCCGATGCCGCGATGGGCATACCGCAGATCATCGAAGAGGGCATGATCGAATGTTGGAGCACCGGAGACCTGGGTAAAGCCCAGCTTCCTGAAGGTGAGCAAGGAGCGGTACATGTTCTCTGGTGCGGTTACAACGGCAATGGGGCGGTGTAGCCACTCAGGGACCTTGGAGGCCACATCCATGGCCTGCTCCCGGGTGTTCCGCCCGTGCATCAGCAGTGTGATGCGATTCCGGGATACGCCTTTCACGCCGAGTTCTTGCACCATGGCATTTGCCAAGGCTGAATCCTTTGGAAGAACAACGAGCACCTGTGCATTCGGTGATCGGAATGCCCACTTTGCGGCTTCATCACAGCGCATCAATTCCGGTCCCGAAGGCATGCCGCTACCGGAAAGCACGAGTATGACCTCGGGATCCTGGTAGCACACTCCACCGGCGGTGCCCAGCCAGCGGTGAGCATGGAAGGGGATGCTGGTAAAGGCCAAAAGCAGCATGATCGCCGAAACTGCGCCTAATGCCATGCACGCTCTTTTGCAGAACGCGCTCGCACGCCTCAACAGATCAACGAAGACCACCTTTCCGCGCCTGAAGCTGCTCTGCTGCGACATCGGTGAGCTGATCGCCCGCTTGATGGATCAAGCGGGAAGACGTAAGAAACTATCCGGGAAGCGGGCTTCCCACGGGCACAGCGCAATCGTGCCCAGGCTCACCATGTGCGGGATTGAGCATACCGGTGCCCATGGAAGGGGAAGAGCTAGGAATGGTGATCGGAGAAACAGCAGGAGCAGTGGAAGGCTCCGGTATCGTTATCGAGGCACCGTTGGAACCACTTCCATCCAAAGGAGCACCAACGGGTATCTCGCAACGGTGGCCGGGTTCGCCATGAGCTGGATTGAGCGCTCCGCTACCTTGGGCGGCAACCGCATCGCTGCCGAGTTGCTGATCTTGGGTCTGCAACTCCATGCCGGAGTTGGACATGCCGCTCAACTCTGAAGCAGCAGGATCCGTTACAACGGGTTCATTGGAGTTGGAGCAAGAGGCCAGCAGAAGCGTGGCGGCGAAGGCCATCGCAGCGAAAGAGGATGCGGTCGTCGTCATAAGTACGGTTGAGTTTTTTCAGCGTGGTGTGATCCACTACGTCAAGGGTGCAAAGGTAACCCGCCATTTCCCGCCGGATGAACGGATGTTCTCTTATCCGAGATTCCAAGAGTTGGACCAATGATCACTCGCCAAAATGGAAGTTCAACCCAACCGAAAGCAGTGTGTTGTCCTGCTTGAATTCGGAATTCGTGAGGTTGATGCTTTGCAGCAGTTGCAATTGAAGCTTCACGCGCTCCAAGCCACCACGCAAGGTAAGGGCTGGTTCCAACAGGAATTGGGAGTTGTTATCGGCCAAATACCGTTCCTGCTGAAGACCGTCGAGGTACACAGAGCCAGAGATGTTGGAGTAGCTCAGCTGTGTTGCACGAACTGAGCCGCTGACGGAGAAGTATGGGGTGCGATAGGTAATGCTTGGTTGTAGTCCATAGCGCAATGCGCTCGCCTCGATGCGCCCGGTTGTTACGGGAACTGTGGGCAGCGTGCTCGGAAAGTGGTTCTCCACGCGGCCGGCGCCGACTAATGCATACGTGTCAAAGAGCCAATTCTCTGATAGGTTCTTGTAATACCCGATTCCGCCTTCGTAGAGAGAACCGGAGCCGCCATTGCCGTTGTCCGCGTCGTTTGGAATGTACCATGCACCGTTTGCCTGTATTGCCAGTGCCTCGGTGATGCCGTATGCCGCTTGGAATTCTACTTGGTTGCCGGTACCGGCCAGATCCAAACTCGTTACGCCTTTGGCATCGATCACTGGTACGTTCTGCGTGTTCGGAATGTAGTAAGTGGTGGTGCAACCGGAGGCAATGAGGAGCACGGAGCAGGGGAGAAGGAGCTTCTGTAGATGCTGCATGGCGATCATGTTTGGGATGTGGCGGTTGGGTGCCAATCACCATGCCGCCGCACGTCCTATGCATGTTTCCAGCATTTAGCGGGGTATCCCTTGCCCGGACCGGTGGTTATTCCCAGCTCGTTTCCCCGATCTCACATGGTTGCCCAGCGGCACCGTTTTTCCTGAAGCTTGGCGGATATGGAAGTCGTCCGACGATCTCGATCAGATCTTCCTGTTATAAGGCGACCGGACAACTCGGTGTCCTATTGTACTTGGAACTTGCGGGCCACCGCTCCGGCATCATTCTGAACTCGAAGGATATAAGAACCCGCAAGCACGTTGCTTACGTTCAATTCCCAGCTGTCCGACATGCGGCGGATTTCCACAGGAACCGGTCGACCCAGAAGGTCCATGATGCTGATCTGTGTTCCGCCATCCACGCCTTTCACGTGTAGCACGTTGGTAGCTGGATTGGGATAGAGCAGCACTTCCTCAACGCTCTGGTTTCCTTGGATCGTTGTGGTCAGCCCGCAATCATCCATGGAGATAATGAACGGGGCGGAACTCGTGGTAGGAGGAAGGGTGGTGGTTCCGTGTGTCCAAGGTGAGGAGTTGTTGTAAGATCCGCTGATCACAAGACCGCATTCATCATTATGAGCGACAGCGTATGGCTTGAAGGCAGTTACGCTGCCGGTACTGCCCTGAAGGTCCATCCACTCTATGGTGCCATTGGCATCGGCCTTGTAGACCATCAGCGAGCTATTGCCCGGTGCGGTCTTGGTGAATGGACCAAGGGACAGTGAATCATGATGGTGGCCGACCACCCAGCAG
This sequence comes from Cryomorpha ignava, assembly GCA_040391235.1. Lineage (GTDB taxonomy): Bacteria > Bacteroidota > Bacteroidia > Flavobacteriales_F > PHOS-HE28 > PHOS-HE28. Next base: position 38,307 of record JBEBYG010000011.1, read on the forward strand.
TTCCCAGCGGCATCGGTGCTCACATCCATTGGTTGTCCGTAGTTTGTATCGTTGGGCTTCACGATCCATTCAATGGTTCCGCTCCCATTCAGCTTGGCGAGATAGTGTTGGGCATTGGGGCTGCCGCTGATGAGCGGACCCTCGGATAGGGAGTAAGTAAAGCCGGCTGCATACAAGTTTCCCAAGGAATCGGCACCAAGACCTGAAGGCTCATAGCCCAATCGGCTCACCCACTGTGCATCTCCCGAAGGCGAGTAGCTCGCGACAAAGCCATTGTTGTTGCTACCGTTCAGGTCGGGCATGAAAATCGTGTCGAAGTAGGCGTCACTTCGGAACCAGCCTGTCATTATGATGTTGTCATTCGCGTCGAAGACAACGTTCGTGCAGTGGTCGGAATAGGGACCCGGCCCTCCAGAGCGGTCATACCATAACAGGTCGCCATCGGCATCGAGCTTCACCAACATGATGTCGCTGCTTTGGTTTCCGAATACTTCTATGGTATCGCCTCCTATGACCGAAGTGGGCCCATTGGTGATCCCACCCAGGATCAAATCTCCGTTCGGTGCACGATCGATGCTGCGGATCAACAGGCCGGAGCCGACGGGCTTCAACCACAATAGTTCACCGGCTGGTGAGAATTTCGAAATGAAAGTGCTCGATGTGGTTCCGATAAGGACCGTATCGCCTATTTGATGACCTGTGGCATTAAAAATCCCTGCGAAGTAGATGTTGTCGTTTTCATCTTGCACAAAGCTTGTCGTCATGGAGGATAGCGCGCCCACCGGCTGCGCCCAGTCCACACTTCCTGTCGCTGTCATGGAGATCAGATAACGGTGGCCGAGGTAGGGTAGCGTATATCCATTGAAAGAGGTGGCCTGCGAGCTTCTGAGCAAGGACACGATGTGGCCTTGGTTATTGATCTCTATCGCGTCCATCACTCCGCTGCTGCCTCCAGCCCATGCATCCAAGTAATCTTGTGCTTGTGCATGCTTTACATGGAAGAGTGTCGCAACAAAAAATGGAAAGAGGATCTTCAGGCGCATTGGAAAGGTGGTGTCTTAGTAGAACGTTACATTTGTAAGAGGTTGCCTTCCTCGTGGCATCCGGCCCGGTGCTGGACGCCCAAACGCTGACCTGCTATTCAGATATTCACCAAGTGCAATGCCTCTATGGCCGCGATCTGCTTCGGGGCCACTTCTGCATTTCGTCCGTGCTTCTTCCAATTCTTCACCCCGGCCACTACTTCATCGATGATCACATCCGCCTTCTTGATGTTCATGTCCTTGGCCACTGTCAGTAGGTCCGCGCGGGTGATGTCGGTGCGCTTGCCGTTGATGCTCATCTGGTGCTGGTGGAGCCAGAGGTTCTTCGGGTCGTAGGCGAAGGTGATGTCATAGGCGGGGGCCAAGTGCCAATCGCCTTGCGGGTCCATCAGGAAGCAGGTGTTCTTGGTGTGGTCATCGCAGTTGCGGGCGATCACATTGAAGCACATGCGGCGGAAGAGTTCCACAGCGGCGGGGTAGGGCAGTCCCAGTAAGCGCATCACGGCGAAGGCTTGCTCGTAGCTGTGTGCCAGCGGGTCGTTGAAGTCCATGTGTGCAATGCCGCAGAGCGTGGTCATGTGCAGGCGGTGTGTCCTACCCTCCTCATCCACAACGCGGTCGAAGCGCTGGGTAAGGAAGTGTGCCCGACCATGTTCCTCCATCAGTCGGCTCGGCATCATCTCAAGGCCACAATCACGGGCCATCATGTAGTACGCGTATTCAATGCGACCATAGCCTTTCGGGTCGCCCAACGCCACGTTGGTCACGCCATCGAACTTGATCAGGCAGTAGGTGAAGTCCTTCAGGCCGTCGATCTGTCCGCTGCGCACCTCGCCGGTCTTGTCGTTGAAGGCCACGATCGCTTTGGCACGCGCGCCACCGGCTGAGGTGCCTACTTGGATGATGTCCATCAATGCTTCTTGGTCTCCCTTCTTCCGGCTGGTGGCGAACGCTTCCTTCTGCTGCACCACGTTGCGTGCTACGCGCACTAACTCATCCACTTGCAGTGCCTCGCTGCTCGCCTCCAATTCGCCGTGGGCTGGTTCGAACTGCAGCGCACCCATGCCACGGTGTCCGAGGTAACACAGTTGCTCCACGGGGTTCTCGCTACCGAGTTCGCGGCCCTGACCTTGAAGCCAGGCGTTCAGCAACTGGCTCCCGAAACGGTCCGGCAGGCTATCCGCCAGCATTCCGGGTAGTCCCTTGAAGGTCGGGTCGCGCTGGTTCCCGAAGGCGAACACGGCATCGCCACCCTTCGCTTGAGCCAACGGCATCATGATCGGTGCCACGTCCAAGTGGCCATTTGCGAAATCGCGGTCATATTGGAACTGTGCGCGGCGTAGGCGATCGTCCCAAACTACCAGGCCAACGGCCTGACCCCACAACAACACGTTCGCGTGCGTTACCATGTGCTCTTGGGTTTCGGTGGAACGATGGTGGGCTTCTTGCGGGAGGCCCGCTTACGCTGCTTCGCTAAATATTTCTCCTGTTGCTCCACCAGTTGGTAGGGCGTTAGTTGCGGTTCCTCGTGGAAGCTGTCCAGTACATCCAGTCGGTCCATGGCACGCAGCACTTGTACCACTGTCATCAGCGTAGCGGCTCTGCCGGCCTCCAGCTTCACCACGGTGGTGCGGTCCAAGCCCGCGCGGGTGGCCACTTCAGCTTGGCTCAGGTTGTTGCTCAGGCGCATGCGGCGCAGCTCCTTGCCGAGCTGTTCAACGACCTTTTCGTCTTTTAGGAGCTTCCAGTTTATGTTGCTTGTAGGCATCTTAAAGCTCTATTTGATTAACGAACGCTGGTTCCTCGCCACAAGAATACGCATTTTTGATCAATCTTGTTCTTTCTTTTAGATGCTTATTAGCATCATAGTAATTGGATATTGCAATTTATGATGATAGGGGGCATCATAGTAGATGGAAATTTGGCGTCCGGAATCAAATGCAAGCGGGGGACGCTTTTTCACTCCAAATCCGCACTTGCCCTTCCTCTTCGCTTGCGGGCCATCCGCTTCAACCCGTCACGTTCCGGATCGGACGAAAGGATGGAGCCAGGCTAGGCCCATGTATACATTCGTGCAGGATGAAGGGGCACGCAAAAAGGTTCATACTTGCCACTCTGGCCTTGGTGGCGCTGATGGGTTTTCAGCACGGAGACGATGCGCGGATCGCTACGACCACCGTGGACCCGCGAGTAGAACAAGTGAGCATGTATTGGAAGGATCGCCGCAGCCGTGTGATCGGGAACATTGGTGCATTGCAGACGATGCTTCAAGCGCAAGGGCAAACAATGACCTTGGCGATGAACGGCGGGATGTACACCGTTGATCATGCCCCGCTGGGCCTATATGTCGAGAATGGTCGGGAGATCATTCGCCTGAACACCTCCAGTGGCGAGGGCAACTTTCACCTGATGCCCAATGGGGTATTCGGTATCCGCAGCGATACTGTTGCTTTCGTGTGTACGACGTCGGAATATCCAGGCGTAAAGGCTGTCAGCTTCGCCACACAGTCCGGTCCAATGCTGCTCGTTCATGGGCGGATCAATGAGAAGTTCATGCAAGGGTCGCAGAACTTGAACATCCGGAATGGTGTGGGTGTCAGAGCCGATGGTCAGCTGGTCTTCGCGATCTCCAAGGAGCCCGTGAATTTCTATGACTTCGCGTCGGCTTTCATTGCTGCAGGATGCACCGATGCCCTCTACCTCGATGGTTTTGTCAGCAAGGCCTATATGCCTGGAGAGGGGCTGGAGCAACTCGATGGCGAGTTGGGGGTGTTGATCGCGGTGAGCAAGCGGAACGGCTGAACCGCATGCTGATGGCAGGGGACTGCGGGCTTTTCGCTGCGATCCGTCAAGCCGAATACGGCGACAGGGCAAGTTCACTCTTTACGGAAGAACACGGTCCCAAAGCGAGGAGACTGGAAGGAGTAGTAGAAGCTCCATTGTTGGCGATGCAACGTCGGTGTGTTTATCAGAATGTGGTGCATGGTGCTATCCCCTTCGGTCGAAAAGCGCCACAGATAGGAATGGGCACCTTGGACAGGTACAATTGGCCGCATGTATTCATGCCAAGCACCATTGATGTCCAACGATCTCAGTATCAAAGTATCTTCATCCGTGATGGTCATTGTGAAATGGTCATGTTGCCAATTGGCTTGTGGGCCTGTAAACATGTTCTTGTCGACTTTGTACGTCCCTATGACATCGCTGCGGTCAACGCTCATCGGTGAGTTGATCGAGCTAACGGTGACTAGGGTCATTTCTCCAAGGATCAACAGTCCGGATCCTACACCGTACATCATCAGGATGACCCTGATGGCCGCCTTGCGCTTGCCTTTGCCTGAAAGCAGGATCACAAGGCCCGAGGTCAAAACACTCAGAATGAACAGTGGCCCCAGTACGATCATGAATAGAAAGCCACCCATCCTTTGACCTGAAGATCAATTCATCAACGCCCGAATAACCCGCACGGCGGCCTTCCGCATCTGCGTCCCCGGCCCATGCACATCAACGCAGCCAACCTGTTTGAATTCCTCGCCATGAACGAAGGTTCATAGCTTCACGAAACGTGTTCTCGACGTTCTGGATCCGTCGGTCACTTCCAGCACATAGGATCCGGGGCGCAGGTCTTGGACCGAAATATTCCGGTCTGCCGTGATCGATCCGGAGCGGACGATCGCGCCGCTCAGATCGTGCACGCGGAACAAGGTGTATACGGTTTCTGAATTCAGGTGGATCGCATTTCCCGTGATGGGATTCGGATGGATGTCCAGTACGGCTCCACTATTTTCTTCGCTATGCAGTCCCGTTAAGACACAAGCCGCAGTGTAGGACACATTATTACTGGTTGTAACCGGTGAGAACTCAACTTCCGTTGGAAAGAAGGGGATACTGGGATCGACGATGCTGATGCTCGTTGCCGTGGTTGCGAGATGGATAAAGGTGCCCAATACTTCGCATGATGAGGCCGGTGCGGTCAAAGATCTCAGCATCACTACATCGGGTGCGTAGATCAAATAAGCAGAAGCGGTATCGATGGCAAGGGCGTCACCGAGGAATACCGCCGACGCATTGTCATAGGGAACTGGACCGATGATCTGCCCGGAAGTATCGATCCGAGCGAGGATCCCATTAGCTCGGAGGAGGATCTGTCCTTGCCCGAGGTTCCATATATTACCGAACAGGGTGTTTTGGATGGGAGGCTCATAGGCATGCGCTGATAACACCTCTCCGTTGCCATCGATGTATAGCACCGCGACCGCATTCATGGCCCCCACTTCCGCCAGCACGGCGTACATATTGGGGCCGACCTGGGCCGCATCCCTTACCCTTGCATCGGTGATCCCGTTCACCGTGAATGCCTTTTCCCACATTACATCACCGTTGTAGTAGACCCGCCGTGCGCATAACTGCAGATTGGAACTGGTGTAGAACATCAGGGTGGTTCCTGCATTGCCTGCAATGATCTTGTAATAGGGGAACAATTGGTTTATTGGAAAGAGCCTGCTCCACAGAAAACCGCCGGACCCGTCCACGGAGATCAAACCGTAGTGGTCTTCCGAAGCAAATACCGTGACCATTTGACCAAGGGAAGTAATGATGGACCCCGCAAGCCAAGCATTGATCGTACCCAATGAATAGTATCGGGAACCAAGCCAATTGCCGTTCGCATCCAATCGGTGATAAGCTGGAGCCATTTGGCCCATACCGGGTTCAGTCGTCCTGGTGCAAACGAGAAGTTCACCGTTCTGCCGCTCCAGTACCGCACCTGTACCGCTACTCGCTTGGATCGACGTGCTCCATATTGGAATGCCGGAAGGAGAGAGCCGGAGTACCGGGGTCAGCCCCGTGTTGAGCGATCCGTTCGTAAGGAACAGATCGTGGTTGTTCGCCCGGGACACGTTCGAAAAGCTCGGTGCCGTGTTGTATTTATAGGCGAATGGAACTTGGGCGAAAATTCCAGCAGGCAAGAGGAGCAAGATGAATATCGTACTGTGAACTTTCATGCTGTGTCGGTTTCATTTGCAGACGGCAAAATGTTCTTACGGTTGTCTCATCACCTTGAATTGGATGTGCCCCGAAGAAGCATCATTCAAGCGTGGTGGGATCAAGTTCACCGTTGCATGAGCGCATGGATGACCTGCACCGCCGCCTTCGGGATCTTCGTCCCCGGCCCGAATACATCAAAACACCCAGCCTGCTTGAGGAATTCATAGTCGTTCGGAGGGATCACGCCGCCAGCCACTACGAGGATATCGCCGCGGTGATAGGTGTCGCGCAGTTCCTTGATCACTTCGGGAACGAGTGTTTTGTGGCCACCGGCGAGGCTGCTGATGCCCAGCACGTGCACATCATTCTCAATGGCTTGCTTCGCCACTTCCTGCGGGGTTTGAAAAAGCGGGCCGATGTCCACGTCGAAGCCGATGTCGGCAAAGCTGGTGGCGATCACCTTGGCGCCTCGGTCGTGCCCATCCTGGCCCATCTTGGCCACAAGGATGCGCGGTCGGCGGCCTTCCTGCTTGGCGAATTCATTGGCGAGGCGGATGGCCTCTTTCATCTCGGGGTCGTTCATGGCTTCCGCTGCATAGATGCCGCTGATGGCGCGGGTGGTGGCTTTGTATCTTCCGTAGATGAGTTCCAATGCGTCACTTATTTCACCCAAGGTTGCTCGGGCTCGTGCTGCGGTCACAGCTAGTTCCAATAAGTTATCGGTTGTCCGTTGTCCGTTGTCCGCCTGAGGGTGGGCAGCATCCGTTAGCTTCTTCAGCGCATTTCGGACCGCAGACTCATCTCGACCCGCACGGACCTGTTTGAGCCGCGCGGCCTGCGACTCCCGCACTGCGGTGTTATCCACTTCCAGAAGTTCCATCTCGGTTTCATCTTCCGTCACAAAGGCGTTCACGCCGATGATGTGGTCCTTGCCGGTGTCGATGCGAGCTTGCCTCTTCGCAGCGGCCTCTTCGATGCGCATCTTCGGAAGGCCCGTTTCGATGGCCTTGCTCATGCCCCCGAGCTCTTCCACTTCCTTGATCCGCTCCCAGGCCTTGTGCACCAGTTCGTTGGTGAGGCTTTCCACATAGAAGCTCCCGCCGAGCGGGTCGATGAACTTAGTAATGCCGCTGTTCTTCTGCAGGTAGAGCTGGGTGTCGCGGGCGATCTTGGCACTGAAATCGGTGGGCAGTGCGATGGCCTCATCCAGCGAATTGGTGTGCAGGCTTTGTGTTCCGCCGAGCACTGCCGCCAAGGCTTCTACCGTGGTGCGTGCGATGTTGTTGAAGGGGTCCTGCGCGGTGAGGCTCCATCCGCTGGTTTGGCAGTGCGTGCGCAGGGCCAGGCTTTTCGGGTCGGTCGCGCCGACCTCCTTCAGCATTTTCGCCCAGAGCAAGCGGCCTGCACGCATTTTGGCCACTTCCATGAAGAGGTCCATGCCAATGCCCCAGAAGAAGCTGAGCCGGCCGGCGAATTCATCCACTTCCATGCCTGCCGCGATGCCGGTGCGTACGTATTCGATGCCGTCGGCAAGGGTGTAGGCCAGCTCCAGGTCGGCGGGTGCGCCGGCCTCGTGCATGTGGTAGCCGCTGATGCTGATCGTATTGAACTTGGGCATCTTCTTCGCACAATAGCTGAAGATGTCGCCCACGATCCGCATGCTGGGTCCGGGAGGATAGATGTAGGTGTTGCGCACCATGAACTCCTTCAGGATGTCGTTCTGGATGGTGCCCTGCAACAGTTCCGGTGCTACACCTTGTTCTTCGGCGGCCACGATGAAGAACGCCATGATCGGTAGCACAGCGCCGTTCATGGTCATGCTCACGCTCATCTTATCCAGCGGGATCTGGTCGAAGAGGATCTTCATGTCCTCCACGCTGCTGATGGCCACACCGGCCTTGCCCACATCGCCTGTCACCCGCGGGTGGTCGCTATCATAGCCGCGGTGCGTGGCAAGGTCGAAGGCGACGCTGAGCCCCATCTGTCCAGCGGCCAAGTTGCGGCGATAGAAGGCATTGCTCGCTTCCGCCGTGCTGAACCCGGCATATTGCCGGATGGTCCACGGTCGCACCGTGTACATGCTGGCGTAGGGGCCACGCAGGTAGGGTGGGGCACCCGCGCCGAAACGGAGGTGCTCCATGCCTTTCGTGTCCAGTGCCGTGTAGAAGGACTTCAGTGGAATCTCTTCTCGGTTCGGGATCTCAGCCTCAAGCTGTAAGCTACTAGGTACAAGCTGTGCAGTGCTATGGCTGCCAGCTTGTGGCTTATGGCTTGTGGCTAAGCTACTGGCCAAGGCTGCTGTGAGCTCTTCCACGATGTAAGCCCCGCCCACCGGATCCGCTACGCGCGCCATGAAACCTTCGTCCCGCAATAGATGATGGATGTTGCGGACCACGCGTCGAGCCAAGGGTACACCTTCCGGTATGGGAGGCGGAGGTATTGTAAGACCATCGCATCCTCCGGCTATGGCACTCACCGCTTGCAGGGTGGCGCGAATGATGTCCGAATGTCCAGTGCCATCCACTGGATAGCGCACCTCGGCTTGAACCCATGTGTTGACTGAACAGTCCTGTTCGGGGGCATAACCCGCGATCACTGTTGCCCATGCGGCACGGAATGCCCGCAAGCGTGCGATCTCCATGAACAGGTCATCGCCCAAGAGAAGGGTGAATTGGATCCGGGCGGCAGCATGGTCGATGGGAAAGCCCTGTTTTAGCAAATGTTCGATCTGCTGTTTGCCTTGCTGGATCGCGGCATCCGTGGTGATAATGGAGGAGTCTGCTGCACTGATGTTGAAAAAGCGCAGGTGTGGATGGGGCGCTACTTCTGCTCTCAGTGAGCGGGCATCCTCCTCCAATGGAAGGCCCATGCAGGCACGGAGTTCGTTCGGTTTTACGTCCTGACGTTTGGCTTCGCTCATCAGCCATCGGAGCAAGCCGATGGAGCCATTGTCGAACTGAAGGTCCACGCCGGCAAGAAGCACATCCTTCAGCATGTCGGGGATTTCGGCATCGGACCCGGTCAAGATCGCTGAATCAGCACCTCCCATCAGGTCTTCCAGAAGCAACTGATTGGCACTTCCTTTCACCGGCCGCAGATCAGCGGTCATGCGCCACGTATTGCCCGCTCGTTGTGCGCCACGGCGATGATCCATGGGCATCCCCTCGCTTTCCGAGGCCATTCCCATGGGGCGAAGTCGTACCCCGTTCGGAAGGGTCACATCCAAGCTGGCGGGGTCGCGGCCTTTTAGTTCCTTCAAGATCAATTGCTCCCATTGTTCTCGGTCGAACGATGGGAACGCGGCGAAGAGGGAGGCTTGGGTCATCGTGGCGAAGTTCGGTAATGCGTTGGATCCTCCTCCAGCAAATTGGGAACTATCCCTTTCCGGTCACAGCTAAGTGTGGATCCATTAAGAAGTGAAGGGCGGGAAAATAATTCAGGATATGTTTGTCCGGAATTGTTCGAATTCTACATTTGCCACGATTGCTGCCGAGCGATGTTCTCAAAAACCTGTGAATACGCCTTTAGAGCCACCGTAGTAGTGGCTACAGCCTCCAAGAACGGGGAGCGTCTCACACTGGCCGATATCGCCGAACGAACCGCCGCCCCAACTGCATTCACAGCGAAAGTGCTGCAGGACCTGGTGCGTGCAGGTGTTCTTACCTCGCGCCGAGGTCCGAACGGAGGCTTTGATCTTCCCCCATTGGCGGCCCGGAAGGTGAATCTCCGCATGATCATGGCTGCGGTCGGGGATGGCGATCTGGATACGACTTGTGTAATGGGGCTGCGCGAATGCCGGGCGAGTGAGCCTTGTCCCTTGCATTATGAATTCGTGAAGGTGAAGGATGAACTGGCCCGTGTGTTGGATAGCACATACGTACACGGCCTGGTAGATGCTTTGAACAACGGGACAACCCATTTGAAGAGATGAAGAGACTCTCCCTATCAGGACTTGCGTGTCCGCAATATGGTGTATTGAGGAATGGCTTTGCGGTCGTTTCCTTGCTGTTCGCCCAAGGTGCAATGGCGCAAAGCTCCAAGACGGAAGGCTGGATGCTCAGCCCGGGCGTGGTGGGCACCTTGGTCCTACTGGGCATCGTGCTGTTCGTAGCAGCGCTGATCATCACCGCCAAGGTGAGCCGCTTGATCCAACAGACCAAGGAGAATCGTGCGGCAGCGAATGGCGGAGGTCCGACTCATACGGAGGAGGAAAGAGCCAGGAGGGAAGCCGCTTTGCGGTACAAGCTGCGCGGCGATGAACTGGGCGGAACCACCACCGCCTTTGACGACAAAGCACTGATCGCCGATGCCACCAGTGAGCCGAACAATCCGCTGGTGGACGAGAAGATCTATTCCCGTACGCGCCTCGACGTTCCCAAGGAGCTGCAGCAACTGGTTATCTGGTACATCGGAGCTTCCGTTTTCTGGCTGCTCTTCGGCACCAGTGTGGGCGAATACCTCGGCCTGAAATTCATTTGGCCAGACCTCGAAGAGATCGCTTGGCTATCCTTCGGCAGATTGCGGCCCGTGCATACCAATACTGTGTTCTGGGGTTGGGCCTCCATGGCAATGATCGGCTTGGCCTACTTCGTGATCGCGCGCACATCGGTCACCAAGATCCACAGTTATAAAGCAGCGTGGTGGGCGTTCGGCCTGATCAATTCGTCCGTGATCGTTGGGAACATATGCCTGATGGCGGGCATCAACAACGGCGGCGGAGAATACCGCGAGTACATCTGGCCTGCAATGCTTCCTTTCGCTCTGGGCCTCATCATCACGTTCCGGAATTTCTACGCCACCGTGAAACGACGGAAGATCCCCGAGATCTACGTGAGCAACTGGTACCTGCTCGCCTCTCTGGTATGGACCATCGTGTTGACCGTCATCGGCTACCTGCCCTTTTACCAAGGCGGCATGGGCGAAACGGTCATTCAAGGCTACTACATGCACCAAGGCGTGGGCATGTGGTTCATGACCTTCACACTGGGCCTCATTTATTACTACCTGCCCTCATCGCTCAACAAGCCCATCTACTCCTATTCCTTGGGTGTGTTGGCATTCTGGACGCAGATGCTGTTCTATACCATGATCGGCACGCACCACTTCATTTTCTCCCCGCTGCCATGGTGGCTGCAAACGGTGGCCATCGTCTTCAGCATGGGCATGTTCATCCCGGTGATAGCCGGTACCACCAATTTCCTTATGACCATGCGTGGTAGCTGGAGCGCCATCGGCAAGAGCTATGTGCTGCCTTTCTTCTTGGTGGGCGTCATCTTCTACTTCGTTGGCAGCGGACAAGGCAGCTTCCAAGCCTTCCGCTTTACGCAGAACGCGTGGCACTTCACCGACTTCAACGTGGCCCACTCGCACATGACGATGTACGGCATCATCTGCTTTATCCTCTGGGCCTGCATCTATGCGCTGCTTCCGAAAATGACCGGCCGCGAACCATCGCAGTTGCTGGTAGGCGCTCACTTTTGGCTTGCCTTCATTGGCCTCTTCGCATACATGGTCTCGCTGATGGCAGGTGGCATGGTGAAGGGCTTGGCCTGGATGGAGGGCGTGCCGTTCATAGACACCGTGATCGCCACGCGGGGCTATTGGACATGGCGTGCGGTCGGCGGCACCCTCATGTTCGTCTCCCATTGGATCTTCGCATGGAACTTCTATGTCATGGTCCGCGATCCGCGTCCTGCGGCTCCATCCGAAGTCAGAAAATCGATACTCCCTGAGCAATGATCAATTTCCATAAGGACCACGCGACCCTCGTGAACGTCGCTTTGATGGGCTTCGTGCTGCTCAGCACCGGTGTTGCCGTAGCGCCAGCCTTGAACATGCAGGACAACAACGGACCCCTGCCGGATATGCCGGCGATGACCGCACAGGAGCACCGCGGCCTGGATGTCTATGTCGCAGAGGGCTGCATTGCCTGCCATACGCAGCAAGTGCGCAACATCGAGATGGACAAGACCTGGGGGGCGCGTCCATCCATTCCGAGCGACTATTATTACAGCAAGCAACGCCCCGACATTTGGCACAACACGCCTTCCTTGCTTGGCAGCGAACGAACAGGACCTGACCTTACCGACGTGGGTACACGGAAGGGCAGCGAAGCATGGCAGATGCTGCACCTGTACAACCCTCGGCTGGTGGAGAAAGCCTCGATCATGCCGCGGTATGGATGGCTCTTCAAAGAGGTGGATTCCACGGCGGTGAAGGCGGGTGACGTGGTACTGTCGGTTCCTGCTGATCAGCTGAAACGCCCGGGTAGTAAAGTGGTGGCCACGGAACGCGCCAAAGATCTGGTGGCCTATTTGATCTCCTTGAAGCAGGCGCCGTTGCCTGAAGGAGTGGCTCCGGAGGCCTTCATTGGCTCCTCCCGGGCGGATGGAAAGGCCGTGGCTGGGACAGCCAGCGGTGGAGCTCCTGCTGTGGATGGCAGTAAGGTCTTCACAAGCGTTTGCGCAGCTTGCCACCAACCGGATGCAAAAGGACTCCCCGGAGCTTTTCCCGCATTGGCAGGAGCTGACCTTGTGAATGAGAAGGATCCCTTGAAGATGGTGGATATTGTACTGGGCGGATATGATGGATTGCCTCAGTACGGCCCCATGCCATCGCAAGCGCACCTTTCCGATGCGGAGATCGCAGCCGTGATCAACTATGTGCGATCCAACTTCGGGAACAATGCCCCACCCACCACTGAGGAGACCGTGAAGACCCAACGTGCAGTCATGGCACCTGAAACCGTTCAAAAATGAAAAAGATAACTGTTTCACTCCTTGCCTTGCTTTTCGCCCTGCCCATGTGGGCTTGTGAAGTCTGTGAAAAGCAACAACCCAAAATGCTCAAGGGCATCTCCCACGGTACCGGGCCGCAGAGTGGCTGGGACATGCCGATCATCTACGTGTCCGGTCTCATTGTGCTTGTCACACTGATATACTCCGTGAAGTACTTGGTGAAGCCCAACGAGGGCGCAGAGGACCACATCAAGCGATCCATCCTCAATACCCCCCTCAACGATGGCCATTGAGCAAACCGTAAAGCTCTTCCTTGATGATGAGCCAGCCCCCTTCGCCGAATACGCGCCCCCGGTGAAGTTCCTCTTCGATACCACCAAGCTACCGGACGGGCCGCACACCTTGCGTATCGTGGCGCGTAGCACCAACGGTGTGGAAGGTATCCGTACGATTCCCTTCGAGGTGCGCAATGGGCCGTCCATCACCGTGCTGGGCCTGAAGCCGAACGAAGTGGTGGAAGACCGTATTCCGATCACCGTGAATGCTTACGGCAGCGAGCGAACCGATGTCTTTATGATCACCGGTTCAGAGACCCCCAAAGCCATTCCTTCTTGGGTGTGGGCCTTGGTGATCGCTTTTGTGGGCTTTGCGGCATTCTACTTCACGTTGTACTGGACTCCCGCGCACCTTTGAACAACTGGCAGGGAATCGGATGCCTCTATCAAGCCGCCACTGCGGGAGGTGCGCGGTACATCGGACCTGAAAGAGATGCGGTGTTTTTTTGCGATCCCCGATGAGGGGCGTAGTTTTGCCGCCCATTCAACCCAAGAACCCTGAGACCAACCTCGGCATGAACATTACCAAAAACTCCGTCGTCTCCTTTCATTACACGCTTACCAACAACGAAGGCGAAGTGTTGGACAGCTCGAAAGGCCAAGATGCTTTTTCATATCTCCAAGGAAGCCAAATGATCGTACCCGGTCTGGAAGCCCAAATGGAGGGGAAGAGTAAAGGGGACAAGTTCAAGGCGGTGGTCAATCCAGCGGACGGCTACGGCGAACTCAACAAGGACCTGCTGCAGAAAGTGCCATTGGACCGCTTCGGCGAACAGAAAGTGGAGGTCGGCATGCAGTTCCAAGCCGGGGAGCACAGCGTAGTGACCGTGCGTGAGGTGAAGGATGGCGAAGTGCTGGTGGATGGCAATCATCCCTTGGCTGGCGTTACCCTAACTTTCGATGTGGAAGTGACCGACGTGCGCGAGGCCACGGCTGATGAGGCTGCCCATGGCCATGTGCACGGGCCGGGCGGACATCATCATTGATCGCCTTTTTGCCCTCTATCCGCTGGTCAGCGGGAGGTGAGGATCTGTTAACTGATCTGAACAGATCAAGCCAAGCAAGGTGCGTTGAGTCTTTACTCCATGACGTCATCTGATAGGTCTGTGATAGCGCGATGCAGTTGGATCGTGATCGCCTTGTTTTGCCTGCAGGGTGCGAACGCACAGAGCTTCGAATTATCGGGTACCGTTTTCGATGATGGCGATAACACCACGCTGCCGGGAGCGTCGGTGCTATTGATCGATGCCCGCGACACTACCCAGCGCCGCAATGCGACCTCCGATGATGAGGGTCGGTTCAAGTTCAATTCGGTCAACCCCGGGGATTATCTGGTTCGTGCCAACTTCGTGGGTTACGCCATGCTGGAGCGTGCATTGAATGTCACCGCCGACCAAGCTGGGATCCTCTTGCGCCTGAAGACCTCCACCACGGAACTGAAGGCGGTGGAGAAGGTGGCCATACAGGCACGTGCGGAGCAAAAAGGCGACACCACCATATTCAATGCGGGTGCATTCAAAGTGAATCCGGATGCCACGGCCGAGGACCTGTTAACGAAGATGCCCGGCATCACAAGCCAGAACGGGACCATCACCGCGCAGGGTGAACAGGTGAAACGTGTACTCGTGGACGGAATGGAGTTCTTCGGGGAGGATGCTTCAATAGCCTTGAAGAACCTACCCGCAGAGGTGATCGACAAAGTGCAGGTATTCGACAAACTGAGCGATCAGGCCCAGTTCACCGGGTTTGATGATGGCAGCAGCGAAAAGACCCTGAACATCGTGACCAAGAAAGGCATGAACCAAGGCGTGTTCGGCAGTGTGGGCTTCGGCTACGGCACGGATGACCGCTATGTGGGCAGCCTTTCGCTCAACTGGTTCAACGGCGCAAGGCGCCTCAGCCTCTTGGGGCAGAGCAACAACATCAATCAGCAGAATTTCTCTGCGCAGGACCTCGTGGGGCTTTCCTCAGGAAGCGGAGGTGTGCGTGGTGGACGGGGCGGAGGAAGCAGTGCGAACAACTTTCTGGTGGGCATGCAGCCAGGTATCAATACCACGAATGCCATCGGCCTGAACTACGGTGACCAGATCGGAAAGACCAAGCTCTCCGGGAGTTACTTCTTCAACGAACAGCACAGCCTGAACACTTCCAACAGCGAGCGGACCACCTACTTGGGCGACACCAGCGCACAGATCACCATAGGTAACAACCAACGGACGGGAGACAATTTCAACCACCGCTTCAACTTCCGCATTGAGACGAAGTTCGATAGCGCGAATTCACTCATCATCACCCCGAAACTTGGTTTCCAGCGCAATAGCTCGGTGAACTCACAACAGGCCGGGGTGACGGATGGAGAGGGCTTCAAACTGAGTTCCACGGATAATGACAGCCGCTCCGGACGGGACGGTTTGAACTTCAGTAATTCACTCTTGTTCCGCCACAGTTTCGCGAAGAAGGGACGGACGTTCAGCGCGAATTTGACCACGGCCTTTTCTGACCAGAACAACACGAGATCCTTACTTGCGGACAACTACTTCCTGCTGGATACCGCGGCCATCGTCACTTCGATCGACCAGCGCTCCACGGGTGACAAATTCACCCAGAACCACGCGTTGAAGCTGAACTACTCCGAACCGGTAAGCAAGAACGGGCAGGTCCAATTCTCCATCACCCCATCGGTGCAATTGAGCAATGCCGAGAAATTGACCTATGATATCGATCCGGACAGTGGTGATGAACTGCTGAACACGCTGCTGAGCAACAAGGCCGACAATACCATCCGAAGTTTGAGCGGAGGATTGAACTACCGCTATCGTGGCACCGGTTACATGTTCAACATCGGTTTGGATGGCCAAGGCACGGAGATGCACAGCGAGCAGACCTATCCTTATGATGTCACCGTGGACCGCAACTACAGCGTTCTGCTGCCCAACGCCATGTTCAGCCGGAACTGGAGCAAGACCACACGGCTGCGGATCATGTACCGCACCAATGTGAACACGCCTTCCATCGATCAGTTGCAGACCGTGGTGGACAACAGCGACCCACTCAAGTTGACCACGGGAAATCTCGGCTTGGACCAGAGCTACCAGCATTCGCTCACCCTGCGCTTCAACACGCTGGACAGCTCCAAGACCAAGCCCTTCTTCGCACTCTTGGCGCTGCAAAGCCAATCCGGTCGCATCAGCAACGTCACCTACGCACCTGCAGTGGATAGCACGTTGGCAGGTGGAACGCTTCTGCCCGCGGGATCGCAGCTCACCCGTCCGGAGAACCTCGATGGCTATATCTCTGCACGCACCTTGGCGAACTATGGTTTCCCGCTGATCATTATCAAAAGCAATTTGAACGTGAACGGCGGTGGTAGCGTCGAACGCCTACCGGGAGAAGTGAACAGGGCAAAGAGCCTCACATGGAACACCAACTGGAACCTGGGTGCCGTCCTCAGTAGCAACGTCAGCCAAAATGTGGATTTCCGTATCGGTTACACGGCCAATTTCAATACCGCCCGAAATGACCTGCGGAGGTCGTCGAACAACAGCTACTACCAAGGGCAGCTCACCGGCAAGCTCACAATGAACGGGATGAAGGGCTGGGTGCTGGAGAACGAGTTGAATTACCAGCAATACATCGGCTTGGGCGCCGCATACGATCAGGATGCGCTGGTATGGAATGCGGCGATCGGCCACAAGTTCCTGAAGAACAATGCGCTGGAGATCCGGGTCTCTGCCTATGACATTCTCGGGCGCAACGTAAGCGTAACGCGCGATGTGAGCGACACCTACCTCCAGAGCACGGTGACGAACATGCTGCAGCGCTATGTGATGTTCAGTGTGCGATACAACCTGAGGGCCTTCAAGAGCCCCGCAGTGCCACCGACTGCTGCACCGACCGGCGGAGGGTAAGGGGACTTGGGGAATTCAACCAGGAGGACCCCACGTTGACAACAACGTGAGTGATCACTTCCACTTAGGCACGCATGTGAAGATGTGCTTTTTGGTGCGCCTCCTGTATGCTCGGGCTCGCCTTGTTGGCGAGTGCGTCAGCTAAGGCCTTCGGACCTACCTCGAACTCGCTTCTATCTACAGTGGATCACCCGCTGCGCTCAAGGACCCAACTTCACTTGGTCTTGGGTACCAGCACGAAGATGTCTTCGTTATCGCGCTTCATCAGGTACTTCTCTCGAGCGAACTTCTCCAGAAGCGCCTGATCGCTATTGAGCTCGTGCAATTGCTCTCGCGTAGTGGCGATCTCATCCGCATAGCGGTCCCTCTGCTCCTTCATCTGCCCCAACTGATGGCGGAGCTTGACCATGGTGTACAGGTCGTAATCAGCGAAGAGACCGATCCAGAGCAACAGCACAAGCAGGCCGGCACCATAGCGGTTGCGCAGCATGCGAGGAACGAAGCGGAGGATCTTGGCTTTCACGGCGCGAAGTTGCAAAGGAAGCAACGCGAACAGCGTCCGTTCCATTGCATCCGATCAACGATCGATCGTGGACAGGCTTTCCGAAACAGGAAAGTTGAAGACTGAAAGTGGAAACGCTGCGCTGCATCAGGGTCCACTGCGGGAGACCGCTGATGGAGCGAAATACAAACACCGTTCACCAGATGCTACTTATCCGAGGAAGGGATACTTGTGGTCCAAGGCGGGGAGGAAGGTCTCCTTGATCGTGCGGGCACTGGTCCATCGCACCAGGTTCAGGTAGCTGCCGGCCTTGTCGTTGGTACCGCTGCCACGGGCGCCGCCGAAAGGTTGCTGGCCTACCACTGCTCCAGTTGGCTTGTCGTTGATGTAGAAGTTGCCAGCGGACTGGCGCAGCACTTCCGTGGCTTGCACGATCGCAGCGCGGTCCTGGGCGAACACGGCCCCCGTCAGTGCGTACTCCCCGGTTGAATCCACCAGTTTCAAGGTATCCATCCAACGGTTGGAGCTGTACACGTGCACCGTGAGCACAGGGCCGAAGATCTCCTCGCACATGGTGATGCTCTTGGGATCTTTGCTCTCGATCACAGTAGGCTCAATAAAGTAGCCCTTGCTCTTGTCGGACTTGCCGCCTGCGATCACCTTGATGTTCTTCTTGTCCTTCTTCGCTCCAGCGATATAGCCCGTGATCTTGTCGAAGCTCTTCTCGTCGATCACTGCGTTGATGAAGTTCTTGAAGTCGCGTGGGTCGCCCATTTTCATCGCGGCGATATCCTCCAACATGGCCTTCTTCACTTGAGGCCAGATGTTTTCCGGGATGTATGCACGGCTGGCGGCGCTGCACTTTTGGCCTTGGTACTCGAAAGCACCGCGTGCCAACGCTGTGGCTACCGCCAGCGGGTCGGCGCTGGGGTGGGCTACCACGAAATCCTTGCCGCCGGTCTCACCCACGATGCGGGGGTAGCTGCGGTAGTTGGCGATGTTATTGCCGATCTCGCCCCAGATGGTACGGAATACACCGGTGCTGCCGGTGAAGTGGACCCCGGCGAAATCCTTGTGGCGCAGAATGGTGTCGCCCACCACTTTGCCATCTACGTGGATCAGGTTGATCACCCCATCCGGCAGGCCGGCCAAGCGGAAGACATCCATGATCACCTGGGCTGAATAGATCTGCGTATTAGCGCACTTCCATACCACGGTGTTGCCCATCAGTGCGGGTGCACTGGGAAGGTTCCCGGCAATGCTGGTAAAGTTGAACGGTGAGAGTGCGAAAACGAAGCCCTCAAGCGCACGGTATTCCAAGCGGTTCCAGATGCCGGGTGCGCTTCGGGGTTGATCCTGATAGATCTGGATCATATAGGACACGTTGAACCGAAGGAAGTCCGCGAACTCACAAGCGGCGTCGATCTCGGCTTGGTAGCAGTTCTTGCTTTGCGCCATCATGCTGGCGGCATTGATCGATGCCCGGTAGGGTCCGCTGATCAGTTCGGCTGCCTTCAGGTAGATCGCTGCGCGCTCCTCCCAAGGCATGTTCTCCCAATCCCGCTTGGCCTTCAACGCTGCATCAATAGCTGCCTTTACATGCTTGGCATCCCCATGATGGCTCATGCCGAGCTTATGGGCATGATCATGCGGCATGATCATCTTCCGCTTGTCCGACGTTTCAATGGCCTTGCCACCGATCCACATAGGTGCATCAATGGTGGTCTTTAACCGTCGGTCGTACTCAGCTTGTAAAGACTTCCGCTCCGGGCTTCCGGGGGCATAGTCCTTCACGGGTTCGTTGTGTGGTGCGGGCGGTGTGAATACAGCGTTGCTCATTGGGTATGATCAAGAAAACAGGTTGAATGGAAACGACCGCAAAGATACCCTCGGCTTAGTTGGCCACATAAGGGAATTGCAAGTCGAAGGAGGGGATAGCGACCTCGAACTCCGTCCCGTCATCCAGATGGCGCATGTGGTAGATGCCATGCATTCGACCCATTCCGCTGCGCAATTCACAGAAGCTGGTGTAAGTGAACTGCTCCCCCGGTTCCAAAACCGGTACAGCGCCCACCACTCCGGGACCACGCACCTCGGCCAATGGAGCCAGGCTGTCTGAAATGAACCAGTGCCTGCGCAACAATTGCACGGTGCGCTGGCCGCGGTTGGCGATGGTGATCCGATAGCTGAACAGAAATCGCCCTTCGTTCGGATCGCTCTGCCCCGCCTCAAAGCGGGACAGCACGCTTACACGGATATCCTGGGTGACTGCAGTGGACATATTCATGGGATGGGTAACTGCAAGTCTAACACATAGGATCCGCGGTTGTGCGCTGAGGCGACTGACTATATGCACGCACCGGCGGGTAGATCACAGGGTGGGGTTGCGCTGCGTTGTTGTGCCGCGGTAGATTGCGCCCCCGAAAACCGTCGATGAAGAACCTGCTTGCCGCCCTGTTGTTCGTGCCAATTTCTCTTCAGGCCCAGTACAGCGGCCCCGAAAGTGTGGAGCATGATGCAGCAGGACAACGCTATTTCGTGAGTAATACCGGGAATAACAGCATTAGCCAGCGGTCCTATGCCGGAGTGGTCACGCCCTTTGCCACGGGGCTGCCTGCGGCACCCTATGGAATTGAATTGATGGGCGATACGCTCTTCGCCTGCATGGGTGGAGCCATTCGCGGTTACAGCACGGTGGATGCCGTTGAGGTGTTCAACCTCAACCTCGGGGCATCGTTCCTGAACGGCATCACCACGGACGGCGAGTTCCTGTACGCCACGGATTTCAGTGCCAAGAAGATCTTTAAGGTGAACGTAGAGCAGCTGACCTACACCACATTGGTGAGCAGTACGGGCAACACACCCAACGGCATCGTTTGGGACCCTACCATGGGTCGCTTGTGGGTAGCAGGCTGGGGGAGTGGTGCCAAGATCAAGAGCTACAACAGGGATACTGGCGCCGAACTGAGCACCTACACCACCACGCTCAGCAACATCGATGGCATCACGCTGGACTGCCAAGGCCGGATCATTGTGGCTAGTTGGAGCCCAGCGCAACTGACGCGCTTTGAGAACAGCTTTACTCAAGCGCCGTTCGTCCTTCTTTCAACAGGCCTGAGCAACCCCGCCGACCTGGATTACGATAGCGTGAACGACCTGATCTGTGTTCCGAATAGCGGCAGCAATACAGTGATCTTCCCGCCTGTGACCGATTGCACCACGGGCCTATCGGAAGTTGAAGGCTATGGCGTATTCACGATCTGGCCCAACCCAACAACGGGCCTATTGAAGCCGGACCTGCATTTGATCGAGGCCGTGCCATTTCTGGTCTATAACATCCGAGGCACGCTGGTGGCCAGTGGCAACCTTTCACCGAATGGCTTCTTGGACATCAGTGATCTGGCTCCAGGAACCTACGTGGTGGAGGTGCCCGTGCTGCGGCGTAGTGCAAAGGTTGTGCGGCACTGACCTTCCTTTATCCCCTCCGGCTGCTGAGGAACTTGAGTCCGAGTAATCGGTCGCAGCGCAGCTGGTAGTCGCGGATGTACACCAGGACGACATAGTCGTTATCCGTCTGAAAGTGGGAGCCCTCCAGCAACGTGAGATCAGGTGTGCTGCTCCCGGAAGGCAAAAAGGCATAAGCGTAGTCGAAATAGCCTTGTTTTACCAGTACGCGCAAGGTGTAGGCTTTCTTTTCCGCGTTCCACGTGCAGCGGAATTCCTTCAGGCACTGGAAATCGCTCACGGCACCGTACACATACACATCTCCGTTGAGTTCTTCATGCGTGCGTGGAAGTTCGAAATCCACGTAGATGTAGTCCGCACTGAGCGGATCGTCCGGGACGAGGTCATTGCGGACCAGGTATTTTCCATTGATGTCCGGGAGGTCGAGGTAGACCTTGAACTCCCGCTTTTCATCCGGCAATAAGATGGCCTCATCCAGACCTTCCGGTGAGGTGATAAAGCGTGCGACGCGCAAGGTGGAGTAGCGCGTGTTCTTCAGGTCCACGCCGCGCCATTCATTTCCTCCCGGGAACAGGCCTTGCTTGGGTTGGTCATACACCAGCTCCGCGTCACGAATGAACTTGGGTTTGAAGTTCGTGTGGGCATCGTCCCAACGGTTGTTCTGCAGGACCACCACCTTCAGGTCGCTGAATGGATCCGGTACCGAGATCCCCGGATAGTTCAGGGTGAGGTCAAGTTGCTGGTCGGTGTCGCGGCGCTCTATATCGCGCGTGGGCACAATGTGGGCGTCCACTCGTACCCGGTTCTCGAAGACCAGGAAGCGCTGGGTCAATATCAGGTCCTCCTGATCATTCTCCCGAAAGACCTTCAACAAATAGTTACCCGCGATCGTGGGTTGCATCATTTCGTTGGGGAACTCCAACTCATATTCCAAGTAAGGCTTCAGCGTGTTGAAGCTTTGCCGTGGCGTAGGGACAAAGTCCGTTGGCATGCCGTTGATGTATTGACTGGGCGATAGGTCGCTGGACTGCCAGTCGGCCGTGCAGTGCACAATGGTGTAAGAGAGGTTCTCGCCATCCGGCGAAAAGTCATCGAACCGAAGGATCAGCGGATCAGGGCTTCCCAGTTCGATGATGGCCGGAGAAAGTTCAAAGCCTTTCTTGAAGAGCTGTACGGTATGGATGGTGGGCACGTAAACGTGGTTCTCGTAGCGTGGCTCTTTGGGAGAGTAGTAATCATCGCTGCTACTGACTGCGGGCTGAGTGGCCGTGCAGGAGATCAAGGCAAGAAGGAGCGGGGACCAAAAGCTCGCACGGCTCATTTGTGATCGGGTCATGGGAGCACAAAGGAAACGTTCAGGAACTGAAGCCTCTTCGAATTGATCGGATGAACAGAGAGGAGGGATCGCGCGAGGCGCGCTTTCCTTTAGGGGGGAGGCTTCAACGCTACGGCCGCTTCGCGGCCTTTGATGCCACAATCCCGCAAGATGCTTGGAGCGAGCTCCGCATCTTGCGGGATTGCGCCATCGCCCGCTGCGCGGGCAGCGTTGGCGGAGAGGGAGGGATTCGAACCCCCGGTACCCTTGCGAGTACTTCTGTTTTCGAGACAGACCCGTTCGACCACTCTGGCACCTCTCCGGGTAAAAACGCCGCGCTACTTGAGATCACGCGAATTGAACGGCGGCAAATATAGAGGGGTAGGCGGGAGGATCCATCCCCCGATCATACCTCTTCAGTAACGCGCGATGTCAGTGCTCGTGCTGCGCCTTGGCCTTCTCGGCAGCATTGGCGCCATCCACTAGAAAATAGCCCAAGAAGACGAGTATCACCAATGCGATGAAGTTGATCAGTCCGGTCACATTGCTCACTCCGTCAGTGCTCAAAAGCGCTGGTTGGAGGGGAATCAGGAAGGCCAATAGCCAAATGACGTATCCAATGGTCCTGCGTTTGTTCATTGTTCAGAATATGCGGGGCAAAGTAAGGAGGATGTCCGGATCACGCGGGAGGCAGTGCCGGAAGGGGCTGTTTGAGGTGTTCAATGATCACTTCCGATCGGACATCGGTATGTAGTTGCGAACTGTGGCCCCCGTGTAGATCTGCCGCGGACGGCTGATGGGTTCCTTGTTCTCAACCATTTCCTTCCACTGTGCGATCCAGCCAGGCAGACGACCCATGGCGAACATCACGGTGAACATCCGGGTGGGAATGCCGATGGCGCGGTAGATGATGCCACTGTAAAAATCCACGTTCGGGTAAAGCTTCCGCTCGATGAAGTAGTCGTCCTTCAATGCGATCTCCTCCAACTGGCGGGCGATATCCAATACTGGATCGTTCACGCCCATTTTCTTCAAGAGCTCATCGCTGCTCTTCTTGATGATCTGTGCACGAGGATCGAAGTTCTTGTAAACGCGGTGTCCGAAACCGAACAGGCGGAAGGGGTCGTTCTTGTCCTTGGCCTTGTCCACCCATTTCTGGATGTCGCCACCGTCATTGCGGATGGTCTCCAACATCTCGATCACCTCTTGGTTGGCACCACCATGCAGTGGTCCCCAAAGTGCGGCAATGCCAGCAGATACAGCGCTGTAGAGGTTGGCCTGTGAGCTACCCACCATGCGTACAGTGCTGGCGCTGCAGTTCTGTTCGTGGTCTGCATGCAAGATCAGCAACTTGTTCAGGGCATCCACCACCACAGGATCCGGCGTGTATTTCTCCGTAGGGAGACCGTACATCATGTGTAGGAAGTTCTCTACGTAACCCAGACTGTTATCCGGATACATGTAGGGATGTCCGAGGGTGTTCTTGTAGCTGATCGCAGCCAACGTGGGCATCTTGGCGATCAAGCGGAAAATGGTCCGTTCCACGTCCTTACTAGGGCGGTTAGGGGACTGGCTCTTGGGATAGAACGTGCTCAGCGAATTGATCATCGCCGAGAGGATCCCCATGGGGTGCGCATTGCTGGGGAAGAACTGGAAGAAGTGCTTCATGTCCTCATGCACCAGCGAGTGGTAGCGGACATTGCTCTCAAACTCTTGCAGCTGCTGGGCATTCGGCAGTTCGCCGTTCAGGATCAAATAGGACACTTCCAAGAAACTGCCTTTCTCTGCCAACTGCTCAATGGGATACCCGCGATAGCGCAAAATGCCCTTCTCACCGTCGAGGAAGGTGATCGCACTGGTGGTCGCACCTGTGTTCTTGTAGCCGAAGTCCAAGGTGATGTGGCCGGTCTCTGCGCGCAACTTGCTGATGTCGATCGCCTTCTCTCCTTCACTTCCCTCTATGATCGGGAATTCATACTCCTTTCCCTCCAGAATGATCTTCGCGGTCTCGCTCATTTGATGCTTGCAGTAAAATAGTCCAGTCTTGAATGTTGCGAATTTAACGTCTACCGCGGTTCAATGTTCCTTCTTCCTTGAATTTAGGGGTGCACCCCGGAATGCATAGTCTTCCAGCGCGATGGCCAATAGTGGAATCAGAGGTGGCAACCCTGTGTTTTTTGAAGAAGTAGGAATGGGCACGCAGCAAAAAGGCCACCCCGAGAGGTGGCCCTTTTTCAAGTAGATGGAGTTGACCTTAGTTGGAAGTCGGCGCCATTGGGCTGGTCGTCTTCACCGGCGAGGTAGGTGTAGCGGAGGCGGAGGCCTTCACTTCGCCCTTGATCCGGAGGATCTTGTTGGGGGCATTCACCGCATTGCTGGTAACGGTCACGTTCTTGTTGATGGGGCCAATACGGTTGCTATCGTACTTCACCGTGATGATGGTCGAGGCGCCGGGGGCCACAGGTGCAGTCTCGCACTTCGGCACCGTGCAGCCACAGCTACCCTTGCAGCTGCTTATGATCAACGGCTGGTCACCGGTGTTGGTCACCTTGAATTCGCAGGTGCCATTGGCGCCTTGATCAATGGTGCCATAGTCATGCACCTCCTTATCAACCGAGATCATGGGGCCACTGCCACCAACAGCGGCGGTGTTTTCTTGGGCAAATGCCCCGAGAAAGAGAGCGCTGAGACCAAGGGTGAGAATGAGCTTTTTCATGTTTGATTTTTGGGAGTTTTCCAGTGATGCGTTCAAAGATCGAGAACGTAGCAGTAGGCAGTGCGGACATTAACCAATCATTAACAGCCCACTCACCCGCCTTTTTTTCGATCCGGACAGCTGTGTTGCAACTTTGGTGCCATGCCAGTAATAAGGGGGGCTTGGTCGGTGGTGAAGGAGGCAATGCGCGGGGGTGACCGCGATTTTACCGCCATGGGGTTGCGACGAGCCATGGTGCTGCTGAGCATTCCCATGGTGCTGGAAATGGCCATGGAGTCCTTGTTCGCTGTGGTGGATGTGTTCTTTGTGAGCAGGCTCGGGGTGGATGCAGTTGCGGTAGTGGGACTCACCGAAGGCGTGATGATGCTGGTCTACAGCATCGCATGGGGCTTGGGAGCGGGGATAACCGCGGTGGTGGCACGTCGGATAGGAGAGAAGGACACCGAAGGGGCCAATGTATCCGCCGTGCAAGGCATTTTCATTGCGGTGATGATCGGAGCACTGTTCGCCGTGCCGGGCTTGTTCCATGCTTCCAAGCTGCTTGGATTGATGGGAGCTTCACCGGCAGTGAATGAACTCGGTACTCCGTTCATGCGCATCATGCTGGGGAGCAACGTGGTGATCCTGCTTCTCTTCGGCATCAATGCCATCTTTCGCGGGGCGGGCAACGCGGCGTTGGCCATGCGTTCGCTCTGGTTGGCCAATATCATCAACATCATTTTGGATCCCATTCTGATCTTTGGCTGGGGCCCTGTATCCGCTATGGGGGTGACCGGAGCGGCAGTGGCCACGGTGATCGGCCGTAGCTGTGGGGTGGCCTATCAATGCTGGCATCTGTTCGATGGAAAGGGCAAGATCAAGCTCGCAAGGAAGCATGTACGGATCATCTGGTCAGCGTTCCTGAACATCATGCGGCTGTCCGGTGCTGCCTCCGCACAGTTCCTGATCGCATCGGCCAGTTGGCTGTTCCTCATTCGGATCGTGGCCGGGTTCGGTAGCGATGCCGTGGCCGGGTATACCATCGCGGTGCGGATCGTGGTCTTTGCGTTGCTGCCCGCCTGGGGCATTGCAAATGCCGCATCCACACTGGTGGGTCAGAACTTAGGCGCGGGCCATCCGGACCGCGCCGAACGAAGCGCTTGGCTGTGTGGCCATGCCAACATGATCTATATGTCGGCGATGGGACTCCTCATGATACTGATCGCACCTGTTGCCATGGGCTTCTTTACGGATGTGCCGGACGTGGCCCGGGTCGGCATTCATGCGTTGCGCATCGTGAGCCTCGGCTACTTCTTCTATGCCTACGGAATGGTACTGTCGCAGTCCTTCAATGGCGCGGGTGATGCCATGACGCCGGTGTGGCTCAACCTGGTCTGCTTCTGGTTGATCGAGATCCCGCTGGCTTGGTATCTGGCACTTTGGATGCAAAAGCCCGAAGGGGTCTTTATTGCGATCGCGATCAGCGAAAGCTTGCTGGCTGTTTTTTGCGCGATCGTATTCCGCCAAGGGAAATGGAAGCTGATCAAGGTGTGAGGGATGCGGAACTTCTTGCCGCACAGATGCTGAGGCGCAGAGGGATCCATTCTGAATTGGAGAACGGCCTTTCTTCCGGCACTACCCGACACGTGATGCCATCAACAAAATAGCTTCCGCATACTCTGCAACTCCGCGCCTTAGTGGCCTCTTCCTTCAAGGCTTCGACCTCAGCTTGGGCCTTCCGTCGGCATACCATTTCAGCACGCGGTCCAGTATGTGCTCGATCTTTCGGCTATCCGCCCATGTGCCTCGGAAGATCAATCGGTTATCCGCATCGATCACGTATGCGCCGTTCGGCACGCGACCATATGCTATCAGCACCTTGTCATCCATGCCGTCCACCAAAACCGGCAGCTTGGTAAGCTGCGCAAACGCCGTGGCGTATTTGCGTTTCTGCTCCATGGTAGTGGGAGCAGGGTATGCGCTGTAATTCTTCTTGTCGCCGGGGTGGAGCTCCTTACCATAAATAACGAACAGCTCTACTTTAGAGGTGTCATATTTAGCCAGAAGCAGGTCCCAGAAGGGTAGTTGTGCCCGAGCAGGTGGGTTGCTGATGCTGCCGAACATGAAGGCCCGCACCTTTCCCTTGTGCGCGGCAAGGTGATACTCCTCTCCCGAGCGTACTTCAGGCAAGGTGAAGTCGTGCATTCGGGGGACCATGTTGCTGCCTTCGCTGTAGGCTTGGATGTCGGCGATGGTGGCACGGATCATCTTGTCGAAGTTCATTCGCCAGATGTTGACCTCATGGCGCATCTCCTTGATCTCCTCCTTGGTGTAGCCGTTGAGGTAAAAGTCCAGATCGTCGGTGAAGCGGATCCCGCCCTCCCCGTGGTATGGCTCGGGGTCCCAGTTCTGGACCTGTGCCGAAAGCGGGAACGAAAGCAACAGGAGCAGGTAGCATATTTTCCGCATGACGCAAAAGTAGATCGCCGATATTCGGGCCATGCAACGAGTTATTTCCGCTTGGGCGACCCTGTTCCTGGGAACGGGTCTGTTCGCGTGATCCCATGCCAGCTGATGCACGGGGGACGCGGTGGATGCTGCCATTGCCGCGTGAATGCCCAGCCCGCAGATCCTTTACTTCCGCTTACTTACGAATGCCTTCTGGAAATCCGGATACTCCTGCTTCTTGTAGATGCCATCACCAAAGTAGGTGAGGATCGGTTCGAGCTGATCCGGGGTCATGTAGCCTTGTACCGGTGTGAGCACCTGCCCGTCGCTGTCCATGTATACAACGGTGGGGTATGCGATGCGGCCGTTCACCGGTGCGATCACCATGGTGAGCTCATGCGTGCCGTTGCGGCCTCCACTGCGTGCTGCATCGTAGGAAGGATTTGAATAGCTCGTGCCGTTGAACACCACGGTCTCACCACCTTCGGCATCGAACTTCACCGGATGGTAATTGGCATTGATGTAGTCTGCCGTTTGCTTGTCGCCGAAGGTGTTGGCATCCAGCATCCGGCAAGGGCCGCACCACGAGGTGTATACATCGATGAACAGAGGCTTTCCATCCTTTTTAGCGGCAGCCTGCGCGGTGGCCAGGTCTGTCCACTTCACCAGCGGTCCGGTAGCCGGGACCTGTGCAGAGGCCACGTTGGTGGAAAGAATAAATGCGGCCAGCAAGCTGCTGAGAGCGGAAGGGAGAAGAGCGGAAAAGTTCATGATTGCTTCGTTGGTGGGGTCGCGTTTTGCAAGTTCCGTGCCGCAGGGTCGGCGTCGAAAATAACGATCAATGAACGCCCTTCATCAGCTTACGTACCAAAGGCGATAGGGCGATCAGTGCAACTCCAAGCACCACTCCGTAGAGGGCGAATTCGTGGTAGCCATTGGTGTAGGCGATCAACTTGCCCAAGTTAGGCGTGGAGTCGTCCACACTGATGCCCGCACCGAGCAGACCCGCAGCGTATTGGCCGTATGCGCTGGCCAAGAACCACATGCCCATCATCAGGCCTTGGATCTTTTGGGGTGATAGCTTGGTCATCAACGATAGACCAATGGGCGAGAGGCACAGCTCCCCGAAAGTGATCACCAAGTAGGCCAGCACGAACACGTTCATGGAGGTCATGCCATCGCTGGTGGCAAAGTAGACCGTGCTGTAGAACACATAGAAGGCCGCGCCCAGCAATAAGAAGCCCAGGCCGAACTTCACCACCGAGTTGGGCTCGAGCTTGCGCTTGCTCAACCAGATCCAAAGCAGGCCGAGCAGCGGGGCGAACATGATGATGAAAAGGGCGTTCGCTCCGTTGTTCACCACGTTGGGGTCGATGGTGATGAAGCCGAACAGCTTGTCGCGCACGTTATTGAGTGCAAAAATGCTGAGCGAACCGCCAGCCTGCTCATATAAGGCCCAGAACACAATGGAGAAGAGGATGAAGACCAAGGCGGCGTGCAACCGTTTCTGCACGGTATTACCATTGATCATCGCCAGAACAAAACCGATCGCCGTGGCCGCCCAGACCACTTGCTGCACCAAGCTGCCCAATCCGGCGCCCAAGGTTTCGAGGACGAGCAAGACACCGTTCAACACCACAAGGCCTGCGGTGACCGATAACCAGAGCGGACTGCCTTTGGCACCGTCGGCATCGGAGAGGCTCCGCATGATCAGCAACAGGTAGGCCAAGGCGGCCGGCCCGATGATGTACATGAAGAGGTCGGTGTACTCGGTGTTGGTCACCAGCGTCAGGATCAGCGGAATGGACAGCAGGGTGCCGATGTAGACCGCTATTTCACGGATGCGACGTGCCTTTGGGGTGTGGCTTTCGCCCAAGGGGGATAGCCCGATGGGGCCCATCTGCTTGCGATAGAACCAGAAGTTGAACAAGCTGATGGTCATGACAATGCTCACCAGCAGGAAGGCCCAACGCCAGCTATGCTCCTTGCCCACATAGATCATCAGCGAACCGCCCAGCAATGCGCCGGCGTTGATACCCGAGTAGAAAAGGCTGAAGCCCGCGTCGCGCCTGGCGTCGCCCTCATGGTAGAGCTGGCCCACCATGGTACTGATGTTGGGTTTGAAGAAGCCGGTGCCGATGATGGTGAAACAGATGCCGATGTAGAACAGATCGTGAGGTGAGAAGGCGATCACAAGGCCCCCGAGGATCATCATCGCAGCCCCCCAGAACAACGATCGCTGAAAGCCTAGGATCTTGTCGGCAAACAACCCGCCCACAAAAGTGAAGGCATAAACGAAGGCTTGGATCGCCCCGTATTGCAGGTTGGCCACCTTCGATTCCAGGCCCAACTCGCTGACCATGAAGACGACCAGCATACCTCGCAGGCCATAGAAGCAGAAGCGCTCCCACATTTCGCTGCCGGCCAAGTGCAGCAGCTGTCGAGGGTATTTGCCCTTGAAGTCCCGAATGGACTCGATCGTGATCTCTTCCGTCATCGCGTTCTTAGTGGATGTTTTTCTCCCGCATCACCGCCTTCAGCCATCGCAGCATGCCAAAGAGCATCAGTGCGGCGGCCAGCGCGAGGCCGAAGTTCATTAAAAAGAAATAGCTCTTGTCCTCAAAGCCTTCCCACAGCCCGCTGAGCATGCCGCTGAGCTTGTTGCCCACGGAGGTGCTGAGGAAGAAGCCACCCATCATCAAGGCCGTGATCCGCGGCGGACTCAGCTTGCTCACCAAGGACAATCCCATGGGGCTCAGACATAGCTCTCCCACGGTGATCACTCCATAACTCGCTATCAGCCACCAACTACTGGCCTTGCTTTCCAGGTTATTGGTCGCCAAGACAGCACCTACCATCACTAAGGCCGAAAGCGCCGTGATCACCAATCCGATGGCGATCTTGGTAGGCGTACTCGGTTCCTTTTTGCGGCTGCGCATAAAACCCCAGAAGCCCACGATGATCGGCGTCAGAAGCACCACCCAGAACGGGTTGATGCTCTGGTACAGCTGCGTGGAATAGAGCTTCAGGCTTTGACCTTGGGCAGGTACATTTTCCGGAGCCATGGTGGCGAAGTACTGCGCACTGTTGCGGTCGGTTTCAGCTCCGTTGTTGGTTACCGTTTCAGCCATGCCGGCGTGGTCCGCCACGTTGCTCACGGCCAATGGCATCTCGCGGTTTGTATAATCCTTCGCCCACACGGTGAGCGCGTCACCGTTCTGGTGGAACACGGCCCAGAAGATCACCAAGCAGCCGAACACCGCCAGCAACGCGCCGATGGGCCGCTTGTCCTCGGCATTCGCCTTCACATAGAGGTAGATGAAGAAGGCCACCACCGGGATACAGCCGAAGATGAACGCATCGTTGGTGTCGCTGCCCAGCAGGTTGCCGGGGATCAAGTAGCCCAGCACACCGAAAATGAACATCGGCACGAGCGTGCTCAACAAGATCCTGCTGGTGCTCATGTCGCCCGGCTCCAAGGGCTTCATCACATCCGCATGCTTCACCCACTTGCCCCCACTGGCGAAAATGAGAACCCCGATGAGCATGCCGACGCCGGCCGCAGCAAAGGCATAGCCCCAACCGTAGTTGATCTGCATGTAGGCGGCCACGAAATTGCAGACGAAGGCACCGATGTTGATGCCCATGTAGAAGATGTTGAAGCCTGCGTCCTTGTTGTCCCGGTACTTGTCGTCGTTGTACAAGTTGCCTACCAAGGTGGAAATGTTCGGCTTGAACAAGCCGTTACCAATGATGATGAGAAGCAGGCCGATGTAGAACGCATTGACGTCGTGGATGGCAAGGGTCATATAGCCCGCGGCCATGAAGAGGCCGCCCATCAGAATGCTCTTGCGGAAGCCCAGGACCCGATCGGCCAACAGGCCACCTATGAAGGGTGTGAGGTACACCAAGCCGAGGTAGGTGCCATAGATGTCGCTCTTCTTCAGTGCGCTGAAGCCCATGCCACCATTCTCCCAGCCATCGATCATGTACAGGCTGAAAATGCCCAGCATGAGGTAGTAGCCGAAGCGCTCCCACATCTCCGTGAAGAAGAGCACATAAAGACCCTTGGGATGCTTGGAGGAGGAAGTAGTGGTGCTCAAATCAGTTCAGGTTTTGTGTTGCCGCTGAGGCGGAGAGGCGCTACGAATGCGAATTGGGGCGAGTTACTGATTGACGTGTTGACCCGTTATGCGTTGGCGTGTTATGCACTGTTCAGACCACCGACTCCATGACCCAAGGCTCAAGATTCCCAACACAGGACTCCCGACTTCGAACTCAAGACCCCTGTTTCGCTCCACCTCAATTCACCCCGTGCATCCGCTTCTGCAACCAACGGTGCATCGCTACCAACAGGAGGGCCGCACTGCCGCTGAGCACGATGAACACCACGAAGAAGTGGAAGAGGTTATCAATGGGGAAGCCGAGGAATGAAGGGATCTTTATCTCCACTCCAGAAGCTGCTTCACCGGCTCCGGGCGGGATCAAGGCGCTGAGTGTGCCTGCGAATTTGTTGGCAGCTGCGTTCGCGAGGAACCATGTGCCCATCAAGAGTGAGGAGAGGCGGAGGGGCGCGAGCTTGCTCACCATGCTAAGGCCGATGGGAGAGAGGCAAAGCTCACCCATCGTATGCAGGCCGTAAAGGGTGATCAACCACCACATGCTGATCTTCGCAGCCGGGTCCACGCCATGAACGCCGAACGCGATCACCATGTAGCCCAGTGACAAGAGGCCGAGACCCATCGCCATTTTCAGGGGGGAAGAGGGCTCTATACCGCGTTTGCCCAACCAAACCCACAGCATGCTGAACAAGGGAGCAAGCATGATGATGAAAATGGGGTTCACGCTTTGGAAATAGCTCGCGGGCATTTCCCAACCGCCGATGTGTCGCTCGGTCTGCTGGTCCGCGAATAGTGTCAAGGATGCACCGGCCTGTTCAAAACAGGACCAGAAGAAGATCACGAAGAAGGCCAGGATGAAGATCACACTGATCCGCTGCTTTTCCTCGTGGATCAAGCTCTTGTCGCTGAAGATGACGATGGGCATGGCGATCATGGCACCGTAGATCAAGAAGCCGATCAGGTCGATGTCCGTCTTGAACCAGGTCTTGAAGTTCAACAGCACGAACATCAGGCCGACGGAGCCGAGGATGATAAGGATGGTCTTGAGGTCCAACTTCTGTTTGGGCATGCCGATGGGCTCACCATGCCAGTCCACGAGGTACTTCTTCTTCAGCAGTTCAAAGGTGAGCGTGCCCAGCACCATGCCGATGCCGGCGGCCAAGAAGCCCCACTTGAAGTCGAAGATCTCGCCGGTGTCACCCAAGCCGCCACAGATGAGCGGGGAGAAGAGGGCGCCGAGGTTGATGCCCATATAGAAGATGGTGAAGGCTCCGTCAATGCGACGGTCGTTCGGTGGGTAAAGCTGCCCCACCATGGTGCTGATGTTCGGCTTGAAGAAGCCGTTGCCGATGATGAGCAGTGTTAGGCCGGCCCACATGGCGCTGATGGAATTGACACTTTGCATGTCCTCCGTCACCAAGCTGCCACTGAAGAAGAGCAGGAACTGACCGATCGCCATCAAAATACCGCCGACCAAGATGCTTCTCCTATTGCCCCAGAACCGGTCGCTGATGTATCCGCCCAGCAGAGGTGTGAGGTAGACCAGACCTGTGAAGCTTCCATACACATTGGATGCTTCGGCGTTGCCCATGAACAGGGCCTTGGTCATGAACAGGATGAAGATGGCCCGCATACCGTAGTAGCTGAACCGCTCCCACATCTCTGTGAAGAAGAGCAGGTAAAGCCCTTTCGGGTGTGATTGGTTCGCACTGGACTCCAAGTGCGGCGGAGCGGTTTGTGGCATGTGTGGTGAATTAGAGGCGCGCCAAGGTATACGAAAGTGGGTTTGTTGGTGAGGGGAGTGTCCTATGTCTTATGTAGGCTGTCTTATGCGAACTCAAGCATAGGACATCAGACAGCCAGCATGAGACATTTCTTCAAAGCTTCTCCAACAGGAAGTCCGTCATCAACGTGAAGAGGTGCAAGCGCGTGGTACCACCGTAGATGCCGTGGTTCTTGTCGGGATACATCATCTCGGTGAATTGTTTGTTCGCCTTCACCAAGGCAGTGGTCATTTCCGCGCTGTTCTGGTAGTGGACGTTATCATCCGCCAAGCCATGTACCAGTAAGTAGTTTCCCTTCAGGTCGGCCACATGGTGGATAGGGCTGTTGTCGTCATATCCGCTGGCATTATCCTGCGGAAGGCCCATGTAGCGCTCGGTGTAGATGCTGTCGTAATAGCGCCAGTTGGTCACGGGTGCCACGGCAATGGCGGCCTTGAACGTGTCGGCACCCTTGGTGATGCACAGCGAGCTCATGTAGCCGCCGTAGCTCCAGCCCTGTATGCCGATACGCGATGCATCCACGTAAGGAAGTTGCCCCAGCCATTTAGCAGCGCTGATCTGGTCCTGGGTCTCATATTTCCCCAGTTGGCCGTATGTGATGTGCCTGAAGTCGCGGCCGCGTTGGCCTGTTCCCCGGCCGTCCACGCATACCACGATATAGCCACGCTGCGTCAGCATCTGGTGCCAGAGCAGGTCGCGGCCACCCCAGCGGTCCAGCACGGAGTTGCTGTTCGGCCCGCTGTACTGCGTCATGAACACAGGATACTTTTTCGTTGCATCGAAAGCAGGCGGCTTGATCATCCATGCATTCAATACCAGCCCGTCCGCCGCAGCAATGGTGATGAATTCCTTCGGCTGCAGGGCATAGTCCTTCAGGTTCGCCTTCAGCTTGGCGTTGTCCTTCAGCGTCTTCACCAGTTTTCCTTGTCCATCGTGCAGGGTGATGGTACCCGGGTCGTTCGCCGTGCTGCGGGTGTTGATGAAGTATTTGAAGCCTGCGCTGAAGTCCGCATCATTCACACCACCGGCGGGCGAGAGCTGCTTCAACCCTTTACCATTCAAACCCACGGACCAGACCTCTTGCTGTGTGGGGTCCAGCTTGCTCGCAGTGAAGAACACGCGTTTGCTTTTTTCATCCAGGCCTTTCACAGCCAGTACATCGTATTCGCCGGGAGTGATGATACGCTGGGTCTTCCCATCCGCGCTGTTCCATACGATGTGGTTCCAGCCGTCCTGCTCGTTGGTAAGGATGAAGCTGCCATCGCTGAGGAAGTACAGGTCATCGGCTACTTCGATATAGGTGGGGCTGGTCTCTTTGTACACCAGCTTCAGGTCCTGTTCCTTCGGCGTACCGGATACATTGGAGGTGTAGATCAGTTTTTCGTTCTGCAACCGGTTCATCCGCATGAACCAGACGGTGCTTGCATTGGTGAAGCCGAAGCGTGGGAGGTAGATATCGGTCTCCGTGGTACCCAGTGGGATATGCGCGGTACTGTTGGAAGCGAGGTCATATACATGCAGGCTCACCAAGCTGTTCGCCTCACCGGCCTTGGGGTATTTGAAACGGTATTCAGTAGGGTAGAGCTGTTCCTTGTAGAGGGTGAGGTCATATTCCTTCACGGCGCTCTCATCGCTGCGGAGGTAGAGGAGCTTCTTCCCGTCAGGGCTCCATGCATAGCCTTGAGTGAACTGGAACTCCTCCTCATACACCCAGTCCGGGGCGCCGTTGAGCACCTTGTTCCATTCGCCATCCGTGGTAATGGCGGTCTCCTTCATGGAGGCCAGGTCTACAATGAAGAGGTTATTGTCACGCATGAAAGCGGCACGCTTCCCATCCGGGCTGAAGGTGGCCAAGCGTTGTTTGCTCTT
Organism: Cryomorpha ignava; assembly: GCA_040391235.1. GTDB lineage: Bacteria > Bacteroidota > Bacteroidia > Flavobacteriales_F > PHOS-HE28 > PHOS-HE28. The sequence goes on from JBEBYG010000011.1 coordinate 73,515, forward strand.
TTCCGGATCCGTGAGCGGCTTCACCGTTTTGGATGCGCGATCGTAGACGTAGTTATATGCGTAATGGCTGTAGCGGTACAGCGGCTCCATATCAGTGCTTACCATCAAACGCGTTTCATCGCCGCTGAATTCGTAGCCTTCGAGCTGAAGCGGAGTGTCCTTCCCAGTGAGCAAGAGTTCCTCGCTACGCAGCACGGTGCTGGTCTTTTTACCGGTCCGGTATTCATAGGCGTTCACTTCCATGCCCCCCGCAGTGGGTTCCATGGCTGTGTAGTGCGTGCCGTCGTTCATGCTCACCAATCCTGCCAAATAATCGCCAGAGAAGGTGTTGCTGTACCAGATCACTTGGTTGGTGATCGCTTTTTGAGCCAAGGTTGCCGGTGCTAAGAGTAGGAGCAATGTTGCCGCGGAGAGGATCTTCTTCATGCTTATTGGATGAAGGGCCAAAGTAAGGGCAAGGGCGAATGTGGCCGCCTTCTCCACTCTGTGTGTGAAGTGCCTCCAAGGTGGGGGGCTGTGCAGGCGATCAGCATGAGCGCCCTACTGGGTCCGCAACCAAGAACCTACTTAGGATGCTTTCCACCGAACTTCGCACGCATGGAACAGGAACGGTATGCCCCGCCCATGCTGACGGACGAGTTCATGCAGGCGCTTCGAAGCCTATTACCTGCCGATGCGATCCTGACGGGAGAGGAAGATCGGATCCGTTATGGACACGACGAAACGGAGGACCTGAGCCATCCGCCGCAGGTAGTGGTGCGGCCCCGGAACACACAAGAGGTGTCCAAGGTGGCACGGCTTTGCTCCACGCATGCCATCCCAATGACGCCCATCGGGGGGCAGACCGGCCTGAGCGGAGGTGCACTTAGTGTGAAGGGAGGTGTAGGTCTTGCGCTAGATCGAATGAACGCCATCGTGGAGATCGATGAGCGGAATCAGCAAGTGACCGTGGAGCCGGGTGTGATCACCCAAGTGTTGCAGGAGGCCGTTGCCGCTAAAGGACTGTATTACGCGCCGGACCCCAGCAGTCGAGGGAGTTGTACGATCGGGGGCAACCTCGCGGAGAACGCGGGTGGGCCACGCGCGGTGAAGTATGGCGTTACCCGTGATTTTGTGCTGAACCTGGAGGTGGTGCTGCCTCACGGAGAAGTGATCTGGACAGGTGCCAATACCTTGAAGAACAGCACGGGCTACGACCTGACCCGCTTGATAGTGGGTAGTGAAGGAACGTTGGGGATCATCACCAAGGCCGTCCTTCGCTTGGTGCCGTTGCCCAAGGAAACCCGGCTCATGCTGGTGCCTTTCCGCGATGCGCAAAAGGCGTGTGAGGCAGTGAGCGCCGTATTCCGTGCAGGGATCACGCCCAGCGCGCTGGAGTTCATGGAGCGCGATGCGATCGATTGGACGCTGCGCTTTGTGCAAGGTGTGAACCTCACCATCGCTGATGACACCGCTGCGCATTTGCTGATCGAGGTGGACGGCAACCATGGCGATGTGCTGATGCGGGATTGCGAAACCATCCTCGGTGTGATGGAACAGTTCGACTGCCAGGAAGTGCTTTTTGCGGAGACCACCGCGGAGAAGGATGCACTATGGATGCTCCGCCGCCGCGTAGGCGAGGCCGTGAAGAGCAACAGCGTGTACAAAGAAGAGGACACCGTAGTGCCCCGGTACCATTTGCCCGCTCTGTTGGCCAAGGTAAAGGAAGTGGGTGCTCGCTATGGTTTCAAGAGCGTGTGCTACGGACATGCGGGCGACGGGAATTTGCACGTCAACATCATCAAGGGCGATATGTCCGACAGCGCTTGGAAGGAAGAACTACCCAAAGCGATCCGCGAGATCTTTGTCTACACGGTTTCCCTGGGGGGTACCCTAAGCGGTGAACACGGCATCGGCTTGGTACAGCGTCCCTATATGGATGTGGCCTTCGATCCAACACAACTGGGCTTGATGCGTGGTATCAAACAACTGTTCGATCCTCAGGGCATCATGAACCCGGGAAAGGTGCTACCCTGAACACCGCGCCTTCCGAAGCGGCTCACCGCTTTTCGTGATCGATCTCCTGAAGCAGGTGACCACTGGGATCCCACGCCCGCCAGGTCCCCACTTTGTTGCCATTCACGTACTTCCCTTGGCTGTTCACGCGGCCGTTCCCATAGATCCGGGTCCAGGTGCCTGAACGCTCGCCCTTTTTGAATTCACCCAGGGTGATGGCGATGCTGGCGCTATCGACCTTGTACCATTCGATGTAGGTGCCATTGGGAATGCCCTTTTCATACCAGGTCACTTGGCGCGGGCTGCCATCCGCGAAGAACCGGTAGAGCACGCCATTGGGTTCGCCGTCCTTGAAACGCTCCAAGCGCAGCAATTGACCGTTGGGTGCCCAGTATCCTTGGAGCCCGTCCTTCTGGCCGTATTTGAACCGGACAATTGACAGGGTGTCGCCCTGAGGCCCTACAGTGGTCCAAGCCCCATGTCGGCTATCACGCGCATACCTGCCCGTGGTCTGAAGGGCGCCGTTGGTATCGAAGAACCGCACCGGGCCATCCTTCCGTCCATCCACTCGGGTCACTTCAGCCCGTACCCGGCCGGACTGGTCCTTCACCAGTTGCAATTCCGGCTTATTGCCGCAAGCCATCAGGAGTGGTATCAAAATAAGCAGTGCCCTCATGCTGCGCTGAACTCCTTGCGAAATTGGGGATCGAAAACGAACAGGGCCAGTCCGATCACGATCAATCCCAGTATGGCGGTTATGCCGACCGGGCTTCCGAACATGCTGGAACTACCTTGCGTGAAAAGGGCGCCTGCACCGACCACGCCATTCACTGTCCCGTGAAATACCCCTGCCGACCAAACGCAGCGAGCGCGGAACCGCACCCATGCCAATGGCAGTGCCAGTGCGGTGGTCAGGAGGCACATGAAGACAACGCCCATGACAGGGTGATCCGGATAATTATGGCCTTCCAAGATCAGCGGGGCATGCCACAGCCCCCAGAAGATGCCGGTAAAAACCACCTGTTTCCAAAGTCCCCAGCGCCGCGTGTAATGATAAAGCGTGCCGCGCCAGCCCAGCTCTTCACCCATTGCGAAAATGAAGTTTACCGTACATCCGGCCAAGGCCCCAGCCAGTAACGCGATCAGGAGCATGGAGAGGCCATTGATCGGTAGGCTTGATATGCGTTCAATGGCCACGCTCGAGGAGATCCCAGAATCGGCCAGTTGCTTTTCCAGCACGGAAAGCAGCATGGCCTTCGTCACAGCAGTATGGCCGAATGCCCCGATCCCCAGCACATCGCCCAGCATCCAGTTGAAGAAGAGGGTAAGGGGGGGCAGAACCACGGGGATCAGCACAGCGAGCCACATCCATTTCCAGCGGATGCCTGCACGTACCACACCTAATTCCGGCCAGGCGGTGCTGCTCCAATGGCGATGAATGATGGCGGCCAAGGCTGGCCCGAACATGAAAAGGGCCGAGACTACTGTCCAGCCGAGAGCGGAGGTAACGCCGAAGCCCCATTTCGCAATGGCATGGATGGACCAGCTGATCCCGAAGGCAAGTAAAAGGAAACTGAGAACCGGGCGGTCGCGCATAGCGTTGCGGAAGATACCGCGGGTCGCTCGTTCAGGATCGCTACCTGTGCTCAGGGAACAACAGTGACGTGTCCGCTCACTTTGTGGCTCTTCAGAGTGATCGCATCCTGCATGCTTGCGCGGTACACGTAAACTCCTAAGGGGACCCTTTTACCATCCACAGTGCCGTCCCAATCCTCAAAGGGGTCGGTGCTGATAAAGAGCTCCCTGCCCCAGCGGTCAAAGATCTGCAGCAGGTAGTTGTCCAAGTTCACCACATTGTTCACCGGGCGCCACGTATCGTTGATGCCATCACCGTTCGGGGTGAAAGCGTTGGCCCCGAAGTAGACGTACTCCTGCGCCTCCAAGTGAGCGATGATGGTGTCCGGATAGAAGATGGTGACCGGGATGGTCTTCATCGTGGTATCGTTCTGGTTCGGGGTGTTGTACTTGAACTCCCAATACTTGAAGGTCCAGTACAGCTCAGGTATCACCGTGAGTGTATCGATCGCTTCCGGGATGCGTTGCACCGTGGTGGGGAAGACGGTATACAGATCCGCATTGTACTTGATGGATGCTGTGTGCGGTGGATCGGTAACCAATACCACAGGGTATTTGATCGGTGGCGCGAAATGCGCGATCACCGTGTCCGTGCCTGTGAACATGGTGGTCACCAATGAGTCCGTGCCTGTTGGCGAAGGGCTGGCATGGATGATCTCCCAATGATCGAACACTTGCCCCGGTGCCGCTTTGGCTTGCAGGGTGGTGGCTATGCCCCCGTAGTACAATCCGGAAAAGGGGAATTCCGCCGGCGTAATGGAGTTGATCTTGATGGTGCCCGTCAAGGGTGGCTCCACACGGAAGACCACTGTATCAGGCCCCGTGAGGTCGTAGCAGTCCACCATGCCGTTCTGGATGGCAGTGCAACGGGCTTCAATAAAGTTGCGCATGGTCAACACGTTTCCTTGCCATTCAGCCATGGTGCCACCCCAGCGGGCGATCTGGCCCGGCATTTCCGGGGTGATCAAGTTGATCAGGCTGTCCAAATAGGGCAGCATCGTTTCGCAGCTGAAAAGCGTGTTCCCCAGATCGATGTAGCGGTTCACGTAATAGTCATGCACCATGGGATTCTCTGCCATCAGCTTCTGCAGGATGAGCACGTGTCCTTGTCCACCGGGGTCGGGCAAGGACTCCGCATTGCATGGGTCGGCGGCCGGGCTGGTATCGGGCACGCCGGTATAATTGATGTAGTGTCCGAAGCTCGCGTCATTGTCCCAAAGCGTGTAGCCCCATTTCTTATGGTCGCCATTCGGGTCCATGCCGCGCCACCAAGCCGTGTTCCAGTTGAGCCAGTCCGTGCAAACGGTGTAGCTGTTCAAGACCACGTAATCTACCAAGCTCTTCCAGCTGTATTGGCTTTCCACATAGGCAAAAGCGGTGGGGTCACCCATGTTGTTGCTCTGGATGTAAGCCCGCAAAGCATTCCAATCCGCTTGGGCTTGTGGACCGCCATATTCGCTCCATGTGCTACCCCACGTTTTCAGGTATTGAAGATCATATTCGTCCTGGCCGTAGTACTTCTTCGTGTAGTCGTTGTCATCGCACTTCTCGCGGATCTCATAGACGCCCCAATATTGGCCGTTCAAGTAAAGCACACACGGCTCATAGGTGCGTACGTCCAGCTTGAGGCCACCTGCCTGCGCCAAGCTGTGTACATAGGCATCCCGGATATATGCGCCGCCATTCTCAAAGGGATAGTTGTCGTTCGCCGCACTCTTGATGATCAAGCGCTGGAATTTGTTCCTGTTGGATGCGTTGAAGATGGGGTAGTGGATCGCATCGTTGTACCCGGCCTGATCACGTGTGATATAGTCGAACCCACGCTGGGGATATGCCCACGAGTCGTTACCGTGCTTATTGAACTGGCCGGTGGCCTCGTCGCGCAGCTGTTGGTCCGGTCCGAAATATTCGAACGAACCATAGGGTTCGATGCCATTGTTCCCGTTCAGCAAGGTCGCCACTTGGTCACCTGCAATGCTCAATACCGCCGTGGTATGGGACGCGTTGATGAAGTAGGTGTTCGTTTCCAAGAAGCTGGAAGGAACGCCCGGTGTGGAACTGAAGCAGGCTGCACGCACCACCGTGGTGGCGGCAATGGGAACAGGGCCGGTGTAGGCTGTTGAAGCAGCTGTGGGCTCACTCCCATCCAAGGTGTACCGGATGGTACTGTTCGGGTCGGTAGTGGACATGCTCACAGTGGTGGTACCACTATAAAAACCGGCTGCAGGGCTCAACTGCGGACGGGGCGCATAGAAGGGAGAAGCCCCGACGTTGGACGCGTTGGGCGTGGGATTCGGGAAGAGGGACCAGGTGGTTGCTCCATCGGTAGTTCGCCCCCTGCTATGATCGAGCTTGGTGCGCGGATCCAGTAGGAGGTCATCCACGATCGTGCCGCTAGGATCGGAGAGCACCACGTGGTCGTTATCCGACTGGTTCAGTTTGAAGCTGGTATGGTAGGAGGCGCCCGCTGCGGTGTTCCGCTTGCTGCAGTAGACCATCAGGTAGCCATTCGCTGGGATGGAGGCGCCCGCAGGGAAAGGCCATTTGGTCGGGTTGTTCACCTTGTTGCTCACATACCAGCCGCTCAGGTCCACAGTGGCCGAGGTGGTGTTGTACAGCTCCACCCAATCCTCCCGCCCTCCGAAGCTGTCGGTAATGCCGGTCATGTTCGAAGTGTTCACTTCGTTGATGACCACCTGGGCAGCAGCCGGGAGACTTAGGATCGCAGCGAGAAGGACCGGCGTTTTGAACATCTGGAGCAAGGGAGGGAAAAGTACAAGATCCAAGGGGCATGGACCGTACGGTCCGTTAGACGTGCAAAAGGTATGATCCGGTGCCTCGCATGGGGTGAGGAACGCAATTTTCAATGCTTGCGGAAAAGGCGTAGCCAAACCTTCCGGTCCGCTTCCACGGAATCAACCTGTACATAGTGCGCTCGCAGGCTGTTCAGCACATGCTGTTCCGGATCGGTCAGCGAGGCCCATGCGTCGATATGGACAACGGTGGTTAACGTACTATCCAGCGGAGGGATTTCATTCCCGATAACCGGGAAGACAAGCCGTTCCCGCAATGCCATTTCTACAGGAGCTACCCCGGCATACAGCTTAGGATCCATGGCCCAGCTATAGGTGAGGTCGTACCACGCCGGTTGAATGATCACGGCCGTGTTCCCATCGCGCCAAGTGTTCACTTGGGCAACCACCTGCGAGGGATGCTGGTCGTTCCCCTTCCAAGGCTTGAACGTGAGCGCCATGGCCAGCACGCAGCCTGCCGACATGATCCAGCGTACTTGTCTGCCACCGGGTAGCATACTGGCGGATCCGGCAACGAGCAAGTAAAACCCAATGGACGCGAACAGGAGATAGCGGTCCAAGTAGATCGGGAAAAGGAAGGAGACCAGGAACATGCCCAAGAGCGGTATGGCGGTCCAAAGCACGGGGAGGGCCAAACTCTGGTGACGTCCGCGGCCGCGTGCAAAGGCAAATACGATCAAAGCCAAGAGGATCACCGCCACCACCGGTGCATTGGCCCATCGCACCAGCATGTTGTACGGTTCCTCCAAGCCAGGGGGCTGCAGCCAGGTTCCTTGCCCCAAGCTGTTTCCGGCCCGCGCAAGGAGGATCCCCAACAGGGGCAAACTGCATAGTGCGGTAGCTCCAGCGGCGGCGAGCATCTTCACGCGAACAGGGCGCAGCATGGGCACAGTGAATACCAGGACCACCTCCAGCCCCACCATCAGCCAACCGAAATAATGGGCCCAAGTGGCCAACACGTTTGCGCACACGAGCCAAATGATCGAGGCGGGGCGAATAGCTGGATGCCGATCCGGGTCGTCCGCCAAGCGGACCAGTTGCCAGACAGCCCAAGTGCACGCCAACGTAAGCAGGCTGTAGGCGCGCACCTCACCGGCAAACGCATAGCTGTGCTGACTGAAGGTGAACAACAAGGCGGCTGTAGCGGCCACGGTGGTTCCTCCCAAGCGCCGTCCCAACAGATACAGGGGCCAAACGGTGAGGGCACTGAAAAGCGCGGAGGGGATCCGGAGCCAGGCCGCTTCCAACGGGACCAGCTTGCTCCAGCCATGCATGATCAGAAAGTACAAGGGAGGATTGTTCTCCGTCCGCAGCATACCGAACAGTTCAGACAATGGGCGTTGCGCCCAGTAGACCGTGAAAGGCTCATCCCCTGCCAGTTCATTCAGACCCGACCAAGCGAACTTCAGCAGCAGGTTGAGGACCACCAATGCTGGTAAAAGCCAAATGCGGGAGGTTCGGAGCAGGTCCTTCAAAGCTGCCGGAACATCAAATGGTGTAGACCGATACCCTCGATCATGAAAGCCGCACCTTGGGAGGTGAAGCCTTCTCTTTCATAGAACCCCAAGGCCACTTCACGCGCATTGCACCAGACAAGATCTGCATTCAGGTGGTGCAGATGTTCCAAACCGTAGCGGAGCAATGCCGCTCCGATCCCTTTGCCTCTATGCTCCTGCGCCGTGGCCATGCCTCGCAACCGGTACTGGTGGCTTCCGGGAAGCTGTTCGCAACAATCACGCACGAAGGAGGCGATGGAAATGAGCCGATCGTCCGATCCTTCCCGGTCTTCTTCAGCACCCAAGTGAAAGCTTCCCTCTGCAGCGTCCAATGGCCACGCCATCTCCGCGACGGCCTGCATGGGGCGAAGCACGCTTTGGCGCAGACGGTGGGTCTCAGCGGGTTGGATGAACCGAATGCGCATGGTACGGAGCGGGTGGACAGCCAAGGTATTGTGTGGGCGCTGATCCATGGGCATACGCACTCGTCCAATTTCATGGATCGGCCGGGAAAGAAGGAGCAATGGTTCAGCGCAACTCCCGCTCCAGTGCCGCTGCGGCATCGCTCGATGCTTCCAAGAGTTTCATTTCACTCTGGCCATCAAAGCCGCGTATCCATCCGGCCCGTATCACACCCCCAGTTGTTACCACATCCACCCAAGCGGTGCCTTTTTGTCCTTGAAGAGCTGGTTCGCTGCCGCCTTCGATCCACATGACCTCCTCGCTTGGCAGCAGTCGCTCGCGCAGGGTGAACGGCCACGGGATATCGCCGATCATGGAGGTTCGCTCGCGCAGGATCAGTTCCCCCTTTGCCGAACGGGTTTCTTGGATAGGCAGTAAAAAGGCAGCATATACCGACCACGCCAAGGTGATGAGCAGCGATGTGCGGGTGGCTATCAACCCAGCACGTTCCGCGCCTCCTGCACGGTGACCACGCGCCGTGGCAATAATGACGAAGAGCAATGCCAGTGCAAACGCAACGCCAACGGCCAAAACCACGGCCAGGACCAAGCGCTCGGTAAGGCCTATAGGTGTTGCCACTACGGCGATCTCACCGCGCAAGAGGGGGTAGCCCTGTTGGAAGTAGCGCAGTGCCGCTAGTTCAGGGCTTAAGGTCGGACCGAGCTGGTCGGTGATGAAGGCGATCCCCTTTAAAAGGACCACCACGATCACACCACCGAATAGGTAGTGGAAGGCACCGCGCTCATTATCGTCGAGGCGTAGCCTCATGTGTTGGACTTACTTGATGTAACGCAGGTCCTCGTTCGCCTTCAAGGTCCGCAGCGTGGCGAAGATCAACTTGATCACGTTCTCAACATCCTTACGGTTAACGCTTTCCACCGTAGTGTGCATGTAGCGCAAGGGAAGGCTGATCAATGCACTTGGAACACCTGCAGCACCGTAGGCAAAGGCATCCGTATCCGTGCCGGTGGCCCGGCTCACTGCGGAACGTTGGAATGGGATCTTGTTCGTGTCGGCTGCGGCTATCACCTTCTTCAAAAGGTTGTTGTGTACCGCCGGTCCGTATGCCAGAACAGGCCCTTTGCCGCAGGCGATATCACCGCTCTGGATCTTGTTCATCATCGGTGTCTGCGTGTCGTGCGTCACATCGGTCACCAAGGCGATGTTCGGCCGGATCCGTTCCACGATCATTTCCGCACCACGCAGTCCCACTTCTTCTTGCACGCTATTGGTCACATATAGCCCGAAGGGCAACTTCACCTTCTGTTCCTTCAGCATGCGCGCCACCTCAGCGATCATGAAGCCACCCATGCGATTGTCCAAGGCGCGGCCCACGAAGGTGTTGCCGTTCAATACCATGAACTCATCCTCATAGGTGATCACGCAACCCACGTGAACCCCGAGTTTCTCCACTTCTTCCTTGCTCGCGCAACCGCAATCCAGGAAGATGTTGTCCAAGGAAGGAGGGGGGTCATTCTTGGGTGTACGTACATGAATGGCGGGCCAGCCGAAAATGGCCTTCACGATGCCCTTGTCGGTATGGATGTTCACCCGCTTGCTCGGGGCGATCATGTGGTCGCTTCCACCGTTCCGGCGCACGTAGATGAAGCCGTCACTGGTGATGTAATGGACGAACCAGCTGATCTCGTCGGCATGGGCCTCGATCACCACCTTGTATTTGGCGTCCGGGTTGATCACCCCTACAGCAGTGCCATAAGGATCGGTGAAATGGGTATCCACCCAAGGGCTGATGTAATCCAGCCAGAGCTGTTGACCACCGCTCTCAAATCCGGTGGGGCTGGCATTGTTCAGATAGAGTTCCATGAAGTCCAAGGACTTCGAGGTGAGGATGCTTTTGTTCTTGGAGGTTCCGGAGGTGGTCGCCCCTTTTCCGGCTTTCTTCTTCACCGTCGTCTTCTTGGCCATGTTCGTGTATTTGGGCTGGTTTCACCAGTGGGGTCAAATGTACCTGCCAAGCCCTGCGCGAACCTCCAGTGTCGGTTTGCGTATGAACAGGCGCACTGCAAAAAAAGCGGAGCCAATGCCCATGCTTATTCGTTCGACCCTGTTGGCCTTCCTCATCGCGGCATCAAGCTGGCTCCAAGCCCAGTCCCGCGACCAAGTGAGGGATGTGCCGTTTGATAAACTCCACATTACCGATGCGGGCCAGCTGAAGCAGGCCCTGTCCGCCATCAAGAAGGCGGATGGACTTGCCATCAAAGGCGGTGTCGATCATGGCGCAGCCATGGCCGCATACGAAGAGGCTCAAGCCATCAATCCGAACAATGCGGAATTGAATATGAAAATGGGCGTGTGCCAGTTGAACGGCCCCGTTCCATCCGACGCATTGGCCCATCTCCAGCGTGCAGCGGTGCTGGATCCCTTCCTTCCGCGTATCCATTTCCTATTGGGCTATGCCCTGCAATTGAATGCCAAGTGGGACGAGGCGATCGTTGAGTTCCAACGCCACGCCGAGATCATCCGCCGCACTCCCGACCCCGACCGCACCTACAATATGGTGGACAAGCATATGGCCGAATGCAACTATGGTAGAAGCTATATGAATACGCCCACGGAGGCACGGGTAGAGAACATGGGCGCAGCGATCAATACGGCGGGAAGCGAATATGGGGCAGTGCTTGATGGAAAGGGTAACATGTACTTCACCAGTCGCAGGGCCAACTCCACGGGGGGCAAGATCAATAAGGTGAACAATTCCTGGTTCGAGGACATCTACCATAGCCAGTGGCAAGGGAGTGGATGGTCCACCCCCGAACCGGTGGCCGGAACATTGAACAGTGTGCGGAATGATGCGACGGTCTCCATGCGTGCCGATGGCCAAAGCATGATCATCTACCGCGACGAGAAGAATGGCGGAGACCTCTATGTAAGTGAACGCTACGGGGATACATGGACCGCCCCCGTGCCATTGCCTCCTTCTGTCAATAGCACGGCTCAGGAAAGCAGCGCATGGCGTTCCGGAGATGGCCGCTGGCTCTACTTCGTAAGCAGCCGCGAAGGCGGATTGGGCGGAAGTGACATCTATCGCAGCCCCTGGGATGAAGTCGCAAGTGATTGGGGCGCGGCCGAAAATTTGGGGCCGGATATCAATACCTCCTATGATGAAGAGGGTGTTTTCGCACCGGGCGACGGCAGCACGATCTATTTCGCCAGCCAGGGCCATAGCTCCATGGGGGGCTATGATCTGTTCAAGTCAACTGAAACGAATGGTCGGTGGTCGAGGCCGGAGAATTTGGGCTGGCCCATCAACTCCCCGGGTGACGATCAGTTCCTGATCTTGAACGCCGAAGGCACGAGTGGCTATTTCAGCAGCGTCCGTCCCGGAGGAATGGGCGAGGATGACATTTACCGGGTGGATCTTCCTGTTCCGCAGCGTATGCAGGCTTCGGCGATGCTCGTGAGTGCGGCAGGTGGTGTACCGATGGCCCAGAACGATGAGCTCGTACGCTTGGTCGGTTTTATCAAAGGACTGAAGATGATGGTGCCGCTCGACGCTACCATCGAGCTAATGAGCCTTCAGGAGCCCTCTTTCAATGCCACGTTCAAGACCGACCCTGTTACAGGGAAGTACACGGCGATGGTGCCGGCGGGGAAGGACTATGCCATACAAGTCAATGCTGACGGTTACATGCTCCATTCCGAGCGGGTCCAGGATGTGGAAGGCGAGGTGCGCATGGATATGGGCATGAACCCGATAGCCAAGGGGAATGCCGAGGTGATGCGGAATATCTTGTTCGAGCCGGGCAGTTACAAGCTGGACGCCTCGTCCACGACGGAACTGGAGCAATTGGCCGAATTCCTGAAGTCCAATCCGGACACTCGGATCGAGGTGGGAGGGCATACGGATAGCGATTCGGGCCCCATCCCCAATCAAGAGCTCAGTGAAGCGCGGGCACATGTGGTGGTGAACTGGTTGGTGGAGCATGGCATCCTGCCGGATAGGTTGGAGGCCAAAGGCTATGGTGCCGATGCGCCCATTGTGCCGAACGCTTCCAACAACGAAGGCAAAGCATTGAACAGGCGCACGGAGATCCGCGTGTTGTAGAACGCGTGGGGCGGGCCGTTACTTTGCAGTGTGCAGCAGCATGCTCCAGATATGGACGTTGAATTCTCCCCGCCCACGGACCTGGTAACGATCCGCACGGCGGATGGCTCGTTCACACTGGACAGTCCGGCATTGGGGGAGCATTACCATTCGCTCCATGGGGCTGTGGCGGAAAGTCGGCACGTGTACATCCAGCAGGGCCTGCGTAGCACAGGAAAGCAGAAGCTCGATATCCTTGAAGTCGGATTCGGTACAGGCTTGAACGCATTGCTCACTTGGGTGGAATGTGAGCAGGCTGGCCTGCAGGTGAATTATTTGGCATTGGAGCCATACCCGCTACCCTCAAGCTTGCGCATGGCATCCGGGCACCCCGCCGCGATCAACGAACCAGCAAAGGAGCAAGGCTTCGAAGCCATGATGAACTTGCCCGACCGTGAGTGGCTGGAGCTTCCGGATGGATTCAGGTTCCGTAAAGATTCGCAGCGGGTGCAGGAGTTGGAGGCCGAACTGGCATTTGATCTGGTTTATTTCGATGCCTTCGCGCCGGTGATCCAACCTTCCATGTGGTCGCTGGATGTATTCCAGCGGATCCATCGGGCCATGAGACCCGGAGCCACTTTGGTGACCTATTGTGCCAAGGGAGATGTCCGGCGCACCATGATGCAGGCCGGACTGAAACCGGAACGGGTACAAGGCCCGCCGGGTAAGTACAAGATGTTACACGTCCTGCGACCCGCATGAGCGCGTCACGATTCAACATCCGTGTGTATGGACTCTTGATCCATGCGGGGCACCTGTTGGTCTCCGATGAGCTGATCCAAGGGCAACCGGTGACGAAATTTCCCGGAGGTGGATTGGACCCGGGGGAAGGGACACTGGATTGCTTGCGGCGCGAGATCATGGAGGAAATGGGGATGGACGTGTTGCAGCCGCAACACTTCTATACCACGGACTTCTTCCAACAGAGCGCCTTTCGCGCCGAGGATCAGATCATCAGCATTTATTACACCTTCGAGCTGAAGGAGCCGGATACGTTGGTGAGCGACGCCCCTGCGCAAGGAAAGGCAGCGGAGCCAGGCCAGCGGTTCCGATGGCTACCCATGAACAAAGCGCGTCAAGAAGACTTCGATTTTCCCATTGACAAGGTGGTCATGGGATTGCTTCTCGAAAGGGAAGGCAAGTAGGAAAGGGCGTAGAAGGCCTTCAATAGGCAAAACTACCCCGTTCTGCATCCGTAAGGGAAGCCGGTAAAGCCACACAACACCTACCCCAGTCTCTTGTGCACCTGGGCTTCCACACGGCCGAGCAGCTCGTCGGGTTCCATGGTCCGCCATGGCATCTCATCCAACTTTCCACCGAAGATCAGGTATTGGTCGAGGTCCGCGGCTTGCAGGTCTTCCCGCACATGCTGTAGGAAGTTGATCAGCACGATCCAACCTCCGGCGTCCATCGCTTCTTCGAACCATTCGCTGTAGTAGTCCTCTTCCCCGGGGTGGAAGTTGAGCACATTCTCCCCGATCAGGATGAACTTGCTGATCCCCTCGGCCAACATCGGCTCGATCACGTCCCGCTTCAGGTACATGATATCGTTGTGCAACATGTCGTTCCACTCGCCGATGAACTCCATGATCACATAGCCTTCTTCGTAATCGGCGAACAGGACCTTCAGGTAAAGCGTGCTGCTTCCGAAGGCCTCCCATTGTGGGTGCAGCGCATGGTCGTACACCGCATGGGTGAACTCGAATTCGCTGTGTTCGGCACCATGGAACGGAGAACGTTCATCCTCCTCCGCAATATAGAGGTGGCGCCAGTTGAAGAAGGGTTCGATCGCATGCATGTGGCTGCAAAGTTCTTGCTAGCGGGCCGAACTGCAATGGAGGTGCATGGGGAATGAACGATGGGGCCTGATCTTTGTTCGAGCATCGTACGTCACGCGCCTACATTCACCCGCCCTGTCCACAGCACCAGAAAATACCCGGCCCCGGAACGATCGATCGCCTCGGCGGCCTTTGTGGCGCCGTGTTTTCAAGGTCTTGGTGTGGTTGGTGTTGTTGCCATTCCTTTTACTGGCACTCGTTGCGGTGCTCGTTTACCTGCCGCCGGTGCAGAAGATCCTCCGGACCAAGGCCGTGTCCTTTCTGGAGGAAAAGATCGGTACCCCGGTACAGGTGGAGCATTTGGCCTTGCGCTTCCCCATTGGCATCAGCTTGGATGGTGTGCTGATCCACCAGCAGAACGGCGATACACTTCTCTACGCTGGTTCGCTGAAAACTCGCGCCAGCCTCACTGCGTTGTTGCACAAGAGCATCTCGCTCAGTTCCGTCAACCTCGCGGATGTCCGCGCAAACGTGACGCAGGATCGAGACAGCGTGTTCAACTTCGATTACATCCTCACAGCGCTCAAAGGGGATATTGCTGCTACAGTGAAGGAGCCTGCGGACACCACCGGGGGCTGGGGCTTTACCATCGGTTCCGTTTCCTTGGAGCGCATTCATGCGGACTTGGATCTGCAGCCCTCGAAGTTGCAACTGGCCCTGCGCCTCGGTTCACTCGCGGTGGATTTCGACGCGTTCGATCCTGGTTCCATGCGCTTCCACGTGGATGACCTGGAGATGACGGACACCCGAGCCGACATGCGGATGGCTTCCGGGCCACCGGAGCCGGATACCTATCCGAACTTGACGAGCCCCTTGGCTGGAATGGACATCAAGTTCAATACACTGGATCTGAAGAACATCGCCTTCACCATGAAGGATGTGGTGAAAGGGGACAGCCTATGGCTCGACTTACCCACCGCGGTGTTGAAAGCGGACAAGATGGATCTGTCCAAGCAGCAGTTGGCGTTCAAAAAGATCGAACTCGACTCGCCGGTCTTCGGCATGCTAACGCCACGACACGCGGATGTGGAAGAGGCGGTGCACGTGGATCCACCTTGGCTTGGTGAGAATGATGGGTTCCGATTCTATGTGCGTGACTGGGATGTGACGGCACGCTCGGTGGAGATCACGGAGGGGCTGGTGGCGATGTACACCGATAGGATCGCGGAGCCTGAAAAGCTCTTCGATCCGGAGCGATTGGTACTGCGCAACTTGGAACTGGGCTTTAAAGATCTCGTCTTGAACAACGAAAGGGTCCACGCGGGAAAGCTGGATGTGGCCTTGCGGGTTGGCCCGGAAAGCAAGCGCGTTTCCTTGGCCGTGGAATTGGATGCCGTGCCGCAGCGGTTCGCCTTGGAGAATGGCGAAGTGGAGGTGGCGGGCAATAGGATCGAATTTGATGCTGCGGCAACACCGGAAAACCTGACCGCATTCTACCGAGCACCTGATCAGGTACCCCTGAAGGTGAACCTTCATTCCAAGCTGGATCCGGTCCAGTTACGTCCGCTACTGGCGGAATTAGGGGCAGCCAAATACATCCCGTCAAACACAAAGGAGCAATGGGATGTGAAGGTGGATGCAGCAGGTTCCATGGAACAGTTGGATACGGTTAAGCTGGATGTGGTGGGCAATGCCGGATCGGTGATCCACTTGGCTGGAAGGCTGAAGCACATGGACCAATGGCCACGGACCGATCTACAGGTGGATCTCAATGAATTCACGCTCGGTGAAGGCTTCCGGCAGGTGATGCTAGCGTTCGTGCCGCCCGGTACGGTCACGCCCCGGAGACTCTCCGCTTCGATCCATGCAAAAGGCCGTGATGGTGCCATGCAGGCACAGCTGAACGTGGAGAGCGATCTGGGCGATATTAAAGGCACCGCGCAGGTTTCCGGCTGGAAGGACAAGCTTCCCGATGATCTTTCGGCGAACCTGAACGTGCATCAATTCAACGTCGGTCGATTCACTGGTGATACCGCCATTGGCATTGTCAGCCTTCACTTGACCGCCGACGCGAAGGACCTCAACAGCTCTACCCGCCAAGGCAAGCTCACGTTGGAGCCATCGCAACTACGTTTCAACGGAAATGATCTTTCCAGCTTAAGGCTGAACGGCGATGTAAAGGGCGACTCCTTGTTCGTACATCTCACTACGGATGCCGTACCCCTGAAACTGGCATTGGATGCCCGGGGCAAATGGCCGGAGAAGGCGGACAGCTTGGCCATGAAGATGAATTTGCAATTGGACCACCTTCTATTGGACAGCCTCGGGCTCACCGCCTATAAGCTGGATGTAGAAGGTTCTTTCCAAGGTGAGATCGCGTTGGATACGGCAGGCAGGGGGCGCATCGGACTGAATGCAGAACGCCTGAGGCTGTCCAATGTGAAGCGTGCCTACCAATTCGATCACTTCATCCTCCATGCCTACATGGGTATGGATAGCACAGCCTTGAACTTGAACAGTGATGGCTTTACAGTGGACTACCACACCAATGTAGCGGTGGACAGCATCCTTCCGCGGACCAAGGAGAAGCTGGCCAGTTATTTCAAGCGCGATCCGGATTTCCAACCCTCCCCGGGCAAGCATATGGACCTCGCGATCACGCTGCCGAACAGCGATTGGCTTACCGGCTTGGTCGTGCCTCAACTGCACACCATTACGCTCAATAGCTTCAAGGGACATTACGATAGCGACGCGGATGAACTTGCTTTGAACATTGATATCCCGGAACTGGACTACGACAGTATTCTGGTGAGCAAATTGAAGCTGGCCGTGAATGCGAAAGGCAGCGATCTGGATTCGAAGCTTTCGATACAAAGCATAACTCGGGATTCACTGGGCATCTTCGGGCTCACCCTTACGAACACCGCTGAGGTAGGCGGGCTGAAGAGCAAGTTGCTCGTTCAGAACGGCGAGGTCCCGCCGAGCTATGTACTTACCACCTTGCTGGATCGCGACGCACAGGGTGCCAGCCTTCATATTGAGCCGGAAGGCCTTGTGCTGGACGGCGTCCCATGGTCCGCCGCCCCGGCCAACATGCTGCATTTCAGCGATCATGGACTGATCGCGGAGAACTTCACACTCAGCAGCGGGGCGCAGCGTGTGCAAGTATCAACGCAGGCAAAGGCCACACGGATCGAGCTGGAGCAATTCCACATTGGTACCCTCTTGAACTTTGTGACCCTAAAGGATTCGCTACCCTTTGTATCAGGTGACCTTACCGGTCATGTGGACCTGCCCACGGATGGGGTGTCCGGCTTGGATGCCGATCTGACCATCGCCTCCTTGGAACTGTTGGGCAATGCACTTGGCGATCTTCAGGTAAAGGCGCAGGAAACGCAAGAGGCCCACTACACCGCTTCCGTACAACTGAAGAATGGTGGGAACATATTGAACGGCAATGCCACGATGGATGCTTCGGGAAAGTCGCCGGAGGTGCATGGCAACGCGGATGTAGCGTTTTCGGAGCTCAAGGTGTTCCGGCCGTTCACAAAGGCTTTCCTCTACGAACTTGCCGGGGGGCTGAACGGAAAGCTGAAGTTCGACATGGTCCAAGGAAAGGCCGCCTTGAACGGGGACCTCACCTTCGTCAATTCCCGCATCGGTTTGCGTGCAACACGGAGCCTGTTCAAGCTGGACAAGGAGCGGATCACCTTTGATGATGCGGGCATCCACCTGGCGCAGTTCACCCTGAGGGATAGCTTGGGCAATGCCTTCGTTCTGAACGGGGATATCAGCACAAAGGACCTTGCTGATCCCAAGTTGAACCTCACCCTGCGTACGGATGCGTTCCAACTGGTGAACAGTGTGCGCGGTGACAATGGACTGTTCTACGGCGACGTGCTGGCGGGATTGGACCTGGCAATTACCGGAACGGCTGATCTGCCAAAACTGCAAGGCGAAATTCATGTGCTAAAGGGCACCGATCTATCCATTGTCCTGCCTGGAAGCGAGGTGAAGATGGTGAGCCATGAAGGAATTGTTGTCTTCACCAATGGGGAAGCGCCGCCGGATAGCAGTGATATGACCACTGATGGCCAAATGCTGAAGGACTCCCTCAAGGCCAAGCTGCACGGGTTCGAGCTGGATCTGCACTTGCTGGTGGACAAGGCGGCCAAGTTCAGTGTGGTGCTGGACCCCACTACCGGCGATGCAGCCAGTTTCAGCGGTACCGGCGACCTCTACTTTACCTACAACGCTAAAGGGGATATGACCTTGGTAGGACCTTTTACCGTGGACGAAGGTGGTTATACGCTGGAATTCTATGGATTGGTGAAGAAGCGCTTCGATCTGGTGAAGGGTAGCACCGTTACTTGGAGCGGCGATCCACTGGATGCAAAACTCGCCATCAAGGCGCGCTATATGGCCCAAACAGCAGCCTATGGGCTGGTGGCAGGATCGGAGTCATTCTCGGAAGATCAACAGAATCGCTTGCAGGAACGGTTGCCCTTCGAGGTGATCATTAGCGTGGATGGAGAAATGGACAAACCCGACATCGATTTCGGCATCGACCTGGACCGGCAGTACCGCAACAGCTATCCGCAAGTGGCTTCCCGTTTGGACCAGCTCGCGCAGAAGGCCAATACGGATGAGCGTAACCGACAAGTATTCGGACTACTGGTGACCAATGCGTTCATACCCGCCGAGAATGCGGGGGCAGCGCCCTCCAGCAGCTTGATCTCTTCAGCCGCTCGGAATTCCGTCAACGGGATCCTCACGGATCAGCTCAACAAGCTCACCGGAAAATTCATCAAGGGCGTGGACATATCCTTGGGGGTGAACACGGTGGATCAGGCTGCGGGAAGCGCTACCTATCAGCGGACCTCCGTGGATTACAAGGTGAGCAAGAGCTTCCTCAACGATCGACTGAGCGTTGAGGTGGGCGGCTCCGTGGGCGTGGACCAGCAGAACGACCAGGTGGGCAACCTCTCCAACACGCGCGCAGCGCAATACGTGGTCTACTACAATCTCTCGAAGAACGGCCCCTTCCGCCTACGTGGCTTCTATGAGAACGCTTTCGATCTTTATGACGGGGACATCACCGACAGTGGGGTGGCCATCCAATACACCAAAGACTTCGAGGAAAATGAACGGGCACGCACCGCGGCACGCGAAGCCGAAGTAAAGCGAAGGGCGGAAGAGGCGGAGAAGAAGCGTAAGCAACAGGAAGCACGGGAGGTTCCCGCCATACCCAGTGTGCCAGAACCCGAGGGAGAATGAAAGTGATGAGGACATATCCTTGGATCCTGATCGCATGCGCCCTGCTGCTTTCTTCCTGTACCGGCATGAAGTACGCCACGGAGGAAAAGCCCCTTTTCACAGCGTATACCTTGAAATGGACCGATGGGCCGGTGCAGGATAAGAAGGCCATTACACGCGAGTTGGAGTCCTTGGTGACACCAGCGCCGAACAACAGCATATTGGGGTTGCGACCTACCGTGGCCCTACACAACAGCGTGAAGGAACCGAAGAAGACGAAAAGCTTCGCCAACCTGCTGCGCAACCGGATCGGTTCCACGCCCGTGTACCTTACGGATGTACCCGTGGCCGATATCAACGCAGCCATTGTGAACCGCTTGAACAATCATGGCTATTTCGCAGCGGCGAGCGAATTCACCATCGCACGTAAGAAGCGTAAGGCCACGATCACCTTCACCGCTTCGGCCGGCACACCGCACCGGATCCGCAACATGGCCTATGGTGACAGTGCCGCTGCGCTGGATAAACAGGTGGCATTGGCCCGCAAAGGTTCGACCGTAGCTCCAGGCGACCTCTATGACCTCACCAAATTGAAGGCCGAGCGGCTCCGTGTAACCGGCGTGATCCGCAACCAAGGGTGGTGGCTGCTAAAGGACAACGACCTGGAGTTCACTGCGGACACATCGGCAGGTAAGGACCTGCTGGACTTGGGGCTGCGCGTGAAAGCGGGAACGGAGGACAAGGTGCTGAGGAGGTATGTCATCGGGGATATCTACGTGCATGGGGACTATGACCCGCTGTTGCAGCCGAACGATACGATCCCGGTCGACAGCATGCACTATGTCAACACCCTCAACAGTTATCGGCCCTCCACGATCATACGCGGTGTGTTCCTGCGGAAGGGAAGGCACTTCTCCGACCGGGCAGAGGACAATACGGTCCGGTATCTCTCCAGCTACGGCGTATTCAAGGGCGTGAACGTCCAATACACCGAGGACAGTTTAGTGCCAGGGGTCCTGAAAACGGATGTGCTGCTTTCCCCGATGAAGCGTTGGACGCTGTTCACCGAGCTGAACGGCATTGCCAAGAGCAACAACTTCGTGGGGCCCGGGCTGCGTGTGGGGCTGAAGGACAGGGACCTCTTCCGGGGTGCGGAAACATTCACGGCCGACCTCAATGGCCGCATTGAGACGCAGGTGGCCGGTGCACAAAAGGGCACCAACGCTTATGAACTGGGTGCCAAAACCGCCTTGCAGTTCCCGCGTATCGTGCCGTTCCATTTCCTACGCACCGCCCGTGTATCCGTGCCCACTACGCGGATCGAGCTCGGATATGGTCTGTTCCGCCGCATCAACCTGTATGGGTTGGAGTCCTTCAATACCTCGCTCAGCTATAGCTGGAGACAGAACCAACGATTGTGGCACGAGGTGAACTTGATCGATGTGAGCTACAACAAGCTCTACTATTCCTCTGACGATTTTACGGCGTTCCTGAACGCGAATCCATTGGTCCAGCGCAGCTTTCAGGAACAGTTCATCATTGGTACGGGCTATACCATCACCATTGCGAGCAAGCACCGGAAACCCTTGCAAGGCTGGGTGCTCACCAGCCTAGGTGTGGACGAGGCCGGCAACCTGCTTGCCGCGCTGATGAGCACTGCAGGTTCGCGCCCGGGTGATGGCTACAAATTGTTCGGCACCACGTTCTCGCAGTATGTGCGCTTCCGTCCGGAGATCAGATACTATCAGCCGCTGGGCCGCGGAGGTGCCCAGTTGGCCAGTCGGATCCAAGTGGGTTTCGGGCTCCCCTATGGGAACTCGGAGGTGCTGCCCTATGTGAAGCAATTCTTCAGCGGTGGTACCAACAGCCTGCGAGCGTTCCGGGCGCGGAGCGTAGGACCTGGCAGTTACGTGCCCGTTGACAACAGCGCCGTGCTCACCGATCAAACGGGTGACATCAAGTTCGAGGTGAACAGCGAGTACCGCTTCACCATTGCGGGCTTTTTCAAGGGGGCATTCTTTGCCGATGCCGGCAATATCTGGTTGGTGAACCCCGATCCACAGCGGCCGGGCGGTGCATTCGAATGGGCGAATGCGCTGAGCGAGCTTGCCATGGGTGCAGGTTTCGGAATCCGGTTCGATCCCCAGGTGATCGTGGTGCGTTTGGATATCGCCACACCACTTCGCGATCCCGCTCTTCCCAAAGGAGATCGCTGGGTGTTCAATGACCTGAAAAAGGGGATCTTCAATAATCTGGTCTTCAATATCGCGATCGGGTATCCTTTCTGAGGCGGAGAGCTGATGGCCGCGGAGGCGCTGAGCCGCGGAGAAGAAAGAGATGATGGCTGCGTAGCCGCTTCCAATGGGACCAAGGGTTTCCCTGCGCCGCAGCGTCGAGCCTTAGACCTCAGCTCCTCCCACCTTCCACGGCCTTTCGCACGCTACCGTATTTCTTCAACAGTGCGTTGGCTGTTGCGTAATCCACACTCAGGCCGTCCATCACCATGCGCGTGCCCCGGTCCACCAGCTTGTTGTTGCTCAGCTGCATGTCCACCATGCGGTTTCCCTTTACCCGGCCCAGCTTGATCATTACGCTGGTGCTGATCATGTTCAGGATCAGCTTTTGGGCGGTGCCGCTCTTCATGCGGGTGCTGCCCGTTACGAACTCCGGACCCACCACCGCCACCAGCGGATGGTCACAGGCCTGTGTTACCGGACTTCCAGGATTGCAGGTGATGCAGGCAGTCAGGATACCGACCTTCCGGGCTTGTTCCAAGGCAGCCACCACATAGGGTGTTCCTCCGCTGGCGGCAATGCCGATCACCGAATCATCCGCGCCGATGGCATGCTCCTGAAGGTCCTTCCAGCCTTGGGCGGTATCGTCCTCAGCAAATTCCACGGCCTTGCGGATAGCGCTGTCACCACCGGCAATGAGCCCCACCACCATGCCGTGCGGTACCCCGAACGTGGGCGGGCATTCGCTGGCATCCACGATCCCCAACCGGCCGCTGGTACCTGCGCCGATGTAAAAAAGCCGACCGCCGCGCCGCATCCGTTCCGCAAGTGCATCCACCAAAGACTCCATCTCCGGGATCACATTGGCCACGGCATCCGCCACCTTGCGGTCCTCCGCATTGATGTTGCGCAGCAGCTCCAGCGTGCTCATCTGCTCCAAATGATCGAAGTGCGAAGGGGATTCCGTGATGCGGGGATTGCCGGTGGGTTCCATGCCGCGAAGTTGCGAACCCTCTTCCATGCATTCATGCCCATCCTCTATTTTTGGCGCAGGACCTCCCTTGCGCATCGAACAAGATCGATCCGTGACCGACCCTCATGGAATGGCTGAAGGATCACTAAGGCGACGCAGAAAGAAGGACCAGCCCGGGTGGAAAGGCTTCCGTTCGGACCTGCGGTCCGCACTCTCCCGGCTGTTCACCAGGTCCAGCATCAACCATAAGCGCTTCGTGTATGCCGTGCTTGCCTTAGGGGTCGTCTTGCGCCTCCTGCGGATGAACGAGGCGGTGACCTATGATGAAGCCCTTACATATGTGCATTATGCGGGGCGCTCCTTCAGCTTTCTGTTCAGCGATTACCTCTTCACCAGCAACCAGATCCTCTATTCCGCATTGGCGCGGCTCTCCACCTTGATCTTCGGCGTGCATCCGTGGAGCTTGAGGGTCCCGGCCCTTGTTGCCGGCATTCTGGTGATGCCCTTGAGCTATGCCTTTGCGCGTGCCGTGTTCAATCGCCATATCGCTGTGATCCTTCTGTGTCTGGTGGCCGTTAGCGGACCCTTGGTAGAGTATTCCGCGATGGCTCGTGGATACAGTTTGGTGTGGCTCTTCACCATTGCTGCGCTCTTGGCAGCACGCCACTTCGTGAGATCCGAGAACCTGGTAAGCGCCTTCTTCATGGCCGCCTTCTGTGCCTTGGGCATGTGGGCCTCACCGGATATGATCTACCCGGCCGTGATGGCTTATGCGTGGGCCTTGTTCATGCTGGTGGCCAACTACCAGAGCACCATCCGGCGGCGCATGTTCAAGTTGATCGGCTCCGGCATATTGGCCTGTGGCCTGGTGTTCCTGCTTTATGCACCGGTGGTGGTGGTACACAGCTTGGACCAGCTTCTGCACCATCCCTCGGTGGAGGAGCATACTTGGACCTCCTTCGTGAATACTCAGCAGGACCGCGCATTCGATCTTTGGGCCTACTTCACCGGAACCGCCTCCACCTTGCTGGCGTTCGCAGGGGTCATCGGTGTCATCTATGCCGCGTATATCAGCGTGAAGTACCGCTTGCTGCTTTTCGCCTTGGTCCTGGGTACGGTTCCCATCGTGATCATCCAGTCCGTGGTGGCCCCGCCCGCCGTGTGGACGTTCAGTTTGCTGGTCCTCCATCTGGGAAGCGCCATCGGCCTGTTCTATCTACTGAAGGTGGTGCGCGACAAACTGGCTCCATCATTCACCAAAGCGCAGCGAACGCTGGTGGCGGGGGTGTTCGTGCTGGTGGTGTTCGGTTGGCTGGGTGTACGCGGTGAAGGGGATACCGTGGAGCGCTTCCCCGAAGCAGAGCAGGCAGCCACATGGCTCGCCACGAATGCACATCCCGGTGATCGGGTCTGTGCGCAGCTTCCATGGGATGCACCGGTGGACTTCTACTTGGAGTGTGAAAGGACGGGAACGGATCTCATGCAAAAGCCCATCACAACGGACGGACGGATCTACGTGCTGGTAGCACCCGGCAATGGGCAAACCCCCGAAGGTGTGCTGATGGATAACGAGCTGCGCCGGGAGAACCTACCCACGTTGGAGCTACTCCACGGGTGGGACCGCTTGGAACTGTTCGGAACACCCTAGTTCCGCGGATCGAGGAGGGGTTTTGAGCGCACTTTACCGGGATCGGAAAAGATCCCGGACCTTTGCACGCTCAAAATAGCGGGTAGGACCTTTCCGAACTCGCTGAAATACCCCGGGTAACATGGCAGAAGAAGGCAGGCAGATCATTTACAACATGGTGAAGGTGGGCAAGACATTGCCCGCCGGAAAGACCATCCTCAAGGACATCTACCTCGGCTTTTATTATGGAGCCAAGATCGGGATCCTCGGTCTCAACGGTAGCGGTAAGTCCACCCTGATGCGCATCATCGCCGGGAAGGACAAGGACTACCAAGGCGACGTGCACCTGACACCCGGCTACACCATCGGCCACTTGGAGCAAGAGCCCGAGTTGGACGAGAGCAAGACCGTGATCGACATCGTGCGCGAAGGCGTGCAGCCCATCATGGACCTGCTGAAGGAATATGAGGATGTGAACAACAAGTTCGCGGACCCAGAGGTGTTGGAAGATCCCGACAAGATGGAGAAGCTCATCAACCGCCAAGGGGTGTTGCAAGACCAGATCGAAGCGCAGGGTGCTTGGGAGATCGACCAGAAGCTGGACATCGCCATGGATGCATTGCGCTGCCCTGAGCCCGATGCCAAGATCAGCGTGCTCTCCGGTGGAGAACGCCGTCGCGTGGCCCTCTGCCGCCTGCTGTTGCAAGCACCCGACATCCTCCTGTTGGACGAACCGACCAACCACTTGGACGCCGAGAGCGTGGCCTGGTTGGAGCAGCACCTGCACGCTTACAAGGGTACCGTGATCGCCATTACCCACGACCGTTACTTCTTGGATAACGTGGCCGGATGGATCCTCGAACTCGACCGTGGAGAAGGCATTCCCTACAAGGGCAACTACACCAACTGGTTGGAGCAGAAGACGGAGCGTTTGTCGCGCGAGGAGAAGACCGAAAGCAAGCGCAACCGCATCCTGAAGCAGGAATTGGAATGGGTGCGTAGCAACGCCAAAGCACGCCGCACCAAGAGCAAGGCCCGCTTGGAGAACTATGATAAGCTGCAGAGCGAGACCGTGAAGGAGAAGGAGGCCAAACTGGAGATCTTCATCCCCAACGGACAACGCTTGGGCGACAAGGTGATCGAATTCAATGGCGTCTCGAAAGCCTTCGGGGATCGTGTGCTGTTCGAAGATGTGAGCTTCACACTACCCCCTGCCGGCATCGTCGGTATCATCGGACCCAACGGCGCTGGTAAGACCACGCTGTTCCGCATGGTGATGGGGGAGGAGAAGCCTGATGCCGGAACCATCACCTTGGGCGATACCGTCCAGCTCGCTTACGTGGACCAAGCGCACAAGGACCTCTCGCCGGAGAAGACCGTGTGGGAGGTGCTGAGCAACAGCCAGGAGATGATGACCATCGGCGGTACGCTGGTGAACAGCCGCGCCTACTTGGCACGCTTCAACTTCACCGGAACGGACCAGAACAAGAAAGTGGGCGTGCTCTCCGGTGGCGAACGCAACCGCCTGCACTTGGCCATGACGCTGAAGAACGGCAGCAACGTGCTGCTACTTGACGAACCGACCAACGACCTGGACGTGAACACGCTCCGTGCACTTGAGGAAGGCATCCAGGACTACAGCGGATGCGCCGTCATCATCAGCCACGACCGCTGGTTCCTCGATCGCGTGTGCACGCACATTCTCGCCTTTGAAGGTGATAGCAACGTGTACTGGTTCGAAGGCAGCTTCAGCGACTACGAGGAGAACTACAAGAAGCGCGTGGGCGATGTGGTTCCCAAGCGCCTCAAGTACCGCAAGTTGGTGCGGGGTTGATCCGATCCAATGGAACGAAAAGGGGCCGTCTCGCAGGAGATGGCCCCTTTCTTTTTGAATACCACCGTGTAGGATGCCCGGTTCGGATGTGGAGTGGACCCGCCCTTGATTCGGAGAACTCAACGCACGACCATAAGCCGGCCCACCCGGTAGGTCCCGGTTTCCGTGGTGAAGCGCACCCCATAAATGCCGGGGGTCAGGTTGCTCACGTCCAACACTTGCATGTCCGCAGAAGCGCTTCTTCGGCTCAAAAGCACGGCGCCGCGCATATCCCACACCTCGATGAAACCGGATGAGGCACCGGGTGTTTTGATAAGGACCTGCTCCGAAGCCGGGTTGGGTGAGAGGATCAGGTCGGTCGCGGCCTCTTCCGGAATTCCGGTTTGCAGATCCATATGAAGAGCATACATGAGCACAAGAGAACCATTTACCCCGGTCGGCGGCATCCACTGAGGGCAGGCGCAATTGTGCGCAATGAATAACCGTCCGTCGGGGCCGAACTCCATTACCAGGTTGCTGGTGCCTACTTCCACGGGAAGTGTGAACCTTCCATTGGTTCCGAAGGAAGGATCGATCTGCCCCTGTTCGTCAAATCGGCACAGGTACTCACCAATAGTATCCTTACGGAACGCAATAATGCCGCCTTGGGCGTCCGGGACCATGGCCCTGATATATGGAACCGCGGGGACCTTTCCGTTCACGCCGAAAGTTCCATCGATCTCTCCGTTCGGGGTTACGCGCACCAGTTCGACCCCTGAAAGGATCAGTGATCTGCCTTGCGCATCCAAGTAAAGGGGGCCATTGCTTATGGCGATGCCATAAGTAACGTAGTTGTACGTCAATATCCCATGATCCGCATAGGTCGTATCGATGGATCCCCCCGGAGTGATCTTCGCGAGCTTGACCGTAGGGGTTGCGCCTATTACGGCCTCTACGGCCATGGATAGGAACCCTCCATCCGGCGTGGCTATGGCGGCTGATTGGTACATGTCCGAACCATGCACATAAGTGCCCGATACGGGAGCGTGGAAGCTGGTGTCCAGAATACCGCCCGCATCGAGGTGAGCAAAATACAGACGTCTCCCAGGGTTGTATTCTTTGAACAAGCCGTTCACGCTCCCATCCGGTAGCAAGGCTGTTGCGAGTGCATTGGTTTTAATGGTTGTACCGAACCGGATCATAGACACTCCTGGTTGACCAGGATAAGCTCCGAAACCGGGGTCCGGGGCTCCTGCTGGTGTGAGCTTTCCCACAAGCCCCACATCATATAGGTTAAAATAAAAATAGCCTTCATGCCCGGAGATGAACACGCTGCCGTCATCCGCCACATCCAATCCCACCACCGATTCATCGCCTGTACAAATATCCCATACGTAATAGCCCTGCCCCGCGAAGGATGGGTCAAGCTGCCCTTGAGGCAGTAAGCGCGCCAACCACCATTCCGTATCAGAAGGGGTCGGGTAGTAGCCACGGTAATCCCCCGCCAGATAGATCGTGCCATCGTCGCGGATCACCATTTTGCGCATCCGTTCATGACCGGTGGCCATGGGCATTGCAAGTATGCCTCCATTCCCGAATTGCATATCCAAGGATTGAGGCCGTGCGGCTGTCCCGATAAGCATTGAACAGGTGACCAATGCGAAGTAGAAAATGGGTCGGAAGTGCATGCTGTGAGGAGCGTGGTTATTTGGGCGGGAAAGGTAGTTGGGTAAATGGTCTGAGGGATCGCAAGTAATGTTCCGCTCAGGGGGGAGTTGGTTCGGGACCCCGGCGGATGTGAGCTCAGCGCACTAACTCCGCAGGATCGGCCACGATGAAGCGATATCCGCAGGGGCTCGTGGCCACCACATCGCCCACACGGATGGTGCCGTTGCTGAAGTTGCTGAAGTACCGCCGGTTGCTTCAGACCGACAAGGTGGCCAGCGTATCCGAAGGGTCGCAGATGTCCCAATAGGAGCGCGTGCCCTCTTCCACGGTGGTCACGCCGTTGATCGTGCTGCTGGAGGTGAAGACCAAGGAGCGGATCCGCCCGGTGCTCGGCACCGGTTCCAAGGTGCGTTCGGTGGGGCCTCGAAAGGTGAGTAGGGGACTGGTCATCCCACGGCGCAACACCAAGCTGTCCGGGAGTTTGATGGTGCCGGTTGCGCCCAAGTGGAGGATGAAAGGAGGAGCACAGTAAGACCAGAGGTGAATACCCTTCGACACAGGTCCGTCCGCATTCTTGAAGCGGGCGAAAGTAGCAGGAGCTCACCGCGCGGATCCCGGCGAAATGCACTTCCCAAAGATCTAGAATGCTCCTTCAGGCCATCCGGCCTATATTCGCGGCCCAAATCGAGAACGATGCCACAGGATCCAAGGGCGGAAGCCATTCGCAAGCGTAAGGCCACTATTAAACTCGCAAAGTGGAAGGAGGCTGCCGAAGCAACTCCTGCCAAGGCGAAGCCCGCCAAGAAGGCGGCTAAGTAAGCCTGAGCATTCCCTGTTAAGGAGGGTGGGCAGCAGTAGGCCCACAAGGGTTGGCAAGCTGATCTTTTTCAGGTCTGGCGATAGGACCCATTGAACCTTCCGGGTAGTGCGCTGTTCCTACGGGAACACGTTCCGGGTGCTCATGCCCTTGAGCGGCTGGAAACCCCTATGACAGATCACTTCAACGAGACCACTGGAAGCGTGGTCCAAGCCTTCCAACGCAGTTGGTACGCCTTCTTGGATCAAGTGCCTTCCATTCTGCTGGCCGTACTCATCGTCGCGCTCGGCTTTCTACTATCGAATAAATTGGCCGGGTTGGGGCGGAAGGTGATCGCGCGGAGGTCGCACGATCCGCTGATGACCAACTTCCTGACCAAGACCATCAAGCTGCTGCTCGGCACCATCGTGGTGATGTTCGCCTTGCGGGTGGCGGGCCTGGATGGCATTGCCACAGGTTTGCTCACTGCTGCCGGAGCATCCGCGATCGTCATCGGATTTGCGTTCAAGGACATCGGTGAGAATTTCATCTCCGGCATCATCCTCTCCTTCAACAGGCCTTTCAACCTCCACGATACTGTAGAGGTCGGTGGCGTGTTCGGAAAGGTGGTGGCCATGGAATTCAGGTATACCAAACTGAAGACCTCCGATGGGAAGGATGTCTACATCCCCAATAGTGACGTCGTGAAAAAACCGGTGTTCAACTACACCGAGGATGGCTTCTTTCGAATGGAGTTCCTGGTGAACATTGCCTATGAAGATGATATCGATGGAGCACGCGAGCTGATCCTTCAGACCGTGCAGGAATGCGAAGGCGTTGTGCATAGCGATCCGTCCCACGCGATCTTTGTCGCAGTGGATGAGCTTGCTGCCAGCACCGTGAACTTGAAGGTCCGCTTCTGGGTGGAGACCGAGGATTATCGGAAGCGTTCCTTGGAGATCCGCGGGAGGGTGATCACCAAGGTGAAGGAGGCCCTGGAGCGGAACCACTTCGGCCTACCGGGCGACGTGCAGGAGATCAAGCTCTACAGCGGCCAAGGCTCCATACCGATCAGTATCGACCAGTTGGAAGGTGGACCGAAGTTCCGTACCAAAGCGGAGTAGTGTACTCGCTTCAGTGTATGCTCCGGATGCCGGAGGGCACCTATGACGACCCTACGCGGGGGTGGTGCCGGTCAATTTGCGGTGCGTGAAGGAGTCGAAGATGTGCCGCTTCGCGAAGCGCACGTTGCCGTCGGTGGCTACGAACTTATTGTAGGTCTTGGGCTGCACACCATAGAACTCATAGGTGCTTCCATCGCCGAAGGTGATGTGCAAGGTGAGCCCCTTATGATGCCAATTGGTGATGCTGCTGGCTACGGTCTTCTCGAACTCCTCCGCATTGATGACATGCGTTTCCGGGTGGATGCTCTCCAGGAACTTGTACGCGTCGATCAGGTGCTTGCTGAACTCCTCCGCCTCTTCCCGCTTCTCCTCGTCGTTCGGGAAACGGTCGGGGTGATGGGATTTCATCAAACTCTTGTACAAAGTGCTCAATTCCTTCAGCGTGGTGGCCGAGGTAGCGCCGATGAGCTTGCGGCTGTCTGCGATCTTCTTCATTCTTCCTGCTTCACGAAAAAGCGCGCGAAGGTAACCGGATGGACCCTTGGTCCCTCGGTTTTATTAAAGGATGTAGTGCGAACGGGGTCTGGGGACAGGGACACGGCCTACTGTCCGGGCATTCCGGGGATCTCCATCACCTTGTAATCCGAAATGGAGAAGACGCTGGGGTCCACGGTGCCGATCTGAAGATCCTTCACATACACCACCATGCGGTCCTTGCCGTTCTTGTCCACGGTTTCGTATTCCAGCGGAAAGCCCTGTATGCCCGCCCAATCCTGCTTCTTCTTTTGCATGGCGCTGCGGTTCATGCTGTTGGCAATATCGCCGAAGGGAATAGCAAGGTCCTTGGCCACCCAACCGGTCCAAGTGCCATCCTCGGTGGTGCCGATCACCTTGGTGCAGGTGTGGCCATCGATCACCTTGGTCTCATTCGTTACGGTGAACTTGGTGTCATTGTCCTCCGCTGCGGTGAAGGTGATCTTCTTCTTGCGGCTCTTCATGGCCGTCTTCTTCCCCTTATCGTCGGTCATCAGGATGTAGCTCCACTTGCCTTTCAGGTCGGTAAGCATCTTCATCTCCGTGCCCTTGGTACCTTCCGGGCTGATCCCGATCAAGGTCATGTCCGGGCTGCTCCAGTAGCGCATGTTCGTGGGGCTATCCTTGCTCTCCACGTCCTTCACGAATTGGTGCATTTCCATGCGGAAGCTGCCCACGAACGCATTCGGAACGAACGGGTCGTTGTCATCCTCCACTTTCACGTCCTCCACCCCGGAGCCCTTTGGATCTTTGTTCTTCTGGAGGCTTTCCATGATCTTATCCTGGATACTGGATTGGGATGCCGCAGGAATGGTCAACAAGGCAGCAATAAGGGGAAGGGCGAAACGCATGATCATATTGTTTTTAAGGGTGGCTAAGATAACCCATTCAGGGTGGACCTTCAAAGCCCGATCAGCTGCTGATCGCGTATGCTGATGTGCAGCAGCGGGGTGAAGTGTAGAGGCTGGAACCGATCGTTGCGTTAATGGCAGGAACGAGCGCTCATAGGTCCCATCCAGTAGCGGTCACAATTCGTGGTTCCGCGTGGCGGGCATGGAACGGCTTCTTCCTGCTCGCTCACCGCCGGGTGTTGAGATGGAAGCCCAGACCGCCGGCGAAGGTCATTTCTCCAAGGCCAACGGTCCCGGTGGGGCTGCCCACATAGCGTGCATACTGGTAGCGCAGGTCCAGGAAGAAGTGGAAATGGTCCCACACGAAGTAGGTGATGCCGCCGTTCCACGCCATCAGGGGCAGTACGCGCATCGGCAGGGCAGCATCCGAAGGACCGCCCCCCGCAAGCCGGGTGAAGGTGGTGCCGACCTCCGGCCCGGTATGAATGTCCAAACGCTCTTTGCCCCAGTGGTACAAGGGCCCCACCGACAGGCTGTGGTGCTGGTTCAGCACAGCTGCCGCTTCATCGGATGGCTGGTACCAGGCACCCCGGCCCTGTATGCTGATGCGGTCTTCCATGTAGTAGGAGAGCGTGCCGATCAGGTACGAGGTGGAAAGTTCCTGCGCGGGGATGTAGCCGGGTGCGATGGATCCTGCACCCAATAGCAAACCGGCGCGACCGTCCTGGGCACGGGCGCTGGCCAGCACGCTCAACAAGGCGAGGGATGCTAGGATCGACCTTACCATAGCGAGAAGATCTTGTAGTTGAAGCTCAGATTGAAGAGCAGGTGGCCCTCCAAGCCGTGGCCGTGCTCCTCAAAGTGCAGGCTGCCGTCCTCCTCCTCGTGCATATGGATGTCGTTGCCCAGGTGGATCATGTACTGGCCTGCCAAGGAAAGGTCCATGCGAGGGCTCAGGTTCCAGTGGGTACCTGCACCGGCCTGCACCGCGCTGCTCCAGCGTTCACCACGCAAGGCGGGGTCCGTATTGGACTGTTGCAGGGTATAGTCGAAGCAGTGACCTGCCATGATGTACGGTTGCAGGATGCGCTGCTGCTCGGGGGGTTGTTGGAGGTAGAAGAGCACGCTCCACCCGATGTGCTGGTCCTGCCGGTTGGCATGGGCTCCAATGGGGCTGCGGAAGTAGTCGTAGAACCATTCGGTATTCACCCGCTCGGACAAGCGGATGCGGAACTGTGCACCTGCGCCGGTGCCTATATCGCCCGTTGCACCATCGTTGAACAGGCTCACGGACGAGCGACCACCCAGCG
The DNA here is from genome assembly GCA_040391235.1 of Cryomorpha ignava. Classification (GTDB taxonomy): domain Bacteria; phylum Bacteroidota; class Bacteroidia; order Flavobacteriales_F; family PHOS-HE28; genus PHOS-HE28. The sequence goes on from JBEBYG010000011.1 coordinate 105,985, forward strand.
AGACCATTCCAGCGCGGTCCTGCACGGGTTCCTGTGCCAAGGCAGGGAGGCAGCAGAGCGTGGTAAGGGAGATCAGCCAGCGGCGCATGAAGGAAGAACGTGGGTTTTCGCTTGAATCTTATTGCAGTGTGCGCGGTTGGCTGGGCTGCTCTGCTTCTTCACTTCTTAAGCATGCACAGCGCAGATGCCACGAGGTGACCGCTCTGCACGAGCCGCGAAGATCATCCGGATCATTCCGCCGTCCTTCGAGCCTCAGCAGGCTGGGTGAACAAGGTCCGCGCGAACCACACCGCGAACACCACATAGACCGCACTGAGGATCCAGATGGAAGCTTCACCTCCCGGTCCGATGGCCACCTTCAGCAGGGCCAAGGCTCCCATGGTGAAATGCAGGAAGTTGCCCAGTACGATGGCCCGTCCATAGATGCCGCCCAGCACGGAGCCTTTGGCCGTCCAGTTCATGAAAGCGAAGCCGAGGTAGAGCGCACCGGCCAATTGCAACAGCACCGGCAAGAGCCCGGATGCCGGGTGGCCGAGGAGGGCCAATGCTTCTACCGGTGCGAAGGAGAGCACAAGGCCGATCGCTGCCATCACGGCGGCACTGGCGATCATTAAAATGCGGCTGTTCATCGGTACAAAGATGCGTTTTGATCAGGAGGTCACGGAGGTGAGGGAGGAGAGGGAGGTGAAGGAGGTCAAGAAGGTCAAGAAGGTCATGCAGGAGAGGAAGGTGCATCCCTTACCCCTTACGTCCTTTACTTCCCTTACCCACTTTACCCACCTGACCCACCTGGAGGTCCCGATCTATTCAGGAACTGCTCACCGGCTCCAGTTGGCTTTAGTGATCTCAAACACCTTCGGATCCACCGGCCCGGGCTTCAGTTCCAACACGCGCATGGTCATCCTTTCGCCGCCATGGTATTCGTACTGCACTTCCATGGGCATGCCCTCGGTGGTGCTGGTGATCATCGGCCCACGCATCAGGATCTCGATCGCGTTCCACCGTTTGCGAGCGCCAAGGATGTCCCAAAAAAGGGAGGCTGTCTGCGCGTCGGACCACACCGTTCGGCTGGTGGTGGGGGTCTCATAGCGCCGTTGCACGCACAGGTGCCCCAGGAACTTCCGGTTGCCGGCGATGAGTGAATCCGCATAGGCCAACGGGAACCTCGAGGCATATGCATCCAGGAGCGGGCTGGTGCTTGGCACGGGCGTGCCATCGGCTTTGGGCTTGTAGAGCGTTTCAAGGCCCGCTTTGCGATCGATCAAGTACGCGCGGTTGTGGTCGGAGGGGAGGGGCGCATCTTCATTTCCGATCATCACCATACGGTCCGCATCGCTGGCGTAGCGCACCGTCCAGTTCGTGGTCACATCGCCACGCACGCTGGTGTACTGCAACAGGGCCGTGCCGATGAATTGATTGGTGCTGTGCTTCATCACCTCCTCCATCAAGGGAGAAAGCGGAGGTGTATCGCCATACCCTCTTCCGGTGCCGGTACCGCTGCCGCTGCCGGCCATGCTTTGTCCCGGCTTTTGAGCGTCCATCATGCCGGCATCGGGGTCACCCTTCATCTCGCGCGTTTCTTCCATGGGCACCGCCACGTCCATCCCCCGCATATCCTCTATGCCGTACTCCCTCGTTTCCACAGTTTCATGGTCCCGTTCGTCGCGCTTCTTTTCCCGCAGTCGTTCATCTCGCACGCGGTAGTTGCTGAGGTCAACGACGGGTGGCTTGGCTTTCCTGGGTTTGTAGCTGGTGAGGGTGGTGCCCATCACGGCCATGGGCATCGGCCTATCCGCCACACCGAAGAACATCAGGTCCTTGAATTTCTGGCTGATGCGCTGCGCCAGCCAGTTCTTGATGTCGAAGATCGGGTTCACCAAGCTATCCGTTGGGAACAGGAAGAACTGCAGGAAACGTTCTTGGGTGGTGAAGACTTCGCACTTGCGGCCAAGAATGGTGCGGAATTGCCCTCGTGGGGTGAAGCTCAATTCCAGGCCGCGACCGAACTCCGCCAAGCCCACGGATTCCAAGGTGGCGATCTCCAGTTTGGGGATCACGTGGCTATGCATCTCATTGCGCGATACCATTACCACATCGGCATCCAGGTCCACCGCGTAGAAGATGTAGCCCTCATCGTCCGGGTCCTCCAACTGTAGCACAGCGCGCCGTGCATCGGCCCAGTAGCTGTATTTGGCAATGCGGTAGGTGGTGTCACGGCCTGTCTTCTTATCGGGAAGACCGATGATCGTCGTCGGGGTTTCCGCCGTGAACGTGCCGATGAACTTGTTGTCCGGAATGTCCCGCTTCACCGGCTTCGGGGTGTAGGCGGCGGGTAGCGTGTCCGCCGGTAGGGTGCTCACGTAAGCACGCATCCACGTGGGCAGGCGGCCGATGCCGATGTTGTTGTTCCACCGGAAACGACGTTCCACCACCCTGCGTTGGCTCGCTTCCACCGTGGGCATGGGCGTGGCACCGGGCGTGATGGCGAGCACCGCAATGCTTCCGGCTTCGGGACCGAAGCGACGTTTGGGCCACTCCGCCCGCAGGCAGCCACCGGCAGGTTCGGCACTCAATGCGGTGAGGAATTTCAGGTCGCCTTCGCGGCATAGCCAAGGTGCCCACACGCGCATGTCGGCGAAGAGCGCCGGGTACTGCTCCGTGCGCCAGTAGTACGTGGTGTCCTTGTTCCCATCGGTGCCCAGTAGCTCTTGGCAGGGTGCGCCGAGCAAGGTTTCCGTCCGGCCGGTAGCACGCACCGAATCGCTCCAGATCTCGCGGAAGTAGCCCGCTTGTGGCATGTGCAGATCCTCCACCATGAACAGGGCCTGGTCCTCTTCCATGTGCACATTCATGCGCACGTTCGCGTCCAGGTCGATGAAGTACATCCGCTTCCGCTCGCCCCGCTGGTTGAACTCTTCGATCACCACGCGGTGCTTATCGCTCCAGAAGTCATAGCGGCGGCCACCGGTTTTCTGCACGCTCCACGTGCCGATGAAGGCATTGGTGTGCAAGGGCGCACGCTTGGGCAGGGATGAAGTTACCGGCTTCGTTTTCCATGCCACTTTCTGCATCCAAGCGGGCAGGTTCTGCGGTTCGCAGGGTAGCTCAGGCTGGGCGCTGGCGATGAAGCCACAAAGCAGGGAGAGTGCGAGAAGTAGAAGGCGCATGGTGGATGCTTTTGCGGAAAAGGCGGGGCTGGGTCAATTATCGGGCCGGGAAGGTCAAGGTATTCCTGATCACCTGCGTGCTGTACGTCTTGGCGCTCTTAGGTCTTGGCGGTAGATCCTCTCAGATCACCCCGTTCTTTATCATCAGTGTGAAGTTCTTCTTGGCGCTCTTAGCGTCTTGGCGCTCTATCCCTCAGATCACCCCATCCCGGATCACCAACCGCCGGTCCGCCATCTCCGCCAACTCCTCGTTGTGCGTTACGATCACGAAGGTCTGGCCCAGTTCCATGCGCAGGTCGAAAAAGAGCCGGTGCAGCTCCTTGGCATGCCCGGAATCGAGGTTGCCGGAAGGTTCATCGGCCAGCACCACGCTGGGGTTGTTGAAGAGCGCCCGGGCCACGGCCACGCGCTGTTGCTCGCCGCCGCTCAGCTGGCTCGGCTTGTGCTCCTTGCGGGCGTGCACGTTCAGGCGGAGCAGCAACTCCTCGGCCCGGAGGGCGCATTCGGCCTTGGCCTTCCCCGCGATCAGGCCCGGCATCATCACGTTCTCCAACGCGGTGAACTCCGGCAGCAAATGATGGAACTGGAACACAAAGCCGATGTGCTGGTTTCGGAATGCGCTCAAAGCCCGGCTGCTCAGCTTCGTCACTTCCTCTCCATTGATCACCAAGCTGCCGCTATCAGGCTTCTCCAGCGTGCCTAAGATCTGGAGCAACGTGGTCTTGCCCGCACCGCTGGCACCCACAATGCTCACCACCTCTCCCTTGGCCACGTGCAGGTCCACGCCCTTCAGGACTTCAAGATCGCCGAAGCGTTTGCGGATGGTGGATGCTTGGATCATGTGTTGGTGATTGGTGATTTGGCCGCGGAGGCGCAGAGGCGCGGAGAATGCTGGTTGTTGATCGGTGATTTGGCCGCGGAGGCGCAGAGGCGCGGAGAATGCTGGTTGGTGATCGGTGATCGGCCGCGGAGGCGCAGAGGCGCAGAGGCGCGGAGAATGCTGGTTGGTGATCGGTGATTTGGCCGGGGAGGCGCAGAGGCGCGGAGAATGTTGGTTGTTGATCGGTGATTTGGCCGCGGAGGCGCAGAGGCGCGGAGAATGCTGGTTGGTTATCGGTGTATGGTGATTGGTGATTGGACGGCCTCCGACTGCTGACTCAGGACTCAAGACTCACGACTCCGGACTCGAATTCAAGACTCTCCACCTCCCCCCAAGCTTCCCGCACCGATCCGCTTGATCTTCCCGCTCAAAGCACGAATATCATCCGAGGCCGGGTTCTCGAATACCTCCAGGCCGAAGTAACCCGTGGAAGCCAGCAGATGGTCGAACAGATCCGCCATCAGGTGCTCGTAGGCGGCCCAACGCGTGTCACTACTGAAGCAATAGAGCTCCAGCGGCACGCCGCGCTCATCCGGTTGCAACTGGCGGACCATGCGCGTCATTTCCTGGTGCACGCCTGCATGGCCCAGCGCATAGCGCTCCATGTATTGCCGGAAGAGGCCCACGTTGGTGAGGTTCCGGCCGTTCACCAGGATGCTCTTGTCCACTTGGTGCGTTGCATTGTACTGGTTGATCTCCGCCCGGCGCTCATCGATGTAGTCCCTCAGCAGCTCGATCCGCCGCAGGGCATCGATCTCCTCCGTCTCCAAGTAGCGGATGGAGCTCATTTTGATCCGGATGCTGCGCTTGATCCTTCGCCCACCAGCCTGTTGCATGCCGCGCCAGTTCTGGAAAGAGTCGGAGATGAGGGCGTAGGTAGGAATGGTGGTGATGGTCTTATCGAAGTTGATCACCTTCACCGTGGTGAGGTTGATCTCGTCGACGTCCCCGTCGGCACCATACTTCTCCATGGTGATCCAATCGCCCAAGCGCACCAGGTCGTTGGCGCTGATCTGGATGCTGGCCACAAAGCCGAGGATGGTGTCCTTGAAGATCAGCAAGAGCACTGCCGAAGCGGCCCCCATGGCCGTGAGGAAGCCGAAGGCGGAGCGCCCCGTGAGCTGCGAGAAGACCAGGACCCCGGCGATGATCCACAGGATCAGGGAGATCACCTGCGCATAACTGTCCAAGGGTTTGCCGCGGTAAGCATCCTTCAGTTTCAGGGTATCCTTGGAAGCTTCCAGCACCGAGCGGATGATGCGGATCGCCAGAAGGATGAAGAAGATGTTGAACAGGCTTTCGCCGAACTTTATCCACCGGGGGAAATCCGCCAGTACCACCGGGACCAGGTTGTAGGCCAACACCAAGGGAATGATGCGTGCCACATAGCGCGGTGTGCGCCGCTTCACCAAGTGGTCGTCGAACTTGGAGACCGTCTTCACGGCCAACCGTTGCGTTAGGAGGGTGAGGAACCAGTTCAATAGCTTGGAAAGGAGCACCATGAAAGCCAGCACCAGTGTGCCACCCACCAGCAGGCCCACCCAAGCGAGGTGCTCCTGCGAGACGCCCCAGTCGGCCAGCACGTCGTGCAGGCGCGTGACCAACAGATCGTACAACAGCGGTAATTCTTGGTTCTTCATGCGTATTCGAGGCCGCAAAGGAACGAACTAAGGATCGAGCGGCAGGGGCCTGTACGGATCCAGGCCATCGAGCCGCGCACTCTTCGAAGCCAGCGCAGGGACAACCATCCGTGTCCATCCGTCTTCATCCGTGGTTCATAATTTCATCCATAGCCCGCCCAGCGGGCTCTTCCCACCGGATGGTCCGGTTGTTTGGATGGTGTCCGCGGAACAGCCGTTACATTCGCAGCCTGCCCGGTATCCGGCAGCAACCATCCGAACCAAGCAATCCCATGAACCTCCACGAGTATCAAGGTAAAAGCATCCTTTCCCAATATGGCGTCCGCGTTCAGCGCGGGCTGGTGGCCTACAACGCCGATGAGGCCGTTGATCAGGCCAAGCGCCTCAGCCAAGAGACCGGCACCAAGTGGTGGGTGATCAAGGCGCAGATCCATGCCGGAGGACGCGGCAAAGGGGGAGGAGTGAAGCTGGCCAAGAACATCGACGAGGTACGCGAGCGCTCCGAAGCCATCATCGGTATGATGCTGAAGACGCCCCAGACGCCGCCCCAAGGCAAGAAGGTGAGCAAGGTGCTCATCGCCGAGGACGTCTATTACCCCGGAGCCAGCGAGCCGAAGGAATTCTACATGAGCGTGTTGCTCGATCGTGCCAAGGCACGCAACATCATCATGTACAGCACCGAAGGCGGTATGGACATCGAAGAGGTGGCCGAGCACACACCGGACAAGATCTTCAAGGAAGAGATCGACCCGCGCGTGGGCCTGCGCCCGTTCCAGTGCAACAAGATCGCCACCAGCCTCGGCCTCTCCGGAGCCGCCAAGAAGGAGATGGTCAAGTTCGTGGCCGCGCTCTACAAAGCTTACGAGGGCAGCGATAGCGCCATGTTCGAGATCAACCCCGTGCTGAAGACCAGCGACGACAAGATCATCGCCGTGGACGCCAAGGTGCGCCTGGACGGCAACGCCCTCTACCGCCACCCGGATTATGTGGAGATGCGCGACAAGAGCGAAGAGGACGCCATTGAAGTGGAAGCAGGCGAAGCCGGATTGAACTACGTAACGCTCGACGGCAACGTAGGCTGCATGGTGAACGGCGCCGGACTGGCCATGGCCACCATGGACATCATCAAGCTCAGTGGCGGCAGCCCGGCGAACTTCCTCGACGTAGGAGGTACAGCCGACGCGGCCCGTGTGGAAAAAGGCTTCCGCATCATCCTGAAGGACCCCGAAGTGAAGGCCATCCTCGTGAACATCTTTGGCGGCATCGTGCGTTGCGACCGCGTAGCTCAAGGGGTGGTGGATGCCTACAAGAACATCGGCGACATCAAGGTGCCCATCATCGTCCGCCTGCAAGGCACCAACGCCAAAGAGGCCAAGGAACTGATCGACCAGAGCGGCTTGAAGGTGCTCAGTGCCATCTCGCTGCAAGAAGCCGCGGACGCGGTGAGCAAGGTGCTGAAGTAGATCTTCGGTTGCATACCATTGCGAACGCCCGAGGCCCTGCCTCGGGCGTTCGTGTTCATGCCGGTCGGCGCATGGAAAGCCTTGTCATCTCGAGCATTAGCGAAGCGGCACTTCGCAGCACGCATTGCGTGCGAGAAGTGAGAAAGACATTCCAGTAAACAAAAAGTCCTGAGTGATCAACAGGAGTGTTGCCTCATCTCGGCTAGCGATGTGACAACCGGTTATAGACCGCGCACGAAAAGCCCTATCGTTTCGTGCGAAAGCCAATGCGGAAAGGGAACATGGAATCGATCACAGGATGCGCGAGATCAAGAATTTTATTTGGCTCTCCGCATCACGCTTCTATGTTTGCAAAAATCAAAACCACCAAATGAAGAATCTTTTGTCCATCGGAGTCGTTTGCTTGCTCCTCTCTTCCTGCACGATGACCATGCCCGTAAGCAGCAGCGGTCCGGTTACCGGCCCTAAGACAGGAACTGCCAGCGCGCAGGTGATCCTTGGCCTTTCCTTCAACGGGGACGCCTCCATTGAGAAGGCCGCCAATGCTGCCGGTATCACCAAGGTTGGAACTGTCAGCATCAAGCAGCTGAACGTGCTCGGTATTTACCAGAAGTACACCACCACTGTAACCGGAGAATAGTCCACTGGACATATTACTTTGGAAAGAGCCGCTTCGCATATGCGAGGCGGCTCTTGCTTTTGGAGGGACCTGCAGGTGCTCGATGTGACAACCGGTTATCGAACGCGCACAAAGGTCCTGTCATTTCGAGCGCGAGCCGAGAAAGACTTTCCAGCGAATAAGATGTCCTGTGTATTCAACGGGGTGTTGCCGCATCTCGGCTGCGCTCGATGTGACAACTGGTTATAGAGCGCGCACAAAGAGCCTGTCATCTCGAGCGCGAGCCGAGAGAGACATTCCAGTGCATGAAAGGTCCTGTGTGATCAACGGGAGTGTTGCCGCATCTCGGCTAGCGCTCGATGTGACAACTGGTCATAGAGCGCGCACAAAAAGCCTTGTCATTTCGAGCGCAGCCGAGAAAGACTTTCCAGCGAATAAGATGTCCTGTGTATTCAACGGAGTGTTGCCGCATCTCGGCTAGCGCTCGATGTGACAACTGGTCATAGAGCGCGCACAAAAAGCCTTGTCATTTCGAGCATTAGCGAAGCGGCACTTCTCGCACGCATTGCGTGCGAGAAGCGAGAAAGACATTCCAGTGAATAAGAAGTCCTGTGTATTCAACGGAGTGTTGCCGCATCTCGGCTAGCGCTCGATGTGACAA
>JBEBYG010000012.1:0-107176 GCA_040391235.1 Cryomorpha ignava
CCACTTGGCCGAAGGTGGAATTGCCGCAAGGCGAATTCTGTGGGCCATTGATCGTATTGTCCAACCTGATACGCATGCGGGTGTTACCGGCCACAGCTTGGGAGGCCATGTGGAAAGTGGCGCTCACCAAATAGTCCGCAGGACCAGCGTTGCCTGGAGGATTGGCTGCTACTACTACCAGTTCATCGTTACTGAATTGGTAGTCCTGGTTGAAGTCGATCCAAACCCGGATGCGGTCCGCATCAAAGCCTTCGCTTACCCCGATGGTAATGGGGTAGTTGGCACCGGCCTGTACGTTGGCCACGATGCTGGTGAAGTTGTCGTAGCCAGTAGTACCTGAAGAGAGGTTGTTCACATCAGCAAAAGTGACCTGCTTGATCTTCAGGTTCGTGCTGTTTGCGGTGGATCCCGCGGCGCAATAGGCCAAGAGCACATTGGTGCTGCCCCATGCGCTGAGGTCACCACCGCCGCAATTGCCTTGGATGTAGAAGTAGTACTGGCTACCCGAAATAAGACCGGGTACGCTCACCGGGCCATTTGCAACGGTGCCCGATGCGATCGCACCTGCTGTACCTGGAGCGCCGGTTTGGCGAAGTTCCCAATTGTAGCTGGCCGAGGCATTGTTCGTCCAGTTGAACGTGGCCGTACCTCCAGAGAGGCCGGTCATTTGTGCAACGGGATAGAAGCAGGTGGGGATGGTCACGTTCACCGTGTAATCCTCCACTTGGCCAAAGGCGTAGGTGCCGCACGGATCAGCAGGTGAGGCATTGAAGTTCTTGATGACCCGCATACGGGTAGGCCCACCCAAGGCGGATTGAGGCACCACGACTTGCCCGGTCACCACTGCGGTACATACCGAGCCGGTAAAGCTGCCGATGGGTACTGCGGTCTCCAAGGTTCCGTTCTGGTCCCAGTCGAAGAAGGCGGTGAAATAGTTGGTGTAAGCACCGTCGGAGTTACCGGTGAGGCTCATGGTGTAGGTGCCACCGGCAACTACGTTGCCTGTGATGGCTGTGAAATCCTGCACGGCAGGTGTACCACCAACGGTGCTGCTGCTGCTATTGTTGATGCCAGCGAAGGTCACATTACAGATCGGCTCCACATTGGTGACCGTCGGGGTGCAATAGCACTGGTTCGGGGCTTTCATGGCGACCATTAGCGCCACACTGGTGCCAGTGCCATTACTTGCACAGGTCACCTGCACGCGGTAGTAAGTGGCTGCCGTCTGGCTCGTGGTGTACGTTGCACCCGTGCTAGTACCCGGGGCATTGGTCCACGTCGTACCATTCGTTGACCGCTCCCACTGGTAAGTAATGCCTTGCTCATTCGATGTGTTCTGGGTATTGAGCGTGAAGGGGACGCCGCCGCAGACGCTCGCAGGGCCCGTGGTGTTACCCGGGGTAGGTGTTGCTGAGCAGGTCACGTTCGCGATGATGTTCACGATATAGTCCTCGGTCTCACCATAGTCGCCTGCAGCACAGGCCCCTGCGGCCGTTGGTGCCGTGGCATATTGGCCGCGTACGCGCATCCGTGTCTGTCCGGCCAACGCGGTCAAGGGAACAGCGAACGTGCCTGAATAGGTGGTGGGGTTGGTCCCGGCATATCCCGTGAAGATGAGCTCACTGGCACTGAACGTTCCGTCCTGGTTCCAGTCTATCCAGACTGCTGCACCTTCCGTGTCACCCCCGGTTGATACGGAATAGGCGTTACCTGTAGTGCCTGCGACGAGGCTTCCAACAGGGCTGGCAAAGAAGCTATAGGAATTGGCTCCGCTGAGATTGTCGCAGGCACTGGTCCTGTTGATGCCAGCGATGTTCACATTGGTGACGTTGTCGCCAAATCCGGTGCATCCCTGACTCATGACGGGAATGCAATAGCAGGATTGGAAGTTGTTCATTCCTACCTGCAAAGGAGTGCTGGCAGCAGTACCGTTGCCGGAACAAGTTACTTGTGCGCGGTAGTATGTAGCAGCGGTCTGGCTCGCAGCATATGTGCTGTTCGTGCTGGCACCTGGTGCATTGGTCCACGTGGTTCCGTTCGCGGAAGTTTCCCACTGGTAGCTTATCCCTCCATCCAAAATCGGGTTCTGAAGGCTAAGCGTAAAGGATGCACCGGAGCAAACGCTGGCAGGACCGGTCAAGTTGCCCGGTGTAGGTGTTGCAGAACACGCTGAAGGCGCAATGATGTTCACCAGGTAATCCTCGGTCTCTCCATAAGTGGCCGCGGTACAGGCACCGTTGGCCAGCATTAGGTTTGAATAGCGGCATCGCACACGCATACGGGTTTGTCCGGCCAATGCGTTGGCGGGAACAGCGAAATTCCCGGCATAGGTCCTCGGGGTTCCCGAGGTATAGGAGGTGAAGACGTTCTCAGCTGCGCTGAACTGCCCGTCCTGGTTCCAGTCGATCCAAACAGCCGCGCCTTCACTATCGCCGCCTATGGATACCGAATAGGAGTTACCGGAACTGCCGATGACAAGAGTACCCACTGGGCTGGTGATCAAGCTGAAGCCATTGGCTCCGCTGAGGTTATCGCAGGTGCTGCTTCGGTTAATGCCGGCAATGGTCACGTTGGTGATGTAGTCAGTTGCACAGCCTGTGCTCATAGCAGGAATGCAGTAATTGCCGCATAAAGCAGGGCTACCCATGGTCACCTGCAATGGAGTACTGGCGGCAGTGCCGTTCCCAGCGCAGGTCACTTGCACCCGGTACCATGTTGCCGCGACCTGACTGGTCGTGTAGCTACTGTTGGTGCTGACGCCGGGGGCATTGGCCCATGTGGTCCCGTTCGCGGAGGTCTGCCATTGATAGGAGATCCCCGTACCGCTAATAGCGTTCTGAATGCCTACCGTAAAGGATGACGCGGAGCAAGCGCTGGCGGGGCCCGTGGTATTGCCCGGCGTGGGTGTGCCGCTGCAAGGTGAACCAGCAACGTACGACAAGGAGATGTTATCCACCGCCGGATTGGCGTTCGGCGTAACACCATCGGAAACAAAGGTGAACACCAGCCGCACGGTGGATCCGGCCAAGGCGGTCAGGTCGATCGGAGCAACCGCTGTAAAATTGGCGTAGGTGGTAGCGGTGTTCTCGTAACGCAACACATATCCTGCGTCGGGGCTGGTGCCGGTCACGGGAGTGTTCGCAGTGGTTGTTGTGAAGACCCGGAGGTAGTCATAGCCATTATCAATGGTCGGCATCCGAACGAAGAAGTTCAAGAGCACGTTGGTGGCTCCGGATGGGACCACCACGTCCCGGTAAAAGTGGCCGATCCGCTCAACGGCGCACCCGTTGTAATTGGCCGCAGCACCCACATATGCAGCCTGCAAACCAGGCGATACACTCCCAGCGGCATCCCCGACCTGCCATTGCCTTCCCGCCGGATAGGATACGGACGTCCAGCCATTCGCGCCAGCGCCTTCAAAACCACCTTGGTTAGCGGGTATCAATTGTGTTTGTGCTTGGGCCGTGATGCCTAGCAGGGCCATGGCGATTGCCCAAGTGGTAAAGCGCTTCGGTCGGGGTCGTGTTTTGCTCATTATTCGAAGGTTTGCATGAGAGATGAATCCTTGGTTGCACTCAGGCTTTTGGCCGGATTGTCAAAAGCACAAGGTAGCGGAGTGTTACTGAGAATTTAGCTGAAGAACTACTCTGGGTCGTCCAATCTGCTTTATTGGTCGCCGAATGCAAGAATAGGTAGAGATTTGGACTCAGGTCAAGTGGATTTACCATACGCCTGCCCGAAACCGTGTGCGGGTGTTTCCTGAATAGTTGGTCAAGCCCATGATAATGAGCAAGTTGTTTTTCGATGAGAGGCCATGTCCCCGAACGGATCCATCATTATTGGCATGGTTGATTTACGTGATTTCCCGTAGTACCCGTCCAAGATCCAAACGGAGGATGATCTCCTCGACCTCAGCGCTTCTTCATTTTACCCGAGAATGCGAAAAGCCCCCGCGTTTCCGCAGGGGCCTTTCACTGTTCACAGAGCTTCTTATCGAATGATGCTCAAACGCTGTACGGTGCGCTCACCGTTAACGGTAATGTTCACCATGTACACCCCGCTGGCGATCTCGCTGTTGAGGTTGAGGATGGTGTTGAAGCGCTCGCCGCTGTTCCCGAATTCTTTGGCGAAGACCTGCTTGCCATAGATGTCCTGAATGTCAATGATGATGTTCTGATCACCATCCGCTAATCCATCGATGTTCAGATTCACCTGTCCATCGCGCACTGGGTTCGGCCACATCGTTGCCGTTCCGTTGGTCTGCACCATGCTGGCTTCGGGGCGGTTTGTGCTGTTGTTGATGGTGATGTTGCACAGGCTGGTACAGAAACCGCTGTAGATGCCATTCACCTTCACGTTCATTTGCACCTTGTAGGTGTATCCGCTGATCAGTGGTGGTGCTACGGTGTTGTTCCACTTCAACTGCAGGATGTAGGTGCTGCGTGTGAAGGTCTGGTCGTAACCCTCTTGGGTATTGAAGATACGGAACTGGTACTCCGTGGCTCCTTGCACCGGTGTGGCGTAGATGAAGCTGTTGTTGGTGTTGAAGGTGCGCACCTCGTTGCAGGAGTGTCCGTAGGCAGGTGCGGGGATCAACTGCGTGCAGGCTACTGCCGCCATTCCTATGCCCATTTCACAACCTGTTCCGAAGTGTTGCAGCAGCATGGGTCCATCGCGGTCCGTGCGGACACGTGCGAAGTACTTCACACCGGGTACCAGCGGGTTGGTCACCATATCCCAGAAGTGCACGTAGTTGTATGGGCGTGCAATGCGGCGGAAGAATCCGGCATCGGGATCGGAGAACTCGAACTGGTAGTTGGCCGCACCGGTGACCTTGTTGGCATACACCTTATTACCGAGCAGGTTATTAAAGATGCCACACTCGGTAGGAGCGATGTTGGCCGGTCCAGCAGGTAGGCAGAAGCTGTGCCCGAACCCGTAGTTGGGGTTGGCCGGGTTGAAGGTGGGGCTGTTGTTGCCATCCACTGCACCATCGAAGAGGTCACGCAGCAGAAGTCCACCTGCTGGTGTGCGCAGTTCCCAGTATCCGTTGCCATTGGCGCAGCAAAGGCCGTCGCCATAGCTATCGGCAAGCATGAGGATGTAGCAATTGCTGACCTGGGTGGAGAGGCAGAACTGGGCGCTGATCAGCGTGTTGGCTTGTCCAGCGGCATAGGGTCCACCGTTGGCCACTGCGTTGAACGCATCGTCGTAGATGGTCCAGCTGATCTGTCCGGGGTTGGCATCGGTCATGATGTTGACCATCACGCCTTCGCCGCCCACATCGAGCAGCACGTTCTTGCTGTCGTTGGCAGTGATGCCATCGGCCATGCCGTTGGGGAGGTTGGTGGCAATGGTGAGGGTCTGCGCTAAGCCCGCTTCAGCGGTTACTGTCGGCAGTGTCACGTTCACCGATGCTCCATAGGCGAGGTTGCCCGTCCAGTTGTAGGTGTGGTTCACACCCCCCGAGAGTCCGTAGGTGATCTGCACGCTGGTGAGGTTCACGTCCCCGTTGTTGAGCAGGGTCACCTTGGGTGCCATGGTGGAGCCACAGTACAGGCCCGGTTCAGGAGAGATGAGGTGGGTGATGGCCGCATCATTGGGCGCTGCATGTTCCACTAATAGTCCGAAGCTGCCAGCCACACCGGATCCACCGGAGTTGAACACCAAGAGCATATGATCCGTGTTAGGGGTCACATTGCGCAGAGTGGTGCCGGCAGCATCGATCAGGTCGGACTGGAACTGGTTGGCACCCATGTCGGCACAATCACCTGTGAAGAGTGCATAGTTCAATGTGCTCGCTGTGTATTGGCTGCTCTCGCCATTGTCCAGGAGGGTGATCAGTACATGATCATAAGCACCTGGGTTGAACGTGAACCAAACACCTTGCACCGGCATGGTGCCGGAGGAGTTGGTGGGGGCGTCCACAGTGGCGCACACATTGGTGAACAGGGCTGGGCTTCCCGAGCCATCGGCCAAGGAAGTGCTCAAAGCGATCGCGCTCGCGCAAACGTCATTGGAAGGAGGGGTGCATATAGGGGAGCAAGAAACGGTCAGCAGATATGTGCCTCCCTGCGCACCGGCTCCATGCACCGCGATCCAATAGGTGTTGCCCGCAACGGCATTGAAGTTGGCCATACTGCTGCCTCCAACGCATCCCGGCTGATCATCACTCAGGGAAATGCAGTTCAGAGTATTGCAATCCGCACCGGTAAAGATCGAAATGCGCGTATCGAAGCTGGCTTGTCCGCAGGTGCTCAAAGTAATGGTCTCATCCGCGGTGGCAACATACATCCACCAGTTCTGACCACCGGTGCTGGCAGCGCCATTGAAGAGGCAGGCGTTGGCTGGCATGCTGGGGGCTACGCCAGTGGTGGTGCCGGGGTAGGACTCGCCGCACGATATGCCATAGGCCGTGGCGCATGTGTTATGTACGGGGATCACATTAATGGTGTAGTCCTCGGCTTCGCTGTTGTTCATGTTGCCGCAAGCGCTCGGATAGGAACCCTTTCCAGCCCTGACGCGCATGATCGTTCGCCCTCCTGGTGCATTAGCGGGAACAGTGATGTTCAGCGGGGATCCGGTGGTAACGCCAGTCCCGGATGTTCTCCTTCCCAGGTCGTATTTCTCGGAGGCGTCGAAGGTTCCGTTCCGGTTCCAGTCGATCCACACGTTCACGTAAGTGATGCCCGTTCCAGCGACACTCGCACTCACCGAAAGTGCGTAGGTCCGGCCACCTTCCAACGTGGTGCTTTGGGAACTGAAGTCCGTATAACCGGGAGCGCTCGAGGAGGCATTGGAAATGGTGTTGAAGCTCACATTCGTTACTCCACTGGCATCAGTAGGGTTGGCCGTGGCAGCACAGTAACAGGCCGCTGCCAAAGCGTTTGGTGTGACGCCAACGGGATAGCTCTCTCCGGAGTTACCGGAACAGGTCGCCACCACGCGATACCAAGTTGGGGCGGTGGTGTTGGTTACCTGTGTGAGTGCAGTGCCAAGGCCATTATTAGCGAACGGACCGTTAGCACCGGTCGTGCTGCTTTGCCACTGGTAAGTCACGCCGGAACCCGATATGGAATTTGAAAATGCCAAGGCAAAGTCAGCACCGGGGCAGGGATCCGTCAAGGAGGTGGTGGTATTGCCTGGGTAAGGCGTACCGGTGCAAGGCGCTTGAGGTGCCACATTGATCATATAATCCTCCGCCTCGCTGTAGGTGTTGTTCCCGCAAGCAACAGGTGCTGAATTGTACCGCGCCCGGACGCGCATGATGGTGTTGCCGGTAAGCGCGGTGAGGGGAATTTGGATCATGTAAGGGGATCCGCTCGGTGCGCCATCACTCACGTTGGTGACCGATCCCAAGTTGTATTCCTCGGAGGCATCAAATACGCCATTCTGGTTCCAGTCGAACCAAGCCTTTACATAGACCGTGTAGTTGCCATCCGTGTTCACGCGGACGGATAGCGAATGAGTAGCTCCCTGCTCCACTGTGGTGGATATCGCACTATGGTCCGTGTATGCTGGTCCGCCCGTGGAGGAGTTGTTAATGGTGTTGAACGTTACGTTCGTCACTCCTGTGTTGTCATCCGTACTGGCAGTTGCCGTGCAATAGCAAGCAGCGGAAACGGTGGGTGTCACCAATACAGGGACGCTGTATCCAGTATTGCCGCTGCACGTCATTGCGATCCGATACCATCTCGCCACGTTGGGAGTGGTCACTTGCGATGTGGCTGTGCCTAAACCATTGTTTGCATACGAGCCTGGGTTGCCCGTGGTGCTGCTTTGCCATTGATAGGAAAGTCCTTGATCGCTGGAGTGGTTCTGGAAATCGAGGGTAACGGAATTTCCGGCGCAGGGTGTGGCATTGGACACCGTGGTAATGCCCGGGTCGGGAGTGCCGGAGCAGGGCGGTGGGGGTTGAACGTTCACCGTATAGTCCTCGGCCTCGCTGTAGCTCTGATTCCCGCACGCGGTCGGTGCCGAAGAACGCCTTGCGCGAACACGCATGATAGTGTTGCCTGTAAGCGCGGACGACGGAACCGTGATGGTCAGCGGAGAACCGCTTGGTGCACCATTGGTCACGTTGGTAACAGAACCCAAGTTGAACTCCTCGGAGGCATCAAATGTCCCGTTCTGGTTCCAGTCGATCCATGCCTTCACATAGACCGTGTTATTCCCGTTCGTGTTCACGCGCACGGATAGGGGGTAACCACTTCCTTGGTTTATCTGGGTGGATTGTGCACTATAGTCGGTGTAGGCCGGTGGGCCAGTGGAGGAATTGTTGATGGTATTGAAGGTCACGTTCGTCAGACCAGTGCTGTTATTTGGGCTGGCTGTCGGCGCGCAGTAGCAAGCAACGGAAACGGTGGGTGTTACCAATACAGGTGCGCTATATCCGGTATTACCGCTGCAGGTCATTGCGATCCGGTACCATCTGGCCACAGTGGGAGTGGTCACTTGCGAAGTTGCCGTGCCTAACCCGTTGCTCGCGAAAGGACCGCCAACACCTGTAGTGCTGCTCTGCCACTGGTAGGAGAGGCCGAGATCCGTGGAATGGTTCTGGAAATCGAGCGTCACGGAATTCCCCGGGCAGGGCGTTGCATTGTCTACCGTGGTATTGCCCGGGTTGGGTGTGCCGCTGCAAACCGGGATCGCCGTCACATTGATGCTATAGTCCTCGGCCTCGCTGTAGCTCTGATTTCCGCACGCCGTTGGTGCCGAAGAACGCCTTGCGCGAACACGCATGATGGTGGTGCCTGTAAGAGCGGAGGACGGTACCGTGATGGTCAGTGGAGAACCGCTTGGTGCGCCATTGGTCACGTTGGTAACAGAACCCAAGTTGAACTCCTCGGAGGCATCAAATGTCCCGTTCTGGTTCCAGTCGATCCAGGCCTTCACATAGACCATGTTATTCCCGTTCGTGTTCACGCGCACGGATAGCGGGTAGCTACTGCCTTTGTTTATCTGGGTGGATTGTGCGCTATAGTCGGTGTAATCAGATGCGCCACTGGAGGAATTGTTGATGGTGTTGAAGGTCACGTTCGTCAGCCCGGTGCTATTATTTGGGCTGGCTGTCGGCGCGCAGTAACAGGCAACGGAAACACTGGGTGTTACCAATACAGGGACGCTATATCCTGTATTACCGCTGCAGGTCATTGCGATCCGGTACCATCTCGCCACGTTGGGAGTGGTTACCTGCGAAGTTGCCGTGCCTAGTCCGTTGCTTGCGAAAGGCCCGCCAACACCCGTAGTGCTGCTCTGCCACTGGTAGCTGAGTCCGAGGTTCGTTGAATGGTTCTGGAAATCGAGCGTCACGGAATTTCCAGGGCAGGGCGTCGCATCGTCAACGGTCGTATTGCCCGGGTTGGGTGTTCCGCTGCAAACCGGGATCGCGATCACATTGATGGTGTAGTCCTCGGCCTCGCTGTTGTTGGTGTTCCCGCAGGCGCTGGGGGTGCCGGTTTGTTGGGTGCGGATACGCATCCGTGTGGTTCCCACGAGTGCTGTCGCTGGCACAGTGATGCTCAATGGTGAGCTACTCGTTAACCCGGTTGAACCACTGGAGCCGCTATTCCGTGTGCCCAGGGCATATGTTTCCGAAGCTTCAAAGGTGCCGTTGCGGTTCCAATCGATCCAGGCCACGGCCGTGTTGTTTGTAAAGGACCCCGTTGCCCTGATCGAAACGGAAAGAGCATGTGTTTCACCACGCATCACTGTAGTGGTCTGCGTCGTGTAATTTGTGTACGCCGGATTGCTCGAAGAACTGTTGTTGATGGTGTTGAAGGTCACTTGGGTGATCCCAGCGGTACCCGCACTAATAGCTCCGGCGGAGCAATAACTCTGTGCAGAGGTGCTCCCGGCCATCAGGCAAAGGGCGATCGATCCCAAGGCGTTTCGGCCCCACTGGGAAAGTGCAGGAATGGATTTGTGTTTCGTAACCATGATCTGAGGGGTGTTCTGGTTTTCCAATCGCCAAGACGGCATTCGACGAATGGTTTTTTGATTTCGATGAATCGCCTAATATTCCCGATGAGTACAATTTTACGGCTATTCGGCACCCCTTGTCAAGGGGAGGGCCTCCCCATTTTGGGTGATGCCAGATTACCACGCACACACAGGGACTTTTTTACTCCAGATTGAATTGGGAATGATGCAGCCCCACACCACTACAGATCAGTCTCACTAAATGAAGGCGCGCGTCCTTTCCCTATCCAAGGCGTTCCTTTGCAGGCTTCAATCCCATTCATGCTCAACCTTCAACTTCCCACCGATCCCCGCTGGGCCGTATTGGCCAAAGAGGACCTGCGGACCCTATTGATCGATCACGCTTGGTGTGAACACAAGGCAGCCAGTAACGCCATGTCCATCATCGTCCGCAACCCGGCGCTGACGGACCTGGTGGAAGCGCTCACGAGCATTGCCGAGGAGGAAATGGCCCATTTCGGTATGGTGGTAAAGCGGATCCGCGAACGAGGTTGGGAGCTAACCCCGGAGCGCAAGGACAGCTATGTGAACGAGCTGCTCACTTTCGTCAAGAAGGATGGTCGAAGTGAAGATCGCTTGGTGGACCGTTTGCTGTTCTCCGCCATGATCGAAGCCCGCAGTTGCGAGCGGTTCAAAATGCTCAGTGAGACCGCCGATGATCCTGAGCTGCGCGCGTTCTATCGAGAATTGATGATCAGCGAAGCCGGTCATTATACCGTCTTCATTGGCCTCGCGCGCAAGCATGGAGCAGGTATAGACGTGGATGCCCGCTGGAAGGAGTTCCTTGAGTTTGAGGCAGGCGTGGTGGGCCGCTATGGTAGCACCGCTGAAATGCATGGTTGATAAGCCGAATTGGAATGAAAGCGAATCGCATGGGCCCCTTGAAGGGCTTAGGTAAGGAGGTGACAGCTGAATGCCTGTGCATCGGGGATGAACTGTTGATCGGCCAGACTTTGGACACCAACTCCGCATGGATGGGCCAGGAGCTGGGTTTGTCCGGGATCCGACCCATTCGTACACGGGTGATAGGGGATAATGTGGAGGCGATCCTCGACGCATTGGCCACCGTTCGTGCGGACATCGTTCTGATGACCGGTGGACTGGGCCCTACCAAGGACGATATCACGAAGCGCTGCTTGTGCGAATTCTTCGAAACCCGCTTAGTGCGGAATGCCGAGGCAGAGGCCCGCGTGGTCAGCCTCTTCACGCGCATGGGCAGGCAAGCCCGGGAGGTGAAGCCGGCTGACCTGGCCCAAGCGATGCAGCCTGAAAGCTGTACCGTGCTTCCAAATGAACTCGGCACTGCGAGTGGCATGTGGTTCGAGCGCGATGGTCGAGTGTACGTAAGCTTGCCGGGCGTGCCTTATGAGATGAAAGGCATTATGCAGAACACTGTGTTGCCCAAGCTCCGCGCCATGTTCAACCCTCCAACGATCGTACACCGTACGCTGCAGACTACCGGTATGGGGGAAACACTCTTGGCCGAACGCTTGGAGGAGTGGGAGAATAGTCTGGCGGAGGAAGGCATCCATTTGGCCTATCTACCATCTCCAGGTCTGGTGAAACTGAGGCTGAGCACTTATGCTGGTGCAGATCCAGCCGAGGCAATGGAACGTGTGGATCGGCAGGTAAACCTGCTATATCGCTTGATCCCGGAGCTGATCTTCGGCGAGGGCCGGCAGAACTTGGAGGAGGTGATCGGGGCCCAGTTGAAAGAAGTGGGCCAGACCTTGGCCTTGGCAGAAAGCTGCACCGGCGGTTATCTGAGCCACTTGATCACTTCCGTGCCGGGGAGTTCGGCCTATTACATCGGTGGCGTTGTTAGTTATGCCAATGCGGTGAAAATGGAGGAACTCGGCATTCCCAGTGACATGTTGGAGCTGAACGGCGCGGTGAGCGGACCGGTGGCCGAGCGTATGGCCGAGGGTGTTCGGAAGGCGCTGAAAAGCGACTGGGCCGTAGCTACCACCGGCGTTGCCGGCCCCGATGGTGGTACGATGGAAAAACCTGTGGGCACCGTATGGATAGCGGTTGCCGGACCCCATGGCGTCACCTCGAGCAAAGGCGTTTTCATGGGCACGCGGGACCTCGTGATCCGTCGTGCAGCCATCGTAGCATTGAACATGTTGAGGAAGCAGCTACCGCCGATCGGAGCGGCATCTACTGAATGAACTCCTTTTGATATTGCCCATCTTCAGGAATTTGCATTACTTTCGCCGCCCGAAATCGAATAGCCATGTCACGCATCTGCCAGATCACCGGAAAGAAAGTCATCACCGGTAACTCAGTGAGCCACTCCAACCGGAAGACCCGCCGCACCTTCGCTCCCAATTTGCAGGAGCACAAGTATTTCATCCCCGAGGAGAACCGCACGGTGAGCCTCCGGGTGAGCGCTGCAGGAATGCGCACGATCAGCAAGATCGGCATTACCGAAGCTCTCAAGCGGGCCAAGGTAAAGGGCTATCTCACCGCCTGATACTATTTTGCAACCGATCCAAAGGCGCTGTGGACATCCTCAGCGCCTTTTTTCTGCCATGCAAATACGTGGGTGATCCCTCCTAACGACCATGATCGAAAGAGGGGATACTGGTGTTGAACCGCTGAGAGAACGGAGCCTTCTGGTTTTCGTATTCGTGACACTGGTGATCGCCTTCCCGGCAATGGTGGCTGTATGGCACTTGGGTCAACTGCCCATGCACATGGCCATGAACCGGTACCACTCCCCTGGAATGGATGTGGCCTTCCCATACATCACGGAATTGGCCAATGGGTGGGTACCCGTAATACTTGCATTGGTGCTGCTGCGCAAGAGTTGGCGCGCCTTCCTGATGATGGGTCTTGCAACCGGTATAAGCGGCATACTGGCGCAGATGCTTAAACAACTGGCATTTACAACGGTGGTAAGACCATCCATGCTGTTTCAAAGCATGCCGGGCCTCCCCCTCGTTCCGGGTTTGGAATTCCATCATTACATGAGTTTCCCGAGCGGGCACGCAACCGCGGCCTTCGCTATGTGTATAGCCCTGGCCGTGGTTTTCGCACGGCCGTGGGTCGCGGCATTACTGGCCGTAGTGGCATCGGTACTTGCTTACTCAAGGGTGTATCTATCCCAGCATTTCACCGAGGATATCTTGGCGGGCGCACTTCTCGGCAGCTTGGTAGGTATTGCTGTATACCTGTTGCTGTACAGAGGGAAATGGGCAGGCCGGAATGGCTTGGATCGATCTCCCTTTGTGCGTCAGAACCAGTAACGCACCCCTATCGCCGCACCCACATCGAACGAAGTGGACGGAAAGAGATCCAAGGCGGGTGCTACCTCCAGGAAGACATCCACCGGCGAATTGTCCGGCAGATACTCCAACCCCACTGGAAAACGCACACCCAAGCGAGCGCGGCCGCCATCGTAGTCATGCCAGCGCCCATGGTCCCAGTAGCGATCATCGGTCCAAGAGCGAAGCCGGACGCCCGGTCCGTAGTACAATGGCAAGCGGCCTTTGCTCAGCTTGATGAGATCCATATTGTGGAAGAGGTAGTCTGCATGAACGCTGAAGTAGGATGCACCTCGCAGCGACCAAGCCAACCCACCTGCGATCGCACGGTCGCTCGATATCCAGCCTTTTAAGGATACCCCGGTAGGTTCTCCTACCATGATGCCGGCACCGAATCCGCTGGATTGGGCCTTCAACATCATGGAAAGCATAAGAGCAACGCCTACGAGCAGATACTTCATGGCCACGGTTGATCGGGTGTGAAAACGGAACGGAATATCTTGGGGAACTGTTCGGTCGGGCTGGCCAGAACTAGTTGCCGGTGTAAGTGATCCGGTAGATCAGGTCTGCGGAATCGTCGCTCAAGAGGAGGGAGCCATCGGGTAGTTCCAGCACATCAACGGGGCGCCCCCATGCCGAGTTCCCTTTCAGCCAGCCCTCGGCAAAGATCTCCGTGCGGGCCGGGCCATCCGCTTGAGGCCATGCCACTGCGAGGCGGTAACCGATCGGCTTGGTGCGGTTCCAACTTCCATGTTCCGCAATGAAGATCGCATTCCGGTATTTTTCAGGAAACATCGTTCCCTTGTAGAATTTCATGCCCAACGCTGCCACGTGGGGGCCCAGAAGGGCTTTTGGAGCGGTATAGTCAGCACAGTCCTTGCCTTTCCCGAACTGGGGATCGAGGATATTCCCCTGGTGACAGAAGGGATAGCCAAAGTGCTCCCCCACGAATGACAGGCGGTTGAGTTCGTCTTCTGGCTGGTCATCGCCCATCATATCCCTCCCATTATCGGTGAACCAGAGCGAGCTATCTCGCGGGTCCCAGTCGAAGCCGACGCTGTTGCGCACGCCATGTGCGATGATCTCCAGGTTGGATCCATCCGCATCCATCCGAGTAATGGAAGCGAAAATGCTGTCCTCACTGAGGCAGATGTTGCAGGGCGCACCTACGGGAACGTAGAGCTTTCCATCGGGTCCGAAGGCGATGTACTTCCAACCGTGGTGTTTTTCCGAAGGAAACTTATCGTAAACCGTCACCGGTGCGGGAGGATCATTGAGATGTTCAGCAATGTTCGGCAGTTTCACGATCCGATCCACCGAGCTGATGTAGAGATCACCTTCATGCCACGCCAAGCCAACAGGCATGTTGAGGCCAGTGGCGATGATATGCTTCGTTTCCGCAGTGCCATTGCCATCCAGATCTTGCAGCGCATATACGCTTCCTTCCTCCCTCGAGCCTACGTAGATGGTGCCATCCGGCCCCCTGCTCAGGCCTCGGGCGTTGGTCACGTTTTCCGCATAGATGGAAATATGGAAGCCTGGTGGCAGCTTGATGTCCTCTATGCGTGGGTCACCCGCAAATAGGGTAGGCTGGCAAACGCCTCCCATAAAGAACAGTGCGATCAATGGAAGGGGACGGAGAATGCGAAGAGATGTGTTCATGATGCTTCAGGGGTGGGAACGATCAGCACGGAGTAACGGTTCGCGCGCAGCACGTCATCCGATGTGCTGCCCAGGAATGCCTTTGCCAAGCCGCGCCTGCCGTGCGTTCCCATTACGATCAGGTCCGCTTGGACCCGCTCGGCTTCGCCCAGAATGGTCTCCACAGTGGGCCCCATCACCATGATGGGTTGTGTATCGATCTTGCTGGCGCTCAATTCCGCGACCATCCGGTGCAGCTTGGCTCGTTCATCCTTCAAGGCTTCAGCTCGCACATCACGTATATACTGTGGGCCGGCTTCGTAGCCCACAAAATCGGGGTCGGGTGCTGCGACATGAAGCAACCAAAGCTTCGCACTGAAGGCCTGTGCTACTTGGGTAGCACTCTCCAGCACGCGGTCGGTTTCTACTTTAAGGTCCAAGGGAACGAGTATGTTCTTCATGAGATGTGCTTTTAGGTCAACGTCAAGATACTTTACAGAGCGTATGCAAAAAGAAAATGGCGGCTCTTCAGCCGCCATTTTCATGCCATTCCTTTCGTTTGATCGCTTAGGCAGGCACCTTCTCTGGAGAAAGCACCAAGCGGTCGTAGTGCTGCTTGCGCAACTTTCCGCTGCTTTGAAAGAACCAGTCCTTCAACCCATAATGGTAACCACGCCGTAATCCGCTGTGGTGGGTGCCAAGAAGCTGTTTCTTTCCGCTCAACTTCTGCAGCGCGCGGGTTATGAAGGCCTCCACCTCCTCGTTGGAAAGTGCAGGGTGTGCCTTTGCTGCCCACGTTGCAGCATGTTCGAGTATCTCTTCCTTCGGCAACAAGAGGCCTTTGGAATTGATCGCATCGATCACAATGCTGTCCCACTCATTCAGTGAGCGCTCTTTGCGTTCGCGCTTTTTCGGCCTGCCTGGTTTCCCGGGTGCTTTGATGGCCGTGGTATCCTTCCTCGGCCTTCCTGGTCCGCGTTTTGGAGCATCGGTGGAAGTCGTGGCATCGGGCTTGGGCAAAGCAGCTACTTCCTCTTTTTCCTTCTTCAGATCGGCGATCGCGCCTCTCACCAGTTCCAACTGGTAGCCGAGGCGACGACGTTCGTTCCGATAGTGAACCAACAGCTGGTCAATGTTCTTTTCACTTAAGCGTCTTTTGGCCATGGGGCAGAGCAGTTGATATTGTTTTTAAGGAGCGCTGCAAATATACGATTGCATATCATTCCGACACCGATAGCATTCGTTCCATTCACATTAGTTACCATGAAATACTATCCAACAATGATCCGTTTATTGTTTGTGTTGCCACGGAGTTTGCCTATGCATTCGAACTGTTCCCCAGCGCTCGTGAACAAGTCTTGCAGTTGAGGCAACAAAGCTGCGTCGCAAGCAATGAGCAACCCGCCGCTGGTTTGCGGATCGCAGAGCAACATCATGCGTTCCATGGTATTGGCACCTTCCACATGCGCCGCCACGCTTTTCCAGTTGCGTAAGGCACCATCGGCATAGCATCCTTCCTTTACATACTCCACACTTTCGGGAATCACTGGGATATCGGCATATTCGAGTTGTGCACTCAGGTCGCTACCCAAGCACATTTCCATCAGGTGCCCGAGCAGGCCAAAGCCGGTAACATCGGTAAGGGCATGCACACCATCCATAGCGCCCAGCACTGTACCTATCCTATTAGATCTCAGCATCAAGTCCCTGCCGATATGCTTGTGTTCTTCACGAAGCTTGCCCCGCTTTTGCGCAGTGCTCAATACTCCGATCCCCAACGGTTTGGTAAGTAGGAGCACATCACCAGCGCGGGCCGTGTCGTTCCGCTTGATATGTTCAATTTGAATCTCCCCGGTCACGGCCAGGCCGAAGAATGGTTCCGGTGCATCAATGCTGTGGCCTCCGGCCAATGGTATGCCTGCATCGCGGCATGCCTGCCGACCTCCTTCCACGACCTGGGCGGCCAGTTCAGCGCCGAGCTTTTCCAAGGGCCAACCAAGGATGGCCACCGCGAGTAGTGGCTTTCCACCCATCGCATAGATATCGCTCAGTGCATTGGTGGCGGCGATCCGTCCGAAATCAAAAGCATCGTCCACGATGGGGGAGAAGAAGTCGGTGGTGCTGATCACTGCCCGTCCATCGCCGATGGCATATACTGCAGCATCGTCCCGGCTCTGGTAACCTACCAAGAGATCGGGATCGGGTAGGGGGACCAATGAACTGGCCAGTATTTTCTCCAGGTCGGCCGGAGCGATCTTGCACCCGCATCCTGCACCGTGGCTGAACTGGGTCAGGCGCACTTCATTCTTTTCCGTTCCGTTCATTTTCTGTCAGCCAGTTTCCGGGCCAGGTCATCTGTGGACATGCCCTCGGAGTTGAGGATGTGAACCTTGCTTTGATCTCGTTCTGCAAGTCCACGGGCATAGGTCTTATCGTAATAGGTCAAGGTGATCATCGCTACCCTGTGAAGATCATCCGAGGCCAATGCTGCTAAGGCTTCTTGTGCATGTTGCGGACCCAATCGTTTCTGGATCCTTGTTGTGGCGGCCGCCAATTCCTCTTTCGGAAGCACACCATAATCCTGCACCAAACGGGCCGCCCGCTGTTCCATCGGCATGTTGACGAATTCCACGGAACTCGATCGCATTTGCAAATAGAGCAGATCGGGAACCTTCGCAAAGCCCACCAGGTGGCCTTCGTCCTCCACCCAGATCGGTCGCTGGGGATCGAAGAGGCGCAGGTTGTCCCAGATCAAGTTCTCGAATTGCTCAGTAGAAGGTTGTTTCTCTGCGCCGATGCCCCCATAGGCGGATCCCTTATGATTGGCCAACCCTTCCAGGTCCAAGGTCTGCTCCCCAAGCCCGCGAAGCTTGGTCAAGAGCTCGGTCTTGCCTGTCCCGGTAAATCCGCCCAAGACCTTGAGGTTCCACTTCTGTCCGAAGGAATCCAGCACGTGCTGTCGGAATGCCTTGTAGCCTTGCTGTAGCGTAATGACCTTCAGGGCAGCCGTTTTCTCGAGTAACCAAGCGACGCTGGCACTGCGCTCGCCACCTCGCCAGCAATGCACGCCTACGCTCCCTTGCGGTGCTATGAGCGTGGCTTTCTCCACCAGGTCAGCCAGTTTGGGTCCTACAATACGCAAGCCCTCGAGCATGGCGGCCTCCCTTCCTTGTTGTTTGTACAAGGTTCCTACGATGGCTCGTTCCTCGTCAGAGAACAAGGGAAGGTTTACCGCACCGGGAATATGTCCTTGAGCGTATTCGCTCGGTGAGCGCACATCGATCAGCGGAAGCTGGGGTCGGAGGAAGTGCTCGATGGTGACTGCTGTGGGCACGGGCCGAAATTACTGCGCCTTGGTCGTGTTCACCTCGGATTCTTGTAGTTATCAAGAATTTCACTCCGCTTGATACCTCCATCGGACGTGCCGGTAACGAGGTAGTCCAACCAGAGTGGATTGTTCATCTCGCCCTGCATGTCCGAGGTCAGCAAGGTCCAACACGTGGTAGATCGTTCGGGTTGGTAGAATACAAAACGACGATCGGAGTAGCGGCCTGCGCGGTAATAGTGCCAGATCATGTATGGCACTGCGGTGGTTTCGTTTGAACGATCCACTACGGTGTTAGGCGCGCCATAGCGCAGGTATATGTAGCCTTGGTCGCTCTGGTAGCCGCGCATGTTGCGGCAACCGAAGCGCTGGTTCACATAATTCACGGTCTTCAGGTAGCTTTCCCAAGCGGCCTTGGGGTCTTGCGGTGCCCTGTTATACCAGAAGGTGAACATCAGCTGCCGCATCATGTCCGGCTTCTTGTCCTTCCACCGGTCATCGATCATCTTCCGCTCCAGCTCATCAGCAATGGGGCGCATGGAATTCAGGTACTCGGCCAAGGTGTCGGCATTCGTGAATGCATCCGTGAAATTGGGCCCCAGCTCACCGGCGATCAAGGCGGCTGGATCGTAGGAGATGGGGTTGTTCCGCTGGAAGAATTGTGCACGGCGTTCGACCAAGGAATCATTCCGGTCCCGAAGTTCAAGCGCCAGCAGGTAGTTGCCACTGGGAAGCTTACCGAGGCCGAACTCCATTGCCAAGGGCACTACGGTATCGGCCTTCATCCGCTTGATGTGGTTAAAGTTGCCGGCCACTTCGCCGGTCTCATAGTTCTCGATCCGTGCCACAACAACGAAAGCTCCATCCTTACCGAAGCGGTCAATGGTACCATACGCTTCCGCGTAAAAGCCGAGCTTGCTGGTCTCCGCTGGAAAATAAGTGCCTGGGAAGGGAGCAACTCCTTTTCCATCCGGACCGGGTAGGGTGAACATGATGTCTGAAAGGGTGACGGCTTTTCCTCGGGCTGTCACCACCAAAGGAGTGTGCACGTAGGTGCGAGTGGTATCGGCGAGGTTCGCGTCATGCAACTCCACTGTAAGTGCATACGCTCCGGGCTGCAACAGGAAACGCTCCTGATGGATGAAATCACTTTGGAGGGTATCGGCGCGTTCTGGGGAACGGATCAGCGTTTTTCTGAAATCTACAATGCCTCCATCCTGCTCGATCACGGTGAGGGCCTCCACTTGAGCTTGCTGGAATCCGCGCTCGTCCATGGTCCAAAAGGCGGTGCCCCCTATTACGGAGATGTTCACATCCACCAGTTCTCCTTTGCCAGGCTCGTAGAATCGTTTGGTCTCCACCACGGCGTTGAGCTGGGATTGGCCCACCAAGGTGAATGGCAGCACTACGGCGACCATCAGTAGAAAAAGCCACTTCGTCATGCCTCAAAGTTAAACGGTGGGGCCACAGACCGACCACCGTTGCCATTCCGGTACCTACCGTTCACCAAGTTCAGGCGGATAGGGCAGGCGTGGTCACCGCCTACCTTCGCCCCCCTTTACTTGAACATGCGCGATCGCCTCTACATTGATGATACGAACCAGCGGATCCGTTCCGGACACCCATGGGTTTACGACAATCAGGTATTGCGCTTTGAAGGACGCCCCCGGCCAGGTGGCATTGTTCAGGTGTTCGATGTGAAGAAAGGGCCGTTGGGCCAAGGCTTCTTCAATCCCAGATCAAAGATCCGCGTGCGGATGCTGACCAAGGACTTGGATGAACCGATCAATGCTGGCTTCTTCCTGCGAAAGATCCAAGCGGCTTGGGACCACCGCCTGCGTATGGGACAACCCGAAAGTTGCAGGGTGGTTTTCGGCGAAGCCGATGGATTACCGGCATTGGTAGTGGATAAGTTCAATGATGTGCTCGTGATCCAGACCCTGGCTTTGGGAATGGATAACTTCAAGGCGGAGATCGTGGAGGCCTTGCACAAAGTGATAGCACCTCGTGGCATTTATGAACGGAATGATGTGCCGATCCGGGAGAAGGAAGGGCTGGAGCAGATCACCGGTTTTATAGGAAAGGAATTCAACACCAGCCTCACCATCCTGGAGAATGGCTTACAGTTCGCGGTGGACGTCGCCGCGGGCCAAAAAACCGGCCACTTCCTGGATCAACGTTTGAACCATGCGGCCTTGGAGCATGTGGTGAAGGGTCAGCGCGTTTTGGACTGCTTTACCCACACTGGTGGGTTCGCCTTACATGCCGCCAAGTATGGTGCCGACAGCGTATTGGGACTGGATATTAGCGAGGATGCCGTCAGCTTGGCACAGCGCAATGCCGAACTGAATGGGTTGACCGCCACCTGTGGGTTCAAGGCAGCAAACGTCTTTGATTTTCTTTCCGGTCCACGCAATGTGGCAAACAGTTGGGAGGTGATCATTCTGGATCCTCCGGCCTTTGCGAAAAGCAGAACCGCTCTTCCCGGTGCCATTCGTGGTTACAAGGAGATCAATCTGAGGGCGATCAAGAGCCTGCCTCCAGGAGGGTTCTTAGTTACAAGCTCTTGCTCCCAGCACATGGTTCCGGAGTTGTTCCGTAAGACCATTGCCGATGCCGCGCACGATGCTCATCGCGAACTCCGTGAGATCTACAGTGGTGGACAGCCGCCCGATCATCCGGTCCATTGGTCCATTCCGGAGACGCACTACCTGAAGTGCTTGATCCTGCAAGTGCTCTGAACACCTTAGGTAAAACAACCTCGGAAAGGGAGTCAGGCACGCTCAGGTCTTGACGCGTTCTTTGCTTTTGCAATTCCGACCACTGCCAGTAGTACCACTATGTACTGGGTCAAAGGGGCTATTCCATGATGGCCTGCCGCCGAGAGGAATGACACCCCCGCGAGAGGTATTATGTAGTGCTCTGTTCTTCCTTGCGGTCTGACCTGCGCTCGCGCATGTGTTCCTTCAGTCGCTGCCAACTTACCTGGAATTCATTCCCGATCTCCGGAAGAGAAATGTTCTCCAGCTTACTCAACATGGTAGGCGCGGCGATACCCAAAGCAAAAAGCCCGGCACGTTTAAGAAGACCGCCTCCGCTAGCCCCCAAGGCCATGCGCAGTCCACTGCCCATGTCGGCTTTACCCAGTAGGGCACCAAGTATTCCTTTAGGTAGCACGAGGTGCGTGATGTCGCCCACGACATCCTTCACCATAGCCTTGCGAAAGTGCGGTTCCTTCCATGCCGAAAAGTGCTGCTCAAGTCGAACGCGATTCGCCGTTCTCTCCATTTGCAGTCGCGCTTTCTCAGCGCGGAATTCCTTCAGGTCCGCGAAGCGATCAGTCGTTTTCATCGTAGAAGGAGTTGATAACGTTCAGCATGGTGCTTTCTCGGATAGCCTGTCGAGCGATGAAATGCACGATCACAAAGATCAATAGGTAAAGACCGCCCACGATCAAGAATCCCAAGGCCGAACTTTTGACCAGCGTGCCGATATAGAGGGAGAGTGCAATGCTCGCAAAAATGATGAAGAAGAGGACGGCCATAGCCGAGATGATCAACCCGACCAGCCCTCCTACGGCTTTACCTATCTTCTCGTAAATGAAAAGGGTCAATCCCTCTTTTTCTTTTGCGAAATAGGTTTTTGCCTCTGCAGCGAGTGAATCGAAATACTGCCCCAGATCCTCGTGTTCTGCCGGGTCGGATGAAGGAGGTTGGAACTGATCGGCCCCTTTGGTGGTGAAACTCATAATAATGGGGATTTAAAGAACTTGCCCGGCACCTGCAGCCTTCGGGCGGCAGGTGCCGGAACAAGGGTGGATCAATTATGGGAAGCTGAATCGACAGCGCGTTTACCTGCGCTTGCCACGTTCTTCGCGCTGCTTTTCACATCGCCTGCAATACGGTCCTTCAGGTCGGCCCCTTCAGCCGCCATAAAGCCCAAGAAATCCTTGATATCTTCCTTGGTCATGCTCGCGCGGTCCACGATCGTGTTGCGTGCCTTCTTCCATTGGTCGTAGCCTTCGTCAAGCAGATCACTAAGATCTTCTTGGGCCTTTTTTCCTTTCTTCTTCAGGATCTGGCGAGTCTCTTTGCCTGACCTGGGGGCCAACAGGATACCTATTGCTGCTCCAGCGGTAAGACCGAGTAATACGCCGAGTAATGTTTTTTGGGTGCTCATGTTCGGATGCGATTTTAAGTGAACCTCCTCTATTGGAAGAAGTGTGCCACTCGAAATCTACGCAGGAAAACCCGGAAATTTGGGGAAATCAACTTGTGTCCTCCACGAGATCGTGGAGGACCTGCCCCATACATGCCCACATGTTCGTTCGAGTCGCGAATGGACCCGACAGAAAGAAGATCAAACGGTCTTCTTCAGGGTGGAAGGCGTTGCGGTGAAGCAACGATCAGTGAGGGAATAACCGTGCCCCTTTGAAATGATGTGGATGCGCATGCCCTCAATACTGAAGACGTCGCCTTCCTCTACATCGGCCAAGTTCGTGTACGAAATATCGTGTCCATCGAAGATCATCACTTGTCCGCTACCGATGGTCTCCAAATGATCTCCCTTGGTGATCACCACTCCGGTATCCTCTCCGAGGCCGATGCCAATGGAAGTGGGGTTTCCTGCGATTGCCTGCGTGAGGCGACTGAAGCGGCCGCGTTTCACGAAATGGCTGTCGATCACCACGTCGTTGATCAGGCCTGCGCCCACGGTCATCTTTACGCCACCCTTCACCAATCCGGTTGCGCTTTGTCCTTGGTAGATCATTGTACTGCTCATGCACATGGCGCCGGCACTGGTACCAGCGATGACGAAGCCTTCCTCATCGTAGTAGCGGCGTTTCATGGATTTCATGAAAGGTGTGCCGCCGAAGATGGTGGTAAGCCGGAGCTGGTTGCCGCCGCTGATCATCACCCCGCTGGCTGCTGCCAGTCGCTTGGCCATTTCAGGCGTTACGTCCTTGCGCTCGCGGATATCCAGGATGTCCAGGTCCTTCACTCCCAACTTTCCGAAAGCCTCTATGTAGTTCTCCGCCACCTCTTCCGGTATGGAGCTGGCAGTGGTGACCAAGGCAATGCGGGCGGATGGGCCTCCCATCTCATCCACTACCCGGCGAAGGATGCCTGCCTCAATAAAATTACCTGAATCAGCACCATTCTTTTCGTTGCCGTTCCCTTTGTCCTCGGCACCGCCGATGGCGATCAACTTCCCTTTGGGCGTTGTGTCCATTGTGTTCGTTTTAGCCCCCGCCCCGGTCGTCCATCCCGCAATTGGCCTTGGACAACGAGGACAAAACTAACCGTCCCCGGCCGCTTGTACTGATCCAAAAGAAATTTGTTCAACAGCGCGATCTTCATACATTGACCGCACAATTCACACATATATGCGGATCTTGGAACTCAAGGCCATGCGAGGCCCTAACTATTGGTCCGTTAAACGGCACCGGCTCATCGTTATGCGGCTGGATATTGAGGAGCTTGAGGAGCGGCCCACGGATAAGATCCCTGGCTTTCTCGAACGGCTCAAGGAAATGTTGCCAAGCATGTACTCGCATCGCTGTAGTGAGGAGCATGAAGGAGGATTCTTCGAACGTGTGGAACGAGGCACGTGGATGGGCCATGTCATCGAGCATATCGCATTGGAGATCCAAACATTGGCCGGCATGGATACGGGATTCGGAAGGACCCGGACCACCGGTGAACACGGCATCTACAATGTAGTGTTCAGCTACATTGAGGAAGCGGTGGGGTTGTATGCAGCGAAGGCAGGTGTGCGCATAGCGGATGCACTGATAACCGGAGCGCCTTATGATCTGAATGAGGATATCCAACGGATGCGCGAGTTGCGCGAGGAGACCCGCTTAGGGCCCAGCACGGGATCAATCGTGGAGGAAGCCGTGAAGCGCGGTATTCCGTATTTGCGGCTCAACGGTCAAAGTCTTGTTCAACTCGGTCACGGCATTCACCAGAAACGGATCCGAGCCACCGTCACCAGCAATACCAGCAACATCGGGGTGGAGATCGCCTGCGATAAGGAAGAGACCAAGGACCTTTTGGAGAGTTATGAGATCTCCGTTCCCAAAGGGCGTGTGGTGCGCACCGAAGAAGGATTGGTCGCCGCTCTCGAAAGCGTGGGCTATCCCTGTGTGATCAAGCCGATCGCCGGCAACCATGGGCGAGGCGCCACCATCGGCGTGAAGAACTTTGAAGAAGCCAAGGCCGCCATGTTGGTGGCGCAGGCGATCAGCAGGAGCGTGGTGGTAGAGAAGGAGATCACCGGATTGGACCATCGCTTGCTGGTGATCGATCACAAATTCGTTGCTGCAGCCAAGCGCACACCTGCCGCTGTTGTAGGGGATGGAAAACACACCATCGAGCAGTTGGTGGTGGAGGTGAACAAGGATCCACGCCGCGGATTCGGGCACGAGAATGTCCTCACCCAAATTGATATCGATGCCCACACATTGGAGTTGTTGGGCCGAACGGGAATGACGCCGGAGAGCATTCCAGCCGCAGGGGAAACGGTTTACCTGAAGGCCACGGCCAACCTGAGCACAGGTGGCACCGCCACGGATGTCACTGAGCTGGTGCACTCCTATAATGTGTTCATGGCCGAGCGCATCTCGCGCATCATTGATCTGGATATCTGCGGTATCGACATCATGACCGAGGACATCACGCGCCCCTTGAATGAATGCGGGGCCGTGTTGGAGGTCAACGCAGCGCCCGGATTTCGGATGCACTTGGATCCCACGGAAGGATTGGGACGAAACGTCGCGGAACCGGTGGTGGACATGCTGTTCCCTCCGGGTGCAGCCAGTCGTATTCCCATCATCGCCGTTACCGGTACCAACGGAAAGACCACCACCACGCGCTTGATCGCGCACATCATGCGCAGCCATGGCAACAAGGTGGGCATGACCTGTAGCGACGGTGTCTACATCATGAACCGCTTGCTCATGCAAGGGGATTGCACGGGCCCTGTGAGTGCGCAGTTCGTGTTGAAGGACCCGTTGGTCGACATGGCCGTTCTTGAAACAGCACGGGGTGGAATGGTCCGCAGCGGTCTTGGGTTTGAAAGCTGTGATGTGGGCATTTGCACCAACGTTGCTGCCGACCACCTTGGCCTGAAGGACATCAATACGTTGGAAGACCTGGCTCATGTGAAGAGTACCGTAGTGCGCAGTGTGCGTAGCGATGGCTATGCGATCCTGAACGCGGATGACGAGCTGGTGATGGCGATGCGGAAGCAGTGCGATAGCAAGATCGCCCTGTTCAGTTTGGATGAGACCAACCGCCTCATCCGCCAACACTGCAAGTTGGGCGGCCTCGCTGCTATCTATGAGAACGGTTATATCACCATCAGTAAAGGCGAGTGGAAGCTTCGCATCGAGAAGGCCGTGAACGTTCCTTTGACCATGGGGGGGAAAGCCGTGTTCAACATCCAGAACATCCTGCCCGCCGTGCTCGCAGCGTATGTGCGTGGTGTTAAAATGGAGGAACTCCGTGAAGCCCTTAGCACGTTCGTGCCTTCGCCGGCACAAACGCCGGGTCGCTTGAACCTGTTCCAGTTCAAGAATTTCCAAGTGGTGGTGGACTATGCGCACAACCCGCATGGCTTTGAAGCACTGGGACGTTTCCTTAGCAAGGTGCCGGATAGCCCGAAGGTGGGCGTGATCGCGGGGGTAGGAGACCGCCGCGATGAGGACACTATTGCCTTGGGCAAGCTCAGCGCCGGCATGTTCGACGAGATCATCATCCGGCAGGACCGCAACCTGCGCGGCAAGAGCGATGACGATATCATCGCCTTGATGATGAAAGGTATCAAAGAGGTGGATCCCAACAAGAAGGTGACCATCATCAAGAAGGAGGACGAGGCCATCCGTTTCGCCATCAGTACGGCAAAACCCGGCAGCTTCCTGACCCTCTGCAGTGATGTGGTGCCCGATGCCCTTGCTTTGGTGATGAAGCTGAAGGAAGAGGACGACCGTGTGGCTTTCACTAAAGAGGACATTCCGAACAGGAATCGGGAGTTGGTGCCAGGTACGGTGCTGCCGTAGAGACGAATTGGCCTATCCGCGGACCGGTTCATCATCTTGGATGAACCGGTCCGTTACCTTCGCAGGACAATTCACTTGTTCCCGTGCAACTCACATTCCTCGGTACCGGCACCAGCCAAGGCGTTCCTGTGATCGCCTGTGATTGTGCGGTTTGCCGTAGCAGCGATCCCCGGGATAAGCGAACACGTTCCT
The DNA here is from genome assembly GCA_040391235.1 of Cryomorpha ignava. GTDB lineage: Bacteria > Bacteroidota > Bacteroidia > Flavobacteriales_F > PHOS-HE28 > PHOS-HE28. Next base: position 26,471 of record JBEBYG010000012.1, read on the forward strand.
CGGTCCTGGTAGCGACGGAGGGCAAGAATTTTCTTATCGACGCTGGGCCTGATCTGCGCCAGCAAATGCTGCGCGAAGGGGTGCGGCATTTGGATGCCGTGTTGCTCACCCACGAGCATATGGACCATATCGCCGGCATGGACGATCTGCGTGCGTTCAGTTTTGTGCATGAGCCACCGCAGCCCATTTCCATATATGGGGATGCACCAACGCTTACAGCGGTTCGTCGCGTGTATGCGTATGCGTTCTCGGGTTCGAAGTATCCCGGCATGCCTCAATTCGACCTGCATACCATCGGCCGTGAAGCCTTCCTGGTCGATGGTGTCACTATAAGACCGGTGGAGGTGATGCACTACAACTTACCCGTGCTCGGATTCCGCATTGGTAGCCTTACCTACATCACGGATGCCAAGACCATAACACCATCGGAGAAGGAGAAGATCCGGGGGAGTGAGGTCCTGGTGGTGAATGCACTCCGCAGGGAAAAGCACATCTCGCATTTCAACTTGGAGGAAGCATTGGCGCTGATCGAGGAATTGGCACCTGGCCGGGCCTATCTCACGCACATCAGCCATTTGATGGGTCTTCATGCGAGCGTGATACTGCCCCCGAATGTCCACTTGGCATTCGATGGTTTGCAGGTGCAGCTTTGACCGAGCGGTGGTTGTAAGAGGACCGGATCCGCTCCGGATTTCCGGATACATATGCGTAGATCCGTGTCCATGCCGCTAAGGTGGCACTACGAAGTCTTCAGTTAGAAAGCGATCTGCGGTGAACTTTGCATCTTTGCGCCATGGCGCTCAGCTCCGCATTGCTCGATCAGGCCGTGGACCAATTGGCCACCTTACCGGGTATTGGCCGCCGCACGGCCATGCGCTTGGCCTTGGACCTATTGCGCAGGGAACGGCATGAAGTGGCACGCTTCAGTGAAGCCATCCGCAAATTGCGTGAGGAGGTGATGTACTGTGCGGAATGCTGCAACATCAGCGACCGGCCTATATGCGACATCTGTTCCAACGCGGCCCGGGACCGCACCTTGATCTGTGTCGTGGAGGATATCCGCGATGTGATCGCTATTGAGAACACGCGTCAATTCAAGGGGCTCTACCATGTGCTCGGCGGTGTGATCAGCCCCATGGATGGGGTAGGGCCGGATGACCTGCATACCAAGGAACTGCTGATGCGCATCGGCAAGGGAGGAGTGGAGGAAGTGGTGCTGGCTCTTGGAGCCACGCTGGAAGGCGATACCACCAGCTTTTTCCTGCACCGCAAATTGAATGAACTCGGTGTCTCCGTCAGCATGATCGCTCGCGGCATCAGCATCGGCGGCGACTTGGACCAAGTGGATGAGGTGACCTTGGGGCGTAGCATCGCTGACCGGAAGCCTTATGAACAGAGTGTTCGGAAATGAGGGTTGATCATTTAAATTCCTGATCGACCTCCATGAAACTCAGCGTCGTTGTCGTCAACTACAATGTCAAGGCCTTTCTGGAGCAATGCCTCCGGACGGCTTTCGAGGCACTGGAAGGGATGGACGGTGAAGTGTTCGTGGTGGACAACCAGAGCACTGATGGGAGCACGGAGATGGTGCGTGAGAAATTCCCACAAGTGAAGCTCATCGCCAATACGGAGAACGTGGGCTTCAGCCGGGCCAACAACCAGGCCATCAAGGAGAGCTGTGGCGAGTATGTGCTGCTTTTGAATCCTGACACGGTAGTGGGGGAGGACGTGTTCCACAAAGTGGTCGACTTTCTTGACGCGCACCCCAAAGCGGGAGGGCTCGGCGTGAAGATGATCGATGGTACCGGTCGATTCCTTCCCGAAAGCAAACGCGGTCTACCTACGCCTACCGTGGCCTTCTTCAAGATCATGGGCCTGTCCCGGCTCTTTCCACATAGTAAGCTGTTCGGCCGCTACCACTTGGGCCACCTGCCGGAGAATGAGATCGCGCCCATTGAGATCCTGTCCGGGGCATGCATGTTCCTGCGCAAGGAAATGTTGGACCAAGTGGGCCTGCTGGACGAGAGCTTCTTCATGTACGGTGAAGATATCGACCTGAGTTATCGCATCACGCTGGGTGGTTATGAGAACTGGTATTTTCCGGATGCCCCCATCATTCACTACAAAGGAGAAAGCACCAAGAAGAGCAGCGTGAACTATGTCTTCGTGTTCTACAACGCGATGGTCATTTTCGCCCGGAAGCATTTCACCAGAAGGGGGCCACAGCTATTCTCCTTCATCATCCGCGGTGCCATCTATCTGAGTGCCGCGGCAGCCCTTGTTCTGCGCTTTTTACGACAGGCCTTGTTGCCCATTGTGGACTTGACCTTGCTCTACGTTGGCATGTTGCTCTTGGAGCAATGGAACCTGTTGGATGTGCTGACGGCCCCGGAACGTCTTTCGATCGCTGCAGTGATCTGGGGCATAATGGCGCTCTTCGGCGTGTATGATCTACCGTTGAAGACGGCTAATATCCTGAAAGGCCTCCTTGCATTGTTCCTTACTGGGCTTGCCACAGGGCAATGGACGGGACTGGGAGCGTTGGAGGTCTTTTCCATATTGGCCATGGCAGCTAGCTTTATTACATGCGTTCGAGTGGTGCTTTATGTGTTGGACATTCGTCGCACGACCGCCTCCCCGGTGGAGCGTGCGCGTGTTCTGACCATCGGGTCTGAGGAAGAGACCAAGCGCGCTTTGGGCCTGCTCTGGCAAACCCATTATGGCCTGGATCGGGAGATCATCATGGATACCGGCGCGGTGGACGGGATCACAGGTGCAGCGCAGATCAAGGAGGTCATTCGGAAACAGCGCTTGGATGAAGTGGTTTTCTGTGCCAAGGACCTATCGTCCAAGCGGATCATCAGCATGCTGGAGCAATTGCAGAACACAGGTGTGACTTTCAAGATCGCGCAGCCGGCCTCCGAGTTCATCATTGGTCCCAGCACCACGGAGAGCCTCCAAGACTTGTTGATCCTTCCGGACCATGCAGTGGACAGCTCCTCCGCCAAGCGGCGCCGCAGGTCCATGGACCTTCTGCTCGCCCTGTTCTTTTTGATCACCCTCCCCGTAGGGATCTGGTTCGTGGAAGCTAAGGTCGGCTTCATCCAGAACCTGTTCCTGGTGTTGCGGGGCAAGCGCACATGGGTGGGCTATGTGGCCCGAATCACGGACCGTCGCATACCGCGCATCAGACCGGGGGTGCTCGATCCGGCGCGCGCAGACCACCGGGCGGGTGCGCCTCTGACCTTGCGACGTATGGACCTGGAATACGCCAAGGACTACCGGGTGTGGAAGGACCTGCGCCGTGTAGTCGCGAATTTCCGCTCCCTGGGTGCCCTGGTCGGTACGAGATGAGAATGGAAATGCACCTTTAGTACAAGTCAAAAGCCGTATGTTCCCATGGCTCGGATAACTTCGCAGCCCGCGAACCTTCTTACAGAAGCGGAACTGAATGGCACAGATCGATATCCTATTGCCCAAAATGGGCGAGAGCGTGGCGGAAGCCACCATCATCAAGTGGTTGAAGAAAGAAGGCGACCGAGTGGAAGCCGATGAGCCGTTGGTGGAGATCGCCACGGACAAAGTGGACAGCGAGGTACCCGCCCCACAGGATGGCATCCTGCTGAAAATAGCGGTAAAAGAGGGCGATGTGGTGCAGGTTGGGCAATTGATCGCACAGCTCGGTGCGGAAGGCGATATGGCAACTGCCGCACCGGCCGCACCCGTGGCTCAGGCTGTTGAGCACTCCGCACCTCGCGCACACGCCGCCGCAACTCCCGCAGCCAAAGCAAGCGAAGGTTCCCCTGTGGAACGGTCCGGCCCGAGCGGTAAGTTCTATAGCCCATTGGTCCGCAACATTGCGGAAAGCGAAGGCGTGTCCATGGAGGAGCTGGAGGCGCTGGAAGGAAGCGGGCAAGGAGGTCGGGTCACCAAAAAGGACCTGTTGGACTACCTGCCCAAGCGCGATGAAGTGGGTAACGGAAATGTGGAAGTCGCTGCCGCGCCAGTTGCCAAAGCTCCGGCACCACAGCCCACTGCCGCTGCCCCACAAGCGGCTCCGGCTCCTGCCGCCACACCAGCGGAGATCAAGCTGGCCCCGGGTGATGAGCTGGTCGAAATGGACCGCATGCGCAAAATGATCGCCGAACATATGGTGATGAGCAAGCGCACGAGCCCACACGTCACCAGCTTTGTTGAGGCCGATGTGACCAATTTGGTACTGTGGCGCAACAAGGTGAAGAACGCGTTCGAGAAGCGGGAAGGGGAGAAGATCACCTTCACGCCCATCTTCATCATGGCCATTGCCCAGGCCATCAAGGAGATGCCGATGATCAACATCCAAGTAAGCGGCGACAAGATCATTAAGAAGAAGGACATCAATATCGGCATGGCTGCCGCGCTGCCTTCGGGCAACCTGATCGTGCCCGTAGTGCGCAACGCCGATCGCCTGAACCTGATGGGTCTTGCCAAATCCGTGAATGATCTGGCCAACCGTGCACGCAACGGCAAATTGACCCCCGACGAGGTCAGCGGAGGTACCTACACCGTGACCAACGTAGGCACGTTCGGCAACGTGCTGGGTACACCGATCATTAACCAGCCGCAAGTGGCCATCATGGCCATGGGCGCCATCAAGAAAAAGCCGGCCGTACTGGAAACCCCTACGGGCGATGTGATCGCGATCCGCCACATGATGTTCCTTAGCCATAGCTATGATCACCGTGTAGTGGATGGAGCTTTGGGAGGTAAGTTCGTACGTCGGGTAGCCGACATACTAGAAGGTTGGTCCCTCGATACTGAAATTTGACGAAATACCTTCCGCAAGGGAAAACTTCTACTTTTAGCCACTAACCACACCGCTCTGTGACCTGAGCAATTGAATGTCGCACGTGATGATACGAAAACTCCAAGCCACCTTACTCGTCATTCCGCTGCTCGCATTGGGCATTAGCCTAAGGGCCCAAGGTCCTCCCACCGTCCCCACCACTGCCACATTTGAGGAAGCGAGTAGGTTGATGGAGGAGAATTTTTATGGTCAGGCAGCTTTGGTCTGGAAGGAACTGTTGGCCAAAGACCCTGATAATGCCAACCTGAACTGGAAGTTGGGGGAGGCTTATATGTTCTCCTACAACGAGAAGGCCAAGGCTTTGCCTTATTTGGAAGTGGCTTCGGCCAAGCGCGGGACGAGCTATGGTGGCTTGAACACTTCAGGTTACAACCCCTTCGACCCCAAAGAGAAGAACGCTCCACCCAAGGTGGACTATTGGTTGGGCAAGGCGTATCACCTCAATGGCGAGTTCGACAAGGCGGATGCGGCCTACCGGAAATTCATAGCAGAGGCGGGGGATCGCAACGATTTCAAGCCGATGGCGGTCCGTGGTTTGGAAGAGACGGCCAATGCGCGCAAGCTGATCGCGGTGCCCAAGGATTTTGACATCAGCAACATCGGTCCGGTCATCAATTCCGAGTATCCCGATTTCAGCCCGGTGATCAGTGTGGACGGGAACGCTTTGTTCTTCACCTCCCGCCGCATACGGCCGGATAGCAGCAACTTGGGCATGATCGATCCCATTGCAGGTCTGCCATTCGAGAACATCTATGTGAGCTACAAGGACCGGAACGGCAAATGGCAGGCCCCGGAACCACTGAACATCAACCCATCCGTGGGACACTTGGGTACGGTGAACGTATCCGCTGACGGACAGACCCTGATCATCTACAAGGACGACGATGGCGATGGCAACCTCTACGAGAGCAAGCTGGTGGGTGAGATCTGGAGCGATCCCGTGAAAATGGGTTCCGACATCAATACCAAGGCGTGGGAAACCCACGGTGCCTTGAGTGGAGATGGGAACACCTTCTACTTTGTGAGCAACCGCTCCGGTGGCTTCGGAGGTCGTGATATCTATCGCGTGGTGAAGCTTCCAAATGGCGAGTGGAGCAAGGCGCAGAACTTGGGCAACACGATCAATACGCCCTATGAAGAGGATGGTGTGTTCATTCACCCGAACGGACGCACGATGTACTTCTCGAGCAAAGGCCACAACAGCATGGGCGGCTTCGATATCTTCACTTCGGAACTCCAAGCCGATGGCAAGTGGAGCACTCCGGAGAACATCGGATATCCCTTGAACACGGTGGATGATGACGTATTCTTCGTGACCACCGCTGATGGCAAGCGTGGATACTTCAGCTCCGACAAGATCGGCGGATACGGTGAAAAGGATATCTACTTTGTGGACTTCCCCGGGGAAATGGGCGCCGAGGGACTGGCAGTGCTTAAGGGCTTTATTATTCCCCCTCCGGGTGAGCAGCTTTCGCCGACAACTACGTTGTATGTAACGGATAAGGCCACCGGCGAGGTGAAGAGCTACAAGCCGCGTCAACGCGATGGCGTGTATGTGGCCATCCTAGCACCTTGCAAGAACTACAACTTGGACTACCGTGTGAACGACAAGACCATTCACACGGAAGACATTTTCGTGGAGTGCGAAAGCGCTTACCAGGAGATCAACAAGGAGGTCTACCTGAACCCGGTATCCTTGGATGGCGCAGCCAGTATCGTCGATCTGCCGGAAGGTTCTCCCCCCGGAAGCAAGGAAAAGGGTGAGGCTGTGAAGGGTGGAGTTGCCAAGGCGGGCGCAGATGGAAGATCAAAGACCCCGGTAGCCAAGGAAAATGTGCCGGTTGTCAAGGAAATTGCGGGGAAGACCCCGAAGACCGATGCTGAGCGCAAGGAGCAAGGGGAGAAGCACATCACCCCGGATGCCACCTTCGCTGCAGAGTTCGTGAAGTACCACGGTTACAACGAAACGGATATCGATGTGAACAGTGCTGACTGGAAGGAGTTCGCAGCCAAGGTGGTCGCTCTGTTCGACAAGCAGGAAACGGTGAACGTGACCATTGAGGCCAGTGCCTCGCACGTACCTACAAAGACCTTTGGCACCAACGACAAGCTGAGCAACCGCCGGATGGAGGTAGCTCGTAAGGCCTTGTTGGAGGCTGTGAAGGCAGCTGGTAAGGACCCGAAGAACCTCCTGCTTGGCTCGGTGAACCACTTGGTACAAGGCCCGAAATACGCGGGGGATTTCAAGAACACCGAGAAGTACGGCAAGTTCCAGTTCGTGAAGCTCAAGGTTCGTTGATCATCCACTGTTAAGAAAATGAGAAGCCCCCGCAAACACGGGGGCTTTTTCATGCCAACTTGCAGCCATGGCAATGGAATTGGAACGCCCTTTAGCAGTATTCGACCTGGAGACCACCGGCATACGGATCGGCCATGATCGCATCATACAGATCGGAATCGTGCGCTTGATGCCCGATGGAACACGGGAAAGGTGGGAAAGCCTGGTGAACCCCGAAATGCCCATTCCTGCGGAGGCCTCGGCCGTGCATGGGATCACCGATGCGGATGTATCGGATGCACCCGTGCTGGCGGAACTGGCCGAGGAACTCTTGCAGCAGCTCCAAGGATGTGATCTCTGTGGTTTCAACGTGTTGCGCTTCGACCTGCCATTCCTGAGTGAGGAACTGTACCGGGTCGGGGTCGCGTGGGATAATTCCACCTTACGTGTGATCGATGCCTTGCGGATCTTCCACCACTTCGAACGCCGTGACCTCACCGCTGCCGCACGCTTCTACTTGGACCGTGATCACTCCGGTGCCCACAATGCCTTGGCCGATGTGGAGATGACAGCCGATGTTTTGCTTGCGCAACTGGAGCGATACTCTGAATTGCCCCGAACGGCATCGGAATTGGGCGAATTCTGTGGTGATCGAAAGCGGGCGCCCGACGCAGCCGGGAAACTACTGTTCGATGAGTATGGCGCTGTTTGCCTCTCCTTCGGAAAGTACAAGGGGTGGACCATCGAGAATATCGGCCGAAGCGACCCGGGATATATGCAATGGTTGATGACCAAGGCTGATCTGCCCGGAAGTACGTTGGCCGTGATGAAGAATGTATTGGCTGATATCCAAGCATGATGCCAATAGCTCTTGGAGTGATCCGGACAACACCATCCATCCTGAACCATAAGCTCTTCCGAATGTTGCTTTGCAGTGCACAGGTACAAGTATGAGAGCATCCCGATGATGCCTCTAGCTCGCCTGCACACGTGCGACCATTGACCCCGCATTACGCACCTCACACATGAAGATCATCTGCATCGGTCGCAACTACGCCGACCACGCCAAGGAGACAGGGAATGAGGTTCCTACCGAACCCATTTTCTTTATGAAACCCACCACGGCATGTCTCTATCCCGGACAGCCCATCATTTTGCCGGACATTCCTGGCGAGATCGAACATGAGCTGGAACTCGTGGTGATGATCGACAGTTATGCCAAGGATGTGCCCGTGAACATGGCCTTGGGCCTGATAGCGTCATTCAGCTTGGGACTGGACCTTACTGCACGGACGCTGCAGAACCAATTGAAGGCAAAGGGTCTGCCGTGGGAGAAGGCGAAGGCTTGGGATGGCTCAGCTGTGCTCGGGTCCGTGGAACTGCCCATGACGGCTTCCACGGACCTGCAAGCATTCGGACTCGAGCTGAAAAAGAACGGCGTTACCGTGCAAAAGGACACCACCGGGAACATGATCTTCACCGTGGCTGAACTCATTGCGTACGTTTCGCGCTTTATCACATTGGAGCCTGGTGACTTGCTGTTCACCGGTACACCTGCTGGAATAGGCCCCATCGTGGAAGGCGATGTGCTGGAAGGATTGCTGAATGGCAAATCCGTGCTTAACGTGAGCGTGGGGAAACGGTAGATTTGTCACCGCATTCCAGGTTCCATTCACTCATCGCCGAACACCAGTCTCCATTCCGTATGACCAAGCACGTACAAGTAGGCAACATCGATTGCGGTGCCGACCAGCTCTTCCTCATCTCCGGCCCTTGCGTGATCGAGGATGAAAGCATCATGATGCGCACCGCGGAAAAGCTCCGCGAAGTGAGCGAGCGCACCAAGGTCCCCATGATCTATAAGAGCAGCTTCATGAAGGACAACCGCAGCAGCGTGGAGTTCTACATGGGCCCCGGGCTCGATGAGGGCTTGAAGATGCTGGAGAAGGTGAAGAAGGAATTCGGATTCCCTTTGCTCACGGATGTACACTATCCATCTCAAGTGAAGGCCGCCGCTGAAGTCTGCGATGTACTGCAGATCCCAGCGTACCTCTGCATGCAGACCACCTTGGTAACGGAAGCTGCCAAGACGGGTGCCGTGATCAACTTGAAGCATGGTCAGTTCCTTGCTCCGGACAACATGGTGAAGCCGGTGAAGAAGATCGAGAGCGTGGGCAATGAGAAGATCATTCTTACCGAGCGTGGATTCGTGCTCGGCTACAACGACCTGGTGGTGGATCCCCGTGCATTCTATCACCTCCGTCAAGCGGGTTATCCCGTGGTGTTCGACATCACCCACAGCATCCGCAAGTACGGCATCCCCAGCGCGGATCCCCGTGGTGGCAATCGTGAATTCCTACCAACCATCGCCCGCGCCGGTGTGGCCGCAGGTGTGGATGGCATCTTCATTGAAACACATCCCGACCCCAGCACCGCACTGTGTGATGCTGCCAGCCAACTTTGCGTATACGACCTGGAGGAATTCCTGAAGCCCCTGCTCGATCTCCACGCCGTGGAAGTGCAGTACCGGGAAGGAGTGACCGCTGGTAAATGATCGCGGATCAATACTGTCCCATGTCCTAGGTCCCATGCTTGCAACGAACATCAAGCATAGGATATAAGACAACCAGCATCGGACAGCAATCATAGGACATTAAGCAAATTCATCACCAACCCCGCATTTTTTAGCGCTCTTAGCGTTCTTTGCGGTAGAAACCTCACCATGGAACTTTACCTCGACAGTGCCGACATCAAGGAGATCGACGAAGCCTTCAAGCTTGGTTTTCTCACCGGTCTCACCACCACGCCCACTTTCATGCATCGTGGGGGGGTCACGAACATCGACAAGATGATCCTCGACCTTGCCAAGAAGGTGCCCATCCTGCAGGTGGAAGCCTTGGGCGAAACCGCTGAAGAAGTGGTGAAGGAGGCCAAACGCCAACTGAAGATGGGTCTGAAGAAGGAGACCACAGTCTTCAAGATCCCGGTAAGCCTTGAGGGATTGCGTGCGTGCAAAATGCTACGCGATCAAGGCATCATGGTGAACGTGCACTTGGTGTACACGCTGCAGCAGGCCTACATGGCCATGCAAGCGGGTGCCAATTACGTGTGTCCGCTCGTGGGGCGTTTACAGGACCAAGGGCACGATGCGCTCAGCCTCGTTCAGCAGTGCGTGGATGCCGTGAACTACTACGGCTACGATAGCAAGATCATGTTCAGCAGCGTGCGTACAGTAGAGCATGTGCGCAATGCGGTGGAGATCGGGGTACACACCATCACGGTCCCTTGGAAGCTGATGAAGCAACTTACGGACAACCATTTCACCACCATTGGCACACAACAGTTCTATGAGCACACCCGCCTGATCACCATGAAGGTGAAGGACGTGCTCTCACGCAGCAACCCGATCGTGAAGGAAGGTGCAACGGTAAGCGAGGCCTTGGTGGAAATGACCAAGCACGGCTTCGGCGCTGTGATGGTGGTGGATGCAAAAGGGAAGAACATGGGCGTCTTTACCGATGGCGGCTTGCGCCGCGGCATCGAGAAGGATGGCAACAAGTTCCTTGCGAAGAAGCTCAGCGCACTAAAGTTCAATGCACCCTTCACCGTATCACCGGAAGCCTTATTGGACGAAGCCCAGAAGCTTTTCAAAGAGCATAAGGTGGATACGCTCAGTGTGAGCGAGAACGGCAAGCAGCTCGGCATGCTGGATATCCAGGATATGATGAAGGTGGTGGCTGGTTAACTGTTGCCATTGGACAGTTGTCGGTTGTCAGTTGTTGGTTGTCAGGTCGAACCTGAAGACTTCAGTGAAAGACCGCCAACTCGGTGTTATCTAACGTCGCAGCAGCACGCCGTCGCCGGCATGTTTTGGCGCTACAACGCCTTACAACTGACAACGAACAACTGACAACTAAGTCCTGAAATGCACGAAACTCGTTACCTCCACTCACAAGAGGACCTGCAGAGTCGGGTAAGAAAGATCAAAGCTGTCCTCTTCGACTGGGACGGTGTCTTCAACGATGGTTGGAAGGATAGTGACGGTGGCAGCCCCTTCAGCGAAGTGGGTAGCATGGGCGTGAACATGTTGCGCTTTGCCTTGTGGCTGAAGAACGGCGTGAATCCACCGGCTGCGGTGATCACCGGACAGATCAATCCGCATGCGGAAAGATTCGTGCGGAGGGAGAAGCTTCAGGCGATCTACATGGGCTTCATCAACAAGCCGGATGCCTTCGAGGTGTTCCTGCGGGAGAACGACCTGAAGCCTGAAGAGGTGGCTTTCTTTTTCGATGATGCGATCGACCTGGCTCTTACGAAGGAGTGTGGCCTGCGTGTGATGATCGGGCGCAAGGCAGGGCAGCGATTCACCGACCATGTGATCGCGCGTGGTGATGCAGATCTCGTAACGGCCCATAGCGGTGGAGAGAACGGCCTGCGGGAAGCGACCGAAGCAGTGATCGAGCTGATCGGGAATTTCGCGGATGTCTTCGACCAGCGAGCTGCCTTCACGGAGCAGTACCAGAGATATCTGCAGGAGCGGAACGCTACGGAGCCGCGTGTGGAGCGGGGTACGTAGGACGGTAGCGGTTCACCGCAAACGGATCCGTTCCGTCTGTTTCCCTTCTTTCACTTGTATGGATGCCAACTTGAAGGATGGAGGACCTGTGTTCACAGGGGCATCATTGCTGAATCCATAGGGCTCTTGGGGCCAACCGATCCAGCTCGTGTCCAGTTCGCCGTTCTCGTTCACATCGTGGAACACCTTGATGGCATAAGTTCCTGGTGTGATCCCCTCGAAGGTGCAACTCACGGTGCGGGCATCGGCATCCACGCTTTTCGTCGAGCACCCCGTTTCGGTCTTGTAGGCTTGTGCCGAAGGACAAAGGGCCAAGCGGAGCTTGCCACCAGCATCGGGCTTGTTCAGGATCACTTCCACTTTCAGATCAGCTTGTGCGTAGCAAGAAGCCGATAGGGTGAGCAGGAGAACAAGCGGCAAAACGCGCATGAAGTCAGAATGAAATGGGTGATGAGAGGGCTCTGGCAAGCATCGTGCTGAATGCTGCCTGAGGTATTTCGATGGCGCCTAAAGAAGCCGTGTGGTCATTCAGGAACTGCGTATCGAAGAGCAAAAAGCCACGTTCCTTCAAATGCTCGACCAAGTGATAGAATGCCGCCTTACTGCCATTCGGCACCAAGCTGAACATGCTTTCGCCGAAGAATGCACCGCTCAAGCTGACTCCATAGAGTCCGCCAACCAATTGATCGCCTTGCCAGGTCTCTACGCTGTGCGCATGGCCCATGTGGTGCAAGGCTGAATAGGTCTCGATGATCCGGGAATTGATCCAGCTTTCACCGTGTACCGTTGCACAGTGCTCGATCACCTCCTCGAAGGCCTGATCTACCGTGCATCTGAGTTCCCTGTTGCGGAGGAAGCGAATGAAGCGGGCATTGGGGCCCACAGCATCCAAGGGGAAGATGGCCCGTGGGTCCGGGGCGTACCATTGGATGGAGCCATCAGCATCGGCCATGGGGAAGATGCCTTGTGCATAGGTGGCCAGTAAAAGCTGCGGAGTGAAGGGTGGCGTGCTGTCCGTGCAGATCATCTACTACCCGGCCTTGATCACCTGTTGCGTGAGCTTCGAATCCCCCACTTGCACCTTTACGATGTAGGTCCCCGCACGCAACTGCGTCAACAGGTCGTTCTGGATGCGCACGCGGGCATAGGTGTGTGGCTCCAAGCCTGTGGTGGTGTACCAAAGCTCACGGCCTTGCACATCATAGATCCGCAGGACCATCGTGTTTGCTGCGCCCGCGAACACCTCGACGTCCAGGAAGCTCGTGAAGGGTACGGGCATCACCTGAAAGGCCGTGGGACTTGCAACGTTCGTGATATCCATTCCGCCGAGCAGCAGATGGGCACGCCAAAAATCCGGGATGCCATAACCAAGATCATCACCGGGGTGGTTGTGCTGCGAGGCGCTGCGGCGGATGGCATCCATGATCTCCTGAGCCGTGCGATCCCGGTGCAATTGCCACAGACAGGCGGTGAGGCCAGCCACCAGCGGGGATGAGAAGGATGTGCCATTGATCGGCCCGACATTTTCACCACCAACATCCAGCCCAATGGTGCCCAAGCCTACTGCGCTTACATCGGGTTTAACCCGTCCATCCGCGGTGGGGCCACGCGAGCTGAAATTCGCGATCATGCGATCGTTATCCACGGCACCCACGGCAAGAATGTCGAACGCATCGGCCGGCACGCTGATGTAATGCCAGGGCAATGTACCGCTATTACCCGCGCTGTTCACGGGGATCATGCCCTTCCGCGAAGCGATGTCAGCTGCAAGGGTCATGTGTGAAGTGAGCCCGTTCAGCTCAGCATAGGTATGGTTCTGCGAACTGTCGTCGAAGGTGGTATAGCCCAGCGAAGTGTTCAATACATCGCAACCGATACTGTCGCATACCTCCGCTCCACTCACCCAATTGTCTTCTTCCACAATGTATTCACTGGCGATGTTCTCCGTACGCACAAGCACGTAATCCGCCATGGGGGCGGTGCCTATGAGCTTCCCTTCCACATGGCCCGCCATCAACGAAAGCACGCTGCGCCCGTGGTAGTGGTTTGCGTAGACATTGCCTCCCGGATCCACCATGTCCTGCGTGTAGACGATGCCGTTGCGGTTGCGCAGATCTGCGAGGCCGGGTAGGATATCCGCATTCTCGAAACCCGAATCGAGGACGCCGATCAGCAAGCCTTGTCCTTTGGCATCAGCCACTTCGTGAAGCAGGTGTCCGTTCATCATTTCGATCTGCCGGAACGATATCCCGTAGTCCTGTTGGTAGGTCTTCGTTTCGTTCCCGAACTTCTGTGCAAAGCGCGTCGGGCGGGGCTTTCCGTCCATGGTCATGCGCACTTCATGCACGAAGGGAAGAAGGCCGAGGCTATCCAAGGCCAAGGTGTCGGTGCTGCGGATGGTGACTGCGTTCAACCACTTGCTCACGTTCAGCAACTCGATCTCTCCGGCGGCAAGAAGTTGCGTGACGTAAGCGGGATCCACTGGTAGGTCCAGTGAATCGATGGGGATGTTCTGGCGCGCGCGTCGCTCGATGGCGCGCTGGGAGAGATAGTCCTGCGGTGTTGCAAGGCTGTATGGGGTGTTGTCCTTGTCGGTGAATTGCACCCAGTAAGTGGCCGGAGCGGTTTGGGCTAAAAGAGAGACAGAGAGGAGTAGGGTGAGGAAGAAGCCGCTGAGGCGCAGAGGCGGGGAGGGGAGAGGGCTGAGTAAGAAGCCGCTGAGGCGCTGAGACGCGGAGGAAGATTTCGGGGAGCTTTCTGACCGAAGCGGAACATGCCGTGCAGTCGTATGCATTCTCTCCGCCTCTGCGCCTCCGATGCCCATCATTATTGTCCGTAACCAGTGATCACTTGCTTGTACCAAGTACCGCGGATCTTCAGCACGCCGTTCACATACTGTGTGTTCGTGCTATCCGCTTGCCGATACACCAGCCCGACATGCTTGGCATAGCGCTCGTAGTAGGTGTTGGAGATCACCGCGTTGTTCGGATAGGTGGTCTTCAGAAGCAATGTGCTGTCGAAGCTCATACCGTTCATGCTCCATGGTACATCCACCTCTACGTAGGTAAGCTCATACTCGCGCTCTGTATTGAGCGCATTGGTGTTCCAGTACTGGCCAATGCGCGGAGGAAAGATCAGCTTGATGCGGCGCTGGTTCTCCTCGGAACGTTCCGCTTGTGTGGTACCACGCACTTGCCACCAGACATCCTTGGGCACCCAGTTCCCGGAAGCCGAATCTTGCTTGTAGCGGATCAGCCGCTGTGCAGTGCGTCCTTCCGCATCCGTAAAGTCGTTGACGAGCTTCTCCCGGAGTGAGTAGCTCGTGCTGTCCGTGATGCCCGTGACATCATTGCGCCAGATCGTGTCCACCGCATAGTCGATCCACCGGCCTGTGTCCGTGGGGAAGTAGGCATAGCCCAGATCGATGGGCGCTGGCGCCTCATCCTTCTTGCAACCCGGTACGATCAGTAGCAAAGCGAATAGGGCGATCAGCGTGTTCTTCATGGCTGTTGGGGTTCCCGATCGATGAATCCTCCACCGATCACATCGTCCCCATCATAGAAGACGGCACTCTGGCCGGGTGCGATGCCTTTCACCTGCGCATGGAAGTCCACACGCACATGTTCATTCTCCATGCTGATGGTGGCGGGTGCGCCCTTGTCCTTGTACCGGATCTTGGTCGTGGTCTCCATCTCGCCCACAAGTTCCGGCACTTTTTGGAAGTTCGGTTGGCGCACCCAAGCGGTGTGCTTATCCAGGTCTTCCTTGTTGCCCAGCACTATGGTGTTGGTCTCCGGAATGATCTCCGTTACATACATCGGCGTGCCCAAGGCAATGCCGAGTCCCTTGCGCTGGCCGACCGTGAAGAAAGGATAGCCATCGTGCTCGCCCAACGAAGCACCATCGGTGCCCACGAACTTGCCATGCGCCAGCTTTTCGAATGCCACCGGATCCTTGCGCCGGAGGAATCCACGGTAATCATTGTCGGGGATGAAACAGATCTCATAGCTGTCGCCTTTGCTGGCGAGCTGCGGAAAGCCGCTCTGCAGGGCCATTTCGCGGATAGCGCTCTTCTTGAACCCACCGATCGGGAAACGGGTGCGGGCCAAGTTCTCTTGTGCCAAACCCCAAAGCACATAGCTCTGGTCCTTGGTGTGGTCCACGCCTTTGCTCACAATGAAACGCTTTTCCGGACCGGTCGAAGTGACGACCTCCTCCTCGCGCACCTTGGCATAGTGCCCGGTGGCGATCAGTTCGCAATCCAGCATGTCGGCGCGCTTCAGCAAAGCTTCCCACTTGATGAAGGTGTTGCACAGCACACATGGGTTGGGGGTGCGCCCCGCCATGTACTCACTGGTGAAGTTGCCGATGATGGAAGATCCGAACTCTTCGCGGATGTCGATGATCATGTGGTGGAAACCACGGCTCACCGCCATATCACGCGCATCGTTGATGCTATCCAGGTCGCAGCAACCCGTGATCCGTTTACCGGCACCGCCGGCAGCGTAGTCCCAGGTCTTCATCGTGACCCCGATCACCTCATATCCTTGGTCATGCAGCATCAAGGCGGTTACGGAGCTATCCACTCCGCCGCTCATGGCTACCAGTACTCTTCCGTGCTTACTCATGGTTTCACTCCGCCCGTAGCGGGTACTCCGTTCACATAGACCAGTGTGGAGATCAACTTTCCTTTCTCGTCGTACTCCTTCACCGGCCCTTCCAAGATATCATTTTTGTAGGTGCCTTCCCGTTTCTTGGTTTGGCCTTTAAGCACCCGTTCCATTTCGCTTTTCTCTTCGCCTTGGGGCCCCAGCTTCACGGGTGCCTCGGTCCACACGCCATTGTTGTACCACTCCGTGAAGGGGCCTTCGCGCTTTCCGCTCTTATAGGTCTCCTCGCTCTTCACCTGTTCATCGCCCCAGTATTCCTTGAAGGTGCCGTTCTCATACTTCTGACGCACCAGCTTGCCTTTGGCATACAGTACCTGCATCTGCACGGAACCGTTGTCATTGTAGTACATCCAGCCGCCATCGCGGTCGCCGTTCACATAGCGTCCTTCGATCTCCTTCTTCCCGTTGGGGAAATAGAACGTCTCCGTGCCTTCGGGTTGCCCGTTCACAAAGTTCGCTTTGTACCGGGGCTTTCCATCGGGATAGAACTGTTCCGCCACGCCTTCTGCAAGCCCATTCTTGAAATGCCTTTGCTCGGCGATGGTGCCATCGGGATACAGCGTCGTCATCTCCCCATGCATCTTTCCGGAACGCCAATTTTCAGTGCTCCTTACCACCCCGTCCTTATCGAAGTAAGTCCACGTGCTGTCCTTTTCCTGGCCCACATAGCGCCCTTCGGCCATCAACTTGCCAGTGGGGTGGAAGTGGCGACCGTGTGAAGCGTTGCCGCTTGCATAGTGGTCGATCTTGCTTTCCAGCACGCCCTTGGTGCTGTAGTAGAAGAAACTGCCGACGGGCTTGTCATCCTTGAACTGACCGGTATAGCGGATCTGGTTGCTTCCGGCCCAGGTCCGTTGCCAAGGACCTTGTTTCCGGCCTTGGGCGTCGGTCCGGTTCGAAGGAGCATCAGCAGATTGAGCCACCATGGTGGTGGCCAGTAGAAAGAACAGGGCAAGTGGAAGGTGGCGAAGGGTCATGGTTCCGAACGCGCTTTTAGCGCGGCGCGAAGTTAACAACGGGGTAGGGGTGGACTTCGTCTCCTTGTCCGTGTTCCAAGTACCGCGCCAAGGGCGCCGATCACTTCTCCAACACACGCCGTATGTAGTTCACTTGGCCAAGGTGGTAGCTCAAATGCCCATACAGGTGGAGGAGGATGTGCCCCGTGGTGGTCGTTTCCGGAAGCACGTTCACGGGAAAGGGATGGGCCAAGCGTTCGGCTGAAAGTCCGGTCAACGCCGCATCCACGGCGGCCATGGTGCGGTCCACTTCCTGCAATAACTCGGCTTTTGGGATTCCCTTCGCGGCGAATTCACGCTCCCGATCGCGGATGTAGGTACCGCCACCCAGTACGGAACCGACAAAGTACCGGAGGTTACCGCAGAGGTGCAGGCAGAGGTTGCCAGCGCTGTTCTTTACCGCTCCTTCGGTGCGCCAGAGGTCCCCTTCATCGGTGAAGGAATCGATCTCATTACATAATTGGCGCAGGTCGCGGGCGATCAATTCGCGCAGGTCGGTGATTTGCATGGAGGTGATGACTTGGCTATGGAAATAACAAGGGGAGAGGCGTTATGGTTTGAACGAAGCTTCATGTTCTGATCGCGAAAATTGGGTGGGAAGCGTGTGGTGCCACCGGCACGATGTCGTGCGAACTCTCGTTACGTAAGGACCATAAATGAAGAAAGCCCCACTTAAGGGGCTTTCTTGCGGTCCGGACGGGACTCGAACCCGCGACCTCCGCCGTGACAGGGCGGCATTCTAACCAGCTGAACTACCGAACCGTTTCACTCCGACCTGCGCCGGAGCGGCTGCAAATCTAATAGGAATAAGTACATGGGCAACACTCCTGACCCTTTGCTGCAATTTCTTCTGCTCAGCTTCTATAGGATGGGGCCGATTGCTCAATACAACTTGCTGCGCTTCAAGAGGAACTGCAGCAAGATGTTCTCAAAATCCGCGTTGATGTCCGCCTCCACCAATTCGATGCGGTACTGGCCACACTTGAGCTTTAGCTCGTGCCAGTAGGCTGCCATGGCATCGCGGTAGGCGCCTCGGACCTCGGCAGCGTGTGCTTTTACCTGTGCTCCACTTTCCAGGTCCACGAAGGTGTAAGGCCGATCCTCCAAGTCCAGTTCCAGTTCGTGCTTGCGGTCCACCACGTGGAAGAGGATCACATCGTGCTTATTGTACCGCAGGTGTTGCAAGGCATCGAACAGTTCCTCACTCCGCGCGCTGTTGTCCATCATGTCGCTGAAAACGACGACGAGGGAGCGGCGATGGGTCCGGCGGGCAATGTCGTGCAGCGCCTCCACGGCACTGGTCTTCTGCTGCTGTGCGGGGGCTTCGGCTGCCAACAGGCCATCCAGCTGGGCCATCAAGTGGCGTAGGTGAACGGCATTGCTGCGTGCCTGTTCCGTGAGAAGAACATGGTCTGAAAAGACGGTGAGTCCCACAGCATCGCGTTGCTTGCGCAGCAAGGCGACCAAGGCAGCCGCGGCATAGGTGGCGAACTCGATCTTATTGAACTGCTTCGGTGCCTTCTCCGAGGTGGGCGGGTAATACATGCTGCTGCTGGCGTCGATCACCAGTTGACAGCGCAGGTTGGTCTCCTCCTCATAGCGTTTCACAAAGAGCTTGTCCGTGCGGGCGTAAAGCTTCCAATCGATGTGGCGCGTGCTTTCACCGGGGTTGTAGGCACGGTGCTCGGCGAACTCCACACTGAAGCCATGGAAAGGGCTTTTATGCAGGCCCGCCAAGAAGCCTTCCACCACCTGCCTGGCATGGAACTCGAGCTGACTGAGTGCTTGTATGTGCTTCTGGTCGATGGCCATGGATCCGCTTCGTGAAGGGAAGTTGGAAGGGGGCAAAGTTCGCCCATTGCGAGGGAAGGTCCGGACATGGAAGTACACACTGTGGTTTCCTCTTTCCCTAAAAACTCAAGGAGTGCTTTTAGTTGACCGGTAAATTTGTGCGCCTGATGAAGGAACCCGTGAATTTGAAGGGGGGCGTCCCGGTCTCTCTTTCGTTGGATGCAACACTGCGTCAAGCGGACTTGAAGCCCCCGGCGCGGGTGGACAAGCGCAGGCTTCTCTGGATCACCCTGCTCGCGGTAGCATCGGCCGTCATCATCGGCTTTCTGGCCAAGGGCATGGTCCTACTGATCGATCTGATCACCAATCTGTCCTTCCACGGAACATTTGCATTCGGCTATATCCCTCCGGGTGACAATCACTTGGGCTGGTGGGTAGCCTTGGTCCCGGCCTTGGGCGGGGTCGTTATCGGGCTGATGGCCTTGTATGGATCCAAGGCGATCCGTGGGCACGGCATCCCGGAGGCCATGGAGATGATCCTCACGAATGAGAGCAAGATCAAGCCGGCGATCACTTACCTGAAGCCGATCTCTTCCGCGATCAGCATCGGCACGGGTGGCCCGTTCGGTGCGGAAGGCCCGATCATTTCCACCGGCGGTGCCTTGGGTTCCATGGTGGGGCAGCTGCTTCGTATTTCACCCAACGAACGGAAGGTCTTGCTGGCAGCGGGGGCCACGGCAGGTATGGCGGCCATCTTCGGAAGCCCCATCGCGGCGATCTTCTTGGCCATCGAGCTGCTCTTGTTCGAGTTCGCTCCGCGATCCCTGTTGCCGGTGACCATGGGCTGCATCACAGGCGCCGCCATGCACCACTTGCTCTTCGGCAGCGATCCGATGTTCGCCATGCCGCCGATCGACATGCCGGGTAACCATGCGCTCTTCGTGTACAGCGTCATCGGCCTGTTGATCGGACTTCTGTCGTTGCTGATCACCAAGGCGGTCTACTGGATCGAGGACGGCTTTGAAAAGTTGCCGATCCACTGGATGTGGTGGCCGGCGATCGGTGGCTTGGCGGTCGGCATTATTGGCTACTTCGCTCCCCGCACACTGGGCGTGGGCTACGAGAATATCACTGAACTGCTCAGCGGCACGGCCACGCTTCACTTGATCCTGAGCTTGGCCTTTCTCAAGTTGCTCTCTTGGGGCATCGCCTTGGGCAGCGGCACTTCCGGAGGTACGCTGGCACCCATGATGACCATCGGCGGCGCTATCGGCTGCTTGCTCGGCATGGCCGTTATTCAGTTGTTCCCCTCGGTGGGTGTGGTACTTCCGCTGGCGGTGCTGGTGGGCATGGCCTCCATGTTCGCGGGTGCTTCCCGGGCGTTCCTTACCAGCGTTGTGTTCGCGCTGGAAACTACGGGTCGCATTGAAGCCTTGCTGCCCTTGCTCGGTGCTTGCGCAGCTTCTTACCTGATCTCTTATTTCCTCCTGACGAACACGATCATGACGGAGAAGATCGCGCGCCGAGGAGTGCGCGCTCCCGACTCCTACGAACCCGATCCCTTGGAACAGGTCCAAGTCGGCGAGGTGATGGATCGTCGCGTGCCGGCTGCGCAAGGAAGCATCCTAGTGAAGGACTTATTGGCCACGGTCGGGCTCAAGGTGGAGCATGTGTTCGTTATGGATGATGCGGACGAGTTTGAAGGAGTGGTGCGCATAGCGGACCTCCGCAATACCCCCGGTGCCGCGACCATCGCCAGCAAAGCGATCATGCCGCACGTGGTGCGCATCCATGATGACCTGCGCATCGCAGCGAGCGAGCTTTCCCGCTCTTCCGGTCGGGAGCCACTGGCTGTTGTGGAGGAGGGAACGGTGGTCGGACTGCTCACGCTGGCCGATGTGCTGAAGGTGTATGGCAGGCACCAGCAGATCCATACGGAGCACGATGCCAGTATCCTGCTGCATCGCCGTAGGTTGAAGGTGATGGCGCAGGGGAAGCAGCTTTTCCGGAAGGTGGTGGGACGGAGCTGAAGTTCAGTTGTCCGTTGTCAGTTGTTCGTTGTCAGTTCCGTTTCAGGAACCTCACCTGTACCTCGACGTTTAGTGCGGCCCGCATCGCGGCCACGTCGGCAGCACGCCGGACAACTGACAACAAACAACTGACAACGGTGACCAAGATGCCTCGGGCCAAGTCCGCGTTCGTGATCGGAACGGACGGTGGATGATGTCTCGTGTGGTCCGGGCAGCATTTCCGCTTATTGGGTTGTCTTGTGTTTAGCTTGCATACGAATAGCCGAACCCGATGAAGAAACTGTACGCCTTCTCGCTCGCATTGATCTGTGCTTTTCCGGCCCAAGCCGGTAATTGGGATCTGTTCCCGTTGGGTCAGAAGACCGTTTACGTGGACAGTACGCAAGCTTTGCCCAGTACGGAACAACATGTCGTGGATTCCGTCCAGATTACCGGCGCTGTCCGTACGTTCTATTTTGACCGATCAAGCATGGACGGTTCCTACTACGGCTGCGAAACGATCGGCGGTACCACACAACAGTGGGCGTTCAATTCGTACACTATCGATTCGTTGGTGCAGGTTTCGGATACCGTATATTTCCACTCCACATTCAGCACGACGCCATTCTTCTTTCTCCCGCATGCCACGGTGGGGCAAAGCTGGACGGTGGTCTCAACATGGCCCGGAAACGGTTACAATTCGATCACCATTACATGCAGCACCGCAGGTGTCCAAACCTTCCTTGGTCTTACAGACAGTGTCAAGGTGTTTTCGCTCACGCCCAACGGCAGTTCACTTGGGCAAGCCCCGATCAGCGACCATCAGTTCGTGTTGAGTAAAACCTATGGCCTATTAGCATATGTGCCTTTTGACCAATTCCTCTATCATCCGGCGAACTCGCAGTTTCAGAGCCGGGAAATGGCCGGGCTGGAGATCGGCGCCATAACAGCCGGATATCAAAGACCCCTTGTGTCGGATTATTTCCATTTGGCGCCGGGCGACCTGCGCAGTTGGGAATTGCATTTTTTGCCAGCGTGGATCGTCGATCCGGAAACACTGGAATATATGGAGGACAGCATAACGAACGTGGTGGCCTCGAGCGACTCGGTGGTATACATGTTCGATCGGACATTCTATCACGCCGACGGGGCCATTACCTACCACATCGGGTTAAAGGAGCGCTATTGGTTGCCTGAATGGATGGCGATGCTCGAAGCACCGGGCTACGGGATCGCATTTGGTCCGGGTTTGGCAAATGGACCCTTGGGGATTTTCATATCCGGGGCCGATCTGCCGTTGGTGTGGACGGCTCCCGCGCATGAATGGCTCTATGAACCCTTGCTATCAGCTACTGTGGAACGCCTTTCACTTTTTAATGGCGGTGCTATGCTGAATACGAACGATTGTGCCTATACAGAAGCGACCGATATGGCGAGCGATGTGGATATCGACAATTGGGCCGGAGTTACCCGGTTGAAATTCTCCAATATGAATGAAACCACCCAGACGCTCTTGGGCTTCCGGATCAACGGCATTGTAAAAGGACTAATGACCATAGGCATCGACCAACCTCGTATGATGGGGCGCACCGCCCCCTCCATCCAACCCAATCCCGCAAGGGAGAGCATCACGTTCCTAGGGCTTCCACCAGGCGCCACAGGCCAATTCACTATCTACGATGGCCTAGGGCGCCAAGTAATGGTGGGCACGCTTCCAACTGCTGCAATTTCTGTTCAAGGGCTTCAGCCGGGCATTTATATGGTGCAGGTCCGTTACTCTGACAGAACAGAAATGGCGCGTTTCGTGAAGGAGTGATACCAGTTGTCAGTTGGCAGTTCTCAGTTGTCAGGTCCGGTCCGGAAACACCACCTGTACCCTGAAGTTCAGTGCGGCCTACACGCGGCCACGTCGGCAGCACGCCGGACAACCGACAATTAACAACGGACAACTAAGCTTCAGCGCAGCACCGCCTTCAAATAGTGCGCAGTATGGCCGACACCGCGTGCCACCATTTCCTCCGGAGTGCCTTCGAAGACAATGGAACCACCGGCATCGCCGGCTTCCGGACCGAGGTCGAGCAGGTGGTCGGCGCAGGCGATCACATCCAAGTTGTGCTCCACCACCAGTACGCTGTGGCCCTTCTCGATCAGTGCGTTCAGCGCCTTCAGCAACTTGGCGATATCGTGGAAGTGCAGGCCGGTTGTGGGTTCGTCGAAGATGAAGAGCGTGGCTTGAGCGTCGTGGCCCTTTCCGAGGAAGGAGGCGAGTTTGATGCGCTGCGCCTCACCACCGGAGAGCGTGCTGCTGCTCTGGCCAAGCTTCACGTAGCCCAGTCCTGTTTCCTGCAAAGGCAAGAGCTTGTCCACGATGCGCTTGATGGCATGGTGCTGGTCGGCGTGCGCTTGGAAGAACTCCAGAGCATCGTCCACGGTGAGGTCCAATAGGTCGGCCACATCCTTCCCATCGAATTTCACATCCAGGATCTCCTCCTTGAAACGCTTGCCGTGGCAGGCCTCGCAACGCAGGTTGATGTCTGCCATGAACTGCATTTCGATGTGCACTTCACCTTCACCTTGGCACACTTCGCAGCGGCCGCCATCGACGTTGAAGCTAAAGTAGGCGGGCTTGTATCCGCGCATTTTAGCCACCTCCGTTTCGCTATAGAACTGGCGGATGTCGTCCCATGCTTTCACATAGGTAACGGGGTTGCTACGCGAGGATCGACCGATCGGATTCTGGTCCACCAGTTCCACTGCTTGTATGCGCTTGATATCTCCGGCGAGTTCCTTGAATTCGCCCGGGCGTTCGCCACCGCCGCCTTCCAGCTCGCGGCGCAGGGCAGGGTAGAGAATGCGCTTTACCAAGGTGGTCTTACCACTGCCGCTCACGCCGGTAACGACGGTGAGCATGTTCAGCGGGAAGACCGCATCGATGCCTTTCAGGTTGTTCTCATGAGCGCCCTTCACGATCAGGCGGTCCTTCACAGGGCGGCGACGTTTGGGTCGTGTGATCTGCTCGCGACCAGTGAGGTATTTTGCGGTGAGGCTATCGCTTTGCATCAGCTGGTCGTGCGTGCCGCTGAACACAACTTCGCCACCGTGCGTGCCCGCTTCCGGGCCCATGTCGATGATGTGATCCGCCGCGCGCATCACCTCTTCATCATGCTCCACCACGATCACTGTATTGCCCAGATCGCGCAGCTGCTTCAGCACGTCGATCAGCCGGTGGGTATCGCGGGGATGCAGACCGATGCTGGGTTCGTCCAAGATGTACATGCTGCCCACGAGGCTGCTGCCCAAGGAAGTGGCCAAGTCGATGCGCTGGGTCTCGCCACCGCTGAGGGTATTGCTTCGACGGTCGAGAGTGAGGTAACCCACACCTACTTCATCGAGATAGCGAAGCCGGTTCACGATCTCCTTCAAGAGCCGCTCCGCGATCTTGTGATCGGCAGGGGAGAGCTTGATCTTCTTGAAGAAGGCCAAACATTCCGTAAGGGGCAGGCGCACCAGTTCGGTAATGTCGTGCTCCGCCACTTTCACGTGGCGGGTCTCTGGTTTCAGGCGGCTGCCATGGCAGAGCGTGCAGGTGGTCTTTCCGCGATAGCGGCTGGCCAGCACCCGGTATTGGATCTTGTAGCTCTTCTGCTCGCAGTACTGGAAGAAGGCGTCGATGCCGTGCACGCCCTTGGCGCCGTTCCAGAGCAAATGGCGCTGGGCCTCGTTCAGCTCACGGTAGGGGCGATGGATGGGGAAGTCGTGTTTCGCGGAATCACGGATGAAATCACGTTGCCACTCGCTGAGTTTCTCTCCACGCCAAGGCGCAACGCACTCGTCATAGAGTGAAAGGCTCTTGTCCGGGATCACCAGGTCGGCATCAATGCCAATGATATTCCCGTAGCCTTCACAGCGGGGGCAAGCGCCCACGGGGTCGTTAAAGCTGAAGAAGTTCGGAGTAGGCTCCTCGAAGGTGATCCCATCCAATTCGAAGCGGTCGCTGAAGTCACGCTGCAGTGGCTTGCCCTTGGCATTCTCGCCAAGTAAAATGCATGCACCCTGTCCTTCGAAAAAGGCGGTCTCTGCGCTGTCTGCCACGCGGCTTTCGGTCTCTTCGTTGCCGGGGTCCACGGTAATGCGGTCGAGCACCAAGCTCCAAGGCCCTTCGCCGAGTTTCTTCTCGATCAATAGGTCCTCGATGCGCTTCACCTCCGTGCCGTCATGCACACGCGCGAAGCCTTGTTGCTGCAATACATCCAAGTGTTCGCGCAGGCTTCTGCCGTCGGGCAGGTTGATCGGGCTCATCAAGAGCACCGTGCTGTCCTTCGGGAATTCATTGGCACCGGCCACCACGTCCTCAATGGTGTCTCGCTTTACCTCGCGGCCGGTCACTGGGCTGTAGGTTCTTCCTACCCGTGCGAAAAGCAACTTCAAGTGGTCATAGACCTCCGTGCTGGTGCCCACGGTACTGCGCGGGTTGCTGGTCATCACCTTCTGCTCGATGGCAATGGCCGGGCTGATGCCGGTGATGCGGTCCACGTCGGGTTTCTCCAAGCGGCCGAGGAACTGCCGTGCGTAGCTGCTGAGGCTCACCACATAGCGGCGCTGTCCTTCAGCATAAAGGGTATCAAAAGCCAAGGAGCTTTTGCCGCTTCCGCTCAGGCCGGTGATCACCACCAGCTTGCCGCGTGGGATGTCCACGCTCACGTTCTTCAGGTTGTGGACCCGTGCACCTTGCACACTGATGACGCCGGAAGCGCGGGGGCGGCGATCGGCCTGCCCATTGCTGGCGGCTTGCTCGGGTTCGGCAGGTGCCGGGGTTTTATGTAAAGACTTGGACAAGGGGCGGCAAATTTACGGCTTAGCAATGCGGTTTAGATCCGGGTCCGTATATTTGGTCCACGAGGAATTCGGTCGATTGACACAATAGACCCTCCTCAGGCAACGTTCAGGGAACACCACACGTCTGCATTAAGTTCACCGGATCTTCCCCCTTTGAGGGATCTTCACAACACCAAAACGGACAGCGCATAGTAAGACCTCTACACCGAAGTGCTCTTCTTACTCCTTCGGACCTAAACGGGAAAAGGTCATGCTGTCCAAGTCACTTTCAGACATTGAGCTCGTGCGTCACTATATCGGTGGCGATGAGCATGCGTTCGAGATCCTTCTTCTCCGCCACAAGCGGAAAGTGTGGTCCCACATCTTTTTGATGGTACGTGACCGAGAGGTCACTGAGGATATCTTCCAGGAAGCCTTTATCAAGGTGGTACATCATCTCAAAGCGGGCAAATACAACGAGGAAGGCAAGTTCCTGCCTTGGGTGATGCGCATCGCCCACAACTTGGTCATCGACCATTTCAGGCGGAGGAAGAAAATGCCGATGGTGCGCAGCAACGATGAGTATGATGTCTTCGCCACGCACTCCCAGCCAGAAAAGAACGTGGAGGAGCGCATGGTGAACGCACAGATCGATGAGGATGTACGCAAGCTGATCGAGAAGCTACCTCCCGAGCAGAAGGAAGTGGTGGTGATGCGTACCTACTTGGGCATGAGCTTCAAAGAGATCGCGGAGCACACCGATGTGAGCATCAACACGGCGTTGGGTCGCATGCGCTACGCCCTGATCAATATGCGGAGACTGATCAAGCAGCACGGCATGCAGCTTGAACGGGCCTGATCCCTACGCGTGAGGGATCCCGCCCCAGGAACGTCGGCCCGTAAGCCGGCGTTCGTGTTTTAGCCCTATTAGTTCCGATAGGTATCGTACCCGGATGTGTCAAGGATTTCCTTCTCCATACAATATGGGCTGTTGGCCCGGCGTTCTAAGCGCAAATCCACTGATATGGCACACTCTACACTTCGGAGACCTTCTCGTAACCGCGTCGAAATGCCCCTTCATACCGGCCCCAAGCCAGCAACGATCAACGCCATCCTGAACTACAGCAAGGCGTTGAAGGTGGTAAAGCTGCCACCCGTAGGGCAGGTATTCGTAGTGTTGAACTGAGCACTGCATCGTCCTAAAACGCCGAACGGGGTACCATTACTGGTACCCCGTTCGGCGTTTTAGGCATTTGTTGTTCCGGTCACAGGAACAAGCTCTTCCTGCCGATCACCTTACAAATGGGGCACTTCAGCGGGTCGTGCTGCTTCGCCGGGCAATACTCACGCCCGAAGTAGATGATCTGTAGGTGGAGCACGTTCCACGTATCCTCCGGGAATAAGCGCTTCAGATCGGCCTCCGTGCGCTCCACATTCTTGCCCGTGCTCAATCCCCAGCGCCAAGCCAATCGGTGTATGTGCGTGTCCACCGGGAAGGCGGGTACGCCGAAGGCTTGGGACATCACCACGCTGGCCGTCTTGTGTCCCACGCTGGGCAAGGCTTCCAGTTCTTCGAAGGTGCTCGGCACTTGCCCGCCATGTTTTTCCAAAATGATCTCCGAAAGCCCGTGGATTCCCTTGCTCTTCGCCGGTGAAAGTCCGCAGGGCTTGATGATCTCCCGGATCTCTTCCACCTCCAACGCCGCCATTTGCTTGGGGGTATGGGCTTTTGCGAAGAGTAGGGGAGTCACCTCGTTCACCTTCTTATCGGTGCATTGTGCACTGAGCACCACGGCCACCAGCAAGGTGTACGGGTCCACATGGTCCAGCGGGATCGCAGGGTGGGGGTACAGCTTGTTGAGCGTTTTCGCAACGAATGCGGCTTTCTCTTTCTTGGTCATGGTTGGCTGCAAAGGTTGTGTTCAGCGCTATAGCGAGATCGAGGTTGGATGCACGGTAAAGTATGAAGTGCGGGCTACGGAGTAGCTCAACACGGCCGCATAAGGAGATCGCACAACGTATTCCAAGGAGATTCCTGCCCTTCGATCGGTCCTCGTTGCATCTTCATCCTTTCACCCGGACACTTCAAACCAAGGAATGTTCAACCGTCCTTCGTAGGGGTCAATTGTCACGCTATCATCTACCTGCATGCGGTCATAAAAGTGCTACTTCGCTGTGCTATTTGTCTCACTTTACCTGCTTTTGGAGTAGCGGAACTGTTCCCAGCTATGGGAGGAAGACGTCCCTTCGCTCTGCGAATAGCCTCAGCACGGTACTCGTCCGTTTGATCGACAGGCAGCAATGGCGATGGCCTTCATCCATCGGGGTTAAACCCATCACTAAACAGTTCCGGAGCGGCCTCCGGTAAGTGCTGGTCGAACCCCGTGGAGGGTAAGGGCGAACGGAAATTGTTCTTCGTGGAGCGGGGGCGGTAGGCAGGGCGCCTAATGGACCGGGTTATGGCTTCGCTCTCTCCAATCCCGACAATAGCAGGATGGTGCCGATAATGAGAAGGGCGGAAGCGACCACCATGAGTACTCCCCAGAGTAAATTGTGTGGGAATGCCGCCAGCCCCTGAGGGACGGTTACCCTCGATCCTGACCCGGATTCCATAAGGGTCTCGCGCAGCTTCATGAGGACGGTCGCCTTTTCCAAGGCGCTTACGGATACCAAGCCTTGGAGCTCCTGTTGGCTGGCCTTCAAGTTCCGGAACCAAAAGCCAATATCCTCATCGGGTGTTGTATAGGAAATAGAGGTGTAGCCACTGGTGATCTTATTTGCTTCCAAGTAAGTGATGGCGGTGGTGAGCTCTTGGTTCGCCAGTTCGATCGTATTGGCGCTAGCAGCTCGCTTCAGATGGCCAGTGACGTGCTGCTTGAATTCGATGCCTTTTGAGATCCGGATCCCGAAGAGGACCAATGCGATCAGCACGAATAGAACCCCTATTGCTTTCTTCATCTTGGGTAGGTTGGTGGGTTTCCTCGTTGATCAAAACAACGATACGCCCGTTGATGTTCGCGTGCGGGAGGCGTACCATGGATGTTCGAGTGCATCAGAAGGAGTGAGGGACTTCATTCACTGGAACGTCTTTTTAAGCTGGCGCTCGAAATGACCCGGTTTTTTATTCCCGATCGCGGATCACGAGCAAGGTAGCCGGATCATTCCACCACCACCCAGAGCCGCTTTGGCTCCAAACGGAACCGCACTTCCTGCCCGATCTCCACCGGCTCACCGTCCAAGTGGGCGAGGATGCCGTTCTGGTGTACCGTGGCTTGGTCGGTCACGATGTTGGTGAGGTAGGGGCTGGCATCGATGCTGCCGGTATACATGCGGATAAAGGCCATCAGCATAGGCAGCAAAGGAGGTTTTGTTACGATGCGTAGTTCCGCCATACCATCGTCGGGTAGGGAGCCGGGGCTGATCACTGCGCCGTTGCCGAACTCGCGGGTGTTGCAGAAGACGAGCATCAGCACCTTCTCCTCGCGGGTCTCCTTGTTCACCTTCAGCACCACGCGCATGGGCTTGGCGCTCAGCACGTGCTTTACGATCAGGCGCATGTAGTTCCACATGCCGCGCCCTTCGCTCTTATCGAATTCCCAGGCCACCTGCGCATCGAAGCCGATGCCTGCGGTGCCGAGGAAGAGGCGGTCGTTCAGGTAGCACACGTCCATCTGCCGTGCATTTCCGCGGAATGCCAGTTCCAATGCCTTCACGGGATCCTGTGGGAGCTTCAGAGAGCGGGCATAGCCGTTGCCGGAGCCCATGGGCACGATGCCGAGCTGGAGTGCGGAGCCCACCATGCCCGCAGCTATGGCGTTGAGCGTGCCATCGCCGCCGATGGAGATGATCCGTTGGAAGCCGCCGTTCGTGGCTTCTTGGGCAAAGCGCATTCCATCGCCGGGTGCTGCGATGGTGCGCACCTCCAGTTCATCGCCGCGCTGCTTCGCCAATGCGATCGCCGTTTCCCGGAGGCTTTCGGCGCGGCCTTTCCCCGATCGGGGGTTGATCACTGCGAGGACTTTCATTCGGGTTTCAGCACCATGTCGCCGTGCAGCATGTGGTTGTTGTACTGCTGGATGGCGGCCTGCAGCGTGGGAAGGAGCGCTTGCGCAGCTTCCGTCTGCTCGCCGGGCTCTCCATCCATTCCTGCGGACCAGAGAATGCGCTCGCCATCCGAACGCAGTTGGGCTTGGCTCCCGATGATCAGCCAGGTGGCGTTGCTTTCACTCACGGCTGCCGGCATGCGCTCGTTCCGCAGGGAGCTGCTGCCGAAAGAGAAGAAGGGCTTGGGGTAGCCGATGAGGTCCAGCACCGTGGGCAGGATGTCGATGTGCTGGGTGACGCGGCTTTCCTGCCGGGCAGGAATGGCTGTGGGCATGTAGTAGAACAACGGTACCCAATGGTCGAAGGCGGCGCCGCTGGTCTCGCCCGTGCGCATCAGGTCCGCGGTGTGGTCGGCAGTGATCAGAAAGAGCGTGTTGTGGAACCAAGGCATGGTTTGCGCCGTGGCGAAGAATTCCCGCAGGGCATCGTCGGTATAGCGCAGCGTGGGCATAATAGGGAGTTCGCCGCCGGCAAAGCGCTTCTCATCGGCTTCCGGCAATTTGTAGGGATGGTGCGAGGAAAGCGTGAAGATGCAATTCACGAAAGGCTGCTGTTGCTGGGCCATCTCTTGGGCGAAGAACTGCAGGAACGGCCGATCGCGGATGCCCCAGATGCCGTCATAATCCTTCGCATCCGGGTATTGGTTCCTCCCCACATAGCGCTGGAACCCGGCGACCTTGGCAAAGGCATCGAAGCCCATGGTGCCGTTATGCCCACCGTGGTAGAACGCAGAGCTGTAGCCTTCGCTTTGGAGCAAGTTCGGCAGGCTGCTGATGGCTTGTTGGGCATAGGAGGATTCGATGAAGGCCTCGTTCATCATCTTGGGCAGGGCGGCCACCAC
Organism: Cryomorpha ignava; assembly: GCA_040391235.1. Lineage (GTDB taxonomy): Bacteria > Bacteroidota > Bacteroidia > Flavobacteriales_F > PHOS-HE28 > PHOS-HE28. Next base: position 57,417 of record JBEBYG010000012.1, read on the forward strand.
CGAGGGGATCCCATCGATGCTCCTCCTGCCATTGGCGTAGGCGTGGTCGTAGTTCAGGCTTAGGCCCATCAACGAATCCAGGAAAGGCATGTAGCCCTTGCCCGTGCCATTGAGCCTGCCGCTGTAGGAGGCGCTGAAGCTCTCCAGAACGATGAGCACCACGTTGGGGTGGGAGGTGGTCCATGCCGTATCGCCATAGTGATGCTTCACGGGCCATAAGCGGTCAGCTTCCTCCGGGGACATGTACGTGATCTCCTTTACCGTGGGCTTGCCGAGGCTCTTCATAAAGGTGAATGGCGTATTCAGCACCATGGGCATGTAGGCAGGCGGCGCATACTTGCTGGAATCCAGAACACCGATGGGGATGTATTGGAAACCACCACGGGAGCAGATCACCACGATCGCGATAAGTGCGATGCGCCACAGCCACCAAGGCTTCGCCGGTTCTTCACGCGCCTGTCGGGCTGCCCAGCGATAGCCCCATTCCGCCAACGCCATGGAGCCGAAGAAGATCAGGACCACGTACCAGTAGTCGAGCACAAATACCGGTATGAGGTTAATGAGGTCGCTGCCGCCGGTGGCGATGCCGAAGAGGTCTGCGGTGCTGCGCTTGAGGGTGAACTTGAAGTACTCCAGATCGATGCTGTTCAGGAAGAAGCAGAACACGTTGCTGATGTGGAACAGGACCTTCTGCACGAGTGCGAACCAGCCGCGGGGAGCGGGGCAGACCAATATGGTGAGCAGCCACGGCATGTAGAGCCAGGCGATGGCGCTCAGGTCAAAGCGAATGCCGCCCAGATAAACCGCTGCCGGTGGTGCAGGGAAGTCAGCATGGTTGAGCGCCCCGAACAGCACCCGCTGCAGGGTGAAGATCAAGGCCAGCACGCTGAGACGCAGTAGCACAACACGAAGAGGGCGCAGATCCGGCACGGCGCGAAGATCGGGGAGAATCAGATGATCAGAAAATCAGATGATCAGAAGATGGAATGCCGCGTATGGGTTTGCCGGAGGCTACGGTTCTTTTTAAACCACAGATGCACACAGATGGACACAGATGATTTTCAATAGGTGATGGTTTTGATCAGAGGATGGATCCACTAGGCATCGGATGCCGTTGCTGCGATGGTTCATCGGAGACGTCGGTTCTTCTTTAACCACAGATGCACACAGATGGGCACGGATGGTTTGCCGGAGGTGATGCTGGTTCTACTACCGCCAAGACGCTAAGAGCGCAAAGCGCTTGCCGGAGGTGACGGTTCTGTTTTGAACCACAGATGCACACAGATGGGCACAGATGGTTTGCCGGAGGTGACGGTGGTTCTTCTACCGCCAAGACGCTAAGAGCACAAAGCGCTTGCCGGAGGTAACGGTTCTGTTTCTAACCGCAGATGACGCGGATGGACGCTGATGGCTTTCCCGAGGTAATGGTTCTTAGTTCCCTCAGCGGTCTCCGCCTCGGAACCCTGAGGACAGCGCCATGCTTGATAGATTGCTTGCGGGTTCCGGAGACGGAAGCGGGGATAGTGGAACAGCTGTGTTGTGACGGATCAAGTGTTGATCAACCGTGTGGATCGAGCGGGGGAGCCCCTGAAATTCGCCGCTACCTTTGCCTCCGCCCGCAAAAGCAGGGCTACTTGCCATGTTCCTCGACACCATTGAGAAGAAACAGCTTGCCTTCGATCGAAAGAAGCTGACGGACACTGAATTACTGGAGATCTACGAGCATCTGTTGCGACCTCGGCTGATCGAGGAGAAGATGCTGAGCATGCTCCGCCAAGGGCGCATCAGCAAGTGGTTCAGCGGCATTGGCCAAGAGGCCGTGGCCGTTGGGGCCGCGCTGGCGATGCAGCCCGACGAGTACATCCTACCGATGCACCGGAACCTGGGCACCTTCACCACGCGGGGCGTGCCCATGGCGCGCTTGTTCAGTCAGTTCCAAGGCTATGCGAACGGCTTCACCAAAGGGCGCGACCGCAGTTTCCACTTCGGGACACAGGAATATAAAATGGTGGGCATGATCAGCCACTTGGGCCCCCAACTCGGCGTGGCCGATGGGATCGCCTTGGCCGATAAGCTGCGCAAGGAGAAGAAGTGTACCCTCGTCTTTACGGGCGATGGTGCCACCAGCGAAGGCGACTTCCACGAGAGCGTGAACACCGCTGCCGTATGGGACCTGCCGGTGATCATCGTGGTGGAGAACAACGGCTATGGCCTCAGCACTCCCAGCAGCGACCAGTTCAAGTGCCGGTACATCAGCGATAAGGCGCTTGGCTACGGCATCGAAAGCCGGGTAGTGGCGGGCAACAACATCCTGGAGGTGGTGAACACCCTGCGTGAAGTGGCGGATAGCATCCGTCGCCGCCCGCGTCCGATCCTGGTGGAGTGCATGACCTTCCGTATGCGCGGCCATGAAGAAGCCAGCGGTACCAAGTATGTGCCGAAGGAGCTGATGGAGCAATGGGAGAAGAAGGATCCCGTGGTGAACTACGAACATTGGCTCGTTTCCCAAGGCATCCTCAGCGAAACCGTACGGGACGCTACGCACGCAGCCATCAAGCAAGAGATCGCCCATGCAGTGGAGACAGCGTTCTCCGAAGAAGCGATCAAGGCCGATCTCGCCACGGAACTGAACGATGTGTATGCCAAGCCGATCGTGCTCGGGGATCGCGGTCCCGCTCAGGTGGAGCCTGCGGTGGAAGGGAAGGAGATGCGCTATATCGACGCCATTACTGATGGCCTGCGCGAAAGCATGAAGCGCCATGAGAACTTGGTGCTCATGGGTCAGGATATCGGTGACTACGGCGGCGCGTTCAAGGTGACCGATGGCTTTGTGGCCGAATTCGGTAAGGAGCGCGTGCGGAATACGCCGTTGTGCGAGAGCGCCATTTTGGGGACTGGGCTTGGGCTCAGCATCAATGGCATGAAGGCCATGGTGGAAATGCAGTTCGCGGATTTCGTGAGCGAGGGCATGACACAGATCTGCAACAACCTGGCAAAGACGCATTGGCGCTGGGGCCAGAATGCGGACGTGGTAGTGCGCATGCCTACCGGCGCGGGTTCCGGCGCGGGCCCTTTCCACAGCCAAAGCAACGAGGCCTGGTTCTTCAAGACACCCGGCCTGAAGATCGTTTATCCGGCCTTCCCGAATGACGCCAAGGGCTTGCTATGTGCAGCCTTTGAAGATCCGGACCCGGTGATGTACTTCGAGCACAAGAACCTCTATCGCAGCTTGCACGGGCAGGTGCGTGAAGGCTGGTTCACGTTACCCATCGGCGAGGCCGCGCTCTTGCGCAAAGGCACGGACCTCACCATCATCGCCTACGGCATGGGCGTTCACTGGGCATTGCAAGCGCTGGATGCCGAGCCCGGTATCAGCGCGGACTTGATCGATCTGCGCAGCTTGCTGCCATGGGATAAGGAGCGGGTGCTGGAAAGCGTGCGCAAAACGGGCAAAGCCTTGGTGGTTCACGAGGACACCCTCACCGGCGGCATTGGTGGCGAGATCTCGGCTACGATCATGGAGGAGTGCTTCACCGATCTGGATGCACCGGTGATGCGCGTGGCTTCCATCGACACGCCGATTCCGTTCTCACAAGCGTTGGAAGCTCAGTTCCTCCCGAAGGGCAGGCTCCAAGCGGCTTTGCAGAAGCTGGCCGCCTATTGATCGGTCAGTTTGCTCGCTTAACGTTTTAGCACTTCATAGGGTGACCCGGAGGCCCGCGCTCGGCTTTTTGCCGAGTGCGTAGATCCTTAGGGCCTCCGGCCCGCCTCAAAATTGATGTGAGCGGACTTCGACGGTTGGAAAAGTGCGATACCACCCGAGCGCTTCGAGCACTTCAGACATCGAGTTCGAAACATCGTCCGCGAAGACCGATGTGACTAAAGGTTGACTTAGCCTTTCAACGCTTCGTAAAGCGACTTGAACTCGGGATCATCCATGAAGTGATCCTTCCCGAACTCGATCACTTTTCGCGCTTCACTTACCTCTCCTTGGTCCTCCAAGTAGGTGGCTGTCCGCACCAAGCTTTCGCGCAGCAGAATGCGCTCGTCCTTGGGTAGACGTGCCACGTTCGGTATGCCCTCCAACACCTCGTGGAACTTCTGCGTGTTCTCCTCTGCATCCCGAATAGCCTTCATCTTTTGCTGCGCCAATGCCAGCATCGCCCATGCCCCCGGGTTCTCCGGGTTATAGCGTGTCATCCGCTGGAACTGTGATCTGGCCTTGCTGAAGGCTCCCTCATCGAGGAAGTTCATGCCGACCTCCTGGGCCACGGTGTTCAGTTCGCTCCAGTAGTCCTCATAGTTCGCGAAGAACTCCAGGTTCTTGTCCTTCCTGCGATACTTGGCCGCCCATTTCAAGGCATCCCTACCGGCATGCTTGTATTCTTCCATTTCCTGATACTTCGGGGTCTTGCTCATCTCGAAGTAGCACATGCTGGCATACAGATATGGCAAGGCATCGCGGTGACTGTCCTTGCGGTCGGTATAGCGTTCAGCCTTGTACACACACTTCTCATAATCCTCGTCAACGTATAGCACCAGCAGGTCATCGTAGGGCTTGGATTGTGCACTTACATGCAGGTAGGGGAGCAGAAAGAGTAGCAGTAGTAAAGGTTTCTTGAATGTCATCATGTTTCCTAAGGTACAAAAAAGATGCCCGATGACCTGAAATAGCGGATGGATAGGATGGTCAGGGTGCAACGCTCGTATGCAGAAGCGCGCACCCTCATGGAATTTTAGACCATCCGGAAAAACGGGCTATTATTGAAGAAATAAACCAATCAAAAATGATAAGAACACTACCTCTCATTACAACGATCGTAGCCGGTTCACTCGCATTGGCGAGCATGGCCCAATGCCCCGGTGGCACCGTGGTAACGGTGTTTTCCTCCGACTTTGAAGCGAACAATGGCGGCTTTGTGGAAAGTGGCGCCGGCGACTGGGAGTACGGCACGATCCCGGTGACGATCACAGGAGCCAATTGCGAGAACACAACGTTCACTTCACCCGGTGGTGCCCATTCAGGCACGAAGGGTTGGGGCACACTGCTGAATGATTGCTACCAGAATTTAGGTGCATTCAGCGGGGTCGGCTTCACGGTGGACCTAAGCGATCCGAACTTCACTTCGGCGAAGATGGAATTCGCGAACTGGTACACGGTCTTTACCCCCTTCGATTACGTGCGTATCACGGTCAATGGCACCGAAGTGTACAAGAATGATGTAACTGAACAGAGCGGCGGGTGGCTGATGCAGACCTTGGACCTCACACCTTACGTGGGCCAGGCAAGCGTCGCCATCGTTTTCGACCTCTGGGCAACTACGGTGGTGAACCGGACCGGATGGTACCTCGATGATGTGGTGGTGACAGCTTGCTCGAGTGCGGTGGATGGTATCGCGGAGAGCGGTACCGCCGGTTTCCGGACATGGCCGATCCCAGCAAGCGATGTGCTCCAAGTAGAGCCTTCCTCGGCAATGGGTATGGTTAAAGGCTGGACCTTGTACGATGCTACGGGTCGCGTGTTGGCCCAAGGCATTCCTGCCGGGACGGATCGCTTCAGCATTGATGTTTCCACGTTCCAAGGCCTTGGCGTACTGGAACTGCGCACCGCAAATGGCGCGCATCGTCAACAAGTGGTGATGCAGTAGGCATCGAGCATTTCCGCTGGAAGTGACTTTCAAAGGGCCGTGTCATCATCGTGATGATGCGGCCCTTTTTCTTCAGGCGACCCCTAAAAGCATTTCGCGCAGCACTACCGCCTGGTTGTGTTCCTCATCCTTCGCGCCATACAGTAAGGTGACGCGCCTTACCCGTGCTATGGCACGGATGCGCGAAAGCTCGGCGGACATCGTCTTCAACTCCTTCACATAGCGCTTCTTGAACTCTGGATATTTGGGCGGCTCGTGGTCGAACCAGTGCCGCAATTCCGTGGATGGGCCGATCTCCTTGTCCCACTCGTCGATGTGCGCCTCCTCCTTCGTCATGCCGCGCGGCCACAGGCGATCTACGAGCAAACGATAACCATCCTCTTTTGCGGGCGCTTCATAGATCCGTTTGATGTGGATGTCCATTGTGCGTGTTCAGCAATGAAACACGTTGGACAGGGCCTCGGTTCATTCCTTCACGCCCAGGATCAATTGTTGTTGATAATGATCACCGGGGCGTTCTGGATATGCTTCGGTGAGCGGGAGACGAAGCGGAGCTTTTGCTCCCCTTTCTTTTCCTTGATAGCCATCACCACAGCCACCGGCCCGGAAGGTGCCGTACCGGGTGTGGCGATCTGTAGGTTCTTCCGTTCGATCGGTGGGATCGATCCATCCACGAACGTGATTACCAGCTTAACAAAGTTGAAGTTGAAGTCCTTTGCTGTAACGCTTGTGGCCGGCTCCGCATTGATCGTTTGGCCGTTCATCACCATGGTGAACGGGAGGCCATCCTCCGAGTACACCGTGAGGTCATGGCTGATCTGTGCTTGCGCCGTGAAGGAGAGGCTAGCGATGCACAAGGCAAAAAGGAAAAGTGCTTGTTTCATAAGGCGAAGGTCAGGATTTCCGAGGAAAACTATCCACCGGCTTTTTTGCTTCTATATCCTGCATCGGCGAGCAGCTTCAGCACCTTATCCCGGTGATCACCTTGCAGGAGGATCACTCCGTCCTTGGTGTTTCCACCCACTCCGCATTTGCTCTTCAAGGTTTTGCCCAAGGCAGCGAGATCATCACTCGTACCCACGAAGCCCACGATGCGGGTGACCTCCTTGTTTCCCTTCAGTCGATCGAGGTGAATGCGGAGGTCCTGTTGCTGCGGGGCCAAGGTTTCCTGCTCGTGGTCCTCGAATGAGGCCGAACTGGCATTGGGGTTGGTGCTGTAGACCATGCCGCCGGTGCTTCGCTTCTTCATTGCAATGAAAATTACCGCGTCGAAGTTATCCGCTGCGATCTACTTGAAGTCTCTGGCTGGTTGTGCATCGCCATTTGCCGCGGTATGCCACTAAAGAAAAGGGCCGTCCCTGAAGTGGGACGGCCCTTTTTCCGGGAGTGCTCAAGTGATCACTGAACGAGCAGTCGGACCGTAGCGTACTGGTCCGCATTTCCAACGCGCACGGAATAGGCACCAGCAGGAAGAGATCCTTGCAGATCCATCTGATGAGTTGCTCCATTCGCGACGTTTGCTTGTTCCTGATGCATCACGCGGCCGGCCACATCGAACACCGTGATGGTCAGCACCGGCAGATCACTGGTGTTCACGAGCGTGAAGTTGCCATTCCCGGGATTCGGGTAAAGTTGGAACCGGGCAGGAGCATGCTCTGCAATTCCGACGCCACTGGAGACCACCTCGATCGTGTAGTCCTCGGATTGGCCATAGCTACTTCCCCATAAACATCCATCATCGGAGCCATTGTAGGAGAACGTTTTCACGAATCGAACACGCGAGAAGCCGATGGCGGCATCCATTGGGACGGTGAAGGTGGAGGTGCTCTCCGTATCGCAGTTGTCACCGGTGATATTCGCCAATTCCACGTGCGTTTCAAAGGTGTAGTCCCCATCCCAGTCGAAGTTGGCGGCCAACTGGTTCGGAGGCGTTCCACCTGTATAGCCGCTGGCTGTTACGGTGTAGGTTACACCGCGCTGCACTTGGGCCACCATCGCGGTGAAGTCCTCATTAGCGGGGGCTGAATCCGTGCCGGGAGAAACGTTGTCGATGTTCGCAAAGGCCAGCCGACAGATCGGTTCAACGCCAAGGCTGAATCCATCCGGTTCACAGTATTGGGCTGATAAGGAGTTACCAGCGATCAGAGCAAGCGAGGCCGTGGCCATTGCAAATTGTCGGTAAGGGCGCATGTGTGTAATGTTTTTGATCATGTCGTGAAAATAGATCCATTACACTCTGCAAGAAAAAGCATGGGCGAGATTTATACACAAGCCCGTGTTACCCTTGAGGGTTGAATTCTTTAGCCGAAGGAAACCTCCAAGCTCGTCTTGGCACCGGTGACCAAGCGGGATACAGGGCACTTCTCCTTGGCCTCGGTTGCTATCTTCTTGAACGTAGCTTCATCGATACCGGGCACCTTGCCATGTATCACCAAGCGGATCTCGGTGATAGTCGGCAGTCCGCCCACGTCCTTCAGTACCACGGTGGCTTGGGTATCCAACTGTTCGGCAGTGTGACCGGCTTGCGTGAGCAGCAGCGTGGTCATCATGGCGAAGCAGCCAGCATGGGCCGCGCCGATGAGTTCCTCCGGATTGGTGCCCATGGCATCTTCGAACCGGGCGTGGAAGGAGTAGGGGCTATCGCTGAGTATGCCGCTGGGAGCGGTGAGTGTGCCCTTGCCTTCCTTGATGCTGCCTTTCCATTGCGCTTTTGATGTGCGTTCCATGATGTTCTACAGTGTTGGTTTTCCTGTGAAATATTCCAGCATAATGCCAAGGCAGGAATGGCTCTTAGCGCTATGGGCCCATGCGGTGGCACTATTGCGCCAGATACCCGCCGTCGATATTGTAATAGCTGCCGGTGACAAAGGAGGACTTGTCTGAAGCGAGCCAGAGGACCAGCTCCGCCACCTCTTCCGGTGTTCCAAGGCGACCGATCGGATGCAAGCCAACAAGCGCCTTGATCTGATCTTTGTCCAAGTTCTGATCCAACAGCGGCGTCCGAATGAAACCCGGACCAACTGCATTCACTCGTACACCCTGTTTCCCATATTCGAGGGCTGCATTCTGGGTAAGGCCCACCACACCATGCTTGGCGGCCACATACGCGCAGCTCATGGCAAAGCCTACTTGGGCAAGTATGGAGGCGATGTTGATGATGCTACCACCATCCTTCTTGTTCTTTAGCATGGCGGGTATCTGGTAGCGCATTCCATAGAAGACACCGCTGAGGTTGATGCCGATCACCTTGTCCCATCCTTCAATTGGGTAATCGCCGACCTTGGCAGCCGGACCTCCGATGCCCGCATTGTTCACTGCAATGTCCAACCGGCCAAAGGCCTTCACAGCCTCTTTCACCTGTCTTTCGCAATCGGCAGGAACGCTGACATCGGCCTTCACGAAGAGGGCGTCCGTCTTCAGCTTCTTGACCTGTTTCATCACGCGCTCTCCCCCTTTTTGGTCCACATCGGTGAGCACCAGCTTCGCACCTTGTGCAGCGAAGGCCATCGCAATGGCTTCTCCGATCCCTGATCCCGCTCCTGTGACAAGAGCAATTTTGTTCTTCAGCATGATGGTCGTAGTTGATCAACTCTGAATCAACAAGTGGAAACGGGAGAACGTTCACCCGACCGGATCCTACCTTTGGCGCACAAACCTGATAGCTATGCCCGGTACAGAACTTTTTGGTGAAGAGGAGCGGAAGGAAGTGATGGACGTCCTGGAGACGGGCGTGCTTTTCCGTTACAACCACGATGCCCAGCGTAAGGGCCATTGGAAAGCGAAGGACTTCGAAGCAGAGATCGCTAAGTTCACCGGAGCGAAGCATGCGCTGGCCGTAAGCAGCGGTAGCACCGCCGTAAGTGCCATGCTGGCCGCATGCGGCGTAGGCTATGGCGACGAAGTGATCGTGCCGCCCTTCACCTTCATCGCCACCATCGAGAGCGTATTGCTCGCGGGCGCGATCCCCGTATTCGCGGAGATCGACGAGACGCTCTGCATGAGCGCCGAAGGCATCCGTGCCGTGTGCAGCCCGAAGACGAAAGCCGTGTTGCTCGTACACATGTGCGGTGCCGCAGCCGACCTCGATGGCATCCTCGCCGTGTGCAAGGAGAAGGGCGTGATGCTGATCGAAGACACGGCACAAGCCTTGGGTGCCACTTACAAAGGCAAGCACTTGGGCCTCTATGGAAAGGTCGGCAGCTTCAGCTTTGACTTCTTTAAGATCAACACGTGCGGTGAAGGCGGAATGCTCATCACCGATGATGAGGCATTGCTCAAGACCGCTGAGTATTTCAGCGACCACGGCCACAGCCACGAAGGTGACAATCGCGGGATGGAACCACACTACGTAATGGGCACCAACTACCGCATCGGCGAGATCAACGCGGCGATCGGACTGGCTCAGGCGCGCAAGCTGCCGTACATCATCAGCCAGCAGCGCAAGCACAAGGCGATCATTCAAGAGCGCTTGACGAAGATCCCTGGACTGGCCGTCCGCAAGCAATGCGACGATGCCGGCGACAGCGCCACCTTCTTCCACATGCTCTTCCCCGACGAGGCCACAGCACGCGCGGCGCACAAGGCGATGGGCGAGGCTGGTGTGGGCGGTGCCTACTGGTACGACAACATGTACCACTACATCAAGCAATGGGACCACCTGAAGGACATGAAGATGCCCTTCCGCACGGTGGCGCACGAGCTCGGCCTGCCGCAGGACCTGAAGACACTGAAATTCCCCAAGAGCGATGCGGTGCTCAGCCGCTTGATCAGTTTCAACATCCGCGTGACGTGGACGGAGGAGGAGCTGAACGCCTACTTGGACAAGGTGGAAGGACCGGTGCGGAAGGCGATGGCAGGAGTGGTGGTATAGGATCTTTCGGCGATCCGGCGCATCCAAAGGTGCCGTGCCGTCGGGCCTGCCTCCCGTTGGGATGGCTTCCGCTGTGAGGCTCCATCATGCTCAGGCAGCAGATCCTAACTTCCTGCTGTCTATTGAATTGACACTCATCAATTCCAATACTGAGCCATGCGGATCATCCCACTTTTTCTTCTTGCAACGCTTTCGTTCAGTGCCCAAGCCCAGCTATGGGAATTTGCGGACCAACGCAATGAGATGATCCATTTGGAAAATGCACTTCCAATAGGAGGGGATCGCTGGGCGGTGATGGGGACCGTAAGCTTTGCCGGTAGCCACATGATCAACGTCCGGAATGGGGACGGAAGCGTCGCATGGGAGCAGGTAAGTGAATACTTCACGGGACAAGACTATGGCGAAGTGGTATTGTTGCCCGACAGCGGCTTGTTGCACGTTGGCCTTACCGATTACTGCGATTATTACGGACCGGATAGCCGCATGCGCCGATATGCTGCTGACGGAACCATTCTTTGGGAAAGGATGATCAGTACAGTAATGTCCTCTCCTCCGACCATGGCTGCCAAAGGCTCCATAAGTCATGTGGCCGTCGCTTCGTCCGATTCCGCTTACATCATGGACATGGCTGGCAATTTGGTCGGCGGATACCATGCTCAGAATGAGGATATCCAAAAGATCCAATGGGCGGGTGATAGTAGCTTGGTCATTGTCCGGGGTACAGTGCTTCACCTAGTGCATCTTGATGGAGTTGAACTGGCGTCAACTTCTATTGGGTCGACCGTGTTGGATATGCATTGGAGCGGGTCGGAACTTTATGTGTTGGCGAATGACAGCGTCCGCCGCTTTGATACAAGCCTTTCCCCGTTGGGCATTGTAGCGCTACCCGATCTGGACGTGAACAGCGACTTCGTCGTTTCGGAGAACGGCCTCTTTGTTAATACAGCCATGGGCCTGTATCAACTGGCTCTGGACGGCACTCCCACCTTCCTCTTTCCGTGGCCTGCACTGCCTAACGTGTCCACCACAGGTTGCGCGATCCGCAACAGCACAGTGCTCTCGATCGGCAACACGAACATCAGTGGGCGGTCAACCGGGATCATCCGCACGCTTGCCATGAACGGCGAAGCGCCACAGCACGATCAGGATGTGGAAGTCCTTCTGCATGTGGATTCCGCTTGGACGGAGTTCGTGGGCGGATACTACCCGTGGGATAGACGGGCGGACATCACCGGGCGGGTGGTGAACCATGGCTCCGACACCTTGCGCAGTGTGGTCCTGAGCATGTGGCTCCAAGTGCCGTGGATACTCTGTGATATGTTCACCAACCGGATCGATACGGCGGGTTTCGCACTGGCCCCGGGGGATACGCTGAGCCTTCCGTTCGGTGTGGTGGGTGTTCGGCTGGGGCTCCAAGCGGCCCAAGCCGCAGGGACAGGGGACATCTGCATCGTGGCCTTGGCGCCGGATCATCTTGCTGATCGTGCACCGCAGGACAACACCGCCTGTGCTTCCGTGGACTATGTGCTTGGCGTGAAAGGGCCATTACGTAACGCTTCCCTTTCCCTTGCACCGAATCCGGTGAGCAACTCGTGTGTCTTGTCCGGTTTGGAAGCCTTGGGGGCAAACGTGCATGTGACCATCACGAACCTCACGGGGCGGACCGTGGCCGAGCGGCTCCAAACGGGGTTGCTCAACACGCTGCAATTGGACGTCAGCGAACTTCCTGCCGCCACCTACATCCTAAGTGCTAAAGGGGCAAGCAGCAGGGCGGTGATCAAGCTGATGGTCGCCCGCCCCTAACGGCCGAGATATACGCAAGGCGCTTAAAGGAAGAAGAACAGTCCCGCAGCGGCCATCAGGAAATACGGCACCAGCACGGCTGCCCCTTTGTAATCCTTCGCCACGCGCTGGCCGAAGAACAGCATGGTGAGCGCGGTAACGGCGCAGAGCATGCCGATGGTGCCAAGGCCCGTATTGCCGGTGAAGAGGACCTGTCCGAAGCCAAGTGCTGAAAAGAGCCCGGCGGCGAATTCCATTAGCGTGATCGTCGGCATGAGGATCGGCACCGAACCGTTGAGGATGCTCTTGCTGAAGTGCGTCGTGTAATACTCCTTCTCGCTTTTCCAGTTGAAGAGCTTGTCCAAGCTGGATTGCAGGAAGAGCACGGCGGCAAAGGCGGCGAAGGCCAATTGCATGAGGTGGGCAGGGGTGAAGCCGAGATCAGCGAGGCAGGTTGCGGTGCAATTCATGGAAGCGCGGTTGGTGCTGCAAGGATAGGCATGGGCGTGCTGTTGATGTAAGCAGAGCCCGTGGTGCGATGGTTGGCGCGGGAAGTAGAGTCGCGCCTGACTTCAAACCTTTCATCCGTTCCTTTGCACCATCAACCTCCGGGTCAGTGATCATCTGATTTTCTGATCTTCTCATTTTCTGATCGACACCATGAACCTGTTCCGCAATTTCAAGTCAGTTACCAAGACCTGCTACGGCCGCGGCTCCTTCGATAAGCTCGGCGAGATACTGGAGCCACAACGCTCCGCGAACAAGGGCTTCATGGTCTTTGTGGTGGATGACTATTTCGCTGACAACGATCATTTCAAAGCGCGGATCCCGGCGCGCTCGGAGGATGAGATCCATTTCATCAGCACGCTGCATGAACCGAGCACCGATCAGGTGGATGCGCTCCGTGATGATATCCTTGCCCGCCGTGGACTGCCCGCAGGCATCATCGGCATCGGCGGCGGCACGGTGATGGACATTGCCAAAGCCACTTCACTGATGTTCATGAATGAAGGCAGTAGCGTTCAGTACCAAGGCTTGAACCTGATCAAGAAGCCCGGCATCTACCATTGCGGTGTGCCCACCATCAGCGGCACCGGCGCGGAGGTGAGCATGACGGCGGTGCTGACCGGCCCCGTGAAGAAGCTCGGCTTGAAGTGCGATTGGACGGTGCTGGACCAGATCATACTGGACCCGGACCTGATCGCCACGGTGCCGCAAGACCAATGGTTCTACACCGGTATGGATACATACATCCACAGCGTGGAAGCGATCACGGGAACGAAGAAGAACACGTTCGCGGAAGCTTATAGCGAGAAGGCCCTGGAAATGTGCCGCGAGGTATTCCTCAAGCGCGACCGCAGCGACCCGAAGAGCGACGAGTTCCTGATGGTGGCCAGCTACATGGGCGGCTTGAGCCTGACCTACAGCGAAGTGGGTGTTTGCCATGCGCTGAGCTACGGCTTGGGCAAAGTGCTGGAGATCCACCATTGCTTGGCCAACTGCATTGCGTTCGATAAGCTGGAAGATGTGTATGGCGACAATGTGCAGGAATTCAAGCGCATGGTGCAGCACAATAACATCCACATTCCCCAAGGGCTTGCGAAAGGCTGGAGCGAGGGAACCATCGATGCGATGGCGGAGGTGGCCTACAACCTGCCGCACATGTGGGACCATGCCTTCGGCCCGGATTGGGAGAAGGTGCTGGACCGCGAGCGGATCAAAGGGTGGTATAGAAGGATGTAGTTCCCACCCGTGTGAATACCTTTCGGCCCATGCAAAATCGGTATCTGTTGGTCATTCTTGCCGGCCTGTTCCTAGCCTTGGGTTGCGCGAAGGAGGAACCCGCGCTCACCGCCACGCTGCATGCGAACTGCAGGGACTGTATTGTGAGCTATGCCACCGGCGCATCCCAGTCCAAGAAGGATACATTATTGGGCATTGTGGATCCGGGCTCCGGGGATACGATCCCTGAAGAGCGCCAATGGACCGTGCAGTTGAAGGATGGGGATAACCTCTTCCTACGGGCGTGCCGCATTCGCACGGATACGGCTTTCGGCGATATCAAGGTCTGGGTGGATGGAGGCGTACGTTCCATGCAAGCCCAAGTGGACGCCACACAGGAATGCGTCGAGATCAATCAGCCTGCGTTTGGTAGGTGATGCAGGGCGGCTCTTTAGAGTAGCCCCCGACCAGTTTGAACCCCTCGATGTATTTGGAAGGTTTACCTTTAAGGAAATCCCTTGAAGATGACCACGAAGAAAGCTCGCTTGCGTAAAACGAAGCGTATCCTGGGAAAGACCGCTTCCGGTTCCCGGAACACACGTGCTCGCCGCAAGGCATTGAAGGCAAAGCGCATGGCAATCGCAGCTGCGGAGGAAGCTGCTGCAGCGATCAAGGGGTATGCAAAGTCGCTCCCGGTTACAAAGAAGAAGCAGAGCAAGGCGTGGAAAGCTGCCCCGCCCAAGAAGGGCTGACCTCTTAGAGGCTCACGAAGCTGCGGCGCGAAGGACTGCGCTTGAACTTGTAGCAGACCTCGAAGCTGAAGTAGCTGAACGAATCCGGCAATCCGGGATTCCCCCGCGGGCTGGTGAAGAGGCTTTCCTTGCCGTTGGTACCCCAGCCGGTGGGGTCGCTGATGTAGCGGGCCATGTACTGTTGCGTGCTGTCGGAGTATGCCTTTCCGATCTCGGCATAGGTGGCATATCGGTTGCTGACACCATCCAGCATGTCCGTGAAGAACATGTAGTAGCTGAATTCCACGCCCACGGAGAGTTCGCGAGTGACCATGTACCGCATGCCAAAACCGATCGGAACGCCCACATGCCATGGGCTGGGTGGCTTGGTTATAGCATGTGCTTCGTTGCCCCCACCACTTCCTTCGGTCACCCAGCTATAGAGGTCGGTCTCGTACGTGCCGTCCTGTCCGATCACGTTGGCATCGTTATCGCCCCGTGGTTTGTCGCGGATGGTACCGTCCGTCCAGAAGTGATAGCGATTGTCGAGGTCTGCCGGTCCGTTGAAGAGGTCGGCCTTGGGCCTTCCGTAAAAGAGGCCTACCCCTACAAAGGAGAAGGCGAAGAAGCGCTGCTGATAAAGCGGCTGGAAGGGTTCGCGGTACATATTGAGCACCAAGTGCTGGCTGATTCCGAAGAGGTCGTTGCGGAAATTCAGGCCCCTCCGGTAGTTGCGCAGATCGATCCCTGACTTGCCTCCTGTTGGGCTGGCCTCGTTATAGCCCAAGCGGTGCCAGCTCAATCGCGTTTCAGTAGTGAGGGCACGGGTGATGTACCGCTTCGGGTTGTTCAAGTAGTCACGGAAGGTGATGGACATGGCCGGACGGATGCCGTTCCACTGCACAGGGCCATTCCAATTACCGAGATCGCCGGTGAAATGGTCTGCGCCCACTTGGAGTCCGATATCCAAGTTCCGTTGGGCCTTCAGCCCCGATGAAAACAGGAGCAATGCCGAAAGGCTTGCGAGATATAATGTTCGTGCCATTGGGTATGGGGTGGGGGCTTGGGACCATCGAAGATACTATCAAAAGACGAAAATCCCGGTCCTTGGTTGCTTCACCAAGGTTAGCCGCGCTCCCCGAAGATGGCTGTCCCGATACGAACCAGGGTGCTGCCGGCCGCCAAGGCCTCGGTAAGGTCACCGCTCATGCCCATGGACAGTTGCGTGAAATCATCCGGGGAAACAGCTCCGCTCTGCGCCAGCTCAGTCCGCAATGCGGCCAAGCCATCGAATTCCCGACGGACCTGCGCCAGGTCGTCCGTGTTGGTGGCCATGCCCATCAATCCGCGAAAATGCAGCGAGGGCCAGCGGTCGGTAAGCTTACCGGAGCTGAACAAACCGCGTAGCTCTTCGGGTGAGAAGCCATGCTTCGTCTCCTCGTCGGCAATATGCACCTGTAGGAGCACATTGATCGTTCGCTGGGCGTTGGCAGCCCGCTTGTTCAATTCGTCCAGGAGGCGTTCGCTATCCACCCCGTGCACCAAGTGAACGAAAGAGGAGAGGTACTTCACCTTGTTCCCTTGCAGGTGGCCGATGAAGTGCCATTGGATATCGTCGGGCAACAAGGGCTGCTTGTCCCTCAATTCCTGCGGATAGTTCTCGCCGAATGCCCGTTGGCCCAGATCATACAGGGCTCGTATCTCTTCCACCGTACGGGTCTTGCTCACGGCGATCAGCTCCACGCCGCTGGGTATGGAGGCCTTTACGCGGGCGTATCGATCCGCCAGTTCCTCCTTGTTCATCAATGGTCGTCCAAGGAGTAGATGGTGAGTCCGCTGCGCAACTTGGGTTCGATCCAGGTGGTCTTGGGCGGCATGCACGCACCGCTATCGGCCACGGCCCTCAGCTCATGGAAGGCCACCGCCTTCAGATGGAACGCCACATCCGCTTTGCCGGTTTGCACCAGTTGTTCCAGCTCAGCCGTTCCGTGGGTGCCCGGCACAAAGCGGATGCGCGCGTCGGTGCGCAGGTCGGTGATGCCGAGCACGGGCCCGAGAACGAATTCGCTGAGCCGTGTGGCATCCAGTGCGTTCACGGGGTCGTTGGCGGAAGGTGCCGGTAATGCCAGTGTATACCAGGATCCATCCATGTACACCTGTACCGTGGAAGGTTCCGGTACGCCCGGGCCTTCAGGAAGTCCCGTGAGCGATCCGACCTTGCTCATGGCCTCCAATAGATCCTGTTTCGAGAGGCCGTTCAAGCCTTTCACCACACGGTCGAAGTTGTAGATGTGCAGTTGCCGTTCAGGCACCATGAAGGCCAAGAAGGCGGACTTCGGTGAGCCCGGCTCCGCTCCGGAGCTTTGTGCGAGCCGTGCACTACTGGCACAACGGTGATGTCCATCGGCGATGTACATGGCAGCCATCTTTTGGAAGTAGCCTCCCAGTGCTTCCAGGTCCACCAGCTCATCCACCTTCCAGAACCGATGGCGTACTTGGTCAGTGGTACTGAAATCATACATCACAGGGCGCAAGGAGATGGCATCCAAGGCCGCTTCCAGATCCGGTGCATCGGGCACGGCCAACAGGACCGGCTCTGCATTGATGCCGGTGTGGTCCAGGTATTCCATGAAGACCTCCTCGCGTGAGGTGAGGGTCTGCTCGTGCTTTTTGATGCGGCCCTCGAGGTAGTCCGCCACATCCACGGCCCCGATAAGGCCGCGCGAGGTGAAGGCTCCACAGCTTTGCTCGTAGAGATAGAATGCAGGATGCTCCTCCCGCTGAAGGATCCCGCGCTGCACAAATTCCATGAACTTGCGCCGCACGCCATCGAAATGCTCGACCCGTGAGAGGCCGGCCCGGTCGTGGTCGGCGAACACGATATGCAGGAAGGAGTAGGGATTGCCGGCGAGTTTGCTCCGCAGGTCCTCGCTGGAATAGTTCAAGAAGGACCGCGAACCGACCAAGTGCGCAGTATGGGGAGCTGGGCGCCAAGCCCGGAAAGGGCGCACGTGGATCATCCGCGACCCACCGTCACCTCATCCCGCCATGCGATCAGCAACTCGGCGAGCTCATTGCCCACACGCTCCTGCGCCTCTATCGTTGCAGCGCCGATATGGGGGCTCAGGCAAACATTGGGAAGGGTCAGCAGTTCCGCATGCGGGGTCGGTTCATCCATGAACACATCGAGGCCAGCGGCTTTCACGCGACCATCCTTCAGAGCGGCTATCAGCGCGTTCTCATCAATGGAGTTACCGCGTGCGGTGTTCACGAGCACCACGCCCGGCTTCATCTTGGCGAATTCTTCTTCGCCTAAAGCGAACTTGCCGTCCCCCTTGGAGTTGACATGCACGGAGATGGCATCACTCTTGGCCAGGAGCTCCTCAAGCGGAACCATCTTGATCCCTACGCGGCAGGGAACGCCATTGAATTCCATTTCGATGTAGTCCACCGTGGCACTGTTGTCGGTGTAGATCACCTTCATGCCGGCACCCACAGCGTAGCGGGCCACCCAGCGACCAATGCGACCGAAGCCGATGATCCCCAAGGTCTTGCCGCGCAGCTCGGTACCGCTGCCATACTCCTTCTTCATTTCCTTGAAGGCGGTGGTTCCTTCTGTCGGCATGCGGCGGTTGGCCTTGTACATGTCGCGCATGAGGTTGAACAGGTGGCCCATCACCAGTTCGGCAACGCTGATGCTGCTGCTGGCGGGGGTGTTGATCACCCGAAGGCCTTTCTCCTTGGCATAGGCCACGTCGATGTTGTCCATACCCACACCGCCACGTCCGATCAGCTTCAGGCCGGGGCAGGCATCGATGAGGTCTTTGCGCACTTTGGTGGCACTGCGCACCAGAAGGGCATCCACCTTCTCTTTATTGATGTAGTCCACGAGCTTCTCCTGCGGAACATGTTCCGTGGTGATCGTGATATCCTGTTCTTCAATAAGGCTCTTGGCCTCATCCGAAATACCGTCGTTCGCGTGTATGCGCATGATGCTTAACCGTTCTTTTTTGCAAATTCCTCCATTACGTCCGTCAGCGCTTTTACGCTCTCCAACGGCAACGCGTTATACATGCTGGCGCGGTAGCCGCCCACGCTCCGGTGTCCGCGGATCCCGCTGATGCCTGCGGCCTTCCACATTTCATCGAAGGCAGGTTCCAATGCGGCATCCTTCAGTACGAAGGTGGCGTTCATGTCCGAACGGTCCTCCTTCGCGGTGGTTCCTTGGAAGATGGGCAGTCGATCCACGGTGGAGTAGAGCAGTTCGGCCTTGGCGGTGTTCCGCTTCTGGATCTCCGCAATGCCGCCGATGCTCTTCATCCACTCCAAGGTGAGCATGATCACATAGATGGGAAATACGGGAGGGGTATTGTACATGCTGTCCTTGTCAGCGTGGTTGGCCAGGTCCATCATGGGGCTCAGGGTGCGGCCCGTTTTGCCCAACGCAGCGGGGTCGAACAGGTACATGGTGGCACCGGCGGGTCCCATGTTCTTCTGGGCACCGGCATAGATCATGGCAAAGTCAGACACGTTCACCGGCCGGCTGAAGATGTCGCTGCTCATGTCGCAGATCATCGGGACCGGGCTCTTGGGATACTGCTTGTACTGGGTACCGAAAATGGTGTTGTTACTGGTGAAGTGGAAGTAGTCCGCATCACTTGGGATCGCGAATCCCTTGGGGATGTAGTTGAAGTTCTTGTCCTCACTGCTGGCCACCACGATGGCTTCACCAGCAAGCTTGGCCTCCTTGATGGCGCGCTTGGCCCACTCGCCGGTATTGGCATAAGCCCCTTTGCCGCCGAGCTTCATGTAGTTCTGCGAGACCAGGTGGAAGCCCATGCTTGCACCACCGCCGAGGAAGATGGTCTCATAATGCGAAGGCGCGCCCAAGAGGTCCTTCACCAGCTGGCGTGCATTGGCCATAATGGCCTCGAAAGGCTTGCTGCGGTGGCTGATCTCAAGGATGCTCAATCCGCTACCATCCAGATCCAGCACGGCCTGTGCCGCTTTCTGAAAGACTTCCGGTGGCAGGATGCAGGGTCCGGCGCTGAAGTTGTGGACCTTGGTGCTGGTTGTAAGAGACATATCAGAGCTGTTTTTTGGGATCGCAAAGGTAGCCCAAGGGAACCGGGGATCGGAAGGAGCGAGGCCTTCTGTCAACCATGTTCCGTGTGTTCCTGGGTGGCTCAACAAGAGATCCCCGTGTTTTGGTCCCTCATTCCGCGGGTGCTGCCGACCTTTGCGCCCTTATAGTAGAACTCTATCCCATGCGCATCGGAATTGTTTGTTACCCCACCTTCGGCGGATCCGGGGTGGTGGCCACGGAACTGGGGCTTGCCCTTGCGGAAGAGGGCCACATCGTTCACTTCATCACCTACGACCGTCCCGTGCGCCTTGGGAGCGGCATGGCCAACATCTTCTACCACGAAGTGCGGGTGAGCGACTATCCGCTCTTCGATTACCAGCCCTACGAGCTGGTGCTCACGAGCAAGCTGGTGGATGTGGTGAAGCACGAACGGCTCGACCTCCTTCATGTGCACTACGCCATTCCGCATGCTTCGGCAGCCTGGATGGCCCAGCAGATCCTGAAGGCGCAAGGCATCGACATTCCCTTCATCACCACCTTGCACGGCACGGACATCACCTTGGTGGGCCGCGACCCCAGCTTCGAGCCGGTGATCACCTTCGCCATTGAGCACAGCAATGCGGTCACGGCCGTTTCGGAGAGCTTGAGGAAGGAGACCTTCGAGCACTTCCCGGTAAAGCGCGAGATCCGGGTGATCCCCAACTTCATCCGCATGGAACGATATAGTGCGGCTATGGATCTCGAACTGCGCCATCGCTTTGCACCGAACGGAGAGAAGTTGCTGGTGCATGTCAGCAATTTCCGGCCGGTGAAGCGGGTGTTGGATATTCTCACGGTTTTCATGGAGGTGCGGAAAGTGATGCCCGCACGGCTGCTCTTGATCGGAGACGGCCCGGATCGCCCAGCAGCGGAGGCCATGTGCCGCGCCAATGGCACCTGCGAAGATGTGCTCTTCCTGGGGAAGATGACGGACCCCGAGGCCGTGTTGGCCAGTTGCGACCTGTTCGTATTGGCCAGTGAGACCGAGAGTTTCGGATTGGCGGCATTGGAGGCCATGGCCTGTGGCGTGCCGGTGGTGACCACCGATGCTGGTGGAACATCAGAAGTAGTGGAAGAGGGCGTGGCCGGTTTGCTGAACCCCGTGGGGGATACCGCCGCAATGACGGTCAACGCATTGGCCATACTGAAGGATGACAGCACCTTGGAACGGTATCGCAAGGGAGCACGGAAGGCAGCGGAACGGTTCGATATCAGCCGCATACTGCCCCGGTATGAAGCATTGTACGAGGAAGTTGTGGATCAAGTGAAAGCGAATGGAGTTCATAAGTGAGCGTGTCAGTTATCAGCGGCAGGAGGATGGTCTGAGCGTGGTGATCAGTAATCGCCTCCCTCGCGCTAAGGAGTTCATGCTCTATGCATGGCTTTTGGCTTGGACAGCGTGTGGCTACGTGTTCATGCACGAACTCTCCCGAGGTGTGGAAAAGGAGTTGATGATCCCCTTGGTCATCATGCTTGCCTTTTGGCTCTACTTCGAGGTGCGGGTGCTTCGGGTGGTGCTGTGGCGGTTAAAAGGCTTTGAACTGTGGAGGGTGCAGAACGGCGAGCTCACCATTAAGGACAGCCTCTTCAGGCTCGGGAAGGCGAACCGCTATTTCATTGCCAACATCAAACGGTTCGGTCCGCTGAACATGGACGAAACCTCCTGGAAATGGCAGATGAGCGATTCGTTCTGGACCCGTGGCGCCGAGCGGCTGGGCTTTGAATACCACGACAAGAAGGTGGCCTTCGGCCGCGGGCTTACGAAGGAAGAGGCCGGCAAGCTGGCACAGCTGCTGGCAGCGGAGCTGAAGCGCGAACGGAAAGCCGGGAATTGAGATACGAAGTGTTGCCGCAGAGGCGCTGAGGCGCTGAGGATGGAACTGGTGTTTGTTCGGTGTAAGCCCACGACTCAAGACTCACGACTCAAGACTCAAGACTCAAGACTCAAGACTCAAGACTCACGACCCTCGACATACTTCAGGAAGTCTTCTCAGCGCCTCAGCGCCTCCGCGCCGCCGCGGCCAATTAGTAGAATTCACTCCGGTACGCGTTCCCCTTGATGCGCAGCGTGCGCACGCCCTCGATCGTTTCCTCTACCGTCATGCGCTGGGCCGCAGGGGAGGAGAGTGCTTGGTCGATGGTGTTCACTGCGCCGGCTGGCACTCCTGCGCGCTGTAAGCTGGCGAGCAGTTCGGGTCTCTGCTTTGAAGCCATGGCCCCAGCCAGTTCCGCCGCCAGTGCCTGCCGATGTGTTACCCGGTTTGAATTCGAGCTGAACCGGAGATCCGATGGCATATCCGGTAGGTCCATCAGTTGGCAGAGCTTGGCGAACTGGGCGTCGCTTCCTACCGCCAGCACAATGCGTTCCCCATCCGCGCAGCGGAACACTTCGCCATAGGGCGCAATGTTCGGGTGCAAGGTGCCCAGCGGTCGGGCCACATGGCCTGCCATCAGCCAGTTGGTGGCTTGGTTCACCAGCCCGGTGAGTGCGGCTTCCTCCAAGGAAACCTCCACATAGCCACCCTTTCCGGTCCGGGCCTTGTGCAACAGTGCCAATAGCAATCCTTCCTTCAGCTGGTGGGCGGCGAGGATGTCGATAATGGCCACCGGCAGCTTGGCCAAGTGCGCTTGGTCCGTGCCGGTCATGCTCAGGTAGCCGGTCTCGGCTTGCAGCACCACATCATACGCGGGGCGTTCCGCATCATCGGCATATCCGCGGATGTGGCCGTGGATGAGCGTGGGATTCAGTTCGCGAAGCCGCTCGCGCGAGAGCCCCAGTTTATCGGCATCGGCGGCCATGTGATTGCTGATGAGCACATCGGCCTTGGCCAGCCACCCGTCCAGCTCCTTGCGGCCATCGGCGCTCTTCAGGTCCAGGAAGAGATGCTCCTTTCCGTGGTTCACGCTGCTGAAATAGGCACTGACCGGTGCGGCGGGGTCCTCCTCCGGTAGCTTCCATCTCCGCGTCACATCTCCGGCGCTGCGTGCGTTCTCCAGCTTCACCACCCGGGCACCTTCCTCGGCGAAGAACATGCCCACCGCAGGCCCGGCAAGCACACTGGCGGTCTCGATCACAAGTAGGTCGCGTAGCATCCGACGAAAGTAGAGGTGTGGTTCCGCTCGCCGATAAGCCGCCTGAAAACCCGCTTAGGCAAGGCGGCCCGCTCGGTTGAATTCTGCGCAACTTAGCGCCATGATACCTATAGAACGCCTGCTCAACTACCTGCGCCTGGGCGTGGATGCGGAGGAACCGCAGAAGTCCATGGAGGCCATCACGGCAGGTGTGGTATTTCGGGGCACCAATCTGTTGATCCTGGTCTTCGCCATCCTGATCGCCTCGGTGGGTCTGAACGTGAATTCCACGGCGGTGGTGATCGGAGCCATGCTCATATCCCCCTTGATGGGCCCCATCATGGGTGTGGGGGCCGGCCTCGGCGTGATGGACCTCTGGCTGGTGCGTCGTTCGCTGAAGAACATTGCCTTCGCTGTGGGGGTCAGTGTGGCCACTTCCGCGTTGTACTTCCTGGTGAGCCCGTTGAGCGAGGCGCACTCGGAGATCCTCGCCCGCACCAGTCCCACCATTTGGGATGTGCTGATCGCGCTTTCAGGAGGCTTCGCGGGCATCATCGCCGTGGCCAGCAAGGAGAAGGTGCGCGGAAATGTGGTGCCGGGAGTGGCCATTGCGACCGCACTGATGCCACCCCTCTGTACGGCCGGTTATGGCCTGGCCCACTTTAACTGGTCCTTCTTCGCCGGGGCGATGTACCTCTTCCTTATCAACTCGGTCTTCATCAGCATCGCAGCGCTCTTCACGGTGCGTTGGTTGGGCTATCCGATGCGCATGTTGGAGGATGTGAAGCTCGCCAAGAACATTCGCCGCATCACGACTGTTATCGTGCTGGTGACCGTGGTACCCAGTATCTATCTCGCCTATAGGCTCGTGCAGGAGAATACATTCACGCACCGCGCCGAGGAGTTCATCTCCTTTGAAAGTGCGGTGCCCCAGAACTTCCTCATGGAACGCCACGTGGACCCCAAGAAAAAGAGCATTTCGCTCACCTATCTCGGCATTGGCATCAGCTCCGAGATCCAGCAACGGATGAACGAACGGTTATCCATATATGGGATCCCCAAAGCATCGCTCCAGATCCGAACGGGCCTATCCCTTCAGGAACTGGACCAGGAGCAGCGGGAGAAGGATGAAGGCATCCAGCGCAAGCTCGATGACCAGCGTGGACTGCTCAGCCAACTGGGCGTGCTCCGGGATAGTCTTGCACAAGTACGCAGCCGGCAGCAAGAGATCATGGAAGAGGCAAAGGCGGCCTATCCGGGGTTGCGCTGGTTGGTAGTGGCGGACATTCCCGACACCACCGGTAAACAAGGGCCCAAGGTGATCTCCGCACATTTCGAACAATACCCGGATGGATCGGAGACGGAGCGGCTGGAGAACTGGCTGAAGGTGAAATTGAAAGGGCAACACTATGAGGTGGCCATTACCGCGGACAACACCGGTAAACCGAACGGAGAGGCCATCCATCGCAAGCGGAAATGAGCAAGAAGAGAAGTACATCGAAGAAAGTGGAGATCCGTCCATTGACCATGGATGCCTTCGAAGATCTGGCATCGGCCATGAGCGCGGCTTATCCGGAGTGGAGTGGGGGCATGTGGAAGAAGGAAACCATTGAGAAGCTGGTCCGCCTGTTCCCGCAAGGTCAGCTCGGCGCTTTCGTCAATGGCAGGCTGGCGGGTGCTGCGCTCACCATTATCGTGGACATCGACAAGTTGGGCTTTGATCACACCTATCTGAAGGCCACGGGCAATTACAGCTTTTCCACCCACGACCCGAAGGGCAACGTGCTCTACGGGATCGAGGTGTTCGTGCATCCGGAGTTCCGCGGCATGCGCCTGGGTCGGCGGCTTTATGATGCACGGAAGGAGCTGTGCGAGCAGCTCAATCTGCGCTCCGTCATGTTCGGTGGGCGTATCCCCAACTACTACAAGCACGCGGACAAGCTCACGCCCAAACAGTACATCGCCAAGGTCCGCAACAAGACCATTCACGATCCGGTGCTCTCGTTCCAGCTCTCGAACGATTTCCACGTGGTGCGCCTGTTGAAAGGCTACATGCCCAACGACGAGGATTCCTTGGAGTACGCCACCCTGATGGAGTGGGATAACATCTACCACAACGACCGGGAGATGGGCAGCTGGGGCCGCAGCGTGCGCTTGGGCCTGGTGCAGTGGCAGATGCGCAACTACAACGGGGTGGACGGGCTGTTCGAGCACTTGGAGTTCTTCCTCCAAGTAGTGAGCGGCTATGGCAGCGACTTCGCGGTCTTCCCGGAGCTGTTCAATGCACCGCTGATGGCGATGTACGATCATAAGAGTGAGGCCGAGGCCATCCGCAGCTTGGCCGAGCATACCATTCCCATCCGCGATTTCATGGTGAAAGCCGCCGTGAAGTACAACGTGAACATCGTGAGCGGAAGCATGCCGTTGGTGGAGAACGGAGTGCTGTACAACATGGGCTTCCTGTGCCGGCGGGATGGTAGCTGGGAGCGCTATGAGAAGATCCACATCACCCCGAACGAAAAGGCTGCGTGGGGCATCCAAGGCGGAAGGCAGGTGCGGGTGTTCGATACCGACTGTGGACGCGTGGGCATTGTGATCTGCTACGATTGCGAATTCCCCGAACTGGTGCGCCTACTGGCCTTGCAGGGCATGCAGATCCTGTTCATCCCGTTCCTTACCGACACGCAGAGCGGCTTTTCCCGCGTGCGCCTCTGTGCCATGGCGCGGGCCGTGGAGAACGAATGCTTCGTGGCCATCGCAGGCAGTGTGGGCAACCTGCCCAAGGTGAAGAACATGGACATCCAGTATGCCCAAAGTGCCGTCTTCACGCCGTGCGATTTTGCTTTCCCGGCAACAGGCATCAAGGCGGAAGCGACCACCAACACGGAGATGGTGTTGGTAGTGGACGTGGACCTGGGACTGTTGAAAGATCTGCACCACCGTGGCAGCGTACAGAACCTGCTGGATAGGCGGGAGGACATCTACACGTTGAAGCTGAACGCGGAGGGTTAGTCCCACACCGCAGGTCCTTGCATCAGGTAAGATCCGCCCCGGGTGTGGAGATCCTTCCATTCTCCAGCGCGGGCCTGCGTGCTCGATGCCGCCTCCCGGAGCGCTTGGCCCAGAACGTGCCGTGCATCGGAAAACTGCGGACAATGCCGAAGGATCCCTCCCTGTTCACCCGGTTCGCAAAGGCTACTTCACACTACGCCGGAACGCCCGCCATCTTCGGTTGCGCCGTCGCGGTGATCGTGATCTGGGCGGTGACCGGTCCGGTGTTCCATTACAGCGACACCTGGCAACTGGTGATCAATACGGGCACCACCATCATCACCTTCCTCATGGTGTTCCTCATCCAGAACACGCAGAACAGGGATTCCCAAGCGGTGCAGGTAAAGCTCGATGAGCTGATCAGGTCGCACAGCAGGGCCGATGACTGCTTGCTGGATCTGGAAGACCTGGAAGAGGAGGATATGCAGAAGCTACGCGAAGCATACGCGCAGCTCGCCAAGAAGAAGCGCGGGGAGCTATAACACCTGCTTGGCGGTGGCCGGCTCACCGTCCGAAGCGGAACAACGCCGCATCGGGATGTGGCTTTCCGAGGAGGTGGTCCCGCACTATTTCCGCACCCACCTGGCTGAAGGTGATCCCATTGCCGCCCATGCCCAGCACGAACCAAGCGCCCGTCCGCGGGTCGCGGTCGATATAGGGAAGTCCATCGGCCGTGCCACCGAACGTGCCGCACCAAGTGTACTCGGTCACGAACGGGATATCCGGAAAGAGTTTGTGGAACGCCTTCTCGAGCCTCCGTGCTTTGCGGTCCAGCAACTTGTCCCGCACGCGGGGGTTGCGGAAGGGTTCATCCAGCCCGCCGATCAGGATGCGGTTGTCCGGCGTGGTGCGCAAGTAGAAATAGGGCGTGGCGGTTTCCCACAGCAAGGTGTTGCGATACCACGGCTCCGCCATGGGGAGGCGCTCACTGGCGATGGCGTAGGTGGAGTGGAGTTGAATGCCCGGCTCGTCCACGTACCGCTGGCTCTCATATCCGGTAGCCATCACCAGGTGTTCCGCTGTGATGTGATGGCCTTTTTCAGTAACCACCGCATAGCCCGCACCCGTTCGCTCGAAGGAAGCCATCTTGGTCCGGTCCATCACGCGGCCGCCACGTTCCCGCACGGCTTGAAAGAGGAGCTGTGTAAAACGGTAGGGGTCGATCTCGGCTGCTTTGTGGCTCACCAAGCCTGCCGGCTTTCGGAAGCCGAAGCGCTGCTTCACTTCCCGTGCTGACAGCAGGTCCGTTTCGAAGCCATGCTTGCTGCGGAACAGCTGCTCGGCCTCCAAGCGCTTCACATCCGCACGCCTACTTGCGTATTGAAGGCTGGGCCTTCTGGCCGCTCCACAAGCACCCAGTGCTTCCTGCAGCACCATGATCTTGTCCACAGCGTCCGCGCACAGTCGGTAGCTCCGCACCGCGGTGGCTTCACCCACTTGTTCCGCCAGCACATGCAACGGGGTATCCAGTTCGTACTGGAGCAACGCCGTGCTCGCACTGGTGCTTCCCGTGCCGATGGAACCGGCCTCTATCACCAATACCTCAATGCCCGCCTCGGCCAAGGCGTATGCGCCAAGCGCACCGGTAATGCCGCCGCCCACCACCAGGGCGGTGGTGCGTGCATCGTGGTCCAAGGAGGGGTATTCAAATGGCAGCCCATTGTAGATCCAATGGTAAGGCATGCCGGAGCGTAGGTTCATCATGCAGTTCTGGTGGTTTTGTCGGTGCTTGTGGAAAACGTTCCTGCGCGTTCCTGCAGGCTAATCAGTAGGGGGGACGGATCCGAGCGCTTGTTCCTTATCGCGGTTCAGGTTGTACACGGCCCGCTGCCCTTGGGCACGCGCGAAGCGCAGCGCATGTTCGGTATCCGTGAACAGGCGGCAGCTGTAATAGTAGCAGCGGCCTTGCGCCGGATCCCGCCAGCCACCCACGATCCCTTCATGCGCCAAGGCGTGTTCGATCACCGCGGATACGTCCGTGAAATGAT
The DNA here is from genome assembly GCA_040391235.1 of Cryomorpha ignava. Lineage (GTDB taxonomy): Bacteria > Bacteroidota > Bacteroidia > Flavobacteriales_F > PHOS-HE28 > PHOS-HE28. Next base: position 85,406 of record JBEBYG010000012.1, read on the forward strand.
CCGCCCCATCGGGCGCTCGATAGGCGGCCACTACGCCTTCGTACACTTGGCATCGTCCGCGCAGGTCATAGGTAAAACGCTCCTTGCGTTCCAGCAAGGAACCGAATAACGCGGGCAGTGTGCGTTCCATATCAGCAGGCGCTTACTGCGTTAGCAGGAACAGGCTGATCGTGTAAGAGGGCCGTGCCTGCTCGCTGTCGGCAAGGGGGCGCGCCACCAATTGGGTGAACAGGTCCTGCTCCCGATCATACATCGCTTCCACCACATGGTTGCCGAACGGGAAGGGAACGTGTACCATCCGGATGCCATCCTGCGCTTCCTGCTGCAGCAGGCGCATGGCCTCCGCGTGCAGGAACTCCAAGCGGTCGTCAAAGGCGGTGCGGAGTTCCTGAATGATCGGCGGTGCCAGGTGCACATCCGGTATAGGGAGGTAATTGGACATCATGGGGTAGCTGCGTTGTGGCCGGAGCGTTTCCACCTTCGTGCCAGACGTGCGCTCACCGGCCTTAGGAGCACGCAGGCCGCGTCGCCGCTAAGCATCCCCGCGCACGGCAGCAGCGCGCGGTGCTCCCCTGGAAAGCACCCGTGTGGAAGTTGTGGCACGGATTCCTCAGGATCCTTCCACACTGTTCAGCCGATCCCACGCCTCATGGGGCGGCACAAGCACAACGAAATGTGGAACCGGATCTGCCCAGCCTATCCCAGCAGGGCCGATGATGGAACTGCCTTGAACAACCAAACCAACTTACCATGGCGACCGCGAAAAAAACGAGTACGGGATTGATGAAACTGTTCGAAGATCAACTGGCCGACCTCTACTATGTGGAGAAGCAATTGACCAAGGCGATCCCCAAGATGGCCAAGGCCGCGAACAACGACCAGCTGCGCACGGCGTTCGAAGCGCACTTGGAAGAGACCAATGAGCATGTTACGCGTTTGGAAAGCGTATTCGAACTGCTGGGCAAACCCGCCAAGGCGAAGAAGTGCCCCGCCATGGATGGCATCCTGGAAGAGGGCAAGGAGATCATGGACGAGTTCAAGGATGATCCCGCGCTGGATGCGGGCCTTATAAGCGCAGCCCAAAAGGTGGAGCACTACGAAATGAGCTCCTAGGGGTGCATGAAGGCATGGGCGGAGCAACTCGGCTTGGACGATGCGCTGGAACTCATCAACATGACCTTGGAAGAGGAAATGGCCGCCGATGAAAAGCTGAGCGGCATCGCCGAGGAGGTGGTGAACGTGGAAGCGGACGTGGATGGTGAGCAAGATGGAGCGGACAAGAAGAAGACCTCCAAGGCAAGCAAGCGCGTCACGGTGAAATAGAGTGTGACCGCCAAGGTTCGTTCACGGTAAGAAGGGGAGCCTCCGCCAAAAGTGGGAGGCTCTCCCTTTTTTAGGAGCGGAGGAAAACACCACGCCTGCGCAGGGAGGAAGGCGCATCGGTGCCGAGCATCCGGAACGGGCGATACCTGGATCGTGGATGCAGTTGCCCCCCTTGCTATGCCAATAGGGAATCCCCTACACAATGGGGTGGCGGCACAGCGCTCTATCCCGCGATCGGCACAGTACTGGAAAGGGAAGGAGCAAAAAAACGATCCATCATGGACACAAAAACAGCAGTTGCTCCCCTGAATGATCTGTATCAATTGGTAACCGATAGCATCAAGGGCTATAGCGAATCCGCGGAGAAGGTTAAAACGCCCCAACTGGCAGCATTCCTTTCCAAGTTGGTTGTGGAGCGTACGCAGATGAAACACGAGCTGGCATCCACCATTCACCGCTTGCATCCGGGAGAAGACCTCGATGAAGGCACCTTGAAGGGAGACCTCCATCGCGCGTGGATCAACGTCCGCGAAGCCCTCTCCAGTTCCACGGACCATTCGGTGCTGGATGAATGCGCGCGTGGTGAAGCTTACCTCACCGAGCGCTATAGCACGGTGATGCAGGACAAGGACACCCCGAGCAGCGTGCTCCCCCTGCTGCGCGAGCAGGGCTCCAAAGTGGCCGTTACCCGCTCCACCATCGAGCAATTGGGAAAAACCATCCAGTACAAGTAGGGCTGGAGAAGGAAGCGATCCGTATACAACGAACAAGGCCCCGGATCTTTCCGGGGCCTTGTTGCTTTCGTGTTGCCCGCTCGTGGCAACGCGCGTTCTTCCCTTAAGCCGCCACGCGGCACTTGGCGGGGTCGCTGAAACCGCTCACGCCTGCGGCGCACACGGCATTCACACGGAACCAGTAGTACTTCGTGTGGTCCAATCCGGGGATCACAACCTGGTTCTTCGTGGTTACGGCGGCCAGTTTCCACACCGGTTCCGTAGCGGGGTCTTCATTGGTGATGAAGATCTGCTTGGTGCGGCTGCCACTGTGGGTCTTGAAACGCACCCGCGCCTCGCCCCCCTTGGTGGTGGGGTGGGCCCATACGTTGAACGGCGGGGGCACCAACGGCTTAGGCGTGGGTCGCTTCGCTGCGGTGAAGCCACTGGTCAACGCCACGTCCCGGTCACCGTTGCTCGCACTGTTCACGTAGCGGCAGGACGCCACCAGCAGTTGCGAGAGTTCACGGTCAAGCGTGTTGCGCCTGGCCACCAGCACCCGGTCCCCGTTCATGGCCAAGGGGATGGCCGCTTGCAATTCCTCCCGTTTGGCGGTGATGCTTGCCAATGAGGGTGAAGGCTCGGCAAAGTGTGGGTTGTCCTTCAGGGACGTCTCCACCATGATGCTGATCTGAACCTTCTCGTCTGCGTTTTTCCTCGCCAGGTTTGCCTTGACTAAAACCATTTTTTAGGGTTTTAAGTATGATCGCGGTGCGCTACTCCGCAAATGCGCTCTTTCCGCTCCGGTCGGGCCATCTCGGTTGGACCATTGCTGACCCCTTTCACGACTGACAGGGGGTATTTAGTTATTTCTACTTATTAACAAGCGCCTTTCCGGAAAGCCGGGTGATCCAATACCCATCAGGGTTATCGTTGTTGATAACCGCGATAAATGGCGATCCTTAAATGGACTGAAAACTGCCATTATGTCAAGCCCGATGCACATCGTTTTGCTTTCGATGTGCATCGTTTTGCTTTTGATGTGCATCGTTTTGCTTTTGATGTGCATCGTTTTGCTTTTGATGCGCATCGTTTTGCTTTTGATGCACATCGTTTTGCTTTTGATGTGCATGGTTTTGCTTTTGTTGTGCATCGTTTCGCTTTCGATGTGCATGGTTTTGCTTTTGATGTGCATCGTTTCGCTTTCGATGCGCATCGTTTTGCTTTCGATGTGCATCGGTTTGCTTTTGATGCACATCCTGTTGCTTCCAGTGTGCGTCACATCGCATCCGTTGTGCATGCGCCCGCCCTCAGGGCTGTTCGTTCCGCCACTGCTATGCATCGCGCGCGCGTACCTATGGAACGCGGTACGATACCCACGATCTCCTTTTGAAAAGTCGCGGCCCCCTGCACGTGGGGATGGAGCATAAGTGATAATAGATTTACATGTGTCCGGAACGTTCCACTAAACGATTCGCGATGTGGCTTCATGGCGTCGGCTGGTTACTGCCTGTGGCAGTGGAAGTGGCAATGCTCTATGTGGTGCGCTCCGGCACCCGGCCCCTCGGCTTCTTCCTGGAACCTTGCCCCGAGCCACCGATCTCGCTTTGTCCGCAGCGTCGCTTCCAGCACGTCCTGTTCACCGGGCCGCCTGCCCGCATGGGGCGCCCGGCGTGCCCCACATCCATCGCGCAGCGCCACCATCCGCCCACAGGCGTGCAGCTGTGGCCGGGCCATAGCCTCTACCTGCAACTGCGCCTGCCGTGGAAGTGCCACTACCAACCGCAGGCCGCGCACTGGCCGCGCGATTGGAGCGCCCACCTGCGCACCTGGCACCTGTATCCCTGCAACCAGCAGCGCTTCCAATGGCGGGCCAGTGCTTGGCTATTGGCCTGTCCGGTGGTCTTCAGGCCGGTGCATGTGGAATACAGCGCACGCAGCGGACACGCCGTCTGGACGTTTGAGTTGAAGGAGCGGTGAAGGGGAGGGGCCGGTTTTTATCGGGAGTTGACAGTTGTTAGTTGGCAGTTGGCAGGGAAGCACAGCCTCCCACGCGCTCCGGCGCATGTCGGGACAACGGACAGCTGACAACTGACAACAGGTCTCATGGCTTCTGGCTCAGGCTGGCGCTTGGCCTCCGGCAGTTGTTCAGGCGGCTTCAGGCTCTTCGGTATTCAGGTTGTTACAGGCCACTTAGCCTATTCGGCCTGTTGGTGTGGCCTCTGGTGGATCCTCTTTTGTATCCTGGTTCAAAGCCTTCGGCGTATTCAAGCTTTGGGCTTTCAGGCGGTTCTGGGCTTCGGCACTCGGCTCTTCGGCTTTCAGGCCAGAAGGCGTCCACGCCAACGTGTCTCCTCCGACAGGGTCTCACGAAGTGGACCCTGTCTAAAAGTGGTTACCGCAAGGTCGCCGAAGCGGAAGACCCTGCGGGAGGTAAAAGCCACGCTCCCCAGTTCACTTCCGCTCGATCCATGCCCCCGCCTCCTGCAGGCTATCGCAGTATTTCACTTCTATGGAAGGGGGATAGAAAGCGAAGTAGAGGCGGATCAAATGAAGTAGCCCATGCTCGTGGCAAACGATCACAAGCGCCTTCACCTTGCTCGCTTCGGTGAGTGCCTCCGAATGGTCCTCGGCCAGCGCCGCAGAGGTGAAATCGGTATGCTCCGGTATCGCCACCACCACGGCTCGGTGCGCGAATGCGGTGCTGCTGCAAGTGTGCATCACGTTCCGAATGACCTCCGTGGTGAGCTTCACCCGATCCCGGATGCGGACCAAGAGGGCGCTGTGGGAGAACTGTTCGATCGTGGCGGATAGAAGTTCAATGGTGGTTTCCATGATGAGAACAATGCGAAGAGAAAACTCGCAAGTGCTGTTCATCCGAACACACCAGGCGATCCAGCAACGCATCAGAGCACCCGATGTGGCCCCATAAGCGGGCCATGCCCCAAAACTGCCGGTATTCAGCCTTTCCGCACCTTTTATGGAATGTGGGGCCTGTTCCATTGCCCGGATCGGGGCAATAGTGCACGGCCATCAATATGAATGCCGGTTTCTGTGCTGCGCATGCGATCCATCCGCACTAAGTGTCGAACTGCGGCTGGAGGTCTTTCATCCGTGAAGGCCGAAGACTTTACGGATGAGCATGGATGAACCCTACATCACCCAAAGATCGCCCCGGCAGAGCATGCTGGAACCATGCCTAAGGGACAACAGACAACTGACAACTGACTAACGTTGCACTCCATGCGCCAACTACGCACCCTCCTCAGCCACACCGTCAAGCTCTTCATCGGGCCGCATGAAGAAGGTACACCCGACCATACGTGGGGGACGATCCTTGCTGTGATCGCCTTTTTTGCCTTCCTGTTCTTTATGCTGAACAGGTATATGTAGGGTGGGAGCGCATGAGCGTTCACCGATATGTAGCGTGGATGCACGCGCGGATCGGGTTGAGGCGCTCTACTTTCCCTGCATCTTCCTTCTAAGGACGGGCCAGCAGACCGCAAGGTTTAGAGAAGTGGCCAAGACCACAGCGAACAGGAACTGCCGAAATGGACGTCTTTTTGTTTTCATGAGTGGGGCTTGTGATTGAGTTTTCCTTTACCGCTGCAAGGGAGTCCCTGTGGAAGGACCATCAAAAGACAATTAGCTTCCCCCCTGCATCCTTCTTATGCACGTCCGATGCGTGAAAAGGAAAATGTCCATGAATAAGTGATCATGGATGAATGCGCATCTTCGCTGCATGTCCACCGACCCCGTTGCGCAGTTGCAGGCCTTTATTACCAAGTGGGAGGCCAGCGGCGCCGCCGAACGCGCCAATGCGCACCTCTTCATCAACGACCTCTGCGCGGTGCTCGGTGTGGAACCACCCGAACCCAAAACACCCGACGAACGCGCCAACGCCTACGTCTTCGAGAAGACCATCCCCGGTGCGAACGACGCCAGCAATTTCATAGACCTCTACAAACGCGGCCACTTTATTCTTGAAACCAAACAGGGCGCGGATGCGGTACGGGCCGATCATGACCGGCCCTTGTCCGCCGACGGCGAACAACGCCAACGCGCCCTGAAGAAAGGCCACGGCACACGCGGCACCCGCGGCTGGGACGTGGCCATGGAGAAGGCCCGCAACCAGGCCGAGAACTACGCCCGCCGACTGCCCAAGAGCGAATTGACCGAGGGCCTGCGGCCGCCCTTCCTCGTAATCGTGGACGTGGGCCATAGCATCGCCCTCTATGCCGATTGGACCCGCGCCGGGGGCCACTATGCGCCCTTTCCCGATCCCGCCAGCTACCGCATCCAGCTGAAGGACCTGCTGCGCCCGGAGATCCGCGAGCGCCTCCATACCCTGTGGACCGATCCCCTCTCGCTGGACCCCAGCCGCCGCAGTGCCAAGGTGACCCGCGAAGTGGCCGACCGCTTGGCCCAGCTGGCCCGCGCGCTGGAAGGCAAGCACCCGCCGGAGGACGTCAGCAGCTTCCTCATGCGCTGCCTCTTCACCATGTTCAGTGAAGATGTGGACCTGCTGCCCGTGGGCAGCTTCACCCGCCTGCTGGGGGAGATGAAGCAGCGGCCCGAAAGCTTCGTGCCCGCGCTGGAAAGCCTCTGGGAAAGCATGGACAAAGGCAGCTTCTCGCCCTTCCTGAACGAAAAACTCCTGCGCTTCAACGGCGGCCTCTTCGCACACCCCAAGGCGCTGCCCCTCAGTCCGGACCACATCCAACTGCTCATTGAAGCCGCCACCGCCAACTGGAAGGATGTGGAGCCCGCCATCTTCGGCACCCTGCTGGAGCGCGCGCTGGACCCGCGCGAACGCCACAAGCTGGGCGCACACTACACGCCCCGCGCCTACGTGGAGCGGCTGGTGAACCCCACCGTGATCGAACCGCTGCGCAGCCAATGGCAGAGCGTGCAGGTGGCCGCGCTGCACCATGCCGAAGGCGGCAACAATGCCAAGGCCATCAAGGAGGTGGAAGCCTTTCTGCACCACCTCGCCACCTTGCGCATACTGGACCCGGCCTGCGGCAGCGGCAACTTCCTCTACGTGACCTTGGAACTGCTGAAGCGCCTGGAGGGCGAAGTGCTGAACACCCTGCACGACCTCGGCGCCACCACCAAGCTGGAGCTGGAAGGCGTGATGGTAACGCCCGCCAACTTCTTCGGCATCGAGGTGAACCCGCGCGCCGCCGACATCGCCGAGCAGGTGCTGTGGATCGGCTTTCTCCAATGGCACCTGCGCACCCACGGCAACCTGCGCACCCTGCAGGAACCCATCATCAAGGACCTGCACAACATCGAGAAGCGCGATGCCGTGCTGGACTGGGATAGCATTACCGAACTGACCGATGCCGAAGGCCGGCCCGTGACCCGCTGGGATGGCCGCACCACCAAGCCGCACCCGGTAACGGGCGAAGAAGTGCCCGATGCCGAGGCCCGCGTGCCGCAGTACCAGTACCACAACCCGCGCCCGGCCAAATGGCCACAGGCCGATTACATCGTGGGGAACCCGCCGTTCATTGGGCAATTCCGTATGCGAGAGGCCTTGGGCCATGGCTACACCGAAGCCTTGCGCGGGGCCTACAAGAACGTGCCCGACAGTGCGGACTTCGTGATGTTCTGGTGGGACAAGGCCGCTGAGCATACGCGCACTGACAAGGCGAAACGTTTCGGTTTTATTACAACGAATAGCATTCGCCAGACCCAAAATCGCAAGGTGCTTCAGTACCACATGGGCCAGAAGAAACCGATTTCCTTGTCCTTCGCGATTCCGGACCACCCGTGGGTGGACAGCGATGATGGGGCTGCGGTTCGTATTGCAATGACAGTCGGTGTAAGTGGGAACCACCTTGGTTCTTTGCACGAGGTGCTCTCCGAAATTGATGCACTCGATGACACAGTGGATGTTGTCATGTCTACCCGCCTAGGTAAAATTTATGCGGATCTGACTATCGGCGCCAATGTTGCCGGTGCGTTACCTCTATTGGCGCTCGATGAGTTGAGTTGCCCCGGTGTCAAACTACATGGGGGTGGGTTTATAGTTCAACCTGAAAAGGCTGCTGAGCTTGGACTTGGTAGCATTAAGGGAGTAGAGAGGCACATAAGGCAATATAGAAACGGAAAGGACCTCACTGATCGCCCACGAGGTGTGATGGTTATTGATCTATTCGGCCTAAGCGCAAAGGAAGTTTTGGATGAGTATCCGGAGATATATCAATACGTGCGTGAGGCAGTGAAACCCGAACGAGATCAGAACAACCGAGCTACGTATCGTGATAACTGGTGGATTCATGGTGAGCCACGAGGTAACTATCGACCAGTTCTCAAAGGATTGTCGCGATTCATTGCAACACCTGAAACAGCGAAGCATCGATTCTTCGTGTTCTTGGAAGACTCTGTTCTGCCCGACAACGCAGTCATTAACGTTGCACATTCAGATGCATATGTCCTCGGCGTATTGAGTAGTGTGATTCATACAGACTGGGCACTTGCCCAAGGTGGAATCCTTGGTCCAACACCACGCTACAACAAGACGCGTTGCTTCGAGACCTTCCCGTTCCCCGCAGCCACCGAAGCGCAGCAGGCCACCATCCGGTCCTTGGGGGAGCAGTTGGATGCGCACCGCAAACGGCAACAAGCGCAACACCCGGAGCTAACGATGACGGGGATGTACAACGTGCTGGAAAGAGTGAGGGAGATAGAGGGAAGGGACGCAGAGGCGCGGAGACGCGGAGAAATGCAGGGTGAGGGAGGAGAGGAAGGAAAGGGGAGAGCCGCAGAGGCGCGGAGACGCGGAGAAATGCAGGGTGAGGGAGGAGAGGAAGGAAAGGGGAGAGCCGCAGAGGCGCGGAGACGCGGAGAAATGCAGGGTGAGGGAGGAGAGGAAGGAAAGGGGAGAGCCGCCCAGGCGCAGAGGCGCGGAGAACCCAAGGGTAAAGAAGATGCGGACGTGCGTTTGAACGCGAAAGAGAAACTGATCTACGAGCAAGGGCTGGTGGGCATCCTGCGCCAATTGCACGATGAACTGGATGCCGCCGTGGCCGATGCCTATGGCTGGTCGGATCTTTGTCATTCCGGCCTTGAGCCGGAATCGCGCAAAAGTGACGAGATCCTAACGAGACTCGTAGCCCTCAACGCCGCCCGCGCCGCCGAAGAGGCCCAAGGCCACATCCGCTGGCTGCGCCCCGAGTACCAAGCCCCCAACGAACAGCCCGCCGCCAAGCAAGGCAAGCTGATCGAAGAAGAGGAAGAGATCGCCGCCGCCCCGGCCGAGCTACTGCCCTGGCCCAAGGAACTGCCCCAACAAGCCGCCGCCGTCCGCGAAGTGCTCCGCACCCTCCAAGGCCCCGTTACCGTGGATGCCATCGCGGCCCACTTCGCTGGCAAGAAGACGCCGAAACGGGTGAAGGAGATCGGGGAGCTGGTGGAGACGCTGCGGGCTTTGGGGGTGGGGTGAGGAGGATGACGGTTGTCATGCCGGGCGAAGACCCGGCATCGCAATGGCACGCCGCTGACTAAACATGCTCTGATGGTTAAGCATGAGCGTGGTCAGATATGCATCGGACGCTCGAAGGAGTTGCGGGTTTCAGGCCAGAACGAAAAAAGCGGTCGAGCAAAGAGCGGGTCTGGCGCGAGTCGGTGGCATCACGGGTGACCGCCCGTAGGCCTGTTGCGTTTCATGTAACGATCCCACCTGCAACACGCCCATCATTTGCACCAGGTGCCTTGTCGTACCGAACATCCCCAGCAAATGAAGAACCGCTTTCGCTTTCCTCTCCTCGTTGTTCTCATTCTACTACCACTGCAAGTGTCCGGCTCAATAGAGCATCGTGATCGCACGCATGTGTCCCCGGCGCAGTGCATGGGTGACAGCGTGTGTAAACCTGGGTGTGATGCCGGAGTGGCGATACGCGATACAACGGCTGTCATGCCGGGCTTTGTACCGGCATCGCACTAGCACGTGTCGGAGAAAGTGAACCGTGCATGGTTTCTCGCGATCCTGGATGATCGTTCACAACTGTTCCCTCATGATCGGATGATCGGATTCTATCTTACCGACGATAGGATGACGAAAATCTGGTCAAGCAGATCAGCCTAAGCAGATGGTTTTTTAAACCTCCGCAGCGTCTTCTGATAACTGTGGAGAAATATCAGGCAGTACATGGCGATGAAAAGCATTATTGATAAATCAGCCGAACTCAAGGATTATGTCACGCACTTCGATATAGACTCATTCTGTGGCTTTTGTTCCTTTTTCATTCGTCAGCATTCTCAAGGGAAGCTTTTAGGGAACATGGCCATGTTCCAGTCTGTTCAGAAGGACTTGACCTACCTAATTGCCCTGAACTACTTCAATCAGAATGAGTGTAGGAACTATTTCCCAACTACCGAAGAATCGATTGCTGTGCTTGCTCACAAGGTCAATGATATAAAGGCAAGTTATATAAAGGACAGTTGGTCGGAGCTGCGAATGAACGTGGATAGGTCATATCAACATAGGGCACTAGTCCATGAGCAGATTTTCTGCTATTACTATCACAATGGAGTGCTCAACTATATGGAGCAAGAGGTCAACCGAATTAGGTTGACTTACGGCCCACACGATGCGATGATAAAGGCTGCAACGGGTTTGATTGTCGAGGACTACATAGACTGCTTTGTTGCGTTAGAGAACATTCAGCGCGCCAAGGACTTCAATATGAGAGAGGTTTTCCGGGCCCTTCAGATTCAAGAAGCCCCCATCTTTTCCAGGGCGATTGTTACAGCCGATGATCGTGAAGAGTTCGTGCGAACCATTGAGACCCTGCCTAATAATCTGCGCTCCGCCTTCTTAAGTTACAATAAATGTCCACACGGCCATCTAAAGGTAAGTGTGGATGAACTGTCAGCATTTGTAGATAAGAAGTTGGCCGCCAAATTCTTGGAGCAGTTGTCTGCTGATCCAGAGAAACACAAGGGCTTCAGCTACTATGACCAGATGAATCCTTTGGAGGCACACCCTCTTCTTCGTATCGGAAAGGAGTATATGCATACGAATGGGAAACAACTCCTCGTGGCTATCAATGGTGTTCTCTTCGATATACTTCAGGATCGAAAGACTCCAACTCGCGCTCATCGAGCTGTTGAATCGCAACTTGAGCAGCAGACCAGAAATGTTTTGGAACGATTCTTTGGCAAAGGGAAATTCAGAATCCACCAGAACTATCACATCCCTGGGGGAATTGAACGGGACCTTCTGATCGAGATCGGTCCGAAAGTGATCGTGTGTGAGTGTAAATCGACGCGGTTAAGAAGTCCGCTTCGGGATATCGAAAAATTCTATACGAAGGCTCACGATGACTTCAAAAAATCCATTCAGCTTGGATACGAACAAGCCCAGAGTGTCGCCGACCTGATAACACAACAAGACGAAACTGTTCTCTATGACCACAAAGGCAAGGAACGTGGTCGTATCGCTCGCCGGGCAGCAAAAGATGTGTGTGTTTGGGTTGTTACGGACAGGTCGTTGGGACCTGCTCAAGTTGATCTTTCCTACATGCTTGAGTCCAACAAGGATCTTATGGATTTCCCTTGGTCAGTTTGCGTGGATGACCTTGAGACCTTCCTCCTGTATCTGTCTAAGCGACCTAACCAATATTCAAGGTTGTTCGATTATCTCCGGTTCCGACCGCGCCTATACGGTCGGGTCATTTCGCCGGATGAACTCGATCTTGCTGGTTGGTATGTATCGAACCGAGCAAAGTTCCTTAGCGCTTGCATGGCCGATGATGAGTGGGTTCTGGTTGAACTAGGTCTTCAAAACGTTTTCGATAAGGATTATCATAGTGCTGAAGGGATTGGATTTCCCCGAGACCTAAAAGATCGGTTTTTGACTGAAGATGACTTCGCGCCCGAGGACGACACTGAGCAGGAGCCATTAATCACTCGCTGAGGGTATCTCGTAAAAGGCCTTGCTAAGATACAATGAATGACTTGCGAGTACTTGTACACCACGGGCGAAGGACGCACCACTTCATTTTGCGAGGCTCTGGGATCTCGAACCGCACTAAAGCATGTTGGCATTTGATATGGGATGTGATCCTTAGCGATGCCGTAAAATTTTCCGAGGAAAAGGCCAAGCGACAACACCACTGACGTAAACAGATGAACGAGATGAAACAAGCGATTCCCACAAGGAAATTGAATTGGGCGTTACTAGGCGCTTTTTCGATAGCAGTCTTTGGCATGCTCTTCATGCTCTACATAGCGATCAACACAAGTGTGAGGTATGGCTTGTCATGGAGTTTTGATCCAGAGGAGAACGGGCACATCGGCACCTTTATCGCTTCGGTCGCCGGTACACTCTTCGCACTCACAAATGCCATTCTGCTATATGCTGCCTTCAGTGCGCAGCAAGCGGCAAACAAGCAGAATGCGGAGCAACATAGTGAGGCTGTGCAGGAAAGGCGTTTTGAACGATTTGTAGTACGGGTCAATGAAATTGAACTTGCCATCAAGGGCTTTCGATTCAAACAACTAACTGGCCCTGATCATTCGTTCGAAGGGCTTTCTGCTTGGAATGAGTTGTTCATAGCATGGTATTTAGCCTCTGCTCCTTGGGAGATCCGTAAGGGCTTAGACTTGAATGGCAGGATTGAGCCGGACTCCTTTTTTTCCGAGCAAGGTTTCGTCCTCGATTTACTTGTTCAGCTTAATGAGATCACAACGGAATCACGTCGGTTGATGACGATGGATTTAGATCGCACTTACCTCATCAACAAGGTCGAACGCCTCCAGAATCAGATGGCCCGCTTCCGTCCTAAACTCGTCGATGTGCGAGCATTACTCCAAGGTGTTATTTCTGATGGCGTGGAAGGATTGCCCAAAAGTGAATACTCCTCCGAGATCCTTTATGTGATTGATCAGCTGGGTACTATGATCAACGCGTTGCCGACTGTCCCGTATAGACAACGCTCCGAGCACGGCGCTTTAAAAATTTCGTTCTCGGCTCAACGAGCCAGACTGGACTTGGAAGCAGATGATGTGCCCAGCGTGCAGATCGATACGATACGATTCACCTCTTCTGACCCCAACTGGATCGTTCGGATAAATGATACCCGGTTCTTTGTTCAGATGACTTGTCAGGATGATAGTGGAAGAGAGATCTCCATGCAAAGGCAACCATTCGATATGGCAGTATTGGTCAATAAACACAGCACCAAGGAACCCTTATTTGATACAAAAGGATGGTGGCGCTCTGAGGGCCATTTCAATTCGAACTTTCGTGCAGACCAGCATGTACACTGGACAATTGTTATCGACTGCGTAGGATTGACATTCCAAGAAGGAGAAAGCCTTGAGCTACTATTGCTCACGAATGCCAGCTTGGCTGCTCATGAATCCTAACCGCCTACATTGAGGTCATATCTACACCGATGTGCCTAACCGACGCCTACGCCCGCTTCTGGCGTGAGCATCCACGCTCGTACCTACGATATTTCTTAAACCCCAAGCTCCCGCAAGTCTTCCCGGCCAACCGAACTTTGCGCTCCAACGCGAACAGCCGGGGCGACTTGTGGGTGCTATACGATGCTTCCATCCCTGCATCTCCGTGAAGTCTTCGGACTTCACCACCCGATACATATCGGGCCAAAATCTGGGCAGCCAAAATGCCTAAATGCGTCGAGACCACTCCGCTATGTATCGTGGGCGCCGTGGATGCCGTTGCCCTGAAGCCAAGAGGCCGAATAACTGGATCTGCTTGAAAACCGAAAGAGCCTAAAGCCAAGAGGCCGAACGACCGACCCGATACGTATCGGGTGCGCTTTAAAGCCAAGAGACCCAAGAGCCATGGAAGCCCAAAGCCTAAGGAATGAAAGGGCCAGAAGAGCGGCAAGACCCAAGAGCCAAAGAAGCCCAACCGCCCGAAGAGCCGAAGAACCGAAACAGCCTTAAGAGCCGCAGATGAAAACCAGCGGAGCCCGCCCCCGGATGCAGCTCCGGGGCAGGCTCGGCGGATCTAGCGCCGGGCACTCGGCAGAGTGATGGCATCAACTGTTAAGCCGAGCGCCGGGGAGTATAGCCGAGCGTGGGGCGGGGGGGAATTGATACGGAATGAACACGTCCCCCCGCGATCGTGGATAACTGATCACTTCTATTTGGGTTCGGCATTTCTATCTTACGAACTGCCGATTGACGATAAGCCCGTCAATCGGGGGAAACATGAAAGTAATATCGGAAAAGAAGCCAAAGGCCACGCATGAAGGCACGCTTCAATTAGGTGAGGCCAAATTGGATGTAGCAGTATTGGACAATGGCACGAGGGTAGTGTCCCGCAATGCTATCTACCGTGCCTTTGGCCGTACAAAAAGAGGGCGGGCTAAGAATGAAACGAGGGAGCCAAACATGCCAGCTTTTATCGATGCAAAGAACCTACAACCATACATCAGCGAAGCCCTGATGGTAGGACTCAATAAAATAGATTATGAGACCAAAGGAGGGGGCGTAGGTTCTAGCTATGACGCCAAGGTCATACCACTTATCTGTCAAATGTACTTGGACGCAAGAGCCGCCCATAAGCTTCTTCCAATACAGGCTCACTTGGCCCGTGCATCCGAGATACTGCTGATCGGATTGTCAAACATCGGCATCACAGCGCTTGTCGATGAAGCAACGGGCTACCAGTATGAACGGGAAAGCCAGGAACTGCAAAAGATCCTCCGAGCCTACATCAGCGAGGAGTTACTGCCTTGGGAGAAGCGTTTCCCCGATGAGTTTTATCGGGAGGTGTTCAGATTGCGAGGATGGGAATACACCGTCGGCGACATACGGAAGAAACCACAGGTGCTCGGCAAATGGACCAAGAAGTACATCTATTCACCGCTACCCCGTGGCGTATTAGAGGCTCTTTTGAAGAAGACCGGACGCTCACCGAAAGGTCATCTCAAAACACATCTACACAGGCATTTGACCCGGGAGCAGGGAATTGAACATTTGAATAAGCAGATGATCAGTGTCGTGACGTTACTTAATGTTTCGGATAGCTGGCGGCAATTTGATCGCCTGTGGAACAAGAAGTTTGGTCAACAGCCAATTGATTTTATCGAGGCTTTACTTGAGCCCGCCGATTAGTTGGGACGGGGGAATGGGACAATATCAACAGTGACTCCGAATTACACATGAATTTCATTTACTCCATTTTATCCGGGTATGCTGCTGCTCTGAATAGTTTGTTCCCCTTCACTGTTGAAAGTGCGGATGGTGCAATCGAATTGTTCTTTGGAAAGCATGTTCGAACTAAGGTTCGGGACGGGGACCTAAAAGCCCGGCTTAAGAGGTTGGATGCTATCCAGGCATCCATGAAAGAAGCGGCAGACGACATCGGCCTCTTACGTGATGAGGTCGCCATCAAGCTATCGGAGATGCAAGACTTGAAGGTGACGATTGATAAAATGGAGAAGGATAAGGACGGTTACGAAGCAATGCTCGAAATCAATAGGGAGACGTTCACTGGCCTGATGAGTGATGTCCAGCGCAAGACAGAAACACGATCAATTCTTATTGGCCTTGCAATTGGCTTGCTCACCGGCACTAGCTCCAGCTATCTGATATGGTTCTTCACGAAAGTCTGAGTGATGCTGACAAATGATTTACCCCCCCACGCTGCCGCAAGTGTTCCAGCCTTCCAGTAAATTGGAGTTCCTATCCGGGCTGGATCACTTGTGGCTACTGTACGCTGCATCGATCCCTGCATCTCCGTGAAGTCTTCGGACTTCACACCCCCTGGACTCAGTATTGGCTCCAATAACCCTTCACGATCGCTGACGTGTATGCCGCCCCGAAGTAGTTCAGTGTAGCAGTCTGAATACTGCCGGAAGCTTCAGTGCCGTGACCGATGCCTGAGAGCAGAGCCACAAGTCGCCCGGCCTGTTCTGGTCAGGAGCTCACTTTGTCGTAGGACCGGAAGAGTTGCGGGAGCAGGGGCGTCGGCATGCACAGGGTCTTCTCCGGAAGAACCTGCACACCGCTGGCGCTCTACTTGAAGTTGGCCTACGGGATCACCACCTTGCCCACCAAGGTCTCTACCCCGTTCCACGCACGCACCACATAAGCGCCTGCCGTAACAGGCGGGCGGAAGCGTATCACCCCATCGGATGTCGCGGGTATCCGGTGTTGGTACAGGAGCTGCCCAGTGGCCGAATACATGGCCAACTCCGTAGCAGGAGCCAACTGCGCATCGATCACCACCTCGCCTGTGATGTGATCATAGGCGAGGTGCAAAGCCGGCGCTTCCGTGACATCCGGCAGGCCCACGGTCGTTTCCGAATTCAAACGGATCAGGTTCTTGTACTGCGTTTCCGTATCGCATGCATCGAACATGCCGCCCACCAGGATCCGGCCATCGGGCTGCACAGCCATGTCCTTAATAAAAGCTCCGCCCGAAGGTTCCGGCGTAAACCCGGTGGCCAAGGGGAAGGTGCTGTCCCAAGTGCCATCGGAGTTAAGGCGCACGAAGCGGGCTGGTGCAGCGGAGAACGGCCAGTAGAAACCATTGCTGAATTCCCCGCCCGCCAGGATCTTTCCATCGGGTAACACCTTAACGGCGTTCACTGTGGCCCACTGAGAGAAAGGGGACACGAAGCTCTGGTCACGGCTACCGTCGGTGTTCAGGCGGATGAGGTCGTTGGCCGGGGCGTTGTTATGGTGCGAGAAGGAGCCTGCAATGAGGATCTTACCATCCGGCTGGATGTCTACCGACCTACCGTTCGCCAATGTGCCTGCCAGACCGGGATCCGCGACGAACGTGGTGTCGTAGGTGCCATCGGAATTGAGGCGCGCCATGTACCTACAGTTGGTGGTGTCGAACAGGATGAAATCACCCACGGCTAGAATACGCATATCGGGCATCACCTTCAAGCCCCGCACCGTAGCGTAGAACCCGATGCCGATGTTGAAGGTCGTATCCAGCGACCCATCATAGTTGAAACGGGCGATGTGTGGCTGGCTGATATCATAACAGTGCTGGAATTCGCCGGCGGCCACAACCTTACCATCCATGTGTAGTTCCAGTTGAAGCACAGCACCGTTGATGGTACCGAAAGGCACCATGAAGGAGGCATCCCGCGTGCCATCAGGATTCAGCCGCACGAGGTTGCCGCAGTTAACCCCGTTGTAGCTGATGATGGAGCCTCCGATCATGATCTTCCCATCGGGCATCAGCTCCATGTCGCTGATGGTCCCGTTGAGGCCATATGCACCGGGATTCCATGTGTTGTCCAACGTGCCATCGGGGTGCAGCCGCACCAAGCAGTGTACCTGCGTGCCCGCATAATTGTAAAAAGCACCACCCACCAGGATCTTGCCATCGGGCAATACAAGGATCTTGTTCACTACGCCCACCGTTGTGGCCGCTTGGAACGAATAGTCGATCGCCGGAGCCTGGGCCTGTGTCCACTGGCAAAGGCCGATCAGGATCGCGAGGAGAATGTGTTTCATAGGGATGGGGAGTCCAGTGATGACGGTGGTTACCGTCACTTCCGTTGTCTCGGACCCCTTGAATAGCGCATTCGATCCCTGGGCTCCCGCAAGTATTCCCGGCCAACCAAACTTTGCGCTCCAACACGAACAGCCGGGGCGACTTGTGGGTGCTATACGATGCTTACATCCATGCTTATCCGTGAAGTCTTCGGACTTCACCACCTGTCGCGCTCTTGATCAGAAAAGTTCGGCTATGTTTATTCCATGATCATCCCTACTCCGGCGCGAGACTTCCGCCTCCGGTGGTGTGCGTTCCAGCTAGCGGATGTCTCGTGCCCTTTGCATCCATCAACGAGGCCGGGAGACTTCGTCTCCACCCGCTAAACAGGGTCCAACTTCAGCATCACCCACATTGGCGCAAGCTTCCGAAGCTTGTCGGACCAGTAGGGCCTTGGGCCGGAAGCGCGGATGTCTTCATAGTTCCGCAAACAGGGATATCCCGTAGCTTGTGCAAGCCAAATCCACCTTACCATGGAAGACACCATCCCGCAGCCCCTCCCCAAGCCTCGCTACCCGATCGTGAACGCTTTTCCAGTGGCCACACTGGCCCCTTACGTAGGCATCAGTGCCGAAGCCTTGGCGTGGTGTGGAGCCAATAAGGTTGAGACCATCGAAGACCTGCGCCGCAAGATGCGCCCACAGGGCAAAGCGAAACAGAGCAAATGCCCCGAAGTATTCCGCACTGAGTTTGAGCGCTTGCTGGACCCGCCTGGCATACCGGCTGATTGGCCGCTGCATCCGGATGTTGATGAACGTGTTTTGCAACAACTCGCTCATGAGCAATCCATGAACAGTTTGATCGGGTATGTCACATGGCGATCAAAGGATCCCTGGGCAGCCCTGTTGTACCTGATCCACTTTGAGGAGGACTTCAGTAGATACAAGGGCATTGGGCCTACCAAACTACAGTTGGTACTGGCATGGCGGGACGATATGCGCAAGCGCCTTGAACGGCCTACGGAGGCGCTGGGTCGGGAGGTCCTGGACGGCAGGGAATGGGGCGGGTTTCACAAAGCTGTTGGAACTACAGCACGCACGGATCGCTATGCATCCCTGTGGGAGTCCGCTGCTGCGCAGGAGGCGCAAGGTGCTATCGGCACCATACGCTACGCGGGGCGTGCTGCGGATGGTGCCAACCACATCTACTTGGATACCGCCACGATGGCCTATACCATGCGATGGCCGGATTGGGCTTTCGCCTTGGCCAAGGATGCGTTGCTCAGTGATCGTCGCGTGTTCGTTATGGCAAGGGGAGAGCCTTTCGGCGCGAACCTGTTGGAGGTGCACTTGCTTGAGCCGTAGTCACTACCGCAGGTATGACCGTGCCCCTGATCTGGCGCGAGCGTCTGCGCTCACACGAGTTGGAGGTGAAACAGACTAACTCCCATGCCCGCCCGCGCTTGTAGCGCGCGGCGTGCGAGGTGAGCGCTTGCAGCGCAATGGGAAACGGTATCTGCCCTCGCTGCCGCCCCTGTTCCAGCCATCCAATAAATTAGAGTTCCTATTCGGGCTGGCTCACTTGTGGGTGCTGTAGGCTGCATGCATTCCTGCATCTCCGTGAAGTCTTCTGACTTCACACGCCAGCCAACACGACCAGCGCCAGCACGATAAGTACCGCAGGAACGAGTTGCCGAAATTCGCGAGTGGAGGGCTCTTGACCAGAGCGGGTCCTACTTCTTTTTGGATGCGGGCCGCAGCTCCGTCTCGTACAGCCGGATCCAGGCATCGGCGCTCATCTTCGTCATCAATTCGCCGATAAGTGCATATGGGATCTCGTTGAACTGCTTGAAGCGGACACAGCTTTTTCCCATGTCCAACTTCTGTTTGCTGTGCTTGGGGTATTCGGTTACGAACCACTCCAGCAGTCGTGGGTCGGCATACATGCCCATGTGGTAAAAACTGATGGAGCTCTTTTGCGATGCGATGCTTGCGAACGGAAGCGGCTCGATCGGCTTGCAGTGGTAACCTGCCGGGTACCGTGCATGCGGCACCACATAGCCCAAAGCTCCGTAGCTGATGCCTGCTTCGAATCCATCCGGCAGGTTCTTCAGGATCACCTCATGCAGCTTGTGAACGTGGGCTGCGCGGTCCTCGGGCAAGCTGTTCAGGATCTCGTTCACGGTGGTTGCCATCGCTTGTAGGTATGATTCGTTCTCCAGTGCCAGCGGGAACTCTGCCCATCGCTCCACAAGGCGAAGTTATCGCAGCGTGATATTGGCTCGAGGCAGTGTGCATGGAGTCAGGTGCGCACATAGGAACGCGCCCTCCGGATAGGACCGGAAGGCGCGTTCACGATCGCCAAGAATTACTTCTTGGCAGCTTTATGGACCTCCTTCTTGATCTCCGCCGGCGTCAGGATATCCTCGATGCGGATCGGATCCTGCTGGTAGTCGAAGCCCTTCTCATTCCAGGGGCCGCGCATGTCCTCGCCGCAGTGCATGCCACTGCCTGTGCTGGTGTTGAAGTAGGCCCTGGCCATATCCGGGGAAGGAGGGATCATCCCGATGTCCAGCGGGTCCTTGCCCATGCTGTCCAGCGCGAGCATGAAGGACTTAAGGTGCGCGATCTCGCGGCTCATCAGGAACTGCAAGGCGTCCTTGGTCCCGGCATCGTCACAGAAATCGATCAAGCGCTCATAGACGATCTTGGCCCGCGCTTCAGCCGCCATGTTGCTGCGCAGGTCCACATCCATCTCTCCGGTGATCTTCAGATAGTCCGCGGTCCACGGATTACCAGCGGAATTGAAGAGGTTCACACCGCCGCCCCCGGCCACGGCCACCAAGGGATCCGCGTCGGCCAGCTCACGGCTTTTGCGCGTAGGCCGCAGGTGCAAGCGGGCCAACGTGCCGATCACTTCCAAGTGGCTCAACTCTTCCGTGCCGATGTCCATGAGCATATCCTTCAGCCCTGCATCATCACAGTTCAGGCCTTGTATGCTGTACTGCATGGCTGCGGCCAATTCACCGTTCGCGCCACCGAACTGTTCCAAGAGCATTTTCCCGAAGCCTGGGTCGGGCTGGTCCACGCGGACCGTGTACATGAGTTTTTTGATGTGATGGTACATGGGATCGGGGTTTTGGTTTCCCGGTCCGCCGCAGGCATCGTGCCATCCCGCGGTTTGGAGCCCCTGCGGAATGGATATGAGGAAAGGCTTTCCCGGTGCGCGAAAGGATGCCACGCTATCCGGGGTTTATTTTCCCGGAACGGATCCGCGCTTCTGGCGCGAGCGTCCGCGCTCGTGCCCTTCAGCCTCTTCTCTCACGCAGGGTCTCTCGCAGAAGACCCTGCGGAAGAGCCGTTGACGCAGGGTCCCGAGGCGGAGCCCCTGCGGAAGACCGATCGCTCTGCCTCGATCTGTTGCTGCGGCTGGTCAGCTGCCTACTTGGCGGAAGGTGAGGTTGATCCGTAAGCCAACGGGCCGCTTTGTCTTTGGTACGGCATGCTCAGTCGCTTGCTGACAGCCGGGGAGCATCACCAACAAGGAGCCTGGCACCAAGTGGAAATCATGTGTGAGGGAATGGTCGTTCTTGGAGCGGACGCGGAACGTGCGCGTGGCACCCAAGGAAAGGGAAGCCACCGCCCCGGCGAGGGCGTCCTTATCGCTATGCCACGCCACGGAATCCTGGCCGGTGCGATAGAGATTGCACAGACAGCCATTATACATGTACCCACTGATCTTTTCCACGTGGCGCTTGGCCTCCAGCAGCAAAGGCGGCCAAGGCTGTGGGTCCCGACCGTAGATGCCTTGGCCCCGCGCCACGCCGTACCATGCAATGTCGCGGGGCATTTCAACTTCCCTTCCATGCAGCATCATGTTGCGCCGCGCCCAAGGAGCATTGTGCAATAATTCATCGAACAGGTGCCGTGCCTCGCTGGGAGGCATTACCACCCCGTAGTGTGCGATCAGCTCGCTGAACGGATGTTGCGCTGGGTCTGAGCGCTGGTCCATCCTGGACAATTCATCGTCGTTGAAAAGGGAGCCTTCCATGGCCTTCAATTCGGTCATGTTATCAATTCCGTTCCAGTGTATCACAATAAAGATGCCTTGCGCTGGTATGGGGGGATTCGTTGCGGCATGTCGGCCCATTTCTGGCGCGAGCGTCCCCGCTCGTGCCTACGCTACTTCTTCAACCATCCTTATATGCGATGAGGCGTTCATGAGGGGAAGCGCACGAGCGTGGACGCTTATTCTATGACATCTCCAAACGCTTGTTGAGTTTTT
>JBEBYG010000013.1:0-102720 GCA_040391235.1 Cryomorpha ignava
CGCAAGGGGCCGTACCTGTCACCGTGTAGGTGTAGCTGCCCGGATCCATCGTTGCGGGATCGTACTGGTTGTTCACCACTGTGCTTGGGCCACTCCAACTTCCACCTGCATCGGGGCTTCCGCCCAGAGCGGTCAAGAGACTGGTTGCGGAACCTTGGTCGCACACCGTGAGGTTGGCATCCGCACCGGCATTAGGTGCAGGTGCGATCGTGACCACCACATCCGAGGCATCACCCACACAAGGAGGCGTTGCACTCAACGTGTAAGTGTACGTGCCTGCGGTGTTCACGGCCGGATCGAACTGACCGTTGACGATGGTGCTTGGACCGGTCCAACTGCCACCCGCATCCGGGTTGCCGCCGAGTTGGGTAAAGAGGTTGATCGCGGAGCCATCCTCACAGACCGTCACCGCACCATCAGTGCCTGCGTTCGGACTACCTGTCTCGTTCACCGTTACCGTGGCTGAAGCGCTTCCGCAAGGGGCCGTACCTGTGACCGTGTAGGTGTAGCTGCCCGGATCCATCGTTGCCGGGTCGTACTGGTTGTTCACCACTGTGCTTGGGCCACTCCAACTTCCACCTGCATCGGGGCTTCCGCCCAGAGCGGTCAAGAGACTGGTTGCGGAACCTTGGTCGCACACCGTGAGGTTGGCATCCGCACCGGCATTAGGTGCAGGTGCGATCGTGACCACCACATCAGATGCATCACCCACGCATGGAGGCGTCGCACTCAACGTGTAGGTATACGTGCCTGCGGTATTCACCGCCGGATCGAACTGCCCGTTGATGATCGTACTGGGACCGGTCCACGTGCCGCCTGCATCCGGACTACCACCGAGCTCCGTAAAGAGGTTGATCGAAGAGCCATCCTCACAGACTGTCACTGCGCCATCCGTACCTGCGTTCGGGCTGCCGGTCTCGGTCACGGTTACTGTGGCGCTCGCGTTTCCGCAGGGAGTTGTTCCTGTGACAGTATAGGTGTAAGTCCCCGGATCCATCGTTGCCGGATCGTACTGGTTGTTCACCACCGTACTTGGACCGCTCCAACTTCCACCGGCATCCGGACTTCCCCCCAGTGTGGCCAAGAGACTTGTTGCGGCACCTTGGTCGCAGACCGTGAGGTTGGCATCCGTGCCTGCATCAGGCGCTGGCGCGATCGTGACCCCAACCTCCGATGCATCACCCGAGCAAGGAGGCGTCGCACTCAACGTGTAAGTATACGTGCCTGCGGTGTTCACCGCCGGATCGAACTGCCCGTTGATGATCGTACTTGGGCCGGTCCAAGTGCCGCCTGCATCCGGACTACCACCGAGCTCCGTAAAGAGGTTGATCGAAGAGCCATCTTCACAGACTGTCACTGCGCCATCCGTACCGGCGTTCGGGCTGCCTGTTTCATTCACCGTTACCGTCGATGATGCATTGCCGCATGGGCTGATACCCGTTACCGTGTAGGTGAAGGTGTTCGGAGCATTCACTGCAGGATCATACATCCCGCCAACAAGTCCACCACTCCACGTGCCGCCTATATCCGGTGTGCCACCCAGCGAGTTGAACAAGTTCACCGCTGCGCCTTGATCGCACACGGTGATGCTGCCATCGGTACCCGCATCCGGTTCAGTGGCTTCGATGATGGTAACGGTGGCTTGATCGCCAATGCATGGAATAATGCCCGGAAGCGAATACATGAATGTGCCAGGCAGGGTCACACCCGGAATGTAGGATCCGTTGAACCCGCCTGCCCATGTTCCTCCTGGCTGGGCTCCGTCAAGTACCGTGAACAAGTTCAATGTATTGCTGGTCGAACACAGCGTGATGGTCGTATCACGTCCTGCATTCGGTGCGAGCACCTCCACCACCGTCACCACCGCTTGGCTACTGGCACAGGGGGCATTGCCGTTCACCGTGTAGGTATAGGGCCCTTCGGGGTCAACGGTGGGTTCGTACGTTCCATCAAAAACGCCACCGCCCGGTCCCGTCCATGTCCCGCCGGATTGGGCACCGGTCAATACAAAGAAGAGGTTTGTTGTGCTGTTGGAGGAACACAAGGTGAAGGTCATATCCGCACCGGCATTCGGAGCAGCTACTTCGTTCACTGTCACGGTCGCTGATGCATTCGCGCACGGTGCCGTTCCCGCGATCGTATATGTAAATGCACCCGGTGCATTCACTGCAGGATCGTACATACCATTGGAAAGTCCTCCGCTCCATGTACCGCCAAGATCCGGCGTTCCACCCAGCGAATCGAGCAGGTTGATCGCTACTCCGTTCGCACAGATATTGATCAAGCGGCTTGAGCCCGCATATGCAGCAGCTTGCTGGGTCACCGTAATGGTGGCCGTCGCGTTCCCACAGGGTGCTGATCCGGCCACCGTGTAGATGTATGCGCCAGGTGCGTTAACCGTCGGATCATACAGGCCACCCACAAGCCCGCCGCTCCACGTGCCGCCTGCCGTGGGTGTGCCACCCAAGGAATCGAGCAGATTGATAGCAACGCCATTCGCGCAGACACTGATCGAGCGGCTTGTGCCAGCATTCGCCGGTGCTACTTCGATCACCGTCACAGTGGCCGTGGCGTTCGCGCAAGGAGCTACCCCCGTCACCGTGTAGGTAAACACACCTGGATTGTTCACGGCGGGATCATACATCCCACCAGTCAAACCGCCACTCCAAGTACCGCCAGTTGCAGGTGTACCGCCCAACGAATCGAGCAGGTTGATCGCCACACCGTTCGCGCAAATACTGATCGAGCGACTGGTGCCCGCACTGACCGGCGCCTGTTCAGCTACCGTTATGGTGGCCGTTGCATTCGCACAAGGTGACGTGCCATCCACCGTGTAGATATATGCGCCGGGTGCGTTTACTGTCGGATCATACTGGCCGCCCACAAGCCCGCCGCTCCACGTGCCGCCTGCCGTGGGTGTGCCACCCAAGGAATCGAGCAGATTGATAGCAACGCCATTCGCGCAGACACTGATCGAGCGGCTTGTGCCAGCATTCGCCGGTGCTACTTCGGTCACCGTCACCGTGGCCGTGGCGTTCGCACAAGGAGCTACCCCCGTCACCGTGTAGGTGAATGCACCCGCGTTGTTCACGGCAGGATCGTACATCCCACCCGTCAAGCCGCCGCTCCAAGTGCCGCCAGTTGCGGGTGTACCGCCCAACGAATCGAGCAGGTTGATCGCCACACCGTTCGTGCAAATACTGATCGAGCGACTGGTGCCCGCACTGACCGGCGCCTGTTCAGCTACCGTTATGGTGGCCGTTGCATTCGCACAAGGTGACGTGCCATCCACCGTGTAGATATATGCGCCGGGTGCGTTTACTGTCGGATCATACTGGCCGCCCACAAGCCCGCCGCTCCACGTGCCGCCTGCCGTGGGTGTGCCACCCAAGGAATCGAGCAGATTGATAGCAACGCCATTCGCGCAGACACTGATCGAGCGGCTTGTGCCAGCATTCGCCGGTGCTACTTCGGTCACCGTCACCGTGGCCGTGGCGTTCGCACAAGGAGCTACCCCCGTCACCGTGTAGGTGAATGCACCCGCGTTGTTCACGGCAGGATCGTACATCCCACCCGTCAAGCCGCCGCTCCAAGTGCCGCCAGTTGCGGGTGTACCGCCCAACGAATCGAGCAGGTTGATCGCCACACCGTTCGCACAAATACTGATGGAACGGCTTGTGCCCGCACTTACCGGGGTCTGCTCGGCTACCGTCACGGTCGCCGTCGCATTCGCACAAGGGGCGGTGCCTGTCACTGTGAACACGTACGGCCCTGGCGCCATCGAAACAGGATCGTACATGCCGCCCACCACAGGGCTGGGGCCGCTCCATGTTCCAACGGCAGCCGGTGTGCCGCCCAGCGAATCGCGTAAATTGATCGCAGCTCCATTCGCGCAGATGCTGATCGAGCGGCTTGTACCAGCGTTCGCCGGTGCCACTTCGGTCACCGTCACCGTGGCCGTAGCGTTCGCACAAGGAGCTACACCCGCCACCGTGTAGGTAAACACACCTGGATTGTTCACGGCGGGATCATACATCCCACCCGTCAAGCCGCCGCTCCAAGTGCCGCCAACAGCGGGTGTACCGCCCAACGAATCGAGCAGGTTGATCGCCACACCGTTCGCACAAATACTGATGGAACGGCTTGTGCCCGCACTTACCGGGGTCTGCTCGGCTACCGTCACGGTCGCCGTCGCATTCGCACAAGGGGCGGTGCCTGTCACTGTGAACACGTACGGCCCTGGCGCCATCGAAACAGGATCGTACATGCCGCCCACCACAGGGCTGGGGCCGCTCCATGTTCCAACGGCAGCCGGTGTGCCGCCCAGCGAATCGCGTAAATTGATCGCAGCTCCATTCGCGCAGATGCTGATCGAGCGGCTTGTACCAGCGTTCGCCGGTGCCACTTCGGTCACCGTCACTGTGGCCGTGGCGTTCGCACAAGGAGCGACACCCGCCACCGTGTAGGTAAATACACCTGGATTGTTCACGGCGGGATCATACATCCCACCAGTCAAACCGCCACTCCAAGTACCGCCAGTTGCAGGTGTGCCGCCAAGGGAATCCCGCAGATTGATCGCTACACCGTTTGCACAAATACTGATGGAACGGCTTGTGCCCGCACTTACCGGGGTCTGCTCGGCTACCGTCACGGTCGCCGTCGCATTCGCACAAGGGGCGGTGCCTGTCACTGTGAACACGTACGGCCCTGGCGCCATCGAAACAGGATCGTACATGCCGCCCACCACAGGGCTGGGGCCGCTCCATGTTCCAACGGCAGCCGGTGTGCCGCCAAGGGAATCGCGTAGATTGATCGCAGCTCCATTTGAGCAGATGCTGATCGAGCGGCTCGTGCCAGCATTGGGAGCAGCCACTTCGGTTACGGTCACCGTTGAGCTGGCCGAAGCACATCCACCACCACCGGGCACCGTGTATACAAAAACACCCGGAGCTTGCGTGGCCGGATCATAATTGGCATCTACCGATGCACCCGTGGACTGCAAGGTCCATGTCCCCGTCAGATCCGGAGACCCGGTCAAGCCCGAGATCAGGGCTACCGCAGCGCCGTTGCTGCACAGATTCAACGTGCCACTTGTGCCCGCGTTCGGAGTTCCCGTGGTGAAGCTCACCGTGACCGTGGCGCTCACATGGGTGCAGGCGTTCCCCACCGTATAGGTGTACACACCCGCCGGGTCAGTGGCCGGGTCGAACTGGGGCCCGTGTATGGTATTGTCCGGTGCGGTCCAAATGCCCGTCGCGTTCGGGTTTCCGCCCAAAGCATCCACCAAGTTGAACGAGGTGGCCGTGGGGCAAACTTGCACGTTGGCATTGGTCCCTGCATTTGGCGTGCCTGTGAGCGGAACCACTGAGCTGATGTTCACGGCAACCGTGGAATTGTTCACGATGGGACATGCCCCATCGTTCACCTGAAGTAGCAGGTTCACCGGACTGTTGTTCACATTGCCTGTCCAACAAATGGTGATCGTGAGCGGATTGGTCCCGGTCAAGTTCACGGTAGAGCCGGGCAAAAGGGTCGCAGCCTGACTGCTCAGGGAGAGCACATCGGCCGCATCAGGGTCTGTGAAGACCATGCTGAAACAGAACGGTGAACCACTGCAAACCTCAAGGACGTTGTTACCGATCACCAAGGCCGACCCTGTCGGGGTAGAACCCGGACCTGCGGGTCCGGTGAGCTCGGCAGGGCCTTGGACATTGGGGGGTTGGCTGGAACAAGCTATCGCGATCATCATGATATCGCGCATGATGGAGCCGATCAAGACACCGTTCGCATCATACTGATCGACCCGAACGACGAATACATATTTCCCGATGCCTGCAGGGGTGAACTGCAACTGGCCCGTAACCGGATCGAGCGTGGCACCCGGCGCAGGAATACCGCTGCTGTAACCCGCTTGATAGTTGATCGGCGTGGAGCTGTCGGCAAAGCCCCTCGCGGAGATGAACGTATAGGTCATCGGCTGCCCGTTGGGGTCGGTAACACCGAAGTTGTAGTTGACCTGTTGGCCGACACAGATATAGGGCACTGAGTTCTCGGTGAAATCAGGGGAATCACTACAAGGAGCCAGGTCGTTCCGCACTACTGCATCTATATACGTGCCTGAAGAACCCACCAAGTTCCGAGTAGCAGCCCGGCAGCATGACACCCAAGAAAGTGTCCACCCACCTGCGCAGGGTGGCAGGCTAATTACCGTTTGGAAGCTGTACAGGTTCACGCCCTGCAAGCCACCGCCGCTACACGTGCTGTTGGGTAGCTGTGCCGCACAGATCTGGCTCACTTCCACTGGAGGTGGGGCGGGCATCTCCACACTATACGTCCCGCAAGCGCTCGTGTAATCCAACGTTTGTGGTAAAGCAGCGGTTCCTGTGCAATCGTAGAACAGGTCCAAGGTCACCTGGTAGTTGTTGCCTCCAAGGCAGGTATAGGTGATGTCGCCACCCAGCACGTGGGCGGCCTGAACCTGCCCGCCAAGGATCAGGGCCAGAAGCGCTACAACTGCTCGCCCGCGGCGAAAGCATTGCAAAAGAGGGAAAAACCTAAGGAGGGTCACGGAATGCGCGTTCAATACAATCCTCAAAATTAAGGTATTGAGGACCATACTCGGTTGACGTGGAACCAGAACGATCCGGCGTATGTGACCACCTATTCGCACACCGGTTGCTCGTTTGAGCAGACCAACCCTGATTTTCGAGTCTTTTCAGCGCGTTCCTCCCGGGGCACTACTTTTGACACCCTTTCACCGGATATACCGGTACGACCCCAACGAACAAGGCTGATGCGAAGACCCTACCCCTTCATCCCTACTATTCTTCGCATCCCTGCAGCCAAACTGGCTATCCTGTTGGCTTTTGCCGGAACACAGGTAGCTCAAGCACAAGTTGATACTTCAGGTATCTTACAACAGGACAGTTCCCTGCTGATCATCCTTCCTGACACCTCTGCCTATGATCAGGATATCCGGGCCGGTTCCTTCACGGTAGGGGCGAGCGATCTGGATGCAGAGATCGCGGGACAGGACATCTCCGGGATCCTGCGCTCCTCGCGCGATGTGTTCAATGCCACGGCCGGGTTCAATTTCGGTGCGGCCCGCTTCAGGGTCCGCGGGCTCGGCGGCGAATTCAGCCCGGTAAGCATCAACGGTGTGCTGATGAACGACCTGGAGAACGGCTATGCTTCCTGGTCGCTCTGGGGCGGATTGAACGATGTGACGCGCTGGTCCGAAAGCAGTACCGGCGTAAGCGCATCCCCCTATAGCTTCGGAAATGTCGGCGGCTGGTCCAATATTGATCTGCGTGCTTCCCTGATGCGGAAGGGGACCCGCCTATCCTATGCCCTTACCAACAGGACCTATCGCAACCGCGCCATGGGTACCTACAACACCGGCATGATGGCCAATGGATGGGCTTTCAGCATGAGTGGTTCGCTGCGCTGGTCCGATGAGGGTTATGTACCAGGCACCTTCTACAACGCCGGAGCCTACTTCCTTTCCGCTGAAAAGAAGATCAATGAAAAGCACAGCATCGGCTTCGTAGGCTTTGGTGCCCCTATCGTTTCCGGCCGCCAAGGGCTGGCGGTGCAAGAAGCCCAATCGCTTACCGATGACCATTATTACAACCCGAACTGGGGATACCAGGACGGGAAGAAGCGCAACGCGAACGTGAGCAACGACCATAAGCCCATGTTCATCTTGTCCCATTACTTCAAGCCGGACGAGCGCACCCAATGGAACACCAGCCTGCTCTACACCTTTGGTCGCGACGGTTATACTGCGCTTAACTGGTACGATGCGCCTGACCCCCGACCGGATTATTACCGCTACTTACCCAGCTATTACGAGGATACAAATGCTGGCTTGGCAGCGGACCTTACCAGCGCTTGGCAGAACGACGCCAATACCAGCCAGATCAATTGGGAACAGCTGTATTTCGCTAACACCAAGAACCTCTATACGGTGAACAACGCGGAGGGTATCCAAGGCAATGATGTTACAGGCATGCGGAGCAAATACATTGTGGAGGACCGCCGGGCCGACCCCACCCGCATTGCGCTGAACAGCGTGTGGAGCCGCGACTTGAAGGAGCAATTGAAACTTACCGTGGGTGCCAGCTACAACAGCCAGAAGACGCACTACTTCAAGGTGATCGAGGATTTGCTCGGTGGCGATTACTGGCTTGACCTGGACCAGTTCGCAGCGCGTGATAGCGACGATCCCAATGCCGCACAGAACAACCTGAGCACGCCTAATCACGTGGTAAAGGTGGGCGATGAGTTCGGCTATGATTATGACATCAAAACCAACCAGGCCAACGTGTTCGGTCAGTTGGAGAAAAAGTGGAGGAAGCTGGAAGGATACGCAGGGGTGAGCCTTACAAGCACCACCTTCTGGCGCGATGGCCACTTCCAAAAGGCCCTTTTTCCGGATGACTCCTATGGTGACAGCCCGAAACAGAACTTCATCCATGGCGGCGTGAAGGCCGGTGCGGTCTATAAGATCTCCGGTCGCGAATACATCACCGCCAACGCCGCCTTCATCTCCAACGCACCCACCGCACGCTCGGCCTATTTGAGTCCCCGCACGCGTGATGCCGTTGTGCCAGGCCTCACCAACGAAAAGTCCGTCAGTGGCGACATCGGCTATGAAGTGCGCATGCCCCGCGTAAAGGGCCGGGCCACCTTGTACTATGTAAGCACCACCGATGGCATCTGGTCCCGCAGCTTCTACCACGATGTCTACCGCACTTTCGTGAACTACTCCATGACCGGCGTGGCGCAGCAGAACATGGGCCTGGAACTCGCTGCCGATGTGAAGCTCTCCCCTACCTGGCAGCTCACCGCTGTCTACGCCGAAGGACAGTACCTCTACAACTCCCGCCCTAGTGCCACGGTCACACGCGATAACAGCGATACCGCACTGGCCGTGGGCCGTACCGTATACTGGAAGAACTACCGCGTGGGCGGAATGCCGCAACGCGCTGCATCCTTGGGCCTGCGCTACAACGCCCCCAAGTACTGGTCCCTCGGTGCGAACGTGAACTACTTCGGCAACATCTACCTGGACCCCAATCCGGACCGCCGTACGGAGGAAGCGTTGGGCAATCTGGTGGTGGAGGACCCACAGTGGAACACCTTGCTGGAACAGACCAAGCTGGATGATGGCGTTACCGTGGACCTCTTCTTCACCAAGAGCTGGCGCTTGAAGAAGAAGTACCGCATCGGATTCAACCTCTCCGTGAGCAACGTCCTGAACAACACCGACCTGATCACCGGGGGCTATGAGCAATTGCGCTACGTGCCCATGGAGATCGACAAGTTCCCGCCCAAGCTCAGCTATATGTACGGCCGCACGTATTTCGCCATGGTCACCCTCAGCTTCTGATATCACGCACATGCAACGCATCACCTCCGCTCAACGCATCGCCCTGTTGGCACTGCCCTTCCTCTTAGCCACCGCCATTGGCTGCAAAAAGGAATTCGATACACCGCCCGTGCGGACCCTTTCTGAAGGAGGCGTGGTCACCATCGCCCAGCTGAAAGCGATGTATCAAGGCGCGCCCGTTCACTTTTCCGATACGGCCGGTGCCGTGAACACCGTGTATGCCGTGGTGACCGCCGACGAGCAGAACGGCAACCTCTACAAGAACATCTACGTGCAGGACCATACCGGTGCCATCGCCGTGCGACTCTTGTTCTCCGGAGGCTTGTACCAAGGAGACTCCATCCGCATCTACCTTCCCGGCACCGTGCTGAGCCCTTACAACGGCCTGATGCAGATAGACAGCGTGAACGTGGATAACAACATTGTAAAGCAGGCCACGGGAGTGAGCGTTACACCACGGCCCACCATGATCAACGAACTCACCGCCGGCAACTTCGGTCTGGGCGGAGCCTACCAGAGCATGGTGATCAAGCTCAATGATGTCCAATTTGTCGCCTCGGACACCAGCCTTAAATATGCCGATGCTGTGAACCAACTTACACAGAACAGGACCTTGGAGAATTGTGCAGGTGCCACGGCCGTGGTGCGCAGTAGCGGTTATTCCAATTTCGCCGGCATCCATCTTCCCACCGGGAAGGGAAGCTTCACCGGCATCGCCAGTTGGTTCGGCAACGCCGCACAGCTCTACATCCGCGACATCAATGAGGTGCAATTGAACGGACCTCGTTGCGGTATGGCCAGCTGCGATGCCATCGGCTCCTTGAACCAAGACTTCGCCTCCGTTACCACCAGCCAGCCTATCGATCTGGAATGCTGGCTCAACGTATTCACCATGGGTGATGGCATCCGGCGGTGGCGTGGTGGTGCCAGTGGATCGGAGCGGTACGCAGAAGCCACCGTATCCAGTGCGGAAACAGGACCTGTGACCTACTGGCTGGTAACGCCTCCGATCACATATACCTCCGGTATGTCCCTGAGTTTCCTATCAGCGATCGGCAGCACATGGCTGCATGATGGTCTTTCCGTCCACCTGAGCACCCAGACCAACCTCAATAACGCGGCGGGAGTTAATAGCGCTCCATGGCAGGATGTACCAGCCCCGCTCGCTGGCAGCACCACCCCCGTGGGGGAATGGCTACCCTCCGGATCTCTTGACCTTTCCAGCTACGTGACCCCCGGAGCCACCTTCGTGATCGGATTCAAATACATGGGAGGCCCGGCACCGCCGAACAACACACCCTACCGGATCGATAACGTTCAGGTAAACTAGATCACCGACCTTTGACACTCAAACCATAGACCCGATGAGAACAGCAGTACTCCTTTCTACCCTTGCGATCGCTGGTATGGCCAGTGCGCAGATCTTCCAAAGCGGCTTTGAAGATTGGACCGGCGCGGCACCCGATGGATGGATGGGCGCAAAAACAAGCCTCCCCGCCGCCAATGTATCCGAGGTAACGGACAACGTACATAGCGGCACCGCAGCTGTGCGATTGGAGTACACAGCGTCCGACCACAAGCGCTTCAGCACCCAAGCCCTCACCGTGGAGGCCAACACCGATTATACCGTAAGTTTCTGGGTGCGCGGGGCTGGCGAGATCCGCGTGGGCCTCTTCGACGACCGGAGCACCGGTTCCGGCTATGCCTCCTATAGCGCGTATACCAGCGCAACCGCCACTTGGACCCAGGTCTCACAAACGGTCACGGCCACCAATGCCACTACCATTGCCGAATTCATCCTTTCGGTCCGCAATACAGTGGCACCGGAACATCTGGTAGTGGATGACGTGACCATTAGCACGGGCAGCTCCGTCCAGGATGTTTCCATCCACGACATTCAGTTCACCACCGACCCCAGCGGTAATTCACCATACAACGGCCAACTGGTCTCCACCTCCGGCATCGTTACCGGCACCTACATCACCTACGACAATAACAACCCTCCTGCACCACAATACCGCTACACCTACATCCAGGATGGTAGCGGCCCTTGGAACGGAGTTGTGATCTACGACTATTACAACAACAACAACGTAGCCAACATCGGCGATGCGGTAACGGTAAGGGCCACGGTGGATGAGTATTTCAACCTCACCGAACTGAAGGATGTCCAGAGCTTCATCATTACCGCCACCGGGCAGCCCCAACCAGCACCATTGGTAGTTGAGACCGGGGATGTGGCCAGCGAAGCGCTGGAAAGCGTATTGGTGGAAGTGCAGCAAGCAACTTGCACGGTAGTTCCCAGTGGTGCCTCCTTCGGCAAGTGGAATGTGAACGACGGCAGCGGTGATGCCGTAGTGGGCAAATTGATGTACACCACAACACCTGACCCCGAACTTGGGCAAGTGTTCAACGTAACCGGTGTGGTTGCTTTCACGAACTTCCAAAACAACCCCGAGTACAACATCCTGCCACGTATGGCCTCGGACGTTGATATCGTCACAGGCATTGCTGATATTGCTGAGCTCGCCACAATTTCCGTAGGCCCCAACCCCACTAACGACCTCCTCGTGGTGAACTTGAGCCAAGCCGTTGGCAATGTGAACTACACCCTCACCGATCTGCAAGGTCGCATGGTGCAGAACGGCCAATTCACCGGCACCCGCGGACAGTTGAACGTGAGCAACATGCCCACCGGCATGTACCACCTCACCCTTCGCAGCAACGAGCTGGTGAAGACCTTCGCCGTGCAAGTGGCACACTGATCACTTACAGAAGTTTTTACAAGGGGCCGTCTCGAAAGAGGCGGCCCCTTCGCATTTCTCCAGGTCCCTGTCCGGATCGTGTGGTCAAATACCGTGATCTCACAGCGCTCATTCCGTTCTGAGATAGCCCTTTGTGCATTTCCAGCAGTTCCTACCGAAGTAGGATAGAAGGGACGCACTATGGACCAGAGGAACACCATCGCCGAATTGTTAATAACATTTTTTTGCTTAATCATAAATATATCTACATTGACCAAAATATCGACCATGAGGGTTATCCGCATTGCGATCAGAAGTACTTGCTTGTCGCTGTTCCTTGGTGTCTTCTTCACCTATGAAGCGACTGCCCAGGTGATGCCCGAGTACACGTGCTACATCAAATACGATCATGATGCAGCCGGAAATCGGACGGCCAAGTATTGGTACTGCTGTTGTGGCGCTGAGACAAGTGGCACACCCATTGACTCGGTCGGTTCGCAAAAGATGGTTTCGAGCATACCGGTACTTAAGGAGTTGACCTTCCTGTTACAGCCAAATCCGGCCAGCACGCAACTGACCGTGATCGTGGACCAAGACTTGACCAGAGCAACCATTGAAATCAATGACTGGCACGGCCGCCGACTAAGAACTGGGAGCCTTCATGGCATGAGCACCCAGATTGACCTGCACGGGCTCGCCCAAGGGTCCTATACCCTTCGGCTTATGTACGGCAGTGAAATGTTGATCAAGCAATTCATCGTGCAATGAAACAGGAATTAAATAAGTTGCTCCGTTTCGCCGGACAGTTAAGCGACAACCGTAGCATGCCCTATGGATATTGTGGTTTAGACATATCGCGTCGAGCAACATTAGCCGTTGCTCTTGTTTGGGTGATTTCACCTTGGGCCGTGCAAGCACAAGTCGTACCCATACCGGAAATAACGGATGCCTTCATTGAATCCCGGACCATCGACACGGGCAAACCGGTTGGGCAAATAGATGGAGCGCACGGAGTAACATCCACTGGGGCTGCTACCTACACTATTCCGCTTTCCATTCCCCCAGGGACCAATGGTATGGCACCTACACTGGCACTCACTTATAACTCATTTGCGGGCGATGGGCTACTCGGCGTTGGCTGGGGCCTCAGTGGCCTGTCCTCCATAACGAGGATCGGAGCGGACATGTATCATGACGGAACTACCACCCCGGTCAAATTCTCCAACGCAGACTACTTCGCATTGGACGGACAACGACTGGTAAATACTTACGGCTCCTACCATGCTTCAAATACAGTTTACGACTCAGAGAATGCCCAGTTTGCCTTTATAACCCGAGAGGGCTCATATGGTTCCGGGCCGGCAGGCTTCAAGGCTATCTTCAAAAACGGCATGACCCATTGGTACGGGTTTGTAGACAGTGGCAGCAACAGTGCCCTCGCCCTGCGTTCCTCGGGCGGCGAGGTACTGGCGTGGCTCTTGTCCAAGACCGAGGACCCTTTCGGCAATATCGTACGGTATGTTTATTCCAACAATGACCTAACCGAGGCAAAGCGCATTACCTCCATTCATTATACGATAAATGAGGCACAGGGTATCACTGATTATAATTCCATTGACTTCATATACAACACCCGTTCCGACAAAAATATTGCATATCATGCAGGATCGACGATAAAAAATGACTTCGTGCTCGAGCACATCGACATCAAGGCGGAGGGAGTCCTCATGAAGCAATATGAATTGAGGTATGCCCAGCGCCAACAGCAAACCTCATACCTCAGCGAAGTTGTGGAGCGAGCCCTTGGAGGAGGAGAGTTGAATTCCACGGTCTTCAAATATGGTAATATCATAGCCTCCCAAGAAAGCGAAATTGTTTCAACGACGGTCGGACAGGGCGAAAGTTGTGACTTATTCTACGGGGACTTTGACGGCAATGGGAAGTCCGACATTTTGAAAGCGCCCTTTTATTATTATGGAGCCGCTGGGTACAAATGCCATACTGGCTTTTCGGTATATCTCAACGGTAGCACTACAGCTACTTTCTCTCAGAGCTTCCCATCGGGTGTTCTCGCCCACATTACAAACACAATTGGCAGTGCACAGTTGCTGACAAGCGATGTCGACGGCGATGGCAAGGATGATATCGTCATTACATACGACTCCTATGTTCCTGTGCCCCCATTCCAGAAATTTCAGTTGGATGATGTGCAGGTCTGGCGAAGTACCTCGGATGGAAATACAGCCAGTTTCGTGCTGACATCAATAGGAAGGCCGAACAACACATACCAGTGGCTCTATCCTGAATTACCACGGGAATATTTAATCCCGGGAGACTACGATGGGGATGGTAAAACCGAATTGGCCTTTTTTGGATATGATTATCAATGGAACTTAGCACAAGTATACCTATGGCGTCATGGTAGCGGCTGGGTCCAGCAGAACATGGGGAGTGCGGCCAACCACTTTGGCAATGGCAAACGAATTAACGTTGGGGATTTCAATGGGGATGGCAAAATGGAACTGGTTTCTCGAAACAGCACATACAGCCAGCAATGCTACATTGTGGAAATGACCAGCCCAAATACATGGGGCGTTCTTTTCACCGCACAAGCCCCCACTGCTGACCAAGAAGTGTTCTTGGGCGATTTCAACGGCGATGGGAAGCATGAGTTCTTGATGAAAACCCACGCTTCGAGCTGGTATGTTTCTTACAGTACGGGAACATCGTTCACTACGGCATGGCCCGTTACAATGTCCCCATGGCCGGACGGCAGCAGCAAGGTGCTCGTTGGTGACTTCAATGGCGACGGTAAGAGCGATATCTTCCATGGATATTATGCTTCGGGCTACAAGATGAAACTAGCCTACTCCAAGGGCCTGTGGACCAGCGGTCCATCGTGGGATTGGAAGAGCTTTCCCGCAAATGATGGATTTGCAACAGTTGGCCTCGGAGACTTCAATGGGGATGGCAAAACTGATGTAATCACGAGGCATCATTATGCCGACCCCACTCGAATTCTATTTTTCAATGCTAAAACGCATGAACGCCGATTGGACAAGGTTGTCAATGGCATGGGTCATGTGGTTGACTTTGATTACCTCTATCTGACCGAACAGGACGTATACACAGAAGAAACATGGGGCAACTACAACATCCCATTGTCCTTGGTATACAGGGTCAAAACCTCCAATGGCATCGGCGGCACAGCTACCACCGTGCATCAATACTTTGACAGTTACGGGATGCGGAACGGACCGGGCTTTCTGGGATTCCTGAAACACCGGTTGGAGAGTGCCATCCATGACCGACGTGTGGAGGACTCCTTTTATCCTAACGGGTCGTATGCCTCCTTAAAGCCTATAAAAAATGAAGTCTTCACATTGGCATCAGAAATTCCGATCAGCTCCAAGACCTATATAATAGGAGGCATCGGGCTTGGAGCCATGAAGCGCCACTTTGATAGGATCGACATGGTTACAAATAATGACTATTTAGCAGGAACAAAAAGTGTATTAAGTGATTTCGTCTGGGACTTCTTCTTTAACACAAGGCAGGCTAAAGTGACCTCCTACTTCTCATCCCCCTCATCACCGGTAGAAATACAGGTGTCCACGACCCCTTCTTTCGTGGCACAAGGCCCATATCCATATCCGTCCTTTCCGATTTCGGAGGAGGTGGTTTCCACCCGTACCGGCCAGCCCTCGGTTACCACGAAAACCACCTACGAATACTACCCGGGCACAGGCGCATTGAAGAAAATGACGGAATTCGAGAACAAACCGGTGAAGCTGATCACGGAACTCGAATATTACGTTACCGGCAACCCCAAGAAAACCACGGCCTCCTATACCGGTCTCGCACCGGTCGAACACAGGGTCAGCTCATGGACCTATGACCCGAAGTATCGCTATCCCATCACCGCCACTGAACGA
Organism: Cryomorpha ignava; assembly: GCA_040391235.1. Classification (GTDB taxonomy): domain Bacteria; phylum Bacteroidota; class Bacteroidia; order Flavobacteriales_F; family PHOS-HE28; genus PHOS-HE28. Next base: position 16,074 of record JBEBYG010000013.1, read on the forward strand.
TGGAACAAACCCGGCTTGGTCAATATCTCGGAATCCTTCAGCTACGACCCCAAATGGGGCCTACCGCTCACGCATCTCAGCACAGATCAGCTCCAGACCAACTTTACATACGATGCTTTCGGGAATCGCACCAGCGTTTCCGCACCGTTCATCCCCGGCTCGCCCCGTTATACCATCTCCGAAACCTTGGCCTGGGATGTTTCAGGCAACAAGCGATACAAAAAGACGATCAACCATCCGGGCAAGCCGGAAGTAAGCACGAGCTATGACCTGCTCGGGCGCGAGTTGGAAACCTCCACCGCCTCCTTCGCCACCGGCGCGAAAAGCACAGCAACAATTACCTACAACGCCGCAGGCCAGGTCCTCCAGACCACCCGGCCCAAGCTCGCCGGGGAAACCGCACAGACCGACACCCGATACTATGATGCCTTGGGGCGCACCTCCAGCACCGTGAACAGCCTGAGCGGAACCACAACCTTCGATTATGCATACGCCGGCGGGAAATTGACCACCACCATCACCGATGCGGGTGGACGCTCCAGCAGTAGCACCACCGATGCCGTCGGCAAAATGGTGCAATCCACGGACAATGGCGGCACCTTGACCAATACCTACGATAGCTGGGGGAACCTGCTGACCGTGAAGCATGGTGTCCAAACATTGATCACCAACACTTATGACGCATATGGCCGGCAGACCAAAATGGTTGATGGCGATGCAGGCTCCACGGAATACTTGTACAATGCCTTCGGGCTGCTCACGTGGCAGAAGAATGCCAACGGTGCCCAAACCACCTTGACTTACGACAACCTGGGCCGCCTCAAGACCAGGACCACCCCCGAAGGGACTAACACTTGGACCTACTATTACGAAGATGGAAAGTTCAACAACAATGTGGTCACGGACGGAAGTCGCAGCTTTACCTACAACAGTCTCGGGCTGATGGAGACCGGTTACGGCAGGGAGTATGTGTACGACTCGTACGACCGTCTGAGCCAAACCCTTGTGGACCAAGTGCCCATGCAAGTATTGCTCACGCACACATATACCCCAACAGGCCACTTGGATCAAGTAAAAATGGGCAGCACCACCCTGTTCGATGGTATCACCATGAACGGCAGTGGGCGCTACACCAGCTACACCATGGCCGACGGCAAAACCACCACCGTGACCTATAACCACCAATACCCCACGCGCTATTATGCCCCCAGCGTGCAGGACCTCAACATGACCTACCAGTACGGCACCGGCAACCTGAGTAACCGTTGGGACAAGCTGAAGCTGCGCAAAGAGGTGTTCACCTACGACAATTTGGACCGCCTCTACACCGCGCAGGTACATACCACCAACAGCAGCGGGGGCATTATCCAATCCGATGCACAGCTCAGCTACAATTACGACGGCTCCGTGGGCGGCACCACAAGGGGGAACCTCGCCAAGCGTACCGATATTGGCAAGTTCGCTAGCAACGGCCACCATCGCATCACCGGGGCCATGGGTGCCAACTACCCCTTTCCCTATGACGACGCGCCCTTGGCAATAGCCCCCAACACGCAGATCATAACCTACACTTCCTTCCACCAGCCCGCTTCTATATCCGAAACTCTTAATGGAAGCCCATACCTGCTGGAGTACACCTACGATGCCAACCAGCAGCGCAAATACTCCAAGCTCCGCTACAACTGGCCAGGTGAGCCCCCCTTGGAAGAGCGCTGGTACGACCACAGCCTGGAGACACAACGCTTTGACGGTGATGTCGGCACGGACCGCAAGATTCTCTACGTGGAAGGTGGTGATGGCCTCTGCGCAATGATCGTGGCCGACCCCGGTGGCGTTCAAACGGCCTACGCCGTTTATAAAGATCACTTGGGAAGCATAGTGGCGGTGACAAAAAAAACCGGCGGTACGGTAAGTGTTGTAGCTGAGCAAAATTTCGATCCTTGGGGCCGTCATCGCATTCCCACCACTTGGTCATACGGCTCCACTTCCCGGCCTGATTGGCTCTACCGTGGCTTTACCGGCCACGAGCACGTGGAACCCTTCACGCTCATCAACATGAACGGACGTATGTACGACCCGCTGAACGGGCGGATGCTCAGCGCGGACAACTACGTGCAGGGCGGCTTGGGTACCCAGGGCTACAACCGCTACAGCTATGCGGGGAATAACCCGTTGAAATATACAGACCCCAGCGGAAACTTTTTGGCCATGCCCTTCTTCGCGCTCAGCATGGGGGCAGAATTCCTAAGCAATATCATCAACGGTGTTTCCAACCCGCTGGGCCAAGCATACACGAACACCTCCTCCACCATGTCCGGCGTAGGCAATAGCTTGAAACTCCACAGCCGGACCGGTGCAAATGGAAGTATGTCTTTCGGCATTAACCCGTTGAACTTGGGCATTGAATTCGGGTATGGCAGAAAGGATGGCAACGTCAGCACGGGATTTGGCTTCGGCATCGGCTTGGGCGGACCCTACATGAACTTGTCCGGTGCATACGACTTCGGCGATGTGACCATCGGTGCAAGTGCTGGCATGGGAGCGGATGGTTCGACACGACTGGGTGGCGGGCTTGAAATAGGTGGTGTTTCATTGGGTACCACCCACTTCGGCGGTAAGGACCCACAATGGAACTGGCAGGTTGGCTATCGGCAAGGCGACTTCAGCCTGCGCATGACCAATGATGCCTGGACGGGCAGTGACTGGTACCGCACGGCGGCATTCGAGCTGGGCGTAGGGCAATATTCCATAGGTATCAATATGTTCACCACTAAGCCGCCACAGGGGGAGTTTGATGATTTACGAGGCACCAATTCATCTTATCGATCCTTGTGGGACAGCTTCCTACGTAAACAGCACACCGCACATGATCGCGGCACCTACTCAAGCGGCTCCAGGGTTTGGGCTGGACTATATTTGGGCTACTCGGATGGCTTTACCGTAAACCGAACCGGCATAAGCGCGCCATGGGTGCAGGATTTCTTCCAGAACGGTGTGCACCATTTCATCACCCGCAGTTCGCCGTACTTCAACACCGCTCTTGGCACCCCAACAATGCCCTTCTGGCAGGTAATCGGGCGAAACCCTTGGACGCTATACTGAACGCAATGTGGTCCGCTTACACCAAGTGGTTCTTATTGCTTGCAGGAGTCCTCTCTTGTACTTCTTGTTGGGTGCTAATGCCCAATTGCCATAAACAATTTACGGTCTATCAACTTCCTGTGCATGATTCCACCGCAACATCCCAGTTACGGTCGGATGGCATCTATGCCTCGGAGCATACACGTGAAGTGCTCTGCTTCCAACCAAATGGCTTGGTAAAAGCTTACCCGCTGTGCATTCCAGATACTGGATTCTGGACCGACCCGTCGCTCACCATTTCCATCATTCAATCGAGATATGAACCGTACAAAAAAGAGGATTGGGGGGCATATACAGTTTTGGCTGACACCTTGAAGTTGCAAAGGTTCAACTACCACCAAACCGAGGTATGCAAGCGCAGTGTGTTCGACTATCGCGGGGTGGTGTTGAACGACACAACGCTGGTGATCACCTCGAAAATCGCGTACTGGTTTGATGATACGGCCACTACGGGCCATTTCGTGTACCGCTTCTACCCCACCGACTTCAAGCCGGATGACTCCAGGATCTGGTTCGAGAAGAAACGATGGTACCTTCGGAATCGTGATCCGAGCCGCGCAAAATGAGGAACATTATCCAGCGCACCGACATTAGCAAGTTCTGAACCAACGGCCACACCGCATTTCCGGGGCCACGGGAGCCAACCATCCCTTCCCCGCTGCCGCTGGTCTTCCCGGCCCAGCGGTAAAGTGAGCCTGCTTGCCGAAGGCACGGGTCTTAGCGCAAACAGGCCGGGGCGAGCTGATAGGCCTCGGCTGGCGGCTTTGCTCTCAGGATCCGACAAAAGCACAGAAGTTTCCTTGTCCAGATGCGCTCGAAGGGCGGCAGTCTTCAGACCGCCACACGGAGATACCTTCGGAGCACGTGAGCGGAACGACACGTACATTCGATTTTCGCACCTCATCGTGTGAAGTCCGAAGACTTCACGACTAAGCCCGCATGGAAGCATCATATGTCACCCACAAGTCGCCCCGGCTGAACATGTTGGAGCGCAAAACCCCGGTTGGCCGGGAAGACGTGCGGGAGCGTGGGGCTACGCAACAACTATTTTGTATCGCCTCAATAAAAAATAGCCCATGCCTGCGGCAGACAAGCGCGCATCTTTGGGCCATCCTGAAATGCGAAGTGGTATTAGGATCCGACCAAGGCACAGAAGTTTCCTTGTCCAGATGCGCTCGAAGGGCGGCAGCCTTCAGAGCGCCACACGGAGCTACCTTCGGAGCACATGAGCGGAACTACACGTACATTCGATGTTCGCACCTCATCGTGTGAAGTCTGAAGACTTCACGGATAAGCATGGATGGAGATCAAACTAAACACCCACAAGTCGCCCCGGCCGAACATGCTGGAGCGCAAAACCCGGTTGGCCGGGAAGACATGCGGGAGCGTGGGCACGAAGCATATTTCCACCTAGCAGGTGCTCTCGGCATGTATGGTACGCTTGCCCGGCGATGGACCGAGGATTACCCAGCAGTGATCAGACCGGGATCATGGTAGCCATTAGGGACATATTAAGTTGCATGCTGATCGCGTTAAGCTGTCCCGCTTGGCTCGGATGCACAGGCATCAGGACCACTACTGTGCCATGCAAGAATGCCGTTGAACTATCCGACACATTGAACAGACTAAATGGATCGAAAGAAAAAACAGGATATTGGATTGAATATCTGAATTCGAATATGAGTCCGGTACCCTGTAAAAAAGCCAGTTATGGGCAACTGGCATATTATTGGCGCGGTCATAGAGTTTTACCAATGGGGCCGCCCAAGCGTCCATTGTCCGGCGTGCCTATTGTAACCTATGAGCGGAATTCATTGAATAGTTCGGCTGGATTTAATTCAGTTGACCTGCTTGATGGTGATGTCACGTTCAGATACCGAAGGAGTACCTTAACGCGTACTTATAAAAATGGAATTCTTATTAAAGGCGGATTCAACCCATAAACGCAATTTAGGTTCCTTGGGTCATTCGTTCAAAGATGGTGTTTGGTGTTTCAAAGCCGAAACGTTTTCTAGGCCTGTTGTTCAATTCATCCTCGACAGTTTGAATGAACTCGTCGGTCAAAGTACTGAAGTCGGTTTTCTTGGGGATGTACTGGCGGATGAGACCGTTGAGATTCTCGTTTGAACCCCGCTCCCAGCTATGGTATGGTCTGGCAAAGTAGAACCCCAGATCAAGTTGCTCCGCGATGTGCTGATGCTCGGCGAACTCTTTGCCGTTATCGCTGGTGGCCGTATGCAGCCTTGAACGCCATGGATGCAGGAGCTGGACGGCAGCTGCTGCAAAGAGGGATGCCTCCTTGCGTTCGACTTTCCGCATGCGAAGCACACCGCTGGCCCTGTCGTTGATCGTGAGGATGGCTCCCTTATGCCCCTTGCCGATCACCGTATCCAGCTCGATGTCCCCGAAACGTTCGCGCTGCTCCACGATAGCCGGTCGCAGGCTAATGTCCACGCGGCCCGGAATGATGCCTCGGCGGTCCTTGACATGGCCTCGCTTGCGGTAGCGTTTGCCACGGGTGCGTAGGTCTTCGTGCAGACGCCCGCCCCGTTTCTTGTTCCGCCAGATATGCTGGTAGATCCACTCATGGGAAACACACTCCACACCTTCCTTAGCTGCCGTGCCCACGATCTGTTCAGGGCTGTATTTCTTGGCCAGCAGGGTTTCCACGTAGGCACACATTGCAGGTGTGAACCGTACTGCCTTAGGCTTCAACTTCTTGCGCAACGAACTCTTGCGACAAGCCAGGCCGACCCGGTATTCCCCGCTACGCCTATCACAGTTCCGGGCCACTTCCCGGCTCACTGCTGAGGGAGATTTGCCAATGGCCTTGGCGATGTCTTTGTGTTGAAATTGGTTCTGGAGCATGCGCTGGATGGTGCATCTTTGCTCATCGGTGATATGGCTCATTCTTGCAATGGATTGGACCCCAGAACAAGAGTAGGCCGTCTCTTCCATTCAGTGGGGAGTGAGGGGCAAAAACCTCTCCTCTTCCTGATAAAAGTTCAACCTCCTGATTGTCCTGTCCGATTGCGTTTATGAGTTGAATCCAAGATGTAATGATCTGTGTAATATACAATTTCCAGGAGATCTTCATGTAATGCAGTATTCACTTCTTTTCGCAATTCAATGAGTTGAAGCAGCTGCCCTGACCCCCATCACGGTGCAGCAGGGAGGCCCTTGCACCATTGAGGCCCAGCAGAGCTTCGATCCGCACTTCCGCCAAATTCTGGCAGGACCTTCAGGACGATCACGACCTAGAGGAAGAGCTTCGTTCCAAATGAAGTGAGTTGGAACGAATTGAGAGCCTTGCCCAAGAGGCCGTTTGAGCAATCCCGGACCTCGGTACCTCAAGAATACCGATGACTGAATCTTGGAACTTCCTTTCGAGATCTTTACCGCTTCCGCGCCACAATCGCAATGGCGCTCATGGAGTCCTCATAGCGCCGGAAGACCTTACGCATCTCCATGATGCGCTTGCGGGCCTTGGGGTGAGTAAGGATGTTCCACGTGATCTTCAAGGTGCGGAAGAAGCCTTCATCATCGATGATCCTTCCCGCCTCCAACAGGTGCATTGGATTGGTCATGACGCTTTCCACCTTGAAGCCTTCCGCCTCCAACAGGGCGATCCATTCCGCCTGGGTCAGCGGCCGAGCGTTCACCTTGATGGTGGTGGCCAAGTCGCGCTGGATCTGCTTCTTGCCTTCCTCGGGCATAGTATCCGGTGTGAGGGCGATCTCGTGGATGCCATACAACCCTCCCGGGCGTAGGATGCGACAGGCCTCTCGCGCGATCTCTGCTTTGCGATGATCGGCCTGCATGGTGAGCATGGCCTCGCCGTACACTTTATCCGCTGAGTTAAGCTCCAAAGGACAGCAGCAGGCATTGCCGATCACGATCCGTCGATCCGGCCCGTTGATCTTCTTCCGGAGCATGGCTGCAGCTTCCTCGTTCAATTCCACACCGCAGTAGCTCTTGGGATTCTTGGCCAAGGCGATACTGGCCGTAAAGCCCATTCCCGGTGCGAATTCAACGATGTCGTCCGTATGAGATATGGCCAGCTTCTCCATGAGCTGAAGCGTGAGCTCCTTGCCTCCAGGACGGAGGACCTTCTTACCCATTTTGGCTAAAAGCCAGTGACCCTGTTCGGCATTCAACGTTTGGTTGGCCGTGGAATGATGGGGTGTGGGCGCCTTGTGTGCAACCGGAGCAACAGGCTCTGCCACTAACTGATCTTGCATCTTCTTGCTTGTTTAGAACAATTCCAAACAAGAGTAGTACCTCACGTAAAACGCCGCCTTGACGATCGTCAGCTTTGGGGATAAAATGGAGGGTGGGCCTGACGCGGGATCGTGTGGGCTTACCACAGACTTCATAGTGCCGCAATAGCGGCATGCAGGTTCTTTTAAAACCGCAGATGAACAGAGATGAATGCCTTCCGCCAAGTTCCTTCCACAGATAACACAGATGGACACAGATGATGCCTGTGGCATCGAATGCTTAGCCGCTGACAGGACAGCCGACAGGGGTCGCAGATGACGGCAAACGTGCCTTCAAATGGCTGTGGGTTTATCTCACATGACATGCATGAAAAAGGAAAGGGAGCTGTCCCCATTTGGACAGCCCCCTCCCCTACACCCAACCCAACCCTTATACTATTTCGAAAGCACTTTGAACTCGGTGCGGCGATTGGCCTGATGTTGCTCCTCGGTACACTTGGTGCACTCGCAGGTCTCTACCGGTTTGGTCTCTCCATAGCCCTTCGCTGTTAGGCGATCCTTGGCGATGCCCTGCTTGATCAGGTAGTCCACCGCACTCTTGGCCCGCTTCTCCGAGAGGCTCATGTTGTATGCATCGTTACCGCGGCAGTCCGTGTGCGAGCTCAACTCGATCTTCACCGAGGGATTATCATTCAGCGTCTGAACCAGTTTATCCAGTTCCAGCGCAGCGTCCGCACGGATGTTCCACTTGGCCAGGTCGTAGTAGATGTTGTCCAAGCGTACCACCTGATCCACTTGCAGCGGGAAGAGGTTGAAGTCGGTATGGATCACCGTGTTGGTCTTTCCCTTGGTGGAGATGCGTGCGCTTTGCTTGAAGAAGCCCTCGCGGTCCACCACGATCCGGTAGTCACCTTCCGCCTGAAGTGCGAACTGGTAGTGCCCTTCACGTCCGGTGTACATCTCTTCGATCAAGCTACCATCGGCCGCCATCAGCTGCACCTTGGCGCTATCCAGCGGCACCTTGGTCTCCCCGTGCCTTACGATGCCTTCCGCACCGTAGTCGTACCTCTCCAGTTGCAGCACCACGTTGTCCAGATCGTCATTCTCACTGTTCACTGTGGTTGTGCCTTGGCGATAGCCATTACGGCTGGCAGTAATGGTGTACTTGTCGCTGTAGGGCAGTTCGATACTGAAGCGGCCGCCGTCGAGCATTTCCACTTTGGCCCCATCAATGAAGTTTCCGTTCGCATCGCGAATATCCAGCAGAGCACCTTCCACCGCGGCTTGCGAGAGCTTGTCCAGCACGACCCCTTGGATGCGGATGCGTGGCGGATGAACGGTACACCCATAGATATCGTCGCTTCCCATTCCTCCTGGACGGTCGCTGGCGAAGAAACCGGTGCTATCATCGGCCAACAGGATGAGGCAGTGATCGTTGTGGACGGTGTTCATCGGATAGCCGAGGTTGAACACACGCCCAGGTCCTGCGGGGGTGAGCCGTACGGAAAAGATATCGTACCCTCCGAGTCCCGGATGCCCAGTGCTGCTGAAGTAGAAGGTGCTGTCGGCTGTGACGAACGGATACATCTCGCTACCCGGCGTGTTCACTATGCTTCCCATGTTCTTGGGTTCGGCCCACTCGCCGCCCACGTTATCGCAGTACCAGATGTCCGTGCCGCCGCGCCCACCGGGCTTGTCACTTACGAAGTACAAGCGCTTGCCATCGGGGGAGATGCTGGGTTGACCCACGTTGTATTCCGGGTCGTTGTGAACGAAGGGCACCAATGCACCCCATTCGGGTTGGCCGAACTCCCCCTTGGAGATGTCCGAGTAGTAGATGCCGAGTTTGATCTCCCCATTGGAGGCCTTGAGCAACTTGCCATAGTAGAAGTTGTCGCGGGTGAAGTACAGGCGCTGCCGCGTAGAATCGAACGAGGCGCTACCGTCGTGGTACCGGCTGTTCACGTCCTTCCGCATGACCATCGGATCGGTAGCCGTCTCCCCTTTCAGCAGAGCTGAATACAGGTTCAGGAAAGGCTCATGGTCCCACTTGTACTTGGTCTTCCCACCCACTCCTTCACCCCTGGCGCTGCTGAAGAGTAGCAGATCATTCATCACCGCCGGGGCAAGATCCGCGTCGACCGAGTTTATCGGGAGCCTCCGAACGACATCCTTGGTGCTGTCACGAACGAGTTTCTCGAAGAAGTCCCCGTTCTTCACGTAGGCCCTTACCCATTCATCATCGGGCGCCTTCTCTGAGTAGCTCGTGTACCAGGTCATTGCCTCTTCATACTTGCCCTGTGCACGCAATTGGTTGGCATAGGAGAGCATGTCATCGGGTGCCGGGTTGCCCAGATCGATGAGCTTCTTGTAGGTTGCCGCAGCCTTGCCGTTCTCGCCGAGCTTCTTGTAGGCGAACGCAAGCTGCCTGTAATCCGCGGGTACAGCCTTCTTTCCGGCTATGATGTCCTCGTACACCTTGGCCATGTTCGTGTAATCGAACACAGCGGCGTAACGGTCCGCCATACGGTGCTTTAACGATTGCGCCTGCACGGCGGGTGATGCCAACAGCAGCAGGGCTATCGCGAAGATGAAGTACCGGGGACGCATGGGTATGGATCGCTGCATCTAGATCAGAAATAACGGGGTGAACGGATCCCTTTCGGAGCTTTTCCGAAATCGAGACCGAGCATGAATTCATGCGAACCACCGCTGTAATTACGAATGGCCGAAATGGGGTAGTCGTAAGCATAGCCCACGGAAAGACCGTCCGTGAGGTTGTACTGCACCAAGGCCCCTACCGCATCGGTGTAGCGATACATCGCACCGAGCCAAAGCTTCTCATATAGCAGGAAGTTCGCGCTCACGTCGAAGCTGATGGGTGCTCCTTCCACCGCCTTCACTATGAAGGTGGGCTTGAACTTTGTGTAGGTGCTGAGATCGAAGACATATCCACCGGTGAGGAAGTAGTGTGCCCGCTGGCCCGGCTGGCTAACCAACTGGAGCGAATCCACATCGAAGAAGTCCGTGCGCAACATCTTGGGTGAACTGAGGCCCAAGTAGAACTTATCGCTGTACCACATGACCCCGAAGCCGAACTGGGGATCGGTCTTGGTGCTCACGTTCTGCTGGAACACCTGGTCGTTCGCCTCCAACGGACTGAGCGATGCGAAATCCCCTTGGAAGAGGTTCAAGCCGCCCTTGATGCCGAACGCCAGCTTCTGGTTGTTCCCAAGGAACATCCGGTAGGCCAGGTCGACGATCAATCCATACTGGGTCACAGGTCCGTGCTGATCGCGCATCACCGTTCCTCCGATGCCCAAGCTCTGTATTACCAGTGGGCTGTGGATGGTGAGGGTCTGCGTCGTAGGCGCACCTTCAAAGCCCACCCACTGGTGTCGGCTCAGGGCCTTCATGCTTATCCGGTCAGCACTGCCCGCATACGCCGGGTTCAGCGCCAAGAGGTTGAACATATACTGGGTGTACTGCGGATCCTGCTGGGCCTGGGCTTGCTTAGGAAGCAAGACGGGTCCGGCCATCAGTAGCGCGAGCAACGCCATTTTCCAACGGGAGGCGAATGAGGCCATCTGCGTGGTGTGTTTCGTGGTTGCTTTCATGATCAGCGGCGCAGGTAGATGTAACCCGTGATGACCTCCATGTCATTGCCCGGATCGAGGATGAAGTAGTAGGTGCTCTCAGGAAGGTCGGTGCCCAGGTTGGCCTTGCCTTCGCTGGTGCCGTCCCATGTGTTGCGGTAGGGACTGCGTTCGTAAACCTTCGAGCCCCAACGATTGAACACGATGAACTTGTTGTCGGGGTAGTATTCCAAGCCTTGGATCACGTACGTGTCGTTCACACCGTCCCCGTTCGGCGAGAATGCGTCCGGTACTACCAGGATGCTGCAATCGCGCAGGGTGATCAGCATGGTATCGGCCGATGTTCCGCAGGCACCATTGTCCAGCACCCAGCTGAAGATGTTGGTGCCCGGCTGCAGGCCCGTTACCGCGGCATCCGCTTCTTCGGGATGAGCGATATCGCCGTGACCTTCGATCAGTACCCAGTGGCCCGAAGCAGTGCTCGTTGCCGGAACCGCGGCCATGTTGGTGTAGGTGGTATCCTGACAGATCGCTTGGTCCGGTCCTCCATCAGCAAGAGCTGCGTTGATGTCGAACACCGAGATCATCATCTCGTCGCTGGTGGTTCCGCACACGCCATTGTCGATGGTCCACGTGAGGAAGGTGCTTCCAAAGCCCACTCCTGTCACCTCCGTGCTCGGGTTCGACGGATCCGTGATCGTACCGCTTCCATCGATGCTCCATGAGCCGATGGCCGGGAAGATCGCTTGGTTGGCGAACATGTCCACATTCAATGCGCCGGGCTCGCAGAACTGCTGGTCGGGACCGGCATCCGCATTCGCCTGCGTGTTGTTGAACACGGTGATCACAACAGTATCGGTGATAGGGTCCGTAGTACAGGGGCCGTTGCTGATGGTCCATGCCAACACGGTTACCCCGGGTGCCAGACCGGAGAGTGTGGCATTGGCTGCCGTTGCATCACTCAACGTGCCTGTGCCGCTGATGATGGTCCATTCGCCGGTCGCTGGTCCATTCACTCCCGTAGCTGCCAGTGGCGTGCTGCTCACAGGTCCGCAGAGGTTCTGATCCGGACCGGCGTTTGCCGTGGTGATGCTTCCGTCGAAAAGGGTGACCACCACTTGGTCCACGAGCGTTCCGCAAGGTCCGTTATTGATGGTCCAGGCGTACGCGTTCGCACCGGATCCGATACCCGTTACTTCCGTGTTGGGATCGGTATCGTTCGTGAACGTACCGCTGCCGCTGATCACGCTCCACTGGCCCGTGCTGGGATAGGGAGCTGCGCTGGCGGACAGGTTGGCTGAAGAAGCCGGTGTACACAGCTGCTGGTCGGCGCCCGCATTGGGATCCTGCAAGTTGGCGTCGAACACGCGGATCAGTACCGTATCCGAAGTGATGTTGCAGGGTCCGTTGTCGATCGTCCACACGAAGACGTTGTCACCCACAGTGAGGCCAGTGAGCGTACTCAGTGGGTCGTTCGCATCGGCGAACGTAGCGCTTCCGCCAACCTGCGTCCATGTACCGATCGCCGGAACCACAGAGGCATTGCCGGTCATCGTCACGGTTGCGTCGACTCCGCAGACATCCTGGTCGGCACCGGCATCAGCCGGCGGCGCAGTGTGGTCATACAGGTATATGGCTACCGTATCCACCGTGGCTGGACCAAAGCCGCAATCACCATTGTACACCGTCCAAGTAAATACGTTGATGCCGACTCCCAGGTTGGTGATCGCCGTGTTATAGGCAGTGACATCGGCGATGGTGCCCGAGCCGCTTCCCAAGTTCCAAGTTCCATCTGCAGGGAAGAGAGGTTCCACAGCAGCCATTACAGTGCTGTCCTCAGGTGTGCAGTTGGCGATGTCCGGTCCGGCGTTCGCCACTGGTCCGAAAGGATTGTACACGGTGATCACGAGGGTATCGGTCATCAACCCGTTGTTCGGGCAAGGACCGTTATTCAAGGTCCAGAGCACGGTGGTGATGCCGATCTGCAGACCGTTGATCGTGGTCTGTGGGTCAGTGGGGTCCACAAACGTTCCCGGCCCGCTGATGATGCTCCATGTACCCGTGGCGGGAGGCTGCGGAGTGGAGGCTTGCAGCTGTGCCGAGGTGAATGGTAGGCAGAGTTCGAAGTCATCCCCGGCGTAGGCTGCAGCGGTACTGTCGCTGTAGATGATCACCGTTACGGTATCCGAGGTGATGGCATTCGGGCACGGACCATTGCTCGTGGTCCAAACGAAGGTGTTGGAGCCGATGGCCATGCCCACCACTTTACTGTTCGGGTCGGTCACATCCTCGAAGAGGCCGGCGCCATTGATCAGGCTCCAAGTACCGCTCGCAGGGAACGTGGGTGTGTTACCCTGCAGGTAAGTGCTGTCCTGCGGTGTGCAGTAGGCTTGGTCCGGACCGGCATTGGCTGGCAGGTTGTTCTCGTCGAAGATGAAGACGCTCACGTTGTCGGTAGTGAATCCGCAAACTCCGTTGTCGAAGGACCAAGTGAGGATATTCTCACCCACGGTCAATCCGGTGACGGTGGTATTGGGGTCGTTCACATCTCCAAAGAAGCCGGTGCCTTGCGAAACGGACCATTCGCCGATTGCAGGCAAGGTGGCCGTGTTGGCTGACATTACCGCGCTCTCGTCCGGGGTGCAGAAGCTCTGGTCCGGACCGGCATTCGCGGGCGGCGCGTTCAGGTCGAAGAGGAAGATGCTCACTTGGTCAGAGGTGATTCCTGCACCGCAGGGCCCGTTGTCCACGCGCCACTCGAAGATGTTCTCACCCACGCCCAGGTCGATCACCCCCGTGTTGGGAGCGGTGGCATCCAGCAAAATACCTTGTCCACTGATCAACACCCAACCACCCACGGCGGGATAGGTAACCGCGCTTCCGGTCATGGTGGTACTGGTGAGCGGCGTGCATACCTGCTGATCAGGCCCGGCACTGGCCGCTGGATTTTCTTCGCTGTACACAAAGATGCTCACCTGATCGGACGTAGGAGCACCGCAAGGGCCGTTCTCCACGGTCCACTCGAACACGTTCATACCTACGGCCAAGCCGCTGACGGTACTGGTGGGTGAAGCGGGGTTGGCAAACACACCTGAACCGTTCACCAGTACCCAGAAGCCCGTGGCCGGGCCGATCAGGGCGCTACCTGCCATGGTGGTGGTAGTGGTGATGTTCGGCGTGCACAGGTTCTGGTCCGGACCGGCATTGGCCACGGGGTTGTTCACATCGTACAAGACTATCGTGAGTTCGTCGAAGGTGATGCTGTTATTACACGGTCCGTTCGACACGGTCCAGCGCAATACGTTCACTCCGACAGCCAGGCCTGAGACCGTGGTGGACGATGCATTTGCATCACCGAAAGTGCCTGCACCCTGTACCACCGTCCAGGTGCCGATGGCGGGAGCGGTCACGCTGCTGCCGGTGAGGGTTGCGCTCGTGCCGGGTGTGCAAAGTGATTGATCCGGACCGGCGTTCGCCACTGGATTCTCGGAATCGAACACCTCGATCGAAATGGTATCACTGGTGATGCCGTTCGCACAAGGGCCGTTGTCCACGGTCCATGCAAAGACGTTCGTACCCACCGGTAGGTCGAGGATGCTGGTTGTCGGAGCGTTCGGATTACTGATGATGCCCGCACCGCTGACGAGTGTCCATGTTCCAACTGCAGGAGCGATCACCGCGCTGCCGGCCATGGTCACTGTGCTCTGCGGAGTGCAGAGCTGCAGGTCAGGGCCTGCGTTCGCGTCGAGGTTCGCATCACTGAAGAGGGAGATGGTGACCTCGTCATAGCTGCTGCTGCAGAGGCCATTGGCTACCGTCCAGCGGAATATGTTGGTGCCCACGGTTAGCCCGGTCACGCCCGTTGTTGGCGAGTTCAGGTTCGCGAATTGTCCAGTGCCGCTTACCACGGTCCAAGTACCTACGGCCGGGAAGGTGATCGCGCTTCCTGCCAAAGTGGTCGAGGTGGTGGGTAGGCAGAGCGCCTGATCCGCCCCGGCATTCGCATTCGGAGTTGTGGAGTCGAAGAGGAAGATGCTGATCGTATCCGTGGTGATACCATTGGCGCAAGGCCCGTTGTTCACGGTCCACACGAAGATGTTCTCACCAACACCCAAGTTGGTAACGGTGGTAGTGGGGTTGGTGGCATTGGTGATCGTGCCGACACCTTGGATCCGCGTCCATGCTCCGGTGGCTGGGAATGTTGGAGTATTCCCCGCAAGTGAGGTGCTTACGTTAGGTGTGCAGAGTGATTGGTCCGGACCGGCATTCGCATTGGCGTTGCCTTGGTCGAAGACGAAGATGCTCATGCGATCCTTGGTCAACGGATCTGCACAGGGGCCGTTCTGCACGGTCCATTCGAAAACGTTCTCGCCGATGGCCAAGTTGCTCACCGCTGAAGTGGGCGAATTGGGAGTGGCGATCGTGCCCATGCCGCTTACGAGGGTCCAGGTGCCTGTCGCGGGGAATGTCACGCTGCTACCAGCGAAGACCGTGGTGGTGTTCGGTGTGCAGAGTTGTTGGTCCGCACCGGCGTTCGCTACCGGGTTGTTGGCATCGAAGACGAAGATGGAGACCAGGTCATTGGGAGGATTCACCGGGCAAGCACCATTGCTCACCGACCAGCGGAACACGTTCTCGCCAACAGGCAGGTTCGTAATGGTGGTGGTCGGGTAGTTCACGTTGGTGATGGTACCGCCACCGCTAACGAGTGTCCACGTACCCTGTGCTGGTGAAGGCGCAGGACTGGCCGCCATGGTGGCCGTGGTGGTAGGTGTGCAAAGGCTCTGGTCCGGGCCCGCATCGGAACCGCTCACGGTGCTGTCGAACAAGGTGACGGTGACCTCATCCGTGGTGATACCTGTACCGCAGGGACCATTGTTCACCGTCCAGCGGAATACGTTGGGCCCAACCGCTAAACCGGTGAGTTGGCTGGTGGGCGAGCTTGGATCCAGGATGGTTCCTGTGCCGCTCACCAATGTCCATGTTCCCGCAGCCGGATAGATCAAGCTGCTGCCTGCCAGTGCGGTGAAGTCCGAAGGACTGCAGAGTTCTTGGTCCAAACCAGCGTTGGCATCGGCGTTGCTGGCATCAAACAATTGGATGATCACTTGGTCCGATGTGGTACCGCAAGATCCGTTGTTGATCGTCCACGTCAATACGTTGTCCCCTACCTGCAGACCGCTTGCTGTTGCATTGGCTGCGTTCACGTTGGAGAAGGTGATCCCGGCCGGGCCGGTCCATGTGCCTTGTGCGGGACCAACAGCAATGTTGGCCGCCAAGGTCACCGATGCGGTCGGTGTGCAAATTTGCTGGTCCGGGCCTGCATTCGCGACTTGTGCCGAACCGCTGAATACACTGATGGTGACCTCATCGAAGGAGGTGCCATTGGCGCATGGGCCGTTGTACACCGTCCAGCGGAAGACGTTATTGCCCAGAGCCAGTCCATTCAACTGCGAGGTGGGGCTGCCGGGGGATACGATGTTGCCACTGCCGCTGATCAAGGTCCAAGTGCCGGTTGCCGGTGCGATCAACGCGCTTCCGGCCAAGGTGGTGGCGGTGGTAGGTGTGCAAAGCTGTTGGTCGGGGCCTGCATTGGCCACGAGGTTCGCATCATCATACACAGTGATGTTCACTGCATCGGTGCTGGTTCCGCAGGCACCATTGTCCAAGGACCATACAAGGGTGTTCACACCCAGGGAAAGACCCGATACGCTGGTCGTTGGGGAGGTGGGGTTCGCGAAGTTCGCGGTACCCAGTTGTACGCTCCACATCCCGGTGGCCGGAGCCACTGCGGAGTTGGCCGCCAGCACAGTGGTGGCGTTGTTATCACAAAGCTCTTGGTCGGGTCCGGCATTGGCCTGCTGAGCATTGCCATTGAATACCGAGATGATGACCTGGTCCGAGCTGGGCGCGGCACAGGGACCATTCTGTACGCTCCATTGAAAGATGTTGTCTCCCAGGGAAAGGCCGGAGACCACCGTGTTGGGGTTGTTGGCATTGGTGAAGGTTCCTGAACCGGAAACAAGCGTCCATTGGCCGGTACCCGGTGCGATCAAAGCGCTGCCGGCCAAGGTGGTGCTGGTGATGGGCGTGCACAGGCTCTGGTCCGGGCCCGCATTTGCCGTAAGCATGGCCGCGTTGTACACCGAGATGGAGACTTGAGCGCTGTTGGAAGGGAATGCGCAGGGGCCGTTCATAACGGTCCACTGGAATACGTTCACACCGTAACCCAGTTCCGTGATGGTGGTGGAGGGGGCATTGGGGGATGTGATCGTTCCGCTTCCGCTGAAAACGGTCCATTGGCCCGTGGCAGGTGCGACCGGAGTGGTACCGGTTACTGTGACGACGTTCGCGGATGTCGGCACGCAAATGCTCTCATTCGCGCTGACGGTGATCGCAGGATGTGCGCTTTCATATACCGTGATCGCGACTTCATCCTGTGTGTTGCCGTTCGCGCAGGGTCCATTGGAGACGCTCCAGCGGAACACGTTCACCCCTACCGGAATGTTGTTCACTGCGGTGGTGGGGCTGTTGGGCGTTACGATGTTGCCGCCGCCACTTACCAACGTCCACGTGCCGGATGCGGGCAGGAGGATGTTGCTGCCGGAGAGCACTGCGGAGTTCGCACTCGAGCAAAGCTCCTGATCCGGGCCGGCATTGGCCACGGGGTTGTTGTTGTTGAAGACGCGGATGCGCACATCATCGGTGGTGTTGGCATTTGCACAAGCTCCGTTGCTTACCGACCAGCGGAAGATGTTGTCCCCCACGGCCAAGCCGGTGATCTGGGTTGAAGGATTGCTGGGAGATACGATCGTACCTGAACCACTGATCAAGGTCCACGTACCCGTTGCTGGTGCGATCACTGCGCTGCCTGCCAACGTTGCAGTGGCGGTCGGTGTACAGAGTTCTTGGTCAGGGCCGGCGTTGGCCACGGCGTTGCCGGAGTTATACACCGTGATGGACACATCATCCTGTGTGATCGGGTTGGAGCAAGGTCCATTGTTGAGGGTCCAGCGGAAGGTGTTCACTCCGACGCCCAAACCGGAAACCGAGGTGGTAGGGTTGTTCGCATTGGCGAAAATGCCGCTGCCCGCAATAACGGTCCACTGGCCCGTGGCCGGGAATACCGGCGCATTCCCCGCCAGTGCAGTGGCGGTGGTGGGAGTACAAAGCTGCTGGTCCGGACCTGCATTTGCTGCAGGAGCATTCGAATCGTAGATGAAGATCGAGACCAGGTCGTTCGGTGGGTTTACCGGGCAAGGCCCGTTGCTGATGGCCCAGCGGAACACGTTCTCCCCAACTGCGAGTCCCGTGATGGTGGTCGTGGCACTGTTGATGTTGGTGATCGTTCCGCTTCCCGATAACCGGGTCCAAGTGCCTTGTGCGGGAGCGTTCGGTGCGTTGGCCGCCATGGTCGCCGTGGTGGTGGGCAAGCAGTAGGATTGGTCGGGCCCGGCATTGGAGCCGCTTACCGTTTGGTCGAAGGCGGTCACCGTCACTTGATCGCTGGTGATCCCGTTGGCACAAGGTCCGTTGTTCACGGTCCATTGGAATACGTTCGCTCCAATGCCAAGACCGGTCACGGTGGTGGTAGCACTATTGGCGGAAGTAAGGGTACCGGAGCCGCTCACCAACGTCCACGTTCCCGTGGCCGGGAAGGTCGGCGTGCTGCCCACCAAGGTGACACCATTGGGTGTACATACTTCCTGGTCTGCTCCCGCATTGGCATTGGGGCTGCTGGCGGAATAGACGGTCACGGTCACATCATCGGATGTGGAGCCGGGTGTGCAAGGGCCATTGCTGATGGTCCAACGGAAGACATGCACACCTACCGTCAGCCCGGTCACGCTCGTGTTCCGGAGGGTCGGGTTCACGATGGTACCACCGCCGCTCACCTGGCTCCACACGCCCGTGGCTGGTGTTGCTGCGGCATTGCCGTTCAGAGTGACTGAACTTGTGGGTGAGCAAATAGTGATGTCCGATCCTGCGTTGGCTACGGGTTGCTCGTTGTTGTAGATAGTGATCACCACCTCAGACTGTGTGGGCGTTCCGCACGGGCCGTTGTTGATGGTCCAGCGCAAACGATTGACGCCGATGCCCAAGCCGGTTACCGTGGAGTTGGGCGAGTTCGGGTTCGTGATGTTCCCCGTACCATTCACCAGCGTCCACGTACCTACAGCCGGGGAAACAGCTGTGTTACCCGCCAGCGTGGCCGTATTGGTGGGCAAGCAGAACTGCTGAGCGGGGCCGGCATTGGCAGCAGGTTGCGCCGCATTGTAGCTCGTCACCGTCACTTGGTCGGTGCGCACGCCACAGGTGAGATAGTTCACGCTCCATTCAAATACGTTGGCACCTTGCGATAGGCCGGAGACCGTTGTGTTACGCGAGTGATTGTTCGCGAAAACACCACTGCCACTGATCACCGTCCACGTTCCTTGAACACTGGCATACGGAAGGGCCGCGTTCATGGTAGCCGTGGTGCCGCATACGGAGAAGTCCACCCCCGCATCCGCATTGGTGGCGGGTGGTGTTACCTGTATGGAGAAGCCATAGTCATTGGACGCTTTTAGCGGGCAGCCATTATCCTCCACGTGTACAGTGAAGGTGTTGTTGCCGATGTTCGCTACGGTCGGAGTCCAGGTGAACGTGCCGGAAGGAAATGGTGATCCCGAGGTGGTGAAGGTGGCTCCCGGAATACCACTGTTCCAGCTCATCGTTACCGTTTGGCCGGCATTGGCATCGTTGGAGTTCACCGTGAACGATACCGGTGTGCCTGCACACACTTGCATGGAATAAACCGCAGTGCCATTCACCCCTGTCACAGTAGGCGATGCATTTCCTGCACAGGCACGGATCACGAACTGCACATCACGCGTCACGGAACCCATGAACACACCATTGCGGTATTCCTTTACCTGATAGGTCACCACCGCCACCTGTATCACGCTCGGGGTTACCGTCATGGTACCCGTTTGGGGATCCAGGACCACTGCGTTCGCACCTCCCGTGTTGCGGATGGGTTGCTGGGCAGAGTAGTTGGTATTGTATGGAATAGCTGCACCATTGGTCGTGCGCGCACCGATCAATGCATACACCAAAGAGTCGCCATCTGCATCCACAGCTCCGGGGTTGTAGCTGATCTGCTCCCCTAAGCAATAGAATGCCGTAGGCGAATTCGTGAAGGAGGGAGAATTGTTGCAGAGGCCTGCACTGTTGTTCAACTGGGCATCCAGGTACAGGTCCCTGTTCCCGGGGTTGTTCAATGAAGTGATCGCATTGTTCCGGCAGCAGAGCGACCAGGAAAAGGTCCAGTCCGCACCACCGCAAGCGGCATAGGAACTCAGATCCACGATCTTTTTATATGTGTAGCGTTGTACTCCGTACGTTCCACTGGCACTTACGCAGCGATCCACTTCAGTTGGGCAGATCGGCGTAATGACCGCCACGGTGGGCGTGTTTGCGAAACACTGGGTGAAGTTGGCGTTACAATTGCTCGACCTCACACTGAACTCCAAACCGTTATTGCAGTTGGTCGGGGCGGCTACGCCATTGCAGTCCCTGTAAAAGTTCAGGGTAACCTCATAGCGGTTGTTCCCCAAACAGGTGTAACTGAGCTCACCACCCATGGCGTGGGTAGCATGGGCCTCACCCTGCCACAGCAGCACGGCAATGGCAACCATGGCCAGTTTATACAGGAAGGACCGGACCTGGCGCATGCCGCGCCTGCCGTATTGGTCCATAGTGTCACGTGCGCGTATCTGTTCAACCATGTAACTGCGATATATCGAAAGTCACTTTCCGCTCTTGAAAAGGTCCAAGCGAAAAACCCTTTGTCCCGATGTTCCGATAGCTATCAGAACGCTACGGCACCGGCATTGCATTCCGAGGGTTGTCCGCCAACAGGTCAAACATAGGCGCGTAGGAAAGCGTGCCACGCCGCGATAGCACTGCACTTGTCAACAGGGCCGTGTTGGCCTGAATTAAAGATCAGCCCGAATAAGGCGGTTTGGGAATTCGATAAACCCGGAACTTGTGTACGCGAATGGTCCTGCCGTAAAGGCGGTCCTCTGTAGCTACGGTACTAGCGAACGGAGCACCTGCTGCCAGCTTGCATAGTGTATCGCACCCAGCACACCCTTGATCTCTTCCATGCGCGCAATACCCAACTTTCCCAGCAGCTGGATCTTCTCTTCCTCCTCCATTTGAGGGGTACCCCAGATCTCATTCCGCTCGGTCGAGTAATCCTCCTCGATCACTTTGATCCGCCGCACTTGGTCCTTGTCCAAATGCCAGAGCTGCATTAGGCTATCCGGAAGTATGTTCCAGCCGGGGATGTCCTGGACTACCTGCGAACGCAGGGTCAGCGGGAAAAAGAGAAAAAGGAGAAAGAGGAGACCCAAGCCGCGCGGCATGGCAACAAGGTAAGTCCTGCTTGAACGCGACGGACCCCAGTGTTGAAAAGCAGGGACGAACGAAAGAGCTTACAAGCCGACGAGCACCGCCCCCGGATCCTTGCCTCCCAGTACCAGCTTCGCGGGGTCCTCAAGCATCTCCTTCACCTTGTAAAGGAAGCTCACGCTTTCCTTGCCATCGATGATCCGGTGATCATAGCTCAACGCCAAGTACATCACCGGGCGGATCACCACTTGGCCATCCACGGCAATAGGGCGCTCCACAATGTTGTGCATCCCCAGGATCGCGCTTTGGGGAGGGTTGATGATGGGCGTGCTGAGCATGCTGCCAAAGACTCCGCCATTGGTAATGGTGAAGGTGCCGCCGGTCATTTCCGCAAGGGTCAGTTTCCCATCGCGCGCCTTGATCGCAAGTTCCTTGATGGCGCCCTCGATCTCGGCCAAGCTCATCTGCTCAGCGTTCCGTATCACAGGCACCATCAGGCCCTTGGGAGAACTCACCGCAATACCAATATCTGCGTAGTCGAAGTTGATGATGTTCTCCCCATCCAGTTGGGCGTTCACATTGGGATACAAGCGAAGGGCTTCCGTAACCGCCTTTGCGAAGAAGGACATGAAGCCAAGATTCACCCCGTGCTTCTCTTTGAACTTGTCCTTGTACTTGTTCCGGACCGCCATCACGGCGCTCATGTCCACCTCGTTGAAGGTGGTGAGCATGGCTGTTTCATTCTTCACGCTCACCAAGCGCTCCCCTACCTTCTTGCGCAGGGTGCTCATCTTGGTCTTGGAGCTATCACGCGTTCCGCCCCAGCCGTTCATCAGGGTGTCGGTGGTAACTCCACCAGCGATGTAGGCATCCACATCGCCGCGTGTAATACGCCCATTGGGGCCGGTACCTTTCACCTTATCGCTGGGGATGCCCTTCTCAGCCATCACAGCCTTTGCCACGGGGGTGGCATGAGCTGCGGCGGCGGGTTCCGCTGCTTTTGGACTTTCCTTCTTCTCTTCCTTCACCACCTTCTCTTCCTTCACCACTTTATCGTCCTTCGCTTCCTTCTTCTCCTCCTTCGCAGGCTTCACGCTCGTATCGATCTTCGCTACTACGTCGCCTACGTTCACGGTCTCATCTGCCTTGGCCAGCAGACTGATCTTTCCGCCTTCCTCAGCGCTCAGCTCCAAGGTGGCCTTATCGCTGTCGATCTCCGCGATCACCTGGTCCTTCTGCACTACATCGCCATCGGCAACCAGCCATTGCGCAATGCGCACTTCACTGATGCTTTCACCGGGGCTGGGGACTTTCACTTCAATATTGGCCATTCTAACGTTTGGATGTTCACCACAGGGACGCAGGGTTCACAGGGATGTGCTTGCGGTGGTGACTGGTGGTTGGTGACTGGTATGTCTGACAACTGACAACAAACAACTGGCAACTGTTCACGATCAGACACGCACTTTGGACTTCGCCTTCTTCGCTGCCGGTGCTGTCGGCCGATCGGAAAATGCTTTTTCCATGATGTACTTCTGTTGCAACGCGCTGCGGACACCGCTACCCGTGGCAGGGGCACCGCTGGCTTTGCGGGATATGAAGGTCATGGTTCCCAGAGCGGGCGCACCTTTGATCGTATGCAGGTGCTTGAAGATGTAGGTAGCGGCACCCATGTTCTCCGGTTCCTCCTGCACCCAACGTACATCCTTCGCGTTCGCATAGCGCGCAAAGATCTCCGTGAGCCGGTCTGCTGGGAGCGGATGCAATTGTTCGATGCGCACGATGGCCACATCATCAGCAGCCAGCTCTTCCTTGCGCTCCAATAGTTCGTAGTAGATCTTGCCTTGGCAAAGGATCAAGGTCTGCACCTTGGCCGGATCGGCAACGGGATCGTCGTACAACTCTTGGAAGCTGCCCTTCTCCAGATCCTCCATGGTGCTGATGCACTTGGGATGGCGAAGCAGGCTCTTGGGTGTGAATACCACCAACGGCTTGCGGAAATTCCATGCGAGCTGACGGCGCAGCAGATGGAAGAAGTTGGCCGGTGTGGTGGGGTTCGCCAGGATCATGTTACCCTCTGCACACTGTTGCAGGAAACGTTCCATGCGAGCGCTGCTGTGCTCTGCGCCCTGCCCTTCATAGGCGTGCGGGAGCAGCATCACCAAGCCGTTCATCACATTCCATTTCTCCTCGGCCGCGGTGAGGTATTGGTCCAGGATGATCTGGGCTCCGTTGACGAAATCGCCGAACTGGGCCTCCCAAAGCGTGAGGCTGGCCGGTGTGGCCAACGCGTAGCCGTATTCGTAGCCCAATACGGCATACTCGTTCAGCGGAGAGTTGTAGATCTGAAGCAGGGCTTGGCCCTCCTGTAGATGTTTCAGGTGGATGTACTCCTCCTCACTGTCCTCCACCTTCACAATGGCGTGGCGGTGACTGAACGTGCCGCGTTCCACATCCTGTCCGGTAAGACGAACAGAGTGGCCCTCGCAGAGCACTGAGCCATAGGCGAGCAGTTCACCCATGCTCCAGTCCAAGCGGTCCTCCGTCACCATTTTGGCGCGATCATGCAGGATGCGCTCCATCTTGTTGAAGAACTTCTTGCCCGCAGGCACGTCGGCCAGTTTGGCTGCGATCTTCAACAAGAGTTCCTTGTCCACACCCGTCTTCGGGGAATGTTCCAGATCTTCATCCGTAGCGCGCTCATATCCGATCCACCTGTCCGCGAGGAAGGAGGTGATAACCGCCTTGGGCAGTTCCTTCGATTCGGTCAGGCGCTCTTGGAGCAGCTTGTTGAAGCTCTCCTCCATTTCTTCGGCGAGACTGGCGTCAATGGCACCACTGGCTTGGAGCTTCTCGCTGTAAATGGCACGTGGATCCTTATGCGTAGCAATGGCCTTGTACAGGATCGGCTGGGTGAATTTCGGCTCGTCGCCTTCGTTGTGCCCATGCCGGCGATATCCGAGCAGGTCGATGAACACATCGCTCTGGAAGCGCTGGCGGAAGTCCAACGCCAACTTCATCACATGGCACACCGCTTCGGCATCGTCGCCGTTCACATGGAAAACAGGGCACTGCGTCACCTTGGCCACATCTGTGCAGTAAGTGCTACTGCGTCCATCAATATAGTTGGTGGTGAAACCCACTTGGTTGTTCACCACGATATGTAACGTACCACCCGTGCTGTAGGGATTCAAGCGGGCCATCTGTACCAGTTCGTAAACCACTCCTTGGCCAGCAATGGCTGCGTCGCCATGGATGATCACGGGGCACAGCTTGTCCGATCGGAACGCATGGTCCTTCTCGATCAAAGCACGCGAAATGCCCTGCATTACCGGACCCACGCTTTCCAAGTGGCTCGGGTTCGGGCAAAGGATCAGGTTCACACCTTTCCCCTTGTTGGTCACCACACAGCTGTTGAAGCCCATATGGTACTTCACGTCGCCTTCCACAAAGCTGTCCTCATAGTCCCTTCCTTCGAAATCGGCGAAGATCGATTCATAGGTCTTGTTGAAGGTGTTTGCCAACACGTTCAAGCGACCGCGGTGGGCCATGCCGATCACCACGTCGTTGATGCCATGTACATCGGCACCGTGTTCGATCACGGTGTCCAAAGCCGGGATCAGGGTTTCGCCGCCTTCCAAGCTGAAACGCTTCTGGCCGATGAAACGCTTACCGAGGAAACGCTCAAATACCACGGCCTGACCCAGCTTCCGCAAGATCTCCTTCTTCTCGTCCGTGGAAAAAGCCGGCGAATTGCGATCAGCCTCCATGCGGTCCTGTAACCACTGTACCCGTTCCACATCCCGGATGAAGCGATACTCAGCACCGATGCTCTGGCAGTAGGTGGTCTTCAGGTGGTCAATGATGGCCGCCAACG
This sequence comes from Cryomorpha ignava, assembly GCA_040391235.1. Lineage (GTDB taxonomy): Bacteria > Bacteroidota > Bacteroidia > Flavobacteriales_F > PHOS-HE28 > PHOS-HE28. The sequence goes on from JBEBYG010000013.1 coordinate 41,306, forward strand.
TGGCTCTGCCAATGCCCAGTTCGGAACCCGCCTCAAAAATGGTATTGAGATCGCCATCGGACAGGCCGAAATTCGCAAGGTCCAAGGTGGGCTCATAAGTGCGCCGCTCACGGACCGGGTTGGTCCGGGTGAACAAGTGGCCACGCTCGCGGTAACCGTTGATAAGCGAAAGGACCTTGAACTCCTTGGCGACAAGGTCGTTGCTGCGTGCCGGATCCCCATCCGTTGGGGCCTCCCCTCCGGGAAGCTCGGGATAGCGGGTGCGTGCCAGATCAAAGCCCTCGAAAAAACGGGCCCAATCAGGGGAAACGGAGGAAGCGTCCTTGCTGTACTGCTGGTAAATACCATCCAGTGCCGAAGGATCGATGTTGCTGAGGAAAGTGTTCTTGTCCATGGCCGGAAAAGGGGTACCGGGCCACAAAGGTAGCCACGGTTTCCGCACTATTACGGGGAACTGCGGTGGTTGTTCGGATGCGGTCGGAAGCCGTATGTACAACGTATGCAACAGGCTACATGGCTCATCTCCCAAATGGCCCACCAGGGCCGAATTCCCTTCCGGATCCTCGGGATCGGGACCCGAACCGGTAGCAACAAACCGGCAGGGTATGGAATGGCCCTCCTGCTTTCCTGTCCATCAGGTCAGGTCCGCATAACGGATCCGGCTGAGCACCTTCTGTAGACAACGGAGCACAATGGTAGCCGCCAGTCCGTTCATCCCATCCGTGGCCGTGGCAGAACGTAGTTGGTGCTCGGTGAGGTCCACGCGATTCACCACTAAGCCGAATGCATGCGCCCCTTCCTGCTCACGCGCCGTGATGATCGCCAGTACTTGTGTACGCAGGTCCTCAAAAGCACCTTCGCCCACGGGTGGCAGCGTCAGCTCTTCCTCGCGCAGGTCCTTGCGCAACTGGGCCACCGTCGCTTGCAGCACCACGGCCTCATCCAGTCGTTTGCGCAGGCCCTTCATTCCTTCGCCTTCGGCTCCCGTTTTCGACAGTCCTTCGTGCATCCTTGATCGTGGCCTTGCAAAGGTGCATAACCCTTGGCACTATTTTCGCCGTGCGTCCGTAGCTCCTTTGAGCCCACGGAACGAATACCGCTCACAAACCAAATTACAATTTCGATCTGGAAGGTCGACCGACATTATGCGCAACAACCTCCTCCTCGCCGCCATTGCTGTTTCCATTTCTGCCAGCGCCCAGTACGGCACTTTCGATAAAAAGGCCGTCGCCACGGCAAAAGGTGCTACCACGGTAGTGCTGCGCGATGCCAAGGACAGCCCGTACAACCGCGACCTGATGAACGCCGTGAAGGCGCACTGGAAATTCACCGCGGGTACGGACTTCGGCACCATCACGGACCTCGCCACCATGCCTCTGGACCCCGCGAGCATCTACCTGATGAAGATCCGCAAGAGCGACAAGGAAAAGCACGATGCCACTTTCCTCGCCCTCGTGCAGGGTTGGAAGATGAAGAAAGGTGAAACACTGAACGTGGAGAACAATGCCGTGACCAACCTGCCGCCCGCACAGGAGTTGGCATCCATCATGATCGATGCGGAGTTGATGGACAACGGCGGCAGCGCCATGCTGAACACCTATGTGATGAACCTGCAGGATTACCTGAAGCAGGTGGAGAACGGAAAGATCACGGACAAGGCCACCGCGGATCGCCTCTATGTCAGCCGGAACCGATTCGTGAAGGAGATGGAACTCTGGGTGGCCAAGGACCAATTGGACAAGAGCTTGACCGATCAAGCAGCAATACAGGAGACCTACAAGGGAAAGGTGAAGCTTATGGACTACTCACAACTGATGTCCGCCGCGTCGCAGGGCACACCGGACGTAGCTCTTGCGGATATGGTGATCACCGGAGAATACAAGACGAAGTGGTGCTTCCGCCGCATCTTCAATGCCAGCACCGGTGAGTTGATGTACCAGCGCGATGAGGCTGCGCTCTTCGATAAGAAGATGGGCTTCATCAAGGAGGACTTCCGGGTGTTGGAGCAATCACGGTAAGTGCCTTCATACATAAGGGCCGCTGAGACGCGGAGGCGCGGAGAACAGGATCGCGAACCTCATCCAAGCGCAAACATTGTCGGGCACGAGCCTTGCCATTGAACAAATGCACGCTGGACGGTGTTCGCGGAGGAATATTCTCGATCCTGCATGGGCACCATTCTCATAACCGGCGGTAGCGGCTTGGTCGGCAGTCACCTGACCACACTCTTGGTGGAGGAGGGGTTCTCAGTGCGGCACCTCAGCCGCAGTGCCAAGCCAGGTGCAGCGATCCCCACATACAAGTGGGACATCGAAACGGGATCCGTTGATCCTGCAGCGCTGGAACATGTGCACCATATCATCCACCTCAGCGGTGCCGGGATCGCGGAGAAGCCCTGGACCAAAAGTCGCTTGCGGATACTCTACGCCAGCCGGGTGGATGCTGCCACACTTTTGCGTCGCGAAGTGGAGCGGTCCGGCGCATGGCCCAAGAGCTTTATCAGCGCGAGCGGGATCAACTACTATGGCGCTGAGACCTCGGAACACATCTTCACGGAAAGTGATCCTCCGGCCGAGGATACCGTCGGGAAATTGACCCAGGCTTGGGAAGAGGCCGCGGATGAATGGTCACCGCATTGCCGCGTAGTGAAACTGCGTACCGCTGTGGTGCTGGCTCCAGAAGGCGGTGCTCTTCCAAAGCTCGCGAAGCCCGCACGCTGGGGGCTTTCCGCCCCACTGGGCTCAGGTATGCAGTGGATGCCTTGGGTGCATATTGAAGATCTTGCACGTGCATACCTGCATGCCATCCGGAATGCCGAGATGAAAGGAGCGTACAACATCGTTGCACCGGAAGATGTCCAGAACCAAGAATTCATGCGGGAATTGGCCGAGGTATTTCACAAGCCGTTCTTCGTCCCGAACGTGCCGGGGTTCGCTATCCACGCCGTGCTCGGAGAATTGAGCAAATTGATCCTGGAAGGTTCACGTGCTTCAAATGCAAAGCTGATCGCATCCGGGTTCGTGTTCCGGCATCCGAAGCTGAGGGCGACGCTGGAGGGGTTGCTTCAATAGCTCTATGCATTTTCAGAAATGCCTATTGCTTCACCCATGTGCCTAACGATACCGTTCGTCCTCTCCCATCCAAAATGCGGTATGTATATATGCCCGAAGGCAGCATCGAAGCATTCACACGTGTTCGCTCGTTGTCCAAGAAGACAGCAAGCACGCTGTGCCCCATGGCATCAAAAAGCAGTATCCGCTCCTTGGAAGATGGGGTAAGCCACTTCACGTGAAAATGGTCGATACCGGGGTTGGGATAGATCGCGACCGTCTGCCGCATCTTCGCCTCATCGACCCCAGGGATGAAATCACATTCCGGTGCCATATCGGTCGTATATGTGATAGCTCCATCGGTGTAGCACCTGAGCCCCAAGATGTCGTTGTCGAGCATGAAGGTCCGACTTGGATCGAGAAATACTTTCTTGTAGCCGATGCGCTCAATGATCGTATCCGTTGAGAATCCGAACGAAGGCGTGAAATCAACGACGGAGTATCGGAGCCACTCGCCACTGACCTGCACCCTGCCCGTATCCTGCACTTCGACCAATACACTACCGCTATTGGTAGGAAGAGTCCATTGTCCACCGGGAGAAATGGCCAGATCGAAGAAAAGAACCCATTGACCGCCATCCCAATAACTGACCGCTTGATCGTCCGACCGGGTAATGATCGGCAGGAGCGACTGATAATACGGTGCTTGTGCGATAAAGTCATATCCCGAAACGAATGCTTCCATCTTCTGTTCCGTAGCTCCATCTATCACGGTATCAGAGGCATATTGCACATGAGCGAAACCGACCTGGCTTCCCATTGTCGCCCAGTGTTCATACCACCATTCCGCTCCCGGCGGGCACCACGTCTGCGCATTCGCTCTCTGGGCGAAGAGCAATGAGAACGAGAAAAGGCAAAACATAAGATGCTTCATTCCTTAGTCCATTTGAGAGGCTGAATGCTTCACACGAATATTCCACTCTGTAACAAGACGCTTGGTCTCTAAGAAAACGCTGCCTACGCACTCATACAGAAGATGACCTGAAGTCAACGCTCAATAGCTCCGCACCATCAACTGCGCCGACAGTGTGCGCAGCGGCTCTTTCCGCTCCTCCTGTATCGCGATAGCGTCCAGAGCTTCCATGGCGGTTCTCTCTTCGTCTTCTATGGCACGTTCGGCTTCGCTCCGCACGCCCAATTCTTCCAGCGTGTTCAACATGCGCGATACATCGCGATGTTCCGCTGGCTTGGCCAATTCCTCCAGCAGTTCAGCGCGCTGCTTGGCTGCGCTCAGCTCCAACCCTCGTATCAACAAGAAAGTCTTCTTACCAGCGCGTAGATCGCCGCCTTGCTGCTTCCCTGTCTTAGCCGGGTCCCCGAAGGCATCCAGCAGGTCATCGCGTAATTGGAAGGCCAAACCGATGTGCTCGCCAAAGGCTCCGATGCGATCACTGTCCTCCTGGCTCGCACCTGCGATCGTCGCACCTACGCGTAATGCGCAGGCCAAAAGCACCGCTGTTTTCAGGCGGATCATACCCGTATATTCTTCCGTGGTCACATCATCGCGCCGCTCGAATTCCATATCGAGTTGCTGGCCTTCGCACACTTCCAACGCGTACCGGCTGAAGATCGCGGACACGTCGGTGCGCTTCGCCATCAACTGGTAGGCCTTCACCAACATGGCGTCGCCGCTGAGGATGGCGGTGTTCACGTTCCATTTTTCATGCACCGTCCGCTGGCCACGGCGCAAAGGAGCAGCGTCCATGATGTCGTCATGCATCAACGTGAAATTGTGGAAGAGCTCAATGCCCAGTGCTTCATCCAGCGCATCCTCCGCACGGCCTCCAAAGAGTTCGCAACCCATCAGTACCAAAGCAGGTCGCACGCGCTTAGCTGGCAGGTCCATTAGGTAGACCATCGGCGCGTAGAGCCCTCCTTTCGGCAACACGCTCGTCCAATGTGCCAGATGAGCTTCCAGCAGTGTTCGTAAGCGATCCATGCTTACCGCTCCGACAACTTCATCAGGTACTCACCATAGCCGCTCTTCACCAACGGCTGGGCGAGGGTCTTCAACTGCGTGGCATCGATCCACCCTTGGTTGAAAGCCACTTCTTCGATGCAGCCGATGCGCAAGCCCTGCCGCTCTTCGATCACCTGTACGAACTGGCCAGCCTGCATCAGTGATATGAATGTGCCCGTGTCCAGCCATGCAGTGCCGCGATCGAGGATCTCCACCTTCAGCTTTCCGCGCTTCAGGTATTCCTTGTTCACATCGGTGATCTCATACTCGCCGCGTGCACTGGGCTTCAAGGCCGCTGCTACTTCCACCACACTGTTGTCGTAAAAGTAGAGGCCCGGAACGGCGAAGTTGCTCCGCGGCTTCACAGGCTTCTCTTCAATGCTCACCGCCACGTTGTTCGCATCGAACTCCACTACGCCGTAGCGTTCGGGATCGCTCACATGGTAAGCGAATACAAGACCACCGTCGAGCTGCGTGTTCGCGCCCAACTTGCGGCCGAGCCCGGCACCGTAGAAGATGTTATCCCCGAGTATCAGGGCCACGGGATCATCGCCAATGAAGTCGCGACCGATCACGAACGCCTGTGCCAAACCGTTGGGTATTGCTTGTTCCGCATAGCTGAATTCGCAACCCAGGTTCTTTCCGTCCCCGAGCAGCTTCTTGAAGTTCGGAAGGTCATACGGCGTGCTGATGATGAGCACTTCGCGAATGCCCGCTGCCAGCAGTGTGCTGAGCGGGTAGTAGATCATGGGCTTATCGTACACGGGCATAAGCTGCTTGCTCACTGCGAGGGTGAGCGGGTGCAGGCGCGTGCCACTTCCGCCAGCGAGGATGATGCCTTTCATGCTCCTTTTGTTGGTTCGTCCTTGGGTCGCTCCACCGTGAGTGCGCCCAGTTCAAGTTCGTCCTCTTCGTCCAGGATCTCCAACAGCGGTTCGCTGAAGGCCTTGGACATGATGCGTTTGTTCAACGAGAGCACCAGTGAGGGTAGCACCAGTAAGTTGGTGAGCATCGCTGTGAGCAGGGTCATGGTGGTAAGCAGACCCAACGCCTTGATGCCGCCGAAGTGTGAGAATGCGAACATGGAGAAGCCTGAGAAGAGCACAATACTCGTGTAGATGATGCCCACGCTCACCTCGCGCACGGCATTGTCCACGGCCATTGCCAAGTTGCCGCCGGTGAGCCTCACCTCCAAGCGGTAGCGCGCAAGAAAATGGATGGCATTGTCCACCGCTATACCCAAGGCGATACCGAATACCAGCATGGTGCTGGGCTTGATGGGGATATGCAAAAAGCCCATGAGCCCGGCGGTAACCAGCAAGGGGATCATGTTCGGGATCAGTGCCACAATGAGGATCCGCAATGAATTGAACAGGAGTGCCATCAGCACCATAATGATCACGATGGCCCAGAAGAGGCTGGTGATCAGGTTGGTCACCAAGTAGCTGCTACCCTTTAGGAAAACAACGCTGGTGCCCGTGAATACCACGTGATATCGATCCGTGGGAAAGATGCTATCCGTCTGCGCGCGCAGTTTTGTGAGGAGCGCTTCCATACGCGTTGTGCCCACATCGGCCATCTGCACGGTGAGCCGGGTGGTACTCATGGTGCTATCAATAAAGGCCTTGGCCATGTTACCATCTCCCTTGCCCTTACCGCTCGCCCCTAACTGTTCCAAATAGGGCAGCATGAAGCGCTTGTCCGTGCTCGTGAGCAAGCCGTACTTATCGGGATCGCCGCCATAGAAAGCTTGGCGCGTGAACTTCACCGCATCCACGATGCTGAGCGGACGACTGAACTCGGGATAACTGGCCAGAGTATCCGTGAGGCGATCGATCCGCTTCAAGGTGGCATCCTTCAGCACGCCGCCTTTTTTCTCCGTGTCCACGATGATCTCCAATGGCATCACACCGTTGAAGTTGCGCTCAAAAAAGCGGAGATCCGTGATCACCGGATTATCCGCAGGCAGGTCGTCCACGATCCGGCTTTCATCCTTCAACTTGGTCATGCCAAAACCAGCAAGGACGATCACGCAAAATGTAGTGATGTAGATCACGGTGCGATGGTCGCGCGACAACATCACGATGGTCTCCACCGCGCGGTCCAGCCAGCGCCGCCCCAGGTGGCTCAAGTGGCGTTCCTTCGGTGCGGGCATGTAGCTGAAGATGATCGGCACCAAGAGCAGCCCCAAAGCCCACAATACCATGATGCCGATGGTAGCGATCGCCCCGAACTGCTTGAGCGCATCACTATAGGTGACACTGAAAGTGGCAAAGCCGGCGGCCGTGGTCGCATTGGTCATAAAGCTTGCTGCACCCACCCGGCTGATCATGCGCTGAAGCGCCTTCATCTTGTTGCCGTGGTGCACGTATTCGTGGTGATACGCATTCACCAGGAAGATGCAATTGGGCACACCCACCACAATGATCAATGGCGCTATCACCGATTGCAGGATGGTGATACCATAACCAAGCATCGCCATGGAGCCAAAGGCCCAGATCACGCTCATCGCCACGATCCCGAGACAGATCAGCACGACGCGCCACGACTTGAAGAAAAGGAGTAGCAGCAATGCACAGATGGCCAAGCTCAGTCCAAAGAACAGGGGCATTTCGCCCTTCACCAATTGTGTGTTCTTCACCCGTACCCAAGGCAGGCCGCTTTCATGCACCGGTAGGCCCGTGGCCGCTGCGAACGCATTGACGCGCTTTTCCAAGGCATCGATCACCTTCACCCGATCATCCGTATCAAAGAGCTTGGCGTTCACGAAGACCATCATCAAGCTGGCCTTGGTGCTGTCGTTGTAAAGCAACCCGCGATAGAACGGGAGATCGTCGATGCGCATTTTAAGCGAATCCATCTCCGCCTGTGTAGCGGGGAGGTGCGTCATCACCTTCACCAGATCGAACTTCTGCAGGCTGTCGTTCCGAACAAGCGTAAAGAGATTCGCTTCGCTAAAGACGCTATCGATGCCCGGGATCTCCTTCAGGTCATTCCCAAGCTCATACCACTGCTTGAAATTGGCAGGAGTATAAAGCGCCTGACCTTGGGTTGCGACCACCACCACATTGCCATCCTCGCTGAAGGTTTTCAGGAAATGTTCATACTCCGCGTATGCCGGGTCGGACTTCGGAAGAAGCCCGCCATGCTTGTAATTCATGCGGACCTTGGTGGCCTGGAAGCCCATAAAGACCGTCAAGAGCCCGATAGTGATCAGGATCCCGATCCTATTGCGAAGTACACGGCCAGCTAACCAAGACCACATCTGTTTTTCTAAATTCCCGTTGCAACCATCAAGGCTGCGCGGAGGCGCGCAAAGGTGGTAAAAATGGGGGCTTCATCTGCCCCGAATTTCAATATCATCTAGCGATGGTCGCGAAGCACATGGCACAAGGCCTGAAATGGCCTCCCGAACAGGTATTCAGACCCGTGTACCGGGTGCGCCTTGGAACAGCACTTTCACCTCCTTCAGAACGCAATTACAGCGGTCAACTTCACCACGATATTATCGCCTGCTTTCGGCAAGGCATAGGGTCCATAGCGGAAGTAGCCCCCCACCCCGAAGCTTGAAAATCCGAGCTTCAGGAGGTTATCCACCACCAGACCGCTCTCGAAGTAGCCTTCTCGCAAGGGGGTAAAGTCCAATCCTTCGTGATTCCCCGGATGCGCAAGTTCGCCGAAGGCCACACTAGTGACGATCCCTGGGCGCGGCCGGAAATGCTTGGTGCGCAATAACAAGGCACCGAAGCTGTGCCGCAAGTGGAAGCTCACATAGCGATCCGCCAGGAACTCGTCCGGGCGCATGGTCTCGAACACGTTGTTGCCCGCCACGCGGAATTTCGGATCGTTGATGCCACGCATGTTGTAGAGGAATGGCATCGGTGCTTCCGCATCCGCCACTCCGCCCATCAAGCGCAGTGAGAGGTCTCCAAGAAGACGGATCTTGAACGTTTTCTCCACCATGGCATCCACGCGCCAAGTTTCCCATTCTCCTTCCCACAAACCCTTCTCGGCCCGCATGGCGTGGACATACACCACCGGGAATTTGGTGCCCAATGAAAGTTCCCGGTCCGGTAAGCGGGCCAGTCGCTCCCGGAATGCCCAACGCAGGTCCAAGGTGACTGCTCCGGTCAGGAACTCATTTTGGCGCAGCGTGATAGCGTCGCTCACGTGTTGCACGTAGCGGTATCCGATCTCGTTGACCCGGAGTGCGCGTTCCGTGCCCAACCAGAGCTTCAATGAACTTCCAGCACGGACCAAGAACTTTCCCGAAAATCGCTCGATACGGTCCATTCGGTCCACGAAGAACATGCGATAGCTCTCCGGGCTGAAGGTCTTGCCCTGTCCGTCGAAGGCGACTCCACCGGTTTCGCTCACATCGTTCTCGTAGGCCAGCGTCAAATTCAGGTCCCGGCCATAGAAAGGCTTGATGGTGAGGTCGCCTCCATACTTCCAATTCTTATCCATGAAGCCGTATGCGAAGTAGCCTCCAAGCGAGGCATATCGGGTCACGCGGTCGTTCGTGGCCAAGCCGGCACCCACGCGAAAACCTTCGTAATCATTGAAGGCGATCAGCTGGTCCAAACGCAGGTCCACTGGGCCAATGGGCCATTTACCCGTGCTCAGAGCTCCAAGGAATTTCAACTTGCGGTCGAAGTTCTCCGCTTCGCCCAAGCTGTCCAGCATCGCATAGGTGCGCAGATCCTTTGAACCCAGTGAATCCGCTCGGAGGCCTTTCCAGAATGCATCGTCCTTGCGCATGCTCAGCTTATCCATCACCAGTTCCGGGCCGCGGACCTCCTTGCGGGCCACATCCACATCGAGCTCAATGTCCTTCAGGTAGGTACGCCCCTCTCCGACGACCTTCATTCCATTGATGCTCACATTATCCATGTAGATGAATGTGTTCAGCTGCACCGGGAACCAGGCCGTGGCTCCATCGGAAGTGGGTAGGCGCTGGTGTTGCTGCTGGAAGCGAATGCTGAGGCCGTTCTTTTGGACCGGCTCCGCTGTCACGTTCTGCACGGCATAGCCGTCCGTGTTGATGTACAACAAGCCCTTCAACCCATCGAACTTGGTGCCGGTGCGCGGACGGTAGCTGATCACGTAAATACTGTCATTGCCATGATAAAGCGTGTCCTCTATCTGATAGAAATACTTGTTCGTACTGCTGGGACCGATAGGCCCCAAGTAGCTCTTGTCGCTGATATCGATCTGGGGGGAGTAGATGCTGAAGGTCTTCGTTTGCGCCACCAGTGCGAGGAACGAGGGATCGCTCAAGCCACTCACACGCATGGCGAGTACCGTCTCCTTCTCCGCAGAAGGCGGAATGAAACTCTTCTTCGTAGCGCTTTCGATCAGGAAGAGGTGCTGTTCCTCGATCATGCGCAGGAACTTGGCCTCGGCTGTATCGACCTTGATGGTATCCGCTGCCAACCTGCCCGTGGTATCGGGCTCCGCAGCGCTCAACGGATCGCGCACCACGGCCTTCGTACTGTCCGACACCACATCGAAAACGGTCTTGCTGTAGCTGGTGTAACGGTAACTGCGATAACGCATACCGTCGTTCTCCTTACGGCTGGCATAGGCCCGGCGGATGATGCGGTGCGCCGGGTTCTCCGTGGGCAAGACCTTCACGGCCTGCAATTCCGTGTTGCTTGCGGTAAGGGAAACGACGATCGGCCTATCATCCGTGATGGGGACCATCAGCGGATCATAGCCCACATAGCTCGCGCGTAATGTGATGGGAAAATGCGTTACGGTAAGGCTGAAGCGACCATCAATATCCGAGGTGGTCCCTACCCTACTGCCCTCGATCACGAAGGGAACGAAGGCCAGTGGCTCCTTGGTAACTGCGTCAAATACACGGCCGGAGACGACGTGCTGAGCAGTAGCGAACAGCGATCCTAAAAGTGCAAGGCCGAGTAAAAGTGTCCGCATGTGGTGGAACGGTTAAGGCTTGAAGGAGTGTGACGCGGAAGTCGGGGAAAAGTAACAGGGGTTTTTAGTTGTCGGTTGTCAGTTGTCGGGTTGTCAGGGGTGCGGCTCGGCGATCTTCCCGCTCTGGCCGCACCATCGAACCTTTTTTGCAAGTTCTTGTCCATGTGGATTCCGGAGGTTTACGCGGTCCGCCTGACAACTGACAACGGACAACGGACAACTGAGCCCTGAGCCAGTACCTTGCGGCCATGCTCCCCCAACTCCGTGATGCTCGTCTATGGTCCCAGGCCATGACCATGCGCCGTACGCGGAATGCCTACGACATCTGGAGCAGCTTCCGCGAAGCGAAACGCACGAAAGTGCCGAACATCAAGGGGATGCCGATCAGCATCAGCATAGAGCCCACCACGGCCTGTAACCTGCGTTGCCCCGAATGCCCCAGCGGATTGCGTGCTTTCACCCGACCTACAGGAAACCTCAAGCACGGGCTTTTTGAAAAGGTGATCGATGAACTGGCCCAAGATCTCTGGGCACTCACCTTCTACTTTCAAGGTGAGCCTTTCATCAACCCCGGGTTCCTGGATATGGTGAAATATGCCAGCGGCAAAGGCCTCTACACGAGCACCAGTACCAACGCCCACTTCTTGGATGAGGCGAAGGCCGAGGCCACAGTCCGAAGCGGGCTTTCACGGCTCATCATCAGCCTGGATGGTACGGAACAGGAAACCTATGCGGCCTATCGCCGGGAGGGCACGCTCTCGAAGGTGATCGAGGGTGCGGAGCGGATCGTGAAGTGGAAGAAGAAGTTGAAGAGCCGCACACCGCATGTGGTGTTCCAGTTCCTGGTGGTGAAACCGAATGAGCACCAGATCCCCGAGGCACGCAAATTGGCCAAGCAGATCGGCGTGGACGACCTGTGGCTGAAGACGGCACAGATCTACGACCCCAAGGATGATCACCCATTGATCCCCAAGCAGGACAAGTATTCACGCTACCGGCGGAATGCGAAGGGCGTGTGGGAAGTGAAGAATGCCTTGGACGACCACTGCTGGAAGATGTGGAATAGCTGCGTGGTCACTTGGGATGGGCGCGTGGTGCCCTGCTGCTTCGATAAGGATGCACACTACGTGCTGGGTGACCTGAGCAAGCAAAGCTTCCACGAGGTGTGGAATGGCAAGGCCTACAATGCGTTCCGCGCCACGTTGCTGAAATCGCGCAGCGATATCGATATGTGCCGAAATTGCAGCGAAGGCAGCCCGGTGTGGACGTAAGCCAATGAGGCGGGCCGAATGGTCCGGCAGGGTGGCTGGCTGATACCTGCTACTTCCAGAGGAAACCGACCTCACACGGTCATGATCTCCTTTTCCTTCGCCAGCATCAAGACATCCACCTTCTTGTTCCAGACGCCTGTTATCTTCTCTACTTCGGCCTCAGCGGCTTTGGCTGCATCTTCGGGTAGTCCGTCCTTCTGCGCCTTCTTAAAGCTCTCCATGGCCTTCTGACGGGCTCCACGGATGCTCACCTTGGCGTTCTCACCTTCCTTGTTAGCCATCCTCACCAGGTCCTTGCGGCGCTCCTCCGTGGGCATGGGCACGAGAATAATGATGTTCTCCCCGTTGTTGCTGGGGTTGAAGCCCAGGTTCGCGGCTTGGATCGACTTCTCGATCGGATCGATCATCTTCTTCTCCCACGGTTGGATCAGGATCGTACGCGCGTCCGGCGTATTGATGTTGCTCACTTGGCTCAAGGGAACTTCGCTGCCGTAGTAATCCACGCGCACGCCTTCCAGCATCGCAGGGTTTGCCCGTCCAGCACGGATCTTCAGCAATTCATTCTCCAAATGCTCAACGGCCTTGCGGTTGAGGTCATCACATTGGGCTATCAGGGAGGCTACTTCGCTCATGTTCTTCAGTAAAGTGGCGCAAAAGTAACCGGAGTTACTTGAGTTATTGCCGTAGAGACCCGGAGATGCTGAGAATGCAGGGTAGTTGGTAGTGGCAACATACGTCCACCGCAAGATCTACTCTGTGCTCTCTGTGCCTTTGTGGTGAATATCAGATATCAGAATTCCACGATGGTCCCCAACGGTTCACCGTTGATCAACTTCCCGAGGTTGCCCGGCTTGTTCATGTCGAATACGATGATGGGGAGCTTGTTCTCCCGGCACAAGGTGAAGGCGGTCATGTCCATGACCGAAAGGCCCTTGGCATACACCTCCTCGAAGGAGATGCGCTCATAGCGTGTGGCGGTGGGATCCTTCTCGGGATCGGCTGTGTAGATCCCGTCCACGCGGGTGCCTTTGAGGATCACGTCCGCTTCGATCTCGATAGCGCGCAGGCTGGCGGCGCTGTCCGTGGTGAAGTACGGATTGCCCGTGCCTGCTCCGAAAATGACGATGCGCCCCTTCTCTAAATGGCGCATCGCTCGGCGACGTATGAACGGTTCCGCGATCTGTTCCATCTTGATCGCACTGAGCAACCGCGTCTTCTGTCCGGCCACTTCCAATGCGCTCTGCAGTGCCAAGCTGTTGATCATGGTGGCCAGCATGCCCATGTGATCGCCTTGTACGCGATCGATGCCGTTCGCGGCAGCTTGGATACCCCGGTAGATGTTGCCGCCACCTACCACAATGGCCACTTCCACGCCGCTGCGGGACACAGCCACGATCTCCTCCGCATACTGCTTCAACCGTGCGCTGCTGATGCCATAGGCCTGATCGCCCATCAGGCTTTCACCGGAGAGCTTTAAAAGAATACGCTTGAACGTGCGGGGAGTGTTAGGAGTGCTCATCGGTGCGCGAAAATAGGCGCGACGATCCGATGAAGCACTTGGAACTGGGATACGGTTGATCAGAGTTGACCGTTTTCGTGATTCCGGTCCTGCCCGGAATGACACCCAGCCATAGGTAGGCCACTCGATCGGTCATACCCAGGGCGGCTGATCGACCATTTTCCGCTAGCTCATGCGAGCTTGGCACATATCCAAAAAAAGAGGGAGACCGCAGCCTCCCTCCCTTCTAAGATCTGTTCAGTGCTTATGCACCCAATGCGTGGCGCTTGAAGCCGGTGACCTTCAGGTCCTTGTCGGCTTTTTGTACATATTGCTCCACGCTCATCTTGTTGTCCTTGATGAACTCCTGAGCGAGCAACGTGCTTTCCTTGAAGAACTTGTTGAGGCGACCTTGAGCGATCTTCTCGGCCATTTCCGGAGCCTTGCCCTCTTGGATGGCGAGGTCCTTACCGATCTCCAGTTCCTTCTCCACTACGCTCTGAGGAGTGCTGCTCTTGTCCAACGCGATCGGTCCCATGGCAGCCACTTGCATGGCCACGTCCTTGGCCACGTCCTCATGGCCGGGCTTGTTCATGCCCACCAGGCTGGCCACGCGGTTGCCCGGGTGGTTGTAGGCGTATACGAACTCCGCCTCGATGGGCTGGCAGTAGTTCACGTCGATCTTCTCGCCGATCACACCGGTCTGCTCAGTGAGCTTCTCGGCGATGGTAAGGCCGTTGCCATAAGGCAGTGCCTTTAGCGCATCGGCATCGGCGGACATGTTCTTCAACGCGATCTCGGCGATGGTCTCGGCCATGGTGCTGAAATCGGCGTTCTTGGCCACGAAATCGGTCTCGCAGTTCACGCTTACGAGTATACCCTTCTTGGTATCAGCGCTGGTCTTGGCAAGCACCAAGCCTTCAGCTGCGTCCCGGTCGGCCCGGTTGGCGGCTACTTTCTGGCCCTTCTTCCGGAGCAGGTCAATGGCGCCATCAAAGTCGCCATTGGCCTCCGTGAGGGCTTTTTTACAATCCATCATACCTGCACCGGTCGCTTGGCGCAGCTTGTTCACATCAGAGGCGGTAATGGCCATGGTAGTGCTCATGCTTTTGTGTTGACGTATTAAAACCGGGGGCTCTCAAAGGGCCACCCTTGATCAGGCTTGCGGCTCTTCAGCCTCGGCCTCGCTGGCTGCATCAGCAGCACCATCGACATGCGCAGGAACCTTCTCCGTGGCCGTGGCCTCAGGAGTGGCTTCAGCGGCCGCATCGGCTTGATGCTCACCAGCCTTCTTGGCAGCTGGCTTGCGGGTGCGCTTCTCGGCAACTGCCTCTTCGCCTTCCTCGTCGGTATCCTCGTCGGGAGTGGCGGTGCCGCTGTCCTTGTCGCGCTTGCGCTCCTCCACGCCTTCCTGGATGGCGGCGATCATGGTGTCCACGATCAGCTCAATGCTCTTGGTGGCGTCGTCGTTCGCAGGGATCGGGAAATCAACCAAGCTCGGGTCGCTGTTGGTGTCCACCATAGCGAAGGTGGGGATACCCAGCTTGCGGGCTTCAGCCAATGCGATGTGCTCCTTTACAATGTCCACGATGAACAACGCGCTGGGGAGACGGGTCAGGTCGGCAATGCTACCGAGGTTCTTCTCCATCTTCTCGCGCTGACGGCTCACTTGGAGACGCTCACGCTTGCTCATGTTATCAAAGGTGCCGTCAACCTTCATGCGGTCGATGTTGGACATCTTCTTGATGGCCCGGCGAATGGTACCGAAGTTGGTGAGCATACCGCCGCTCCAACGCTCCGTAACGTATGGCATGCCGGTGGGCTTCACCTTGGCGGTAACAATGTCCTTGGCTTGCTTCTTCGTAGCCACAAAGAGCACCTTCTTGCCGCTGCGCGTGATCTGGCGCATGGCATTAGCGGCCTCTTCCAACTTGACCGCGGTCTTGTTGAGGTCGATGATGTGGATCCCTTTCTTCTCAGCGAAGATGTAAGGAGCCATGTTCGGGTTCCACTTGCGACGGAGGTGTCCGAAGTGTACGCCTGCGTCGAGCAGGGTGTCAAAATCAATACGAGCCATTCGAGGTACTGTTGTTTGGGTTCACTTTCCTTTTTCCCGTTGTGCAGGCATTCAGCGCGGTAGCCGGTTTCCCGGGTCTGGCCGAATTGGATGCTGAACCCGCCTTCGCCGTGGCTCTGGCGGGCATCAACAAGCGCGGGATATCAACGCTTGCTGAACTGGTAACGCTTGCGGGCCTTCTTGCGACCGAACTTCTTGCGCTCCACCTCACATGGGTTTCGCGTCATGAGGTCTTCGGCCTTCAAGGCAGGCTTCAAGTTCTCGTCCATCGCCACCAATGCGCGGGCAATGCCCAAGCGAACGGCTTCCACCTGGCCGGTAATGCCGCCGCCACGCACGTTGACCGTGACGTCGTACTTGCCCAGTGTATCGGTGAGCTTGAAAGCTTGCTCAAGCTTGAACTGCTGGGTGGTGATGGGGAAGTACTCCTTCCCTTCCACACCGTTTACCAAAATGATGCCGTTGCCCTCGCTGAGGACTACGCGTGCCACGGAGGTCTTCCGGCGGCCGAGGCTGTTGATGGGCTCCATACTTACTTGATGGTGTTGAGGTCGATCTTGCGAGGCTTCTGCGCGCTGTGCTTATGCTCGGTGCCCACCACTACGTGGAGGTTATTGAACTGGGCACGGCCAAGGCGCGTCTTGGGCAGCATACCGCGAACGGCGTGCTCCAACAGGGCGAAAGGCTTGCGAGCCAGCAGCTTTTCGGCTGTCTCATCCTTCTGCCCACCCGGATACAGGGAGTAGCGTTGGTATACCTTATCGGCCATCTTGTTGCCGGTAAGGCGGATCTTCTCGGCATTGATCACGATAACGTGATCGCCGGTGTCCACGTGAGCCGTGAAGGTTGGCTTGTGCTTACCACGCACGAGCATGGCGATCTTACTGGCGACGCGGCCGATGACCTCGTTCTCTGCGTCCACCAGAAGCCATTCCTTCTGCGTGGTGGCCGCGTTGGCCATGGATGTGGTGTGAGTCGTGGATGCCACGGTACTGGGGGTGTTAATGGAACTATTCCCTACTAAGGGGGCGCGAAGGTAATGGCTTTTCCGGAAAACCAACAATGTCTTGTGGAATACTCGGTTGGTTGATCCCCCTCCTACTCCTTCCCCCTCTTCTGCGCCACGTTCGCTGGCTTGCCATACTCGGGCACCAGATAGGCCAAGTCGCTGAAGCGGCCTTCTCGGTAATAGCGCTCCGCACAGCGGGCCAAGCCTTTCACTCCCGGGCGGATATGTGGTACATAGGATATGGACGGGTAAGCTTGCCAGAATTCAGTGGCCTTGTCAGCACCATCACCGAATACATGGGTCCGTACCTCCGTGGGCCGCGCTTCACACCAGGCAGCATCCAAGATCAGGGGTGCGGTGGCATCCAGGGGCTGCCCTTCCGCCGTGTACGTGCGCGTGTACACTTCCAAGCGCCGAGCGTCCACCATGGGCATATAAAGTGCGTTCGCCTCTGCTCCCTTGCTCTCCACGAGCATCTGTGCCAGTAGTATTTCCAGCGTGCCCATGCCGAGCAGCGGCTTGTCCAAGGCAAAGCAGAGGCCTTTTGCGGCGGAAAGACCGATCCGCAATCCGGTATACGAACCGGGGCCGATGCCAACGGCTACGGCATCAAGCTCCTTCAATCCAATGCCTGCCTCAGCCATCACCTCGTCGATGAAGACGTTCAGCCGCTCGGCGTGCGAGAGCTGCGGACTGGCATCCTCACGCCAAGCCAAGGGCTCTGCATCTTCGCTCAGCACCACGGAAAGGTGTGAGGTTGCGGTATCGAAGGAAAGTAAGAGTGCCACGATCAGAGGGTTACGGCAATGCCTTGCAGGATGTCCAACGACTTCTCCGCCATTAGATAGGTGTACTTGGCGTTGATCAGTTGCGAGGTGCTCTGTTGCAGCCGCGATTTGGCCACATTGAGGTCGGTGGCCGTGATCGCTTGCTGGGTGAAGCGTTCGTTGGCCATGCGCAGGGATTCTTCCGCAGCATCCATGGCCAACTTGGCACTGATGTACTGCCGATAAGCGCCGCGCTGCGCGGTCAGGGCATTCTGCACATCCACTTGGAGCACGTTCCTGCGTTTCTCCAGATCATTCTTAGCCCGCTCATACTGGATCCGCGCCTGATCGGTGGCGTAGCGGTTACGCATATTGTTGAAGATGGGAACGCTGAGGGTGAAGCCCACGGATTCGTTCAGGTTGTCATTCAGTTGCTGTCCGAAGGATTTCACCTGTGTGTCTTGGCTGTAATTCGGCGCGTAGACCGGCTGGCCTGTATCGGTAGCGCCGATCAGGATCGAACCATCGGGGGTCGGGGCTCCAATTGCCTCCAGATTACGACCGGAATAACCGGTACCGAGGGATGCATTGAATGAAACGGAGGGTAGCCCTTGAGAGCGCGTGATGCCGATGCCATACTCCGCGCTTTGCATGCTCAGGTCCGCGTACGCATATGCGGGGTTGCTCGCAACCACTTTGGCCAAGACCTCCGCATCCGTTGCAGTGGGTTCCACCAAGGTCATTTCACTGATCGATGGTGATGTGACATCGAAGCCCCTCGCTTCATCCGGAGTCAACTGCATCAGCTGGACCAAGGTGAGCTTCGACTTCTCCGCTTGGATCTTCAAGTTCTCCGCGGTGTATTCCTCTTGCGCCAACTGGGCTTGAATATCCAGCAGATCAGCACGCGCCACCCGTCCGGCGTCGAGCAGCTCCTGGGTGATGGTGGATTGTTCACGCGTGGAAGCGGCTTGATCCTGTGCCGCACGGATCTGTTCGCGCATGCCGAGCAGATCGAGATAGGCCCGCACCACGGAGGTACTGACGTCGTTCCGATAGGCCTCCAAGGCCTTGTCGGATGCCTCCAGATCCAGTGAAGCGCGTTTCAGCTCCTTGTGCTTTCGACCACTCTGGAAGAGAGTGACTTCACTATTGAGATAGAGGTTGTTCGTGCGCACCCTATCCGTGGCAAAGGTGTTGGTGTATTGATCAATGGTCTTGCCCCAATTGTAGCCATGTGTGGCCGCACCATTCAGGTTGGGCAGGAATGACCAATAAGCTTGTTCATGTGCTTGGGAAGCCAGTTCCAGGTCCAGCGCTGCATTGCGCAGATCGAGGTTCCTTTCTTGAGCGCGCGTCATGCACTGCTCCAGCGTCCAGGCCTGCTGGCCCAAGGCGCCCAATGCCCATAAGAGTGCCAAGAGGATAGGGATGGATCGCATGCTATGGATCGGCCGTTTGGATCGACCGGGAACAAAAGTAGCCGCCCACACTGGCCGAGGTCCACCTATGGTATGAACGGCACAAGGAATGTGCGGAAGGAGGGAGGACCGTCCTCAATTTCCAAGGATACGCACCTCCACCCGGCGGTTCGCATCGCTCTCCTGCTTGTTCTTCGGATCTGGATATAGCATGTGGGCATTCCCCAGCCCCACGTAGTTGAGCCGTGTAGGCTCCACGTCATTCACGATCAGGAAGTTGTAGATCGCTTGGGCACGCTCCGTGCTCAGCTCTATGAATTCCTTCGTGTTCTTCTTGTAGGTGGGACCATTCACATGCCCTTGGATCTCCACCTTCGTAGTGGGGTTCTGCTCCAGAAAATGCAACAGCAGGTACAGCGACCCTTCGGAATTCCGCAGCACCTTACTATCGTTCCCTACGAAATTGATATCGTCCAGCACCACCTTGGCACCGGATTCAATGGGGATTAGCTTGATATCCACGGTCACCACATCGTTTCCGGAAGCACCCACACGCTCCGTATGGAACATGTAGCCCTTGCGCAGGCAGCTGATCCGCAGCTTGCGATAACTGTCCATCCGGAACTCATACTGGCTCTTTCCTTTCGCCTTCGTGATGGAATCAAAACGCATGCCCTCCACAGTGATGGCGGCATCTACCGCAGCACCGGTGGCGGCGTCCGTGATGTTGATCACCAAGGCCTGTGGCAACTCCACCACCGGTGGCGGCGGCGGCAGTGGGGGATCGTAGTGGAAGTGAAGGGTGAAACCCGCCCGTGGTCGCTGAGGAAAATCGATCAGCAAATAGTAAAGGTCTCCTTCCTTCACATCAATGGCACGGCTGTATGAAGCTCCCACGCCAGAACGAACGTAATCCTCGGTGGCGTCCTTGCTCAGTCCACACATCGAGTTCATCTCCGTGTTATTGCGGGAAATGTTGCTCCGCACGGGTACCACCTCTTTCCTTTGGATCTTGTTGCAGATGTCCGGTAAGCCACCTTCGAACAGGAGGAAATCAATATCGTCCGCGGCATGCTGCGGTATGATGTCAAAGGTGAGCAACGTCGTGGTGGGTGCACGGAAGAGGTACCAAACCGTATGGTGCTCCCGCTCCAACCATTTCAGGTCGGTAATGGGGTTTTCCTTGACCTCCAGAATATTCCCGAAGCCCCGTCCGGGACGGTCACAGACCACGATGGAATCCTTGATGTATACGGCCCCCACGCAATCGCCATGAACCGTGGGTTGGCTCTGTGCAAGCACCGGACCGGTGAGCACGAGACCCAAGAGCAGAGAGGAATATGGCTTGAAAATACGGAGCACGAGGAGCAACAATGTCCCCTTCTACGCAGGTGTATAGCTGAGGTTACTTCCCAACCAACGTTCCATCCATTCGGTGCTTTCACCCTTCCGTCGAGCGAGGTCGCTGATCTGGTCCTTCCCTACGCGCCCCACACCGAAATACTTACTGCGCGGATGCGCGAAGTACCAGCCGCTCACCGCTGCCGTGGGAAACATCGCCAGCCCTTCCGTGAGTTCAATACCGGTGTGCCGCTCCGCATCCAATAAGCGGAAGATCTCCGGCTTCTCAGTATGGTCCGGGCAAGCAGGATAGCCTGCTGCGGGACGAACACCATCGTACTTCTCCTTGATCAGTTCCTCGTTGGTGAGCTGCTCCGAATCGGCATAGCCCCAGATCTCCTTCCGTACCACCTCGTGCAGCTTCTCAGCAAAGGCCTCGGCCAAGCGGTCCCCCATGGCCTTGCACATAATGGCGCTGTAATCATCACCGGCTTCCTCGAACTGCTTGGCACGCTCCTCCACCCCGTGCCCCGTGGTGACAGCGAACGCACCGATATGGTCCGCGATACCGCTTTCCTTGGGAGCGATGAAATCCGCATTTGCGATATAGGGAACACCGGGCGCTTTCTTCGACTGTTGCCGCAACGTGTGGAAGGTACCGATGACCTCCTTGCGAGTGGCATCCTTGTATACCTCGATGTCATCCCCCACCGAGTTCGCTGGCCAGATGCCGGCCACACCGTGCGCCTTGAACCACTGTTCCTTCACCAAGTGGTCGAGCATCTTCAATGCATCGGCATGCAGCTTGGAAGCTTCCGTGCCCACCACGGGATCGGTGAGGATCTTCGGGTATTTGCCCGCCAATTCCCACGCTTGGAAGAAAGGCGTCCAATCCAAGTACGGCACGAGATCCTTCAAGGGGAAATTGCGGAAGGTGAACACGCCCGTGCTGCGCGGCTTTACCGGCGGTTCCGCGTTCCAATCGATCTCGAAGTGTTTTGCTCTTGCCTCTTCGATGGGTATGAATTCCTTCTCGCGCTGCTGCGTGGCGTAGTGTTCGCGCACGGTCTCGTATTCCTCGGCAATGCGTTTGACGAAGGCATCGTGCGTTGTCGGGCTAAGCAACTCGCTCACCGCCGGCACGCAGCGTGAAGCATCGATCACGTGCACCACGGGTTTGCTGTAGTGCGGCTCGATGCGCACGGCCGTATGCACCCGGCTGGTGGTGGCACCGCCGATCAAGAGCGGTATCGTAAAGCCTTCGCGCTCCATCTCCTTGGCCACGTGCGCCATCTCGTCCAATGAGGGCGTGATCAAGCCACTGAGGCCGATCACGTCCACTTTCATTTCGCGTGCGGTCTTCAGAATGGTGGCGCTCTGCACCATTACCCCGAGGTCGATCACTTGCCAGCCGTTGCACGCGAGGATCACCCCCACGATGTTCTTCCCGATGTCATGCACATCACCCTTCACGGTAGCCAGTAAGATCTTTCGCGGTCCATCGTCGCGGGTGGTATGCACCGGCACGCCGAAGCTATCCTTCAGTACTTCCGCCGCTGCGGGCGTGTTCTTCTTGAACTCTTCCAAGAAAGGTTCGAGATAGGCGACCGCACGTTTCATCACGCGGGCGCTCTTCACCACTTGGGGCAGGAACATCTTGCCCGCGCCGAAGAGGTCGCCTACCACGGTCATGCCCGCCATAAGTGGGCCCTCGATCACTTTCACCGGATCGATCAATGCCTTGCGCGCCTCCTCCGTGTCTTCCTCAATGAAGTCGGTAATACCATGTACCAGCGCATGACGCAGACGATCCTTCACCTCACCTTCACGCCAGCTCATGTCCTGGACGTTGCTCTTCGCACCACCACCCCTGAACTGTTCTGCCAGTGTCACCAAGCGTTCGGTGGCATCGGGTCGTCGCGCGAAAAGCACGTCTTCAACATGCTCCAAGAGTTCCTTCGGGATCTCGTCATACACGCCGATCTGGCCTGCGTTCACGATGCCCATATCCATGCCCGCTTGGATGGCGTGGTAGAGGAATGCGGTGTGCATGGCCTCGCGCACGGGCTCGTTGCCACGGAAGCTGAAGCTGATGTTGCTCACACCGCCGCTCACCAGCACGCCGGGGAGGTTTTCCTTGATCCACTTCACCGCCGCGATGTAGTCGATGGCGTAGCGATCATGCTCCGTCATACCCGTGGCCACCGTTAGGATGTTCGGATCGATGATGATGTCGTGCGGTGCGAAGCCGATCTTCTGGGTGAGCAGATCATAGATCCGTTGCGAGATCTCAATGCGGCGTTGGTAGCTGTCGGCCTGCCCGCTCTCGTCGAAACACATCACTACCACAGCCGCGCCCAACCGCCTCACGGTGCGGGCATGGTCCAGGAACTCCTTCTCCCCTTCCTTCAGGCTGATCGAGTTGGCGATGCCTTTGCCTTGCATGCATTTCAGCCCCGCCTCGATCACGCTGAACTTGCTGCTGTCCACCATTATCGGCACACGCGCGATGTCCGGCTCGGCAGCGATCAGATTGATGAATTTGCGCATGGCCTCCACGCCGTCGATGAGGCCCTCATCGAGGTTCACGTCGATCACCTGTGCGCCGTTCTCCACCTGTTGGCGTGCCACGCGCACGGCCTCTTCGTAATTGCCGTCCTTGATCAATCGGCGGAAGAGCGCGCTGCCCGTGACGTTGGTGCGCTCACCGATGTTGATGAAGTTGCTGCCTGGGAAAATGCGGAGCGGCTCTAAGCCGGAGTATGTTGGAATGCTCATTGGGGATCAGAAAATCAGATGATCAGATGATCAGATGATCAGAAAGTTGAATGCCGTTACCGCGATGCGTTCTGGGGTTGAAGTCTTGAGTCGATAGTCTTGAGTCGTGGGTCCATTTGTTGAGCGTCTTCATCGGAGAACGCCCAATCACCGATCACTACTCACCAATCACTATTCAAGCAGTAACAGGCACTTTACGCGGTTGATGTTTCGCAGCTTCCGCAGCCAGTGCTGCGATATGCTCCGGGGTGGTGCCGCAGCAGCCACCCACGATATTCACCAGGCCGTCCTTCATGAACTCACCGACCAAGCGCGCGGTGACCTCAGCGGTCTCTCGGTATTCGCCCATCTGGTCGGGTAGGCCGGCATTCGGATAGACGCTGACCAAGCAGGGTGCTTGTTCGGCGAGCACTTGCAGATAAGGGCGCATCTGCGCCGCGCCCAACGCGCAGTTCAGGCCGATGCTGAAAAGTGGCACATGGTCCATGCTGATCATGAACGCATCGATGGTCTGGCCGCTCAGCGTGCGCCCGCTGGCATCGGTGATGGTGACGCTGCACATCAAGGGAAGTCGTGTGCCGCGCTTGTCGAACACTTCTTCAATGGCGAAGAAGGCCGCCTTGGCGTTGAGCGTATCGAAGATGGTTTCCACCAGTAAGAGATCAACGCCGCCTTCCATCAACGCGTCCACCTGTTCGCTATAAGCCACCACCAGCTGATCGAATGTGACCGCGCGGAAACCCGGGTCATTCACATCGGGTGAGAGTGAAGCCGTCCGGTTCGTGGGACCGATGGCACCGGCCACGAAGCGCGGTTTGCTGGGATCCATCGCAGTGAATTTTTCGCAAGCGGCTTTCGCCAACTGCGCGGATCGCAGGTTGATGTCGCGCACCAGATGTTCGCACTTATGCTCCGCCTGCGCAATGCTCGTACCACTGAAGGTGTTGGTCTCAATGATGTCCGCGCCGGCCTCCAAGTATTGCTCATGGATGAGCGTGATGGCTTCCGGCCGCGAGAGCGAAAGGAGGTCGTTGTTTCCTTGCAGAAGCACCTCGTGCTGTTCTGTGCCCGCTGGATGGAAGTCTTCTTCTTTCAGCTTGAGGCGCTGGATCATGGTGCCCATGGCGCCGTCCAGCACGAGTATGCGCTCCTGCGCAATTTGATCGATCGTCTTCATGTTCCTGTTCGACTGTTCACCCCCGATAAACTCCGTCCTCACCAAGGCTTCGGCGATAAAATAAAAAACCCCACCCGATGGCCGGATGAGGTGTCAGTGCTCGGGAATGCACAGGTCTCGATCGCGGCTCATCTTCTTGTTCTGTTGTCATGCCGAGCGCAGTCGAGGCACGGCAACAAAACAACTGGATTTAGCACCTTCTCGATGGTGAACATCGAACGGTTGCCAAGGCTTCGCAGGGCCAGTCCCTCCGCCTTTCTGGATAAGCTCAATGGAAAAGAACGAGGGGCAAAGATAGGATGGGGAATGTGGCTGGAGCAGGGATGCGAACGGCAAATGCACGCGGATGGTCCGATATGCATCAGATCCCCACCCTGCTCAACTTCCTTCACTCTTCGAGCGCTTCTTGCAGAGCTGGCCCACACCGAAATTCAAGCGGACCCCTATGCTTTGAAAGTCCTCATAAACCGATCGGTCGGGGATCACCACACCTTCCTTCGTCGAGATCGTGGATGGCTGGGGAAGCACGGTGTAATCGATGGATGCAGAGATCGGGAAACGCCCCTTGGTGAGCGCTTGTACCGGTAGAATGATACCGAAGCCATAGGTGAATTCCTTCTGGTACGATACATACTGTGCGCCGCTCGGAATGATCTGATGGAACCAGCCTCCGCGCAAGGCGATCAGCCCGCACACTTCAAGCTCACCGCCGAAGCGGATGGCCGTGTTGTCCGTTGCCGTGAGGTCATCATCGTACTGGGCAAGTGCGGTGAAACGCAGTGAAGGAAGCGTATCCGCGAGCCAGCCCTTCCTAAGTTCCACCGTGTAGGATGCACCGGCACGCGCGATCACCGGCAGGCTGCGTGTGAACTCCTTCCCCGCGACAGAACGTGTTTCGCTTGCGGAAGATGCGTTAGTGCAACTCAGCGATGCGATCACTCCATGTTTCCAACTATTGCTTTCATGCAACTTCACCCGCTGTCGCGCACCAAGGGTGAAGTAGCTCAGTGGAATGTTCGCACCGGAAACATCAATGTTCTCCATGCTGGCACCAACAGAGAAACCACCGCGTATTTTGAAGGCGACAGTCGCTGCCAATGTTCGGTAACGGTCTTGGATCTCGAACGGTGAGTAAATGAATCCTCTACGCGGGTCGATCATATCCCCGTATGTCAACCTTGCATTATTAAATGTCGTTTTGTTCCAGTTCAACAGATCGTCATCGTAGCGCAGGCCGAAGGCGAACCGATCGCTGATGCGGTAGGCCACGGCCAGATGTTCGAAGGTGGCCTTGGTAAAAAACAAGTATGGTGTCGCAGATCGATAATAAAGCTCCAACCCTTCCACATCCACTAGTGCAGCTGGGCTTTGCACCATGTTGCGCACATCACCGGGCATGGCCGCATCGCCGCCACCCATGGCATCGGCACGTGCATCGGTGGGCCTACCATAGACCATGAGCCCCCCAGCATCGGAACCTTGAGCAACGGTCATAGCTGGATTTAAAGTGACCGTGATAGCGAGGATAAAGAGGTATCTCATGTGCTGCATGGATCAATTGCTATGGAATGAACATACATCGAACCATCGGCATGGGACCAGCGCTTAGAAGCCGACAGCCGCGCTCGCAGATATCGAAACTAAGAAGAAGCCGGAACACTGCGGCGCATTGACCACCGTATCAAAAGTTCAGCGCTACCACGAGTACCACCAGCACGCCGGGAAGCAGATCGATAAACCACCGCATCCCGAGCTCCTCCTTGCGCATGAAAGCATAGATCGCTTCGCAGCTGGCCGAGAATCCAAGCGCCAACAAAACAAGCGTGCGAGCATGGAACGTCAGTTCACTTTCCGTGGCGATCTTGAACGTGAACCACAACGCGAGCAGCAACGCAAAGAACCATTGCGCGGAGAGGGTCATGGCACGGAGCCGCTCCAAGCCTGCGCGGTCTGAAACCGCGCGGCAGTTCGCAGTGATAAAGAGGTTCGCCGCAGCCAGCCCTTCCAACCAGATCGGTACCGGTTTGCCCAACACCAACAGGCCGGCCCAGCCCAGCAGCATCAGCATCGCCACCGGCCATGCGAAACGCCGGACCGAGTGATCGTAGAGACGTGGAAGGGATGTCATTATTGGTCGTTCAATTCGTCTGAAAAGTTCATCCATAGATTACACAGATCAACACAGATGGCCGCGCTATGCGCGGTGAAGCGACTAACTGCCCGGATTCCCTCCCGTCGCAGCATCTGTGCCATCTGCGTCATCTGTGGAAAAAGCGTTGCAGCTTGATCTGCTACTTCGCCCCACCGCCGATGTTCTTCTCCAGCCAGCTGAACACCGTCCGGTGCCACATCATGGAGTTCTGTGGCTTCAGTACCCAGTGATTTTCATCGGGAAAACGGAGGAACTCGGAATCGATGTTGTTGGCTTGGCATGCGGTGAATACGCCGATGCCCTGTGAAAGCGGAATGCGGTAGTCCTTGTCAGAGTGGATCACCAGCATCGGCACGGTCCAGTCCTTCGCGTGCAGCAAGGGGTTGAACTCATCGTACTTCTCGGGATGATGGAACACGTCCCCATCGTTCTCCCAGTTGGTGAACCAGATCTCCTCGGTGGAATAGCCCATGGCACGAATATCGAAAACCCCGTTGTGGGACACGAGGCACTTGAACGCATCCTGCCATACACCCGCGATCCAGTTCACCATAAAGCCCCCATAGGAAGCGCCCAACGCGGCTGCGCGATCACCGTCCAAGAAGGAGTAGGTTTTCAAGGCATGAGCCCATCCCTTCTGCAGGTCTTCCAGCGGACGATCGCCCCAGTGTGTGGAGATCGCATCCGTGAACGCCTGACCGTAGCCAGTGGAACCGTGGAAGTCGATCATCACCACCGCATAGCCTTGGCCTGCGTAGCTCTCCGGGTTCCAGCGATAACTCCAGGACTCGCCGAAACTGCCCTGTGGGCCGCCGTGGATCAGGAAGGCAACAGGGTACTTTTTGCCTTCGACATAGCCGACCGGCTTGATCACATATCCGTATACTGTCTCGTCGTTCCAGCCTTTGAAGTTGAATTGCTCGAACGCACCGAACTCCATGTCCTTCAAGTTCGCATTCACGCTTGTGAGGTTGGTGGCATCCACGTCGATCAACTTGGCTTTCGGCTTCGCGGCGTAGAGCTGGCTCGGGCTATTGAGACCGCTCTTCATAAAGACAAAACCCTTCGGGGTTTCCACAAAGGCATCGATGTGGCCATCCTTGGACATCGGCGTAACAGAACCCGTCTTCACATCCACTTTGAACAAGCGCGTCTTTCCCACATCTCCCGCTATCACATACAGGCTCTTGCCATCGGCGCTCCACTTCATATCGTCCACGCTGCGGTCCCAGTCACCAGCGACAGTGGTCACCTTGCCGGAAGCATCGCGCAGCTGGATCCAGAAGCGATCGGCTTCGAAGCCCGGGCGTTTCATGGCCTTGTAAGCGAGCGTCTTGCCATCGGGCGACATGCGCGGTGATGCATCCCAGGCCTTATTGCTCTCGGTCAGGTTGGTGAGCGCGCCACCAGCTAACGGCACGCTGTATAGATCGAAGTTGGTACTCCATGGCTCTTTCGTACCGGCCAAGCGGGCGCTGAAGTAAACGGTCTTGGAATCGGGTGAAATGGAGAAGTCACCTTCATCACCCCAAGGCTTGCTCGGCACATCGCCATCGAAGCCGTTCGTCAACGAGACTGGTGCTTCATCGCTTTCCAGCGGCAAGTAGAAGAGGTGATTGCGCATGCCATCGCTCCATGTATCCCAGTGGCGGATGAAGAGCTTCGTGTACAGCTCACCCGTAGCCTTATCAGCCTTGCGTTCTGCGATCTTCTTCACCGTGCATGCGATCTCGTTGCCTTTGCACTCCGGGAAAACGGCCATTGCGAAGACCAGTCCTTTGCCGTCCGGGGTGATCCGGTATGCACCGATATCCAGCGGCTGGCGGGTGACCTGTGTGGCCGTGGCGCCGGTCACATCCGTCTTCCACAGTTGCGCTGTTTCTCCAGCGCCGCGTGAGGAGAGAAAGTAGAGCGTCTTGCCGTCCGGGCTCCACTGCGGGCTGTTCGCACCCCCTTCGGAAACAGCAAGCTTCACCTCCGGAGAAGCGGGCTTGCTCAGGTCCTTCAACCAAAGTGTGGTCACACCCTTGTTCGCTTCCATGTCGGTGGCGCGCACATTGAACACGGCGTAGTGGCCGGTAGGATCCACGCTGAGGCCGCTCATGCGGTCCAGCATCAGCATTTCCTTGTAGGTAAAAGGCTTCATGGATTGGGCGAAGGTGGTGGAGCCGAGGAGAACGAGCACTCCAAGCTTCAGGCAGCGCAGGCGCTGGGAAAATGAATAGTGGTTCATGGTTGGCGTGTCGCGCATTTTTTCAGCCTAAAACGGATGCCGCGCGAAGCGCAAAGTAAGATGCTCTCGAATATGCGCGAACGCTACCTTGCATTCGCAACCAATGCTTCCGACCATGTTCTCCAACCGCACCCTGCCCCTCGTGCTGATCACGTTCTGCCTGTTCGCAGCCTGCAAGAAGGAGACGAAAGGTGGCGGCGGCGGCATCATCCTCGACCCCCATTTGCAGTTGTCTGTAGATAGCCTCTGTGTGCAAGCTGCGAACATCATCACACCAAATGGTGACGGTATAAATGATGTCTTCGTAGTCCTATCCCGGAACGACAGCACATTCAGCCTCATCATTCGGAATGAGGCGGATAGCGTGGTCTTCTCCTCATCGAGCTGGAACTATGCTTGGAACGGGATCGACCCCACGGTGAATGACAGCGTACCGACCGCTGGCAGGTACCACTATTCCATCAACGTCACCGGAACATCGGGTGCGCAGCTCTCCGGCAACGCCGAGGTGTACGTGGTAACCGACCTCTCCACACCTTGCTTCAACTCGAGTGTACCTCCTGTGTTCGGCGATCAGTTAGATCCGCGGATCTGCGGGATCAGTTATCCTACCAACGACGTGGTTTGTGTGTGGTAGGGTTGAAGGCATTGCCCGCTCCGCCGATCGCAGAGGCCTTCTCAAGCAGCCAGTGCGAAGTGCACACGCACCATCTCCAACAGCTCCAGCACGATGCGCGGGTCGTTCTCTGTGACCAGCTTCATGCGGTGCTCCTTGAAATTCGGCAAGCCCTTGAAATAGTTCGTGTAGTGGCGGCGCATCTCCACCACGCCCTCGTGGTCGCCTTTCCAAAGGAGGCTGCGCTCGAAATGCTCGCGCGCGGCGTCCACACGGTCATCGATCGTGGGTGGTGGCAGGTGCTCACCCGTGGCGAAGAAGTGCTTGATCTGGTTGAAGATCCATGGCGCGCCGATGCTGGCGCGGCCGATCATCAGGCCATCCACGCCGTAGCGGTTCCGGTACTCCAAGGCTTTCTCCGGAGAATCGATGTCGCCGTTGCCGAAGATGGGAATGTGGATGCGCGGGTTGTTCTTCACCTCGCCGATCAAGGTCCAGTCCGCAGGGCCTTTGTAGAGCTGGGCACGCGTGCGGCCGTGGATACTGAGCGCTTGGATGCCGACATCCTGCAGGCGTTCCGCTACCTCCATGATGTTTTTCGTCTGGTCGCTCCAACCCAAGCGTGTCTTCACGGTGACGGGCAACTTCACGGCCTTCACCACCTTCTCGGTCAGGCGCACCATCTTGTCCACATCTTGCAGGAGGCAAGCTCCGGCACCCTTGTTCACCACCTTGTTCACCGGGCAGCCGTAGTTGATATCGATCAGCTCCGGTCCGGCACGCTCGGCAATGCGGGCGGCTTCTTCCATGGCATCCTCACTTCCGCCGAAAAGCTGAATACCAACGGGGCGTTCCTCCGGAAAGATGTCGAGCTTCTTCATGCCCTTCGCCGCTTGTCGGATCAATCCCTCACTACTGATGAACTCGGTGTACATCAGGTCGGCGCCGTGCTTTTTGCAGAGCGCGCGGAAAGGCGGATCGCTCACATCCTCCATGGGTGCGAGGAGCAGTGGGAAGTCACCGAGTTCTATGGGGCCGATACGGGGCATGGGGAATACCGCTTTTTAGCGGGGTGCAAAAGTAGGAAAGGCAACGGCGGCACGGGCAGACCCGATCAGAGCACTTTTTGGCGCCGCCTGACCGGCGAATACTTACTCTGGCCGATAGATCGTCAAGCTCCCCGGCTCCATCAGTTTGCCGTCGTTACTGAGCAGGAACTGAAGGGCACCACCGCCGGAAATGGATCGAACCGTGATCCAGCGGCTTACCTCGCTTTCAGTTGCACCAAGCTCCAGCGTTCCGCCGAAAACCAACTGCCGGTCGTGGCCATAGGCGCTTACATTGCCATCGTGATCGAACTTCAAGCGGAAGCTCTCACCGATGAAGGTCCTTCCTTTCAGGTAGTTGACACACTCGCTTGAATTGCTGGTGTTCAGCACGGCGGAGCTTCCCGGATTCGTGATCCTGACGACGGTCTGGATGGAAGCAGAATGCTCTACAGGCTCCGCAGTTGGCCTCGCTCCTACACTACAGGCGCTAATAGGTGCCAGCATGAGCAGGGCAAGAATGGAGTTATGGAAGTTTCCCATGTGGGCCAGTTCGACGGAGCACGACATTGATAAGAATTGCGGAAGAAGGTTACCACCCCCTATCTTGCCCACGCTCATGGAGCCCACCCTCCAGCCTACCGCCCACACCGAACATGATTGGTACCGTGCCCTGTACAAGGAGCACCGGAACGCCTTTGTGCGGTGGGCACAACAGCGCTATCAGGTGGAGGATGAGGAAGCGCACGATGCTTTCCAAGAGGCTGTGATCGTGCTGTACCGAAAATCGAGCGATGGTGGCTTGGCGGAGTTGAACTGCTCGGTGCGGACCTACCTTTTCGCGGTGGGCAAGAACCAATTGCTCAATCGCATGCGAGTTCTGCAGAAGCAGGAGGCGCTACCCGATGACCTGGATGGTATCCCTGGATCAGATCCGGGTATCAATGGTATGAACGGGCAGGAAAAGGAAGCGACTGCGGAACTGGTGCGCCAACGGCTGGCGGAGCTGAAGCCGGACGACCGACGCGTGCTGGAACTGTACTACCTGGAAGGCAACAATATGGATGTGGTGGCAGAGGCCATGGGACTGAAGAACCGCAACGTGGCCAAAAAGAAAAAGCACTACGCACTGCAACGTCTGATCGCCTTGGTGCGTGTTGGAAAAATGCTGTTCCTGTAATGGAAGAACAGGAGAACGATCCCGCAATGGAACGCACCATCCGCTATGTGGAGAACGACATGGACGTGGTTGAACGCGCTGCTTTCGAGCAGGAGTTGGCGAAGGATCCCGCGATGCAAGCGAACCTTCACGCAGTGCGATCCACCATCGCCGCACTGCAGGACTTGGGCGTGGAGCGACTACGGAAGCAACTAAGCAGTGCCGATGCCGAATTGGATGGAACAGGCGCGGGTGCGTTGCGCAAATGGTGGTGGGCAGCAGCAGCCGTGGTACTCCTTGGCGGACTCGGCTGGTGGCTCATCCCGGGCGAAACATCGCAAGCCCTGGCCGAGCATTTTGCCATCAAGGAAGAAGGCTTGCCCGTGTTGATGAGTACCGATCCGCGGGTGATGGATGCGATCATGAACGCCTACAAGCAGGATGACCTGGCCACTGCCGATCAATTGCTGGAACGGGCCATCCTGCAAGACCCGGCCAATGACACGCTGCTGTATTTCACCGGTGTGGTAATGGATCGCGAGAAGAAATACCAGCAGGCTGAAGCGGCCTATGCCCGGGTTCCCGGTGGTTCTGTTTTTGCCCTCCGAGCGATGTACCGCGGCGCATTGTGCGCGCTGCAGGAGAATAAGAAAGACCAAGCGCGTGTCTTGCTCCAGCGGGTGGCAGCCGGCACGGATGCTCAACTTTCGCAGCGCGCGGAGGACCTCTTGGAGCGCCTCAGCCGTCTGTAGCCCGCCCCCATGCCGATGGCTGCGATGCACACGCCGCCCATCCACCAGAAAGGCTTGTTCGAAGAACTCTGTTGGGCCGGAAGCACCTCTATGCCCGTGGTCACAATACCAGCCCAGTAGAAAGGATTGGCCAACGCCCCATCCGCATGCTGGCGCACGTGATCCGCCTTAGCTGCGGATAGGGCCTCACTGACGGACAACCCCTTCTCCATGTATCCGTACATCCGCTCCAGCACTTCACTTGTAGCCTGATCATCCACCGGCCAAAGCGTCTGCACCACGGCCTGTGCCCCGCCGCGCAGAAATGCATTCCCAAGGCTCATGGCCCCTTCACCGATGTACACCGCCCCTTCACCACTGGAGCAGGTGCTCAATATGACCAGCGGTGCGCTGCAACGGATGCTGTCAATATCGCTGAGCGTAAGTGCACCATCTGTCAAGAGCAGATGTGGAATTGCGTCCGGTTCGTTCAGGGCCTCGGCATGCGTAGCGATGTGCAGTGCCACTTCAGCGTGCATCAATGCGCCGAGCCGGGCACGCGTGAGCGGTATGGTGGAAAGCGGCAAACCCGCTTGTTCCTCTAACTGAGTCACCAGCCGGGTAGCAAAGGGCAAACGGGAAAGGCCGGGTACATCCGCCACCACGTGGTTGAACTTGCCGCCGACAAGCGTGATCGCCGGCTCTAACGCTTCACTTATCGATCGGGCATAGCGCACCGTTGTGCGGTTCCGTAGATATGGAAGTTCACCCCAGCTTCTGCCGGTAAAAGTATCGGTGAGCAGCGCCTCGAAAGGAAGGAAAGCCATCGAACCATCAGGAATGATGATCAGGTTCTGCACCTTTTCCTCCTGAAGCACATCCTTCAGTGTGCTCGCGTATAGTGCATAGGCAGTGCGTCGATAGCCTTCCACATTCCCCTCCTTCATTGCGCGGCGAAGGGATCTGCCAAGCTCTGCCAGTTCACCACCGGTGGGCGTCGTGTTTCCAGGGAGGACGATACGGACGCCCTTATGGTCCATCACAATGGCCATGAGCCCAGGCTGCGCGTGGAATGCAACGAGCCTGGTTCCTGTAGGAAGTTGGGATCCAGCGCTGACCTTCCGGCCTTTGGATGCTCCCATGGTGCCCGCACCTGAACGCAGCAAGTCACGTTGCTCCAAGGCGCCCCGGTCCAGATCGTACCAATCCAAGGCTTGTTGCAGCCTGGCACGATCGCCATTGAGGGTGTACAACTCGGCTGCCAACCGGGTGCCGTAACGGAAGGGAAAATGGCCGAAACTCCCGATCACTTTCTGCAGGTCACGGCTTCGGTACTCGCGCAGCATCGCCCACCAATAGGGCACGGCAGCCTCGAGGCTTTCGAGTGCCAGGCGCAAGCGCACTGTATCCGTATGCTCTTTGTATTGATCGACAAAGGAGCGCGATCTCAGGTACAACAACTCCACCATTTGCGCCCTGTTCGTAAGCCGCGGTTCGAAGCGTAGTGGATCCTGTTGCTCGCCCTCGCCATTACGGGCCAGCAGGGTGAGCAAGGCCTGATCGTATGATGCAATGGCGATGTGCGAACTGTCCTCACCGTAAGCATAATCATATACCAATGCTGTCGTGAGGTGTTCCATCATCATCGCCTCGGAAGTGCCTTGGCCCATGGCGGTCAACAACTCCATCGCTCGCCGGTAGAGCATCAGCGCGCTATCCACCAAAAGGCGAAGCTGCCGTGGGCTGGTGTGTTCGTCCGCTCGTTGTAATTGGTCCGTAAAGGTGTTACCGATATCATGTGTGACCTGTGCTATCCAGAGCGTGTCCTTGGCCTGCTCCGCGATCCGCAAGGCTTCCCTGAATAAGGACCGCGTGCCTTGGAAATCCTTACTTGGGTCCAATTGGGCCACCACGTGGAGGAGCTTGTAGGCATAGGCGAATTCGCGAAGCACGAAAATGCGCTCATCATTCTTCACGCTACCCTTCCGCGTTTCCAGCAAATGCTTGGCTCGTGCGGCTTGGCTGTAGGCGAGAGCCTGGTGGCCGAGCTGAGGACCGCTCATGTAGGCGTGATAGCGGGCTTGGTACGCATAGCCAACTCCGGCCTCCGCGGAACTGTCCCCAAAGAGCTGCTGGCGCAGAGAGAGCGCCCCATTCCAGTTCTGCCGTGCCTCCCCGATATCGCTGAGCCGGTAGTACTGTTCACCCTTCAACTCCAGTAAACGTGCCCGCTCCAGACTAGGCTTATCTTGGGCATACAGGGCACTATCCAACACGGAAAGATCGCGGGTGGCCTCACCTTGCATCGTGACGGAAGCAACACGTACATGGGCGCGCTGACCTTGCAGATGGACCGCGGCCAACAGGAGTATGATGGAAAGCAAATAGCGCACGGCAGACAAGATAGGCGGCCGTTCAAGCCTTGCGACCTCCTAGCACTTAATCGTCCTGCCACTCGAGGTCCAGTGGCATCCAATCGATGACGGTGCCATCGCATTCGGGCGCATTCGGGCAGCAGATGAAGATGAAGCCGTCCTCCCTTTTGTAAGCCTTGAAATCCATCACGCGTATCACCTCGATGCAGTGGATGCAGCGGAACACATCGGTGAGCTTCACCACCGGTGTGAAGGGGTAGTGCTCCTCGAGGAACGCTTGCTTATCCGTGATGTGGACCAGCTCCATACAGCCAAGGTAATCGGATAAAGGGATCCGGGGGATCCTACTGCTCACCCGAGATAGGGATGGAACCCGAGAGATCGCGCGAAGTGTAGATCACCACTCTAAGGCAGAGCGGCTTCGATCGCAGACCCGGGAAGAGAAGGAGGGATTGCGCGAGGCGCGCGTTCCTAGGGGGGAGGCTTCAACGATGCGGCCGATGCGCGGTCTTGGGTCGCAAAAAGAAAAACTGGTGCTTGGATCTAGCTCCGCGGAAAAAGACTAGAGGGGATTGCGCGAGACGCGCGTTCCCTTGGGGGGGGAGGCTTCGATCGGCGACCCGCTGCGCGGGTCCCGGCATGAATAACAAAGGCCGCTCCTCCAAGCAAGCTTGGTCGCGGCCTTTGTTATTCATGCCCCCGCTTTGCGGGGGCCGATCGGCGGAGAAGGAGGGATTCGAACCCCCGTTACCTTTCAGTAAACACACTTTCCAGGCGTGCGCCTTAAACCACTCGGCCACTTCTCCAATACACCGCATCCGGGGATACGGGCCGCGAATGTAAACAATGGCCGGGTCTTAACGCTCAGCAACTTCGCCGCAGAGCGTTTCTCCCATGCGTTGCATCAGTTCTTCGCTTTCCAAACCTTGCCCCAAGAGGTACATCAGCTTGGTGATGGCCGCTTCCGTGGTGAGGTCCCGGCCACTCACCACGCCCATGTCCGCCAAGGCCCGGCTGGTCTCGTAGCGGCCCTGTTCCACGCGGCCGCCCACACATTGGGTTACGTTCACCAGTACGATGCCCCGGTTCCTGGCTTCGCGAAGCACGTCGAGAAAATCCTTGTCCGTGGGGCCGTTGCCGCTTCCGAAGGTGGTGAGCACCGCGGCCTTCAGCCCTGGATCACTCAACATGGCCTTTACCCAAGAAGCACGGATCCCCGGAAAGAGGCGGATGACACCTACGCTATCGTCCATGTGGGTGTGGACCTTCAATGGGCCTGTGCGGGGGGGCAATAAGGCAGCCTGATCGTAGCGGATATGTACACCGGCTTCGGCCAATACCGGCCAATTCGGCGAGCGGAAGGCTTCAAAGCGTTCCGCATGCACCTTCACCGTGCGGTTTCCGCGGTATAGGCTGTATTCAAAATAGATCGCAACTTCACCCACTCTTGCTTGGCCGTTCTCCTTCGCCGCAGCGATCTCGATGGCCGTGAGGAGGTTCTCCTTGCCGTCGGTACGGATGGTACCCAGCGGCAGTTGGCTGCCCGTGAGGATCACGGGCTTGTTGAGGTTCTCCAGTAAAAAGCTGAGCGCGCTGGCGGTGTAGGCCATGGTATCGCTGCCATGCAATACCACGAAGCCATCGAAATCGTCGTAGTGCTTGCCGATGGTTTCCGCAATGCGTACCCATTGGGCCGGCCGGATGTCGCTGCTGTCGATGGGTGTGCCGAAGGAGACCGTCTGCAAGGCGATCCCCATGCGCGCCAGCTCGGGTACCTGCTCTTCCAAGTGATCCAAGTTCATGGCCTGGAGGGCACCGCTGCGCGGGTCGGCTACCATACCAATGGTTCCACCGGTATAGATCAAGAGCACTTTGGGCACGCTCATTCGTCGAACAGATGTTCGGCATTGGCCGTGGTGATGCGTGCCACCTCTTCCACGGAGATGCCCACCACAGCGGCCAAGGCTTCGGCAATGAGCGGGATGTAGCTGCTTTCGTTGCGCTTGCCTCGGTGCGGCACTGGCGTGAGGTACGGCGCATCCGTTTCCAGCACGCAATGCTTCGCTCCTACTTCAGCCATGGTTTCCGCCAAGCCGCTTTTCGGATACGTGATCACTCCGCCGATCCCGAGCATGAAGCCACCAATGTCGATGATGCGACGGGCTTGCTCTGCCGTGCCGGAAAAGCAATGGAACACGCCTTCGAGGTGCTCATTCTTCTCCTCTTCGATAATGGCGATGGTTTCCTCGAAGCTCTCGCGACAGTGGATTACCACCGGCAGCGCGAGTTCCTTGGCCCAACGCACTTGCTGGCGAAAGGCATCCTGCTGCTGGCTGAGCCAGGTCTTGTCCCAGTGCAGATCGATGCCGATCTCGCCCACGGCCCAGTAGCGGCCTGTACCGAGCAAGCGCTCCACCTCAGCGAGGTCGCGGCTGGGGTCCTCTCCCACGGAGCAGGGGTGCAGGCCCATCATGGGAAAACAGATCTCCGGATACTGATCGCACATCGCGTGCATGGCCTCTACGCTGGTGAGGTCGATGTTGGGCAGGAAGAGTTTGTGGACACCGGCATCGAGCGCGCGTTGCACCATTTCGGTGCGGTCCTGATCAAACTGTTTGTGATAGAGATGGGCGTGTGTGTCGATATACATTTCAAGATCCAAAAGGCGGAATACTGCAAATGTGGGGCTTTCGGGAGAAGAAATCGGGATGGAAGTCAGTTGAGCCGTGGAAGTGAGGGAAGAAAACCGCCCTTCGACATTGCTCAGGGGCCACAGATGCATGCCTTCGTCGCGATCTGCTGGCCGCGTGCGCATACCTCAGGATTCTGTACGCGAGAATGAATTATTGTCTGATGAAGCGTCCGGTCAAAACCTTCCGGCTTTCAACTTGGCTTCGTAGGATGTACACGCCTTTCACGTACTGCCAGTCAATCGTTCTTTACCCAAGTTGCCTGTCGCCACGTACCATCCGCACGCATAATGCGCAAAACATACATGCCGTTAGGAAGCTCGGAGACGTTCAGTGACACTATTTCGCCCCGTCCTTGCTGTACTTTCCACAAACGCCCATCCAGCGAGCGCAATTGCACTTCTTGGATGGGCTGCGCATCCCGAATAGTAAATCCATCACTGCCCGGGTTCGGAAAAGGATAAAGCGTGTGCTTGCGCATCAAATCACCGGTATTCACTGTTGACCCCATCCCAAGGTTCACGAGTAAGGGAAATACGATCATATCCGGGAAATCGGCGGGGGGCTGAATGACCACCGAATCGGTCCAACCCATAATAAATAAATGGCCCCAAGGCTCATTACCTCCATAAAAGAAGAAATACTCGTTGTCCATCGTACCCCCATCGTACGGGAAACCCGGTTCGGGCAACCAGGGTAGGCGGAACATAGCGGTATCCCAGCGTAGGGTAAGGGGGTAGGTATAGTTGAATGCTTGTATCTCTATGGTGATATAGGGAAAATAAGGATAAGGTAAAGCAATCGTTTTCGTAGAGTCATACGCAGGGTTCAATATCCAAACATTGAATTCATTCGGATCCATTTGCACGGCACCTTCTCCTAACTCTTGATCAGGTACACCAGTCCCAATTGTTGCGGTTGTGTCAAACACCATCCAAAGCGTATCCCTCGCCCCCGTTCCATCCTCAAAGGCCAAGTGGAAGCGCCAAGTGGGTTGTGCTGCCGCGGTGAGTGCAAGGCTGCAGGCGAGTGCGAGGAGGAGGTTGCGGGGCATGGTGTTGGGGGCTTGGGGTAAATGAATGTAGGTTTATTGTGAGGGCCTGTGGGGTAATGTTCGTAAATATTGCGTACGGCTGTTCCTATTGGCAACATTATCCACCCAAACAGGGAGTTGATGGGCAGGCCAACCGGTATAGCCATTCGGGCCGGTTGGGTCCTGCTCTCCCGGTGTTTGGTAATCCACCTCCACCAATACCACCAGCACGCGCAAAATCCCATGCGGGGGCAGATACCGACCGTGTCTGGTTTTCAAACGTATCGGGGAGTGATATTGGAGAATGCTCGATCTTGAGGTCTTATGACCTAAGCCGGCGGTCTTAATACCACGGGGTGCGGCTACTTTTGCGCCCGCTCCCATGAAGGTCCTCGTAATCCGCTTTAGTTCCATTGGTGATATCATACTCACCTCACCCGTACTGCGTTGCTTGAAACAACAAGTACCCGGTGTGGAGATCCACTTCCTCACCAAGGACATCTATGCCTCCTTGGTGGATCATTCACCCTACGTGGATCGCGTTCACATGATGAGCGACAAACTGGGCGGTGTGCTGCGCGATCTGAAGAAGGAAAAATTCGACTTCGTGGTGGACCTGCACCGCAACACGCGAACGTGGCGGGTAAAGACCGCCTTGGGCGTCCCGTCGAAGAGCTTCCCGAAACTGAACTGGGAAAAGTGGTTGCTGGTGAATCTCAAGAAGGACCGCCTACCCCGCATCCACATCGTGGACCGCTACCTCACTACGGTGGCGCATTTGGGCGTGAAGAACGACGGGCAAGGATTGGACCTGTTCATCGCTCCGGAACGCGAAGTGCGGCCGGATGCCCTTCCCGCTTCCCACCGCAACGGATACACCGCCTTGTGCATCGGTGCAGGGCATTTCACCAAGCGTCTTCCTCAACACAAACTGCTGGAACTGGCTGTAAAGCTGAAAGGGCCCCTGGTGATCATTGGCGGCCCGGACGATACCACCGTGGGGCGTGCGATCAGCAATGCCGTGGGTGCGCGCGCCTTTGATGCCACCGGCAAATTCGACCTCATGGGCTCGGCCTCATTGATCCGCCAAGCCACCAACGTGATCGCGCATGATAGCGGTGCCATGCACGTGGCCAGCGCTTTTCGCAAGAACCTTGTGAGCGTCTGGGGCAATACAGTACCGGAGTTCGGCATGGGGCCTTACATCCCGCAGCATCCAGAGCGGGCACACATCAGCGAGGTGAAGGGACTACCCTGCCGCCCATGCTCGAAGATCGGTTTCGATCAATGCCCTCGTGGACATTTCCGCTGCATGGAGTTGCAGGACCTGGACCAGATCGTGAAGTGGACGGAAGAGGGATGAAGGCCACAGAGGCACGGAGGCACAGAGGTACACAGAGAGTCCTGAGCTGTTAGTCGTGCGCCGGAGGTATCGTAAGAAGCAAGACGCGGAGGCGCTGAGGCGCGGAGGATGTTTGAGTCGAAGTCTTTTGAAAGCTGAAACAGGAAAGCTGAAGGCTGAAAACAGCGGGAGCCGGAGGTATCGTAAGAAAACAAGACGCGGAGGCGCAGAGGCGCGGAGGGATTTTTGGTCGCTTCTCAAGGCTGAAACAGGAAACTGGAAAGCTGAAAACAGCGGGAGCTAGAGGAATCGTAAGAAACAAGCCGCGGAGGCGCTGAGGCGCGGAGGATGTTTGAGTCGGAAGTCTTTTGAAAGCTGAAACAGGAAAGCTGAAGGCTGAAAACCGACCAACGGAGTCGAGTCGGCAGCGGGACCAATCACTAATTACCCTTCACCAATCACCAAAAGATGCATTCTCCGCGTCTCAGCGCCTCAGCGGCCCTTAACCACAGATTACATTCTCCGCGCCTCAGCGCCTCCGCGGCTATTTAGGCGAAGAGCGCCTTCAGCTCGTCCGCGTCCTCGGGTTTCATCTTACCGGCGAGGATCAATCGCAATTGCCTGCGGCGCAAGGCTCCGGCGTAGCGCACTTTCTCTTCTTCCGTTACCGGTATCACCGCGGGCACCGGCGTGGGCTTGCCTTCCGGAGTGAGGGCCACGAAGGTGTAGATGGCGCTGTTGCACTTGGTCATGGCACCCGTCACTTGGTCCTCGATCCATACATCGGCCCACACTTCCATGCTGGTGCTGAAGGTGCGACTCACGTGTGCCTTGATGGTGACGAAATCGCCGAGCTTGATAGGGATATCAAAACTGACGTTGTTCACGGCTGCCGTTACCGCCACACGCTTCGAATGGCGATGCGCGCTGATGGCGCAGCTCATGTCCAACCACTTCAGTAACTGGCCGCCGAAGAGGTTGCCCATGGTGTTGGCATCGTTCGGCAACACCATGTTGGTGGTCTCGGAATAACTGTCACTGCTGAGCTTGGGTTCCATGGAATGAATTTCGGTGCAAAAGTACCGCTGACGATCCGGTAGCACGAATGGCTGGCTAACCGCAGATGGCGCAGATGACCGCAGATCTGCATCGGACACGATCAGCTGCCATGGATGTGCCTGAAGGCATCCAAGATGAATGCCTGCCGACATGGTCATTTCTCTTGGCCCGTACCTTTCACCCATGCTTCCGGACTGTTACCCGGCGCTCGTGGCGCTGCACATTATTTTCATGGTGACCTTCTTTGCAGGCACGTTCTACTTGGTCCGTCTGTTCATCCTGCATCGGCAAGCGCTGAACCGCGAGGAGCCGGTCCGTGCGATCCTCACCAAGCAATACGGGGTGATGGAGCGGCAACTGCTATACATAGTGGCGTGGCCCTCGCTATTATTGATGATCTTCTTCGGGATCTGGATGATCTGGTTGGATCTTTCCTTGGTGCAGGAGTCTTGGATACAGGCGAAGCTCGGAGTGACCGCATTGCTGATCGGATACCATCTTGTGGACCAACGTATTTATCGCAGGCTGCAGAGCGGCATGCTCAATTGGCGCACGTATGCTTTGCGCATCTGGGTGCAAGGCTCGGTGCTGCTCTTGGTAGCTGCCGTATTCCTGTCCACCTTCAAGAAAGTGCAGTGGTACCTCGGCCTCTTGGGCTTGGTGGTGCTGGCCATGTTGCTGTTCCTCGCGATCCGGGCGTTCAGCGGAAAAGAAGAAAAACACGAAGATGTTGAAACCCGGTAACGCAGCACCAGAGGTGGAACTCCAAGACCAGAACGGACAGTCGTTCCGTTTATCCTCCCTTCGCGGAAAGGGACCCGTGGTGGTCTACTTCTACCCCAAGGATGGAACGCCGGTCTGTACCAAGGAAGCCTGCCATTTCCGCGACGACCATGCTACATTCAAAGGACTGGGGGCCACGGTGATCGGCATCAGCGCAGACAGTATGGCGGACCACAAGACATTCGCGGATCAACACCAACTTCCCTTTCTCCTCCTCAGCGACCCCGAGGATGTCGCCTTCCACGCATTCGGCCTGAAGAGCTTCTTGGGCTTGAAGGAACGCGCCACCTTCGTGCTGGATAGTTCAGGAATTGTACGCGCCGCCTTGCAGGACCGGCTCAATGCGCGCAAGCACGTTCAGAAAGCGCTGGATGCGCTGAACGATCAGGGCTTGGCCAAGTCGTAGAACAGCACGCGCCCGTCATCGGTACCCGTGATGAATTGCCCGTTGTGGAATAGGCATGGTGCCCGGTGGTGCTGGTCCATATTGGTCGAATACGTGAGCGTTTGCAGCGCATTCCCGTCACCATCGGTGAACACCAGCGATCCATCTTTAGTGGCGCGCACGGTGACATTCCCATGCTCCGCTTCGGCTTGTTGGTAGAAGCGATCGAAATCACGATTGCCTTTCTTCAGGCCCAAATCCTTGGTCCGAATGGCGTCCGGGATCCAGCGGTGTCCCGCCAAGATCTTGTCTTGCTTCCCGTTCTTCACATCCCAAACTTCCCGCG
Source organism: Cryomorpha ignava (assembly GCA_040391235.1). Taxonomy (GTDB): domain Bacteria; phylum Bacteroidota; class Bacteroidia; order Flavobacteriales_F; family PHOS-HE28; genus PHOS-HE28. Next base: position 83,605 of record JBEBYG010000013.1, read on the forward strand.
TGCCGGCATAGCCGATCAACACCACGAACTCGCCGTTGTCATTGAACGCCGTGTAGTACACCGCTGTGCTCCCATCTTCATTGTATGGAAAGGAGGCCACCCGCTTTCCTTTCTCGATGTCGAAAAGTTCCGCGCCACGGTTGGTCCCCACCAGTATGCGATCACCCTTAGGCGCAATCGCTAAACTGGTTATTTCGGACTTGCCCACACTGATCACTTTGGCGGGAGGATCCAGCACCACTTGTGCCGTGACGGAATGGGTAAGAACGGCCAAGGCCAGTGCACAGAGAGGAAGTTTCATGAATTCTCAATGAGGTGATGTTGCTCCCCGAGCCATTTGATGGCGCTTTTCATATCGGGGAAGAGTTGAGTGGGACGTAAGGGACGGTTGTGGCGCACAAAGGCATTGGCTGCAAGCTGATGGCCGAAATCACGCACTACGATGGCATCGGCGGCCAGCACCTTGTCTCCTTCGGCACTGCTGGCCAACGCGCGGGCCTCATTGGTCAAGGTGCTTCGGTCACCAAAGGTCACCACGAGTAGGCCTTTGCGGCCGTTGCGCTCGTGACCGATGGTTTCAAAGAGTTCGTGTACATCCTGCACAGTGCCCAGTATGTCGTTCCTGAAATGCGCATGTACCACATCATCCTCCAGCAAGGAAAGATCCACGGCCTTCATATGAATGATACGATCGGTCATCTGCAGGAATACCTACGCAAATTTAGGGCCAACCGACTCCCCGACCCGGCAGAACGGTCACTTCACGAGCAACCAAGCGTCGGGGGCCTCCTCCTTGCGCACGGCATCCAAGGCCTCATTGGCCGTGGTCCGAAGGGGATAGCTGCCGTAGGCCACCCGGTAAAGCCCGCCCTTCTTGTCGATCAGCGAAGCGGCAAAGCCTTTGGCCTGCAATTCTGAAACGAAGCGGTCGGCATTTTCCTTCTCCAGAAAACAGCCACCGATGATGTGAAAGCGTGCGCTCACAACGGGCGTCACCACGGCGGTGCTCTCCGGCTCCACCTTTCCCTGTTGGTGCCCCAGATCCACGGCCACGGGAGGTACCTCAGGCCCGGCAATGGGCATTTCGTGCACACCGGTAAGATCCTTGGGAGCTGACCAGAAGGAGGCTTGTGAAGGTGCCTCAAAAGGGGTTGGGGCGTCGGGGAGCACATAGCGGGCAGGCTCCGAACCACGCATGAGGTCGAAACCGCTCAAAGCCATGAATGAATTGCCAGAGGTGCCCATGACCCACCACGTGGCAGCGGTCAATGCAATGGCCGCGATGCTGGCAGCTGCCAAGGCGCGCGTCAGCCTTCTTCCGCCTTCTTCCACCGCAACGGACTCATCCATCGCAATGGGGGTCAACGTTGGTATCTCTGAGTTCGGTACCGGGATGGCTGATACCGGGCGTAGGCCGTAAGCATCGCGCAGGAAATTCACCCGTCTATCCGGTTCGAATTGCAGGTTGCCTTCCGCATCATGGAAAAACGTGCCCACACGCGGAAGCTCCAGTCGTCCTTGCCGTTGAAGTTTCCAGCGCCATTCCGCCACCTCGGCTTCAATATGCTCCTTGGCGGTCCGGAAATCCAAGCCTTCGCGACGGACCAACTGGTCCACCAAGAGGCCATCCTGGCGCACCAAGTGCTTATTAAAGCTCAGGTCCTTCGACGGCGGGTGCACCAAGCGGCGCTGCTCATCCAACCGCGCTGGGCGGTAGTGGGTGAGGAAACCACCGAACTCGGGCACGATCACGCAATCGTGCAGGTAGAGAAGGTCGTGGATGTCGCGAGCCAAGGCCATGTGATGGGCCAAAACTAAGCCAATGCGCGCGCTGTGGGAAGTAGTTTCCCAATATCAGGTGTTCATTACCCTTCCGCCACCTTCCGCCGTGCCTGTTCCAGGTCTTCCGGGGTATCCACGCAGAAGGAGGAATGCTGCGTTATGCCCACTCGCACAGGCACGCCATTCTCAATCCAGCGCAGTTGCTCCAAGGACTCCGCCTGCTCCAGCGAGGAGGGCGGCATGCGGACGATCTTATGCAAGGCTCCGACCGTGTAGGCATAGAGCCCCACATGCTTCAAATAGCGGAAGCGCGTATGCCGGGGTGCTGTTCCACGATCACGCAGGAAAGGGATCGCTGCCCTGCTGAAATACAAGGCGTTCATGGAATGATCCACCGTGATGAGCACCTCGCCGGGGTCATCCAGGTCTTCATCCGAAGTGACCACCTGCGCCAACGTGGCGATGGAAACACCCGGTTGCATCAAGCAATTACAGAGCTCATCGATCTGGGCAGGTTCAATGAAGGGCTCGTCGCCTTGTATGTTCACAACACCATCGAATTTCTCTTTCCCCATGATCTCCAAAGCCTCCCAGCATCGGTCGGTGCCACTGTGATGCATAACGGAGGTGAGCACGGCTTGGCCGCCGAAGCCGTGGACATGATCTACGATGCGCTCGTCGTCCGTGGCCACTACCACATCCGCCAAGCGGGATGATCGCCGCGCCTGTTCCACCACGCGCTGCACCATGCTCTTGCCGCCGATATCCACTAAAGGTTTGCCCGGCAGACGGCTGCTGGCATGGCGAGCGGGAATGATCCCGAGGATGCGTTCCACCTGGCTCATAGTGTATAGGCCAATTGCACTTGGAAGCTTCGAGGTGCTTCGATCGCCATGGGCCGGATGGCGTACACCTCGTTGCTTAGGTTGTTCACGATGAAGGATAGCTTCACCTCGGTCGTCAATGCATAGCCCACCCGGATGTCGGTGATCCAATCGCCGGTGGTGTGGGTCCCCATCCACTCTTCGATCCCGATATCGCCGAGCACGCCCATTTTCTCGAACTGGATGAAGGCCTCATCAATGTTGCGCACATGGCTGTTATATCGAAAGCTGACGCCACCGGAAAGATGCTTCCACGTGGCCCCAACATCGCTGCGGAAGAGATCCTCCACCCGGAATTTCAGGACATCCTTTTTCGTGTAGGAACTGGTGTTGGCATAGGTCACGTCCTCCACGGCACCCGTGGTGGTGGTATAGCGGGCGTAGGCTTCATCGGGTGTGGTGCTCACCGGCAAGGTGTGCGTGTAGCCCAATAGGAATTGCAGTTCCACCAGACCCAAGTTGCCCTTGCCGGCCAGTTCCACTTCGGTACCGGTGATACGGGCACCGCCGGTATTCACGCTCTTGAAGCCGAGGCCAAGAAGATTAGCAATGGACCGGTCCTGGCCCCACTGGCCAAAGGTGAATTCCACGTAGCGGTCGAAATCCTGCTGGAAGGTGACCACATCCACATAGCCCGTGATGCTGCCGAGCTTGAATCCTTGCTTAATGCCCGCCTCCATGTTCACGCTGGTCTCCGGCAACAGGTCCGGGTTGGGGTAAATGTGCAGGGATCCCACGTTGGTAAGGATGTACCGCTCTCCGATGGTCGGAAAACGGAAGCCTTGCCCATAGCTCGCACGCAGATAAGTTCCCTCGAACACTTGGTACGTAGCGCCTGCACGGAACACCGGTTCGCCCTTCTCGTAATCGTTCACCTTGAACTGTTCATAGCGTACACCCGCGCTGAGCATGAGCTTGTCCATCAACTTCTTGTCCAGTTGCAGATAGCCCGCAGCATTGGTGGCCGTGTTCTCCCCATCGCCATTGGGGTCGCCACTATACAGGATGGAATGGCTGGAAACGTGCTGCCCCGTGATCCCTGCCGTGAGCACCGTAGGACCCCAGAGGTTGAAATTCTGCTGCAGTTGATACTCCCCATAGAGCATGTCGTTCGCATTGCTCTGGTCGTTGTTGTTCGCAAAATCCTGGTGGTACCAGCGACCACGCAGGGTGTGCCGGGTGCCTTTGGGCCCGGTGTAATTGACGAATGGATCCAGGTAGAACTGGGTCCCCATGGTATTGGTCATCGTATTCGGTAAGGACCGGAACAAGCCCTCGTTCAAATTATCCCACAGGAACACGCTGGTGCTGTGGCTCTTCATCACGTTCCCGTTCAGGCCATAGTTCAGGCCCTTGAGCTTCTGGTTGCGCCAGCGCGTTGCAAAGTTGAAGCGCACCCGGTGGTCGTATCCGCCGTTGGCCAAGCGGTAGGGGTCTTTCACAAGGCTGTCCGGGGCAATGCGCTCGGGCCCTACATAGCCTTGGTCACCGAAGGCATTCGCGCCGATCACCAGATCGAAGTTCTTGAACCGCTCGGCGTGCAGGAAACTGGCCCCTGTGGTCAAGGGAGGGTTGGGTCCCCACCACTTGGCTTCCTTGTTACCGGGGGTATCATAAACACCCGCGAAAACAGTTGCTCGTGTTTTGGGGTTCTCGCCAGGCCAGGCGGTGCGTACGTTAATGACGCCGCTGAGCGCAGCACTGCCATAGAGTACACTGCTCGCCCCCTTGATCACTTCGATCTGCTCCACATCTTCTATCGGCAGGAACGACCAGTTCGGTCTCCCGATATCGCCGCTCAGAATGGGTAGCCCATCCACCAACATCATCACGCGGCTCCCGGCACCGTAGCTGAAGCCGCTTCCGGACCGGATCTGGGGGTCATCATCGATCACCACCACCCCGGGCACTTGGTTCAAGGCTTCGCTCAGGTTCGTGGTGTTCTTGTCACGAATCAGCTTTGCTGGAAGTATGCTCAGGGATTGGGTCACCTCCCCTACGCGCTGCTCGAATTTCCCTGCGGTCACCACCACCATGTCCAGCTGGGAGGTGGCAGGCGCCAAGGCACCGTCCAAGGTCACCGTACCTCCCGCAGGAACGCTGATGGCCGAGCTCTTTTCGGCATAGCCGATGAAACGGAAGGTGGCCGTGTACTCCCCTGCTGGTAGGTCGATGGCGTAATGCCCACTGTCGTTGGCCGTGGCCGATCGCATGCTACCGAATGAAATACTGGCACCGGGCAACGGCTCCTTGTCCGATGTGCTGAACACCCGGCCCACCACGCGGCCTTGCACAACCGGAACTGGTTGGGCTTGGGCGGCCAAAGCCGCCAGCAAGGCAGCCCATATCAGAATGATCCTCATCGAGCTTATTTTGGGCAGCGTGCGTTGACGGCGAATGTAGCGATCGCCAGCAAGCTGCAATGGAAGACCGCCAATTGATATATCGCATCGCGCTTTCGCTTTTGAAAGGGATCGGACCCGTGAACGCCCGCAACCTGGTGGCGTATTGCGGTGGCGTGGAACCCTTGTTCACCGATAATGCCGTGCGGCGTTCCTTGGCCAAAGTGCCCGGCATCGGGCCGGTGCTGGCCGCTTCCATCATGGACACGGGTGTGATCAGGACTGCAGAAAAGGAGCTGGAATACGTTCGGAAGCACAAGCTGCGCATACTCTTCTACTTGGACCCCGAATACCCGAAGCGCCTGCGGCAATGCACGGATGCACCGGTATTGCTCTACGCCAGAGGCAATGCCGATCTGGACCCGCCTCGCAGCGTTTCCATCGTAGGCACCCGCAAACCCACCGAACAGGGAAAGCGACTCTGCGAGGAATTAGTGGAAGGCCTGACTGATAGCGGTGCGACCATCGTGAGCGGATTGGCCTATGGTATCGACATCGTCGCGCACCGCACGGCACTTCGGCAAGGCATGCCCACCGTGGGTTGCGTGGCCCATGGGCTGGACCGCATCTATCCGGGGGAACATGCGGCCACGGCGAAGGAGATGTGCGAGCACGGTGCCTTGGTCAGTGAACTCCCCAGCGGCTCCACGTTTGCACCGGGCAACTTCCCCGCCCGCAACCGCGTGATCGCGGGCCTCAGCGATTGCACCATTGTAGTGGAGAGCGGCCCCAAGGGCGGTTCGCTCATCACCACCGATATCGCCAACAGCTACGACCGGGAAGTAATGGCCTACCCCGGCCGCCCGACCGACACCTACAGCACCGGCTGCAACCGCTTGATCCAACAGAACCAGGCACACCTCGTCACTTGCCCACAGGATGTGCTGAAACTCATGGAGTGGCTACCGGACGCCAAGAAGGCCGCGGTGCAGCAAGCACTCTTCACGGAGCTGATGCCCGAAGAGCAAACCCTGGTGGACCTGATCAAGGCGCAAGGGAAGATCGATATCGATACACTCTGCTTCCGCAGTAAGATGCTGCCGCACAAGGCCGCAGGAATCTTGCTGAACCTAGAGTTCAACGGCGTGGTGAGAAGCCTTCCGGGGAAGGTGTATGCGTTGAATTGAATACGCTTTGCGTAGAGGCAAAATCTGCAATATGGTTGCCTTCTTCTTCAACGTCACTAGACATACACTCGCTGGAACGCACTCTACTGGAAGCGGAAGTCTCGCCCCAGATCGGGGGGCAAGTAAAACCAGCGGAGCTCGCCCCCGGATGGGGCTCCGGGGCAGGATCCGTGGATCAAGCGCCGGGCACCTGCCTGCGTTAGGCAGGCGCGGCAGATCTGCGATGTTTTTGCGAAGCCGAGCGCCGGGAGCCGTTGGGGACCACCCGAGCGCAGGGATGGGGCTACCAGCTCCTTATTCCCGAACCAACCGCCCGGAGTATAGCAAGCCCGCCGCATCGCGAAGCTGCAACAGGTACATCCCCTTGGCCATAGAGGTCAAGTCCACAGAGGTCCGGGTCAAGCCGGCAGCAACCGGACGTGTCATCATGGTGCGCCCTGAAAGGTCGGTGAGCGTGATAAAGCCATCCTGGGCCAATGGCGTGGTCCAAAACAGTTCGCTGCTGGCTGCCGCAGGGTTCGGGTATAGCATGACGTTGGTGAGCACGCGTTGGATCATGCCCGTGCCTTGGTCCAGGTCAAAGCCAACATCCTGTAGGGTACCCCACGCCTCACCGCTCAGATCGGTGGTCGATGACGACATGATCTTCCGGCCAGTAGTGCCGCTGGTTGAATAGGTGCCGAAGGCGGTGTTCGATGAGGTCTCGAAACGTGTATCCACCACCAAGGACTGCGTGGGATCATAGAGGAAAGGCGTGTCCAGGTCGATGCTGAACCAATTGCCCGATTGCCCCGGTGGGATGGAAAAGGAATTGACCTCAAGCACGGACTGCAGCCCGGTGAGGAACTGTACGCCATTGAGTGACGTGGCACTGGTCTGGATCAGGCTGATGGAGAAGTCTCCGAGCGTATTACCAAGGGCCACTCCCGAATTGCCATAGCGGTAATACAGTCGTACGATGTGTCCCGCAACCGCTCCCGTAAAATCCCCGGGGGCATATAGGCATTGCGTATGCCGTGCATAGCTCGGGCTGCCCAATAGAAAGGTACTACTGGAGGTGCCGCAGCATTTTTGAACTTCCTGTGCGTAGGTGGTGGCGACCAAGCATGTCGCAAACAAGAGTGTAAGTATTCTTTTCATCCTTGATCGGTCTTAAGGTGGTTAGTCCGTAAAGCAAAGGTTTTTCAGCCATTTTCTGAAAGGCATGTTATCGCTGGCACGAGGTGCATTTGTCCGTGGCCGTTCGTTGGCCGGCACATGTCAGCATTCCCCGCTCATGCTTACACTCCCCCCGTCCACAGCTTCAATCCACACTGAAGTAATCCGCGCTCTGGTACCTGCCGGTGGCCTCTTTCTCCAACTGCATGAGGATGTCGTTGGCCAAGCTGCTGGCGCCGAAACGGAACCAGTGGTTGTCCAACCATTCCGGGCCGAGTTCCTCCTTTACCATCATCAGGTAGTGCAGGGCATCCTTGCTGGTGCGGATGCCGCCTGCAGGCTTCATGGCGATCATTACGCCGGTCTTCAGGTAGTGGTCGCGGATGGCGTGCAGCATCACCAGCGTTACAGGCATGGTGGCGGCGGGGCTGATCTTGCCGGTGCTGGTCTTGATGAAGTCTGCTCCTGCCGCGATGGCGATGTCACTGGCTAATCGGATCTTGTCGTAGGTGCCGAGTTCGCCGGTCTCCAGGATCACCTTCAGGCGGGCCTTGCCGCAGACCTCTTTTACCGCGGCTATTTCATCAAAGACGAAGTTGTACTCGCCGCTGTGGAATTGCCCGCGGGAGATCACCATGTCGATCTCGTCGGCGCCTTCGTTCACAGCAAACTTGGTGTCGGCGATCTTCACGGCCCTGGGTGCTTGTCCGCTGGGGAATGCGGTGGCCACTGCTGCCACTTTCACGCCGCTATCGCCGAGGGCCTTCTTGGCGGTTTTCACCATGGTCGGATACACGCAGATGGCGGCCACAGTGGGCAGGCCGGGGAGCGTATCGTGCAGGTGGACACCCTTGTAGCAGAGCTGGCGCACCTTGCTGGGCGTGTCCGCACCTTCGAGGGTGGTGAGGTCGATCATGCTCAGGGCGAGCTTCATCCCCTGCACTTTCGTTTCCTTCTTGATGCTGCGGGTCTTGATGCGGGCGACGCGCTCCTCAATGCCCACTTGGTCCACAGCCGGTGCTTGGCCCCCTGTGGGCATGCCCTTGCGGGTGCTCTTGTCCATCGGATTGCTCATCAAGGCCAAATATAGGCCAGTGGGGTATCAGGCCTCCACTTTCGGACGGTCAGATCCCTTCAGAGGCGGTACCTTCGCGGCACTTATAAATGCCCCCGGTACCGCAGCATATTCATCCCGTGTCCGATCGGCTGCTGCAACGATCCGACAAAGAGACCCTGCTCTCGCAGCACGGTGCAGTGGTGTGGATGACCGGGCTGAGCGGTAGTGGCAAAAGCACCATCGCCATCGCATTGGAAAAACAGCTGCACGCCGAAGGCTTCTACTCGGTGGTGTTGGATGGCGATAACATCCGCGCCGGCATCAACAGCAACCTCGGCTTCAGCGATGCTGACCGCACGGAGAACATCCGCCGGATCGCGGAGGTGGCCAAGCTCTTCCTTCAGAACGGAGCGGTGGTGATCTGCTGCTTCGTAAGCCCCACCATCGCCATCCGCGAGCAAGCCCGCTCCATCATCGGGGCGAACGACTTCCTTGAGGTCTTTGTGGATACCCCGCTCGAGGAGTGCGAACAGCGCGATGTAAAAGGACTTTATGCCAAGGCACGTGCAGGAATAGTGAAGGATTTCACCGGCATCAGCGCTCCCTTCGAGCCGCCGACCTCCCCTGCCTTGCGACTTACTACCACCGGACGCACCGCCGAAGCGGCTGCGGACGAACTGCTCCAGCATCTGCTGCCGCGCATCAAACGGAACTGACGAAATGCATTCATACCGACTGACCCACTTGAAGGAACTCGAAAGCGAGAGCATGCACATCCTCCGGGAAGTGGCCTCGCAATTCGACAACCCCGCGTTGCTCTTCAGTGGTGGCAAGGACAGCATCCTGTGCTTCCACTTGGCCCGCAAGGCCTTCTTCCCCGCCAAGGTGCCTTTCCCTTTGCTACACGTGGACACCGGGCACAATTTCAGCGAGACCATTGAATTCCGCGACAAGCTGGTGGAAGAGTACGGTGCGAAGCTGATGATCGGCAGCGTGCAGAAGAGCATCGACGAGGGCAAGGTGCAAGAGGAGACCGGCTTCCATGCCAGCCGCAACAAGCTGCAAATAGGCACCCTGCTGGAAGCCATTGAAACGAACAAGATCGATTGCGCCATCGGAGGTGCGCGTCGCGATGAGGAGAAGGCCCGTGCGAAGGAACGCGTCTTCAGCCACCGCGATGAATTCGGCCAATGGGACCCGAAGAACCAGCGTGCTGAGCTCTGGAACCTCTACAACGGTCGTAAGCGGCCGGGTGAGCACTTCCGCGCCTTCCCCATCAGCAACTGGACGGAGATGGATGTGTGGCAGTACATCCTGCTGGAGAAGATCCCCATCCCGAACATCTACTTCAGCCACGAGCGCGAGGTGTTCCTGCGCGACGGCGTGCTTTATGCGAACTCCCCCTTCATGAACCTGAAGCCCGATGAAAAGCCCTTCTTGAAGCGCGTGCGTTTCCGCACCATCGGCGATATGAGCTGCACCGGCGCGGTGGATTCACCGGCATCAACGCTGGAAGAGATCATTGAGGAGGTGGCTTCTACGCGCACCACTGAGCGCGGCACGCGCATGGACGATAAGCGCAGCGAGGCAGCTATGGAGGACAGAAAGAAAGAAGGATACTTCTAAGATCGTTACGAGTTAGCGAGTTACGGGTTACGGGTTTCCACCACCCCACAACGCGCAACAGGTTAACACGCAAAACGTAACCGTTCAACACGCAACGGAGCAACGCGTAACACGCAACAGGCAACAGCAACAATGAGCAACAATTCTTCCCACGGATATCTCGATATGGATCTTCTGCGTTTCACCACGGCAGGGAATGTGGACGATGGTAAGAGCACGTTGATCGGGAGGTTGCTCTATGACAGCCGCGCGATCTTCGATGACCAGATGGAGGCGATGGAGCGCGCGAGCGCCAAGCGCGGTAATGGCGATATGGACTTGAGCCTGCTCACCGATGGCCTGCGTGCCGAACGGGAACAAGGCATTACCATCGATGTGGCCTACCGCTACTTCGCTACGCCCAAGCGCAAGTTCATCATCGCGGATACGCCCGGGCACATCCAGTACACCCGCAACATGGTGACCGGTGCCAGCACGGCGAACCTGGCGATCATCCTCGTGGATGCGCGCAAGGGGATCCAGGAGCAGACCAACCGCCATGCCTTCATCGCCTCGTTGCTGGGCATTCCGCACGTGGTGTTCTGCATCAACAAGATGGACCTCGTGGATTACTCCGAAGAGGCTTTTCAGAAGATCAAAGGCGAGCTGGAGGACTTCAGCAGCAAGCTGGAAGCGCGGGACCTCAACTTCATTCCCATCAGCGCATTGAAGGGAGACAACGTGGTGAACCGAAGCACCAAGATGGATTGGTACCAAGGTTCCACCTTGATGTATCTCTTGGAAAACATCCACATCGCCGGTGACCTCAACCACATCGACCGCCGCTTTCCGGTGCAACATGTGATCCGCCCGATGACGGACGCATGGCATGATTTCCGGGGCTTCGCCGGTCAGATCGCAGGCGGCATCTTCCGCAAGGGCGAAACAGTGCAAGTGCTGCCCAGCGGTTTCCAGAGCACGATCAAATCCATCCACATCGGTGAGCATGAAGTGGAGGAAGCTTTCGCGCCCCAGAGCATCGTAGTGACGCTCAATGACGAGATCGACATCAGCCGCGGGGATATGCTCGTGAGCCCGAACAACCTGCCCCAAAGCAGCCAGGATATCGACGTGATGCTCTGCTGGTTGAACGAACGTCCGTTGCAGCCCAATGGGAAGTATGCGCTGAAGCATACCACACGGGACGCGCGTTGCATGGTGAAGGAGGTGACCTACAAGATGGACATCAACACCTTGCGCAAGGATGAGAACAACACGATCGGCATGAACGATATCGGCCGGGTGGTGCTACGTACCACGGTGCCGCTGCACTTCGATAACTATACCCGCAACCGCAACACCGGCAGCCTCATCCTGATCGATGAGGCGACCAACGAGACGGTGGCTGCTGGCATGATCGTCTGATCACGGGCGATCGGAACACAACTCCTGACGCTTGCGCGACCCCGGAGGATGATCGCAGGTTATACCGAGCTTGACCCGGCCCAGGTAGGTACCGGGGGCGAAAAAGTTCAAGGCGTTTGCTTGTATGGATCAGGCTCTCCTCCGCTGCCACCAACGAAGGAACCAATAGCCGAGAAGCGCTCCTGCCCCATCGGCCAACACATCCCAAACATCCCCCGACCGGCCGACGTCCATGCCTTCCTGCAGCACCTCGATCAAGGCACCGAAGAGGATGGCGATAAGGAGCGCCAACAAGAACGGATGCGCAGGCGATCGCCATGTGCGTTTGTTCGCAAAGGCCAAGCCGAGCAATACGCCCTGCACGCCGAATAGAAAGGCATGCACGAACTTGTCCAGATGGACCTGCGCCGCCCAATGCCAGCGCGGAACATCGCTGGCAGGCATCAGTGTGAGCACCATGATGCCCAAGGCCCATAGCAAGGCCAAGGGCGCCGCTCGCCGAATGATCATCCGCAGAGGTGCGAGAGATGCAGGAAACGGCCTTAGCCGATGGACTCTTGGTACTGTTCGGCCGTCAACAGGCCCTCCAGTTCCTCGATGTCGCTGATCTTGATCCGCACCAGCCAGCCTGCACCATAGGGGTCCTTGTTCACCGCAGCAGGATCGTCCCCCAAGGATGGGTTCACCTCCAGCACTTTTCCAGTGAGGGGCATGAACAGATCACTCACCGTCTTCACGGCTTCGATGGATCCGAAGATCGCCTCCTTCTCCACGTCCTCTCCCTCGGTGTTGATGTCCACGAACACGATATCGCCCAGTTCGCTCTGGGCGTGGTCCGTAATGCCGACAACGGCTTCATCACCTTCCACACGGACCCATTCGTGGTCCTTCGTGTACTTCAATTCAGCTGGGGTATTCATGTGTTCGTTATTGTTGAGTTCAAAGCTGTCCGCCTGCAAAGATGCTCGTCATTGCGTCAATGTGAAGCGCAGGCTGATCCCGATGTTCGTATTCGCGCTGGGGAATGAGGTGCTGATCACCGGCTTGTTGAGCACGCGCTCGTAGAACGCACGCAGGTTCAAGCGTTGATCGATCACGTAATCCGCACTGGTCTTGATGGAAATGATGTCCTGTCCCGCGGTCACTTGGTTCTGCAGTTCCTCGATCTTGCGGATCACCGTGTTGTTCTGCCTCCAGCTCAGGTCTACGCGCAGGTTCAGGTCGCTCTTGGGGGTCTTGCCACCCAACTGGAAGGGGAACTTCACGTTCTTGAAGCGATAACCGCTGCCGATCACGTATTCCTTGCCTCGCACTTCGGTCACTTGGTAGTTCGTAAGGCCCAAGCTCAGGTTGCGGTCACGGTTGTATTCGAACTTGGCCAAGAGGCTGTTCTGCAAGGTCATATCGAAGTTGATGAACGGGTGCATCACCTCGGAAATAGTGACCACCGATATCTGGCGCTCCGGCAAGAAGTTGTTGCCCGCATCCAATACGCTGCCGCCCTGCTCATAGAGCAGATTGGTCTGGTAGCCGCCGATGTTGAAGGTGCTGCGGTAGCTGTGCTTCAGCGTGAATGTGCGGAAGTATTTCTTGAAGAAGTCCAGCTTGCTAAGGCCATCGTAGGTGATATCCCAGTTGGGCAGCGGTACCAATTTGAAGGGGTTGAGCTTCACCTTGTCGGCGCTCGTTCCTGAATATGCGGCCAAGAAGGAGCCGATCACCACATCCTGGTTGGTGGCCCCGTAGCCGCTCCAGTAGATACTGTCCGTAGGGCTGCTGCGTTCGCTGTCCGCTTCACCCAAACGCCCGCTGATGATCGGACGGTTATTCAGCATTTGGAGGAAGTTACTGTTCACAAAGTTCTCGTTGTCCTTACTGAAGGTAGTGGCCCAATTGATGGTGCTCACGCTGAAGTTGCCGAAGTCCCGCGGGCTGTCGTTCACATAGCGCTGCTCGGTTGCGTTCCACCGGAAGAAGGAGCTGTGGTTCTCGCTCTGCGTGCGGGTGGCCAAAAGCTCGATGCGCATGCTCTTGAAGGGCTCGAGCGAGAGCCTTCCATTGATGGTCTCGGTCCGCGTGTTGGTGTAGGGGTTGTAGATGCTCGGGGTCTGCACCAGCCATCCGTTGCCGGCAGCCTGACTGGCGAAGTCGCGTACGAAGTTGCCGCTGAGGTCTTGGTTCTGTTCCCCTAGGATAAAGCCGAAACCGGGTGCGCCAAAATTGCTGTCCATGCCGATCACGTTGCTTCCACGCCCCCAACCCGGCAAGAGGATACCGCTGTTCTGGCTGTAGGTGAACGTGCCTGTCCGGATGGTCATCAGCACACGGGCAAAGCCCTCCAGGGGATTGATCTTCAACCCGGTCTTCTCCTCTGGCTTCTCCTTTTCATCCGGCTTCTTGGCGGTGCTGGTGCTTCGGGCCGCTGGCTTAGCGGTGGCTCGCCCCCGTGCCTTGTCGTTGATCTTTTTGAAATAACTGATCTTATTGTAGAGGCTCACGAAGTTGAACTGCCCGTTGAGGTTGATGTTCCGCGAGTTTTGAATGGTGTTGCCGATGCTGTCCTGGGTCAACGGAGCGCGGTCCCATTTATAGCCCGCACCGTAGGTCGCGTTGGCGGTGATCCAATCCGTGATGGGCAGCTTGTCCAAAGGCAGCGTGTAGGTGAGATTCACCATGTGATCATACGTGGTGGTCTCCCCGAATTTACTGAGGCTGGTCAGCACGCTGTCCTTCCAGTTGCGATAGTCATACTTATCGCCGGTGTTCACGCGCCCTGCGGGTTCCCCGATGATGGAGTTGTTGTTGGCATTGAAGTCGAGCTTGAGGCTCTTGGTGAGCTCGTATCGGAAGCCGTACTGGTTGGTCCAGTTGAAGGTCTTGTTATAGGTGGGTGCCGGAGGCAGGCTTTGGATGTCCGGATTGGGGCGGATGAGCCGCTCCAAGTAGGTGCGGTCGATCGCGGTGCGCGCGGTGAGCTGTTTGAAGCCGAAGTTGAAGTTGAAGTCCTTGATCAGCTTCAGCCATTTGCTGTTGCCGATGAAGGCGACCTTCTCGAAGGGCTTGATCGGACGCGGCTTCGGATTGTGCTGGTAGGTGAGCGATCCACGGAAGGTGCGCGTGTTCTCGTACTGAGTGTTCACATCGTGGTATTCCTGATCGCTATAGGCATAGGAAAGCCCGAAGTTGGATACGTCGAAGAAGTACTCGGTTTTCTTGGCGGGTGCTTTCTCCTTGTGGATATTGGTGAAGTTGATGCTTCTGCGGCGGGTATAGGTCCGCAGCTCCTTCAAGCGCTCCTTCTTCTCTTCGCGGGTAAGTGCCCGCGTGGCATCATCCCATTCTATGTCCGGGTTCAACGGGTCGTATTGCGGGTTGATCACCTCTTCGGAGAAGCCCAAGTACATCGGTACGCGCACACCGCTTTTCTCCGGCAGGAACTTGCTCATCTCCAAGTTGGCGCTCACATCAATACCGTAGCGCGTATCACGCTGGCGGTCGCTCACCTTCTTATCGATGCTGCCCCAGCCGGGTGTGCTGTAGTTTCCAGCCACGCTCAGCGTGCCCAGGTCTGCCAAGGTGGTGTTCACCCGGGCAATGGCCGCCCAGCCCCCACGTTGGTCGAAATCCGTGAGCCGCAGTTCGTTCACCCACACCTCCGCGCACTTCGAGGAACCATCGTCGTTCGACCACGGATTGGCCTGGTCCCCGTCCTTCTTCGGGTTCCGTATGCCGATCATGATGGTGTTCATCTGGCTCAGGTTCGGATTACCCACCACGGTGACCCGGCGGTCGCCGTCCATTTGCGTGTACCGCTGGTTCACGGGAAAACCGGCCTGGTTGCGCTGGATCTTCACATCGTTGAGCTTGGCGAACTCCACGATCATGTTGTTGGCCTCGGGCCACACATTGTAAGGGTCGTTGTTATAGTATGCCGATGGCACTGCCGGTACCTCGTACTCGTAGTAGTTCTGCTCGTAGTCGTTGCCCAAGCGGATGAAAACGCTCACATCCCCGTATGCGAGCGGACGGTCCGCATCAGCGGATTCAGCATGCACGTACATCCGCAGTTTCTTGTAGCTGCGGATATCGAAGTTCACGTTGCGGAAAGCGGCCCTTGCATCGCCATCACGCAGGCCGCACGTGCTCAGCTCCAAGGACTGCTCGTTCAGGCTGCGCAGGTTGGCGCTGGCAATATCGGTCTCCTGATTGATACCCGGAGGAAGCACATAGTTCACCGGTGTCCGGTTGCCATTCTCTTCGATGTTCACTGCGGCCACATCGAAGGTGGTCTGATCGGGATCACCGCCGATCACTTCTCCGGGGGTCTCAAGGGTCTGGGTGTATTTGCGCCATTCGCCCCGAACGAAATCCAAGCGTGCAAAACGCAACACCGTGGGCTGCGACCAACCGCGCATGTAAAGACGCATGAAACGGATGGAGCGGAAATCCTGGATACCGTTCACCTTCTTTTCAGGCTGGCGAACGGGCACTTTGAACTGGTACCAATACACTTCCTTGCCACTGGGCGTGCGGCCCAATATGCGGTCCGTGATGAAGTTTTTGCCTACCACCATCTCCGCGGGTCGCAGCTTTATCCGGTATTGGAAGTAGCTCTCGCTCTCGCTGAGGTTCTGGTCCTGGTTGAGGTCCTCCGTGGTGGGCAGCGTGGTGGCTTGGGTAGGATAGTTCTCGTTGCTGTCCTCGTCCGTAATGGAGTTCCCTTCCAAGCCGTTGAAGCGCTTGTAGCGGTCCAGGATGGAACGCGGAGGACTATCATAATCGCTGCCTCGGAAGTAATGGTAATCGTCCGCGGATGGGTCATTTATCCAGCGTGCGCGGGCGCCGGGGCTCAGGGCATTGAGGTAACCGGCGAAGAAGGTCTGTTCGTTCAGCCCTGACTGGAACGCGTTGGCATCCGTGTTGGCAAGACCGTCCATACCCACGTCCTGATAGCGGTAGGTGTTCTGGTCGGTGATGGCGAATGCGTTCACCACACTTTGGGTGGTGGGCACCACACCCCAAGCGGTCTGGTCGGTAGTGGCGGCCAGGTCGGAGGGGCTTTTCGGCAATCCGTTCTCGAAGCTCTTGCGGCTATCGCGCAGCACATCCTCACTGAGGTTACCCAAGTTGATGTAGAGATCACCACCGGTGGTATTGCCGCCATCCTGGTTGCTCGCGGGCTCGCCGTTAGCGTTACTCACAGCCGGATCGAACGGGTCCATCATCCAGAACTGGACCGTCTCGATATTGCTCGCCTCGAAGTCCGTAGTGGTTACGCGCCGCTGGATACCCGCCCAGTTCCCATCGGGGTCCTGTAGGTTTCCGGCATCGTCCAAGTTAGTGGTGTAGTTGTACGGGCCGCGTTCGCTGGGATAATAGGCAAGGTCCAGTACAGGAATGTTGCTCGGCGTGCCGGTGGCCAACTGCCGGTTGGGGAAAACCTCCCGTTCCAACACCTCGCGTGAGCGGTTGTCCGCGTCCGACCCATCGGGCAAGGGTGGCTTCAGGCTGTTGTTGTTGAAGAACAAGGGATCGATAACGTACCAAGCCAGCAAGGCACGCTTAAAGCCGGTGCGCAGGTCGTTGATGTATTCGCCTTCGGGGAAGAGGTCCGGTTGGCCGTGCGGGGTTGCTGCCATGAACCACTGGCTCTGGGTCCGCATGTCGATGTTGCTCACGCTGCCCTCGAAGTCGTCGATGTAGCTGGTGCCCATGCTCCCGATGGCTTTGCTGTGGCCGGGGATCAGGTAGGCCGCTTCGGCACTGGCATCAATGGAACTGGTCTCCTTCGTGTCGTAGAAGGGCAGCTTGTCCACCAGTCGGGTGATCAGACCGCTCTCGTTCTTCCAGTTCGCATCCAACCCGAGGATGGTGTTCGCGATCGGTTCGTCACCCACGTTCACCTTCTGCGTCAGCGGGCGCTCGTACAGGTTCATGATCGTGCCGCCAAGCACGAGGTCCTTATTCACCTTGTAGTCGAAACGCGCACCTGCCAAGGTCTTGGTCTGGATGCTGAAGAGCGAGTTGCTCTCCAAGCTTACGTTGATGGGCGTACCGCTTTCCAGAATCCCTTGGTTCAGGATCTTCACGCGGCCGAGGTTATAATCCACCGTGTAGTCCTGGTTCTCCATCAAGCGCACACCACCGGCCGTAACGCTCACGGAACCTTGCGGGATGTTCACCGAATTGAGGCTGATCACATCGCTGCTGGCGCTCTTGAAGCTTCCCTTCATCTTGAAGCGGTTCAGCTCCGGCATATTCTCCGCAGCGGTCTTGGTGCTGTCATAAAGTGCTTGGAACACGATGTTCTTCCGCACCAGTGTGTCCTGGACCGGAGCGGCCGGGTTGGGACCGATGAGCTGTCGGTTCAGGTAGCTGCCGAAGGGTTCCAGCACTGGAAAGAAGATGCGCCCGTTCTGGGAGTTGATGGTTCCACCCAGCGTTGCCGCAAAGTCCACGAAGTCGAACGCTCCATCCGGGGTCGGTCCGCCTTGCTGGTCCAAGCGGTCCAAGGCCAAGGCCTGCAGCAAGGGGATCTGGTCGATCGGAGGACGTGGGATGTAGTTGAGATCGACGCCGGTAGTGGGGTTGTTGTAAAGCAGCTCCAGTCGGAAATCCTGCGGGTTCACTTGGAACGCCCCCAAGGAGTAGACGTTCTTCATCATCAGGTCCCACAGGGGCTGGCGCGGGTCGGTGATGGTGGCCTTCAGCAAACGCAGCATGAGGGCCTTGGGCGGCGCTATACCGTCCGTACTGAATTCACCCACTTGGTAGGTCTGGCCTTGGTAGGTGTACTGGTATGCGATGGCGAGCACCTCGTCGTTGTTGAGGTTCTGGTTAAGTCCGATGAAGCCCAACCGCTCGTTCAAGGTGTATTCGTTCTGCGTGAGTAAGCGTGCGCTCTCCAGCTTCTCGTAGTTCTTGCTGGCCTGGAAGCCCAAGATCTGCAAGGCAGCAGCCGAGGAGGTGAAGGAGCGGATGCCGGCATTGTTCGCTACCAAGTTGTACAAGCTGTTGGCATTGTTGGCGGCTTCGATACCTGCCCCATCCGTGATCACACCCGAGTTCACCAAGTTGGCACTCACACGATTCGCCGCCACACTGGCCGGGCTGGCATCCTCACCCAGGTCGGTGAAGGCCACGATGTTCCGGTTGTTGGTGTAGTCGCTCCGTGTGTTGGTCACCCACACTTCCACCTTGGTCACTTGTACCCCACTGTTCACTGTAGGGAGCGTACGCAAGGCGTTCTCGTAGTTGTCGCGGAAATAGTAGCTGAGGAAGTAGTACTTGTTGGCCTCATACTGGTCGGCCTTGATCTCGAAGTTGGTGGTCTGCGCACCACCGGCCACAGCGATGTTCTTCCGTTGCCCTTTCTCTTGGCTGAAGATGACCGTGGCCGTGAGCTTTCCGAAACGCAGTTCCGTTTTCAGGCCAAAGAGGCTCTGGCTGCCTTGGATCAACTGGCCGGTAAGGGGCAGGCTCACGTTACCCGCTTCCAGCTTCTGGATGATGTCATCCTCATCCCCCGCGAAATTCAATTTCACTTGGTTCTCAAAATCGAAGGTGGCCTCCGTGTTGTAGCTGGTGTTGATCTTCAGCTTGGTGCCGATGTTGCCCACAAGATTGAGCTGGATCTTCTGGTCGAAGTTGAACGTGGTGATCTTCCGCTGGTCCAC